>NZ_JAJOLR010000009.1:0-87657 GCF_021129245.1 Pontibacillus sp. HN14 | reverse complement strand
TTAATTTTGTTCATATAAAGTCACTCACTTTTTGTTTGTTTTCTGTGGTAAGAAACATTTTAAAGTGAGTGACTTTTTTTGTCTAATTTTATTTACATAATTTGGTTAATCAACACCCGTGTGTCTGACACGCGTTCTCCCTTTACTGTGTGAAAGCAAGAGTGCGCGAATATTAAAAAGCCCGCCGTCATAGTAGACGGTGGGCTTTAGGGTTTTGCTTATTTTCCTGGGATTTCTTCTTTTTCTGTAATCAAGTAGTTCAGTTCTTTTCGTGGAATAGCGTTGTATTCTTTTTGTTTTACAAGATAGAAGAGAAGCCCAAGTCCTGCCCAAACCGCTAGCGCAATGTAAGATGGCTGGGATAGGGAAGAGTCTAGGAACCATAGTGTCAGTAGGAAGAAGAAGATAGCTGCACTAATTACTCCTAATCCTGCGAAAATCTTCTGCGCTTTAGATTTCGACATTTTGAACGCTGTTGCACAGCAATAGAAATAAGCAATCGTTACACCAATAGATGACATGTCTACGATCCATAACAGCACTTCGCGTCCGAACCATGGAGCGATTAAGCATAGAGCAGATGTAAACATAATTCCTACATATGGTGTATTGTATTTCGGGTGTAGTTTATGGAATACCTGTGGAAGCACGCGAGCGCGTCCCATCGCAAACATTAAGCGACTTGATGACAGGTAGAACCCGTTTAGTCCTGTGAAAATACCCATCACTAAAGCGACGGCAATAATGAATATTCCAAGACGGCCAAATAAGCTGTCGATGGCGTCTCCTGTAGCCCAAGCTGAAGCAGATCCTGCTAACTCCTGCCAAGGGGCTAGACTTGAAACAGTAAGTACCATAACAGAATACGCAAGTCCAGCAGCAAGTAAAGCATAAACGATTAATTTAAATGCTTTATTCGGAGGGAAATCAAATTCCTCTGCCGCTTGCGGTATATTGTCAAATCCGAGATAGGCCCATGGAGTAATCGCTAAGATGGCCAATATCGATGCAATCGCTGGTTTGCCTGGGGCAAATAGTGGTTGCATATTTGAAGTAGTAGCCTGGTCGCTGACAATCGCTCCAATGGCTAATAAAACAACTCCTGTTAATAAGATGATAGTAAAGATAAATTGAGAACGTCCAGAAAAACTGGCTCCTCGGATATTTAAGAATGCAAATACAATAAGCGTAACGGTAGATATGATAACTTCACCGAGGTAAACGTCCCAGCCTGCAATCGTATAAAGGGGAACGACCTTTACAACACTCGGGAATAAGAACTTACCTAGTAAGGCAAGAGCGGAGGAGTTTAAAGCAACAGTACATATGTAACCAAGCGTTAAAAACCAACCGGCGACGAAAGCGTGTGTTCTGCCAAAACCAATGTAAGCATAAGCAAATTCTCCCCCTGATACAGGGAATTGTTTAATGAGGAATCCGTAACTTACACCGATGACTGTCATCAATACGGCCCCTAATAAGAAACCGATGACTACAGCTAACGGTCCATTTCCTTGCAGCCAATCTGTTGGTAGTACAAAGGCACCCCACCCAACGGCGGAACCAAATGCAATTGCCCAGACCCAGTGGGGCTTTAAGGTTTTCTCTAATTTCTTCCTCTGTGGTTGTCCCATTTTTAAATAAAAGCCTCCTAATAAAATAGCGTGCTTAATATTATACTCGAATTATTCCGAAGTGTGTCAATCGTTGTATAGGCTCTTCTGCACGAAATACATTCAGTATAAGTCCCTCCCCTACCTTTAACCTAGTTTTTTCTTAAATAAACTAAAATATTTACAATTAACGTCCCTTTTTCAATTCAAAAATAGCGGGAAAGTTATTTTATAACAAAAGAAAAACCGGGGGAGCCCCGGCACAATCGTTTAATAGTAATCTTGTTTATAACGCTCAAGCGTTTGATCTATAAAAGATAAAAGTTCATCACGAAGTTCTTCTCTTTCTAGAGCAAGCTCGATCGTAGTCTCAATAAATCCAAGCTTCTCCCCAACGTCATACCGCCGACCATTAAATTCATACGCAAAGACCCGTTGAATTTCGTTTAACTTTTGGATGGCATCGGTAAGCTGAATTTCACCGCCAGCCCCAATTTCCTGCTGATCTAAAAACATCATAATCTCAGGAGTGAGAATGTACCGACCGATAATCGCTAAATTCGAAGGAGCCTGTCCTTGTTCAGGCTTCTCAATAAATGAACGAACGTGATACCGATCTCCGCCGTGGTGATCTGGATCAATAATCCCGTATCGGTGCGTTTCTTCATCAGGAACCCGTTGCACGCCCACGACCGATGTTCTCGTTTCTTCATATTGTTGAATGAGCTGTTTTAAGCAAGGAGTATCAGCGCGGACAATATCATCACCTAATAGGACGGCAAAAGGCTCGTCCCCAATAAATTTACGGGCACACCAAATCGCATGGCCCAGTCCCATCGGTTCCTTCTGGCGAATATAATGAATTTCAACTTTCGATGATTGCTTGACCTTTTCTAAAAGATCAAATTTCTCTTTCTTCATGAGGTTATCCTCAAGTTCCGGAGCGTGATCAAAGTGATCTTCAATTGCTCGTTTCCCTTTACCGGTAACGATGATGATATCCTCAATACCAGAATCAATGGCTTCCTCAACAATGTACTGAATCGTTGGTTTATCAACAATCGGAAGCATCTCTTTAGGCATCGCCTTTGTAGCCGGCAAAAACCTTGTCCCTAACCCAGCTGCTGGAATAATCGCCTTCTTAATCGCCAAACCACATCACAACCCTTCACCATTTTCATACCTACTCCCATTATAATCCCAGCCACCCCCAAAAATCCACTCCACCCACGTGCCAGACACCCTTTAGTGCTTTAAAGAGCAACCATGTGTCAGACACCCTTCACTGCTTTAGAGCGTAGCAGGGTGTCTGACACGCTTTATTGCGGTGGTGTGGTAAGATGGGCGGTGAGGGAGGTGTTGGTTGTGAGGTTTTGGTTATTGCCGATTTTGTGGATGGGGGTTATTTTTTATTCGTCTTCGACTCCATATGAGGAGCAGGATATAAAGCCGTTTATGAGTGATGTGTTGGATTTATCTTTTTTAGCACCGGTGCTTGATTGGATTCAATTTGCGTATCACCATTCAGAGGTTAGTGTGGAGGCGCTTGGTGTGAATGGCTTGATTGAATTCTTTATTCGTAAGGGCGCGCACGTGACCGTGTTTCTCCTATTATGTATGTTCTTTTATGTGGCTCTTCTGAGGTCGACTTCCCTTAAATGGGGAAGAAGCATGCTCTTAAGCATCCTCTTCACCTTTTTGTATGCGGTCATAGACGAGGTCCATCAGGGTTTCACCCCAAACCGAACACCATACGTTGGAGATGTCATGCTCGACACAGCAGGTGCTCTGATTGCCTGTGTCATTCTGTGGTTGCGGATCAGGATGAAGAGGCAAGCCTAATTTTCAAAAGGCGAAGGGCTTCTGTGTCAATCAAAGGGACCATGCGTATGATGTAAAAAGAGGTGGTTAGGTATGGATTCACTAAATCAGGACCATTTACGAAATATATTGCAAAATATTATAGATGATACAGAGAGAGCATCCATTTCAAATACAGATCAATTAATAAAGAAACTCATCAAGGAAATTACAACCTTACAAGATAAGCGGTAAAATGTCATATTGCTTCACATTTTTTGGTCGGACAAGCTCATGATTTGGAGAAATTACACGTCTTCTGTAACAGATCGCTTCCTTTATTCGTCAAAATCTATGAAAATCCTACATTAGTCTATTGAGAAAAGGTATGACTAAACTGTATAATTTTAGTAGTTTGTTTTTAGGCATATACATAAGGGGGAGACGAATGTTACATAAAGGTACAGTACAGCAGTGGTCTGTTCGCGTTCTTTCTTTAATGATGATCTTTACGATCGTTGGAACAGCGTACAATCTACCATTGCTAGACGGGACTTCGGAGCGAAGTGTGTCTGCTGCAAGTTATGAAGTGAAAGAAGACAACACAGTAGCTCCGGGCGTGACGCATAGAAAAGAACAAATGGATTCTGGTTATTTAGAAGAAACAGCGAATATTTTAGAAGTGGACGTATCAAGATCCTATAATACGGTTCAGATGAATTATCCAGTTCCGTTCCCATCACTCAGTCCTGTGACTACACAGGCGAAGAGTATTAGTAAGGAAGGGAATCGTGTGCTTGGTTCGATCAACGGATCTTTCTTCCACACAAATAATGCCTTACCAGCTTATTTAGTTTCAGAAAATCAGTCCATCTTTAACTTGGGTGCGATTTCTGAAGATGCAAATGGATATATGAGCATTCCAACAGCGTTCGGTATGGATGACAACGGGAACGCTCAAGTTGGGGAGTTTTATTTTAAAACGGAATTTGAACATGACGGAGATACTGTAAAGGTTGATTCTGTTAACAAAGATCGTGAAGAAGGCGAGATTATTGTCTACACCCCATCTTACCGCTTCGATTGGACCAAATCGAATAAATACGGCATTGAAGTTACGGTAGCTGGGTTAGACAAGCCGTTAGATAGTAAGGAAGTCGATTTCGGCGAGCAAGTAACAGGTAAAGTAACAGATATCCGTCCTTATGGTGAAGAAGGGCGTACAAGAGTTCCGGATGATGGTTTTGTCTTATCGATTCAGGGGGGCACATTATCTAAGCGCTATAGCGATATTAAAGTAGGGGACAAGCTTTCCTTAAGCATTGATATACCATCTGCTTGGAAGGATACTCAGTATATGCTTGGAAGCGGCCCGATGCTTGTACAAAATGGCCGGGTAGATATTTCGATGAACGAAGATAGCTATCGTGCCAATCAGCGCCATCCACGGACAGCTGTTGGAACAAATAAAGACGGCTCGAAAGTTTATTTTGTAACCGTTGATGGCCGTCAAAATGGGTACAGTGACGGGATGACTCTTACAGAATTTGCGAACTACCTTGATGACAAAGGAATCTATCAAGCTATGAATCTAGATGGCGGCGGTTCCACCACGATGGCTGTTCGTCAATTTGGAAACACATTACCGAGCGTAATAAACTCACCATCAGACGGTTGGCAACGTTCTGTATCAACGACTCTTCATGCCGTAAATACGGCAACTGACGGAGAGCCGACGCACCTTCGTGCCCATAAAGTGCAGGAAGGTAAAATCCTGGCTGGCTCATCCATTCAGGTTAAGGCGGATTCCCTGTTAGACCAGTATTACTATCCGATCTCGATTGATCAGGATAAGGTTACCTACTCAGTAGAAGGCAATATTGGTCAAATGAAAGGGAATACCTTTATCGCTGAGCAGGCAGGTAAAGGGGCTGTTGTGGTTGAATACGGCACAGCTACGAAAACACTGCCAGTTGAAGTGGTAGAAGAAGCGGATCGTTTCGATATCTCACCACAAGGTATTAAGCTTGGAACCGATAGAAAACAATCGTTTACAGCTGATGCTTATCTAGACAATGAAAAACTAATCTTTGACCCGACTACAGTAGAGTGGGCAACAGAAGGATCCATTGGCAAGATTAATCAAGATGGCGTACTTTCAACGAACGACGAGCCGGCTACAGGTTCTGTTGTTGCAAAACTGAACGGACGCAGTTACAAGTCCTCTGTAACAATAGGAGGAAATGAACAGATTTTAGATGGATTTACGAGCAACTCTGCGTGGTACTTTGACTCGATCCGAGCAAGAGGAACAAATCGTTTGAGTGAAGGTTTTGAGCCTGTTGCAGCAGGCGACCATTCCATGCGCTTTGAATACAATTTCGCAACAGGTGATGAAGGCATAGCGGCTTCTTATATCATCCGAAAAGATCCAATCGCCATTGATGGCCGTCCAAATCATATTGGAATGTGGGTTTATGGAGACGGAAAAGATCACTGGCTACGTGGTAAGCTCCAAGATGGGAATGGGGAAACGGTGACGATTAGCTTTACAGAAGAAGGAGAATTGGACTGGAACGGATGGAAATACGTCCAGGCTGAAGTTCCAGACTCTGCACCGCTGCCATTATCTCTGACCCGCATCTATGTTGCAGAGACCGATGAGAACAATAAAGACTGGGGAATGATCTTCTTAGACAGACTTCGTGCTGCTTATGACGACTCTGAGGATACAAGCGTTGAGGATCCAGTCGATTATGAATTTGTTCGAGATAGCAAAGAGTGGAAAGTAACATTTAATACAACCCTACTTTCTTCCTCTGTTTCTGAAGACACCGTATACGTTGTCGATCACAACGGAAACAAAGTAGAAGGCATAGAGGTTCGCCTGAGCAACGATCGTACGAAAGTGTACGTAGATGCTCCAGAAAGTGATTATAAAGGTAACCAGTTCTATAAATTGAAAGTAACCGATGGAGTGAAATCTTCCACAGGAACGAAGATGAAAGATCCGGTTGAAAAGATCTTTCAGGTAGATTAATGAAGTTGGTTTAGGGATGGCCCAGCGCTTATAGGCGCTGGGCTTTTTTGTTGTGGAGGGGGATGCTTCTTCCTGTAGGAGGCGGGGGAGGACGTCGAGAAAACTGTCTCTGATGTCTAGAAAATGAGAGAGCACGTCGAGAAAGCTGCCTCTGAAGTCTAGAAAACGAGAGAGCACGTCGAGAAAGCTGTCTCTGAAGTCTAGAAAACGAGAGAGCACGTCGAGAAAACTGTCTCTGATGTCTAGAAAACAAAAGACCATGACGAGAATGCAATCCAGAACGTCTAGAAAAAGAACCCAATAGCCAGAAAAAAAGCACCCCGGCAAGGGTGCTTTACGTCTATCGAGTTCATCTTATTCATTTTCCACTGTAATTGGCTGGATGACACCTTTTTCAGAAGTTTCACCTGAAGTACTTGTCCATCCTGGGTGGATCATGAGTGTGTATTCGCTGTCTACTTCAAGGTCTTCTTTAGGATCTAACATGAACGTATCTTCGTCTTCCGCCGTGATGGTAAACGGAAGATCACTGCCACCAAGTTTAAAGAAGTGAATCGATTCTTTGAACTCTTTTGGAGTTGCAGGGGCGTTTGTATGGATCACAAACGTCTTGTCTGAGGCTACGGTATCTTCATCAAATGTTTGGTACTTAAATTGTTCTAAAGCGTCTGTGTGGGCATCTTCTAGTGGAGTGGATGTTTCTACGTCTGGTGAGATGCCTTTACTGTTGATCACATTGTAATCAGGTGTGAAAAAGCGTGCTGTTGATAGTTTTACACCACTGCCATCAGCGAACTGCTTCACTTGTTGCATTAAGCCTTTTCCGTATGTGGTCGTACCATATAACGTGGCTGCGTTATAGTCTTGTAAGGAGCCGGCTACAATTTCAGATGCACTTGCGCTATTTTCATTGATTAAGAGTGAGGCAGGTTCCTCTAGCTTATAGAAAAGGTTCTGAGCTTTATACGTGAAATCCATGTCCCTAAATTCAGCATGCATGGCTGTTTTCACATCTGGAAAAACACCGAGCACCTGTTGAGCCGCGCTTAAGTAACCACCAGGGTTATTGCGAACGTCAAGGATCCAATGATTGACGTCATCCATTTCTTTGGAAACGGATCTGAGCTGTAAGAATGTTTGAGGACTGAAGGTGTTTAAACGGATATAACCAATATCGCCGCCGAGTTTCTCACCTGTAACAGCAGGAAGTTGGATCTTTTCTCGGGTAAGAGAAATGGTTTTTGTCTGCTCTTGTTGCTTGACCTCTAAGGAAACAGAGGTGCCGGCTGCTCCAGTAATATACGTTATAGCAGATTGAGAGTCTTTACCTTTTAGGGAGATGCCATCAGCTGATAGGATGATATCACCAGCTTCTATTCCTGCTTCTTCAGCTGGGCTCCCTGGGAAGACCAGAGTAATGAGAATTCCTTCATCATGTACTTCAACAGAGACCCCAATCCCTACGAACTTTTGATTGATACTATCGTTGAATCGTTCTAATTCTTCTTTCGTAAAATAAGTAGAATAAGGATCCAGACTTTCAAAAATAGTAGTAAGATCTTTTTCTAGTAATTCAGGTTCAATTTCATCGACGTATTCATTTTTTATGTAATCTTTAATTTCTTTCTCATTCTCAACAGCGTCGATGGTAGTTGGAAGCAGTGTGAAACTTGTGAACGATATAAGTAGCGCGATGATCATCCTGAAACTGTATTTCAAAACAAAAACTCCCTTTTCTATTTTTTTCTAGTATATCATGATTAGGAGGCTCAAGTAAGGAGAAATCAAGGGTTACGGGTCGGAATACACTTTACAACAGATACCCAGAAACTTATGATAATAGAAGGAGGTTGGTGTTATGAAGAAGAAAAAGATAAGTGTTTCTGTTGAAGAAGACTTGTTTCACAAAATAGATGAAAAAACACAAGAGCTTGGAATTAGTAAGAGTGCGTTTCTTTCTTTTTCTGCTAGCTTCTTTCTTCATCAGCTAGAAAGTACAGAACAGTCCGTTGGAAATCCAAACATAAGTGTTTACCAGTTAATCAAGAGCAACATTGAAGCTCTTGAAGAGGCGAAACAAATGAGTAAGGACCAACAAAAGTAAAGCTTCACCCTATACTTAGCACCACTAGTGAACCTGCGTTAGTAGGTTTGACGGCAAAAAAAGCTGCTTCTCTTATTTAGAGAAGCAGCTTTTTGACGTTACTGAACCGGATAAGCTTTCCACTTGCTTAAATCTAACTCTGAGGTTTGAATCATAGTTTTCGGGAAGATAAAGGTCCAAGGTTTACTAGTGTTCGCTGACACTTCAAAGTTTTCTAGCTTAAAGCCACCCTTGGCTACAACTTCGCCACTTGCATCCTCAAATTGAAGAGGTAGCTGTTGAAGGTGAATGCCTTTTTTACTTCCGTTTCGGATTAACATCGTGACGTGAAGATCTCCGCTATCGGTTTGGTGAGCTTTTAACCCCATAAAGTTCACTTCACCTGGCTTAGGCGGTTTGAGGGACTCTGTATAGTCTTTTAATTTCTCGAAATCTTCACTAGCCATGGATTTCTGCCAGCTTTCTTCTAGTTCAAGAGTATGCTTTTGAGAGCTTTTCTTCAATTCGAATGCTAACTTCCAGTCCTCTGTCGGTACTTCCTCAATCGGAACGAATAATTCCTTCTTGTCAAAGATAAATAAGTGAGGACGGCTAGAGCGAGCAGGAAGTTCGCCTACTTTAGATAAATCGAATTCTTTTCGTCCGAGTTTAGTTCCATCTGTCTTCATTAAAAGAATAGTCGTTTCATTAAATGTAATCTTCTTATTCAAAGAGTTACGAACAAAGGCACCGGCAGCAATCTCGTCGTCCATTTTCGTTAACTCAAATGCGCCTAATGAAAGTTGATTAGGCTTTAATGGCGGGTGTTCATTGTTCATAAAACGGTAGACATATACATCTTCTTCAGCAAGCTTCCAATCTGGATTGATAGATAGTTCCGTCTCTACTTCTTCCGATGAAGAGTCTGATTCTACCCCTTCAATTAAATCCTCCGCATCAACAGTCGAATCGTTGGAAGGCTTATGCTGATTGTCTGAATCTTTCTTGTTGCGCTTTAAAAAGTTTAGCATGACGGGTTCCTCCTTTATGATTTCGTTTGCTTTTTATTGCGAATTCCCTGGACAAAGCGGGAGAGTTGAAGAACCATTTCTCGTTTAACTTCAAACATTGTGTGATGGAACACATCAAGACCTTCATTCTGGTAAAGGCGAAGAGGGTCTTCTTGTTGATATTGGCGCATGCCAATTCCTTCACGCAGACGGTTCATCATCTCAAGGTGACGAATCCACTGTCGGTCAATAACCGCGATAGAAACTTGTTTTAAGCGATTTTGTAACATGATGTTTTTACTAAGGACTTCAATTTTTGTCGTATATTCGTCTGCGATTTTCTGAACGTAATCCTTCACATCATCGATGCTTTCGAAGGATTGTTCCGTTAAATTGGTCTCGATTAATGGTGCAGCACGATTAATTTCTGTTTCCAAATGACCAAGGTTCCATTTCTCAGGGACAATGGTTTCCGGACATTCTTTCTCGACGACATCAAGAAGGTAGTCCGTGATATAAGGAAGAACAAGTTCTAAAGAAGATTTAGATTCTAAGAACTGATTACGTAATGTATAAATGACTCCGCGCTGGTCGTTAATTACGTCGTCTAGTTTTAGGTTGAATTCGCGAATGTTAAAGTTGCTTCCTTCAGAAATGCGCTGTACTGTATCGATAAACTTATAGATATCTTTATTTAACACAAGACCCGTATCATCAGTTTTCAATGATTTCATCTTACGTTCGGTTTCTTCCTGTGCGAAACGATGCATCATATCATCTTCCATAGAAATGATAAACTGCGTAGAACCAGGATCACCCTGGCGACCGGAGCGCCCCTTTAGCTGATTATCAATACGACGAGATTCATGACGCTCAGTACCTAGGACGTGAAGACCGCCTGCCTCTGCAGCGCCCTCTCCAAGCATAATGTCTGTACCACGACCGGCCATGTTGGTGGCGATTGTGACTTGTCCTTTTTGACCTGCAAGAGAAATTAGGCGTACTTCTTGTTCCACACTCTTGGCATTCAATAGTTCATAAGGAATGTTCTCTTCATCAAGATAGTTTGCTACTGTCTCAGACTGAAGAATGGAGGTGGTACCAATTAAGATGGGTTGCCCATTGCTGTGACGTTCTTTCACATCATCAAGCATGGCTTTATATTTCTGCTCTTTGGTAGCATAAATATAATCTTCAAGATCCTGACGAATGATAGGCTTATTCGTAGGAATTTGAATAACATCCATGTTGTACGTATGCTGGAATTCCTTCTCTTCCGTTTTGGCTGTACCTGTCATACCTGAGAGGATCGGGTACATGCGGAAGTAGTTTTGGATTGTAATGTTGGCTTGTGTCTTGTTCTCTTCTGTAATTTCAAGGCCTTCCTTGGCTTCGATGGCCTGGTGTAATCCGTCTGAAAGGGTGCGCCCTTCCATCATACGTCCTGTGAACATATCGATCAGTTTAACCTGACCTTCATCAACAATGTAATCCACGTCGCGCTCGAACATGACGTGTGCACGAACGCCTTGGATCATATAGTGATAAAGCGTTTGGTGCTCTAATTCAAATAGATTATCTACACCAAAGGCACGTTCCACCTTCGTAATTCCATCTTCAGTCAGACTAGTAGCCTTTGTAGTAACGTCGAAGTTGTAATCTCGTTCTGCTTTAAATGATTTGGCGAGCTTTGCACAAACGCGGTGCAGTTGAGGGCTTGCCATTGTTTTACCGGCAATAATAAGCGGGGTTTTGGCTTCATCAACTAGCACACTATCAATTTCATCGACAATGGCATAATGATAGGGGCGCTGAACGCGTTGTGCCGGTTGTTGAGCCATGTTATCCCGAAGGTAATCAAAGCCAAACTCTGTTCCGATGCCGTAGGTGATGTCTGCCTGATAAGCTTGCTTTTTCTCTTCAGGTGACATCTGGGTAATATTTAAGCCAACCGTAAGGCCTAAAAATTCGTGGATCGGACCAATTAACTCCCGGTCACGTTGGGCTAAGTATTCGTTCACTGTAATAACGTGGACACCTTTGCCTTCTAGTGCTCGTAAATAACTTGGAAGGGAAGCAACGAGTGTTTTTCCTTCTCCCGTCATCATTTCAGCGATATTTCCTTCAAGCAAAACAAGTCCGCCGATTAACTGCACATCATAATGGCGCATGCCTAATTTACGTTTGGCAGCCTCACGTACTACAGCAAACGCTTCTTCTTTTATGGTATCAACGGTAGCTCCTTCTGCTATTCGTTCTTTAAATTCAACAGTTTTATGTTGAAGTTCTTCATCTGTTAAGGTTTCAATTTTATGTTCCCATTCATTAATGGTGTCGACATTCTTCTTATAGATTTTTAACTGACGCTCTGACTTCTTATCTCCGTAATATTGCTTTATCGTCTCAAGCATACTATACGCTCCTCAATGTCTGTAATTACCGATTATTAGTATATCACGAAATTTCAGGATATTCACCATGGTCTTACTAGATTTGGCAGGGATGGAAGAGGTTTTTCAGGGAAAAATGGTAGATTCCTAGGAGAATAAATGGATGGGGAGGGAGTGCTTTGTAGCTTTATAGAAACGTTAGGTTAAAAAAGCTTCAAGTTAAGTGAAAGACAATATGAAATTCAACAGGATTCGATAAAAGATTTGTAAAAAACGACACAAACGTGTAAAGAAGTCCATAAATTTTCCTAAATTTATCAATAAGGCTAGAATTTTCCCTCTTATTCGTGCTATCATCTATGCTAGATTAACCATGAATTGGAGGAACTTAGATGACAGCTAGACATTTCGTAGGGACCCTTCTAAGTTTATTTGTTTTGTTTTTAGCACCGGTAATAGCCCAAGCAGAGACAGAATGGGTAGAATTACCTGACGCATCAGACGTAGAACCAGATAAGACATGGACAATTGAATTCAACACATCAATTAATGAAGCAACGGTCAAAGATAACATTTCAGTTCGAACATTAAACAATGGACAGTACACTCCTTCATTTGACGTGAGTGCTGATGGGAAGAAGATTACCATTCACCCTCCTAAAGACGGATACAATAGTGAGGAGTACTATCAGCTTTCAGTGAAGAAGGAAATTTCATCTGCGCAAGGTAAAGAGATGGAAAAAGGGTACAAGAAGAAGTTCCGCATTAAACAGTACGAGGAAAAGCCACAAACAAAGCCAGATCCTGAACAACCAGAAGAACCAGAAGAAAAACCAATTGAAGAGAAAGAGATCTTATCAACTGGAACGGTCACAGCGGATATATTAAATGTACGTAGTGGACCGAGTGCAAATTATGAAAGAATGGGTTCGATTTCACGAGGCGAAAAAGTAAAAGTTTATGATTTTGACGGTTTCTGGGCAGAAATTGAGTATGGTGGAAAGACAGGTTATGTGCATAAGACCTATATGAAACTGCGTAAAGAAGGCGGTACAGCTATCGAAGGACAACGTGTTGTTATCGATGCTGGACATGGGGACCATGATCCAGGTGCACAAGACCGAGGCACACAAGAAAAGGAAATTAATTTAGATGTATCCCAGCGTGTAGCTGAGCGTTTGAAAGAGCTAGGTGCAACACCGATTATGACGCGTGACTCAGACAAGTTCGTGACGCTTCAAGGACGTGTGGACTATGCGCAAGAAGTAAATGGAGATCTCTTTGTAAGTATTCACACGAATGCAGCTTACCGCAGTGCGAAAGGTTCTGAAGTATTTTACGATACAAGGAAGTTAAGTAATGTGGAAGAAGGGCGTATTCTAGCTGATAAAATCCAAAGGCAACTGGTCGATGTTGTAGATATGTATGACCGTGGTGTGAAGGATAACAACTGGCACGTCATTCATTACAATACATTGCCAAGTGTTCTAGTTGAGCTTGGATTCGTTACAAACAGTGAAGATTACGAAAAGCTTACGTCAGATCATTACCGTGATCTTTACGCACAAGCGATTACTCAAGGGATTGTCGACTACTACGAAGAAGAAGTAAACTAAACTGACAAGGCATCCTTATACGTTAAGGGTGTCTTCTTTTTTTATGTTTAATTAGCTCTTAGTTAATTTAATACCCGCGACAGTCATAAATGAAACGATTCTAAACGAATTTTATACATAATTAAAAATGGTGAAACTTATAATGGTGAAGGATCGTCTAATAAAAAGATGGAATGTTTGCTACCGTTCGACAAAGGCTTTTACATACTTCTTTCGAGAAACGTCGTTTAGAGTCGACAAAAAAAGGTAAATAAAAGTGTAAATCCGATATTCTAGCCGCAGCCCCGTTATGTTATAATCCTATTGTTAGTTTGCACAGAAATGAAGAACCATATACATGAATTTGGAAAGTAATAACTGCTTCGTGATCACCAAAATTGGACATACTAGAACCGAGGAGGGTCTTTAAAATGGAGTTTAAGGCCTTATTATTATGTTTCATTGCTTCAATCCTCATCACACCTGTTGTGAAGAAGTTAGCTGTTAAAATTGGAGCGACGGATAAACCGAATGAACGAAAAGTACACCAAAAATTAATGCCACGTTTAGGTGGCTTAGCGATATTTCTTAGTTTTATCGCAGGCGTCCTTCTATTCTACCCTGATTCACCTTATACCTGGCCGCTAATCATCGGAAGCACGATCATTATCATAACGGGCGTGCTTGATGATATGAAGGAGCTATCGCCAAAGTGGAAGATGGCAGGTCAGCTTGCGGCTGCTCTTATTGTCGTTATAGCTGGAAATGTGAAAGTTGAGTACATCAACATTCCATTTGGAGATACTCTCCAGTTTGGTTGGTTTAGTATCCCCATTACGATTCTTTGGATTGTAGGGATTACAAACGCGATCAATTTAATTGATGGTCTTGATGGGTTAGCAGCTGGCGTATCGTCAATTGCTTTGTTAACCATCTCAGGTATGGCGATTTCAATGGGCGATATCTTTGTTTCCATGGTCGGTCTGATTACACTAGGAAGTACGTTAGGCTTTCTTGTTTACAACTTCTATCCGGCTAAGATCTTTATGGGAGACACAGGAGCTTTATTCTTAGGCTTCATTATTAGTGTTCTATCTCTCCTTGGCTTTAAGAACATTACGTTATTCTCGTTCATTATCCCGGTTATTATTCTAGGCGTTCCAATTTCTGATACGATTTTCGCGATTGTGAGAAGGTTTGTTCAACGCAAACCGCTATCGTCGCCAGATAAATCTCACTTGCACCATTGCTTGCTACGATTAGGATATACTCATCCTGAGACGGTTCTTATGATTTATGCAATGGCTGCGCTGTTTAGCTTAGCGGCGGTTATTTTCTCCCAGGCTACTATGTTTGGATCCGTATTTGTCCTGTTTACGCTGCTCATTTTAATCGAGCTTGTGGTTGAAGTGACAGGGTTAATTAGTCAAAATTACCGTCCAATCTTGAATTTAATACGTGATTATCGTACGAAGCGATAAATATTAGCACCAGCGCACTTTTGCGCTGGTGCTTTTTTGTGGGCTCGTTTTTGTTTGCTTTAGTGAGAGGAAGGTATGTTGGGGAAAACACTCGCTTTCCTGCGGACGTTCTCCCGAGCTTCCTCGTTCGCTACGCTCTCTGTGGGATCACGGAATCCCGTCTTTCCGCGGGAGTCTCGCCGTTACCTCGTCCACCCTTTGCGGTAAGATGGCTAAACAAAAAGCAATGCTAGAAAATCCCTCCTCAACAAGATCCAAGAAACATCCCGTAATTGAAGATAACTCCATGAAACTTATCCATGTGCCCATACACGTTTATATCCCTCTAATGGTGGTATGGTTATAGATCTTATTAAAGAAGAGCGAGGGGTGAGTGGATGGAGAATGTGGATGTGGTTGTGATTGGTAGTGGGCATAATGGGTTGGTTTCTGCCTTTATGTTGGCTGAGAAGGGCTTTCGGGTGTTGGTGCTTGAGAAGGCGGATTTGCCTGGGGGTGCTTCGAAGTCGGTGGAGGCTAATGGGTTTGTTCATGATTTGTATGCGATGAATATTGGGTTGTTTTTAGGATCTCAGTTTTATGAGGAGTATAAGGAGGAGCTTTTAGAGCATGGGTTTGAGCCGGTTGTGAGTGATCATCCTTATGCGAGTGTGTTTCCGGATGGGACGGGGCTTGGGATTTATCAGGATCGTGAGAAGACGTATCAAACCCTTTCTGCTTTTTCTCAAGGGGATGCTGACTCATGGGTTCGGTTAAACGATTACTTTGATCAGACCGCTCCTTATTTTATGCCGCTCATGCAAATGGAACTTCCTTCATTTGAGGCGGGGAAACAGTTTTGGAAGATGTACCGTCATTTTAAGATTAGCGGGCTGCTTCAGCTTGGAAGCCAGTTGCTTCAATCACCTCGAGAGTTTGTAGATCGTTGGTTTACGGAGAAGAAGATGAAATCTCTCATAGTTCCGTGGGGCTTTCATTTGGACTTTGCACCGGATGTGTCAAACGGTGCTGTCTTTCCGTTTCTTGAGTCGGTTTTAAATCAGCGCAATGGGATGGCTTTCTCCAGAGGTGGAATAGGACAGTTGATGAATAGCTTAATTAAAGGGATTGAAAAGAGGGGAGGAGTGGTTCGCACAGGGGCTGATGTGGATGAGATCCTTGTTGAGGACGGAAAAGCGGTTGGCGTTAAGCTTACTTCAGGTGAAATAGCTTATGCGAAGAAAGCGGTTATTGGGAATGTAACGCCGACCCAGCTTATTACCCGGTTGCTTGATCAGAAGAAAATCGATTCCTCTTATGTGGAGAAGGCAAAGAACTATCAGTATGGCCCAGGTACCATGATGGTTCACCTCGAATTAGACTCGCCTCTTGAGTGGAAAGCAGGTGAAGAATATGGAGATTTTGCTTACATTCATATTGGCCCTTATGTGGAAGATTTGTCTCGTACGTATACGCAAAGCCTGAACGGGGTGTTGCCAAATAGTCCGTTGCTCGTGGTTGGTCAACCTACAACCATTGATGCTTCAAGGGCGCCGGAGGGGAAGCATACCCTCTGGATTCAGGTTCGAGCGCTACCTGCGAGCGTTAAGGAAGATAGTCTGGGGGAAATTGCACCTGGGGGCTGGGAGGATATCAAGGAAGCTTACGCGGAACGGGTCCTGGATAAACTTGCACACTATGCTCCGAATGTCAGAGAAGTGTTATCTCATAAAATCGTTCTATCTCCTGGAGATTTAGAGGCGGATAACCCGAATTTAGTTGGGGGAGATAGTGTGAGCGGGAGTCATCATCTTCATCAGAATTATGCGTTCCGCCCTGTACCCGGGTATTCAAGATATCATACTCCGATTAAGAATTTATATATGGTAGGCGCAGCTACGTGGCCTGGTGGAGGATTGAATGCGACATCAGGGTACTTGTTGGCGCATAAATTGACTTAGATTTCCCTTTACCGTCGAAAAAACGCACAAAAGGTTTTCCCGGGAAATACTGTGTCAAAAAAGCAGTAATATTCCCTGGAATTTAGATGATTCTTTTCAAGTATTCTACAAAAAGCTCTCAAATTTTGCCTTAAATTCCAAAGCCCTCTATGAATCTACCTCTATTCTATTTATAATAGATGGTAGATTCTATGAAACGGGGAGGACATACGAGATGAGAAAGGCAATGGTTTGGGTGTTTAGTGTCGTTTTACTTGTTACGTTCTTTGGGATGACGGAAGTTGCGCAGGCGGCTAGTCAATCCTGGCAAGATTGGGGTAAAAGGATGAACGTACAGACGGATAAGGTGTGGACGATTCAATTGAATACACCAGTAAAACCTGAAAGTGTAAATAAGGATCAGGTTTATGTGGAGAATAGCTCAAGCGGGGAGCGCCACGCCGTAACGTTGCAACAAACAGAAGATAAGAAGGCGATCCGTGTCGTACCGAGTCAAGACTACACGGTGGGCCAAACTTATACGTTATACGTGAAACAAGGATTACGTTCTGAACAAGGAAATAAACCTATGGAATTCTCAGTAAAAAAATCGTTCAATGTATCGAGAGATTATCAAATTGCTAAGATGAGTGGGAAAGATTCTTATACATATGGAAGGTCGTTTGACACATTTGCTGAAGCAAAAGCTGATGCGTTGCAAGACGGAAGTGAAGTGATCTTCTATCGCAATGAGGTCGTATGGATTCCTGAGGGACTCGCGCGTACGAAGAAGTTTACGATTTTGTATGCCGATAAGAATTTAAATTCATCGGTTACGTATGTGAATAGCGATGCTGAACTAGAGTATATCGGATCTGAGGGAGGAAATTCACTGAAAGTACGGTTGGCAGGTGAGGTATTGTATGTAAAGCCAACTGATGTTTATTTGCTTCCTCCTCAGTTTATTGATGGACAGTCGTATTATACGAATCAAAACGGAGAACTTGTTCACCACCTATTTTATAACGGATATTATGTGAGCTATACCTACGGAGATGCACCGGAGTCCATGGCAGAAGGGGAAAAGGTATATACTCCAGATGGGATTGTTCACCTGAATGATACAGATACACCAATGTTTAACCAGTTATCATTAAAAACAAAAACGGATTATACTGCAGAAGATATCGATCAGTATATTAAAGAGAACGCCCCAAATAGCCCTCTTGTTGGGCAGGGAGAAGCGTTCATGAAAGCACAAGAGAAATACGGTGTGAACGCCCTTTATTTAATGGCACACGCGATCCACGAAAGTGCGTGGGGATTAAGTCGTATTGCGCAGGATAAGAACAACTTCTTTGGCTTGAATGCAAGTGACGATAACCCTTATGTGAATGCGGACAAATTCATTTCCGTTGAAGCGAATATCCTATATGCAGCTCAGTTTGTGTCTCAGAATTATCTGGGGGAAATTGGTACAGACTATAGATCCAATGGGGACTATCTTGGGAATAAAGCTGAAGGTATGAACGTAAAATATGCATCTGATCCGTATTGGGGTCAAAAGATCGCCGGTCATATGTACCGTGCTGATAATTGGTTAGGAAATAAAGACCGTAACTTGTTAACAGGGGAACCGGATCCGGTGGCAGATGCTGGAGAAAAGGAAGAGCCTCAAGCAGGTGAGAAGGACTTTAGTGATAAAGAGGAAGGCACAACAGATGTAGAAACTTCTTCAGAATCTAACTAATTCTACAGAAGAATAAGATATAAAAAATGGTAGCAAGGTTTTCCTTGCTACCATTCCTATTTTAAGACAGCTTTTGCTATTAATAATCTTTGTCTTCTTCTTTTTCTGAAGATGATTTTTTAGCATAGGAGCTATCCTTTTTATTTTTCTCATCTATGGTGTCATTGGGTTGGGTTAGATCAAGGTGTGTTTGTAACTCATTTTGAATGGAAGCGAGGCTGTCATCGTATACTTTGAAATAATAGAGATCGTTTATATAGGTACCTTCCCCGTCTAGCTGCATCGTTTCAAACGAGATATTACGGTTTAGTACGTAATTGTGAAGTGCGCTCATTTCATCAAAGCTCATGTTTGTCTTCATATTGTTACCGATCGAATCAATCAGAGAGCCGTATTTGGTAACGGATTTCATGTCTGACGCTTCGTCAAAGATCGATTGAAGAATCTCCATTTGTCGTTTACCGCGAGCCTGGTCACTGTCATACTGCCGGGAACGAGCAAGGGCTAGAGCTTCTTCCCCGGTAATATCTTGCTGCCCTTCTTCAAGCTGAATGGCGCCATGCTGGTCATCACTATTTTTCTCCGTCATATCAAACGGTACGTCAAACTCGATACCACCAAGGGTGTCCACTGTTTCAACGAATGCATTGAAGTTCAGGCGTACATAGTAATCGACAGGGACATCAAATAAGTTCTCAACAGTTGATACCGCGTAATCGACTCCTCCGTAGGCATGGGCGTGAGTGATTTTATCCATCTTGTCCATTTGTGGAATGTAGGCATAAGAGTCACGGGGTATGCTTACGAGTTTAATAGATTTCTCTTCCTCGTTTAATGTGGCGAGCACCATTGCATCTGAGCGAGCATTACTGTCATAGTCTCGCTTTTCACTATCGTCAACGCCGAGGAATAGAATCGAGATGTTGTCCTGGTATGGATCGACGATTTCATCACGTTTTTTCGACATATCGCCACGCTTTAGCTCAAGCTGAGAGCTTGTTGTCGCTTGTTTCGCTTTGTCGGTTAAGTAGGCTCCATATCCTGATACGATGCCTGCTCCTAATAAGAAAAGAACAATAAAGGACCAAAGAAAAACTTTTTTCTTCGATGTTCTTTTGCGTTTCATGAGTTTAGTCTCCTTTTTCAGCCGTGACATCCGTTTCCATGTAGGAAACTTCTTCTTGCGTAATCTTCGCCTGGTCACTGGTGAGATCGACCATCCAAGACGTAAACGAATCTTCTTCGCCTTCGACTACATATACTTCTATTTCCACATGTTCGAGGTATTCAATCCCTTTTATGGCATATTGGCTGTTCCTGAGCTCGTTCTCAAGCTTGCCAAGAAGTGTGTAGTCAGCTGTCACTTTCATCGTTCGCATTAATTGACGTCTTACAATACCAGTCGTTTCAAGACCTGCAGAGGTTGCACTTGAGTAGGCACGAATTAAACCTCCGGCACCAAGTTTAATCCCCCCAAAGTAACGGGTAACGACTACGGCGGTGTCTTTTAACCCTTTTTTCTTTAAGACATTTAAAATCGGCACACCGGCGGTTCCGCTTGGTTCCCCGTCATCGTGTGCTTTTTGTATTTGATCATGTTCTCCTACCATATAAGCGGAGCAGTTATGAGTGGCGTTATTGTGCTTCTTCTTAATCTCTTGTACAAATGCTTTTGCTTCTTCTTCTGTTTCTACACGTTTTACATATCCAATGAAACGAGACTTCTGAATAACAATTTCTTCAAAACCTTCACCATTTACTGTCAGATAATTGTTTAGCATCTTGCATTTAACCTCCTAAAACTTCATTATAAAGATGTAGATGTCGAACGGCAAATCATTTTGACTGTTCTTACCAAAATATAGATAAATTTCAACTTTTTTAAGAATTACCCCCAGAAATAGACATGGGTCGAACGAATGAGTATGTGAAATAGATGGAGGAGACGTTTTATGCCGGAGAGTAAAATTGGTGAAAAAGCACTTGATTCCATCATCCAAGAGATGATCGATACTGTGACAAATAGTAAAGACGAAATATTTCAAATCGGCGAGCAGTCCCGAAATGAGTTCGAACAACTTGATCGTGAATTGAAAGACACGAAAATGCAAGTTGTTGAAATTATAGATGCGGGAGATACGCTAGAACGACAAGTGCGTTTCTCCAGGATGCGATTATCTGAAGTTAGTAAGCATTTCGACCGTTACTCCGAGCAGGAGATTCGCGAAGTGTATGAGCAGACGCATCAACTCCAAATGCAACTTTCCGTCAAGCGTGAGCAGGAAAAACAACTCCGGGAACGAAGAGATGAATTAGAACGTCGCTTAAGAAAACTTGAAGATACGGTCGAACGTGCCGATGCATTAGGTGGGAAGATATCAGTTGTTCTTAACTACTTAAATGATGACTTCAGACAAGTGACAGAGGCACTGGAGGATGCGAAGGAAAAGCAGGCGTTTGGGCTTCAGATTATTGAGGCACAAGAGGAGGAACGTCGTCGTTTATCACGAGAGATCCACGATGGACCGGCGCAAATGCTCGCAAACGTGATGCTTCGTTCTGACTTAATCGACCGGACATTCAGGCAGCGGGGCGTTAATGAAGCGTTGAAAGAAATTAAGGAAGTGCGTGGCATGGTCCGATCGGCACTCTATGAAGTGCGTCGTATTATTTACGATTTAAGACCAATGGCCTTGGATGACCTTGGGCTTGTGCCAACGCTTAAGAAATACTTAGCGACTGTTGAAGAGTACAACAGTATTGAAATTCCGTTCACGCCGTATGGAGTAGAAAAACGTCTCGATCCAAAATACGAAGTAGCTTTATTCAGACTCGTTCAAGAAGCTGTGCAGAATGCTGTGAAGCACGCGGAAGCATCGCGAATTGAGGTAAAATTCGAACTGAAACGCTCGCTAGTGAACATTATTGTAAAAGATGATGGAAAAGGATTCGACACAAGCCAAAAGAAAGAAAAATCATTCGGACTTGTCGGTATGAGAGAGCGGGTAGAAATGCTTGATGGGGAGATCACCATTGATTCTCAGGTTGGTTCAGGTACGATCATCATGATTCAAGTGCCCCTGAACTAATCAGGCAAGACTATATTCTACCAATCTTTTATATTATAATAAAAATGTAATGGTTACGAATAAGTGATAAGTATTCCCACCCGAGACGATTGTGTAACAACATAATAGGTAATGTTTAGGGATCATTGTTTTATAGAATTGAAATTAGGATTGTAAAAATAAACGGAAAATGGACACGGGAGGCTCGAGCCATGAATACGAACATAGTATTAATTGACGACCATAAATTATTTCGTGAAGGCGTAAAGCGAATCTTAGAATTTGAACCATCCTTCAATGTAGTAGCAGAAGGGGACGACGGTGAATCAGCTTCGGCTTTAGTAGATGAACATCGCCCAGACGTCGTGCTTATGGATATCAACATGCCACAAATGAACGGGGTACAAGCAACAGCTGAGCTGATTGCAAAATATCCGGACATGAAGGTTATCATTCTATCGATTCACGATGATGAGAACTACGTGACACACGCTCTTAAGACAGGTGCTCAAGGATATCTATTAAAAGAAATGGATTCAGACGCCTTAATTGAAGCAATCAAAGTCGTAAGCGAAGGCGGCTCTTACTTGCATCCACGTGTCACCCATAATCTTGTAAAAGAATACCGTCGTCTATCAGAAGATGGTAGCCGAAGCGGCTCAAGCAGCCAGCAAGGCCGTACAATTGAGTACCGTAAACCACTTCACCTGCTAACACGCCGTGAGTGTGAAGTTCTTCAGTTACTTGCAGACGGGAAAAGCAACCGCGGGGTAGCGGAGTCCCTTTATATTAGTGAGAAGACGGTAAAGAACCATGTGAGTAATATCTTACAAAAAATGAACGTAAACGACCGTACGCAGGCTGTTGTGACAGCGATTAAGAACGGTTGGGTTGAAGTATTATAATGTGAGGAAGGCTCTGGAACCTGAATGGTTTCGGGGCTTTTTTTGTGGGTGTTTCCGTTTATTTAGGGGGAGTGTAAGGCGGGCTGGGAAACTACTCGCTTTCCGTGGGCGAGCTGTCGAGCCTCCTCGGGAAAACCACCCTGCGGGGTCTCGTCTAACTCTTCTTCCCACAGGAGTCTCGCAGTTTCCCAGCCCGCCTTTGCGGTGTTTGGATAACGGAAACTCTGGGGTTTGGTTAGGGAGGGAGACCATTCAAGTTACAAAGTACTTCCTAAAGGTCAAAAGACAATGAAATGATGTAGGATCTTTTAATTCTTTAGTGGGGTGCAGGGTGTCTGGCACGCTGTGGTTTGTTACTGTGATAAAGGGGTTTGAGGGATTGAATTTAGTGGGTGCAATGGGGTGGGAGTTGCGGTAAAATGAGAGTAGCTTTACCGATTTTTTCATAACGACTAGACAACCTTCATAGGTTATACATAATGGAAATTATTTTAATGAAAAGGGAGTACGATAAGATGAAAACAGCGATCTTAACGGATAGTACGGCTTACATCCCTCAGGAGCTTCGGGACCGCTGGAACATTCATATGGTTCCCCTGAGCGTGACGATTGGGGAAGAAACGTATCGTGAGGAAATGGATTTGTCCGCTTCGGATTTCTACGATATGGTGCGCGGTGCTCAGGAACTGCCGAAGACGTCTCAGCCTTCGATTGGCGTTGTAACGAATAAATTAGAAGAGCTTTCGGTTGAGTATGATGCCGTTGTGGCGATCACGCTTTCAAGTGGCATTAGCGGAACGTATCAGGCAATTGCGAGTGCGGATGATATGGTGGATTCGATTGACCTTCATGTGTTCGATTCTGAAATTAGCTGTATGGTTCAGGGCTTTTATGTGTTAGAAGCGGCTGAGATGGCTGATAATGGAGCGATGCCTGAACAGATTATGGCGCGCGTGAATGAGATGCAGTCTTCGATACGGGCTTACTTTATGGTAGATGATCTTTCTCATCTCCATCGTGGTGGACGTTTGAATGGTGCCCAGGCGCTTGTGGGG
This sequence comes from Pontibacillus sp. HN14, assembly GCF_021129245.1. Lineage (NCBI taxonomy): Bacteria > Bacillati > Bacillota > Bacilli > Caryophanales > Bacillaceae > Pontibacillus > Pontibacillus sp. HN14. Next base: position 63,948 of record NZ_JAJOLR010000009.1, on the reverse strand, counting down.
AGTTTGCTTCAGGTGAAGCCGGTTCTTCATTTTGTGGACAAGGTAATTGTTCCGTTTGAAAAGATTCGTACGCGCAAAAAGGCGCTTAAGCGTGTGAAAGGGTTGTTTGAAGAGGTTGCTGAAAAGGGGCAGCCGATGAAGGCGACGATTATTCATGCGAATCGTGAAGAGGATGCGCAGGAGATTTTGGATGAGCTTCAGGAGAAGTATCCGAATGTTGAGTTTGTGCTTAGTTATTTTGGGCCTGTTATTGGGACGCATTTAGGTGAGGGTGCGCTTGGTATTGGGTGGTTTGAGCGGTAGCTGGTAGGCCTTTGCTTTTGTGGAGTGCTTGGGGTGGCTGCGGGACTACTCGCTTTCCTGCGGGGAGCTGGCAAGCCTCCTCGTTCGCTTGCGCTCTCTGTGGGGTCTTGCCTAGGCTCCTTGCCCCGCGGGAGTCTCGCAGTCCCGCTGCCACCCCTGGCTTAATTTTGGTTAACGGCCGCTTTAAGATACTCCTTAAAACCTCCCATTTCCAACCTCTTAATGGTTTTGATACCTTTGTGAGAATCTACTTATTTATAATCATTCCCCCTCGTTTTCGTTTACATTTATTCCAACCTTAAAAACAAATTCTATTACTTCATTCTAGATTATTTTATTACCTCTATTTTCTATCCTGAATTTCTTTTTCTAAGAGCTTTATTAATTAAATAATAAAGGAGGAATCTTCTTGATCAAACGTTTGATCAATTGGTGGGATGGCCGATATGATAGGCAGTTTTTGGTTGTTTCGCCGTTATCCCCGAATGATTCTACTGATGAACAATCCCCTTATTCTCTTACCCTCTCTGGTAAACTTCTGCTTGAGCATCAGCTTCCTGTTGATAAGGATGAACTTATTCAGAAGAAGTATCTTACGAAAATTCCTGCTATTACGAAGAAACATTTTGACTATACGTGTCATCGTTGTGGGAACCGGGTGCAGCGTTTTTTTGGTTCTTGGCCTTGTCGGTGTGGTGATTGTGTGTATTGTCGGAAGTGTGTGGTGATGGGGCGGGTGAGTTTTTGTTCTTCTCTTTATATTTGGACGGGGCCGCGGGCTTCTTTTCCATGTTTGAGTAATGCTTGTGCTTGGGAGGGGGAGCTTTCGCGATATCAGCGTACTGCTTCGGGTCGGATTCGGGAGGCGGTTGATGAGCGGTCTCGTCTTTTGGTCTGGGCGGTTTGTGGTGCTGGGAAGACGGAGATGTTGTTTGCTGGGCTTGAGAAGGCTTTTGCGGAGGGGAAGCGGGTTTGTTTGGCTACGCCTCGGGCTGATGTGGTTCGGGAGTTGAGGCCTCGGTTTGCTCGTGCTTTCCCTGATATTAAGATTGTGGCTCGTTATGGGGGGAGTGAGGAGGTGGATGAGGGGGCTCAGTTCCTTTTGGCGACGACTCATCAGCTACTTTATTACGCAAGGGCTTTTGATGTGATGATTATTGATGAGGTGGATGCTTTTCCTTATCACTCTGATCCTATGCTTCCGTACTCTTCTGCCAGAGCGTTGAAAACAGATGGCTCTCTTATTTACCTCACGGCTACTCCTCGGTTAGACCTCAAAATTCGCTCTCACCTTAATATTCTTCCTACTGTTTTTGTACCTCAACGATTTCATGGTCATCCACTGCCTGTTCCGGTTTTTCGTTCTAGTTTTGATTTGAAGAGGCGTGTTGTGCCAAAAGGTTTGAAAGTGTGGCTGCAAGAAAAGAAGAAGGCAGGGCGTCGGGTTCTTTTGTTTGCTTCTACTATTGAAAAAGCTGAGAAGTTAACGATTGAGTTGCCTGGTAGTATAGCTGCTCACAGTGAAGATCCGGAACGGGAGACGAAGATTCAGCGCTTCCGTGAAAAAGAGGTGGACCTTTTGATTACGACGACGATTCTGGAGCGAGGGGTTACGTTTCCGTCTATTGATGTAGCGGTGCTTGATGCTGGGCATGATGTGTTTGATGAAGCGGCACTTGTTCAGATAGCGGGTCGTGCGGGGCGGAGCCCGGATGATCCTTCAGGGGATGTTGTGTTCTTTCATAATGGTGCTTCTGATGGAATGGTTAATGCACGAGATTCGATTCGCCGTATGAATAAGTTGGCTGAGAAGGGGGCGGAGTAGATGCATTGTTTATGGTGTGATGCTGAGATTATAAAAGAGGTGAATTGGAATAATCTGTTTAAGCTCCCGGAGGATGAGGTGATCTGTCAGGGCTGTAAGGAGCAGATGGTGCTCATTCAGGGGCCTACCTGTCCTCAGTGTTCTCGGGAGATGGATAGTGAAGATATATGTGAAGACTGTGTTCGATGGGGAGGGGCTGGTCTTGATTGGAATGTCTCTCTTTACAAGTATAACGATTTTCTGAAAGAGGTTGTGGCTAAGTGGAAGTACCGAGGGGATTATGTGTTAGTTGATTTGTTTATGGAAGATTTCAAGAAGCGGTTCGAGACTCTGAGAGTATCTGAAGAAACAATTCTTGTACCAGTTCCTCTTTCGGATGAGCGTATGGTAGAACGAGGGTTCAATCAATCTGAGGCTCTGGCGAACGCTTTGCCACTTCAAAGGGGAAATCTTTTAAGTAGAATCCATTCTGAGAAACAATCGAAAAAATCTCGTCGGGATCGGATGACCACAGAGAATCCATTTTCGCTTAACGCATCTATCTCAAAACCAGTTCTTCTTATCGATGACATCTACACAACAGGCAGAACGCTTCAACATGCAGCTCACCTCCTAAAAGAAGCGGGAGCATCAACTGTTTTTTCTTATACCCTAATCCGAGGATAACTGAAAAACTCATTCTTTCCCCCTTTTGATTCTCGCTATGTTGTCGATATAAGAAGTAGAGAGAAAAGGGAGGACTTTGGTTATGGGAGAGTTATCGAATTGCCCGCGCTGTAATGCGTTATTTGTGAAAAATGTAAAGGATATTTGCCCGAATTGCTATAAAGAAGAAGAAGCTGAGTTTGATAAAGTGTATAAATTTATTCGAAAGCAAAAGAACCGTGCAGCGACAATTGATCAGGTTTCTGAGGCGACTGGAGTAGATCGAGATTTGATTATGAAGTTTGTGAAGGAGCAGCGGTTACGGACATCTATGTTTCCGAATATGGCTTATCCTTGTGAACGGTGTCAATCACTTATCACAGATGGTAAAATATGTGGTGAGTGTTCAGAAGACATTCGAAGCGATCTTGAGCAGGAAGAGAAGGTTGAAAGTCTTAAAGGGAACGACAAAAAAGTTTCAACCTACTACAATTTTGAGAAATAAGACTCACTTAAGAAATCCGTTTCTATACCGATATAAAGGGTAGACTCTTTACACGGATCGAAATTAGAAAGAGGTGAGCGGAATGAGAATCAACGGACCAAATCATTCAAACTTTAACCCTTATAGGAAGAACATAAATACTCAACAACAAGCGGGAGAAACGTCCGCTAAAAAAGATAAAATAGAAATTTCGAATGAAGCTAAACAGATGCAAGAACACCAGAAAGCGAAAGAAACGAGAAAGCAGCACATTGAATCCTTAAAACAAAAGGTCGATTCAGGTGAATACCAGGTTGATGCGAAGCAGACAGCAGCGAGTATGGTCAACTTTTGGAAGAATCGCTAAAGGAGGGGCATGACGCGTGTCCGTACAACCTATTTTGGAAGTATTAAAGAAGCACTACGCTTTGCATGAGAGTTTGCTAACGCTCTCTAAAAAGAAAACAGAAGCGCTGAAATCAGATGATATCGATACAATCCAGACATTACTTGTTCAGGAACGAAAGCATGTGCAGGGAATTAATGGAATGGAGAGTAAGCGAGCGCAGCTGGTAGGAGAATGGTTTCGGTTCCATTCTCCCCAAACAGAAGAGTACACGGTCTCTGCTATGTTACGTGTGTTACCTGAGGGCGAAGAGAAACAAGCGTTAGCTGATTTGCTTGAGTCCTTTGTAATGGTTCTTGCACAGTTGAAAGAACAGGAACAGCTGAACACCGAGCTCACACAACAATCGCTTCAGTTTGTAGACCTCACACTTAATATGATTCAGCCTCAAACGAAGAATATGAATTACGGAAATCCGAAGGGACAGCAAGCGAAAAGCGAATCAAATCGTTCGATGTTTGATTCGAAAGCGTAAGGGGAGAGGAGAAAGGCAATGGGTTCGACTTTTAACGGTTTAGAAGTCGCGAAGCGCGCCATGTACGCGCAGCAGTCGGCTTTATATACAACAGGTCACAACATCTCAAACGCGAACACCCCTGGCTACTCCAGGCAGCGCGTGAACTTTGAACAAACAGCCCCGTATCCACCAGCATCTCGAAATCGTCCGGAAATTCCAGGTCAGGTTGGATCTGGTGTTGAAGCGGGTACGATCGAGCGTGTCAGAGAAAGTTTTCTGGACGCTCAGTACCGGGGAGAGAATACGAAAGCAGGCTACTGGTCAACGAAGGCTGAGGCACTTCAGAAGATGGAAGAGATTATGAACGAGCCTTCTGAGAATGGGTTATCGAAGACGATGGATCAGTTCTGGCAGTCGCTTCAGGATTTGTCTACGAATCCGAAAGATGAGGGGGCTCGTTCTGTCGTTAGGCAACGTGGGACAGCCGTAGCTGAGACTTTTAATTACTTATCAGACTCCTTACAGGGGATTCAAACCGATTTTAAAAATCAGATTGATATTACAGCGAAAGATATTAGTTCAATTGCTAAGCAGATTAAAGATATCAATGATCAAATTGGCGATGTCGAACCACACGGATACTTACCGAACGATCTCTATGACAAACGGGATCAACTGGTGGATGAATTATCTGAGCTTGTGGACATTAAAGTGAGTACAGTTGAAACGAGTGATTCTTCTCTTGAGATAGCGGAAGGGAAATATACAATCGAAATCATTGGCGCATCTGAGCCCCTGGTGGATGGAAAAAATAATTCGTACAGAGAACTTGATGTCGTTTATGCATCGGATGGAGCTGACGGTGAGGACGCAGACGGACCCGTAACTAAGCTTGCGATGATCGATCCTAAATCAAAGGATGATGCTGTTACCTCTTCTCTGTCAGGAGCGAGTTTAGATGCATTAGGTTCTGGTAAATTGAAAGGGCTAATGGAGTCCTATGGTTATAAAGCTGAGGGTGCAGAACAAGGCATCTATCCCGATATGCTAACTGAGCTAGATAAATTGGCAGCAGGCTTTGCCGATAGTTTCAACAGTATTCATAAGAGTGGATTGAGTCTCAATGAAATGAATGGCGTTGAAGACGAGGATTATGATGGAAACTTCTTCACTAAATCAGCGGAAACGGAAGGGTATGCCGGTTCCATGGCGGTAGCAAGTGGAATTAAAAACGATCTCTTCAATATTGCGGCTGAAGCGGATGGAAATGATCCTACGCTTGGCGGCGGAGAAAATGCTATAAAGCTTGGAGAAGCGTCTGATTCCATTGTCATTGATGGCAAAACGACCTCTTTTAATAGCTATTATGAAGGCATGATTGGCGAGATGGCAGTTGAGTCTCAAGAAGCCCGCCGGTTAGAAGGCAACTCTGAAACGTTGAAACAATCTGTTGAAGAACGCCGTCAATCAGTAAGCGGCGTGTCCCTTGATGAAGAGATGTCCAATATAATTAAGTACCAGCACGCGTATAACGCAGCAGCGCGAAATTTAACAACGATTGACGAGATGCTAGATAAAATAATCAACGGCATGGGCCGGGTTGGAAGGTAGGTGAGTGATCGATGGCTATTCGTGTAACGCAGAGCATGTTAACGAATAATATGCTGAGTAATATGAGTAAGAGCTATGAGCAAATGGGTAAGTATCAGGAGCAACTTTCTACTGGGAAGAAGATCAGCCGACCTTCCGATGATCCTGTTGTCGCTATGAAAGGTATGAACTATCGGAGCCAGTTAACAGAAATTGAGCAGTTTCAGCGTAATATTGGTGAAGTTCATAATTGGATGAATAACTCGGATGCGGCTCTTGATAAGACAACGAAAGCGTTGCAACGATTGCGGGAGCTAGCGGTTCAGGCTAGTAATGATACTTACGAGACCGGGCAACGTGAGAATATAGCTGAAGAAGTAAAGCAACTTAAGGCTCATTTAAAAGACCTTGCAAATACGAAAGTAAATAACAAGTATATCTTTAATGGAACCAACACGTCTGAGCCTCCTGTAACCGTTAATGTGGGGGACGGAAGTTTGAGTAAGAACTTTAACCAAGAGTTTGTTAACATGGAAGTTTCAGCTGGAACCAAATTAAATGTTAACGTAGACGGCAATAAGGTTTTCGGGAAGGATCTTTTCGCAAATGTTGATCAGTTTATTGATAACTTAAGCTCAGGAGAAGGCCTTGAGGAATCTATTGCTGCAATAGATCGTAATATTAATGATGTGGTGAATACCAGGGCAGACCTCGGGGCACGTATGAACCGAGTAGAGCTTGTAGAAGATCGCCTTTCAAGCCAAGAAGTTATGGCTAATCGAATTCTTTCTGATAATGAAGATGCAGAGTTAGAAAAAGTCATTACAAAATTAAAGACCCAGGAAAGTGTGCACCGAGCGGCACTTAGTGTAGGGGCGCGTATTATTCAGCCGACATTAATGGATTTTCTAAGATAAGCTATCTGTTCATCAGATAGCTTTTTTACTCTAATCAGAGGTGAACCAAATGAAGACTCCTCAAATTCAAATACAGACAACTCTAGCTAAGATTGGCTTAACCATACAAAATGCTAAACATACATATAAACAACGACCAGCAGAGCAACAGATTCAACAGCCAAAGGCAGACCTATCTATTAAGCAAGAATCCCCAAAGCTATCTATTAATCAAACAAAAGCATGGCAAAATATCGGGTTAAAAAGTGTTTTTGTCCGCGCAGAAGAATACGCCAGTCATGCCAAACAAAAAGGTTTAGAACATATAGCTACTATGGCGCAAGAAGGCGATGAACTAATGAGGATCGAAAATGGAGGTAATCCCATTGCATCTCAAGCCAAAAGAACAGTAGAAGGTCTTTGGGACTTCACTATTAACCCTGGTGGTCGTCCGGCTTATGAATTGGTAGACCTTTCATTTAATACTGGCAGAGCAACGATAGATGTGAAGCGCAACGAGCCGATTCTAAGAGCAACGAGAAATGAGCCACAGTTCCAATATGAGCGGGGACAAGTCACAGCAAGGATTGAGCAATATTCTGATGTGAATATAGATTTTAAGAACTTAACATTTAAGGGTTATCGATTTGAAACCAATATATAAGAAGTGGTGAGTTATGAATATAAACACAAAGTACTTTGGAGAAGTGGAAGTTAAAGAAGAAGAAGTGGTTATTTTCCCAAATGGGTTACCAGGTTTTGAAGAGGAGCTAGAGTTTGTGATTCTTCCGATTGATGAAGGAGGAATCTATCATTCTATGCAGTCCGTTCATAAAGAAGAGGTGTCATTGGTAATCGCGAACCCATATCTTTTCTTTAAGAATTATGAGTTTGAACTAGATGATCAAACGCTAGATACCTTACATATTGAGAGACCTGAGGATGTAGCCGTATTTTCTGTTCTTACACTGCGAGAACCATTTAGTGACACAACAGCAAACCTTCAGGCACCGATTATTGTGAATAAAAGTAACCAAAAAGGAAAGCAGCTCATTTTAACAAATACTCCTTACATGACAAGGCATCTTATAGCTGAAGGCGGTGACACGGATGCTCATACTGAATAGAAAGAAAGATGAATCAATTCAAATTGGCGATGATATTGAAATTAAAGTAGTTGCCGTTGAAGGGGATCAGATAAAAATTGGTATAGAAGCTCCTCGCTCTGTTGATGTGTACAGAAAGGAAATTTACATAAAGATCCAAGAAGAGAATCAGGAAGCAAGTAACGCGTCAGACGACCTTATTAATTTGCTAAAAAGTTTCAAAAAAGAGTAAACCTTTGTCAACTCCTGCCGATAAAAGATGTAGAAGGTTAAGGAATAAAGGCGGCCGACTTTAGACTTTAGCCAAAATACTTAGTTAGTTTCACAGGGACGTGAAACTTTACATTCAAGGAGGAAATTTTAAATGAGAATTAATCATAATATTGCGGCGTTGAATACTTATCGTCAGTTAAACAGTGCAAATAATGGTTCAGCTGCTTCTATGGAGAAACTATCTTCAGGTCTACGTATTAACAAGGCTGGAGACGACGCTGCCGGACTAGCAATTTCTGAGAAAATGAGAGGTCAAATTCGTGGATTAGATCAAGCTAATAGAAACTCACAAGATGCTATCTCTATGATTCAAACTGCAGAAGGTGCATTAAATGAAACTCACAGTATTTTACAACGTATGCGTGAATTGTCTGCACAGGCTTCTAACGGAACGCAAACTGATGATGATCGTGAATCATTACAAGCGGAAGTGGAGCAATTACAATCTGAGATTGACCGAATTGGTAATACTACCGAATTTAATACTAAGAGCTTATTGAATGGTGAGCAAAACCAATCCTCAGAATTATCTACACCTGGGACTGCAAATATCCAGGGTGTAAAAGTGAAGGAATTTATGGTAGAGGATACTTATTCATTAACTATAACATCAGCTGATGAAGTAGCAACTGATATTAATGATGGTGGTACGGGGCTTGACAATTCAACTAAGGTTAGTTTATCAACTACAACTAATGGTGACTTCAATATTGGTGACGCTTATTCACTGAAGGTTGAAGACGGATCAAGTCCAGGAACGAAAAAAGTTTCTCTATTAGATTCTACAGGTGCACTTGTAGGGAGTGCGGCTGATAATATTAATACATCATCTGGCAATACCACTTTTAGTGTAGGTAGCGATGAATTGACAATAGATAATACAGCAATTTCCTCCAATGGAACAGCTAGTTTTACAGTGGGTGAAACTGCTACTTATGCATTAGCCGACAGCAACTCAAATACAGTTGCCACTCTAACGGATGAAGTTACTACTGACGGTAAAGTGAAAATCGGTGGATTAGAATTATCGGTTGATAACACATTAACTAATAACAGTGGTGATACAGACATAGAGGTTTCTGGTGATGGTATTCGATTCCAAATTGGTGCTAACGAGAACCAAACCACCTCAATGACAATAGGTGATATGAGATCAGAAGCTTTAGGAATTAATGGAGTAGATATTTCTACACAATCAGGAGCAGAGTCTGCAATTACTACAATTGACAATGCTATTAAAAGTGTTTCAGAAGAACGTGCAAAACTAGGTGCAAATCAAAACCGTCTAGAACATACGATTAACAATTTAGGTACATCTTCTGAAAACTTAACAGCAGCGGAATCTCGAATCCGCGACGTAGATTATGCTTCGGTTGCATAAGCAGCTATGGAGCACAGTCGTCCTAACGGGTAACGGTTAGGATTACAATCGGGTGAATTGCTGGAAACCCCTTAGAGCCTTTTATGCGACAACGGAGCTGGAAACGGCAAACGTGAACGTGGAGAAATAAAAGGATTGGGCAATCAGCAGCCAAGCTCCTGTTCCGAAAGGATGGAGAAGGTTCAACGACTAGGATAAACCACCGTTTCAGGTGATGAAATCCGTAGGGAGGTTAACATCTTCCGAAGTGCCCGACCCCTACTAGTACAATAGAGGGTGAAGATATAGTCTGGTCAATCATGAGAGTGATTGTGGCACGATGGCCAAAGAAATGATGAACCAAACAAAAGAAAGTATTCTGGCTCAGGCTTCTCAAGCGATGCTTGCAAAAGCAAACCAACAGCCTCAAGGAGTACTTCAACTATTACGTTAATTTTAAAAGAAATGGTCGCCTCATATGAGGCGACCATTTTTGTTTAATTTACAAAGGTGGACCGCTTCACCATATTGGCGTCCTGTCTTTCGTTTGAACGCTTTTAATTCCTTCACGATGCAGCCTGTAAGGGTTACTTGGTAACTCTTTTGATCTGAGCTAGATTCATATTTTGCATTTTGTAACAAGGTATATGCCTTTTGATAAAAAGAAGAATTGCTTAAGGATCTATTAATCTCCTTTAAACTGTGCAATAAATCTCTGAGTTCTGAAGTAGGTTTCGTTAAGATGAATGTCTCAGGAAGGTAAATCGTAGTTCTAAGGGATTTTGTTTTATTAGTTTCAACAGCCTTCAAAAATATATCTTTTCTTCTCATACAAGAGGTTAAGTAGGGTCTTATAATTGTTAGGAAATAATAAATAGAGGGCTGGTCATATAAGAGTAAACGATTTTGTCCATCTTGGTGAAAGTTTAGAGAGTAGGTTTCTTTTAATAACTTTTGTAACTGTTCAACATCTCTTCTGGAGAAACAATCTGTGGATAAGATCAGCTTTTGAGGAGTGTTTTTACGTTTTTTTAAATGCCCATCATCCTGGTACCATGTCGCTAAGCAAAATGGTGAAATGTAGCGTTTCACAAATTGTATAGGAACAACCTTTTTATAATCTTGATACCATAGATCTTTTAAATCGTTCATCCCTTCAGAAGATTATGATTGCACGTAGTATTGTCTATAATACTTGTTCGTTCTTTTATCATATAGTTGTCTGAAAACAGGTGGAGGCGTTTCAATAGTTTGTTGGAGCATTTGATATCCTTTTACAGCCCATTCACGATCAGCCATAGTGTGAGCGAAGCGAAAACGGGGTGTTCTTTGATCTTGTATTACGATGTTTCCATCTCCTAAGAGCTTCCCAGTTATAAACTCTAAAAATTGTTCATTGTAATGAACATATAGTGTCAATACATTCACCTCACTTTTAACATATGGTTCTTAAATCCTTATTCTACTATACCCTCTATCAACCTCATTTTGATCCTTTATTCTTTTAATTATAAAACCTATTTATTTAACTTTTGACAGATCAAACCGATATAAAATATAAAGATGTGAAAAGGAGCTGGCTGACAGTGAAAGTGGGTAACATTGTACATGATTCCCTACTTCTGCAACGGGCTGAGCGCATCAATGTGAATACAACATCGTCAGAGGGTTTGGTTGAGGACAAAAAATCAAGCGTTCCCTATCAGGAAACAGAGAAACTATTAGACAAAGAAGAGGCTAAAGAAATTGTTCAGAGTATGAATGAATTTTTGGAGCCTGCGCAAACCGAACTTAAATTTGAATTTCATGATAAATTAGAAGAATATTACGTAACGTTAGTGAACCCTGAGACAGATGAAGTAATAAAGGAAATTCCTCCTAAGAAGCTGTTAGATATTTATGCATCTATGGCGGAATTTCTAGGCTTTCTTGTGGATCGAAAAGTATAAGGTGGTGACGTAAAGATGAGTGATATGCGAATTGGTGGTCTGGCGACAGGTATGGACATTGATAAAATTGTCGGTGACCTTATGAAGGCTGAGCGAATTCCTTTAAATAAAATGGAGCAAGAGAAAACATGGTTAACTTGGCAGCGGGATGCTTACCGGGATATGAATAAAAATTTTGATGAACTTGAAACAATGGCTTCTGATATGAAGTTCTCTGACGTTTATAATACGAAGACTACTTCTTCCACTATGTCTGATGCTGTTACGGCTACAGCTGATTCGGGAGCGAGTAATGGGAATTATAGTGTTCAAGTGAAGCAACTTGCTTCGGCTGCGATTAATACGAGTCGAGGGGCAATAACGAAAAACGGAGAAACACTTGATTTGAATGCTTCGCTTGAGAGTCAGCAGAATAAGTTTAAAAACGGAATTGATTTAACGAATCTAGATTTAACAATGAAGACTTATAACGAAGATGGATCTACTAACGATGTAACCATAGATATAACGAAAGACATGTCTATGAACGATATATTTAAAAAGATTAATAACTCCGATCTTGGTGTGAGAGCTTTCTACAATGAACAGGCTGACCAAGTTGTTCTTGAACGTACAAAGACTGGAGACTTCAATCAAACGGGAGAATTTCGTGGTGCTGAAATTGGCTTTCAGAGTGATAGCGCTAACCTTTTAACTCAAACTTTTGGGGTTTGGAATAGCAAACAAGACAAAGACGGGAACTGGGTTAAAACAGAAGTAGGGGGCAAAGATGCTGAATTCGTCTACAATAATGCTTTAACCATTACTTCTCACGACAATTCTTACAAATTAAATGGTGTGAACTTCCAATTTAAAGACGTAACAGATGGGAAGAATGCTTCTGTTACAGTAAACAACAATGTTGACCACGCCGTGGATAAAATCACAAAATTTGTAGCCAAATATAATGAAATCATTGAGAGCGCAAATAAGCAAGTTAGTGAACGGAAAAATCGCGATTACAAACCGCTTACTGATAAAGAAAAAGAAGCGATGGAAGAAAAAGAAATAGAGCTATGGGAAGAACAAGCAAAGAAAGGGCTTCTAAGTAACGACTCTGCTATTGAGGGAACCCTTTTCTCGATGCGTAACCAATGGTATGAATCAGTTGAAACAAGCGGCAATTTTAACACCATTACTGATATCGGTATTAAAACTTCTTCTAACTATCGTGATGGCGGAAAGCTTTTAATTACGGAAAGTGAACTAAGATCGGCACTAGAAAATGATCCGGAATCAGTATACAAGCTATTTTCCGGTGAGGGCGATAAGAAAGGGATTGCTGATAAATTAGAAGAATCCCTTAGAAATGGCATGAAACAGATTGAAGCGAAAGCTGGGAAATCAACAAGTGTCAGCAACAACTTCCGAATCGGAAAAGAATTAGATTCTATTAAAGATGAAATGAGAGATTTCGAAGATCGCTTAACTCAAATAGAAGATCGGTATTGGTCCCAATTTACTGCTATGGAAAAAGCTATTCAAAAGCTAAATTCACAATCGGCTCAGCTAATGAGTCAGTTTGGATAATAAAAGGAGTGTCTAACGATATGTCTATGCAGGCCTATCAAGCGTATCAAAATAACTCTGTAGAAACAGCATCACCAGGTGAACTAACGCTGATGCTGTATAACGGCTGCTTAAAGTTTATGAAACTGGCGAAAAAGGGCATTGAAGAGAAGAATATTGAGCTTCGTAATACCAACATTCAGAAGGCTCAAAAAATCGTTCAGGAGCTTATGATTACGATGAATCCAGATTACTCCATTACACAGGAAGTTATGCCGCTTTATGATTATGTGAACCGCCGCTTAATGGATGCGAATCTTAAGAATGATGCGACCATTTTAGATGAAGCATTTGGGATTATGACAGATTTCCGGGATACGTGGAAAGAAGTTGTAAAACAAACGCGTCAACAACAGTTTGGCGCAGGTGGGAACGCTTAATGAGTCAAGTTGATCAACTTCATGACATTACTTCAGAGCTATACGAACTATCTCAACAGCCGCCAAAAGCGACTGAGCGTGAAGAGTTTGTTGAGAAGCTTACTGGTTTACTAGAGCAAAGAGAAAGGCTTATAGAGGGTTTAGAAGGCCCTTATACAGATGAAGAACGGGAAAAAGGCCAAGAGGTCATTCGGATGAACAAAGTCGTGAATGAACGTGTTTCAATTCATATGAAGCAATTGAAAACAGAAATTGCTCACATGAAAAAACGAAAAACATCAAATCAGAAATACACTAACCCCTATCAAAGTGTGTCTTCATACGATGGGATGTTTCTAGACAAGAAGAAGTAGGTGAGCGTGTGGTAGAACTAACAGAAGAGAAAGTGCAATTCTTACAACAGTACGATCAGCTCCTTTACACAATGAGTGAGGGGTTCGATTACATAGAAGAAAATCTCGGAGAAGAAGCACCTGCAGAAGTGGACCAAGTCTTCAGTGACCTTGTACAGGCTATGCAACAGCTTCATCAAGGGAACCAGCAGCTAGCGGCTTTCATTGGAGATACGGAACAATTGAAGTATCAAATCGTTGATTTTCAGGAGATTGTCGAAATGATGTCTGAGTGGTTTGAGAAGCCAACTAATTTAGACAAGAAGTCTCTTATTAGTGGTAGAGTTGCGCCGAATTTTGAAAGTTGGCGGATGAGTATGCATCAGCTGTTAAAACCTTATATTCAACATTAGGATCCGTTACCTGCTTTGGATAGCGGGTTTCTTTTTGAAAATCACTTCGTGTCATAATATCTCCACAAAACGTTCACCAATTCGCCAAGCATAATACGTCTCTATATGAGTCGTTAAGGTGTATAATAAAAGTGAGGGAAGCCCTTACAAAAGCTGTTGTCGATTTTCTGGAGAAAAGTAAGAATAGGCGGTTTAATCAGCTCGGTTTAAGGGGAAGTATCCCTAATAAACCATCCTTATCCTATTTTCCAACAATTACTGACGCAAAGTATTCAAAAAACTCTAAAAATTCTAGCGGGTATTCTAGTAGTTGTGGTAGAATAGATTACACATAAGGATGAAAGGAGGACACTTTCTATGAAGTACAACATTCGTGGTGAAAATCTTGAGGTAACGGCGGCGATTAATGATTACGTCGAGAAGAAGATTGGTAAGTTAGGCCGTTACTTTGATGAGGAGCCTACATCAGAGGTACATGTCAATTTAAGTGTCTATAATGATGAGCAGCAAATTGAGGTTACAATTCCAATGAAAAATCTCTTACTCCGTGCTGAAGAACGGCACGTGGACTTATACGCTGCCATTGACCTTGTGGTAGGGAAGTTAGAACGCCAAATCCGCAAGCATAAAACAAAAATTAACCGTAAATTCCGTAACGAAGGCGCACCTAAGTACGTTTTCGCGGAAATGGAAAAGAGCTCACAGCAAGCTGATCCTTATGATGACGAAGATATTGAAATTGTTAAAAACAAGCGATTTGACCTGAAACCAATGGATTCTGAAGAAGCGGTATTACAAATGGATATGCTGGGCCATAGCTTCTTCGTCTTCACAAACAGCGACACGAACAACACAAACGTTGTATACCGTCGCCGCGACGGCAAATATGGTTTAATCGAACCAAATTAATAAAGTATGAGAAAGTTGCCTCCCATTAATGGGAGGCAACTTTTTTGATGTTATCTTTACCTCCTTTTTAGGGGAGGGATGTAGCGTTTCCGTTTTTCTTTTTAACATTAAGGAGGGCTGGGAAATTGCGAGACTCCTACGGGAGAAAGAGATAGACGAGACCCCGGAGGGCACGTTTTTTGCCCGAGGAGGCTCGGCAGCTCGCCCGTGGAAAGCGAGTGATTTCCCAGCCCTCCTTTCACTTACCAAGAGCAACGGAAACACTCCACCTATCACCCCCTAAAAATTTCCTCATAATTACTCGAAAAAGAACAGTTTTTAGCCCGCAGCCTACCAAAATTCAAAAACTGCAACAGAGAACCTTGATTTGCCGGGGTTCCCTGTTGCAGTTTTTCATTTTCTGTCGTTCGCTCATTACAAAGATCCCATGGTATAAATAATATAACGATGAAAGGAGGCGTGCTCATGAAAGAAAACGATCTTTCCTACCAGGAGCTGTACCATAAGCTGAAGAAGCAGGAAGAGTTCATCACGCAGCTCTTAGAAATCCTCGCTGTCACAAATCGCAAAGTGACGGAACTTGATCAACGGCAGCGTCGCGTCGAGCTTCATCACCTCTACACGTAAAACCCCCGTTTTTGCACCCTCACCTCACCTTCACGGGACCTCGCATCACCCCACCTCACCCAAAAGGGCGGCTCATCCTCGAGTTGTCCTTTTCTCATTGTAGCTCATGGTAGATGTTAAGCGACATCCAGCTCCGGCGCCTACCACCTCGAGGTCTTAAGGCAAAACGGGCTATGAGTAAAAGGCAACTCATAGCCCGTTTTGCCTTAAGCTTATCGGTGGTTAACAAGGCGCCTTGAGCTTTTGTGATAAGTTGTCACTTCCTACCTAAAAGTGTTATGATAATTGGCAGATGTATCAAATATTTAAGTAACGGATTTCTATAAATAGGGGAGCGTTATACATGCGTGCTTTGCTGAAAAAAGTATTTGGAGACGATAATTCACGCCAGCTTAAGAAGATGCAGCGTGTCGTCGATCAAATTGAATCTTTAGAACCTCAATATGAGAAGTACTCTGATGAGGATCTTCGTGCGAAAACAGAAGAATTTAAAGAACGTTATCAAAAAGGTGAAGATCTGAATGATATTCTTCCAGATGCCTACGCGGTCGTTCGTGAAGGAGCGAAACGTGTACTAGGATTGCGCCCTTACCCGGTTCAGCTATCAGGTGCAGTGGCCCTTCATGAAGGGGATATTGCCGAGATGAAAACGGGTGAAGGTAAAACGCTAGCCTCAGCACTACCAGCCTATTTAAACGCCATTACAGGTAAAGGGGTTCACATTATCACCGTCAACGATTACTTGGCGACTCGTGACTCCAGTGAAATGGGACAATTACACGAATTCCTTGGACTGACTGTTGGATTAAACTTAAACGGCATGTCGAAGGAAGAGAAGAAAGAAGCTTACGACGCTGATATTACGTATGGTACGAACAACGAATTCGGGTTCGATTACCTGCGTGACAATATGGTGTTATATAAAGAACAAATGGTACAGCGCCCGCTTCATTTTGCCATCATTGATGAAGTTGACTCGATCTTAATTGACGAGGCGCGTACACCGCTAATTATTTCAGGTTCTGCACAGAAGTCAGCAAACCTGTATCACCAGGCAGACCAATACGTGCGTACACTGAAGGAAGAAGACGACTACACGTACGATGAGAAGACAAAAGGCGTTCAGCTTACAGAACAAGGGATTAATAAAGCCGAACGTTTCTTCAATATTGAGAACTTGTATGATCTTTCTAACGTATCGATCACACACCACATTAACCAGGCGCTAAAAGCACACACGTCTATGCTTCGCGACCAGGATTACGTTGTGCAGGAAGGCGAAGTGGTCATCGTTGACCAATTTACCGGTCGTCTAATGAAAGGTCGTAGCTACAGCGACGGCTTACATCAGGCGATTGAGGCGAAAGAAGGCCTTCAGATTCGTAACGAAAGCCAGACGCTTGCCACAATTACATTCCAGAACTACTTCCGTATGTACGAGAAGATCTCTGGTATGACTGGTACAGCGAAAACGGAAGAAGAAGAGTTCCGTAACATTTATAATATGAACGTTGTGGTCATTCCGACGAACAAACCAATCGCTCGTGATGACAAGGCGGACATGATTTATAAATCAACGGATGCCAAATTCCTTGCCGTTGTAGAAGACATTAAAGAACGTTATAAAAATGGACAGCCCGTTCTTGTTGGTACGGTAGCCGTTGAAACCTCTGAGCTTATTTCAAAATACTTGGATAAAGCGAAAGTACCGCACAATGTGCTAAACGCGAAGAACCACTTCCGTGAAGCCGAAATTATCGAAAACGCTGGTCAAAAAGGCGCTGTGACGATTGCCACGAACATGGCCGGTCGTGGTACGGATATCAAGCTTGGCGATGGTGTTCGTGAACTTGGTGGACTAGCCGTAATCGGTACAGAGCGCCACGAATCACGCCGTATCGATAACCAGTTGCGCGGTCGTTCCGGACGTCAGGGTGACCCTGGTGTGTCTCAGTTCTATCTTGCGATGGAAGACGAATTAATGCGTCGCTTCGGTTCTGACAACATGCGCAACATGATGGACCGCCTTGGTATGGATGACTCTCAACCGATCGAGAGTAAAATGGTATCTCGTGCCGTTGAATCTGCGCAAAAACGCGTTGAGGGGAATAACTTTGATGCTCGTAAAACGCTTCTTGCGTATGACGACGTTCTTCGTCAGCAGCGTGAGGTCATTTACAAGCAACGTTTTGATGTTTTAACCTCTGACAACCTGCGTGAAATCATTGAGGAAATGATGAAATCCACCGTTGAGCGTCAAGTTGGTCTTCACACCGAAGATGAGATGGACGAGAACTGGGATCTTGATGCTTTAGTCGCTTATCTGAAAGCGAATGTCCTTGAAGAAGGCGATATTGAAGCTTCAGAATTGAAAGGGAAAGACCCTGAAGAGATGATCGAACTGATCATGGACAAAGTGAAAGAACGCTATGACAAGAAGGAAGAAGAACTAACGCCTGAACAGATGCGTGAGTTCGAGAAAGTTATCCTCCTTCGTACAGTTGATTCGAAGTGGATGGATCACATTGATCAGATGGACCAATTGCGCCAGGGTATTCACCTTCGTGCGTATGGCCAGAACGATCCACTGCGTGAGTATCAGTTCGAAGGTTTCGCGATGTTTGAGAAGATGATTGCAGCTATTGAAGAAGAAGTTTCTAAATATGTGATGAAAGCTCAAATTCGTGAGAACCTGCAGCGCCAGGAAGTTGCTAAAGGAGCACAGGCAGTTTCTGGTGGCGGAGAGAGTCAGCAAAAAGAGAAGAAACGTAAACCTGTTGTGAAAACTGACCACGTAAAGCGCAATGACCCTTGTCCTTGCGGTAGCGGTAAGAAATACAAGAACTGTCACGGTCAATAACAGGCGAGGGCACGCTCTTAAATAAAGAGGGTGTCTTCCCTATTTTGGCTTAAAATTTGATGAGGTGATGTCATGGAACTAGTAGATATTAAGCAAGAGATTGACAAAATGGCTAATCGTTTAGCGGACTTTAGGGGGTCTCTTTGACCTCGATCAAAAGAAAGAGCGCATTGCTGAATTAGAAGAGCAAATGGCGGACCCAAGCTTCTGGGATGACCAGGATACAGCTCAAAAAGTAATTGGCGAAGTAAACGGGCTTAAAGGCTACGTGCACACGTTTGAAGAACACGTGGAGTCATTAGAGAACCTTGAGGTTTCCTATGAGCTTGTAAAAGAAGAAGGCGATGAAGAGCTCGCTGAAGAACTAGAGGAAGACCTTAAGAAGCTGAGCGAAGCCCTCAATGAATTTGAACTTCAAATGCTTCTAAGTGAACCTTATGATAAGAACAACGCGATCTTAGAATTACACCCAGGTGCTGGTGGTACCGAGTCTCAGGACTGGGCGAGCATGCTGCTTCGTATGTATACACGCTGGGCAGAAGAGCGTGGATTCAAGGTCGAAACCATGGACTATCTTCCAGGTGAAGAAGCTGGTGTGAAAAGCGTTACGCTAAACATTCAGGGCCATAATGCCTACGGCTATCTGAAAGCGGAAAAAGGGGTTCACCGTTTAGTCCGTATTTCACCGTTTGACTCAGGAGGCCGTCGCCACACGTCCTTCACATCTTGTGAAGTCATGCCTGAGTTTAATGATGACATTGATATTGAAGTTCGTTCAGAAGACCTGAAAGTGGATACGTACCGTGCAAGTGGTGCCGGCGGTCAGCACGTTAACACGACAGACTCTGCTGTTCGTATTACGCATATCCCAACAAACACGATTGTAACGTGTCAGTCTGAACGTTCTCAGATCAAAAACCGTGAGCAAGCCATGAAAATGCTGAAATCGAAGCTATACCAACTAGAAATCGAACGTCAGCAGCGCGAGCTTGATGAGATCCGCGGTGAACAGAAAGAAATCGGCTGGGGAAGCCAGATTCGTTCCTACGTCTTCCATCCATATTCAATGGTGAAAGACCACCGTACAAACAAAGAAGTCGGAAACGTACAAGGAGTCATGGACGGCGATCTCGACCCATTCATCGACGCCTACCTACGCTCCCTAATCAACTAAATACCAAAAGCCTGCCACCCCGGCAGGCTTTTTTTCGTGCACTAAAGTACAGAAGCGTGTCAGACACCTGGTAGCGAACTAAAGCAAGAAAGCGTCTCAGACACCAAGCAGTACTCTAAAGCGCAAAAGCGTACCTGACACCCTGCATTCCTTTACCGCGCTAATGCGTTATTTCGGTGTCGTTTACACCTACAGGGTTTGGTGCTATACTCCATAACGGACTTTTATGAAAATACGTACATAGGCGAGTGAACAGGTCCTGAAATGCACACAATCAAAGAAAGGACGTTCATGGCGCTTTTAAGCTTTACCGTAACAGCGAGTGTCAGACACCCTTTACTCCAGTAAAGGGTGTCTGACACTCTGTAGTGTGCTAAAGGAAAGGGGTTTTTGGGGATGATGAAGAAGTATCGGAGGGAGCCGATGCCGGCTTGGCTCAAGAATTTGATTGAGTATACGTTGGTTATTGTGGGGTCTGCTTTTGTGGCGACCGCATTTAATATTTTCCTTTTACCGAATGAGATCGCCTCTGGCGGTGTGGCTGGAATCAGTACCATAACGAAAGGGTTATTCGGTTGGGATCCGGCTTATGTGCAGTGGGCGTTAAATATTCCGCTCTTTATACTTGGAGTGATTATTCTTGGGAAGAACTTTGGGGCGAAATCCCTTGTTGGAACGCTTGCGTTACCGTTTTTCGTTAAGCTGACAAGTGGAATTGAGCCAGCGACCGACAATGCACTTTTGGCAGCGATTTTCGGAGGAATGGGCGTTGGAATTGGACTTGGGATCGTATTCAGAGGCCGTGCTTCAACGGGTGGCATTGATTTAATTGCTCAGGTCATTCACAAGTATACGCACATTCCATTAGGTCTTTGTGTGGCGATGGTCGATGGGATGATTGTCACAACAGCGGCGATTGTGTTTGATATTGAGAAGGGACTTTTTGCTCTTATTGGATTATTTGCAACGTCTAGAACCATTGATCTTGTACAGGTCGGATTAAATCGTTCAAAAAATGTCATGATTATTTCGAATGAATTAGAAGAAGTGAGGCAAGCTATCATCAAGGAAATTGATCGTGGTGTAACCGTGTTAAACGGGAAGGGCGGCTATACGAACGAAGATCGCCATATCATCATGGTCGTGGTGGAGCAGAGTGAATTCACCAAATTGACACAAACCGTCAAGAGTATTGACCCCACAGCTTTCGTCATTGCAATGGACGCAGCTGAGGTACTTGGGGAGGGTTTTAAAACTTCCTGAATTGGTTATAATATCCTTGATGGAAACTACACTACTTCGTTAGGGGGAAGTAACATGAAAAGCAAATTGTTAGCCCTGTTATTCGGATCCGCTCTTGTACTTAGTGCATGTGGTGGCGGTGGCGATGATGGTGGAGAAGACGCCACTAAAGACAATGGCGAAGACACGCAAACAGAAGAAGGAACAAACGGTGACACAGGTACAGACGGTGGCGAAAGCACAGAAGGCGAAGGCGGCGGTGAAGTCGATACTGCAGCTGCTGAGAAGATTTACAAGCAAACTTGTGCAGGTTGCCATGCAAACGACTTATCTGGTCAAGTAGGTCCATCTCTTCAAACAATCGGCTCTAAGTATGACAAGGGCAAGATTGTAGACATTATCAAGAATGGTCAAGGCGGTATGCCAGCTCAGAATCTTAGTGATGAAGAAGCAGATACCGTTGCATCTTGGTTAGCGTCTAAGAAATAAGGACTTATTTTAATTGAACTTACGTATTGAAGAAGCCCTCGGTACTCCGTACTTTGGGCTTTTTTCGTGTGTATTTTCCAATCCTTTGAGACCTTTCTTACCATTCGCTAGGAGATTTCAAATTATGACAACATTTGAAATGAAAATGTAATAAAATTATGTCTAAAAAAACAGAAAATAGATGTTATAATAAGTAGGACGAAAAACGAAATGAAATTTAGATATGAAGACAGACTTTGACAACTGACAACCAAGATTAATCATACATGTACAGGTGGTTTGCTTATGATCGAAATGAAAGATGTGTCGAAAACATACTCGAATGGCGTTTCCGCTTTAAATGGAGTGAATCTTTCTATTGAGCAAGGGGAATTCGTCTATGTCGTGGGGCCTAGTGGTGCAGGTAAATCCACCCTTGTCGGCATGATGTATCGTGAGGAAAAAGCTACAAACGGCTCCATTTCAATTAATGGAGTTTATTTAAATAAACTGAAAGAACGCAAGATTCCGTATTTAAGAAGAGAGATTGGCGTTGTGTATCAGGACTTTAAGTTGCTTCCGAGGCTAACAGTCTATGAAAATATCGCTTTCGCACTGGAAGTTATTGAAGAATCTCCAAAGAATATTCGCCGCAGAGTTATGGAAGTCCTCGATCTCGTTAACCTCAAACACAAAGCTCGTCATATTCCGGATGAATTATCCGGCGGGGAACAACAGCGTGTCTCGATTGCACGAGCGATTGTGAATCATCCGAAAACGGTGATTGCAGATGAACCAACAGGAAACTTAGATCCAGAAACATCATGGGATATTATGCGTATCTTTGAGGAGATCAACGCAAAAGGAACTACCGTGATTATGGCAACACACAGCAAAGACATCGTAAATACGATCAAGAAACGCGTAATAGCAGTCGAAAATGGTCGAATTGTACGCGATGAGCATCGAGGTGATTACGGTTATGAAGCTTAGAACAGTCGGGCGCCATATACGTGAAGGTGGTAAGAACATCTACCGGAACGGTTGGATGACAATAGCCTCTATTGGTGCCGTAACAACAACTCTTTTACTCGTTGGAATCTTTATTGCCCTAATGTTGAACTTAAACCAGATGGCGACCAACGTAGAAGACGATGTAGAAATCAGGGTTTTAGTAGATTTAACAGCTCAAGATGAAGACATTGAAACAATCGAATCCAAAATAAGAGATATTTCTGAAGTATCAAGTGTCGAGTTTTCCTCAAAAGAAGAAGAACTCGAAAGTTTAATGCAGGATATGGGAGAAGAAGGCGAGCAATGGGAGTTATTCGAACAGGACAACCCACTGAATGATGCGTTCGTCGTTAAAACTGAGAATCCAATTGACACTTTTGATGTAGCGGATGAGATTGCCGAGTTTGATAACATTGATGAAGTTACATACGGGCAACAAGTAGTAGAGAAATTACTGAAATTTACGAAGTACTCACGCTACGTCGGAGCTGGGCTTATTGCTGGATTAGTCTTTACAGCTATATTCCTCATTTCCAACACGATTAAACTGACGATCACGGCACGTAGTAAAGAAATTGGCATTATGAAACTTGTCGGAGCAACTAACAGCTTTATTCGCTGGCCATTCTTTATTGAAGGCATGTTACTTGGAATCCTTGGTGCTCTCATTCCGATTGGAGTAACCGTAGGGGCCTATTACTATGTCTACAACAACTTAAGAGAGAAGATTAACTTCTCATTTGTTGAGATCATACCATTTGATCCACTAGCATGGCAGTTAGCATTAATATTACTTGCAATTGGCGCCTTCATCGGTGTATGGGGAAGCGTTATGAGCGTTCGCAAGTTCCTGAAAGTATAAATAGAAGCATTTAGATAGGGAAGGGGAAAAGGTGGAATATGAGAAAGTTAATGGGCTTTTTTTCGATCTTTGCACTTATGTTAGCCGGGACGTTCGCAGGTCCTACTGAACACGTATCAGCGGCTAAGTCTTCTAAAGAATTACAACAAGAGATTGAAGAATTGAAGCAGAAACAGTCAGAACTAGACGCGAAACGAGAAGACGCACTTGAGAACAAAAGTGAAACAGAATCAGAACTTAGTAGCAATATTGCAAAGCAAGAAAAAATCGATGCACAAATGAAAGAGTTAGACCAGAAGGTATCTAAGACATCAAGTGATATCCGTGCAAAAGAAGAACAAATTGCTAAAACGAACGACGAAATTGAGCAAACAGAAAAAGAGATCGCACAGCTTAAGAAAGAAATCAAAGAACTAATCGAAAGCATCGCCAAGCGTGAGCAGCTTTTGAAAGACCGCCTTCGTACCCTTCAGAAAAACGGCGGAGATATTAGCTATCTAGAAGTTATTATGGAGTCTAAAGACTTTGGTGATTTCTTAAACCGCACATCAGCTGTTAACAAGATTATGGGACAGGATCAAAAGATCTTAGAAACTCATCAATCTGAGAAGAAAGCGTTAGAAGAAAAGAAAATCGAAGTAGAAGAGAAAAAGAAAAATCTTGAAACGAAAAAAGCGAACTTAGAAGAGCAAAAGCAACAATTAGAATCTCTAAAAGCACAGCTTGATAAGCAGTTAGATCAAAAGCGCGACCTAATGGCCGAGCTTGAGCACCAAGAACAAGAACTTCACGATAAGAAAATGGAATTCGCAGAGCAAGCTGAAGTCCTTCAAGGTCAAGCGGCAGCTATGAAAGCTGAACAACGCCGTACGGAACAAGCGAAGTCAGCTGCAGAACAACGTGAAGCAGAAGCTCTTGCCGCTAAAAGAGCAGCAGAGCAAGCTAGGAAGAACAATAATAGTAGTAGCAATAACGGTAGTAGCAATAGCAGTAGTAACAGCGGAGGCTCCGTAAGCACTCCGGCGCCGGCGCCAAGCGTAAGCGGGTTTATTCGCCCGGCAGCAGGCCCTGTTACATCTACATTCGGTGCTCGTTGGGGAACGACACACCCTGGAATCGACTTAGGACGTTCTGGTTCTTCTAACCCAATTAAAGCAGCAGCATCAGGAACGGTTATCAAGTCCTATTATTCTTCAAGCTATGGTAACGTAGTATTCCTTACTCACTCTATTGGCGGACAAGTTTACACAACGGTGTATGCACACATGTCAAGCCGTAACGTTTCTGACGGTCAGTCCGTATCTCAAGGACAAGTTCTTGGTCAAATGGGATCCACTGGTTATTCCACTGGACCACACTTACACTTTGAACTACACAAAGGCCCATGGAACGCTTCAAAGAGTAACGCTGTGAACCCAGCTAGCTACATTAACTTTTAATCTATGACTCTATCACTAGGAGCTCTACCTTTCGAGGTGGGGCTCTTTTTTGTGATGGTGGAGGGGGCAAAGGAGAAGATCACGTCCGTTTACTACCTATTTCCGCGCATCTGATAAGATTATAGAACTTGAAAAAGGGTAAAGTCATGAACAAGTTATGTTTGGAGGAATGGATACGATGGCACCGATTAAAGCTTTTATATTTGATGTGTATGGCACGCTTTTTGACGTTCATACCGTAAAGGAGAAATGTGAGGAGTTTTTCCCGGAAAAAGGGGAGGCTATTAGCCAGTCCTGGCGGGAGAAACAGCTCGAGTATTTCTTTTTATACCAGGTGATGGGGAAATATCGACGATTCCCTGTCGTGACCACTAATGCGCTTCATTATGCAGTGAAAAAGCACGGGGAGGAGATCACGCAGGAACAAAGCGATGCGTTGATGGAGGCGTATTTGCACCTTACCCATTATGATGAAGTGGAAGAGGTTCTCGGAAAACTTGAAGGGTACCAGCGCGTTGTTTTCTCAAATGGCACACCTGAAACGCTCCACCCCCTTCTCGAGAATGCGGGTCTTACGGATTACGTGGATAAAGTGTTAAGCGTAGATGGTATTAAGCAGTTTAAGCCTTCTCAGGATTCCTACCTTTATGCGTTAGATCAACTTGGTGTGAAAAGAGAAGAAGTACTCTTTATGTCTTCAAATGGATGGGATATATCAGGAGCGAAGAATTTTGGGTTCCAAACGGCTTGGATTAACCGAAATGGTTTACCAGTTGAAGAGCTGAACCTTGAGCCTGATACCATCTACGATGACTTAAATGGCATACTAGAATGGATTAAAGAATAACGATTACCCGGCACTGATCGAGAGAGATTAGTGCCGGCTTTATTATGGTCAAAAAGTGCTCAGAAGGGCAATATCTTATGTTTATATCTTTTGTGACTCCAAAAAATGGTGTACACTAGTAGGTAAGGATTTAGTAGAAAGCATTTCTTTTTTATCGTGGACATGTCGGAATTGTTTCTGGCATATAGTAGAAATATAAGGCATCTCACAAGGCAGTGTGATGCCCATTTGTGCAGTATTTTCGGTAGAGAAAATCGATTTATTCGAGGTGAAAAGGTATGAACCTAAGAAAACGGTATCTGGCCGTCCTGCTCGTTGCCTCCATGGTGATCGGAGCGATTATTACGTACGCAGGCGTCCAACTCGTTGGCCCTGGAGAAGGACAGGCTAAGAGCGAGGTCACAAACAGCGAAAGTCAGGCTTCCGCAGATGAAAGTGAAGGTTCAAAAAAATCAATTGGGGATATCCTCGATGGATTGAAAGAAGATAACGGTGGCGAGCTTTCAAAAGTGGATCGAGCCTATTCTCTTATTAAAGAGAAAT
This sequence comes from Pontibacillus sp. HN14, assembly GCF_021129245.1. Taxonomy (NCBI): domain Bacteria; kingdom Bacillati; phylum Bacillota; class Bacilli; order Caryophanales; family Bacillaceae; genus Pontibacillus; species Pontibacillus sp. HN14. The sequence goes on along the minus strand of NZ_JAJOLR010000009.1, from coordinate 37,936 downwards.
ACGTACAGGACGTTGAGTCACAGGAGTTAGTTGAAGGCGCGATTCAAGGAATGCTCGAAACGTTAGAGGATCCGTACAGTGTGTACATGGATCAAGAAACGATGGAGCAGTTTAACAATTCCATTTCTTCATCATTTGAGGGGATTGGAACAGAAGTGAGCATGGTCGATGGAAAAGTGACGATCGTTTCTCCGTTTAAGGGTTCACCGGCTGAGAAGGCGGGCTTGAAGCCTAAGGATCAGATTATCAGTGTCGATGGGGAAAACATCGAAGGCTTAGATTTATATGACGCGGTTCTTAAGATCCGTGGTGAAAAAGGGACGACCGTAACGTTAGAGATTGATCGTCCAGGTGTACAAGAACCGCTTAAGATCGATGTCGTACGAGACACGATTCCAATTGAAACGGTCTACTCAAGCGTTAAAGAAGTAGATGGCAAGAAAGCGGGCGTTATTGAGATTACCTCTTTCTCTGAAAACACAGCGAAAGATTTTAATACGCAACTAAAAGAACTAGAGGACAAAGGCATTGAAGGTCTTGTGATTGATGTGCGAGGTAACCCGGGTGGTTTGTTCACATCCGTTCAAGAGATCTTGAAGAACTTTATCCCGAAAGATAAACCAATGGTTCAGGTAGAAAATAGTGAAGGTCAGAAAGAGCGTTACTTCACGGAGCGGGATGGCAAGAAAGAGTACCCGATTACTGTTCTAATCGATGAGGGTAGTGCTTCCGCATCTGAAATTCTAGCAGGCGCTATGAAAGAAGCGGGTGACTATGACCTTGTTGGGAATAAATCGTTTGGTAAAGGTACGGTGCAACAGCCTCTTCCAATGGGCGACGGCAGCAGTATGAAGCTAACGGTTTACAAGTGGCTTACACCAGATGGCAACTGGATTCACAAAAAAGGAATCGAGCCAACTGTAAAAGCGGATTTACCTGATTACTTCTATACGAATCCGGTTCAAATTGAAGACAAACCATTAACCTATGATCAAAATAGTGAAAAGATCGCAAACGTTCAAAAAATGCTAGAAGGCATTGGCTACAAACCTGGCCGAAAAGATGGGTACTTCAGCAAAGAAACGACGCAAGCGGTTAAGGCTTTCCAACAAGCCAATGATCTTAAAGCGACGGGTGAAGTGAACAAAGACACGGCTTCTGAAATTCAAGCTCAAGTCATTGAAAAAGTTCAAAACAAAGAAAACGACACCCAAATGAAAAAAGCACTGGACGTATTGTTTAGTGAATAAGGTAGCAGGAATTTAACGATTTCTATCGAATTAAATCCGTAGCATATCGCTGCGGATTTTTTTCGTGAATGGGGGGCCGAACACGAGGTGGGAGCGTTCGAGGTTGTCACAGGACGTGGCGAATTTAATCGAACTTCCTCTAATGTTTTTAACCCGCCTGCGCATTTCTAGTGTCCAGCTTCGGGCCGCAGACACTCTGTACATAAGTCAAACAACTTCGTGAGGAAAGAGCACCTCACTGCGTTGTTTGTCTTATGACTGCCGTGTCTAAACGCGGCCCTCAGCATTTCAGTTTAGGAGGTATACATCATGATTTCTGATTGGTTTTTTGAACTTATGAAAGGGTTCGGGCGGTTGTTTATGCAGCCGGTTACGTATTGGACTGTGTTGCTTTTGATGATGGCTTCGGTGAAGCGGATTAAGCGAGAGCGGCGGGATTTTGGGAGTAAGATCTTTCATATCTTTGCCGAGTGGCGTAAGACGATTGGGATAAGCTTGCTTTTTGGACTTATTTTATCCATTGTTTCCATAGCAGTTGGTTTTTCTCTTCCTTACCCAGTCGTTCTCCTATACTCAGCGGTGGTCATTCTTCTGACGCTTTCGCTTCGGTTTAGTTGGATATCTCCAGCGTACACGTTAGCTCTCACGGCTGTGCTTCTATTATGGCTGCCTGAGCTGAATACATCTTTTCTTCCTGATTCGTGGGTGACGGCTTTTGAGAATACCAGTTTTACAGCCCTTGGGCTCTTAATGGGTGTCTTTCTTATCCTGGAAGCGATCCTGTTCCACCGTTTTCGTAATAACGACTCGTTCCCACAGTATGTAAAGGGAAGCCGCGGGAAGTTAATTGGGCAGCATCGCTTGAAGCGTCTAGGCTTTCTGCCGGTCTTTTTCTTAATTCCAGGTGGGGCGATTGAGCCTTTTGCAGGTTGGTGGCCGATCTTTGAGATCGGGGATGGAACGTACGGACTTATGGCAGCGCCTATTTTGCTAGGGTTTGAGCATGTCGTACGTGGCGTTTCTCCAAGGAGTGCTGCTTTAACAATGAGATCTTCTCTGGTTGTTCTTGCAATTCTTGTACTGGGCTTATCTGTAGCCAGTTTTTATGTACCGATTCTTGCTCTTGTGGCGATTGTTCTTGCTCCAGTAGGTCGTGAGATTAGTTCCTTCTTATTAAGATGGCGCGACCATGGCAAGAATCCATACTTTACCCCGAGGTATGACGGGTTGCCGATCCTGGGTGTAATACCAGGGTCTCCAGCAGATCAGATGAATCTCGTCGTCGGGGAAACGATCGAAAAAGTCAATGGTCTAAACGTGACGAACGAACAGGACTTTTACTATGCTGTCCAATCGAATCTTGCTTATTGCAAGATTGCTGTGAAGGATACCGCTGGTGAGATTCGTTTTGCTAAACGGGCGATGTATGAGAACGATCATTATGAATTAGGTCTTGTGTTTGTTAAAGATCAGTACGCGAAGCAGAAAAAGGCAAAATAGATTGGATCGAAGAAGAAGAGCTAAAAAAGCTCTTCTTTTTTTGTAAGAATTTTTGTAATACAATAGAATTATTAGAATATTTTGGAAGGTGTGACTGGGATGTTTTCTTCAAAAACGAAAGATGCTCATGGATATAATTTGTTTATGACGATTTTAGCGGTTGGTCTTGCTCAATTTGTCATTTACCTGGTTTTGCTGGATGGTCCTACTAGTAACTGGACTTACTTCGGGGTGGTCCTTGCGTATGTGTATTTCGCCGTTATGATTGTGTACCGAGCGAAACGGTATGTGAAATATCGGTTACACAGGAAGGGAGAGTTATCTTGAAGAAATGGATTCTAGCCGTTTTAATGATTTTTACAATTATGATGAGTGTGGGTTGCCAAAGCCAACCTGATCAATCGACAATTCGTGCATATGGCGATTCGAAGTATCAAGACACATTTAAAGAGCTGGGAATAGGAAAGCTATTCGATTTTTCCTATCAATTGCCAGAGGCTAATAATCGATGGGTGAACGTATGGGTGGATCGATATAGGGATGGGAAGAAAGATGAGAATCCTTTAATTGAACTATCTTATGGAAACAATCCGGAAAACTATGAAGAAGGGTCACTTGGACTTGGGATTCTTCGGACGAATTCGGATGATGCGTCGATGTTTCTTTATGCGGAAGACATGAAATTAGAGCCTGTCAGTGTAGGGCGGCTGTTTGAGGAAGGCTATCCTACTTCTTATGGTTTTACAATAGAGGAAGACGAAGATGTAACGTTACAGCTGGGTGAAACTAAAGCACTGGCGGTGTATTTCCAAGCTCCTCAAAAAGATGTAGTCAAGATTAGAGATTCTAGGGATGAGGAAGAGTTACTTGAGATTATTGAAGAAAGTGCCGTTGTGCTGGTGTTACATATGAAGATTGAGGAACGTATGGAACCTTAAATGAAAAATAGATTGACTACAGCAAGGGCAGTTTTGAAACTGCTCTTTTTATTTTGGTTGGATGGAGTGCCCGAACAGACGTGGAAAGCGTCGGGATACGTGGGGAGAGTGTCCGAATCTAAGCTAATAGTGCCCGGACGGCTCGTAAAAGTGTCGAGACCACAGGCTAAAGTGACGAGACCACCGTTAAAAGTGTCGGGACGACAGCCTGAAGTGCCAGAACGCCCCGCCTAAGTGTCAGGACGACAGCCTGAAGCGCCAGAACGCTTCACCCAAGTGTCAGGACGACAGCCTGAAGCGCCAGAACGCTCCACCCAAGTGTCAGGACGACAGCCTGAAGTGCCAGAACGCTCCACCCAAGTGTCAGGACGACAGCCTGAAGCGCCAGAACGCTCCACCCAAGTGTCAGAACATCCGCCCAAAGCGCTAGAACGCCCCACCCAAGTGTCAGGACGACAACCTGAAGCGCCAGAACACCCCATAAAAGCCCCCCAACCTAACCCCGCCCAAAGCACCCAGAAAAACAATTTCCCTCCACAACCGCCCCAACCAACGACCCACTCACCGAACACACTATATAGTCCCATTCCATCAAATCTATAACTGGTATAGACAACTAGATACCTGAGTGGTATGGTAGATGTATGAAAAAGCGTTTTCATTTTATTATGTTCTTGAGGAGGGAGCTTATGCTCAACTTTTTGCAACGCATTGGGAAGTCTTTAATGTTTCCGATTGCGACTCTTCCTGCGGCTGCGCTTCTTGTGCGCCTGGGGAAAGAAGATATGCTCGATATTCCGTTCATTACAGCAGCGGGGAACGGGATTCTAGGTAACCTTGCGATTATATTTGCGATTGGTATTGCAATGGGGTTATCCCACGATGGGAGTGGGGGAGCAGCCCTTGCTGGTGCCATTGGGTACCTTGTTTTAACAGAAGGGGCTCAATCGATTGACCCTGATATAGATATGAAAGTGTTTGGCGGGGTGATTGCTGGTATAGCCGGTGGTTTGCTCTATAACAAGTACTATAATGTGAAGTTTCCGGACTGGCTCGCCTTCTTTGGCGGGAAGCGGTTTGTCCCCATTATCACATCGCTGACGATGGTTGTGGTGGCCTTTCTATTAGGATTTGTTTGGCCGCCGGTACAAGATGGACTTGATTCACTTGGGAACTGGATTTTAAATGCAGGTACAGCGGGTGTTGGCATTTATGGCGTGTTAAACCGTCTGTTGATTCCGGTTGGATTACACCACGTGATGAACGCGGTGATCTGGTTTGATTTTGGTTCATTTACAACGGCTTCAGGTGAGGTCTTCCACGGGGAGATTAATCGTTTCTTAAACGGTGACCCGGAAGCTGGGTATTTCCTTGCTGGCTTCTTCCCGGTTATGATGTTTGGCTTACCGGCAGCTTGTGCGGCAATGTATATGGCCGCGAAGAAAGAGCGTAAAGCGGCTGTAGGTGGCATGTTATTCTCGATCGCGTTTACATCTTTCTTAACGGGTGTGACAGAACCTATTGAATTCTCCTTTATGTTCTTATCCCCATTATTATACGTCGTTCACGCGCTGTTAACGGGCGTGTCGATGGTAGCAGCATACTTATTAGATACCCGACATGGATTTGGATTCTCGGCAGGTTTAATTGATTACCTATTGAACTTTACATTAGCTCAGAATCCACTGTTACTGGCTGGTCTTGGAATTGTTATGGGAGTCATCTACTTTGTCGTCTTCTACTTCCTAATTATTAAATTGGATCTGAAAACGCCTGGGCGTGAGGATGAAGATGAGGAAGAGGACATGGTTGAAACAGAGAAAGGTGACTATGACGCGAAAGCTTATCACTATATTGAAGCCCTTGGTGGTCTGAACAATATTGAAAGCCTTGATTATTGTACGACGCGCCTGCGTATGCAGGTGACCGATCAGGAGCAGGTCGATGAGAAGAAACTGAAGCGACTGGGTGCTCGTGGTGTTATGAAAATGAAGGGGAAAAACCTTCAAGTAATCGTCGGTACAACGGTTGAATTTGTGGCTGATGCAATACGAAAGCGCATGGACCGTGGAGATACTTCGGCTCCGGATCAGCCTGAGGAAGTGGAATCTAAAGAAGAACAGACAGATGCCGGAAAAGCGATGAGCGGTGAAGCTTTTGCCTTGCCGATTGCAGGTCGTGTGATGGAACTTTCGGAAGTACCAGATGAAGTCTTTGCACAAGGTATGATGGGTCCTGGTTTCGCCGTAGATCCAAAAGGTGATACGTTTACGTCCCCAGTTGACGGGAAAGTCGTTAACGTCTTCCCGACGAAACATGCGATTGGTCTTGAAACAGAGAATGGAGTAGAGATCCTGATTCATATTGGACTCGACACGGTGAAGCTTCAAGGTGAAGGGTTTGAGCTTCTTGTTGAAGACGGACAGACCGTTTCACAAGGAACGCCTCTTATTAAAGTGGACTTTGACGCCATTCGTGACCAGGTTCCATCTGTTGTGACACCAATTGTGTTTACAAACCTGGATGGTGAGACGCTGAAACTTGAGAAAACTGGCGACCAGGATGCGCAAACGACTAATATCGTACACGTACAAAAGTAAATCAATACAAGGGAGAGTGGCTGCTCTCCCTTTCTTATGAGGAGGTCTCATATGTATGTTATTCAGAACGTAGACCTTGTCTTAGAAGACGGGACGGTTGAGAACGGGAACGTCTTCATTCAAGACGGGAAGATACAAAAGATTGGAACAGACGAGATCGGTGATGCTGTTGTTCTATTTGATGGTACCGATCAGGGGTTAACCCTTTATCCTGGTTTTATTGATGTTCATATCCATGGTGCTAACGGCTGTGACGTCATGGACGGAACGGAAGAAGCGCTAGAGGAAATGAGTCGGGTTCTGCCAAACGAGGGGACAACAAGTTTTCTGGCGACAACGATGACGCAGTCCCATGAGCGAATCGAACGAGCGGTTGAAAATGCAGGACACTATATTGCTAGGCAACAAGCAGATGGCAGAGCAGAAGCGCTCGGTATTCATTTAGAAGGACCGTTTATTTCAACAGATAAAGCAGGGGCACAGCCTCATGAGCACATTGTGCCACCGAACAAAGAGCTTTTTCAAAAGTGGCAGAAGAAGAGTGGCGACCACATTAAGCTTGTCACGCTTGCTCCGGAATCAGATGGCGCTCTTGATTTTATTGCCTATCTTTCACAGAGTGGTGTTGTGCCATCGATCGGTCACTCGAATGCGACCTTTCAGCAGGTAAAAGAAGCGGTGGATTGCGGTGCGAAGCATGTTACTCATCTGTTTAATCAAATGAGCGGGCTGCATCACCGGGAACCTGGTGTTGTAGGGGGAGCTCTTTTGCATCCTGAGCTGAAGACCGAAATGATTGTAGATGGCATTCATGTTCATCTTGATGCGATTCGACTTGCCTATGCGCAAAAGGGGTCTGAGCATACGATTCTAATTACCGATGCAATGCGTGCGAAATGCCTGCCAGAAGGTGTGTATGATCTCGGTGGCCAGGATGTGCACGTGAAGAATGGTGAAGCGAGACTTGAGGATGGGACATTAGCTGGTAGTATTTTAACCCTTCAGGAAGCGGCGAAGCGGATGCGCTCGATTAACGATCTGACAAAGCGTGAGATTGTTCAAGTGACGTCAGAGAACGCAGCTAAGCAGCTCGGGGTTTTTGACAGGAAAGGAAGCATTTCAGCCGGAAAAGATGCTGATCTCGTCTTGATGGATGAGTCGATGAACCTCGTTGCGACATTCTGTAAAGGGGTTATCAGTTATCAGAAAGGAGGGGAGCTTTCATGAATATCATTGTAACGAAAGACGAGCAGGAAATGAGCCAAAAAGCTGCGGACCTGCTGCAGCAAAGGAACAAGCCTGAGTCTGAGTGTGTCCTTGGACTGGCGACTGGAGGTACGCCTCTTGGGACTTATCAAGAACTGATCAGGCGTTATGAATCTGGGGAAATGGACTTCTCTAATGTGACGACATTGAACCTTGATGAATATGTAGGTGTCCCGAAAAGTCATCCTCAAAGTTACCGCTCGTTTATGCAGGAAAACCTTTTCAAGCATGTTAATATGGATACGAGAAAGGCTCATATTCCAGATGGTCAGGCAGTGGATTTGAAAGAAGAATGCGCTCGCTATGAAGCATTGATAGAAGAGGTTGGTCCCCCTGATATTCAGTTATTAGGGATTGGGCATAACGGTCATATCGGATTTAATGAGCCTGGGAGTTCCTTTGAGAGTGAGACGCATGTCGTGGAGCTGGCGGATTCTACTCGTGAAGCGAATGCGCGTTTCTTCACATCCATTGAGGAAGTTCCGACAAAGGCCATAACAATGGGTATCCAATCCATCATGAAAGCGAAGAAGATTGTGCTGATCGCAAGCGGAGAGAAGAAAGCGGACGCGATTCAGAAGCTTCTGTCTCAGGACGTAAGCGAAGATTTCCCAGCGTCAGCCCTTCACCGTCATCCAGATGTCACGCTTATTGTAGACCTGGCTGCTTATCAAACTGTGCAAAATTAAGAGGAGGCGTTTTTCATGTTGGATAAACGATCCCCCCTGCCGATGTACTACCAGATTGAAGAACATATTAAACAACAAATTCAAAAGGGTGCGTTTCTACCGGGGGAAATGATTCCGTCTGAGCGAGAGCTCTCTGAAACCTATGATGTGAGTCGCATGACGGTTCGCCAGTCGATTACGAATATGGTGAACGACGGAATCCTGTATCGGGAAAAAGGTCGCGGCACGTTTGTGGCCGAGCAAAAGATTGAACAAACGTTACAAGGAATGACGAGTTTCACGGAGGATATGAAAGCACGCGGCCTCGTCCCGAGCAGTCGCTTGCTCCATTTCGATGTGGTTCCAGCTCAGCCAGAGATGGCAGAGAAGCTGGGTCTTCAGGAAGAGGAGGAGCTTTTCCTGATCCAACGTATCCGCTTCGCAGACGGGGAACCGATGGCTGTGGAGACTACGTTCATTCCGGCAAAATTAGTTCCTGGTTTAAGCAAGGACATTGTGCAAGGATCGCTCTATGAATATATGGAAGCCAAGCATGGCTACAAAATCGGAAGAGCCACACAGGTCATTGAAGCGACCATCGTAGATCAGCAGGAAGCAGAACTCCTTCAAGTCCCACTTTCGTCCCCAGTGCTCGTCATCGAACGGAATTCTTTCTTAACAGATGGGACTCCTTTCGAGGTCGTGAAGTCAGCTTACCGAGCGGATCGTTATAAATTCAGCAGTGACATCATTCGGAAATAGAGGTGATGGGATGTCGTACTTGAAACAGCTCATAGACAATCTTTCTTATATTGAAGAAAAAGATCGGGATCATTTGCTTCATTTAGCGGGACAAATAGCCGACCGCCTAGAGCGAGGAGGTATTATTCAGCTATTCGGAAGTGGCCACTCGAGTCTGCTAGCCCAGGAACCGTATTACCGGGCAGGCGGGCTTGTGCCGGTCAAACCGGTTTTAGTGGATGAACTTCTGCTTCATAATGGTGCCCTTCAGTCGTCAGAGCGGGAGCGGGATCCGGCTTTTGGAGATACGTTCATTAAGGATTTGGATATACGAGAAGAGGACGTCGTTATCGTGATCTCAACGTCCGGACGTAATCCTGTTCCGATCGAAGTCACGTTGGAAGCAAACCGTCGCGGTGCTTTCACAATAGGGCTTCAATCCCTCTCTTATCAAGAAACTCAGAGTTCCCGTCATGAGAGTGGCAAGCGCCTCGAGGAAGTAGTGGATGCGGTTCTCGACACCCGTGTCCCTGTCGGCGATGCGATATTACAAGAAGAGGGCATCGACCAGCCCTTTGGCCCAACGTCAACCGCCGTCGGTGCAGCGCTCATTCATGAAGTGTTTACAAGAGTCGTTGTAGAGATGAAAAAACGAGGCAACACCCCGCCTATTTTCAAGAGTGGGAATGTAGAAGGGGCAAGTGATCATAATGAGCGTCTGATTGAGGTCTATCGGGAACGAATTGATTTTTAGTAATGGGAGAGACCAGCATCTGAATTGGGTGCTGGTTTTATGTGTAGTTCGGGGTGGGGAGAGGATGAGAGGGCGGACGTCGAGAATGGGCGCCGTGATGTCTAGAATTAGGGATGGGACGTCGAGAAAGGTGAGGGTGATGGCTAGAAAAGAAAGACGGACATCGAGAAAAAGGTTCTTGATGTCTAGAAAGTGCAGGAGGACGTCGAGAAAGAGCCCTCTGATGTCTATAAAAGAAAGGCTGACGTCGAAAATCCAATGGGTAACGTCTAGAAAAGAGTGGTTTATGTCTAGAACCAGAGCTCTACCGTCGAAAAACTTCTAGATCACTGAGTTACTTCCCCCACTGATGTGCCATCAGTAAGCTGGATTTTTGTATTCTTCCCTGGGCTGGTGATACGCTAAAAAAGCTGAGCCAGAGAGCTCAAAATCGATTCGAGGAGAGTAATAATCATGAACAGTTTACAAGATACGATCAAGCTTAATAATGGTGTAGACATGCCTCGGTTAGGATTAGGCGTATTTAAAGTAGAAGATGGCGATGAAGTCATCAATTCAGTTAAGTGGGCCTTAGAACACGGCTATCGCAGCATTGATACAGCAGCTGCCTACAAGAATGAGGAAGGCGTAGGAAAAGCGCTGAAAGAATCCGGACTAAGCCGTGATGAGATTTTTGTAACGTCTAAGCTTTGGAACTCTGACCAAGGTTATGAGGAAACGTTGCAAGCATTTGAAACAAGCCTCGAGAAGCTAGGCCTTGAGTATTTAGATCTTTATTTAATTCACTGGCCAGTTGAAGGCAAATATAAAGAATCTTGGAAAGCGATGGAGAAGCTTTACCATGACGGTAAAATCCGTGCGATTGGTGTAAGTAACTTCCATCCTCATCACTTAGATGATTTATTAAAAGATGCAGAAGTGACACCGGTGATCGACCAGGTAGAACTTCATCCGAAACTTTCTCAACAGGAAGTTCGTGACTACTGTGCCAAGCATGATATTGTAGTGGAAGCATGGAGTCCCCTTATGCAAGGGCAAATCTTAGAAGAACCTGTAATTAAAGAGTTAGCTGATAAATATAATAAAACAGCTGCTCAAATCGTGATTCGTTGGGATCTTCAAATTGGTATTGTTACCATTCCAAAATCAACGAAACAACATCGCATTCAAGAAAACGCCGATGTGTTCGATTTTGAATTAACAGATGAAGAAGTCGTGAAGATCAGCGCGTTAAACGAAAATCACCGCGTCGGTCCAGACCCGGACAACTTCGATTTCTAAACCATGTCTCAAACAAAAGGTATCTGCCTCCGCATAAGGAGCAGGTACCTTTTTTACGTTAAAGGATTGCAGGGTGTCAGACACGCGTCAGTGCACTAAAGGGCTAAACGGTGTCTGGCACCCTTTCGTGCTTTAGTGCGCTAATCTGCTGTTTCTTAGTCGTAGTAGAGATTCTCGTAGTAGGTTTCTACTTCTTCTTTGTTCTGATTGTGAAGGTAGTGAATGGTTCCCCATTCGAATAGGGTTAGGAAAAGGAGGGTTAGGATTCCTGTGAACATGATCAATCTTCCTTTCTTTTTGTTCTTGTTAAATTTACTATAGGGTATGAAACGCGTTTCAGAACAAGAGTTTTTTTACATAACGTTTGAGGTGAGGGTATGGCGAATATACGAGATGTGGCGAAACAGGCTGAAGTGTCGGTAACGACGGTGTCCCGGGTATTGAATCAGCACCCCTACGTCACAGAGGAGAAGCGGGTGGCGGTGGAGAGGGCCATGGAGGAACTTGGCTATTTCCAAAACATTAATGCCATTCATTTATCTACTGGTGAAACGAGACTGATTGGGGTTGTGATTCCATACATTAATCATTCTTATTTCTCCACGCTGCTGAAGGGGATTGCGGATCAGGCGCTTGTACAGGGGTATAATCTCGTTTTTTATCAGACGAACTACATGAAGGAAGAAGAGCATAAGGCTTTTGAAGCGTTAAAGCAGAAGCAAGTGGATGCGTTACTCATTCTTTCTCGCGCGAGTGAATGGGAAGCGATCGAATCCTATCAATCTTTTGGATCTATTGTTGTATGTGAAACAGCTTCTCATGAGACGATTCCATGTGTCTCAGTTGATCACTATGAAGCCTTTCGCTTTGGTATGCGCTACATGGTGGATCAGGGTCATCAGAAAATCGGGTATTGTATTGGACGTAGAAATGGAACAAATAGTAAGCTAAGAGAGAAAGCTTATTGTGAGGAACTGGAAAGGATCGGACAGCCTTTTCGTGAAGAGTGGATTTTTAATGGTTGTTTAACGATTGAAGATGGGAAGCGGGTCGTGAGTGAATATGCGGCGCTTAACGAGAAACCATCCGCCTTACTTATTACAAGTGATCAGGTGGCTGCTGGATTTATGATGGAGGCCCAGAAGCAGCAAATTCAGATTCCTAATAATGTGGCTATTCTTGGATTTGACAACCATCCTATTGCGGAAGCGCTTGACCTGACTACGATTCATTTGCCCCTTCATGAGGTTGGGGTGAATCTTGTTGAGAAAGTCGTGAAGAAAGACAAGACGTCAACGATCTATCCATTTGAACTGGTCGAACGGGGAAGTGTGTAAAGTTCTAACTATTGAATCCATATACTGCAAGGAAGTTTACCATTTAAGGGGGGACCTATTATTCATGACTATAACGCTTGCCTGGGTGGCGCTTTTTGTAATCTTACTTGCGCTATTGTTAACAGGCTTACTCTTGTTCCTTCTCGCCCAAAAGGGAAGAACGATACGGTACGAAGAGAGGAAAAAAGAGTATAAGAGAAAATTAAAGCCGGTTGTTCAACAAGTGGTCATCTCAGGGGAAGAAGGCCATTCGAGTCTCATTCAACATGACCGGATCGTGTATGAAGCCCTATCTGAATTACTAGAAGAAATCACGACAACGCTTAAAGATTCCTCTGTCAAAATGCGTGTGAACTCATTTGCTCAATGGACAATGACGGACTATTATAAACGTTTGCTTGCTCATCGACGCTTCAGTTTACGAATGAATGCTCTTTACCAAATAGAAGATTTTAAAATTCAAAGCTTTCACGAAGAGTTGTGGCAACGGTATAAACAAAAGCGTTATAAAAACACGGCTGAACATTATCAGATTGTCCGAACGCTTAGTGCTCTTCATTCAGATGAATTGGTTTATGATCTTCTCGGGGAGCATCATCCATATCCGAAGTTCCTGTATAAAGAGATCTTCAGGAGGCTTCTACAAGTTGATTTCGAGCGCTTTTTAGATCAATTTGATTCTCTCCCTGTTCCTCTTCAGCAAGCTGTTGTGGAGTGGATTGGAGAGATGAAGGATTACAGTCGAATTCCATTTTTGGAAGTGCGCCTGTCAGAGGCCTCATTTGAACTTCGGATGAGTCTGTTAAAAGTTCTTGAATCGTTTGGTTACGTCTCGAATCATGATGTGATCCTTGCGTTGAAAACCTCAGACCATTTTCAGGAGCGTATGATGGTTGCGCGGATTGCAAGAGTGACCGAGAAAGAACGGTATAAGTCCGTCCTTGTGGATCTGTTGTCTGATTCTAACTGGTTTGTTCGACAAGCTGCGGGGGAGGCACTTACCGTTTATAATGACGGGGATATGATTTTGTCCCATGTGTTTGAAACGAGTGTTGATCCATACGCCCGGGATATGGCTCATCAGTGGTTAGAAAGTGAGGGAGCTGCATGGAAATCATAGCGTTAGTCCTACAAGGTCTATTTCAACTTTTTACACTCTTATTCATCTTATATATGGTTGTTGTAATTGGATTTTATACCGTCATGCTCGTGATCTCCTCAAGACAACTGAGGGAACAATATGGATTGAATCAAAAAGAGCCGTATGAGGACTACCTGGACAACATTGATGCTAAGCCTGTCTCTGTAATCGTTCCGGCCTACAACGAAGAGCTTGGTATTTATAGCAGTGTGCGGGCGCTCCTCAGTATGAACTATAGTGAATTTGAAATTATTGTTGTGAACGATGGATCTAAAGATCGAACGGTCGATATCATGATTGAAGCATTCGATATGAAAAGAATCCCACACGTTGTACGAAAACAAATTGATACAGAGTCCATACGCGGAATCTATCAATCATCTATTCATAGCAATGTGTATATGATCGACAAAGAAAACGGCGGGAAAGCGGATGCTTTAAATGCCGGCATCAATATTTCTCATTATCCTTACGTGTGTTCGTTAGACGGAGATTCTGTTTTAGAGCGAGATGCCTTCTTAAAAGTGATGAAGCCGATTATAGAATCAGATGGCGAAGTGATCGCAGCGGGTGGAAGCATTCGAATCGCGAACGGTTGCCGCATTGAACGGGGTGAGGTCATGGAGATTGGGCTAGCAAAATCTCCACTCGTAGTCATGCAGGTAATCGAGTATTTAAGAGCCTTCTTAATGGGGCGTATTGGTCTGAGTCAGAATAACTTGTTGCTGATCATATCAGGTGCCTTTGGGATTTTTCATAAGGAATCGGTCATACGCGCCGGTGGCTATCGCCGGGATACGGTGGGTGAAGATATGGAGCTTGTCGTAAGGCTCCACCGTTTCATGAAAGAAGAGAAGGAGTCTAGCAAAATCGTCTATGTTCCAGATCCCGTGTGCTGGACAGAAGCCCCTGAAGATACAACGATCTTAAAACGTCAGCGAAGTCGCTGGCACCGTGGGTTGTTTGAGTCACTTTGGCACCATAAACGGATGTTGTTTAATCCGCGTTACGGAAGCATCGGACTCATCTCTGTTCCCTATTTTGTATTTATTGAACTGCTTGGCCCTATTATAGAGGTCTTAGGTTATATCCTTGTTCCGATTGGTGTTTTGACAGGAATCATCAACGTACAAGTAGCCATCCTTATGTTTCTCCTTGCCCTTTTATATGGATCGATTCTTTCCATGGGTGCTGTTCTACTCGAGGAGTGGAGCCTCCGTCGGTATCCAAAAGAACGCCACGTGATCCGCTTATTCTTATACGCTTTATCTGAGACCTTCTGGTATCGCCCGCTGACTGTATTCTGGCGCCTCCTTGGCCTTGTGCAGGTTGCTCGGAAGCAGCAGGGTTGGGGAGAGATGAAGCGGAAGGGGATTTCGCAGTGAGTGTTGGGGGAGGATGTCTAGAAAGCGAGTGGGGATGACGAGAAAAGCTGCTCTTACGTCCAGAAAGCGATCTGGGATGACTAGAAAAGCCCACCTAACGTCTAAATCCCCACGCCAACATCCAGTAATAAAAAAGCTGCCTACTCCGCTAGAGGAGAAGGCAGCTTTTTTTATTATTCGGCTTGTTCATAAGCTTCTTTCATAATGTCATAGGATTTCTTCAGACGTTCTTCTGATTTCGGTTCATTCCAGTTTTTCCAACTGTAAGAAAGGAAGTCGGTTGAGGAACGAACTGTATCGTTGTCTTCGGTGAATGCCTTAAGGGAGATGTCTTTAAAGCTTTGAGATCCTTTTAAGCCTTCTTTCCACAGATCAGCCATTTGCTCTTTTTGACTTGGATCTTTGATATTAAGAAGGAGCCAAGGGATGCGTACTTCAATGACTTTACCTTTTTCTCCAATGGAATAATCCGTTAATGCATTATAGTCTTCTGATTCTGGATCTGCATTTCCGTGTTGGAGCTTGCCAGTTTCATAGGATGAGAACGGGATGACTTCACCAGTTGAAGGAACCGTTAGCTGCTGGTTAAGCGCTAATCGGATTGGGTGGAAGTTTCCGTTATTCTTCTCGCTCGCATAGGGTTGCTTCTCGATCATCGACAACGTATCTCCGTACTGATAGTAGAACGGATCGTAATAGCTATCAACGAGAAGTTCAGCCTTATCTTTTCCGTCCATTTTCAGAAGAAAATCAATGCCCTCGTCTGTCTCTAGTCCGTCCGCAATGGACTTGATTCCCTGGTTCTGAATCGTATCGAATGCAACGTTCAGGGATTGGTCTTCGAACTGGAAGCTCTCACTCATCTCAAGACGAAGGTACAAGTATCGTTCATCATGGTCAGCGGCAATGGACTGGATGTCTCCGTTTTCTGTTGAAGCCGTTTTTGTATCTTTCCAGGACTCACCTTTACCGTCAATTGTTCGCTTCAAGCGATCAAAGGATAAGAGTCCAAATTGTTGCTCGTTGGTCTGTGCGTTGGACCAGAATGGACGTCTGTTCGGGTTATCGAGTTCCATGGTGTTCCACGTTCTCTTGAACCATTCGTCCTGCCATGTGAAGACGAGACCGCCGAGCGTGTCTTCTGCTACAATATCTTCAAATAAGCGTTTATTAATGTTTCCTTGCTGCTTTTCTGAATGATGTCCTTGATCCCAACCGAATGGGTTGCCATGTGTCTTCCCTCGAGATCCAGGTACACCGAATTCAGCAACGAGGATTGGCATATCATGCTTTGAGACCAGGTCATGTAAATACCCTGCATAGCTATTGTTCTCGCCGCGCTGGTCTTTATAAGAAAGGTACTCTTCGTCATGATTCAAGAAGTCCGGGTAGTACGGGTACACGTGGTAACTTGCGAACATGCCTGGCTTGAACGTGTCTTCGTTCGTGTGAATGACATTTGGATTTACCCCGACCAAGTCTTCCTCCTCAAGTGGTTCAGAAGGGTGGTCAAGAAAGTCCGTTGTCGGCCAGTTTGTGAAACTGATCGGACGTTGCCACTTATACTGATCCATTTCATATTGAATCGTGTAATCCATCATCGACGCTAGCCAATGTTCAAATGGCTTCGCATTTTCCGTATAAATATAGTCACCTTCGTAATCACCCTTGTCTTGATGATTCTCGTTTGTCTTCTCGACCATTTGAGGATACCACTCAATTCCGATGATCCAGCCGATGACGTATTCTGAGATATCAGCGTTGTAGACCCCGCTCGCATGACCAGGTTTCTCTTCCACCGTGGCATTTCCGTGGATCACATCAACGAGAGTAGAGATTTCGTTTTTAAACGACTCTGTATTCTCTTCATGGAAACTGTCTAAATGGCGTTCAAGAGGTTCTTCATCCACCCAGGCCCCGTGAAAGACGTAGATCGGTTCATCAGCTTCTTCATTATAATTCTTCAGGGCTCGGTAAAAGCCGGGCGGATGAAGGGTGTAGACGCGTATAGCATTGGCGTTCATCTCGCCAATTTGCTCAAACCAGCGGGCATATTCACGCTCTGTGATCGCTGCTTCCCCTGGGAACGCTCCTGGTTTCCCCATGCCGATGTTGACGCCTTTCATAAGCGTCGGCTTCCATTCCCCGTCTTGGTAGATTTCAAGGCGTTCTTTCCCAACTCTAGTCGGATAGGCGATGCCATCTTCGTTTGCGACCTGTTTCTTAGGGTTAGCGCTCTCTGATTTTGCAGGCGTCTCTGCCTCTTCTAATATGTCCCTGAGCATCGGAATATAAGTTTTCCAGTAAAAAGGCTCAGGATTTGATTGATCTCCAAAGGAGAACCATTTTCGGAATGAAGCCAACCCTTTGTACTGATGAATGGGAGGGAGCGTCTCCATATCTGCAAAATCCCCTGCGAAATAATAAGCTGGATAATCATTCTTCGTCGTTCGCGTTACGGCAGGGAATTGAAGGGGGATATTATGCGCGTTAAGCTTTTCTTCTCCCTCCTTCGTTAACTCCCAGTCGTAATTGGCGATGACGTTTTCTTTATTATATGGTTTGACGATATCGAACCAGTAGGCATAATGAGGGCTCTTCTTCAGTCCGAACTGTTCCACACCCTGATCTGTGAAAGTAGCACGAATGCCTTCATCAGAGACGTCTTTTCCTTCTTCAAGTACGACGATCGTGTTGTCGTTGTGAACGAGCACATAACCCGCTCCATCAAATGACCACTTCTGATCCTTCTGTTCTTCATAATCGCGAATGGCCCATTTTGGTACCTCCCCTCCTGAGTCCTTTGCAAGGTCATCAAAATAACGACCAGACCAGCCTGTTGCTTTTATATCTAATAGATTTGTAATGGTTCTTCGCGCTTCTTCCCTAGTGGGGCTTGAAAACGTGTTAAATTCTGCGATGAATGTCGCCGGGTTCTCGTAGAGTGAAGCTTCTATTTGCTTTGCTTCTTCTGCAGTTAAACCGCCCTCGATTTTGGCAGATTTCTCTCCGTCTTCATTCTCACCTTCGAGATCGGCGTTATAGACACCGTATGTATCGGCGAGATAAATCATTTTGTACTCACTTAAGTCTTCTGGCAAAGCGGTTGCTTGTTTCTTGTCAGGATGATACCCGATATAATCTTCTTCAAGATTATAGGGATCCCCGTTTGCTTTCGTATATTTTTCATAATTTAATAGCCAGGTTAGTCCTTTATGCTCTCTATATGACTCATCTGGAACGGTCTTATCCACGATGAGTGTTTGGAGTGGCTCTTTTGGCTCTAGAAGCCACCATATAAACGGAAAGGCCAGTAGAAGCAGAAATCCTCCTAGTACAAATGGCCACTTTTTCATCCAAACTCCCCCTCTTTAATTTCCATTACTTGTATTATCTCATACCTTTTTATATGACACAGTATTCTCAATTTCTGGTTCATTTTGTGAGTGGGTCGAAGCGATTAATCTTCGGAATGAGTCGAATGGACTAACAAAAACATGTCGACAGCTGTCGATAAAACCGTCCAAAACGCTCATTTTCCCTTTATATCGAGATAAAGTGTTGTCTAACGCTAAGATTCCAGTTTATAGTAATGATAGTTCAGAAAAAACAAAAAAATCAGACATTTAGGGGGATGACGAATGAAGAAGGGGAAATTAATCACATCCGCTTTGGCGCTAACGTTAGCGCTCGGCCCAGTGGCGAGCGTAAATGCTTCAGTGCCATCGCCAAGTGAGGTAAGTAAAAGCAAGCATGTTCATCAAGAAGGTGGATCACCATTTGACCTGGCGATCGCAAATGATGAGCGATTGATTCAAATGTTGAAAGAGAATGGAACGATTTCTAAAAATGCATCAGCGGAACAAGCTCAGGAGAAGTTGAACCAATTCTTACAGGCTAAGCAGGAATCGGCTGCTAGTATGAAAGAAGAAGGTGAACTTCAGGATGCAGAGCAAACGACTAAAGAAAAGCTGCAAAAAGAGATCAATAAAAATAGCCTTACAAACGGCAAGGGAAATAAACTTGGACAAGCCAAGAAAAATGCTCCAGATGGGGTCGAGGAAGAAGCTTATAATGGGGAGATGCGTACCGATAAAGTACTAGTATTATTAGTAGATTATCCGGACAAGCCTCATAATACTTTAACAGCTGATGAAACAGACATGTATTATGATGGAGAAGATGCTTATTCTAGAGAGCACTACCAAGACATGTTGTTTGGCGAAGGTGGCTGGACAGGCCCAGATGGTAATACCTATGACTCTATGAAACAATACTATGAGCAACAATCTGGTGGAAGCTACTCTGTTGAAGGGGAAGTAGCAGGATGGTATACGGCTAGTCAACCCGCTGCTGCATATGGTGGAAACTACCCGACAGAGGAAGATAGTGATGTGAACGCTCGTGGGCTTGTAAAAGAAGCACTAGAAGCAGCTAGCGCTGATCCAAATGTTGATATCTCTGACTACGATCAATGGGACCGCTACGACTTAGACGGTGACGGCGACTACTTAGAGCCAGACGGCTTAGTTGACCATCTAATGGTTATTCATTCTGGTGTTGGTGAAGAAGCAGGCGGCGGAAGCTTAGGTTCAGACGCAATCTGGTCTCACCGCTGGAATCTTGGCGACATAACTCCTATTTCTAACACGGAAGCATCTGTTGGATACTGGGGCGGCTCAATGGCAGCATATGACTACACAATCGAACCAGAAGACGGTGCGGTTGGGGTAATGGCTCACGAATTCGGTCATGACTTAGGTCTTCCGGATGAGTATGACACGCAGTATACAGGTGAAGGTGAACCGGTTAGCTACTGGTCAATCATGTCTAGTGGTAGCTGGGCAGGAGATATTCCGGGGACAATGCCTACTGGCTTTAGTCCATACATGAAGGAAATGCTTCAAGCTTCTGCCGTTGTCGATAATGAAGGGACAAAAGGGAATTGGCAAACTGGAACAGAGGTTAATCTAGAAGATGTGAATGGACAAGGAATAGAATTCTTATTGGATGAGGCTGCAACGAAAGGGACAAACAATGACGTTGTAAAAGTCAATCTTCCTCAAAAAGAAACGGTTATTACCACGCCTGCTAGCGGTGAGAATGCCTACTTTAGTGGGAGCGGTGATGACTTAAATAATTCCTTAACGACAACAGTTGATCTGACAAATGCTACTTCAGCAGAATTCAACTTTAAAACGTGGTATGATATTGAGAAAGACTGGGATTATGCGTATGTAACGGTGAATGGTGAGACCGTTAAATCAGATATTACAACTGACGCCAATCCGTATGATGCTAATGAAGGGAACGGTATCACTGGTTCTTCTAATGGTTGGATCGACGCATCCTTCGACCTTTCTGCTTACGCTGGTCAGGAAGTAGAAGTGGCGATTGAATATGTAACAGATGGGGCGGTTAGCCAACCAGGTTTATATGCTGATGACCTATCTGTAGTCGTGGACGGAGAAGAAGTCGTATTTGACGATGCAGAAGGCGATGCTAAATTTGGTTTAGATGGCTTCACAAAATCAGACGGTATCAAGAGAAGTGAACACTACTACCTTCTTGAATGGAGAAGTCATAATGGCGTTGATGAAGGTTTAGCAAACATCCGTCGTGGAGATAGTTTAATGACCTTCGATGACGGCCTAGTGGTCTGGTATGTAGATAAGAAGTATAGTGACAACTGGACAGGAAATCATCCTGGTGAAGGGTTTGTTGGTGTAGTAGATGCGGACCAAAAGACGCTTAAGTGGAGTGATAAATCTGTAGCTTCTACTCGCTACCAGGTACATGACGCTGCCTTTAGTCTGGATAAGTCCGAGAAGCTCTATCTTGATTACAAAGATTTACTTGGTATTACCTTAAAAGACAACTATACCAAACGTAATCCGCTATTCAGTGATTCTGAAGACTACTCCAACCCTGGATTAGTTGACGCCGGACGTAATGTTCCTGAATATGGACTGAACTTCCGCGTTACGGGTGAAAGTAAAGACGGTACGGTTGGTAAGGTTATGATTTTCAAAAAGTAATGATGAAAAGAGAAGCTGCACTCACTAACGTGAGTGCAGTTTTTTTGTTGTCTGGAAGGTACTTTTTCTATAGACAACTTCTTCCTTTTTATCGTTGTGTATAAGATAATAGATAGTAAGAATTATAGATGGAAAAGGAGAGAGCATTGTGCAAAAGTATCAGACATTATTTCTGAAGCGGACCCGTTCTACTCTCCAAAGCTGGTCAGAGCATCAACGTATAACAAATGAGGCGATGTATCAGTTTTTGCATTCTTTAAAGGGAACGGCTTCTTCTATTGGTTTACCTTCTATTACGGAGGTGGCGGCGAGGCTCATGCAGCAGTTGCCATCACCTGACGGGTATGAATGGGAGAAAGAAAGGTGGATTTCATTCTTAACTCCGCTTACAGAAGAGTTGAAAAAGCATTCGTCGGTTGAAATCGAAGCGGAGCCATTGGTTGAGAGTGTGGCACAAGAAACTTCTTCGAAGGGGTCGCTCGTTTTGGTTGTTGGTGATCAAATTGACCGTATTTCGAATTTGAAAGATATGCTTGAAGAACACTATGCCGTTATGGTGGCAGCGAACGAGACGAAGGCGGTTGAAGTATTTTATAGTCAAAAACCTGATTACGTTATTATCGATTTGCACCGGAAAGAAGATCATGGATTTAACGTGCTTGCAAGCATTGCCAATAAAGCCAGACATAGTTTTGTGCCGACATTGCTTGTAGAAGAAGAGCCTCATTCGATGCTCCGGAAGAAAGCCTATGAAGCGGGCGCTTTCGATATTGTACATTCGCCGTTTGAGAATGCGGAAGTTTTAGCTCTGATTCAAAATCGTCTGGAGTTAAAACGTCTCCTGCAAGCTCAGATTCTGTTGGACGAATTAACTGGGGCCTATAATCGTAAATTTTTACAAGAGGAATTACAGCGCCAATGGGCGGAGTATGAACGCCATGAGACGACCTTTTCTGTTGCCCTTCTGGATTTAGATCGGTTCAAGAATATTAACGATACATACGGTCACGATACAGGGGATCAAGTGCTAAAACAGTTTGCTACCACCATTATGACGAATAAGCGCCAGGGGGATTTCTTTATCCGCTATGGCGGGGAAGAGTTCATGCTGGTGATGCCGAAGACAAGTCAGGAGCAGGCCAGTCTTATTGTGGATCGTCTTTTACAAGCGTTTGTTGCCCAGACGTTTGAGAAAGAAGAAGCTACGTTTAGCTGTTCTTTTTCATCCGGTGTGGCTGCTGTTCAAGATGAGATCAAGCACGGAGATGAGTTGATTTCAAAAGCAGATCAGGCTCTTTATATGGCAAAGCGGAACGGTCGGAATCAGGTTCGCGTGTACGATGAGAACGAAGGAGAATTGGGGCAGAAACTTGATGTCTTGCGGATCGGAATTATAGATGATGATCCAATTATCCATGAATTGTTGCAAGATCATCTAAGGAAATTAACATTCAAAGGTCACAGGGTTGAGCTCAGAACGTTCCGTGAAGGGGAAGAGTTCTTTGAATCCAAGTGGTATCAGCAGGACGGCAAATTCGTGCTGCTGTTAGATGGCGTGATGCCAAGGATGGATGGTCTTGAAGTATTGAGGAAGTTAAGGTCAGAATGCTCGGTTGATCAGTTCGTCATCATTATGCTGACGGGAAGAAAAAAAGATCAGGATATCGTAAAGGCATTGGACCTTGGAGCCGATGATTATATTACGAAGCCATTTAGCGTTTCAGAACTAGAAGCACGAGTAAAACGACTTGCTCAACGGTTGCTCTTTTAGGAGGAATAGATGTGAAGCGAATTTTGATCGCGGATGATGAAGAAGTATTACGTATGTTAATTGTCGATACATTAGAGGAAGAAGGGTACGAACTCGAAGAAGCGGAAGATGGGAATGAAGCTTTTCAGAAAGTGCAAAACGATGACTATGATCTTCTTATACTAGATTATATGATGCCTGGAATGACAGGAATTGAAGTGGCGGAGAAGATTAAAGATTTACAAGGGAAAGAAAACATGAAGATTATGATGCTAACGGCTAAGAACCAGCAAAAGGATGTTGATGCGTCTAAGGCTGCTGGTATTCAATATTACATGGCTAAACCGTTCAGCCCTCTTCAATTAATTGAACTTGTGGAGGATATTCTGGATGCGTGATTTCTTTAAGAAAAGCATCAGAAGACAATTTCAGTTCATTATGATGGCTATCTTTGTGCTCGCCCTTGTTGGGATTTCTATTATTCTCGCAATTCAAGCACAGGTGAAAGAGAAGTATGTGAACGAGAGAGAGTCCCTTGTGAATCAAACGGAGATCGCAGAGGAAATCGCCCAATCCTATAATGAAATGATTATGAGGGCGAGAGGGTATTTAGCTTTTTTGAATAACAATGAATGGGAGCTCACACAAGAGGCTCATGCCAATCTGGTCGGCCTTTTAGAAGAATTACAAGAGTATGATTTAAGCGAGGAAGAACAGGAGGTCTATCAGAATCTTTCTCAGTACGTCGATAAATACTGGACTACTCTTTTGCCAACAGCTAAGGAATTCGCAGACAATGGGGATTACGAAGAGCTTGTCAGTATATCACAAGAGGAAGATGGAACCTCTCAAATTAACCGTTACCTATCTCAGAATAAGGAAATCGTGGCTACAAATGAACGAGAGCTTGAAGAGGCGCACGAAGCCTTTTTGGACAACACAAATCGGATTACCTATGCGCTCGGTTTGTTGATTGTGCTCTTGTTTATCATTATTAGTCTTGCCACGAAGCGGATGTCTAAAAGTATTGGCCAGCCGCTACAGGAGTTATCGGAAGCCTCTGAACAACTTGCCCTTGGAGAAGATGTATCATTCCCGTCCACTAAGCGTAGGGATGAGCTTGGAACGTTAGCCAATGCGCTTTCTTCTATGGCTTTTGTGATTAAAGAACGGGAAGAAGATTTGCAGGCTCATAATGAAGAGTTACAGGCTCAACAGGATGAACTCACCGAGCAACAAGAAAGGCTAGAGGATTCCGTAGTAGAAATTAAGAATTTAAATATGGCGATTAATGAAGCTACGATTCTTTCCGTTACGGATACCCAAGGAGTCATTACAGATGTGAATGATAAGTTTTGTGAGGTTTCAGGTTATAGCCCGAAAGACATTATTGGCCAGCCTCATACTGCTATGTATTCTGAGCACCGTCCAGAGTTCTATGAAAGCATGATCCAGACGTTACGACAAGGTCGAATCTGGAAGGGTGAAGTGAAGAACCGAGCGAAAGATGGCTCATTTTATTGGGTGGATTCTACGATTGTTCCTTATAAGAATGAGCGTCAAGGGGTCGAGCAGTATTATGTGATTCAGTTTGACATTACAAATATGGTGGAAGCCGAGCAAGAATTAAAAGAGCTTTTAGAAGAAACGAATCGAACGAAGCTTACGCTTGAACACTATAATGAGTTAAACCATGCATTATCCATCACGCTCAACATGGATGAATTGCTTGAGACGGTATTGTTCCAGCTTCAGCAGATCTTCTCGTTTGATAAAGGGATGTTGACGGTGCTTGGTAGTTCTGAATATGCAAGTATTAGCGTGTCAGAAGAAGCGGCTAAGCGGATGCGTGCCTTTATTCAAGAACAGGTTTACGTGCGGCTAGAAGAAACGGAAGCTCCTTATGTGGTGAAGAGGGAAGCGCTTGAAGGGGAACGTGGGTATCATGAGGGAACGCTCTATAGTTATGACGTCTTCGCTCCTGTTTTTGACGCGAGGGGTGAACTTCAGGCCGTGTTTGGCGGAACCCGTGTAGGATTGCCATTTAATGAAGAAGAATTACTGGAGCTTGAAGGCATATTGAGTCGTGTCTCCTTATCATTTGAGAAGTTGTTCTTATATGAAGAAACGGAACAAAGTCGTCAATTGAACCAGGACATTATCGATAATGTGAATGAAGGGATCCAGTTTATTGATGAAGAAGGGGCGCTCATTCAGTATAACAATCAGCTGTGTAGCTTCATGGAGGCAGGGGATTGTGAGAAATGCCTCAATCAACCGTTCTCCTATTGGCTGACGTTTTTCAACGATCGGGTTGAAGAGCCTGATGCAATGAAGGCCTTTTTTGAAAAAGCGATCTTCCAATCTACCGGAAGTTCTCAATACAGATACGAGGTTGCAGGATTAGATCGAAGAATTATAGAAGTGTACGCAGAACCGATCTATCGTCGTGAAGAGCGCCTCGGGACGTTGTTTGTTCATCGCGACATTACGTCTCAATATGAAGTGGATCAAATGAAGTCAGAACTTGTGAGCACGGTGAGTCATGAACTACGCACGCCCCTTGCGAGTGTACTTGGATATACAGAGCTAATGCTCAATCGTGATTTGAAACCTGAGAAACAAAAGAGGTATTTGACTACGATTGAGAAAGAGGCGAAACGCTTAACGAATTTAATTAACGATTTCCTCGACTTGCAGCGGATGGAGTCAGGGAGACAAGTATATGAGAAAGAATTGGTGAACGTTGAAGAAGTCGCTCAGGAAGTGATTGACTCCTTCCCTTATTCCGCACAACACGAAGTTTATCTTAACAACCATTCTTCTAAGCTGCCTGTGATGGCCGATAGGGAAAAATTGATTCAGGTGTTTACGAATTTAATCAGTAATGCCATTAAGTTCTCTCCGAATGGAGGGAAAGTGGTCGTGACGATGAACGGAAACGAGCAGGAACTCTTTATCCACGTTGCGGATGATGGACTTGGCATACCGGATCCGGAACTGCCAAAGTTGTTTAAGAAGTTTCACCGTATTGATAATTCAGAGCGTCGAAAGATTGGTGGAACAGGTCTTGGACTTTCCATTGTTAAGGAAATCATCGAAGCCCACGGTGGCTCCATTTCTGTTCGTTCAGAGGTCGGAAAAGGAAGCGTCTTTACGATCATCCTTCCTCTTGCTCAGCCGAATGCGGAGGGGGATGGCAGTGTGCTTACCCCTGATTTGCCGCTTATTATGGTGATCGAAGATGATCATAGCCTAGCGATGTTGATCCGGGAGGAGTTAAAAGGGACCGGATTCAATGTGCTTCATTACGCAAGTGGTGAAGCGGCGGTTCGTGAGCTCGATACGTATGAGCCAGACGGATTTGTAATTGATCTGATGCTTGCGGATGAATTAGATGGCTGGGATGTGATTAAGGAAATTAAAAAGCGACCGGCATTAGAGAATATCCCGATCTTTATCTCGACAGCTCTCGATGATAAAACGAAAGGCGAGGAATGGGGCATTGAGCATTATTTAACGAAACCCTACCCTCCGAATAAGCTATCGACAACCATCCTCAGAACGTTATTACAACAAGAGAAGAATGGTCAGATCTTAGTTGCAAAGGATGAAGAGTGAAATTGACTTGTCTACTTTATCGTGCTATGTTTGATAAAATTAAGATGACGTAAATGGATAGGCCGCTCCATTTGATCTCTGGATCAAGGTGTGGCCTCTATTATGTGAAAAAAGAGAAGTTCATCATGTGATGGGAGAATGAACAATGAGTGTACAAAACGAAATGAAAAAGCGCCGGACGTTTGCGATTATCTCGCACCCGGATGCTGGTAAAACAACGTTAACAGAGAAATTCTTATTATTTGGTAACCTGATTCGTGAGTCAGGTACCGTTAAAGGGAAAAAGACGGGCAAATTCGCAACATCTGACTGGATGGATATTGAGAAGCAGCGTGGTATTTCTGTCACGTCTTCTGTTATGAATTTTCCTTATAAAGATTACCAGGTCAATATCTTAGATACCCCTGGTCACGAAGATTTCAGTGAGGATACGTATCGTACTCTGACTGCCGTGGATAGTGTTGTCATGATTATTGACGGAACAAAGGGGATTGAGGCGCAAACGCTTAAGCTCTTTAAAGTTTGTAAGATGCGCGGAATTCCGATCTTTACGTTTATTAACAAGTTAGACCGTGAAGGCCGAGATCCTTTCGATCTATTAGATGAAATTGAATCAGAGCTTGGCATTGAGACGTATGCCATGAACTGGCCTGTTGGAATGGGCAAACGTTTCAGAGGAATTCTTGACCGTCAGAACGACCAATTTGTTCAGTTCACAGGGAATGAAACGGAAACGTCTATTCCGTATAACGAGATTAACGATCATCCTGAATTGGCTGAAGATGAGACATTTGCCGGTGCATTCGAAGAGCTTGAGCTGCTTGAAGGAGCTGGTGTTGAGTTTTCTATGGATGCGGTCCAGAATGGAGAGCAAACGCCTGTATTCTTCGGTAGTGCGCTTGCGCCATTTGGCGTTCGTACGTTCTTTGAAGAATTTATCTCAATGGCCCCTCAACCTGCACCACGTAAGGCTTCAGGTGAAATGATTTCACCGGATAAAGAAGAGTTCTCAGGCTTTATCTTTAAGATTCAAGCCAATATGAACCCGGCTCACCGTGACCGTGTGGCATTTGTACGCGTTTGTTCCGGTAAGTTTGAAAGAGGAATGAACGTTACGTTAGACCGAACGGGTAAGAGTATTAAATTAGCTCAGACGCAGCAGTTTGTTGCCTCTTCTCGGGAAACGATTCAGGAAGCTTATGCGGGTGACATTATCGGAATTTATGACCCGAACGTTTACCGAATTGGTGATACGCTTGTAGAAGGGAAAGATACGTTCCACTTTGAAGAACTGCCACAGTTCCCACCTGAAGTATTTAAGAAAGTTGTAGTGGAGAACGTTATGAAGTCGAAGCAGTTCAAGAAAGGACTTGAGCAGCTTGTCCAAGAAGGGGCTATTCAGTTGTTCCGAAGCCTTCGCAGTGACGAGTATATTATCGGGGCAGTCGGACAACTTCAGTATGATGTATTTGAATATCGTATGAAGAACGAATATAACGTAGGCGTCCGCTTTGAAGATATCGGAGAACGGATTCCTCGTTGGCTGAACTCAGAACAAGTCGATCGTTCGAAGTTCGACGACCGCAGCCTACTTGTAAAAGACCGTGAAGACAACTATCTTGCTCTATTTAAAAACGACTTCTCCTTACGTTGGTTCCAGGATAAAAATCCAGACATTGAACTCATCGACCTGTTTGAAGTCAACCAATATAGCCAATAATAATAGTAGAAACAAAAGCTGGTGGCCCCCACCAGCTTTTTCTTATACTTTAGAGAGTGAAAGCGTGTCAGACACCCGTTCCCCCTTTAAAGCAGTGCAGCGTGTCAGACACCGTTTAATGCTTTAGCGGATAGCAGGGTGTCTGACACCCTGCGGTGCTTTAATAGGGTGAAGGATAAGCCTTCTGAACATAATAGTCGAATGTTTGTTCGCGTCTATGTTAGAATAGTGAGAGATTGTGGTAAACTACGGTTATAAAAGTGAATGTAGGAATGGAGGTTGCATCTTGGAGAAAAAATTTGAATTAGTATCTCAATATGAACCACAAGGAGATCAGCCAGCAGCGATAGAGAAGATCAAGCAAGGCATTGAAGAAGGGAAGGTGCATCAAACCTTACTTGGAGCTACCGGTACCGGTAAAACGTTTACGATGTCGAACGTTATTAAAGAGATTAACAAACCAACTCTTGTTATAGCTCACAACAAAACATTGGCCGGCCAACTGTACAGCGAATTTAAGGAGTTCTTCCCTGAGAATGCTGTGGAGTACTTCGTTAGTTACTATGACTACTATCAGCCAGAAGCGTATGTTCCTTCCACAGATACGTTCATTGAGAAGGATGCTAATATTAATGATGAGATTGATAAACTACGCCACTCGGCGACATCGGCACTATTCGAACGCCAGGATGTCTTGATTGTTGCCAGTGTCTCGTGTATCTACGGGTTAGGTTCACCAGAAGAATACCGCAACTTGGTGCTCTCTATTCGTGCAGGCATGGAGAAAGATCGTGATGAACTCCTTCGTGACCTTGTCGATATCCAGTACGCCCGTAATGATATTGACTTCCAGCGTGGTACATTCCGCGTGCGAGGCGACTCTGTCGAAATCATACCAGCTTCCCGTGAAGAGCATTGTATACGAGTTGAATTTTTCGGTGACGAAATTGACCGCATTAGGGAAGTGGATGCACTCACAGGCGAAATCGTCGGTGACCGAGAACACGTAGCGATCTTCCCGGCTTCTCACTTCGTTACCCGTGAAGAGAAAATGAAAGTAGCCATTAAAAACATAGAACGTGAACTTCAAGAACGATTGAAAGAATTGAAGGATCAAAATAAATTACTAGAAGCCCAGCGCTTAGAACAGCGCACAAACTATGATTTAGAAATGATGAAAGAGATGGGCTTCTGTTCAGGTATTGAAAACTACTCCAGGCATTTAACGTTAAGAGATAAAGGTGCGACACCCTATACATTAATAGATTACTTCCCGGACGACTTTCTAGTCATTGCGGATGAGTCCCATGTGACGATTCCACAAATTCGAGGGATGTACAACGGAGACCAGGCGCGTAAACAAGTCCTTGTGGACCACGGCTTCCGCTTGCCTTCAGCTCTTGATAACCGCCCTCTTCGTTTTGAAGAGTTTGAGAAGAAACTGAATCAAATTGTTTACGTATCAGCAACACCTGGACCATACGAACAAGAACATTCTCCTGAAATGGTCGAGCAAATTATTCGTCCTACAGGTCTTCTGGATCCGAAAATTGAAGTTCGTCCGATTCAGGGTCAAATTGATGACCTCATCGGGGAAATCAATATGCGTAAAGAGCGAAATGAGCGTGTCCTTGTTACAACCTTAACGAAGAAAATGTCAGAGGATCTCACTGATTATCTGAAGGATATCGGTATAAAAGTAGCTTACCTTCACTCAGAAATTAAGACGCTTGAGCGTATTGAGATCATTCGGGAGCTACGAAAAGGAAAATACGATGTGCTCGTGGGAATCAACCTGCTTCGTGAAGGGTTAGACATACCGGAAGTTTCCCTTGTAACCATTTTAGACGCAGATAAAGAAGGATTCCTTCGTTCCCAGCGTTCGCTAATCCAGACGATCGGACGTGCTGCTCGTAATGAAAACGGACAGGTCATTATGTATGCTGATAAGATGACAGATTCTATGAATATTGCGATCGATGAAACGAATCGCCGTCGTGAGAAGCAAATGGCTTATAACGAAGAACATGGCGTTACACCGACAACGATTAAGAAAGAAATTCGTGATGTTATCCGTGCTACTGTTGAATCTGAGGAAACACAAGAGACAGACGACCGTCCAAATGTTTCAAAAATGAGCAAGAAGGAAAAAGACAAGATGATCGAAAATATGGAGAAAGAGATGAAGCAGGCAGCAAGAGACTTGAACTTCGAACGAGCTGCTGAACTACGAGATCTTCTCTTGGAACTTAAAGCGGAAGGATGATCTAGTACATGAGCCAGAAATCAATCAGTATTAAAGGGGCTCGTGCCCACAACTTAAAAAATGTTGATATTGATATACCGAAGAATAAATTAGTCGTATTAACAGGGCTATCAGGGTCAGGAAAGTCTTCATTAGCTTTTGATACGATTTATGCAGAGGGACAGCGTCGCTACGTTGAATCTCTCTCTGCCTATGCCCGTCAGTTTTTAGGACAAATGGATAAACCGGATGTAGACTCAATCGAGGGACTTTCACCGGCTATTTCAATTGACCAGAAAACGACGAGTAAAAACCCCAGGTCAACTGTTGGGACAGTAACGGAGATCTATGACTATCTTCGTCTCCTCTATGCGCGTGTGGGGCACCCGACTTGTCCGAACCATGGGATTGAAATTACATCTCAAACAGTTCAGCAAATGGTGGATCAGCTCTTAGAGTACCCTGAACGAACAAAGATGCAAATCTTAGCACCCGTTGTATCAGGACGTAAAGGGCAGCACGTAAAAGTTCTTGAGAATTTGAAGAAAGAAGGGTACGTGCGCATCCGCGTGGACGGAGAAATGCGAGAAGTAACAGAAGATATTTCTCTTGAGAAGAATAAAAAGCAC
This sequence comes from Pontibacillus sp. HN14, assembly GCF_021129245.1. NCBI lineage: Bacteria > Bacillati > Bacillota > Bacilli > Caryophanales > Bacillaceae > Pontibacillus > Pontibacillus sp. HN14. The sequence goes on along the minus strand of NZ_JAJOLR010000009.1, from coordinate 7,072 downwards.
TCGATCGAAGTCGTCATCGACCGCGTGGCCATTAAAGACGGTGTTTCAGGACGCCTGTCTGACTCAATTGAAACGGCTCTCCGTTTAGGGGAAGGGCATCTTATTGTAGACGTTATTGATGATGAGGAGCTGCAGTTTAGCGAGCATCACGCTTGTCCGATCTGTGGGTTCTCCATCGGAGAGTTAGAGCCTCGTATGTTCTCCTTCAACAGTCCTTATGGGGCTTGTACACGATGTGATGGTCTTGGGACACAGCTTGAGGTCGATTTGGAACTTGTAATTCCTGATTGGAGTTTAACGTTAAATGAACATGCGATTGCTCCTTGGGAACCGAATAGCTCTCAATATTATCCGCAGCTGTTAAAGAGCGTTTGTGATCATTACGGGATTGATATGAATGTGCCGGTAAAAGATATTCCAGAATACCAGATGGACCGTATTCTTAATGGAAGTGGAGATGAAAAAGTTTACTTCCGCTATGAGAATGATTTCGGCAAAGTGCGAGAGAACGAAATTTATTTTGAAGGTGTTATCTCAAACGTAGAAAGAAGATACCGTGAAACGACTTCTGACTATATCCGTGAACAAATGGAGAAGTATATGGCTCAGAAGAAGTGCCCGAAATGTAAAGGATACCGTCTGGATGAAAAACCGTTAGCGGTTCTTGTTAACGGAAACCATATTGGTGAAGTTACTGATCTTTCTGTCCATGAAGCTTATACCTTCTTTGATAACGTAGAGCTATCAGAAAAAGAAGAAACGATCGCGCGTATGATCTTGAAAGAGATTTGTGATCGATTAAGCTTCCTGATTAACGTTGGTTTAGATTATTTAACATTATCTCGGTCTGGAGGTACCCTGTCTGGTGGGGAAGCCCAGCGTATCCGATTAGCTACGCAGATTGGGGCAGCGCTGACTGGAGTCCTTTACGTTCTTGATGAGCCTTCAATCGGTCTTCACCAACGAGACAACGATCGTCTAATCTCTACGCTTCAAAATATGCGCGATCTAGATAATACGCTCATCGTAGTAGAGCATGATGAAGATACGATGCTTGCCGCTGATCACTTAATCGATATAGGCCCTGGCGCAGGAGCCCATGGGGGGCAGATTGTTTCAAGTGGTACCCCTGAAGAAGTAATGAAAGACAATGGGTCACTGACAGGGCAATATTTATCAGGTGAGAAGTTCATTCCACTCCCGCAGGAGCGTCGTAAACCGGATGGTCGCTATGTTGAAATCGTTGGAGCAGAAGAGAATAACTTGAAGAAAGTAAATGCCAAATTACCGCTTGGCGTTCTTTCAGCAGTAACAGGTGTCTCTGGTTCTGGTAAGAGTACGCTCGTAAACGAAATCTTACACAAAAGCCTTGCTCAACGACTTCACAAGAGTAAAGTAAAGCCTGGTAAACATAAAGAAGTGAAAGGCATTGACCATTTAGAAAAAGTCATTGATATTGACCAATCACCTATTGGTCGTACGCCGCGCTCAAACCCTGCAACGTACACAGGCGTCTTTGATGACATCCGTGATGTGTTTGCCCAGACGAATGAAGCTAAAATTCGAGGATACAAAAAAGGACGCTTTAGCTTTAACGTAAAAGGTGGACGTTGTGAAGCTTGTCGCGGGGATGGCATTATCAAAATTGAAATGCACTTCTTGCCAGACGTTTATGTTCCTTGTGAAGTGTGTGACGGGAAGCGATATAATCGTGAAACGTTAGAAGTGAAATATAAAGGCAAGAGTATTGCAGAAGTTCTGGCAATGACAATTGAAGAAGCGTATGACTTCTTTGAAGCGATTCCTAAGATTAAACGCAAGCTGTCTACCATTTTCGATGTAGGGCTTGGATATATCAAATTGGGGCAACCGGCCACAACATTATCAGGTGGTGAAGCCCAACGTGTTAAACTAGCAAGCGAACTTCATCGTCGTTCGACAGGTCGCTCTCTGTACATTTTAGACGAGCCGACGACAGGCTTACATGTTGATGATATTTCTAGGTTGTTAATGGTGTTACAGCGCCTTGTAGATAATGGAGACACGGTTCTTATTATCGAGCACAATTTAGACGTAATTAAAGCAGCAGATCATTTGATTGATTTGGGACCTGAAGGCGGAGATAATGGTGGCGAAATTATTGCAACAGGTACACCAGAAGAAGTTGCTGAACAAACACAATCCTACACAGGTTATTATTTAGGACCCATACTAGAACGAGATCGTAAGCGCATGGAAGAGAAGATTAAACAGCGCGAAAAAGTTTCAAAATCCTAATAAAAAAGAGGCAAAGACCACTACCATGGTTTTTGCCTCTTTTTTGTAGGCAAGCTCAGTGTTTTTGGAGAAGTTCCTTGATTTGGTTGTTTGACTCAAGGCATGCACCCTTACACATTCCGGTTAATCCCATACATTAACGTATAAATGAATAAGGAGTGAACATGCATATGTCATTTGATAAAGATCTTCACTTAATCAAATTAGAAGCAGAGCTTGAAAAACTCAAAAAGCAAATTCAGAAGCAAATGCAAGAACAAGAAAATGAGTTAGATAATGAAATAGAAAATAGTAATGAGCAAGAGCAGGAACAAGATCAAGATCAAGATCAAGACCAGGAGCAAGATCAGGATCAAGATCAGGATCAAGATCAGGAATTAGAAAATGATCAAGAATTTGATTTAGACCAAGACCAGGATCAAGACCAAGAGCAAGACCAAGATCAGGACCAGGACCAAGACCAAGATCAGGACCAAGATCAAGATCAGGATCAAGACCAGGACCAAGACCAAGACCAAGATCAGGATCAAGACCAGGACCAAGACCAAGATCAGGATCAAGATCAGGACCAAGAGCAAGACCAGGACCAAGATCAGGATCAAGACCAAGATCAAGATCAGGATCAAGACCAGGATCAAGATCAAGACCAAGATCAGGACCAAGACCAGAAACAAAAGCAGATTCAAGATCAAGATCAGGATCAGGATCAAGATCAAGACCAAGACCAAGATCAGGATCAGGATCAAGACCAAGATCAGGATCAGGATCAAGACCAGGATCAAGACCAAGATCAAGACCAGGATCAAGACCAAGATCAAGATCAGCATCAAGATCAAGATCAGGACCAAGATCAGGACCAAGATCAGGATCAAGATCAAGATCAAGACCAGGATCAAGATCAAGATCAGGATCAGCATCAAGATCAAGATCAGGACCAAGATCAGGACCAAGATCAGGATCAGGATCAAGATCAAGACCAGGATCAAGATCAGCATCAAGATCAAGATCAGGACCAAGATCAGGATCAAGATCAGGATCAGGATCAAGATCAAGATCAGGATCAAGACCAAGACCAGGATCAAGACCAAGACCAAGACCAAGATCAAGATCAGGATCAGCATCAAGATCAAGATCAGGATCAAGATCAAGACCAAGATCAAGATCAAGACCAGGACCAAGAATTAGACAATGATCAGGACTTCGAACAAGATCAAGAAAACGATCAGGATTTTGATCAGGATCAGGATCAAGATGTAGATAATGATCAAGACTTTGATCAAGATCAAGAAAACGATCAGGACCAAGACCAGGATAATGAGCAAGATAACGACCAGGACGTAGACCAAGAAAACGACCAAGATCAAGACAATGAGCAAGACCAGGACAACGATCAAGATCAAGAAAATAATCAAGACAATGAGCAAGACCAGGACAACGATCAAGATCAAGAAAATGATCAAGACAATGAGCAAGACCAGGACAACGATCAAGATCAAGAAAATGATCAAGACAATGAGCAAGACCAGGACAACGATCAAGATCAAGAAAACGACCAGGACAATGAACAAGATCAGGAACAGGATCAAGAACAAGACCAACGAAACCGCCAATACAACCAAGATGACTTAACGCTTGAGAATATCGGAAATCCAAACATTCGCATTTATAATGACAATAATCTGTTTCTTATCCTAGCTATCTTAGCTTTTATGTTTAATGGAAATGGGAACGGAACTGGAAATGCTGGCGGTGGATCGACTTGTCAAAATGGCGAAGGGTTAGCTGGTTTGAGAGGTTTAATCGATCTATTACGTGATCTGAAGTCTGAGCTATAAGGCGATAAGAGGTGGGGAGATTTTCTCCTCTCTCTATACATAAAGTAGATTCTTTGACGATTGTGCACTATTTTGGGTATGGTATAGAAAGACACAAGTTCTAGAGAGGGGTCCGTCGTATGGAAACGATCCAAATCGATCACGTCCAAAAAGCGCTTGAGAATTTAGCGCATAAAGATGTTTACATTCATTTAGAAACTACGAACGGTGCTTACGCGCGCCACTTTGACTCAAACGCATATAATGTAGGAGCATTTATTCGGAATGCTCAAGTTCGATATACGCAAGCGAAAATTATTGGTCATGAATCCTTCCGTGTTGGCTTGAAGACTCAACTTGGCTGGATTTATGCAGAAGGCTTAACAGACTGGGAGCTCGATGATCAAGGTCGTTTGCTTATGGCCGGTCACGATAACGAAGGTCGTTTAATGGTTGCTTTAGAAATCAGCGAGAAGCCGTTTAATTAATAGATGAAAGAGAGGAAGCTAAACATGGATCAACATGTCGCTATTATTTTACCTCATCCAGACGATGAAGCATTCGGTTGTTCAGGTACGATCCTTGAATTTCGTGGACAGGATATTCCTGTAACGTATTTTTGTGGAACGTTAGGAGAAATGGGCCGCAACATGGGGAGCCCTTTTTTCGCTAATCGCGAAACTCTCCCGGAAATTCGTAAGAAAGAACTTCAGGATGCGTGTAAGGAATTAGATATTAACTTAGAAATGCTTGGTTACCGCGATAAGACGTTAGAATTTGAAGATCGTGATGAAGTAGCGAAAGATTTAAAACAACGTCTTGAAGAGATTAACCCAAGCCTTGTTATTACATTTTACCCTGGTCATGCTGTTCACCCTGACCACGATGCTATGGGAGCTGCTGCCATTAAGGCTGTTGAAATGATGGATGAGTCCAAGCGTCCAGAGGTATGGGCCAAGGCGATTACGCATAATCGTCGTGAGCTTCTAGGTGAGCCGGATATTGTTAGAGACGTAGAAGATTATTTCGAAGGCAAGATGAGAGCCATTGAAGCTCACCGTTCTCAAGCGGAAGGAATGATGAAACAATTCCGTGATAGCCCGAACTTAAAAGAGATTAATTCCGAGGGCCGTAAGTTATTGAAATACGAAGAATTTTATAAATGGACGTTTTAAGTGTAACCCCTGCTTCTTTTAGAAGTAGGGGTTTTTACATAACGTAACGGAAACATGCACTCACCATGAAGGATGTTTCTATTTAACCGAGAAAGAGAATAAGAATATGAAACAGAGTGGTTAGGTTATGCGTAGAAGGAAAGAGTATCATAAAGGAGAGATGGATTGTGAAAGAGGAGCGAAAACGGATTTTGACGATGCTTCAAGAAGGGAAAATTTCCACTGAAGAAGCGGAAGAATTAATCGACGCATTAGACTATGCTAGTGAAGTAGAAGAGGATCAGGATGAACCTGTATCCCTCTCTAAGAAAGTAGATTGGAATGCTAACCAAGGGCAAAAGGCTTATGATTCCGGATCTACAAAGCAGCGTTTTAAAAGTTTGGTTGGAGAGGCATTTAAGAAAATTAAAAACGTTGATCTCGATTTTAATTTCGGCTCTTACCAAAGCGTTCACCATATCTTTCAACATCAGGGAGTCGATTTTCAAAACATTTATATTGATGTAGCAAATGGAAACGTCACGATGAAACCATGGAAAGAAGCGGATCTGCGTCTTGAATGCCAAGCTAAGGTGTACCAAGTGAACAATCAAGATGAGGCCAGAGAGCGCTTTATGGATTTGAAGAATTTCATAGTCGATGAGAAGAACCTGCGTTTTGAGGTGAAATCGAAGAAAATGAAGACAGATGTCACCCTCTGGGTTCCGGAGAAGGCATATGAAGACGTTTCGCTTCGGGTTTTTAACGGGAAAATAGAAGCAGAAGGCCTTCCGGCTCAAGATTTAGATATGAAAACCTCTAATGGGGACCTCGTTGTTCGTAATATGAGTGGGCGAGAGTGGGAACTATCCACTTCAAATGGTTCTATCACAGCAGAGCAAGTAACCTGTGATGACCTCGAGACAGAGATGATGAACGGTTCTGTTACATTAAAAGGTGATTTTGGAAAAGTGGATTCTCAAGTCATCAATGGAAATATTCAATGTGTGTGGGAAGGTCAACGGGGACATACCGGTTTCTTTAAGACCACGACCGGGAATGTGGACCTTACTGTTGAGCCATCCTTACGATTGAATGGCAAAATGTTCACCAACTTAGGAAGCCTTCATTGTCATTTGCCTAACTTTAAAACGATCTCAGAACAGAAAGAAACGCTAAAGAAAGAACTAAAATTTGAAACGAACCCTCATTTGGATCATATATTACATGTGGAGGCTGAAACGAAAACGGGCTCTGTGAAGATTTATCCGAATGAAGGGTAAGTATCCAAAGGAGTGAAAGGATTGTGAATTGGCTTTTTAGTATTATTTTAAATGCGGTTGCGATTATAGCTGTCGATCAATTGTTTGATTCCATATACTTAGAAGGGTTTGGAACGGCGATATTGGCAAGTTTCATTCTGTCGATTCTGAATGTCATTGTGCGTCCAATTCTAGTCGTCTTAACCTTACCGATAACAGTCCTGTCGCTTGGTTTATTCTTATTTGTGATCAATGCGATTACGCTTATGATCACGCAAAGCGTACTGGGACAGAGTTTCGAGATTGAAGGATTTGGAATGGCCATTCTAGCGGCCATCATACTATCCATCTTAAACCTAATTCTGAACCAACTATTCAAAGACGCTAAGAACTAAAACTGACCCTTAAAAGGGTCAGTTTTTTTATGCGCTATAGTAGAGGACTAAAGCGTGTCAGACACCCTTTAGTTCTGTGAAGCAAAGAAGGGTGTCTGGCATACGGGTGTTGATTAGCTATATTTTACCAGTTGAATTGGATACACTTCGCCAATTTTTGAGAAGCAACC
>NZ_JAJOLR010000008.1:0-95889 GCF_021129245.1 Pontibacillus sp. HN14 | reverse complement strand
AGCCAAGATCAAACTCTCCATAAAATGTGAGTCTGCCTAGCATCAAAATAAATGATTACTGGCTTTAAAAAATCAATTTAAAGACATTGACGATACATGTTGTTTCGTTCAGTTTTCAAAGATCAAATGTTTCTCTGGTGGGCCTGAGTGGACTTGAACCACCGACCTCACGCTTATCAGGCGTGCGCTCTAACCAACTGAGCTACAGGCCCATGTTATATATGGAGCGGGTGATGGGAATCGAACCCACGACATCAGCTTGGAAGGCTGAGGTTTTACCACTAAACTACACCCGCATATCAAGTTTTCCGATGGTCGGGAAGACAGGATTCGAACCTGCGACCCCATGGTCCCAAACCATGTGCTCTACCAAGCTGAGCTACTTCCCGCAAAAAGAAAATGGCGCGCCCGAGAGGAGTCGAACCCCTAACCTCTTGATCCGTAGTCAAACGCTCTATCCAATTGAGCTACGGGCGCATGTCTTTTTTTGAAGCGACAAGATTTATTGTATCATGTCTGTTTTATTAATGCAAGTACTTTTTTTAAATTTCTTTGTGACTTCAATGGTGCGGTCGAGAGGATTTGAACCTCCACGGGGTGAACCCCCACTAGGCCCTCAACCTAGCGCGTCTGCCATTCCGCCACGACCGCTCAATCAACTTGAGCTATTTAACGCTTTACAGCGAAGATCGCTTGCAATAATGATGGTGCGGGTGGAGGGACTTGAACCCCCACGTCGAGAGACACTAGATCCTAAGTCTAGCGCGTCTGCCAATTCCGCCACACCCGCACGGTGTGTATAAATGGTGAGCCATGGAGGATTCGAACCTCCGACCCTCTGATTAAAAGTCAGATGCTCTACCAACTGAGCTAATGGCTCTTCGTATAATGGCTGGCCCAGCTGGATTCGAACCAGCGCATGACGGTACCAAAAACCGTTGCCTTACCGCTTGGCTATGGGCCAATTAAGTGGCGGTCCGGACGGGACTCGAACCCGCGACCTCCTGCGTGACAGGCAGGCATTCTAACCAACTGAACTACCGGACCAATATGTAATGGTGACCCGTACGGGACTCGAACCCGTGTTACCGCCGTGAAAGGGCGGTGTCTTAACCGCTTGACCAACGGGCCAGATAGGAAATGGCGGAGAAGGAGGGATTTGAACCCTCGCGCCGCTTACGCGACCTACACCCTTAGCAGGGGCGCCTCTTCAGCCACTTGAGTACTTCTCCACTGGCTCCAACGGCAGGATTCGAACCTGCGACCGATCGGTTAACAGCCGATAGCTCTACCACTGAGCTACGTTGGAATAGGAATCAAATTGTATTTTGTTTGCGGCTTGTTTTCTTTCGCCGACAATTAAATACTTTATCATGTTTTTTTGCTGTTTGCAAGGAATTTTTTAAAGAAATTAATCTCATTTGACTTTATCTCTTTTTTTGTTTTCCGTTGCGACTTTTAATATATTACATTAATTTATTAAAAGTGTCAATTACATTCTCGAAAAAAATGAAATCATTTGATTCGGTTAATGCGCCGTATCGATGACGGCTATAATAATTTAACACGTGGCTCGTCCAAGGTCAATACATTATTCTATCTTTTTTAACTTCCCCTTACATTTCCCGCAACGGTATTTGGTTGTATTCACCCTCTTTATCCTATTGTAACGCTCTAGACAATCTTCACATTGGTAAATATGATTGGGTTTCTTATATTGAGAAGGGAGAGCTTTGCAAAACCTCGGTGACTTCGTGTCTTTCAACAATGCTTTAAACTCTGGATCTCTATGTTGATACCCTTTCCCTTCTATATGAAGGTGGTAATGGCATAATTCATGTTTGATAATTCCTTCGAACTCTTCCTCTCCTAATTCCCTCAGGTATTTAGGATTTAGCTCAATCCTCCGGTAAGCAGGTAAATAACGACCACCTGTTGTGCGTAGACGATTGTTCATTGTGACCTCATCTACATAAGGCTTTTTGAACCATTCTCTCGAGATTTGATCCACCCACTCATGTAATGTCTTTTCCTTATCCATCGTTTTTCCCTCCTTTATCACATATGGGCGTTTATATGCATACCATAAAAGTAACGCAAAACCTTTCTCAACAGCAACACGATTTACATACAACCAGAAAGGTGGTGTCCCATATGCCGAGTTGGTTACAGCGACAACTGATGAAAGCATACCAGGAAAAAAACTCATATCAAATAAAGATGCTTAATCAGTGCTGGTATTTCTATAGAAAAAAACACTGCTCGTAAGCAGTGCTTCTTTCTATATATTTCATTATTCAGATGGCCCTAGCATAGAAAGCGCAATTCGTTCCTTCTTTGTATCTACATCTTCTACCCAAACTGTAACTACATCCCCTACCGCTACTACGTCTAAAGGATGCTTAACGAAGCGCTTGGCTAATTTAGAAATGTGGACCAACCCATCTTGTTTAACTCCTATATCTACAAACACTCCAAAATCTACAACATTTCGCACCGTTCCTTGTAATTCCATTCCCTGCCTAAGATCTTCCATTGAAAGAACATCCTTTTTGAGCAACGGAGTCGGCAAGTCATCACGTGGGTCACGGCCTGGTTGCACAAGCGCTTCTAAAATGTCCTGCAGTGTAGGAACACCAATATCTAATTCTTCAGCAGCCTGTTGCACCTCAAGCTCTTTAACTTGTTGGTTTAACTTCTCTGATCCGAGGTCTTCTACAGAGCACCCCATCCTACTCAACAATTGCTTCGTAGCTTTATACGTTTCAGGGTGGATCGGTGTGCGATCTAATGGTTCTTCTCCCTCAGGCAATCTTAAGAACCCAATACTTTGTTCATAAGTCTTGGCCCCAAGACGAGGGATTTTCTTTAATTGGTTCCGGTTTGTAAACTTCCCTTGCTCTTCCCTTACTTTCACGATATTATTTGCAACTGTTTTGCTAAGTCCTGATACATATTGCAATAAAGAAGAGGAAGCTGTATTTGCATTCACACCTACTTGGTTTACAGTGGTTTCGACCACAAACGTTAAGGACTGATTTAACTTTTTCTGAGAGACATCGTGTTGGTACTGACCGACTCCAATTGACTTTGGATCGATCTTAACCAGTTCTGCTAACGGATCTTGCACTCGACGGGCAATAGATACCGCACTTCGTTCTTCAACCTGTAAGTCAGGAAACTCCTCCCTTGCTAAGGCAGAAGCCGAATATACACTTGCCCCCGCTTCATTTACAATCATATACGCAATGTCCAGATTATTATTCTGGATCATGTCCGCAATAAACTGCTCCGTTTCCCTCGATGCCGTTCCGTTTCCTATTGCGACAAGCTCAATTGGGTATTGCTTCATAAGTTGGAGGATGACTTTCTCAGCACCAGCTTTATCATTTTTCGGAGGTGTTGGATAAACCACTTTAATGGCCTGCACTTTTCCCGTTTCATCTACTACAGATAGTTTACACCCTGTCCGATAAGCCGGGTCCACTCCTAATACAGCTCGTCCTTTTAAAGGCGGCTGCAGAAGTAAGTTCTTTAAGTTCTTAGAGAAAACATCGATCGCCTGCTCTTCTGCTCGTTCAGAAAGAGAAGTGCGTACTTCCCTTTCTACGGAAGGCTGAATTAAACGTTTATAAGAATCCTCGATGGCGTCTTTCCAAATTTGAATGGTTTCACCTGACTGCTTCGGGATAAGCTTTCGGTGTAAATAATCGAGGATCATCTCTACAGGTGGCTGGATCGCTACCTTTAGAACCCCTTCTTTCTCTCCCCGGTTAAGCGCAAGAACCCGGTGAGACGCAATGGAGCGTATTGGCTCTGAATAGTCGTAGTACATTTCAAAAATCGACTTCTCATCATGCTCTTTATTTTTATCTACGGATTCAATTGATCCTTTTTCAAAGGTCTTCGTTCGAATATAGTCTCTGTATACTGGCTCGTCCGATATCCATTCGGCTAGGATATCATTTACTCCAGCGAGTACATCTTCTATTGTATGTAATTCATTTTCTTCAGATTGATACGTTTTTGCTTCGCTTTGTAGATCTTGAATACTGTGATCCCAAACCGCGAGCGCCAGAGGTTCTAACCCCTTTTCTTTTGCCACCGTGGCTTTTGTACGTCGCTTTTGTTTGTATGGTCTGTATAGGTCTTCCACTTTTTGAAGCTGTTGAGCTTTAAGGATTTCAGAACGCAATTCTTCTGTCAGTTTCCCCTGCTCTTCAATTAAACGAACTACTTCTTCTTTTCTCTTCGATAGGTTCTGCCCATACTCCCATTTCTCTTGTATGGTATTGATTTGAACCTCATCTAACCCACTAGTTTGTTCCTTTCTGTAACGCGCAATAAAAGGGACCGTGTTCCCTTCATTTAAAAGCGATATCACTTCTTGAATCAATGAGGATTTTATGGATGTTTCCTTTGCTACCCATTGTATGATTTGTGCTTCATCGTTCATCTGAGTTCCTCCTATCCTGGTTCATCCTATTCTTCCATTTTACCAAACTCACCCGGTAATTCCTATTTGACTTCCCAGTTGTTTGATCTAAAAAAAACCTTGCCCCTATACAGTTTGTAAGGACAAGGTTTTTCACCCATATTTCATCGCAATAAAAGTTGTATCATCATCGTATTTAATTGGTTGTTGTTGCTTGAATGATTCCATAATTAATTCTAGATTTTTGGATACGAATGTATTTGAGGATAATGTTCGTTCATTTACTCCATCAGAAAACATAAAGAAAAGCATGCCCGGATGTAACGAGTCTCGCTTAACATTATAAGGCCTTGGGTAGCCTGACAAATAACCTGCTACTGGGATGTTGCGCTGCTTCTTTCCATGTGCAGGCACAACGACAATACCTATGTTTCCGATCGATGTAAAAGAGTACGTTCCTTGAGAGAAATCCATTCTGAGTATACCAAGCACCGCTCCACGTTTGTCTTTTAGTGTCTCATTAGCCTTGGTAATAATGGAATCAATAGATCCATCTACATTATTTTCGATGACTTCCATTACAGCTTTAGAAGACTCACGAGCATATTCGCCGCTACCGAGTCCATCTGCTAATGCACAAATGAACCCTTCTTCTGTCTTCTGATAAAAATAGCTGTCACCGCAATAATAATTACCCTTTTTAGGCTGCTGAAAGACTTTTAAATCAACTTTCGGTTCTGTCGTCAATAGTAAGACTCCGCCTCATCTGTTTGCAAGGCTTCTTTCAACTTACGAAGAGCGCGTCGTTGAAGTCTGGATACGTGCATTTGAGAAATACCCAACTGCTCACCGGTGTCTTTTTGACTCATATTGTCAAAGTAAGTACACCTTAGGATTTCTTGTTCTCTTTCCGTTAAGATCGGCAGAACTTTCTCCAGTAGCATTTGTTGGTCAATTTGATCAAAGCCTTTTTCAGAGTTACCGATTAAATCTAAGATCGTAACGGTACTACCATCTGAGTCAGCTTCAATCTTTCTGTCCACAGATAGAGCTTTATAACTTTTACCCATCTCCATTGTCTCTAGCACTTCTTCTTCTGAAACCCCGATGTAATCGGCAATTTCAATGACCGAAGGAGAGCGTTGAAGGTCTGTCGTAAGCTCTTCTGCTGCCTTTTTAATCTTAGGACCTAGTTCCTTGATACGACGTGGAACGTGTACACTCCACGTTTTATCTCTGATGAATCGTTTAATTTCGCCAATAATTGTAGGGATGGCGAAAGACTCGAATGATTTCCCAAACGAAGGATCATACCTGCGGATTGCTGCCAAGAGTCCCAGCATACCGACTTGTACAAGATCTTCATGAATGGAACTGTTTTTAGAGTACTTTTTCGCGATGGATTGAACGAGATCCTCATATTGAAGTACAATTTTCTCTTGTACTACTTCATCTTCAGGGGTTTCCTGTAAGTGTTTGATCCATTCGTAAACCTCACCATCACGTTTATTGTGTGGTTGAGATTTGGTCGTCATTAAACCCCACCTCATTTTCATGAAGATATTTCGTCATTAAAACGATAACTCCATATTTATTATTGATTTCGACCTTATCCATTAAAGCGTCGATTAAGAAGAGTCCAAAGCCACCTTCTCTCAATTCTTCAATTGAGTCTTCTTCCTGATAAGGGCCTGTATCTTCTTTCACCTTCTTCAGATCAAAGCTACCACCGTGATCAGCTACCATTACTTCTAAACGATTTTCGTAAACACCAAAGCCAAGAGTAATTTCGCCCTCGCCTGTTTCATTGTAGGCGTGTTTCACAGCATTTGTGATGGCCTCAGAGATCGCTACTTTAAGATCTTCAATATCGTCATAAGCAAACCCCATACGATTAGCGATGCCAGAAATGCTTAAACGAACAACTCCAACGTATTCTGCCTTGGCAGGTATCTTGATTTCAATAAAGTCAAATGTCTCTGTCATTACATTCCACCTCGTACCGTAGAATCTGTTTCAATATCAATAATGTCTGTTAACCCTGTAATTTCAAACAGGCGGTAAACACGATCATTCATTTTGACCAACGTTAATTGGCTATCGTATTCCTTCGTAGACTTCAGAGCGCTAATGAAAACACCCAGCCCTGTACTGTCCATATAGGAAACTCCTTCAAGGTCCACTTTTACAACAACTTCATTCTCTTGCGTCAAAGGAAGTAATGTTTCTTTTAACTTTGGCGCTGTATATGCATCAATTTCACCGCTTAAGGTTACGGTTTTTAATTTATCATTATGATCCACGTTAATGGTTAAATTCATATTCTTAAGCCTCCGTTTCTTTTTTCTGTACCATCCTTTAAGAATTTACCCGTTCTTTTTTTTGATTAAACGTCGCGTCTTATAATCACCATCGTAAAATCATCGCGCAACTGAAAATCCTGCAGTCTCTCGAAATGCTGATAAACTTGCTCAGTGATCTCCTGAGCTGGTAAATGCTTGTACTGATGGATAACATCTGAAATTTCTTCACGTTCAATAAAACGTTCACCAGCCCGACACTCGGTTACGCCATCTGTTAACAGAACAATCATATCGCCTGGTGCGACAAGCGTTTCATACTGTTTATAAGTAGCACTACGGTCTACCCCTAACACAAGACCCTTAGCCTCAATTTCCGAGAAGGCATCATCCTTGGCAGAATAGTAAAAACCTGGTTCATGACCAGCTGAGGAATAATAGAAATAATTCGTAGCTTGATCATACAATCCATAGAACATGGTGATAAACATGCTTGGATCCACGTTTCGTTCAACAACACGGTTCATACCTTCTAATATGGAGCTAGGGTACATCTGTTCATCAGGAAAACTATCCATTGAGTACTTAATCATGGACATGCATAACGCTGCCGGGATCCCTTTACCAATTACATCCGCTACCGCAATCCCCACTGACCCTTTTTGGTCTTGTACAAAGTGATAATAATCTCCGCTCATTTGTCTGGCCGGATGACTGGTTACACCAATATCCAAGCCTTCAACGTCCGGTTTGGTCGTAGACAAAAGCGTATCCTGCATATTAGCGGCTACAGAGATTTCAGATTGCAGTTCAAATTGTTTCTCACGCAATGCCTGGTACTCTTGGTAAGCCAGGCCGTATGAGATCATTGTTTCTAAAAGAAAATTCATTGAATTCATGATGTTCTCAGGGATGTCAGGATAGAGTTCCAATAAGGCTTGGAGGTGCACATCTACAATTTCATCAGGTGATATATTCTGCTGGATTGAATGCTTACTGAATTGTTCAGCACGGTAAAGAGCCTGCTCGTTTTGTGTTTCAATATATTGCTTCAGCAAGTCCTTATAGCTACTAAGATCCATTTTTAAGGTACTCATCTTGATTTCCTCCTTTAGCGGAGCCATTTCACAACTCTCACTTCAGTCCCTTCCCCCTGCCTTGATATTACATCAAAATCATCCATTAAGCGTTTAACACCTGGCAATCCCGCGCCTAGTCCGCCAGAAGTAGAGAAACCATCTTCCATAACCTGACTGACATCGCGAATACCCGGTCCTTCGTCCATGGCCACAATTCTTAGACCACGTTCATTAATATCTTCAATTGCTTCAAAACAAACCTTACCTGTTCCAGCATATAAATAAATATTACGGGCAAGCTCGGATATAGCAGTCGCTATGCGAGCCTGATCCACTGTACCAAAGCCGATCTTCTTGGCAATATCTCGCCCAAGTTGCCGGGCGCCTACAATGTCCCATTCCTTTTTAATGTTCACACAGGATTGAAAGTCCATTCACTCACTCCTCCAATTCCTGTCGAAGTTTGATCAACCCTTGTTCAAGATCCAGAGCAGTCGGAACGTCTTGTAGGTGAATTCCTAAATCAATTAAGGTCATTGCAACAGCAGGCTGTATTCCTGTCAGCACAACTTTAGCACCCATTAGATCAGACATTGATACAACATCGCCCAATACTTTCGCGATGAACGAGTCGATAATATCTACAGACGTAAGGTCAATAACGACACCTGTTGCCCCGCTTTCATGAATCTTACTTAGAAGATCCTCTTGAAACTGAATTGCGGTTTGATCGTCTAAATCAATCTGGATAGAAATTAGCAAATAATTGTGAAGTTTTAAGATGGGTATTCTCATGTTCATCACTCCCTATCCAAAGAGTCTACTAACTCTTCTATTTCGTTGTTCTTGCTTTGAATATCTTCTATTCGTCTGTTTGTTAGCTCTAATGCTGATTCGAATCCTTTCTTCAAGGAACTCTTCGTCGGAAACTTACTCAGATCGATACCCAGGTTCACGATCGTTTGAGCAATCTCAGGCCGGATCCCAACTAATATACAAGTGGAACCGATTAAACGAACCGCTTCAGCTGCTTGTATAATATGATGGGCAACCATTGTATCCACTACTGGAACACCCGTGATATCAATTAACACCACATCAGCATGATGCTTGATCACACCATCTAATAGGTTCTCCATAATTAATTTAGCTCGTTCCGTATCGATCGTCCCAATTAGGGGCATGACTGTGATATTTTCCATAACGGGGATTAGCGGAGCTGATAATTCTTGAAGAGCAACTTTTTGTAGGGAGACAATGTTTTCCCAACTACCAGAGTATTCGTTCACGAGTTGGTTAATAACGGGGTCGACCCACTCATCCACTTTCGCCAACACCTCAGAGAAGTATTGAGTATCAACTTTCGTAGATTGTCCTAGAATATAGTTAATGGTTACACGCCTAAAGGCTTGCATTCCATCTGTTAAATAACTCAAGGGCCAGCCAAGATTGATTAAGCGTTCTGCAAAACCTTCTATGTCATTTGTTGCGCCCTGTTTCTCAAGACTTGTAAAAATAACGTTTACAAACTCTCTATTTGTACTCTCAAATAATTCATCTGAGATCGTTGAGGTGTAGTCGTGTTTCCGGTGTTTCTCCACCTCATCAAGCCACATTTTAACAATATCATTACTATTGTTAAGTACTATTTCCTTCAAATTCGCTTCCATCTCGGGACCCCCTATGATTCCTGTTCCATTTAAGTCAGAATTACATCCATTGTCACACTTTTGTATAAGCTACGCAAACATATATGCTCGTCTATTCATTGTTATTCTTAAAAAGCATTTATCCCTTATACTGTAACACCAACGGTTAGAATCGGCTACTCTCAACACTCTGTCTTTTTGAAGAATTTTTACAGATAATAAAATAAGCTACTCGATTTCGAGTAGCTTATTTTTAAAAGTCAATGAGCCCTAAACTGATTTGTAATGCTTCATCAACCCTGCTCATCATAGCTTCATCTAGATGGGTAATTTTGTCTGTAAGTCTTTGCTTATCAATTGTACGGATCTGCTCTAACAATATGACAGAGTCTCGCTCGAATCCATATCGTTCAGCATCAATTTCTACGTGTGTGGGTAATTTTGCTTTTTGTATTTGCGCAGTAATAGCCGCCACAATGACTGTGGGGCTGAAGCGATTACCAATATCATTTTGAAGGATGAGGACTGGGCGGACGCCTCCCTGTTCTGAGCCAACGACCGGGGAAAGGTCAGCAAAGTAAACGTCGCCTCTTTTTACGATCAAATCCTTACACCCCGCTCACTAGGCGTTCGCAGGTAGTTTCTGCCTCCTCTTCAGCTTGAAAAGCTTCTGAAGCAATGTTTAGATTGATCTTTGCCATTTCCATGTAGCCCTGACGCATCGACTCACGAATGTGGCGTTTTTTACGCTCCCGCAAATACATTTTCGTTGCCTGGTAAATAAAATCGCTCCGATCACCATTTTCGAGTTGTACCATACCATCAAGTTCATTTAATAAATGCTGTGGTAATTTCACTACAATTTCTTGTGAACTATCGGACACTAAAATGCACCTCCACCATCAACTAAGCACCATAATCGGTTCATTTCTTTCTCAATCATACCACCAGAACGCGGGCATTGCAAAGGCTCATTGACGATTTTTACCTAATTTACGCTTTTTTCTGTCAAATTTCACAGATGTGCGTCGATATTTTACAGGACTTCATCCCTTCTCATGTGAAAACGCTATCCCATTCCAGACGGCTTTTACTTCCCCTTTTTGATAGTAAATCCTCGGGACACGTTCACTAATCATACAAGGTATTTCATAATTAATCGTATCAAGGTAATCGGCTACCTCATCAACCTCAATTTCTTCTTCCCTTTGTTTCCCAATTAACGTCACCTGCGTCCCCACTTCATAAGCATCATCAAGCTTCACCATGCATTGGTCCATACAAATACGACCTATAATAGGCATACGCTTCCCATTTATAAGCACTTCCATACCTTGAAGTTTTCGAATCCATCCATCAGCATAACCGATCGGGATCGTTCCAATCCACTCCTCCTCTGAAGTCGTGTAGGTCGCACCATAACTAATGGACTCTCCAGGAGAGACCTTCTTAATGTGTACCAGTTTACTATGGAGAGAAAAAGATGGGGATAATTCAATTGGCTTTAAAGCCTTTACTTCTTTGGAGGGGTATAACCCATACATACTTATGCCGAATCGAACGATGTGATTCATCTTTTCTGGAAATCGCATAGAGAGCGCACTGTTTCCTGTATGAACTTCAACAGGGCCCTTCCACACTGAAGTGAATGTTTCCATTAACCTTTCAAATCGTTGTTCCTGCTCTTTTACATAGCGAGTCTCTTCTTCATCAGCCGTTGCGAAATGGGTAAACACACCTTTCAACCGAAGACCTTCAGCTTCACACTCATGCAGCAGCTCTGTTAATTCCTCTTCGTCACGAACCCCTATGCGCCCCATTCCTGTATCGAGCTTAATATGGAAACTCAGATTTCCATGAAGACTCATGCTTTTTACCCTACGCAACCAATCGGCTTGAAATACGGTAACGGTAATATCCTTTTGGGCTGCCACGTGTGCATCTTCCGGTCTCACCCAACCCATTACAAGAATCGGTGCTGTGAAACCAGCTTCTCTTAAACGGATAGCCTCATCTAATAAGGCAACGGCCAAACCACTTGCCCCTCCATCTAAAGCTGCTTTCGCGACTTGTACATCCCCGTGACCATATGCATTTGCTTTTACAACGGCATACACTTTCGTCTGTGTCGGTAATTGTCGTTTAACATTCTGGATATTCTCTTGAATGGCATCAAGCTGAACCTCTACCCAGGAATCCCTATAATAGTGCGTCACCAAAGATTCCCCTCTCGCAATTGTTTAGCCTTATTATTAATTGTTCCTTCCTGACTGTCAAACTAGAATGCAATAAGAAAGGGCTTCTATCAAAAAAATAAAAGCAGACTCATGATAGGAATGAACTGAGTCTGCTGCTAAATATAAAAACATTATTTCACTACTGTTCCCTGAACGGATTGGGCAACTTCAATCATTTCTTCTTTCGTCAAATCTTCACTAGCAAGATAGAAGTTCATCCCTTCATGGCTCCATTCAAGAGTAGATCCTGATAGAGCTCCCATTGTATAGCCAAGGTCTACCATCTCTCCAGAAACTTCTACAGGGACAGTCGCACTAGCTGGATAGGAAGTCCATGATTCTTGAATAAGAGTGTAGGACTTTTCCCCTTTAAAGCTCAAGATGACGCGTTTACCGTTTTCCATATCAATTTCTTTTTGCTCATCAAGCTCTGTATTTCCAATTACTGCTTCTGGGTACAAAACGGTAAATGCTGCCGGCTCATTCGGTTCTCCATCAGCCATTACCGGAATGCCAAGAGCTCCACTTGTCATATTTTTTTCCGTCGTGAAGGCATCGTCGCTAAATTTAGGGTTAAGTTCGAAAGATGAGAATTTAACCTCAACCAGCGGCTTACGGTCTTTATCCAATACTTTTACCATTACAGGAGTCAGACTCTTCTTATCAAAATAGATTTCCTGGTAAGGAAGGTTCTTGCTATTTTGATAGTTTGTCTTGGTTTCAAAGACATAATACGTTTCTGTAGTTTCAAAGGTTGCATCTTTATCCTTAACCACATCAGCTACTAATGAATTGTATAGATAAGGCTGGCTACTGTTGTTAGGCCAATCGCTCTGGAATTTAAAGCTTTTATTCAAAGCAGGCGTTAACACATAGACGCCATCTTCATTCTTCAGAATGATTTGGCTGTTCTTCTCGTCTTGTTCGTTATTAAGCAACACACGGTAATAATCCTTTTTCTTATGCCATACATCAATTTTGTATTTTTGTTCTTCATCACCTGTTTTAAGGCTCATGGTTGCTTCCGTTTTATAGCCAGTCATTTCTTCTAGCTTCTTCTGTAAGGACTGGACAACGTCTTCTTTTGATTTTTCCCCACACGCTGATAGTACGAGCATCAGCGAGGCGACGATCCAGAGCCAATATCTTTTCTTCATAATGACAACTCCTTTGTCTCATTTGAATGGACAAAGGGAACGCACTCACCTTACTTAGATCGTACGATACGTTTTTGAAAGACCGTCTATGAGATCAGTAGCCAACAGGTCGTATGTGGAATGGGCCTGTTCTGTTAAAAGGTCAGCTGTTGATCCATGAAGCCAAACCCCATTATTGAGCGCCAATTCTACCGTTTGCGGTTGCATCACCATGGCCAGAAGCATTCCGGCTAAGACATCGCCGCTCCCGCCTTTTGCGAGACCAACGTTCCCTGTAGTATGCACCCACTGCTTCTCATCCGGAGTAGTCACAAGAGTAAAGGCCCCTTTTAGAACTACGTGGACGCCATAGCGTGATGCAAACTGTCTGGAATAGTGAAAGGGCTTCTCTAGTAATTCAGGAATAGACACGTCTAGCAAATGAGCCATTTCGCCTGGATGAGGCGTAATAATAGTTGGATAGGATCGAGACTTCACTTCAGATAAATACCCTTTTAGAGCATACAAGCCATCAGCATCAATCAGAACTGGCGATTCTGAAAGCTTTAGCACCTTCTCTAAGAGCTCTTTCCCTTCGCGATGTCTCCCCATTCCCATACCGATTGCTACGCCATCATATCCAAATTCTATTCCTTCCACAGAGCTGATTCGCCCTTCTTGTTCTTCCAGCGGAATAAAAGTAGCTTCCGTTACAGACGATGCAAGAATCGAGATCACTTTCGATACAGTCGCTACTGTCAGAAGCCCCGCCCCCGCTCGAAGCGCTGCTCTTGAGGTCATCGTTACAGAACCTGGCATCTGAATAGAACCACCAATGACTAGCCCCTTCCCATGAGAGCCTTTATGACTGAAGGGCTCTCGTTCGGGTAAACTAGCTACTACGTCTGATTTGGTCCATACGCTGCACCCTTTGTTTCTTCCTCGCAGAAGATGGTCAGGGAGACCAATATCGACAGCCTTCCAATCTCCATAGTATGGAGCAGTATGTTGTAAGAAAGCTGACGTCTTCGGGTACTGAATCACTACCGTATAATCGGCTTGGATAGCCCCCTCAAATGAGACACCTTCATCTGCGGGCACCCCGCTAGGTAGATCAACCGATATGACCTTTGCGTCCAATTGATTTACATGCGGAACGATTTCATCATACGGCGAACGAAGAGGTCCTTTTACTCCGATCCCGAGTAAGCAATCAATAATGACCGTTTTCCGAGAACTGAGGGTTGCTAGAGAATCAACGCTGTCAAAACGACGGTATCCATACCCAAAGGCTTCATAAATTTCACGGTGAGTTCTGGCATCTCCCTGAACCTCTTCATCATTCGGAATCTGCAATACTTCTACACTATATCCTTGTTGAAGCAGCGTACGTGCAATAACGAATCCATCTCCTCCGTTATTGCCTTTCCCGACGAGTATAAGAATCTGGTCTTCTTCAGATACTTGATCTTTGATGGCTGTAGCTACAGCCCTCCCTGCGTTTTCCATTAACAGGTGGCCTTGAAGCCCCATTTCTTCCATGGCATAACGGTCCGTATCGTACATTTCTTTTGCGGTGACAATGTGCAAATCGTTCCCTCCTACCCGCACTAAAATCATATGAGACAAAGTATGCGATTATGCAGACTAGCCTGACAAGCTTTTTATTCTTCAATGACAACTTGAGCAATCGCATGGCTTTGACTATGAGCAATAGAGAGCCAAATGGAATAGGGAAAATTCTTTACTTCAATCATTGGAGCTCCTTTGTCTGTGCGTAACACAGCGATATCTAAGAAGGCGTACTCCTTCCCAATCCCCGTCCCCATCGCTTTAGCAAAAGCCTCTTTTGCCGCAAATCGTCCGGCTACAAATTCTGCTTGTCTTTTGGGTGCGGTTATATTTTTTAGTAATTGTTGTTCCTTTTCTGTTAATATTCGTTGTAGAAAACGTTGATTCGAGTTGAGACTCTGTTCGATGCGTTCAATCTCTACTAGATCAACTCCGATTCCTTTAATCATCCATACCACCATCTTCCTTTATGTATTCATGATAACCGTTTCTGGTTTGAACATGCAGTTTGTAACATGAATGAACTGGTTTCATTGTATAATGAAATAAGCTGATATCAACTTTTTTTAAGTAAGGAGAACTGATTATGTTTTTTCGAACAGAATCCTTTCAAGACTTTATTCGTTTCTACCCAGTTGTAGCGACCATTATCGGTATCCATATCTTCTTATGGTTAACAGGGGACCTTCTTCACCTCTCCTATTTCGTTCAATTAGAACGTCTCGGTAACGGAAATAACCTTGCTACAGCGGATGGCGAATATTGGAGACTCATTACACCGATTTTCTTCCATGCAGGGCTAGCTCACATGGTTTTTAATTCGTTCTCTCTTGTATTATTCGGACCGGCTCTTGAGCAAATGCTTGGAAAAGGAAAGTTCCTGCTCGCTTATTTAGGAGCTGGCTTCGCTGGTAATGTCGGCACCTTTTTACTTGGCCCAGACTTCTACCTGCACGTGGGAGCATCAGGTGCAATCTTCGGCCTATTCGGTGTCTACCTTTATCTGATCTACGCTAAGAAACACTTAATTGACCAGGCCAATGCTCAAATCGTATTAACCATTACTGTCATTGGACTTGTGATGACGTTCATTCGCCCTAACATTAATATCTATGGGCACATCTTCGGTTTACTTGGTGGATTGGCCCTTGGTCCAATCGTCACCACTGGCGCGAATCGGTTCTCAATGAATCCCGCCCGTTCAAGACGCCGGGGAAGAGATTCAGACGTTGGTTTTGACCCGAACAGATGGAACAAGCGCAGAGTTCCTTGGAGAAAGTTCTTACCGAAATTATTATGGGGTCTCTTCGTCATTCTTATCATTGCCGGATTACTTGGGCGCTTCATCTAACCCTAAGGCATACAAAAAGGCTCAGAGCTTATTACCTTTAGCTTCTGAGCCTGATCTTTTTACAGAAAATGTATTCTAAGAGTTTTGAATGGCTTCCCTTAACGATTCAATCGTTCTTTTGAAGAGATCCAGTTCTTGTTGGGACAGAGGTTGATCCCCGTAGCGTACTTTCTGATACAGATCAACATCCCCCTCTTTCACCCCTAACCGTTCAAACCATTCTTCAATGGTTTCAGATGGAGCACGACCCTTCCCTCTTTTAGCAGCGAATGCTTCAAATTTAAAGAACAATTTCCGAGCTTCATCAGTCGGCGCACTCTGAAAGATACGTTTGAATGAGGACCCCCAAGAAGATTCACGTTCCTTTAGGAGGCTTGTATACGTAACCGAATCCTCTTCCGCCGCAACATCAACGAACTGCTCCATTCTTTTATTCCTTAAGCGAATGGCTATGACAACCCCTATGACGATTAAGAGTAAAATGACTCCCCCATACAGAAGGTCAGAGAGATCCGATGTTACAGTAGGATCAGGACTTCGATCGACGCTTTCTCCAAGTTCCATATCAGGCGGGTTTTGCTTATCCACTCTCTCTTGCCAGAACTCCCCAACACCTAGCCACTCTAGTATGAAGAAAATACCGGTCACAACCCCACTAAATGCTTTGGCAATAATGAGGCCTCCGCCTGTAAATCCAGCACGGATGACGTCATAAATAAAGAAGATCCCAACCATTACCCCAATGAAAGAACCCATAACAGTGGCGGTTCTGGTATTCACTCGTTTTTGATTCGCTCTCGAGTCAACACTGACCACCTGACTCACCATATAGCCAAATACCAATACGACTAATTGAAGTGCAGCCATGAGGTACACCTTTTCTTGGTTAAAATAAAGGACGTTCACAATCAGTATACCTAACGAGATCATCAACAGGGTCTGCTCGTTCCTTAAATCAGGATCTCTTTCATGGACGATAAAGCGCCAAGCTAAATACGCACTGAGAAGAATAGCCATAATCAGGTTAAACGGTCCTATAAAGGAAAAGGCAAACACCGCTAACGGAATATAGATGAGGACAGGAATATACCGGGCTGTCAGTTTGGATCCTACGAATAAAAAAACATAAGAACCAAGAACCCCCAACAGAAAACTCCAAAATGGCAGCGTTTGAGTGGGGAGCAAATAGTAGAGTAGACCAAGCGGTAGATAAAAGGCCATCGCCTCCGCTATCCATAAATACAGTTTCACAACAGAGGTTCTACGGTGTTCCATAGATACCCTCCTTCTCTGCTAGGTTTACAAGTGTTGCATGCTCTCCCTGGCCTTCAACAGCATATACCTTTAATTTCTGATTCTGCCATTTATGGGCATAATACTTCATTTCATCGTTTTGATCCCCTAACAAGAAGATGGTCTTAGGCTTATAAAGTTGTTGGTCAAACCGATGGAGGAGCATTTGAAACGACATGACAAGCTCCCTTGATTTAATACGCGCAATGAGCTCAAGAGCCTTCTGTAAATGCTCCCTCCCGCTTCCTTCAGGTAAATAGTAAAAAGGAGGATTCCCCATTTTCCTCGCGTTGATATATAGTTCAAAGGGGTATCCTTTCTTCGTTGCTAATTGACACATATAAGCAGCATAAGAAAGAATCGATTCAATGTCTGGGTTCACACTGAAAGGGCCGCCCCTATGTGAAGTTAAGTTGATGACAATACTCCACGTATGATCCCAGTTCTTCTCAAGCACTTTTGTCTGTAGCGTTTGTTTCCTTGCTGAAGCCTTCCAGTGAATACGATGAAAGGGATCTGAACTCGTATAGTCCCTCGTTCCAACAGGGCTTATTGGATCCTCAAAGGGAGAAAGGCGCGCCTGCTGGGAGCCAAGGGTCATGTGATTATGCTCTTTCAGTCCATACACAGGCAAAGGTTCTGGATAAACAATAAACTCCGCTTTATGAAATGGGACAAAATAGAGAAAAATCTCGTTAAAATTTAGGAGATGAGGAAACGTGTATTGAATATCACGAAAGATCGTTACGCCACGGCGTTTAGCCTCAAAAGGGACTTGAACCTCTGTTTTCCCCTTTTCCACAACAGTGAGAGGAACCTCATATCGAATCCATTCTTCTCCTTCATTCACTACATAGTTCTCCCCTTGTACTTCTGAGCCCACCCTAAATCGAAAACGGCCATTAATAATGGGTAATCGTGATTGATTCTGAAAGGATAGTGGAACTTCAATCCGATCACCGGGGAACATCTTATAAACGTGCTTATGATTTTCAAAGGTGAGTCCTTTTCCTATAAATCGATCGTAGATCATACTAAACGTAATAAAAGCCGTAATTCCACCGATCACAATAAAGGCGCCGGAACGATTAAAGAATAAACTGATAAATAAAAGGATCAGGCTAAACGCAAGTACTTTATCATAACTTTGAGTCAAACTTGATCCTAGTTCCTTCCGCCACTGCATTATGTACGCGCCCCTGATTCAACAGGCACTTCTACACTGCTGATCACATCACGAACGACATCAGCAGGAGATTTCTGAATGGAGGCCTGCATGGATAGAATGAGGCGGTGTTCAAAGACGTATGGAACAAGCGTCTTCACATCTTCTGGACTTACGTAAGAACGGTTACGAAGGTAGGCTCTTGCCTGACTCGCTCTCATGAGTGCCAGGGCTCCCCGAGTACTAATCCCTAATTCAATGTCTGTATGTTCTCTTGAATGACGAACTAAGTTCAACAAATAATCATTCACAACATCTGAAATATGTACGTTTCTCACTTCTTCTTGCATCGTTATTAAATCCTCAGGACTTAACGCTGGTTGAAGCGTATCAAGAGGCTCTTCAGTTAAGTACGCTCTCATGATCGCTCGTTCTTCCTCTTCACTCGGATATCCCATATCCACTTTAAATAAGAACCGATCCAACTGTGCTTCAGGCAATGGAAATGTTCCGTGATTGCTTTCAACAGGGTTTTGCGTTGCAATTACGATAAATGGACTTTGGATCGAGAATGTTTCTCCGTCAATTGTCGTTTGATGCTCCTCCATAACCTCTAATAGACTCGACTGGGTCTTGGGCGTCGCCCTGTTGATTTCATCGGCTAGTAATACATTGGTCATCACTGGCCCTTTACGCAGCTCAAACTCTTGAGTCTTTGGATTAAAGAACTGGATGCCAGTGACATCTGAAGGCAATACATCAGGAGTAAACTGAATACGGCTGAACCTACCGTCTATTACTTTAGCGAAACTTTTCGCAAGCTTGGTCTTCCCTGAACCAGGGACGCTTTCTAACAGAACATGCCCATCCGCAATCATACCAACGAACAATAACTCCACAACTTCTCTCTTTCCATAAATCACTCGGCCAATTTCATCAATGGCTACATCGATCTTCCTCTTCTCCCCCACCATTACACGCTCCTCTTATCTATACAAATATTCTGACATCCATTATATAACAAAGCCTTCCTAACCCCAAATAAACCGCCCCTTACATCGGGTGTCTGACACCCTTCACTCCTTTAGTGCAAGAACGCGTGTCTGACACCCTTTAACCTGATAAAGAAATAAAAAAACTCCCTGCTCGGCTTGAGCAGGGAGTTTTGGGCTTTAGGAATTGTCGCGGTTTGAGTTTTGGTATTTACGGTTTCGGTTACCTTTGTATCCTTGGCCGCTGCCTGAACGGGATTTGTTATAACCACCGCCAGATTTGCCATTACGGTTGTATCCGCCTTTACCTTTTGGACCACCGCTACCTTTACGGTTATAGCGTTTGCCGCCACCACCGCGTTTTTGTTTATCTTTTTGAGCTTGCTTCGTACTAACTGGCGCAAGGTAGCTTAGTTGTACTGGTACATCTTTACGCTCTTTCGTTAGCATCTTAAGAGCTGCTGCAATAACAGAAACAGAATCGTGCTGTTCTAGTAATTCAGCTGCTGTGCTCTCATATGACTCAAGGTTGTCAGATTCGATAGATTGAACAAGTTTCTCAATCGCAATGTTCTGTTGACCTTTAAGAGCCTGATCATTTGATGGAATCGGAAGACGATCAATCTTACGACCTGTAGTCTTCTCAATTAGGTTAAGGTGAGCCATTTCTCTTGGTGTGATGAAGGAAACTGCGTACCCTTCCTTACCAGCACGACCTGTACGACCTATACGGTGTACATAGCTTTCAGGATCTTGAGGAATATCAAAGTTGTATACGTGTGTAACTCCTGAGATATCCAGGCCACGAGCTGCAACGTCTGTTGCTACTAGTACTTCAACCCCACCACGTTTGAATTTCTTCAGAACGCTCATACGCTTACCTTGTGTCAGGTCACCATGAATTCCTTCAGCACGGAATCCGCGAGCACTTAATCCTTCTGTAATTTCATCAACACGCTTCTTCGTACGAGCGAATACGATCGCTAAGTCAGGCGTGTGAATATCAAGAAGACGTGTTAGTGTATCGAATTTCTTGCCATCATTTACCTCGATGAAGTACTGATCGATCTTCTCAACCGTCATTTGTTTCGCTTTAAGCTTAACTGTTTCAGGCTTCTTCATCATTTTCGTAGCAATTTCATGAATCTCTTTTGGCATTGTTGCTGAGAACAGTAATGTTTGGCGCTGCATAGGAACAGCTTTAAGAATATCTTTAATATCTTCAATGAAGCCCATGTTAAGCATTTCATCTGCTTCGTCTAGTACAGCTGTGTGAATGTTTGAAAGCTGAATCGTTTTACGACGAATATGGTCTAATAGACGACCTGGTGTTGCGACAACAATTTGTGGTTGTTGTTTAAGGGAACGAATCTGACGTCCCATATCTGTACCACCGTAAACAGGTAGTACTTTTACGCCTTTATATTGTCCGTACTTATTTAACTCTGTTGCTACCTGCATAGCTAGCTCGCGAGTAGGCGCAATGACAAGACCTTGAATCTTCTTCATATTCTCATCGATCTTCTCGATCATGGGAATACCGAAGGCTGCAGTCTTACCAGTACCTGTTTGCGCTTGTCCGATCACGTCTCTTCCATCCATCGCAAGAGGGATTGTCTGCTCTTGGACTGGCGTAGCTTCCTCAAAACCCATTTCTTGAACGGATTTTAAAACTGATTTGGATAAACCTAATGAATAAAAATTTGTCACTTCGTTTTTCTACTCCTTTTTTGTTCTCTCTAGTATGCCAAAGAGAAGCACGTAAAAAAAGCCATCCTCACAGCTGGAAGAGGGCTTTCGGTACGAGTTGATTTATACTTTATTCTACCACACTGTTTTCAATCCGGCAATTCATGCAAGTTTAAAGTATCCTTACCTTTTGATCAATGGTAAAATAAGATAAACGCTAACGAATTCGATGGAGGTGGGCTAAAAATTGAACAAACCACCATTTAACCCCTATATAGCCATCATCATCGGAGTGCTCTCCGTTTCTACTGCAGCCGTTTTCGTCAAATTGGCCTCAGCAGCCCCAGCGTCTATAATCGCTCAATATCGCTTACTATTCGCCGTACTTCTTATGGCTCCCTTTGTGTTAACCAAGCACCGACATGAATTTAGGTCCATCACAAAACGAGATTGGACTCTCTCGATAGCAGCCGGCGTCTTCCTTGCTTTTCATTTTATCCTATGGTTTGAGTCTTTAAACTATACATCTGTTGCAAGTTCAGTTGTATTAGTCACGCTCCAACCCATATTTGCTTTTATCGGAACCTTTATTTTCTTTAAAGAAAGGTTTACAGCTGGAGCTATCCTTAGTATGCTAATTGCAATTACAGGTAGCGTCGTCATTAGTTGGGGAGACTTTCAGATAAGTGGATTAGCCCTTTTCGGGGATATTCTGGCTTTATTAGGGGCCATCATGGTCACAGGCTATTTCTTATTAGGACAAACGATCAGAAAACGCCTTTCCCTTATGACATATACGTTTATTGTATATGGAATCAGTACCATTACGCTTATTCTTTATAACGTCATTTTACAGAATCCATTTTCAGGGTATCCTACAACATACTGGTTTATTTTCTTAGCATTAGCTGTCATACCTACCTTTTTAGGTCACACGCTATTTAATTGGGCTTTAAAGTGGCTAAGTACCTCAACCATTTCGATGAGCATTGTATTCGAACCCGTAGGGGCTTCCCTTTTAGCTTACCTTATTCTCGGTGAAACCATATCATGGTCTCAATGGCTAGGAGGCGTTATTGTCATCGTAGGATTAAGTTTGTTTATCTACAGCACTTCAAAGAAATCCAAACAGATTTCTATTAAGGAAGACATTTGAATATCCTTTACCATATAGAAATATTCCATCCGAAAAAATTTTTAAAGCAGGTGAACGCATGAATATTCAACTCATGACAGATGGAGGAGCAGATCTTCCAAAGGACTTATTGGACCGTTACAACGTTCATTTCATCCCCCTCAACATCCATTTTGGGGACGAGCAATTCTTAGGTGGAGTCGATATTGATACCCCCACTTTTTATGAGAAGATGAGACAAGCTGAAGAGCTTCCACGCACATCAGCTCCAAGCCCATACGCTTTTTATGAAGCTTATAAAGCAGTGGATCCAGACAAACCGATCCTTATGATCTCGTTATCAAAAGAATTAAGTACCACCTACGAAAATGCTTTACTCGCAAAAGATATGCTTCTAGAAGAAGAACCTGAGCGTAAGATTGAAGTGATCAATTCACGAACAGCTACTTCAGGCATGACCTTGTTAGTGGATGAAGCCGGAAAACGAATCGAAGAGGGGTATACACTCGAGGAGTTAACCGATCACATGCACGAACGTATTAGTAAGTTAGCAACTCTTATCTTACTTCGCACGGTTGAGAACTTAATGAAAAGCGGTCGCTTAAGCCGGTTCAAAGGAGCCATTGCGAAAACCTTAAATATCAAAATCCTTATGCACGGCAGTCCTGAAGGGACGATTGAAGTCACGGAGAAAGTTCGCGGGAACAAAAAAGCGGTCCGTCGTTTCATCGACCAAATCGGAGAGTACTCAAAGGACTTTGAGAATAAAGTGATCACGATGTCTTACAGTAACGCCGAAGACAAAGCGAAGAAGCTTCTTCAAGAAATGAAAGATAAATATTCCTTTAAAGAATCCATGCTTGTGGAAATGGGTCCTCTCATCGCCACACACGCTGGCGAAGGTGGATTTGTCATCTCCTTCTTTAAAGACTAAGTAAAAACGGGGCGAAATCTGATCAGATTTCGCCCCGTTTTCTATTATCCATGATAAGCCTGGTAGCTCGGTTTAGGAGAAAGAAGCGAAAAGACCATCGCCAGAAACGGAAATAGAATCATAATCCACAAGATCCCTTCATATCCTCCAAACCAGTCAAAATATAGCCCAAATGGAAGAGGTCCAAAAGCAGAACCTAACACCATAATGGTTTGAGCCAATCCTTTAATACTCCCTAAATGCTCCCGGCCAAAATAGTTCGGCCAGACGATACTTAAAACAATCCGTTCAAACCCGTTCACAAAGCCCCACACTACTCCATAAAGAATGATCCCTGTGGTTGAGTTCACTTGGAGTAAAATGAAGAGTGCAAGGATATGACCTGCAAACGTAATGGCTAAGACGTAATGCACCGAAATGCGATCTACCAGATACCCCACGACGAACGTAATCGGAAAGCCAATAACAGCCATTAAAGTCAGCACAAGCGCTGCAAGCTCATTGGATAGCCCCTTCCCCTGCACAATAGAGACTAAATGGAACGTGACCCCCGTATTTACGAGCGCCGGAACGCTGACACAGAACAAGATCAGCCAGAATGCCCGTGTTTTCATAGCCTCAGAAAGGGTCCAGTTCTCTTCGTTCACTTCGACATTTGGGTTATTCTCAAGGTCTTTGTGCTTAGGCGTCCCATCCGGAATTTCACCAATATCCTTAGGTTGGTTTCTGACTAAGAAAATGGCCAATGGCACGAAAATAACCGCTAGAGCCACACCCCAAATGGTCCATGTAGTACGCCATCCGAATTCGTTAATTAACCACGTATTTAATGGTGGCAGTAAGGCTGAACTTAAGAAACCTCCGATCGCCATTACACTTAAAGCTCTTCCCCTCTTACCAATAAACCACTGAGGGACAAGGGTGTTTGGAATAAGCGTCATCGACCCTTGTCCAAATAATCGAAGCATAAAGAAACCAAGAAACATCATAACAGGACCAATCATAAAGCTATTCCAGAAACACGCGACCGCTAAGAGAAGACCAACTGATGCCATCATAATTCTTTGCCCCAGACGATCTACCAGCCTACCTACCATAAAGAGGGTTAACCCCGCAATTAAGGTAGCAGTGGAATAAAGCGCCGAAACAAAAGAACGAGAATACTCAAAGTCACTTATGTAACTCTCAATAAATATGGATACGGAGTAGGTCTGCCCCGGCCCAGAAAAGAAGACACTTAATCCGGCTATTAATACAATCACCCATCCGTAATAGAACGGTGTTTTAACTGGCGCTTGTCCTACCTGATTGTGTGCATTCATGCTGCCTCACCCTTTCACCTTTTCTCATCTATATCTCCTATCATGGTAGACGTTTCCATAAGCCAATGCAAAGCAAAAGCTAGCTCCTAAAACAAAAAAAGCTCCCGCTTCAGCCGGGAACTTCTTTACACCTTAAATCCTTTAATAAACGTGCCGAGCCCTTTCATGAGCGGACTGAATTGATTAGCTGTATTTGCGACTTGCCCCATTGTAGATAACATCTTATCGAGGTCGAGCTGTCCGTTCTTATCTTGAAAATACTGCATCATACCAGGCGGCTTCTGTTGTTGCCCATTCATCGGCGATTGTTGTTGCAAGGAATAGTAAGGATCCCATTGATTTGGCTGCGGGGGTTTTGCGAATTGTTCATATGGATTTTGGTAGCCTGGGGGTGCATGAAATTGAGCTCCTTGTGAGACGGAAGGTTGATTAGGAAAATGCTGATTTTCCCAAGGCATTTCCATCGGATAAGGGCCATATGGATGAGTAGGACTTCCCTGTACATTAGGGGGTCTTCGTCTCATGATCTGCACACCTCCTATACTTTCTTCTTTATCCACTCCTAGCCTATGTGAAAGGAGAAAAATTGTGAAAGGTGAATCGCACAGATCACTAAATTTAGATATAAAAAAAAGAGGGTCTACGCCTCTTCTTTTCATTGTTATTTATTTAGCCCCATAGCGCCTTGTCGAAAATAAGAGGTAACCTCGTCGATATTTAACACTTTCTTCAGCTTACGCTTTTGAAAGCCTAAAATCACTTGGTCCCCTACATATGTAGCCGGCGTACCGTATACACGATTGGATCGCATTTCTTTATAGTGCTCTTTGCTTGTGGAGATGTTCTTCTCCGTATAAGGAATGTTCCATTCTTCCATAAAACTCTTCACATTGTCACAATGATGACATCCATTACTTGTATACACCACTACTTGTTGATTACTCACGATGAGCCCCCTATCGTTGGTCCTTTGTACCTAACCATCTATTTTCCCAAAGCATAGCATCCGTTGTATTCTACTTGTGTGTACCCGACTCAATCAAAAATAAACATCTTTTTTGCAACTTATTGTCGAAATATTGAAGGTTTCATAGTGCTCTGCCAATAGGAAACAGTTCGATGGACCCATCTAGCACTAAAAAAGCCTGCCTTATTGAATAAGACAGGCCCTGGACCTCTTTACGCAAATAGCTCTTTCACATCGGTGTCGCCACTTAATAAATCAAAGCTCTTACCAATGACATTGTCATTTGTGAGGATGAAAGCTAACACATTCCCTACATCTTCACGAGGAATGGTTCCTTCATTTAAATGCTCTTCGGCTTGAACGTTTCCTGTGCCTTGTTCATTGGTTAAGCCCCCCGGGCGAACAATGGTGTATTGCAGGGACGTGTTGCGAAGATGTTCGTCAGCACGGCCTTTTGCATATAGGTAATGCTTCAACTCTTCAGGCCCCATTTCAGGACGATCTGCCGCCATTGAACTTAGCAGTACAAAACGGGATACGCCCTTTTCTTCAGCAAGTTCCATTGATTTAATGGCACCTTCCTGGTCAATCATAATCGTCTTATCAGATCCGGTATTCGGGCCCGATCCAGCTGCGAAGATCACCGCATCTACCCCGTTATAGACGTGAGAAAAATCTTTCTCTAAATCACCTATCACGGTTTGAACATTACGCTCCTCAAAGTATGGAACCTGATCTTCCTTTCGAACCATCGCAACCGGTTCGTGGTTATAGTAATTTAATTTATCAACAACATGTTTTCCAACTTGACCATTTGCTCCAATAACAAGTACTTTCATGAAAAGTCACCCTCCTTGTGCAAATTCTATATTCTTCATTCCCGAGGGGACTAAAGGATAAACAATTGGATGCTTAATTAAGTGACTCCCATTCCTCTACTCTGCAAAGATTAAACGACACAAAAAAACCCGCCTCAAGTATGAGCCAGGCCTTTCTTCCCTCTATTTTAATTCATCAGCATATTTCCCTAACTTTTTCAGCATAGGGATCAGTTGCTTTTTCTCTTCATCCGTTAGGCCACCCGTAATTTCTTCGATTTGCTCCCAGTGACTCGGAAAGATTGTATTCAATAATTCACGGCCATCTTCTGTGATGGCAGCGTACGTAATTCGGCGATCTTTCGGGCACGGTTTTCGGTC
The DNA here is from genome assembly GCF_021129245.1 of Pontibacillus sp. HN14. Classification (NCBI taxonomy): domain Bacteria; kingdom Bacillati; phylum Bacillota; class Bacilli; order Caryophanales; family Bacillaceae; genus Pontibacillus; species Pontibacillus sp. HN14. Next base: position 69,434 of record NZ_JAJOLR010000008.1, on the reverse strand, counting down.
TAATAGGCCTTTTTGCTGTAATTTATCGACCACATAGGTGATACTACCGCTTGCTAATAAGATTTTATCACCAATTTTTTGTAATGGTTGGTCCCCTTGATGATAAAGCAACTCTAATACACCAAACTCCGTCGGGTTTAATCCATGAGTTTGGATATCTTCTTTTACACGGTCTGAAATTGCCCGAGATGCTTTAGAGAGAACAACAAACAACTTCAATGATGGATCTTCTTTTTTCGCTTGATAGTTCTGTGATTGATCCACTTTACTCAGCCTTTCTATTATAATGGTGCATTAGTAAAAGTATAGCGACCATTTCAATTTATTGTCAATCCTTCTTATGTAGGTTCTCTGTTCTTTTTACTCTATTCGAATCTGTGGCATAATAGGAAGAAGAAGCTAGTTGCACTATACCACACTCTTAGAAAGCGGTGTATAAAAAAATGGTAGAAGATACGGGAGAACGAGTCATCCCAGCATATATGAAACCATCAAACGGCATGTTACTAGAACACATGGCGCGTTATCAATTTGCATTGCCTTATGTAACAGGTCGCGTACTCGACCTATCATGTGGCTCAGGGTACGGAACTCATATGATGATTAAAGATCGTAAAGACGACGTTTCTGAAATGATCGGGGTGGATATCGACCCTAAGATTATTCAATACGCCAAAGGCGCCTATTATCATCCAAAATCCGAATTCCGAGTAGCCGACGCCACAGATGTAAATTTACCGGAACAGCTAGGTACATTTGATACTATTGTAAGCTTTGAAACTTATGAACATATAGAAGAGGAGGATAAACTCCTCCAAAACTACGAACGGTTACTAAAAACAGGTGGCACTCTTATCGTTTCCACACCATTTGGAGAAGGACGGGGAGTAGATTGTTATTCACCTTTCCACGTCCACCAAATTACACCTGAAGAATTCCACCAACTTTTCACGAACTTTGAAGAGGTTCAATTCTATTATCAAAAAGGTGTGCTCATCGAACCCCCTCGCCAAGAGGTCCATTATCCCCTGGGAATAGCGGTGTGCAAGAAATCTAACTAAAGAATCGCGCTCGAGGGATGTTAAAAAGCATTGAATTGAAATCAATGCTTTTTTTAGTGATCACATCGCTGGTATTAATCATTTGGTTCCTCTACTTCGATTTCCTTTTCCACTTCCTTGTGCTGCCCATTCACTTCTACAACAGCAACTACCCTATAAGTGCCCGCTTCATCAAAGGTGTGCTGAATAGAATATAAACCATTTCCTTGTTTCTGTGAGGGCTTCTCGTCAGAAGGTTCTTCCCCTTCTCTTGCCCATTTAATAGTAACTTTCTTGGCCTCATCGACCTTCTGATCCCCTTGACTAACCTTTACTTGCAACGTAGAAATTTGCTCAGTGGTCAACTCTTCAGGTACCGTTAGAATCTTAGCTGTAATCGGCTTATCTGATTCAGACCCAGATGCTTCACCTTCTGACCCACAAGCTGCAAGTGCCATGAGGCAGAATCCAAGAATAAATAGAATATTCAACGATCTAGACAATTCTCTCACTCTTTCTTCTTATTGTTGCGTTTGATGAAAAATCATGCGCAGATGGTTCGGCAGGACTTTAATATGACCAGGGGTCTTCAAATAGATTTCCCCGTCGGTGTCCACTTCTTGTTCATTTTCTGTTTCTATTTTCACTTCTGAAGCTTGTCTATGAAAGATGCCCTTTAAATCGTCGGTATCCTTCCCTGGCTGATTCATGTTAATTAACTCTTTGAACGTCGATAAATTAGAGTTCTTTACTACTAAAACATCGAGCTTCCCATCATTTACATTTAGCCCAGGTACAGGTACATATCGCGTGCCTATGTACTGGCCGTTCATAACGAGCGCCATCACGCCTTCTTCCTCATACACATCATCTTGGTCGATTGTAATCTTGTAACGTGAAGGTTCTGATGCATTCATGGTTTTTACAGCACTAATGAAATAACTCAAAACTCCAAAACGGTCCTTCTGAGCAGGGTCTATATTTAAAGACGTATCGGTCACGAGTCCAATCCCCCAGAAATTCAGGAAATACCCTTCGTTTTGAATTTCTCCAACGTCCACTGGCGCAACACGTCCATCCACCAAAGCTTGGGCGGCGGCTTTTATATTCTGAGGCATGCCTAGCATTCTAGTGAAATCGTTACACGTGCCTCCAGGTAATACGCCAATTACAGGGCGATTCTCCAATTGCGCCAAGGCATTAACGCTGTCATGAACCGTCCCATCTCCTCCTAGTATATAAATGACTTCAACTTCTTCCCCGTATTCCTTACATTTTTCCTTTAAATCCTCTGGACTTTTCGTTTGAACTACACGCAGTTCTTCAACGTGTTGGGATAAGACCGGAAGAGCCACTGAGAGTTTCTCATTCATTTGATCCGGCCCAGCATCCCCATTATATAAGAAAAGCCCCTTATTATACTGAATCATTTTCCTTCCCCCAATCATGAGCAATAGGTCTATACGTATCATTTCCTTTTATGCCGCTAATGAAACCAGTTCAAAAGGGAGGAAAGGCTGATTTGAAGGTGGCTGGTTATTCCCCTAGTTCATTCGAACCTGAAATCCCTCGAGCATTCTTGAAGATCTCTAAGAAACAATTCGGCTCATCTACTGTAATATGAATTCTTTCTACTTTTTTGGATAATCCAAAAACGAGACGAACGTCCACGGGCTCTTCTAGTTGAATGGTCCATTGAGGAGGTTGAGTTTCTAATGAGGGGAGCGTTAAGGAAACGGCTTCCTTATCCTTTTCACATTCTTTCGCTGTTACAGTTGTTTGATGAATGTCTTGAATAGATTCATAAGGAATAAAGGTGAAAAACCGTAAACCTTTTTGAATGTGTATCCCTTTATGATCAAGAATAATGGGTGATTTACGTATGGCCTGATAATCTGCCACGACAAAGATCAAAGCATAGATGTCTAATAGGGTTACAATCCAAGCTGCTGTATGGCTCCATTGAGATACTAAGAAGTGAACCCCGATAATCTCGATCAGAAGGCCATGAACAATCATAATAAAGACCCCTAGGTACTCACTGTTCTTATGGTACGAGAATACAGGAGCCGTGGTGTATCGCTTAACGTCTTCTCGTTTTCCTGCAAACACATAATAAAAAGCGGACAAATCTGTAATCAGGAATCCTAACACTCTTTGCATCGTTTTCCTTCTGCCAGTTACATTAGCGAATGCTTTCTCAATCCCTTTAACCGTACTCATGGAAAGATGATAATAAGAGGACCGGGCTTCTCGTATCGATCTTCTAATAACCGGGAGATAGCGAATCACCCAAATAAACAAAAGGAGTTCAATAAAGATAATGGAGGCTTCTACAACAATTAACGATCGATTAATCCACCACAAATGCTCTCTGGCATAGTCAGGAACTATCCAATTGAGCGCCATAAGCCCAGCAAACATCAGGGGCACAAAAACGATCAGCGAAGGCCGTCTCCTTAAGACGAAGAAATAGCATGCCAAAGGAAAAACAATTAACAAGTCGACTGCCGTTCCCCATACTGCCCCACTCGTAACCGTTCCCGCTAGTTCAAATTTTTGTACTAAAAGATTCGGGAGCAACACTAGCCCCATAATCAAGAAGAGACGAAACCAAGCAACGGGCTTCTTTGATACCGTGGGATTCATAACCATCCCTCCTCAAGTAGGATACCTTCATTATATCAAAATTTGGAAATGAGGAACGCTAAAAAACACTCCCATTAAGAGAGTGTTTTTTCATTACATTGCTTCTTTGATTCCTTTTTTCACGAGCCACCAGTTAGCAGGATAGCTCGTTAGGAATCCTAAAATCATAGCAATTTGCATCATGAACCAATAGGTTGCCTGATCAGGCTTTGGTGGTTGTTGGAATAATACGAAATGGACAATGGCCATCCATCCAAACATCCCAATCTCAAAAGCAATTAATGATAATGTATCTGCTTTTACAGCATCTTTTAAATTTCCCAGTATACCCGCTTCTTGATTCATAGGGTAGATCGCAAATAACTGAAATAAGATTCCGAATAAGTAGGCCGCTATAAACTCAACCGTATAGTGCGCAAGGAGCGTGGACCCTGCTACTGTAAGGCTCGTAAAGAATACAATAGGCACTCCTACCGCATCTCCTAATGTACAACCACTTGAACAGTGGCTTGTCGACATAAACACTTGAGCTCCCTTACCACGATTGTCCTCGCGGTCTAAATCCTTCGCCTTCAATCGTCCCCATTTATAATAGGTCCAGACCGCGAAGGGGCCAAGAAACCACCCGTTAATGGGCCAGACGACATTCATAATGGCCATCATTTGAGGGTGACGGATTACGTCTACAATAATGATAAGAGAAGATACTAAACCAATTCCTAAAGCAATCCAAGCAATCGTTGATAACATCTTCGCCACCTCTTTTTTTCGATTTGTATAAATCGATACCCCCTAGAGGTGTTAGCATAAACGTTTTTCTATGAGTGATGGCTTGAGGATTGGTTTACATCATTGGCTTGAAGAGCTTTCTTGTCAATCTTCCCAACATGGGTTTTGGGCAATTCATCTATGATATGGAACGCTTTAGGAATCTTATAGCGTGATAACTTTAACGCACAATGCTCCCTTAAATCCTCTTCGGTTAGGCTGCTTGTTGAATGAAGAGATACAAAGGCCGTGACAACTTCCCCCCACTTGTTGTCTGAAAGCCCTACAATGGCAACTTCATTCACTCCTTCTAAGGAAGACAGCCAATGTTCAATTTCAAGAGGGAAGACATTCTCCCCTCCAGTAATAATCATCTCTTTCTTCCGGCCTACTATATAAAAAAAACCATCCTTATCCTGACGGGCAAGATCCCCTGTATGAAGCCAGCCGTTTTGGAGCGACTCTTGTGTAGCCTCAGGATTGTTCCAATAAAAACTAAATACATGCTGTCCCCTTAGTAGCAACTCCCCGACTTCCCCTGCAGGACACTCTCCTCCATCGTCCTTAACGATTTTCACATCATTAAAGACCATCGCTCTTCCCACAGAACCAGGCTTCTTTACCGCTTCATCAGGATGAATAAAAAAGTTATTTGGACCCGCTTCCGTTAGTCCGTATCCTTCTTTAAACTGTAACCCTTTCTGATGGAAAGCCCGATAGATCGTGAGGGGGCATGGCGCTCCGCCAGAAAGGAACACGTTCATTGAATCAAATGTGGCCCTTCTAAACGCTTCTGTCCGGATCATCATGTGATACATCGTCGGCACAAACAGCGCAATGGTACAGTTGTATTGAATTAAATCATTCACGGCTTGCTCGGCTTCAAACACTTTCGATACGACCACGGTTCCACCAGCCATTAAAACAGGCAGGCTCAGGGCATTCAGTCCTCCTGTATGGAACATAGGTAAACAAGTAAGTGTGGTATCCTCTTTGCACAAATTCCAACTGACAATCGTGTTTAACGCATTCCACCGTATGGAATCATACGTAAGGATCGCTCCTTTGGGCTTCCCTGTTGTCCCTCCCGTATAAATCATTGCTAACGGCTCTGATTCTGTCCCCATTTGATCTACCGTTTTCACAGAAGTCTCTAATCCATCCACATACGCTGCATTCGTAATGGGCACAATCACGTAATCTTTCTTCTTCTCTACCAATGTGGCTTGACTATCGTGGACCCCAACAACAGTAGGAGTAGCATCCTCAAGAATATACTCGACTTCTTCCTCAGATAATCTCCAATTGACCGGAACAAATATAGCACCGCTCTTCATACAAGCGAATAAGAAATCAAAATAACTTATATCGTTAGGAGCAAAAAGCGCAACCCGATCTCCTCGCTTAACCCCCATCTCCAGCAGATAGGCAGCCAGCTTCTCAGCACGGTTGTTGATGTCCTCAAATGTCCATTCCATTCTTGTAGCTGAGTCTACGACCGCTCTGTCCTTCGGAAACAAGCGCGCCCGACTCTTTATCCAATCCAATTCACATCTCACAACCTACTCACCTCGTTCATCTATAGATTCATAATCTTAGTGTAGAAGAAGGGAGTTACAGCGTAGTTACAAAAAGCAATTGAGAGATTTGAATGATTCTTTTCTCGACGTGTGTGCTCGCTTTCTCGACGTCCCTGCTCCTTTTCTCGACGTCACCGCTCCTTTTCTCGACGTCCCTGCTCCTTTTCTCGACGTCACCGCTCCTTTTCTCGAGGTCCGTGCTCCCTTTCTCGACGTCACCGCTCCTTTTCTCGACGTCCGCGCTCCCTTTCTCGACGTCACCGCTCCTTTTCTCGACGTGTGTGCTCGCTTTCTCGACGTCCCTGCTCCTTTTCTCGACGTCCCTGCTCCCTCTCTCCACAAAAAAAGCCCCCGCATTCATGTGGAGGCTTTCCTAGACAAGACTTACATCATAATGCCGCCATCAACGTGGAGGGTGTGTCCATTCACATAATCCGATTCATCAGAGGCCAGGTAAAGATAAGCATTGGCTATGTCTTCTGGCCTCCCAAGTCGGCCCATTGGAACCATGGTTTTCATCTGATCAATGACTTTCTCCGGAACTTGTTCTACCATTGCGGTTTCCGTAAAGCCCGGTGCCACTGCATTCACGTTAATGCCTTTTCTACCAAGCTCTTTAGCCCATGTTTTTGTCAGACCAATCAAGCCCGCCTTGGCTGCTGCATAATTGGACTGCCCCACATTCCCGTATGTACCTGTAACGGAAGAGGTGTTGATGATTTTGCCTTTTCCTTGCTCTACCATGTGAGGCATAGCAGCCTGGGCACAGTGGAAGACCCCTGTCAGATTCACATCGATTACCTGCTGAAACTGTTCAGGTGTCATTTTGGAAAGCATAGCATCTCGCGTGATGCCTGCGTTGTTTACAAGAATATCGATTTTGCCATAGGTTTGAACAGCTTGTTCCATAAGCGCATCAACACTCGCCCGGTCTGCTACATTCACTTTCACAAATAAAACGTCAGCACCGTTTTCTCTTAATTCTTTCTCTCTCGCCGAACCTGTTTCTTCATCGAAATCGGCCAGAATGACTTTAGCCCCTTCACTCGTGAATCTCTTTGCCGCTTCGAGTCCAATTCCATTAGCGGCCCCCGTAATGACAGCTACTTTTCCTTCTAATCTCATTGGCGTTGTCTCTCCTTTTTCTCAAGAAATTGTTCCATGGTTTCTACTAACAACCCTAAATCATCAATGAGGGGGGAGTGTCCGCAATTCGGCAGCGAGACATATGTAGCGCGGTCCCCGAGATCTTCTAGAAGTTCCTCATTCATTCTTGCTGTAATCACCTGGTCGCGGTCCCCTCTCATCACAAGAACAGGAACATTGATGTCATCTACCATTCCGTTTCCTTCTACAAGTCCATTATGATGATGACTCATATTGAAGATGTTCAATGCTTGGTAGACTTCAGCCAAATTCCGCTGCGTCATCATGTCCTCAGTATAAGCTTGATATAACGACTCACTTGGCTGATTATGAGTATATATTAGCGAATTCCATACAGCTTGTAGAAGAGCTTCGTTCCCTTCATCGTAAGCCTGCTGAATGGGAATCGTTTTCCCGGGATCCCTTCTCACTTCCTCGATTGTCTCTAGTCGATTAGAAAGATCCGGCAGCCCATTTTCACCTGTAGCAAAGAACGGATACCCCCTTGTAGATGCTGATGCAAGGAGTAGTAAGCGATTACAAAAATTCGGAAAGCGCGCGCAAAATTCCATAGCCACAGCCCCGCCTGTAGACCAACCCACGATGGCGAACTCCCGTAGGTTCAATGCTTCTACGAATTGGTGGACATCCTTGGCAAAATCCCCAATCGTTTCAACCGGATTCAAATAGGTGGAGGCTCCAAATCCCCTTAGGTCAAGAGCATACACTTTATACTTCTCATCCATCTTCTCTAACACCAAATCCCAGTGTTTGGAAGAGGTCATATTCCCATGAAGAAGCAGAACGACCTCATCGCCCCCTTCACGTTCCCTGTACCCTAACGATTCTCCATTTGGCAATTGAACCTTTTTCATATGAACGTTTACCATATTCATCAATCCCCTTCCTGGTTTCCCCATTTAATCACTGTAGCTCCCCAAGCGTATCCAATGCCAGCACTAACAAGGACAACGACATCTCCGTTTTTCAATTTCCCTTGCTCTGCTGCTAATTCAAGTGAGAGAATTTGATCGATTTGACCGATGTGTCCATAGTCTTCCAGATAAACAGACTGCTCAAGTGTCAGCCCTAATGACTTTAGTACGTATTCGTGAGCAGACCGCTTCATATGAAGCATCGCCACATAATCAATATCCGCTTCTGTAAATCCGCTCTTTTCTAAAGCATCTCGAATAACATATAGAAAGTTGTCCATAGATTGATCTGCTAAACGTTGTTTCATCCCATCCGGGTCCAGTACATCAAGCTGATAGTCTTCTAGATTCGAAGCCGTTAAAGGATGTTTTGTTCCACCAGCTACGACCACGACATCTTCTGAGAAAGAACCATCACTAATCACAGACGTTTCAAGAACCGTATTGTTTGTAGCGCCTTTCTTTAAGAGAAACGCTCCACCGCCGGCACCGAGGTTATACATAAACCTTGTTCTTGGATTGGTATAGCGAATAAAATCTCCATTCCGGTAGCCACCAGCTAACAGAACGTGTTGAATGGACGGATCACCAAGCATCATACTTTTGGCCACTTTTAACGCCATAATCGTTGTGCCACATCTCATCGCGACATCAAATGCCCAGGCATTCCTGGCTCCAATCTCTTCCTGCAACTTAATCCCAGCGGTCCACAACGGGTATTCTTTGTACTCTTCTCCGATATAGATGACAAGGTCAATTTCTTTTGGGTGAACGTTCGCCTTCCGAAGTGCCTCTTTCGCTGCACGTACGCCCATCTCACACGTATGATCTTCCGGTCCAGGAATTGGTTTTTGCCTAATTCCTAACTTTTCTTCGACAACATCAACGGGTAATCCTGCCTCTCTTGCAATCTCTGTTCCTTTCATTCTTGCTGATGGCAAATACACGCCAGAACTTATAATCCCGATCGACTCCATCCTTTACACCTCCTCGTGTTGCCCTTCTCGATCAACAGAACCTTTCATATAGCGCACAGCTTCATCCAGAAGATCAAAGGTAGATTCATGTTCTGTCTGCACGTGAGTTACTTTAATTCGATACGTTTTCTCCTTGGTTCTCGGATCCACGTTCGCTAGATGAAACCGAACAACAAACGACGAAACAGGTTGACTCATCTCTTCTCCCCCTTAACTTGCTAAGTCCTTTTCTTTTGAAGATGATTTCTTTTTCGCACTCCTCTTGGCCCACATGTACTGCAGGCTTCCCACTATCCCTCGAGGGAAGAAGATAACGGCCAGTATATACACAATTCCAAATAGAATGAGCCATCTCTCAAAAATCCAGTGAACACTTGCTAATTCAGAAAGGTAATGGTGAGCCACTTCTATAAGTCCTGCCCCAATTAACGGACCCACGAGTGTACCTACTCCCCCAATAATGGTCATTAACAGGGCATCCAATGTAACGTCTGTTGCAAACACACTCGTGTCCACAAACCTTAGAGACAGAATGTAGAGCACGCCTGCAATGCTAGCCACAATTCCAGATATGACACTTACCGCTACTTTGTAGAACATAATAGAGAACCCAATGGATTCTACTCGCTGTTCGTTCTCACGAATGGCCATCACCACTCGCCCTGTTGGAGACTGGGTGAATCGGCGAACGAGAAAGAATAAAACGATAAGAGAAACGAGACAAGTCAGATACAAGTGCCCCCGGTCCTTAAAGAATTCCGGAATCTGCATCGTAAACCCGTCATTCCCCCCCGTTACTCCTCTCCATTTCTCTGCTAATACAAGGAATAACCCCGCAAGAGCAAGTGTGAGCATCGCGTAGAAGTGGCTCTTCAACCGTAATGTAAGAAGACCAGCAAGCAAACTGACAACACCCGCAATGACAATGCCCACAATGGTTCCGAGCAGAAGATATCCCATTGTTGGTTCGTTTCGATCGATGATGACAGATACGCTATAGGCCCCAATTCCAAAAAACATCGCATGGCCAAATGAAACGATTCCTGTAAACCCGAGCAACAAGTCATAGCTCATGGCAAATATGCCGAAGATAAAGATTTGCGTCATTAAGAATAAAATCGTTCGGTTATCGTAGAAAAACGGAACCAATAGAAAAAACGAAAATACCAATAGATAAATGCCTGTGCTTCTCTCCCATTTAAGTGGACGCACCTTCCATCACCCCTTCCCCGTAAATAAACCTTGTGGACGAAAGACAAGTACCGACACCATCAGCAGCATATTCACCGCTAACGAAAGGTCCGAATAATAATAAGCCATAAAGGACTGAGCTAACCCGACTAATATAGCTGCGAAGAGCGACCCGGTAAAGCTCCCCATCCCTCCAATGACCACCACAATGAAAGCAAGGATGGCAAATTCCATACCCATTTCAGCATAAATAACACCCGAATAAGGAGCGAGCAACACTCCGCCAAGCGCAGCGAGTGCCGAACCAACCATAAAGACAAGCATAAAGACAAGGCGAATATTAATTCCGAGTGACTGCACCATTTCTTTGTCCATCACTCCTGCTCGAACAATTAATCCGATCTTCGTTTTTCTTAATATATAGAAGGTAATCGCGTAAACAAGCGCTCCCACCAAAATAATAAACAAACGGTATTTGATCAGAATAACGTCCCCCACCATAAAGGATCCATCCATGAAGGCAGGTGGTTGAGCTGCTTTTTGATCGGGACCAAAGACGACCTTCAGCATTTCAGATAATACAATCATGAACCCGAGCGTGATCAGGATTTGCTGCACATGATTTCCATACACAGGTCGAATAATCAGATACTCTGTTAACAACCCAAGTAACAGACCCGTTACAATGGCTCCTATAATCGCGACAAAGAAATTGCCGGTTAAATCATATACCCACACCCCGCTATAGGCTCCCCAGGCAAACAAGCCACCGTGAGCGAAATTTAAGACATCCATTAATCCGAAAATAAGTGTGAGGCCTGCCGCTAATAGAAAAATTAACATACCAGTAGCTAGACCATTGACTGTTAAACTAAGCAGTAAATCCATACCCCTACCTCCCCACTATGCAATTCCTAAGTATTTCTTCCTGAGCCCTTCGTTTTCATTCAGTTCATTCATCCTGCCCTGATGGACCGTTTGACCATCATCCAGAATATAGAAGCGATCACCTATTTTACTGGCCATCATAAAGTTCTGCTCCACAAGAACGATTGTGGTTTTCTCCTTCATTTGCTGGATGGACTCCATAACTTTCTCCACAATAATGGGAGCAAGTCCCTTACTTGGCTCATCAATTAACAGAAGCTCATTTTCATTCATATAAGCTCTCGCAATGGAGAGCATTTGCTTTTGTCCACCGCTCAGCTGGCCTCCTGGCTTCTTCCAGAACTTCTTAAGATCCGGGAATAACTCAAGCACCCACTCCATCCGTTCAAGGGTGGCGTCATCTTCTTTCTGCATCGAGACTTTCATATTTTCCCCTACTGTTAAACCAGCAAAGATCCCCTGGTCCTCAGGGACATATCCAATCCCTTTTCGGGCGATTTGGTAAGGAGGGAGCTTCGTAATCTCCTCTCCTTTAAACGTAACCTGACCCTGACTTGCCGGGTTCAGTCCCATAATAGTGCGAAGGGTCGTCGTCTTGCCTGCCCCGTTTCTCCCCAATAGAACAGTCACTTCCCCTTTAGGTACCTCAAATCCGATATCATGCAGGATATGAAACTGGTCAATATAGGTTTCAATCCCTTTTACGCTAAGCAGAGCTTCCATCATATAACCCTCCTAAGTACGCAGATTGAACGGTCGTATTCTGCATAATTTCTTCTGGTGATCCTTCAGCCAGAAGTTCTCCGTGAAAGAGAACCAGAACCTGATCAGAGAGATCTAAGATCATATCCATTTTGTGCTCGATCAGAACAATCGTACGGTCCCCTCGCTCTTTAATGGAACGAATAACGTCCAAGATGGCGGGCACTTCTTCAATCGACATCCCTGCTGTTGGTTCATCTAGCAGAAGAATGTCTGTTTCTAAGGCAAGAAGCATCGCAATCTCAAGCTTCCGCTTCTCACCATGGGCCAAGTTACTTGCCAAAGAATGAGCTTTCTCTCGCAACAGGACCTGTTCTAGTAACTCCATCGCTTCTCTTTCGAATTCTTTATAAGAACTGAAGTGACGAAACATTTGAAAACGGACACGATTTCTAGATTGAACTGCCAACCGAACATTCTCTAGCACAGTCAGGTTTGGAAAGACATTCGTCATTTGAAACGAACGACCAATTCCTTTTCTGGTTCGCTTGGTGGGGCGGAGTTTTGTAATCGGTTCTCCTCTAAGAAAGATCTCTCCCTCGGTTGGCTGAAGCTGACCACTTAGCAAATTAAAGAAGGTCGTCTTTCCAGCTCCGTTTGGGCCGATGACCGATGTGAATTGTTTCTCTGGGATCCGAACAGAAATATGATCGACAGCCACGTGCCCACCAAAAGCGATCGTTAACTCCTTTGTTTCCAATATAAAGCTCATAACTTTCCTCCTTACGGGTATGAAACAAGAACTTCGGCGCAAATTTGGCCGAAGTTCTCTCAAATTAGTTTTGGATTGGTGGAGCGGTTTCTTCAGGTGTCAGCACTCGCTCAAGAACCGGAACGGGATAATCTACACCCTCTTGTTCTTCCAATCGAATCTTATATAGAGATTGAAGGGCTTGGTGGTCTTCTTCACGGAAGGTCATCGTGCCTTTTGGTGTTTCAAAGCTCATCCCTTCCATGGTGGTAATCAATTCATCAGCGTCTACTTTTCCACCTGTCTTCTTCAATGCTTCTGTAATGGATAACGCCGCACTCATACCACCTGGTGTGAACAGGTCAGGTACAGCATCATATTTCTCCTGATGTTTCTCCACTAACCAGTCGTTAATTTCATTATCAGGAAGGGTATGATAGTAAACCGTGAACCCTTCCATACCGACGAGTTCCTTCATTGTGCTAAGTGCAGCAATATCCGGTGCTCCAGTAGAGATCTTAATGCCTTTTTCTTGAAGTTTCATGTCAGAGATCTGGTTCCAAGGAGAGTTCGCTCCTGCCCAAATGACAAACAAGTAATCCGGCTCAGACTGAATGATCTTTTGAATATTAGCTGTAAAGTCAGTAGCCGTCGGATCAGCGTATTCTTCGTGAACAATCTCTGCACCTAAATCTTTAGCCGCTTTCGTGAATGCAGCTACTCCGTCACGCCCGAAAGAATAATCCGGTGCTAAGGTAGCGATTTTTACGCCATCTTTAGCAATGGCCGCCGCTCCTGCTACAGCATCTTGGGAAGAGTTACGTGCAGTACGGAATACATATTTATTCCAGTCCTTTCCTGTAATACTATCGGCAACAGCAGGCTCAACTACCATGATTTTCTTATACTCTTCCGCTAATGGCAGAACCGCTAGCGTATCTCCTGAACTGGACGATCCAACTAAGAAATCCACCTTATCGTCTTCTAGTAATCCGATTGCTTTTTGTCTGGCTACTTTTGGATCCGTTTCTGTATCAGCATATACAACCTCAATAGGACGACCCTCGATCTCGTTCGTTCCATCTGTTGCATATTCAATCCCTAACTCGAAGCCTTGCTTCGTTTGTTTTCCGTAAGATTCGAGCGCCCCTGATAAGGAAGCAAGCACACCGATCTTGATCGGTTCGCCTGATGTAGCCTCTTCTTCACTTCCATCTGTTGTTTCACCCGTTTCCGTCTCATCTTCCGTACCCTCAGATGAAGCATCATCACTGCTACACGCCGCTGCAAATACCAATAACATCAATAATACCAACAACCCAAACCCACGTTTTAGTTTCATTTAACCTTCCCCCTTCTCCTCATTTAAACAATCTTTATGGATAGCTCTATCGTAGAAGAAGGGAGTTACAAGACAGTTACAAACAGATTCATCACCGCTTATGGATCATTTTCCAAACGAAAAAAGCATGGAACGGTTCAGCCATTCCATGCTTTTCTTATGGTTTAGTCGCGTACGTTTGAACAGTTCTTTCCTTTCGGATCAACTGGAACATCTCTTGTGTTGATTCCATTGGCGGAACGCCTAGTTCGTCATCAAGGATCTTGCAGCACTTCTGATACCACTTAATTGCTTGAGGACGATTGTTTCGTTGGTAGTAGCTAAACATCATTAATCGATAAGCTTCTTCCCAAGTTGCGTCTATCCTTAGAATACGTTCACACCAATGGATGCATGTGTCATATTCTTCTAACCGCACACAAAATTGAGCCAACCGTTCAGCTCCCCGCAAGAATAAAACTTGGAGTCGCTCTCGTTCGTGTAAACACCAATCAGATAAACGCTGATCAGGTAAATAATCATCTTTATACAACGACAAGCCTCGCTCAAGCATACTTTTTACCTGATCAGGGTTATGCTCGAGTAATCCAGCTTCCACCCACTCCTCAAACAGCGCACTATCCAATTCGTATCCTGATTCTGGATGTATTCCGTAAGCGCTTCCTTCTTTCTTGATAAAAAATGACGCCCCTCTCGCTTTACGATCAGGCTCGATCGTTTTTAGTAGAGCGTTTAACGCTACCTTAAATCCCCGGTTAGCACTTTCTTCATCCTGGTCAGGCCACAAAGCAGATAAGATCTCCTCTTTCCTGACTAAATGCTTTCGTTTTGTAATCAGGAGTTCAAATAATTCTTTTGCCTTGCCTCGCTGCCAGTCCTCTTCTACAATGACACGCGTTCCCATATACAGCTTCAATGGTCCGAACGTTTCAATACGAAGCGTAAACCCTGGATGCGTATCACGCTTACCATAGCCTAGCTTCTTAATGAACATCGTCACAAAGGATTCATGAATGTGCAGACTGCGAGCTTTAAAAAGAAGCGGTACCGTGTTTTGCAAGTCAACAGGTCCAAATGTTGTACGGTTTGTTAAGAAAAACTCATATTGTCCTGTTTGAACCCGTTGCAGGAAACTTCTCATCTCTTTTTCAAACGATTCTTCATCCCCAGTTTTCCAATCGATAAAAGCTTTCCAGTAAGAAGTTAGCATTAATCCGTATTGATCGCCGCACTGATGGAATTGCTTTTCAATACCGTTTAGTTTTTCTGCTGCTTGCTCGTACTTGTTACTATAAACGGAAGCAATGGCCATACAAAGTTGAATTAGTGTTGAGAGCCACACGTCTTGAACGTGTTCCGTTTCGTATAGCCCTCTTTCTCCGGTTTCCATTGCTTTCTCATACTGACCTTGAACGCCGTATAACACACAAAGCCCCATATAAGGTTCAGCTTTTCCCCGGGAAACGTTCAATGTTTCCATCATTTCAAGGGAGGTTTGATAGCAACGCTCAGCCAGGTCTGATTCATAGTGATTGGACAACTGAACAGCATGGCCAATACGCATCCAACCACAAGCTTCCACAAAGGGGGACTGTACTTGTATCCCTTGTTGGATCCCTTCTTCCGCGTGCTTCTTGCTTTCTTCCCCTTTCCCCATAAAGGCTGCAATAATAGATAGCAAGATATCCGTTTCCCGGTGAGATTGGGGTAAGAGAAGGTGGTTGTTTTGAGGTTGCTTTTTCTTCCTTGACTTGAGCACCTTTTCCGCTTGGTTTAGCCGACCTGTGCGCAAGTATAAACGCGCTTCGAAGTTATCATCTTGCAGGGGTAAATGAAGTTCTTTCGCCCGCTTGTACCAACTTTCAGCCTTACGCGCTTGCCCAGCATTTAATAAATTCTCCGCTAAGAGGTGGTAGAGATGAGCCATTTCCTCTTTAGCTACCTCAGCCTTCTCCCTGTATTCGATCGCTTGCTGTAAATAACGCTCCCCCTTTTCTGGTTGGATAGTATCCAGATAAATGCGAGCCATTCCTTCTAAAGCGAGACTCGTGATATAGGCATCATTGCTTGTTTTCCCTATACGATAAATCGCATTATAACAAGCTTCTGACTGCTCATATGATGATCGGTAGCGCAGCACTTCACCTTCATAGAACCAAAGCATCGGATGATTCTCTTTTACATCTTCTGATAACAGACGAATCGAATCGTGGAGGCTCTGTAACTTCCCAGACTGAATCATCGTCTCCCCGTACCGTTCGAGGATGCTTGCGACCCTTCCTTCCGCTACACGATGAGCATGGTACAGTGCGGTTTCCATATCCCCATTTTTCTCATAGTACGTCGCAGCAACGGAGTGAAGCGTAATATAAGAATTCTGATCCTTTTGTTTCATTCGATTTTCTAGAAAGATTTTTATAAGGGCGTGATAGCGGTAATGGGTTTCATCGATGCGTTGCAGAAATAATTGTTGAGAAGCGAGTTGCTCAAGCATTTGTTTGGACCCAGACATTCCTAAAACGTTATCACAAACGTCCGCTGAGAACACGTCCAAAATAGCGGTTTGTTCCAAGAATTGTTGAACGAATAGAGATTGTTTCGCAACTACTTCCTGGGCCAGGTAATCAAATAAGTCCTGCAAGGAAGAGGAGTGATTTTGAAGAATCTCTCTCGTAGGAACTCCTGCTTGAAGCTGTTGAAGGATCATCTCAAACGCGATCGCCCACCCTTCCGTCGTACGATGAATGGCTTTTAGATCGTTCTCTTCCACTTGTAACCCGTATACATCCTCCAGGACATGCCCCATTTCTTCTTGAGATAAGAGAAGGTCTTCCTGGTTTAGTTCTAGAAGATTTCCCTTCACTTTTAATGAGGTTAGAACATTGAATTGAATTTTGCTACGACTGGCTAAGATCATATGTACGTGGGAAGGCAAGTGTTCAAGGAAGAGCTCCATCCACTCTTTAATCGCGGTAGATGGTTGAAGATGATGAAAGTCATCCATGACGAAATAAACGGGGTGGTCGATCTGATTGAGTTCATTAATCATCAAAGACACCAACCTGGCCATTTCATGCTTCTGGTGAATTTGATGATAACGATCCAGTTCGCTAAGCATGTGCTCCCCAAATGATGGCTCCAAAAAGCGCAGCGCATAGATCCACTTTGTTAGAAATGGAATAAGATCATCATCGTTTGATGAGACACTATACCAGGCTATATCGAGCCCACTATCTTGTACAAAAAGTGTTAAAGCAGTACTCTTTCCATACCCTGCTCCTCCATGCATACAGATAAGGGGATACCTTGTGATGGATGCCATCTTCTTTTGCAAAGAGGATCGGCGGACGAATCGGTCTTCTGCTACAGGTGGCCTGAGTTGCGTTTGGATAATAGGGATAGTAGACACCTAATCACCTCACTTATTTTCGGACTTTTCTATCATTTTAACATATAGGTTTGTGAGATTTTGTCAAAATATCAAGGCAACGTTCGACGTTTTAAGCTAAAGAGTAGCCAATGATCTGGATAAGGCAATATTTTTGCATGGGGTGGTGGTTTTCTCTGATAATAATGAAAGAGAGGTTGAACAATAATGAGGATGGTGCATCGTGACTATAAAATTAAGCGTATTGGATCAATCCCCCGTTTTAACTGGGCAGAATCCACAAGACGCCTTTCAGCAAACAACAGAACTTGCCAAACACGTCGATCAGCTAGGCTATCACCGGTACTGGGTTTCGGAGCATCATAGCACACAGAGCTTAGCAGGCTCCGCCCCGGAAGTATTAGTCGCTCACTTAGCAGCCAATACCAAACATATTCGAATTGGAACAGGGGGCGTTCTTCTACCTCACTATAGTGCCTATAAAGTAGCCGAAGCGTTCCGAGTGCTTGAAACGTTGTATCCAGGACGGATCGACTTAGGAATTGGACGCGCCCCAGGCGGAATGCCGAATGTCAATTACGCCTTAAATGACGGCTCGTTTCCTAACGTTGAGAAGTATCCGGACCAAGTGAGAGAGTTAATGGCTTATCTACATGGACAAGATCCTTACCATTTAGACGTTCGTGCTACCCCGCAAAGTGAAACAGCTCCACCTGTTTGGATGCTTGGTTCCAGTGGCACAAGCGCCCGACTCGCAGCCGATCTCGGTGCTTCTTATTCGTTTGCTCATTTTATTAATGGGTTTGGAGGAACGCGAGCTATGGATCGGTACAAGAACCACTTCTCCCCTTCTATTCAACAGTTAGAGCCAAAGGGAAACGTTTCTGTATTTGTCGTGTGTGCGGAGACGGAAGAACATGCAGAGTACTTAGCTTCATCTTTAGATGTGTCGATTCTTAAGATTGAACAGGGGGCAAAGCGTGAAGGCTTCCCTCCTCCAGAAGAAGCAAGCCAATACCCTTTCTCTATCTTTGAGAAAGAACGGGTTCGTGAAAATCGTCAGCGTATGATTGTCGGAAACCCTGAACAAGTGAAAGAACGACTCGAACACTTAGCCAGAGCTTATAATGTAGATGAAATCATTGTGAACACCATTATTAATCCCTTTGAAGAGCGGCTCCGTTCTTACGAGCTCCTCGCTAATGCATTTAAAGCGTAATAATCAAGCCCTGTCTCAAACATTACTGGTTGGACAGGGCCTTTCTGTGTTTAATCCCGTTGGATGGTTTTCTCATAAAAGTAAAAAGGAGCTTTTCGCTCAGGGGTACTCCACTCCCCTATATACGTATAACCTTTCTTTTGAAACACACGCTGTGCTGCCGGATTTAACGAATAGGTATCGGTTTTCATATAAGAAATTCCCCGGTTCATAGCTAGTTGTTCAGCATATTGATAAAAGGCCTCAGCTATCCCCTTCCCTCTTACGTTTGGATCAACCGCAAGCCTTTGGGTTAATAACACCTTTTCCTCACCGGGTCTTGACCAGGATAGAAGCTCATAATGGGTTGGTTCTGTCTCATTAAAGCACGCAACCCCACACACTACTCCATCCTTTTCAAATACAAATAACCTTTCTTTATCGTGGTCGTTTTCATAATCGGAATACAAAGGATACGCTTCGTCCCACTGGTCGCTCCCTGTCTCCTTCATGATGACTTTTGATTCTTCTACAATTTCCATTATTCGTTCTAAATCTTCTCTTTTGGATCGTCGAATCATGAATCATGCTCCCCTTCACTTTCGTTTCTTCCTATTTAATCTCTAGAAGAGTATTAAATCAAGCCCCTTTTAAGCCGATATATAAACTATGTGTTCAATTACGGAATAAAGGAGTAACGTTATGCAGAAGAAAACACTCTTTTTATGGATGATCGGATTATTGTTATTGAGCGCTTGTGCCGAAACAAGCCAAACAGGCAAAGCAGAAGAAAAGAAGACAATTGGACTCTTAGTGACAGATAGTGGTCTAGGGGACAACTCGTTTAGTGATTCAGCTCTTCAAGGGTTAGAGCGGGCACGTGACGAGTTAGGCGTTTTTTTCAATTATAAGGAACCGCTTACTGGAAACTATGAAGGGTATCTAGAAAAACTCATTGAAGAAGGTCATGACCTTGTAGTCGGGTTGGGATTTGAATCTCAAGAGGCTGTTGAGAAAATGGCCAAGAAGTACCCAGACCAAAAATTCTTACTCATCGATGCTGTATCCGAGCAACCAAACGTGACATCTCTTACATTTAAAGAAGACGAAGGTAGCTATTTAATCGGACTAATCGCTGGTATGCGAACCGAATCCAATCACGTTGGGTTTATCGGCGGCATGGACATCCCAGTAGTAAAGAATTTTGAGAAGGGCTTTAAAGAAGGTGTTCAAGAGGTAAACCCTGATGCAACTATTTCTGTTGATTATATAGGAAATTTCGATAATGACAATAAGGCAGCAGAGCTTGCTCAGAAACAAATCAAGAATGGGGCAGATTATCTATTTCCTGTAGCTGGCTATGCAGGTGTCGGAGCTCTAAAAGAAGCCCAAAAGCAAAAAGTATATTCATTCGGGGTAGACAGTGATCAGTATTTCTTAGCGGAAGATTCCGTCGTTACCTCTATGATGAAACGAATTGATGTCGCTTTGTTCGATATTGCGAAACAGCTGAAGGAAGATTCCTTTGAACAAGGAGAGCACCTTCAATTAGGGCTAAAGGAAGAAGCGGTTGGATTAGCTCCGATCCGTGTCATCCGTTTATCCCTTTCCGAGCAAGATACTTTAGAGGAAGCTATGAATAAAGGAGGCGATGAATAACATGTCTCTTCGTAAACGGATCTTATTATTATCTTCTATTCCTTTAATACTAAGTTTACTCCTGATCGGGTATGTGATTACTCAGATGTTAGACGTTCAAAAATCATCTTCACAAGAGGTTGAACTTCTTCTGAAAGCGGAGCATTTAAACGGTAGTGTGGTTACGCTTCAGCAGTCATTGAATAATTACTCAAACAATCCATCAGAAGCGAGTAAAGAAGAAACCACAGACTTACTACAATCCGTAAACAAGGAAGTCGCTTCATTGGAGAGTTATTTAAAAAATTCCGAGCAACAAAAGTGGTTTGATCAGCTCAAATCCAAATACGCCTCATTAAAGGCTCAATCAGAGCAATTCCTGGCTTCCAATGATACAAATGAAATTAGTCGTCAGGCTGCCCGCGCAGGCGGTATTCTAAATGATGCTTTCATGATTAATCATACAGCGAATGAATGGTATGAAAGTCAAGTAGAGGGACGAAAGGCGCAAATTCAACAGCTTATCCTTATCACTTTGATTGCAAGCGGAGCGTTAATCCTTCTTTCTATCTTATCTTCTTGGAGATTATCCGCTCAGACTGCTAACCCCATTCGGGAACTGGCTAAGAAAGCTACTACGATTGCAAGCGGCGATTTAACAGTAGAAGTAGCGAAAACGAACCGTAAAGATGAAATCGGACAACTCGCTTCCTCCTTTGGAGAAATGGTGGATCATCTAAAAGAAACGATCCGTTCTATTGAAACGATGGGAAAAGAAGTGCAAGAGTTCAGCTTAGGGTTAAAGAGCAATATCGATACGCTTTCTGAGAGCTCTATACAAGTGGCGACTTCTACAGATGAACTTGCTCAAGGGAGTCAATCGATCTCTACCGATATTCAGGATGCTTCTTACTTAATGGATGAGATGCACAACGGATTTCAACACAACGTAGAAGCTAGTCGGAACGCAAACGCTCAAAGTGAGAACGCTCTTAAGAGTGTTGAAGTTGGGCAACGTTCGATCGAAAATCAACAAGATTTGCTTAACAAAGGCATTGAAGCCACTCGATCTATTGAGCACTCCGTTCAATCCTTTGTCCAATACACGAATGAAATTCATCAAACTTCTCAGCTTGTAAATGACCTGTCTGAGCAGACGAACCTTCTGGCGCTAAATGCAGCCATTGAAGCTGCTCGAGCAGGAGAGCACGGGAAAGGGTTCGCTGTTGTAGCAGAAGAAGTACGAAAGCTAGCGGACCAATCAAGAACCGCTACAGAACAGATCTTCAGTATGGTTGAACATATTCAAAACGGCATCCATATGATCGAAGAAGATACAAGCCGCTCCACATCGATCTCTCAAAAGCAAGAAGAGACGATGAATGAGTCTAAAACGGCCTTTTCTTCGATCCACGACCATGTCACAATGATTCATACAGAATTACAGCAACTCGTTCAGAATATGGATACGTCCTTAAATCGAAGTGAACAAGTATCATCCAGCATGCAGAGTGTGAGTGCCATTACAGAAGAAACGGCAGCTGGTACAGAAGAAATCTCAGCCTCCACAGAAGAGCAACAAAGAACGTTCCACAACGTGCAACAACAATCTGTCGAGCTCCAATCCATGATCAATCAACTAGAAGAACAACTGAACCAATTCAAACACTAAATGCTTTATTACGTGCCAGACACCCTTTACTATAGTAAAGGGTGTCTGGCACGTTTTTTTAGCGTCTATTAGGATAAGTGGGTTTTTCAAGGGAGCTGATGTCTTCATCCAGGTTCATCATCTTTTCTTCTAGCATTCCCTTCGCATCACGTACTCCTTGATTATAAAAGTGAGGAGCAATTTCTTTCTCTATAAACTGAAAGACTTGATCAGCTGCAATGTTACCAATCTCTTCTCCTCGTTCCATTTCAAAGTATCCTTGAATTTTAGATAGAATTTGCTCTCTTTCTTCCTTTTTTAATGATGGATTCATAGGTTCCACTCCTTTTTCATTTTCATGGGTTTTGGACCGGTAAATCTGATACAGACCCTACAACACATGTGGTTTTCGTTGGACTCCCGGGTTTATGGTGAACGAGTACCTGCTTAAATCCGGCTTGTTCTAAGAAGGAACGGATTTGATCCCCAATAATGACGGTCGTTTCGTCACTGGCGCCTTTTTCGTGTGGCTGAAGAGCAATCGCAACTCTTCCCTTTTCACTCATCTGTTCCCTAAGCGCAGCAAGCGTTCCAACCGGGTCTTCCCAATACGTAATGTTATTAATCGCAAGAACTTTATCTATTGTATCATGAAGATTCGTTGATTCTTCCGCATAGCCTTGTGCTAATCTTACTCGTCCTCCCTCTACGTCCTTCTTATTACGTCGCTTTGCTTCTTCCACCATGGCTTCTGAAGGGTCAAGCCCAATCACTCTTACCCCATCATAGGAATCGCATAGTTCCTTCACGCAATAGCCAGGTCCAAACCCAATCTCTAGTACACAGTCATCCTGTTGAATATCTAAAAAAGACATCGCCCATTTATTGATACCAGCGTTTTGCTTATACATGAGCCAGCCGACGGCTTTTCCAATCAGACCTTGTGGTTTTGAAAACTGAGAGAACAAAAATCCCATACCGATTCGCTCCTTTTAAAGAAATCTTTATTCTTCATTCCCCCAATTCCGCACTCCTTTAACAACTTTTCTACCTATCGAACGGACAAATGGGTATATTTTATTCCCTTATTTCATGAATTAAGTAGTAGGGTTAATTTTAGACGGAAGGTGGAATTGTTATGTATTATCCTTCACCACAACCGCAATACCGTGACAATCAACGCCAGGCAAACCGTTTTCTGACGGTGACAGGAATTGGTTCAGTCAAGGCTCAGCCGGATATCGCGAATATTACACTCGGAGTGGAGACGCAAGATAAAGAATTAACAACCGCTCAGCAAACCAATGCCCAAACGCTTAATGAAGTGATTGATGCGCTCATTCAAATTGGAATTCCAAATGAAAATATTCAAACAGTAGATTACTTTATCTTCCCTCAATATGATTATATTGATGGAAAGCAACAATTCAGAGGCTATGAAGTTACCCATCTTATTACAGTGACGATCGAAAATTTAGAACAAACAGGAGAAGTCATCGATACAGCTGTAGCCAATGGAGCAAACCGGGTCTCAAATATTTCCTTCACCGTCCAAGACCCTCAGTCCTTTTACCAACAGGCTCTTGCTTCCGCTTTACAAAATGCGAATACGAAAGCACAAACCATTGCTCAAACGATGAATCTCCAAATCGACATGACACCCTTCTCAATCGACGAACAAGTTCCCCCTACTCAAGCAACGCCGCAAACCTTTGTGAAAGCTGAATCTGTTGGAGCGACCAGCACTCCTGTGGAACCTGGTCAGTTAGAAATTACAGCGCGAGTTGAAACCAAATACCAATACATTTCGTAAACCATATAGACACTTAAGTTGAAGATTGCCACTAACATTTACAGGGAACTGCGTTAGATAGGTAGACGCTTCACTAAGTGGCGATTATACTAAACAACGCATCTACTACTACTTGGAGGGAATACTTCTTGAAAAAACATGAACTACTCAGCAAAGTACTCCGAACGTTTGCACTATCTCTACTCGTGGCAACGGTCGGATTGTATATGGGGCAGTGGGTTCCACCAGCCTTGTTTCTCCCACTTGTCATCTTAGAGTTTATATTACTCATTTCTGTTTTCTTCCTGCGTAAAGCAAAGAAAATTGGATATGGTTTTCTATTTCTGTTTACGTTTATATCGGGCTTAACGTTATACCCAGCTATTTCGTATTACATCAGTTCTATCGGCGCTACGACTGTTCTGATGGTGCTCGGCGTGACAACGATCATCTTTATTGCGCTATCCCTTTATGCCTGGAAGACCAAGCGTGATTTAAGCTTTCTTGGAGGCATGCTGATGAGCGCCCTTCTTGCGCTTATTCTGGTATGGCTAATTCATATCTTCTTTAACTTAGGCAGTGCAGCTATTCTTGTTATTACGTTAATTAGTGTGGTAATCTTCTCCGGATTTATCATCTACGACATTAACAAGATTAAGAATGGCCACTTCAGCGAGAAAGACATCCCCCTTCTTGCTCTGAACTTGTATTTAGATTTCATTAATCTATTCTTAGACTTGCTTCGCCTTGTAGGTATCCTAAAAGATGACTAATACAAAAAGAGCCGAAAACCTCTATAAGGGTTTTCGGCTTTCTTTATGATTAATGCGAAGGACATGAATCACGAACTAAATAAATGCCCCACTCCAAAAAGGGTCGTGAAAAACACAAGCGCTATAGCTAATAATAAAGAAGCCAACCTCACCTGACTCTCTCTAAGAGGATCAGGATCCTGGTAATGTGTTGGATTCTTACGAAGACGCGCAAATACAAAACTCACGACTAGCGTTCCTAATAAGAAAAACGTATCCGAATCTTCTCCTGCACCTCGTCCTAGCTCTCCGTCCATAATCACTAGCATAAACACGAAAAAGATCGGAAAAGCCTTAATGACCTTCCACACAAACCGCTTCAGCACTCTTTCATCTGAAGAAGAACGAGATGCTTCCACAGAAGCATCCGTTAACAACTGCAAAAAGGCGAGCATATAGATCGCTATGTATAAGATGTAAAACGGAAGAGACAGAAACGACACAGCAGCCATCAACCCCACGATCGCCACTATCACGAAACCACTTACCCCTTTATAGTTACTTCGCAACATTTCCACTCCTCCACCCCCTTCCCCAGTTCCAATAAAAAAAACACAAACGCAGAGTATTTTCCATTTTACTCCACATTTGTGCGTTTGAAAACGACTGATTTAATTATTGAAACGTACGAGCTAAGAAGCCTTCCACTTCTTCAGGTGTTTTAGCATCTGCGCTATGAAGGTGAGCGATTTTCTGACCGTTTTGGAATACAAGAATACTAGGAATCCCCATCACTTCATACTGATCAGCAACATCTGGTAGCTCATCACGGTTAATCTCGAACCATTTATAAGCATTATACTCCTCTACAATGTCCCCAATAAACATATCCATACGCTTACAATCCGGACACCAATCCGCAGAGAACTTAATAATAACCGGCTCTTCCCCATCTATAAGATCTTGAAATGTCTTCATCTCTCGAATAAACTCCACTAAAAATAACCTCCTTGAAATAACTCTCATTCTATTTAAACATATCCCAACCAGATTCGAAATACATGAGCACATTCATGTAAGTTGGATTAGAGTTAATACTTTTATAATAAATGTATAATGGAATAAAGAAAAGCACAGGCGGGGTGGTCAGGGCCGTACGGATAAGCCAGCTTTTCGGAAAAGGCGAATAGCCTTTGGAGAAAAGATGGCTTATCTCGCTAGGCCCTCCCCGCCGGAGCTGGATCTAGGCCAGAAAAGCACAGGCGACTGTTTAGGTAAAGTGGAAGTTCGACTAAAAACGCCACATCCTGTGGCAACATCGAACGACCCCACGTCCTGTGGGGCCGCATAAGCAAGCTAATGGAAGTCTGCGCAGCAGACTGGAGTTAGATTGCTTATGACGCTAGGGGCTAGGAGCCGGAGCTGGATCTAGAACGAAAAGCGCAGGGGGCTTGCCCAGGGGCGTACGGATAAGCAAAATGCCGGAAGTGGCGTTAGCCACTGCAGGTAGTTTGCTTATCTCGCTAGCCCCTAGCCCCCGGAGCTGGATCTCATGAAAAGCGCAGGGCCGCTGCTTAGGCACGGCAGGCATAAGACAAAACCCGCAGTGAGGTGCTTTTCCTCACGAAGGGGGTTGCCTTATGTCCAGAGTGTCTGCGGCCCGGAGCTGGATCTAGGCCAGAAAAGCGAAGGCGACTGTTTAGGTAAAGTGGAAGTTCGACTAAAAACGCCACAACAATAACCAACATCGAACGACCCCACGTCCTGTGGGGCCCAACTATAAAAACAGATTTCAATAAGGGGGATTACAAGTGAAAAGAGTTATAGGATTTCTTTTACTCCTACTCATCCTTACATCTTGTAGCAATGCAGACGGAGAAACAAATGGTACTGATCAGTCCTTACAAGATACATCTTGGGAAGATATTAAAACCAAAGCCTCCGAAACCACTGTGCGCCTTCATATGTGGGGTGGCGATGAGGGCATCAATCGTTATATAGACGAATGGGTCGCCCCTCGCATGAAAGAACAATACAACATCCATTTAGAGCGAACTCCTATGGACACAGGCAACATCCTCCAGAAACTTTACTCAGAGAAACAGGCCAATAAACAAGATGGTACGATTGATGTGATTTGGGTAAACGGAGAGAATTTTAAAAATGCGAAAGAAAACAATCTGCTCTATGGTCCTTTTCGTAATCAACTTCCTAACTTCAAAGATTACTATGAACAGGATAGCTTAGCGTTCGATTATGATTTCGGAACCCCTACTGAAGGATATGAAGCTCCGTGGGGGAAAGTTCAATTCGTCTTTTTATACGATCAGGACAAAATAGAACAACCACCTGAAACCTTTCAAGAATTGAAGACATGGATTCATAACAACCCAGGAGAGTTTACTTATCCAAATCCAGATGATTTCTCAGGGAATGCGTTCTTAAGACACCTCCTCTACAAAGGAGCTGAGGATACGAAGACCCTGGTCGAAGAGCCATTTTCAAAAGAACGTGCAAGTAGCGCCGGGGATTATATGTGGTCCTACTTGAATGAAATAAAGCCAGATTTATGGAGAGAGGGAAAACACTATCCTTCTTCATTAGCTGAATTAGATCGTTTGTATAGCAAAGGAGACGTTTCCATGACAATGGGGTATAACGAAGCCCGTGCTGAACACATGATTGAGAACAATGAGTTCCCTGACTCAACTCGAAGTTTTGTTCTAGATGAAGGGTCAATTGGAAACACTCACTTCTTAGCTATTCCTTACAATAGCCCAAATAAAGCAGGAGCCATGACGTTGATTAATTTCTTGCTATCTCCTGAGGCTCAGCTTCAGAAATTGAAGCCAACAAACTGGGGAGATAACACACCAATCAGCATAGATAAGCTTTCAGAAGAAGATCAGCAAGCCTTTGAGTCATTAAACCGAGGCAAAAGTGTCCTCTCCAATGAAATTTTAGAAGAGAGCTTCCTACCAGAGGCCGACGCCCAATATGTAGAGTGGATAAAGGAGAATTGGAAAGATGAAGTTATCAGAGGCGAATAAGGCTTGGGTTCTCTTAGTTCCAGCCTTACTCTTTCTCGCATTGCCACTTTACGGCTTCCTATCAGCCGTACGTACGAGTTTACAAGATCAAGGGGCGTTTACAACCAAGTACTACACAACACTATTTACCGAACAGAGCTTCTATGAGTCACTCGGGTACAGCATCCGTATTACCTTAATCGCCACCGCTCTTTCGCTATTACTTGGGGTGCTGATTACCAGAAGCTTCACACCATTCATCCAGAGAACAGCAGGCAAGCTAAGCATTTGGCTCCCGATGCTTTTCCCTCACTTTGTATGGGGGTATATTGTTCTTCTTCTGTTTGAACAGAGCGGCCTTATCTCTAATCTATTGAACGAGATCGGTTTCATACCGAGCACAGATGCTTTTCCCATTGTGACAAACGACCAAAATGGAATTGGGATGATTCTGACCTATGTGGGCAAAGAAACCCCTTTTGTCGTATTAATGTTGCTTCCGATCTACACGAAGCACGATAAAGGCTACAGAGATCTCGTCGAGACATTAGGGGGTGGGAAATGGGCGGCATTTAAAGATGCAGAGTGGCCATGGGTTTTCCCGGCGCTAGTGGAGACGGGGATTATTTTATTCGCCTTTATTCTAAGTGCTTATGAGGTTCCCTTCCTTCTTGGGGCGACTTTCCCAGAGATGATTTCCGTTTTAACGTATGATTGGTTCTATTCGGGGGATTGGAATGATCGACCTTTAGCTTTCGCTGCGATGGTTATGACCAGTGTCATTATTGGTATCGTCAGTTTTATTGCATTTTCAGTCATGAATCGGAAACGGATGCTTCTCACGAAAGGACAGGATTAGTATGAACCGCCTTAGCAAACAGAAAAAAATTCAATTTTGGGTTCTCACGTGGCTCCTGTTCATCTTACCTGTCGTGTTTTTGTTCGCCAAAAGCTTATTCATGAACATTAGCAGTAATGGCAGTTCAGAAATGATGATCTCTTTAAAAGGCTGGGAGGCACTCTTTTCTGAGGCAAAGTTGATTCAAGCTACCTTTGTTTCCCTCGGCATTGGTGCCCTTGTCGTGGTACTTAATCTCATCATCGGTCTCTTAGCCGGAAAGGCACTGGCCTTTTATTCTTTTAAAGGGAAAGCCGTTGTTGATGCACTCTTCCTACTCCCACTCATTGTTCCCTTGCTTGCCATTACAATGGGCCTTCATGTGGCTATGATTCGAATTGGTCTGACCGACACGTGGCTCGGGGTAGTGCTCATTCATCTCGTACCGACTATCCCTTATAGTATTAAAATGTTACGAAGCGGATACGCATCTATGGGAACCGGGATCTTACAACAAGCACAAGTACTTGGCACAACAAGATGGCATCGCTTCTGGAGTGTAGAACTCCCTCTCCTCATGCCATCTATCAGAAGTACGGTTTTCTTAATCTTTGTCATTAGCCTAAGCCAGTATGTGATTACAGCCATTATCGGGGGCGGGAATGTGGTAACTCTCGCTATGATTTACTTCCCATTCTTAGATTCAGCTGAAAGTACCGTTCTTGCCGCCTTTTCTGCCTGGTTCGCTTTACTTCCCGTCTTATTCTACCTGTCTATGGAGCTTCTTTTATCGCTCCTTCCGTATCAAAATCCTTGGAGGACTCGTTTATGACAGCATCGTTTATCACAGTCAATCACACATCGAAATCATTCCATAATGACACCATCTTCAACGATCTCTCGTTCACCTTATCCAAAGGAGAGATCTTAAGTATCGTAGGCCCTTCAGGAAGCGGGAAAACAACCCTTCTTCGTTGCTTAGCTGGATTAGAGCCGTTTACTGAAGGGACATTCATCATAGATCAACAAGAAGTCACGAACCTTGATGCCAATAAACGCCCAGTAAGCTTGGTATTTCAGCATCCTTTACTATTTCCGCATATGACAATCGCTGAGAACGTTGCCTACGGGTTATCCTTTCAACGAATAAAGAAAAAAGAAAGAATGCGACGTGCACAAGAATTGATCAACCAAGTTGGGCTAACCGGTTATGAAAAAAAATTCCCTTATGAATTATCCGGCGGTCAGCAACAGAGAGTTTCACTAGCCAGATCCTTGGCTATCTCCCCTCAGCTTCTCTTACTCGATGAGCCCTTTAGTAGCCTGGACGTTCGTCTTAGAGGGGAGATGCGTGCCTGGGTCAGACAGTTGCTAAAGGATCAGGCCATCACGGCTGTCTTTGTTACACATGATCGAGAAGAAGCCATGGAGATGGGGGATTATGTCGGCGTCTTTGAAAACGGACAATTTCAGCAGATCGGTGAACCTGAACACGTGTATCACGTTCCCGCAAATGCCTTTGTCGCCGATTTCTTTGGCGACCATCTAATTGTCGACAAGGAGACCTACATTCCTGTGCAATCCCTATTCTTATCCAAATCCACACCGCATCAAACTGAATGGGTGTGGAAAGGGACGATGAAGAATAAGGTGCATATCCATGGACACAGCCTTTATCAAATCTTTATTGCAGACGTAAATCAACAAGTCACCGTTTCTAGTTCCCTTGGCCTTCAGTGGGATGAAACGGTTTATGTATCAGCACACCCTGATACGGTTCATACGTTTACAAATTTAAAGCAAAGGAATGAGTAACATGAAACAATTGAAAAATTGGATAAAACCAGTGATTGTACTCATTCTATTTGGTATAGCCGCTTATATTGTTCGATTCGAGTTCAATTTGGGAAAAGATGAAATAAGCACCTTTGTTCAATCATTTGGGTGGTGGTCCCCTTTTATCTTCTTTCTCATTTATGCACTCGGCCCTATCGTTTTCTTTCCGACCTCTATCCTATCGCTCGTAGCAGGTTTTGTGTATGGGGTTTGGCCTGGTTTTCTTTATATCCTCTTCGGAGCAACAGGAGCTGCAGTGACAGGATACATTATGGGACGTTTCTTCGGCGACTCACTCGTCAAAGTTCAAAACTTTTCATGGTCCGAACAATTATTTAAAAAAATAGATCAGAATGGCTTCTTATACGTTCTTATTCTTCGTTTGACTCCCATCGTTGGATTTGATCTTTTAAGTTATGTATCTGGCATTACCAGGGTCAACTTTCGATCCTTCATCCCGGCAACCATGATTGGAATGTTCCCAGGGACGCTCGTTTACAGCTATTTGGGCGCTAGTCTTGGAACCGGTAATGTTAAACAAATTATGTTAGCTGTCTCTCTTCTTCTTGCGCTAATGGCCATCACCTTCTTGTTTAGAGAAAGGATTAAGCGATGGCTCGGCTTTACAGGATAGAGAGCGCAGGAGGTGTAACAAATGCTCGACACACATGCTAGGAAATACGTTCAGCCATCGATTGAACACACATCCAAGTGGTTGACGACACTCGGATTAACCGCCAATCAAGTTACAACCATTGCCTTTATCATCGGTATTGCTTCAGGTGGGATCTATGCTCTTGGCTTTCCCATTCTGGCTGTAGTCGCTCTTTGGCTATCCGGTTTTTTAGATGCTGTTGACGGAACAATGGCCAGAATGACCAAACCATCCTCCTTCGGCACCGTCATGGATATTACGTTTGACCGAATTGTTGAGATTAGCATTATTTTAGGCATCGCCTATCTTCATCCTGAAGTTATGTGGCCCCTTCTTCTCTTAAGTGTCTCGATTATCTTTTCAATGACCATCTTCCTAACAGTCGGGGCTGTGTCTGAAAAGCAAGGGATTAAGTCTTTTTATTACCAAGCAGGAGTGGCAGAGCGTACGGAAGGCTTCATCTTCTTCAGCATCATGATGCTCTTTCCATCCATCTTAATGTGGTCAACGCTTGCTTTCTTCGCTGTAGAAGTCTTTACAGCGTTGCAGCGCTTTATAGAAGCAAAACGAATCTTGCCTTAGAAAGGGGAAAAAACGATGAAACAATATGACATCATCATTATAGGCGGCGGTGCAGGAGGCCTTACTGTAGCTTCAGGAGCCGCTTCCCTGGGAGCCCAGGTAGCCTTAGTAGAAAAGCGAGAAGACTTAGGTGGTGACTGCCTCCACTTCGGTTGCGTCCCTTCTAAATCTCTTATTGAAGCAGCTAACGAAATTCACCATGCCAGAAGTGTATCGAAGTACGGCGTACAGGCATCAGGTGAAGTCGATGTAAAGATGATTAATCAACGCGTCAAGGAATCAATTGAGCACCTTCAGGAACATGACAGCATTGAACGCTTCGAAGACTTAGGAATTGATGTCTATATAGGAGGAGCGTCGTTTCGAAGTGACCATGAAGTTGAGGTTGAGAACCAAGAGGAAGCTCTTTTTGGAAAACGCATCATAATTGCAACCGGCTCAAGACCTAACGTACCTCCAATCGAAGGGCTGAAAGAAACAGGTTACCTTACAAATGAAACTGTCTTTGACCTTAAACAACTACCGAAGAAAATGGTCTTTATTGGCGGAGGCCCAATCGGTCTTGAAATTGCTCAAGCCTATGCACGCCTTGGATCTGAAGTCACTGTTCTTGAAGCCGGCCCTGGGGTACTAGGCAAGGAAGATCAAGATATCCAGAAGAAAGCGCAAGAGATACTGGAACGAGAGCTAACGATCATTACAGATGCAAATGTAAAGAAAACCTCTCGAGAAGGAAAACAGAACTACGTTCATTATTCCGTTCAGGATGAAGAATATGTAATAGAAGCTGACCAAATCTTCCTGGCAACAGGCCGTAAGCCGAATACAGATTCTCTCGATCTAGATCAGGCTGGCGTCGATATGGACGAGCGGGGGTTTGTAAAAGTCGATGAGACGCTTCGTACAAACGTCGGACATATTTTCGCCATCGGAGATGTGAACGGAACGCCTCCTTTCACTCATGTAGCGGGGTATGAAGGGAAAACAGTTGTACAAAATGCGGTGTTTGGACTAAGTCGCAAGGCGTCTTATGAGTTAATCCCATGGAACACCTACATCACACCAGAAGTCTTCCACCTTGGCCTCACGCAGAAAGAAGCGCAAGAGAAACATGATGGCGTCCTGATCTATCACACCGATCTGGCGGATGTGGACCGCTTCGTGGCCGATCACAAGTCAGAAGGCTTCATTAAATTTATCACAGATACCAAAGGGCATATATTAGGAGCACACGCCATTGGGAAAGGAGCAGGAGACTGGATGCAAGTAGCTGTTTTAGCTGTTGAAAAAGGAATGAAGATCGGAGAACTTTCCAGTATGATCTATCCTTACCCCAATCACACAGCCGCAATTGAACGTGCCAGTAACGAATACTGGAGAAGTAAACTATTCAGCGGCGTGGTCCCGTCGATTACAGAGAAATATATTAAGTGGTTCAGATAAAGCAGAAGAGCTGCTGATGGTTCGCCATCAGCAGCTCTTTTTATGTTGTGGGACTAGGAGGACAATACACCTCTCAAAATCTCTAGGCAAACGTCCATTTTTGATGAATTCGCGGAAGAACCCAACCAAATTCGGGTCATCTGCATATTGTAGTAAAGAAGTCAGATCTTGAAGGAGGGATTCAAATGAGTGAAGGATACGGCACAGGGCTCGCGCTCATCGTTGTACTTTTCATCCTACTCATCGTCGTAGGAGCATCGCAATTTGGAGGATACGGTGGCTACGGTTACTAAGTCTAATGAAGAATGATTGAATCTCTTGAGATCATAAAGGAGGAAGATGTTATGTACGGTTATGGTGGATACGGTTGTTGTTACGGTGGCGGCGGTTACGGCTACGGAGGAACATTCACACTGATCGTTGTATTGTTCATCCTACTAATTATCGTAGGCGCAACAGCATTTAGATTTTAAGAAATGAAAAGCGCAGGCGGGGTGGTCAGGGCCGTACGGATAAGCAAGCTACTGTAAGTCTGCGTAGCAGACTGGAGGTAGATTGCTTATCTCGCTAGGCCCTCCCCGCCGGAGCTGGATCTCATGAAAAGCGCAAACGACTACAAAAAAGAGGTCATCCTAAAAAGGATGGCCTCTTTTAACGTAAGCATCTATTTGTCCTAATATTCAACTTTCCCCAGCAAATACGCCACTAACAAACCGCCAATAAACGTAATCAGGCAAAGAATGAGATCATCCGGCATCCCCGGAAATACTACAAAAATCGAACCAATTACTAGACCAATTACGGTAGCATAGGTATGAGATGGGAATCGTTTAAACAAATAACGAATCGCCTTACTACTGATTAAAAGCCCGACAGCTACGCCAGCTCCGATAAGGGCGATGCGCCCAATTTGAAATTGGGAAACAGCATCGGTTGCAACTTTATAAACTCCAACTAAAAGTAATAAGAAGGATCCACTTATTCCCGGTAAAATCATAGCCATACTCGCCATCCAGCCTGAAAAGAATAGACCAATCATTTGAGCGGTGGACAAACTTCCCTCCCAGGATTGAGGTTCACCCGTTTCAAAGAATGCCATAGATGCAACGAGTGCTGCAGAAACAAGCAGAAAAATCATATGACTACCTTTAAAGTTTTCTTTGTAATCAGCTTGGTGTAGTAAAAACGGGATGACCCCAATTATTAAACCAAGGAAGAAATACAACGTAGGTTGTTCATGATGCTCAAACAAATAGCTAATCAATTTACTCAGTGAAACAATCGAGATTCCGATCCCAATACCTAAAGGAATGAGAAAACTTATATACTTCCTCCACTCCCTACTAAACACACCCGAAATCGCTTCAATTAAGCGGTCATAAATCCCTAATAGTACGGCGATGGTTCCTCCACTAACGCCGGGTACGACGTCACTTGCCCCCATCAGCATTCCTCTGTATATGTTTCTCCACTCCATAACTTTCTATCTCCTTTAAATCACAGGTTCTTTTTGACAAAGCTCGGCCAATTCTGAAGCGATGTCCCTTATTACGTTAAGGTCTATTTCATGATACCCTTCATCTTTGATTCCATCAATTATATAAACAGAAAATTTCCAAATATCCTCTCTGATCTCCCCATCGTTTACAAGTGCTGTTTTATAAAGCGCTTCTAAAACCCCGTTCATCACGGAGACATCATGCTTTCCGTACAAACGTATTTGATAAAAGCTCTTATAAAGATATTCACGATAAGGCTTTGGCATGAGAATAATCCGTAACTTTTCATCCTCATCTGTATAATATTTAAACGGTTTATACTTGTGGCCTAACTCAGACAGTAAGGATCCAATCCGGTTGATACAATTAATCGCTGTATGTGGATCATTGATCCCTGGTGAGATCGCCCGGAGTGCAATCTCGACTAACTTCTGTATGGAAAATTCTATGTCCTGAAGGCTCGTTCGTTCTTTTCCCACAATCATATTATTCAAACCAGCCGTCTCATTTATGTCCGCTTCCTCTTGCTCTGCCGTATAAGAAAATATCGGTGTTCCTTTCTCCACATAATCTCCTACTTGTGCATGCATCCAGACGGTGGCCTTATGCTGCTTTGCCCACTGGATGAACGCTTTAAATTCGATATGTTGAAGGTAACCCGAGCGCTGTACGTGTACAACATGATCCAAACCAGATTGAACCTGGTCGAGCTCTTGTTGGTCCCAGTCCTGAAAGACATCATACTGTTTCTCTGAGAACGTCTTACCAATTACATCGTACGTTTCATGCTGAATTTTACCGATTAAATTATTGACCTGAACCCAGCGGGTGGAGTGATGAATAAACACCACAAAGAATCCAAGTGTCGTAATCGCCACTACAACCGTAAGGAAGGGGCTGGCCAGGAGACGTTCCTTATCTTTTGTGAGGAGAAGTAAATTGCAGAGTGTGTAAATAAAACCAAATACATACACTCCCAATACGTGCTGAGTCGTCCGATCACTCATGAAATCTTGGAGAGTCCTTGGAGAGAACTGCTGCGAGTACGTCGTTAATACCACCATAATGGATGAGAAACTAATCGTCGTCATCGTTAAGATCGATGTGATAAGAGCTGTATATAAAGACATTGCTACGCTTCGATTGGTCAAGAATATAGAAGGAATAACCTTTGCAAAATCCTCTATGAAAAACAAGTCAGCTACTGTTGTTATTCCCACTGCTAAAATGGATAAAATGCTGTATACAGTCGGAAGGAACCAATAGCTATTTCGTATACGTAACCACCATGCTGTCTTTCTCATATGTAACTTCCTTTCTCTTAGCAGATTGTACAGTGCATGAATCTAAAAAAGTCCCCCTGTACTTTCATTCGAACAGGGGGACATGAATTTATCCTAACGCAACGTCTAACGTCATCATAACAGCAAAGCCGATCAATAAACTAATGGATGCGAGTTCTGTGTTCCCTTTTTCCTGGGAAGCTGGAATGATCTCTTTGGCTACCACAAAGATCATAGCACCAGCTGCAAAACTCAACGCATAAGGAAGCAATGGTTCGATATAGATCACCGCTGTTGCCCCGATTACAGCCGCAATGGGTTCAACCATACCGGAAAACTGACCATAGAAGAAGCTCTTCTTCCGAGACATGCCTTCACGTCTCAGTGGCATTGAAACAGCAAGTCCTTCCGGGAAGTTCTGGATCCCGATACCAATCCCAAGAGCCATGGCTCCAGCCAAAGCAGACTCTGTGAAAGATGAAGCAAGTGCACCAAAGGCTACACCCACAGCTAACCCTTCGGGGATATTGTGAAGCGTAATAGAAAAAACTAATAAGGTCGTTCGGCGTTTAGAATCATTTGTTCCTATATCGTGCAAGTATTGGTTATTGTTAAGCATTGGCAACAATTTATCCACTAAAAGCAAAAAGAATCCACCTAATAAAAAGCCCACAACTGCTGGTACCCATTGCGGGACAGCTTGCTCAGATGCCATCTCAATGGCTGGAGCAAGTAACGACCAGTAACTGGCCGCAATCATCACACCTCCGGCGAATGCCAGCATGCTATCCATGAATTTCTGATTCGTACCCTTTGAGAAGAAGACAAGAGACGCGCCAGCTGCTGTCATCCCCCACGTAAATAAAGTTGCGATCAAAGCTTGCATTACAGGTGTCATCGATTGAAATCCCTCATATATTGCTTCGAATGATGTCATCATGTGTCTGTTTCACCTCTTTTTATTACTATTTCCCGTCGATTTTTGCGCATACGCAAATTTTATTGTCGAATTCATTTTATATGGTTACAAGAAAGATCGTCAATGTTAAAGGGTTACGCCTTACAAATTAAAAAAGCAGCCCCTGGTGGGCTGCTTTTAGTTCTTAGGAATGAGTTCTTTCCCGTTATAAGAATAACGAACCTTTTGACCATCTTCTGCTTCAGCATGAATGATCTCTTCCCCATTTACTTCCTGGATCGTGATGGACGAGGTGCCGATAGCTCTATTTAGCGAGACATATGAAGTAATTGAATCGCTAAATTGATACAGGAGTCGATCGTCTTCTGAGAAACCAAGAATTTCTCGAGTCCCATCCCCATCTAAATCCATCCTAGTAAAGTTCGGAATACGTGCTTCAAATGACAATGAACGATCGTTAGGATGGTACTGAAGAACAGCGGTGCTAGACTCTTGCCCTCCACCTTCATAGTCGTAACCATGAATAGCAATCCCTTCGTATGAACCATCCAGAACGACCCGTTCCGCTTTAAATTCGTCTTGTATCCTTGCTATTTTTCCGATTCGATACCAGTAACCTTCTCGCTTCACATAGGCCATGACTGGAGAATTTGGATCATCCTTTAGTTGTTCATAAAAATGAACCGTAGCACTGATCTCCCCTCCGATGTCATCTCTTCTGACTTCCTCCCACATGGAATAAGGCTCTTCATTCGGAAGCGACTGGTTAATGGAAATCTCTCTGAAGGCACGTATTGGGATCTCCTCCTGAACGAGCTTTCGCTTCCACGAGTTCTCTTCGTTTACTAAAAGGATTGGCGCTTCTGACTCGCCTTGTGTTCGAAGTACGTTCATTTGGTCTGGAGACGGCCAAGAATCAACCTTCAATTCTGATAGGCCTCCTCCATTTTGCGGAATGCTATAGATACGTTC
Source organism: Pontibacillus sp. HN14 (assembly GCF_021129245.1). NCBI lineage: Bacteria > Bacillati > Bacillota > Bacilli > Caryophanales > Bacillaceae > Pontibacillus > Pontibacillus sp. HN14. The sequence goes on along the minus strand of NZ_JAJOLR010000008.1, from coordinate 31,990 downwards.
CGGTTCTTTCGATCCATCTAGTGTATAAATCATAATGCTGTTTTCATAAGGCCCTTTAACACCTTCTGATACAGCTACTCTATCCCCGTCCGGTCCCCATACAGGCATAGAAACGGATTGCCTTGCTTTTGAAGTCTTTTGATTTCCAAGATCTACACTTAGCCAGGTGAACGGGAGGCGTGAATTTAATTGCTCTCCTCTTTTTAGAACCACAAGCGCTTTTTGATCAGCCATCCATCGTATCTCTGCGACCTGATCAGCCAACAGATCCGCTCCATCATGGAGAATAACAGGGCTTTCCTCTCCCACGTTCCATTGTTTTAGAGCAAGACGATTTTCAAGCACTTCCATAATCAAAACCTTTTCCCCATTCGGCGACCATTCGTAATCTTTTATATCCCCCTGGTTCTGCTTTAAGGTTTCTTCAATGTAAGCTTTTGAATAAGGTTCATGATTTTCTTCTTCAACAGATTTTTCCCATGTGCCATCTATTCGGTTAAACACCACTTGAGACTGATGACCATTTTGAGTGTTGATCTCGAGCAGTTTTAATTCTTCCTCCTTATACGCTGTTACATGGTACGAAACGTCTTTTGATTGAAGCATCCGCTTCGTTTCTCCTTCTTTGAAATGATGGATCATCACAGCGTTCTCACTCATTTGCTTCTCATTCTGGATAATATGAGCAGTGGCAATACTGGCCCCATTTTCTTTCCAAACGGGTATTTGCGTTGCTTGCGGGATGAAGAACGGTGATTGCTCTTTCGTCTCTTTGTTATAGTAACGGACTGCATAAGATTCTTGATTGTCATAGACCACTTGGACATACTGGCTATCCGGGGACCACTCAAATGACTGCATGCCTGCAGCGGAGGTTAAGGCTGTTGTAGTGGAAGGACGTTCTACAGTACGCATGGATAAGACAGGCTCTTCCAGGTTGTTTCGAAATACAACCGTATGACCGTCAGGCGACCACGCATACCCTTCTACACGTGAGCTTTCTAGTTCTTTCTGAATGTCTTCCTTCGCCTTTTCTTCCTCCGGAGTTAAGTCTGTGCCTTGTTGGCTAGAAAAGTCCCCAAGTGAGAGAACCGTAATGAGAAATAAGGCAAGAGCGGCAATGCCCGCGATCCCAACTGTCCACTTTTTCCTTCTTGGTTCTTTGTCAGGTTCTTTTTCATTCCCTAATTCATTTCGGATAGCTTGCTTCATCTGTTCCTTTTTTTGATTTGAAAGAGTTTGATTGTGAGGAAATTCGCTCATTTGTTTGTGTAGGTCTTCGTCACGCATGGTTCCTCAACTCCTTTTTCAAAGCTTTCATGGCGCGGTGATAGGTGACTCTCACCTTGTTTGGACTCCATTCTAAGACAGAGGCCGTTTCCTGAACGGTAAAGTCTTTTACGCATCGAAGGAGCAGTAAATCGCGATAACTGCGCTTCAACGTTCTAATAGCACGATAAATTTCTTGTTTTGTTTCTTCGAGCTGATAGACCTCTTCTGGCGTCTTACTTGATGATAGCTGGTCCTCCTGAAGGGGCATGTGGTTCTTCCCATTCATTCGTTTGTTCTTCCGTGCCCAATCAATCGCTACACGGCGGGCGATTTGATACAACCATGTCTTCGGTTTCGCTTCGCCTTTGTAGCTGTTATATCCTCGAATCGCTTTAATGAACGTCTCCTGAATCAGGTCTTCTACGTCAGAAGAGCCTGTATAATAAATAAGAAAATTATAGAGATCATCACTGTAGGCATCGAACCATTCTTCAATGACAACACGCTCTTCCATTCTTTACATCCCCCCACTTCCTTTGTATCGCTTTACTCTTTAGACGTATAGATTTGGATTGCATTACACTTTTATGGAAATTTATTGAGGATTTATGTATGGACATAAAAAATTCATACCCCCTCTTTGAAGGGAGTATGAATGTTATCTTATTTACAGCGCCTTACGATGGTTGCTTCTTTATCAGGTTCAATTCCGACACGCATATCCGTATCCTCTTTTGATTCAAACCATTTTCTTGTGTCTTCAATCGTGTTTTCTAGCGCACGGAAGGTAAGACCTTTTTCTCTCGCTTTCTTATTAGAGGCAAGGATAAAACCGTGCGGGTGATCTTCTGAGACTGGAATCCAAAGAGGTAGATCTGAAGATGGCTTAGCATCATTATCTAACAAGCACTGATCACTAATCCAACGATCTTCTGCATTCGGATTTTGTTTAATAAGGGCATCCACAAATTTCTTCATGGTTAGCTCTTCGTCATATCCAACAGCATTGTAGGTCCCTGTCTCTTCTTGTTCTGCCATTTGGATGATCCACTTTGATAGGTCTCTCGCATCAATCCACTGAATGGGACGGTCTTGTTTACCCGGCACAAGCACTTCGCCGCCACGTCCGAAACGCATAACCCAATACGTAAATCGATCTGTAGGATCATGAGGACCTACAATAATACCTGGTCTGATATTCAGAACTCTTCCTGGCATCACCTCTTCAAGTTGTTTCTCAGCCAATGCTTTCAAAGGACCATACGTATTGGCGTTTACTTCTTCTGTTGTCTCGTCTTCAAGTTGTCCAACAGGATAGCTCTCATCCACATATTTCTCGTGGAAATCACGATAAGCTGATATAGAAGAAATGAAGATATAGCGTTTTACAGAATCCTTTAACAGGTCCGCTGCTGCTGTTGCCTGACTCGGTGTATAACCAGAAGCATCAATGACAACATCCCATTCTCTTCCCTTTAACGCCTCTAAGTCACTAGAACGGTCTCCCTTTAACTTCTCAACGTTTGGGAATAAATCCTGGTTCGTACGGCCTCGATTAAAGAGGGTAACCTCATGGCCTTTCTCTAATGCTGCTTCTGTTAAATGACGACCCACAAACACCGTGCCGCCTAAGATTAAAATGCGCATACAAGCGCCTCCTTTAGATCATTTCAGAATATGTAAAAGGTTTTCCTTTTCCTTATACATTCGAAACGCAAGGGGAGAATTCCTCTTTGCTTGAATGTGCTCCGTTGATTTCATAGAAAAAAGACCTCTGGAGATCATGATGCTCCGAAAGGTCTTTATGTCTTCGCCTTGCCATCCAAGTCATATTTATCTTGTAAAGAAGGAGGAGCCATTTTCACAATCTGTTGTAACACAAATGTGAAGATCGTGACATCGTCCAGAATACCAAAAAAGGCAAGGAAATCCGGAATAATGTCAAAAGGAATCACGATGTATAAGAGTAAAAAACCTACAGAAAGAACTTTCTTCTGACTCGCAACTTCTTTCGTTGTAAAGAACTCCCATAGGAAAGGAACGGACTTACGTATATTAAGAAGAAAACGTATCCTTCTCCAAAGCTTTCGCACGTCATCACCTTCATTTCATGTAAATAGTTGCTCCATTACTCCATTACCCGTTATAGGAGCCATTGTATCTACATTTCAAAGGAAAATGCATGCTAATGGGTTTAGCATGCATTCATAAGAAAATGATTCACATATAACGTTGCGCCTGAAAGAAAACGATAACTCGTTTCTTCATCATTGAAATTTGCATAAGCTATGAAGATAAAAATGGCTGTCAAAATAATCAAAGCCATTATGAGAAAGATAACTTTCCAAAGCAAATTAATACTCTTCTCGTTACTCTTTTTCACTGCCATATTCATCGCCCCTTCCACCCCTTAGAATGCACCGAAACGATAAAAATACTCATCCATCAACACCCCTTCACCGCGTTATTGCATTACAAGAGCGATGGGTGTCTGACACGCTTTATTACGGTGGCGCATTACAAGAACAGTGGGTGTCTGGCACGCTTTAGTTCTGTGCAGTGGTTAAGAGCATGTCTACGTGGGGGATGCCGTCTTCTAGGTAGACATCGCTTATGTTGGAGAATCCTAATGATGTATAGAAGGTGTTGAGATAGTGTTGAGCTTGGATTTTAATGGCTTTCTCCCCCCATAGTTGAAGGATCGTATGTAAGGCTTTTTCTAATAAGACCTTAGCATGCCCTTCTCCTCTGCGTTCTTCTTTCACAAATATTCGACCGATTGATGCTTCCTCATATTTCACCCCTGATGGGAAAAGGCGACAATAGGCGACGATCTCTCCCTGGTCTTCAAGCCACAAGTGTTCGGCCTGATCATCATCGCCATCTACTTCCGGGTAAGGACAGTTCTGCTCCACCACAAACACTTGAACCCGTTCTTTAAAAATAATGTGCAATTCCCTTTTGCTTAACTCTTCATAAGATTTTAATATCCACTCCATACGAAGACTCCCCTTTTTATTTATTACACTAATTATAAGGAATCATGAGGATTGAAAAAAGTAGTATTGAAATAGTTTTACAGAAGCATCGCTTGGGGAAAGAAGGTAGTTAGAAGGAGGATCGATCGACTCATGAAAATCATCCCACCAGGAATACGAAAATATTTAGAAATGTCAGAGAGACTACGAAAACACGAACTAAAACTAACGCTATGGTTCACACCAGCTATCTACATTTTTGGTTCATTCTTATTTGCAGCCATCGTCTTATTAGTCGATTTAAACGTACAATTAGGAGATTGGGTGCCGAAATTCCTACAATCAAAAGCATCTGTCTCGAGGATGCTGATTACAACCTTAATTGGAGGAATTCTAACGCTAAGTGCCTACACTTTAAACTCCCTCCTCGTCGTGCTCACAACGTTTAGTGGGCAGTTTTCCCCCAGGATGTTGTTGAACTTCGTCTCTGATAAACGAACCCAACATGTTTTGGGGATTTTTAACGGTGCATTTGTGTATGTACTAACCCTATTTATTTTTATTACCAATTACGAAGATCAGACATTTGTGGCCATTCCACTTATCACGACGCTTGTCGCATTATTTGCAGCTGTTACTTTTATTTATTTTATCAACCACTCAACAACTTGGATGCAGGTGCATAACATTTCTTACAACATGCAATCCATCAGTAAACAAATCTTAGATCAATCGATCAACAAAGAAATGTCCCCTTATCGCAGCACGGACACTCTTTTTCACGAACAAGAAGCCAAGAAGAAGCCTGAGCAACCTGAGAAGATCTATACAAAGCAATCTGGCTATATTCAGCTCATTAATTTTGACCAAATTATTGATCAGGCTCAAAAGGATCATGTGGTTGTGCAATTAGAAGCAAGCGTAGGGACCTTCCTGTTAGAAGGAAATCCTATTCTGTCCTATTGGAGCACGGATGATCGTGTCCCCGACATCGACCACAATACATACTTAGGCATGTTGGAGGTCGGACAGAAGCAAACAGAAATTCAAGATGTGGAGCATGGCCTTAATAAACTCTCAGAAATTGCCATAAAAGCTCTTGGCAACAATGATCCAAAGACCGTGAGCAATATCATTCATCAGCTAGGGGAATTACTCCTTAAGATCTCCAGAATGATGAATATTCCCCCTTACCTCGTGGACAATGAAAAACAATTGCGTTTAATCATACCTGGTGAGAGCTTCGAATTCTATTTATATAAAGGGTATGGATATATCCGTCACTATGCTGAGGGGAACATTCAAATTATCACAGAGATTCTACGCGTAATGAATCTGTTAGCGAAGTCGGTGGATACGAGCCACCACCAGACCTTATGGGAATTTGGATGCAATACCGTCTACGGGTTTCAATCCTTGCACATCTATGAACTAGATCAGCACTACTTACTAGAAGCCTTAAAGGAACTAAGTGAGACCACAGGCCACAAAGAAGAGTACGAAGACATCCGAGAACAAATCATTGAATCCGAACACCCAACAGCCGATCCATATAAATCCCAACAAAACGCTGCCCAAAATTCATAAAGGGCAGCATTTTTTACCCCAGCACTTTAGTGCACTACTACAAAGAAGCGTGCCAGACACCCTTCTTCGCTCTAAAGCAGTGCAGGGTGTCTGGCACGCGTTTTCTCTTTAAAGTGGTGAAGTTTTATTCTTCTTCTGGATGAGACCAGGAGCTGTTTCGTTCGTTTTTCTTTGGGTCCCAGTCTTCTTCTTCGTTGGTTTCGATAATGCCTAATGACACATCTGAGATATCATCACTCTTTAACAAGCGATCCCATACCTTGAATTTAATATCATCCGCTTCGGCTAAGGATAGTCCTTTTTCTAATTCGAGCATGGCTTCAACATGATACGTGCGACCTTCCTTTACAATACGCATTCTTCTGATATCAACGACTTGTGGATGTTCCAATATGGACTTTGCCACGTCTCGCTCAACATCACGGGGAGCTGCTACTCCAATCAGACCTATCATGTTCTCATAGCCTACACGAAACGCTACGGCAAACATCAATAACCCGATAAGAAGGGTGACAATTCCATCTAAGATTGCAAAGTTTGTAAACGTGGTGATCGTCACGGCGATTAGAGCTAGCACGGCTCCTGTTACTGCTACAACGTCTTCAAAAAACACCAGGCGAGTAGGCGGAGAAGCTTGAGGGAGGTTTTGAATGGCTTGTGCCGGGATCTTTAAACCCGTTGCCTCTTCCTTCGCTTCTTTATTAATTTCCTTCATCGCTTTAACTAAAATTCCCCCGTCGATTGCAATATTCAATAGAAGAATGCCCACATTAAGCCAAAATCCTCCTGATTCTTTAGGATGTTGAATCAAATGCCAGCCTTCCTTAACGGACTCATAGCCCAAAATCGTAACGATAATAACAGCAATCATGACAAATATATTAATGACCCTTCCAAAACCTGTCGGGAAACGGGACGTTGGCTCTTTTTCTGCAAGGACGCTTCCTGCAAATACAAATCCCTGGTTCACCGAATCCGCAAAGGAATGAAGCGTTGACGCAAGCATTGCCCCGCTTCCACTAAAGACTGCCCCTACTGCTTTAGCAATGGCGATAATTAAGTTACCAACTGCAGCGTATGCCGAGGATTTGTTTCCTTTTTTTATTAATTCAATCCACGATTGGGATGCCATACCTTATACCTCCTGCCTTCCAAATGCTTTTGCTATTGTTAGTATCCCGAAATCTGTACATTTCATGAATGGAACAAACAATAGCCAAACCATAGACCCGGAGGATATAGAAAAGCCAGTCTCCTTCTTGAGAGACTAGCTTAACAGTGAGCGTTACTTTTGAACTTTAGAAACAGCAAGTACCCACCAGATTAACAGCGGCTGGAACAACAGACGAACCCATAAAAGGGTAGTATTAGCTTCTTCAGAGCCTGGTGCGGGTATCCCTGCAATAGCGGCATAAATGTTTGCCGGGAAAATAAGAACAAGATATACAGCAGTCCAAATCCCAGCTTGTCGCCTTGTGGAAGGGATCAACAACAAAATGGCAAGGATCCACTCAATAACCCCTGTCACATAGACAATCAGGTTTCGAAACGGAATGACATCCGGGATCATAGCGGCAAACCCTTCAACTTGTGTGAAGTGAATGACACCTGCCACGATGAAAAATAAACTAAATAAAACGAGTCCAATTCCTTTTACGATTGATTTCACAACGAGAAACTCCTTTCCTCCCCTACTATGTTACTTGATTGATCTCCCTGTCTTCAAAACCTAACACTTCATTTATTTTGTAAAGTACACTTGACTAAGGTTCTAATGTAAAGTAAACTTTACTTAATAATTAGAAAATACTGGAGGTTATGTGGAATGGAAATAGGTGCACTCATTTGGATGTATATTGGTGTCTTAGGAGGATTATCTGGATGGTATTTCGGACGGAAGAAAGCCCGAAAGAACCGGGGGCTTGATGAAATGTATGAGCAAATATGGCAAACTGCCCGCTCGTTTTCCTGGTACGCCACTCTATTCGCCATCTATATTGTGTTAACCCTTTCCATGATGGGGATGGAATTATCGGTAGCACCTGTCGTTTCTATTCTTTTAGCCACTCACCTTGGTAGTTGGGGGATTGTCGGAGCAATCCAATCCATTCGGATGTCTTCTGAAGAAGAGCCAGATCATCTACTGAAGTTTGTCGGGGGCCTTGCATTAGGAGTTGGCAGTACCATTCTATTTGTTACACTCACCATTGCAACAGGCGATTACCGCTACCTCGTCATTATGCCCCTCCCCCTCCTGATTGGAATCATCATCTCCATCCAAGCCAAAAAAAGTGCCAGACCCCTTTAGTACAATAAAGGGTGTCTGGCACCGTTTAGCTCTGTGAAGCAATAAAGGTTTTGAATTTTGTTAAGAGCGTCTCTGAATCCTCTTCGATGATGACCATATCACGGTTCTCTTTTCTTAAGAATTTCTCATTAACCATGTGGTCGAACAAAGAAATTAATGGGGTGTAATACTGATTTGTATTTAAAATACCAAAAGGCTTCTGATGAATGCCGATCTGGGCCCATGTGTACACCTCAAAAAACTCTTCGAGTGTTCCTGCTCCACCTGGCAATGTAATAAACGCATCAGATAACTCCGCCATTTTGGCCTTCCGCTCATGCATGGATTCCACCACATGTAATTCCGTAAGACTGGCGTGAGCAATTTCCCGCTCCACGAGTTTCCGAGGGATGACCCCGATCGCTTCTCCCCCTTCAGAAAGAACTGTATCTGCCACAGCTCCCATAAGCCCTACGCTTGAACCTCCGTAAACGAGGGTAATACCTTCTTTGGCAAGGATTTTCCCTAACCTAACTGCATCTTCTTTATATGTCTCAGACGCACCAACACTAGATCCACAAAACACAGCAATCCTTTTCATCCAATCACCTCAATTGTTTCTAAGTATGAAATTACTAAAAGTATAGAGGATTTTTCAAATGAATAAAAGCAGGGAAATGTAAAGATTAAAGATACGATATGATTTTACGGGAGGCGATCAAGATGTTTCCAGACCATTTGAAAAAACTAGGGGAAAAGAGAATTCAACCTTACCAAACAGAGGGATTTGTGCCCGGTAAAGGACCTAAGCATGCTGAGATTATGGTGATTGGAGAAGCCCCAGGAAGAAATGAAGTAGAACAAGGGGTTCCCTTTATCGGACAAGCGGGCGAGAAGCTAACTGAATTCTTTGAATCGATTGGCGTAGATCGCGAAGAGCTTTATATAACAAGTGTTGTCCGTAGTCGCCCTTATAAAGTGGTTGAAACAACAGACCGAAAAGGTAACCCTACTACCAAAACACCGAATCGAACGCCAAATCAAAAAGAAATACTTGCCCATGCCCCGCTCCTTGATTATCAGATTGATGAAATGAACCCCAAGATCTTAATTACACTTGGGAACATTGCATTAAGGCGCTTAATCGGAAAAGATTATAAGATTTCTGACGTTCATGGCACTGTCTTAAACCAACCTATTTACAAATGGACCGGAGAAGAAAACGAGTCTTATGAGCTCACAGAAGAATCCTATACGATCTTCCCGATGTACCACCCAGCAGCGGTCCTCTACAACGGCTCCTTGAGAGACACCATCTATCAAGACTTCGAAAACCTCAAACAATGGCTAAACCGCTAATTCCCTTTAACGGAGTGAAGGGTGTCTGACACCCTTCACTCCGTTAAAGCAAAACGTTAAATGGAAAAAAGAGTTGACTTTAGCACTTTTAAGCGTTTAAGATATAAAGCAGATCATCATATAGTTGGACGACACTCCGAATGGATCTATTCGTCCTTGCTAGCATAGAAGCTGGCATATTTTTATAACCTTATACTTTAACACTTAAAAGCGTTCAAGCGTTTAAGTGTTGATATTTGAAAAGGAGCATGGGCAGGAATATCTCTTTCCAGACCACTCATATTCCAGACAACCTCCCCCACTCTAACACTGCAAAAGATCACAGCGTGCCAGACACCAAGTACCACTGCACAGCGGGAAAGTGATAAAGGGTGTCTGACACCCTTTATTACGGTGATTAAGTGAAGATTTGAGGGGCATGGCGGGTTGTGGGTTGGACGATGGGGAGTGTAGGGGCTACAATAGGTGTAAGGAGGAGAGGAAGATGAAAAGATTCGGTGTTTTACTCGCTTACTTAGCCGTAATCGCAAGTGGAATCATGTGGGCTTTGCTTATCGTGAATCCGTCTCATCGCAATAAGCGGCTTCGTTCCGCACCTCGCACTGTTCAAGCCCCTACGATCCAGAAAAAGCCAAGCCACAGAGAATCAGATGAGACCGAGTTAGTTGAGTTTGCAGAGGCAGAAGAGTTTAAAAGTTCAGAAGAGAAAGACGAGTTTAAGAGTCTAGCAGAGACAGTTGAGTCAGGAAAGGCAGAACTTAAAGAGAGTGAGCTATTCACAGAGACGAGAGAACGCATTAGAGAAGAGCTGAGATCTGAAGTTGAGACGAGCGAGATTGATCGCTCCCTTAACCCGCAACCCATAAAAGGTAATCAAAATGCTAAAGGAGAAAAAATCTATCATATGCCTGGCGGTCAATATTATAACCGTGTAAAGGCTATTGAAATGTTTAACACCCCTTCAGAAGCAGAAGCAGCAGGATACCGAAAATCACGACGTTAAAGGTTTGCTAACCATAGGTAGCAAACCTTTTTCTTTTGGCTGAACAATACTGCCATTATTCTACAAAAAATCCCCTTCCCATAGTCCCATCTCCCCTAGGTCAAAATGGTTATTTTTACAAAAGTTAGAATATTCTAATTTATTTTCTTTTCTCTTTCGTGTACGATTCAAGTAATCACATTGAGGAGGGATTACCATGGAGAACATGTATCTGATTCCTTACAAAACAGAAGATGTATTTGAGAGCACATCAATGATCCCAGAAGGTGTGCGCATGATAGAAGCACCCGCTATATGGGAACAAACCTCAAAAGGAAAAGGCAGCGTTGTAGCCGTTATTGATACGGGATGCCAGCTAGACCATCCTAACCTAAAAGGCCAAATCATCGACGGACGTAACTTTACGACAGATTACGATAGTGACGAGACCAATTACGCTGACAACAACGGTCACGGTACGCATGTCGCAGGGACAATCGCTGCATCTGAAACAACAAAAGGCGTCGTAGGTGTTGCTCCAGCAAGCCAGCTGCTTGTTCTTAAAGTATTAACAGGCGATGGCCGTGGCAACTATGATTGGATCATTGACGCTATAAACTATGCACGAGAATGGGAAGGTCCAGATGGTGAGAAAGTGCGAGTGATGTCCATGTCTCTAGGCGGCCCTAAAGATGTTCCAGAACTTCACGAGGCGATCAAATCAGCTGTCGATTCCGGAATATCCGTCGTTTGTGCCGCCGGAAACGAAGGGGACGGACGTGAGAACACCAATGAATATGCCTATCCTGGCGCCTACAACGAAGTGATTCAAGTCGGGGCTGCTGACTTTAATCGAAACATCGCTGACTTCACGAATACCAATGATGAGATTGACCTTGTAGCACCAGGTGTCAATATTCTCTCTACCTACACAGATGGAAGGTACGCAAGGCTATCAGGTACTTCTATGGCCACTCCACACGTATCTGGTGCATTGGCATTACTCATTCACCTCGCTGAAAAGCAATTAAATAGAAAACTCTCAGAAGCAGAGGTTTATGCCCAACTGATTAAACGTACGGCTCCAATAGGAAGTACCCAGCAAGGGCAAGGAAATGGCTTCCTCACTCTAGGTTTAGTTCATAAACTCGAGAGTCTTCTCAATCTCTACACCATTGACTGGAATGATTTAGTCAAGCGAAACACAGAAAAAGTAGAAGTATAAAAAGACTTGTCTCCTCCAATGGAGACAAGTCTTTCTCTTACATTTGTTCGGTCATTTGAGTTAAACGATCGGCTGAGGAGGCTACAGTTGCAGACGCTTCATCCATCTCTTTAATATTCTCAAGTAATTGTCTAATCTCTTGATCAATCCGCTCATTTTGCTGAACTGTCTCTCGCATATCCGTTAAAATCGTACCAAACGAGTCCGTTGTCTCCTTCATGCTGTCCTTCCCTAGTTCTACAAACGAACGTATATTATCAATCGATTCTGTTACGTGGGCACTCTGCTGATTCACATCCTTAATCAAATCAGCAACCGTCGACGTAGAGTCTTTCGTCTGTTCAGAAAGTTTTCGAATCTCTTCAGCTACCACCGCAAACCCTTTTCCATACTCCCCTGCACGTGCAGATTCAATAGAAGCATTTAAAGCAAGCAGATTCGTTTGCTCAGCGATCCCACTCACAATATCAATCACTTCCGTAATGCGTTTCGAAACATCCCTTAACCCTTGTGCATTCTTTGTGATTCTTTCCATGCCTTGTTCCATGTTTTCCATATTCTCATTTTGATACTCCACTTGCCTTTTTCCGGTTTCTGAGGCGTGTTCAGATTTCTTAGCTAATTCAATACCCTGGTTCGCCATTTCTTTCACATTATAAGATTGAGATGTAAGCTCGGTGATCGAGGAACTAGTTTCCTGAGAAGTACCGGCTAACTCATGGGCTACATCACGAACTTTGCGGTGCAGTTCTTCCGCCTGCTCTTGTTGTTCATGACGAAGCCTTTTATGTTCCTGTTCGTAAGCCTCAATGACGAGCTGTTGTTCGAAGTTCAGCATCTTTGTCAGTGATTGAATCGATTCGCAGAAATGGTCAGGATCTTTCACCTCAGTTTTCAGGATATCAAACGAAGAATTTAACAGGCTTTGAAACGCCCCTACATACCACTTCGTTTCCAACCCTACACGCACGTGAGCAAACGCAATGCGATACCGCTTCTCGAGGAAATTCTTATCTACTTGGCCATTAAACAGCTCTTCTATATGCTGTTTCAACGTCGATTTCAAACGTTCAAGCGTACTATGATGATCAATAATTTCTAATAAATTCGGTTGCTTGGTAATATTGGCATAAAACTCTTCTGTAATTTCATCAATATGATTACAAACGATCGGCTCTAGCCATCTCATCACTTGTAGATCTCTCTCATTTAGTCCGATCACATCAAGCTGTCTTCTGATCTCCTCAGGAACTTCAAGACAAACATCAAATCCTTCTACGTTCATCTCTTCATGTTGGCGCTTCTCTCTTTTGGTCAATAAACTAAGTAGTGGCATTAAAATTGTTCTCCCCCTGCGTAACGTAAAAGCTACTTTTTATATACATGTCTACCTTATATTTCGTCAGTTCCTTGGAGATTGTTAAGGGGAAACCTTCCGAAAGAAAGGTTCCATTCTTTCACTTTTAAATTTTAATATTAAAAAAGCCAGATACTCTATTCTCTGGCCTGAGGGGAAATCCAATTTGTTTCATAATGTTCTAAATCACCATTCCAATGAGCTGGAGCTGACTGATTACAAATGACAGCAAAAACGTCTTCAAGGTTCGCCATTTTCGCATAAGTTCGTTGACCTATCTTAGAGTGATCAGCCAAAATAAACGTTTCATCCGCATGCTCGATAAGTTTTCTCGTAAACATAGCCTTATTCGGATCATAGCTTGTTATCCCATAGCGTATATCAACACCGTCGGTCGCAATAAACGCCTTGTCTACATAGAAATCATCCATGATCTTCTCCGCAATTGGGCCAGATACACGTAAATGATCTGCATCTACTTCTCCGCCTATGAAGATCACTCTTGCATCGATGAGTTGCTTCTTCTTATAATCAATAAGCATATTTAAAGCAGGTACCGAACTTGTCATAATGGTGAGATTGTTCTTGTGCGTAAGGAAAGGAATTAATTGAAGCGGCGTACTCCCTTCATCAATTACAATCACATCATGATCCTGAACTTGCTCTGCTGCAAGTCTACCAATCAGCTGTTTCTCTGATGTTCGAATTGAAGTTCGCTCATAGTGCGGGAGTTCAGTTTCTAACTGCACACGAATCGCTCCCCCGTACACTTTCTTCAGTTTATGTTCATTCTCAAGGTCATCCAGGTGCCGTCGAATCGTTTCCGTTGAGACATCTAGCATCTCGGCTAATTCATTCACACGCACTTTTCCTTTATCATTTAACAACTGAACAATCTTTCTCTTTCTCTCTTCTGCTACCAATGACACTTTCAGTTCCTCCTCTAAACGTTCTACTTTCTCTATTGTAACGCTTCAATCCAACTTAAACATATTATGACCTGAAACAATTTCTTCGTGAACTCTTAACTCTCTAAAAATTCTCTTAGGTGAAAAGGCTTCTTTTTAACCTATTGGCTCTAGCCAATACATACTCTTTTCAATCGCTTCTAAAAGGCGCTCAATATCTTCTTCGTTGATGGCTCCAATATTGCCAATCCGGAACGTTGACTGATTTGTAACTTTACCAGGGTAGATCACAAATCCTTGTTCTTTTAATTTCATATAAAAATCTTGGAAACGAAACGAATCATGGACCGGCTCAAGGAATGATGTAATGATCGGTGATTGATTGACATCCGGTAGCAAGGTCTCAAATCCTAACGTCCTCATGCCCCTTACAAGTCTTCTTTGATTGGTGCGATAGCGCTCACCCCTCGCTGTTATCCCACCTTCTTCCTTCAGTTCCTCAAGGGCTTGCTTGAAGGCATGGACCGTATGTGTTGGAGATGTAAAACGCCACTTTCCCTGTTCATCCTCCATTGTGACCCACTGATCATATAGATCGAGCGACAAGGATCGGGCCTGATTCGCACATTTATTAAGCTCATATCGAGCAGCAATAATAAACCCAAAACCCGGGACACCTTGTATGCATTTATTCGCACTGCTGATTAAGAAATCAATCCCTATGTTCTTCATTGAAATCTCTATCCCGCCAAAGCTGCTCATCGCATCCACGATATAAATCTTGTTATACTGCTTTACAAGTCTCCCGATTGCTTCGATTGGATTGACCATCCCTGTTGTCGTTTCACAATGCACGACCGCTACATGTGTAATGCTCTGATCTTCTCTCAGCTCACGTTCAATCCCTACTAAATCCGGAGCACTAGATTCCTCTCCACACACGACTGTAACCGGTATATTAAGACGCTCAGCAATCGTTGCTATCCGGTTTCCATATGCACCATTGGCAATAACGAGCAGTTTTCCTTCTGACGGAATAGCAGTGCCAAGCACAGATTCCACACTAAATGTCCCGCTTCCTTGCATTAACACAGTCGTATAGTCCTCTGACGATACCCTTCCAATTGTTAATAAATCAGAACGAATGGATTGCACAAGGGATTTATACTCATCATCCCATGTACACCAATCTCTTAACATTGCCTCTCTTACACCTGAAGAAGTAGATAGAGGGCCTGGAGTTAATAAGAGGTAAGGATTTTGATCGTTATAAAAATTCATCGTTTACGTCTCCTTTCAATTCTCACTTTCCATCAGAGCCTGTTCCAAGATAGTAAGCGCTTCTGTGAGCTGTTCTTCCGTAATGGTTAACGGTGGACAAAGTTGAAGCACATTTCCCTTAGATACTTTAAAACTTAGTCCGTTCTGTAAACACGTGTGCATGATTTTGTCCGCTTCTTCTCTCGCTTTTTCTTTTGTATTACGGTCCTTCACAAGTTCAATACCAAACAAGAGTCCGATGCCTCGCACATCCCCAATAATAGGATAAGATTCCTTCATGGTTTCGAGTCTAGCTCTGAGCGTACCTTCCAACTGTCTCGATCGCTCCAGTAGCCCTTCCTCTTCAATCACTTCGATTGTGGTTAGCGCGGCTACTGCGCCTACAGGAGACTTCTCATGCGTGTAATGCCCAAGTGAAGTTTCTTCCACTTGATCGAGCGCTTGATCAGCTAGAAGAGCGGCCATAGGGAAAGCACCCCCTCCAAGTCCTTTACCAAGCACAACCATATCTGGCTCTATATCATAGTGCTCAAAAGCAAACATCTCTCCTGTTCTCCCTAAACCAATAGCTGTTTCATCAAAAATTAATTTTATATTGTGCTCTGTACAAATCCCCCTGAGCTTTTTCATAAATGCTTTTGAAGGCATTTGCACATCCGTATTCCGGATTGGTTCCATTACAAAAGCTCCAATTTCTCCGTCTTGCTTTACAATATACTCAATGTAGTTCGCTAATTGTCGATCATCAAGGCTCGCCCCCTCCCATAATGGTCTGTATGTTTGAATTGGGGGAACATGAATAGCTCCAGGAAGGAGTGGACCTATTTGGCGACGAAAGTGAGCCTCACCTCCAACAGACAACGCGTCCATAGAGGCACCGTGAAAAGACTCCCACATCGAGATTGTTTTATATTTACCTGTCGTGAATCTAGCTAGCTTTAACGCCATACCAATTGCAGACGTCGCCCCTGGGGCAAATAAACATTTTGATAAAGAACCAGGTGCCAATTCAGCTAACTTCTTACCCAACTGTATAGCAGGTTTATTTGTATAGCGTCTTGTGGAGAAACTTAACGTGTCGAGTTGTTCTTTCATCGCTTCAATTACTCGCGGATGGCCGAATCCTACTTGATGAACAGCGTTCCCATGAAAATCGTATACAACTTTTCCATCAATCATGGTTAAGAAAGGACCTTTCGCCTCTTCTACGACGTCAAGGCAAGGGGTAGACAGGGATTGGTGGAAAAAAGTCTCTTGATCGTCGATCAACCATTCTTTAGTCTCACGGCTTTGGTTTTCAAAATGGTTTCTTCGTAATGGAGAGTGATTGCTATCCCCCTCCCCATACAAATAAGACTTATACATGAGCTACTTCAGACTCTTGTGCTTGGTTTATTTCATCGATCAAACCAGGCAATTCACTCATATCCTCAATGACGTAATGCGCACCTGCTTCGGTTAAAACGCGCTTGGCCTTTTCTATTCGGGCATTCAGCTCTGTGTTTTCCATGGCATCAACCTGGTCTTTCGTTAACCCGAGTGTACTGCTCCCTTTTACAACTCCTACAGTCAACATACCTGCATTCAATCCTTCTGCCATATCACTTGTGGTGTCGCCAACTTTCATCATTTGTTGCATAGGATAGACACCAAGATTCATCGCATTTGCATAACACATCCACGGCAAAGGTCTGCCTGAGGAAACTTCTGTTGAAGCTACAATCGAATCAGGGGCATAGCCTTTCTTCTTTGCTTCTCGCGCTACGACTTCGACCATCTCTTTTGTATAGCCAGTAGTCGAACCGATTTTTATTCCTTTATTTCGAATATCTTCTACGGCCTCCAACACGTGAGGGATAGGTTCAGCATAGTTTTCTAAAACGCGAAACATCATTGGCTCAAAGTCTTCATATAATGCCCTAACGTCCACTTCTGAAGGCTCTTCACCGTGTAGCCCTTCCCACTCCTTTGTTACCCGGTCCATCTGACAGATCGCTCGTATATGGTCAATCTTCAATAACCCCATGGGCTCCCTTGCCTCTTCTAAAGTGATGTGAACCCCGCGCTTTCGAAATACTTCAATAAAGACATTTACAGGAGCAAAACACCCATAATCTACTGTTGTACCAGCCCAGTCAAAAATGACTCCTTTAATTCGGTTATTCATAGTAACCATCCTTTCATCGTTTCCACGCATGTGTTTTTTTAAAGAGAAACCGAGATGCAACTTCATATAGTGTGCGGACGAGTATATTTGTAACAATAATTAAGAGCGCCATCGCAGCAGCAGGAGCAATATCTCCTGCATCATCCATATTCACCATCGCTATAGACGCGAGTTTCCACTCCGGTGAATAAAGAAATACAACAGCCGATATAGTTGTCATTGAATTTACAAACAGATACATCGCCATTTCTAGAATAGCTGGTAAAGAAAGGGGCATCGTCACCCTTACGAATGTTTTATAAAAAGGAACATCCATGGCTTCTGAAACAGATTCATACGCCTTGTCTTGCTGCTTCAAAGAAGTGGTAGCCGTTAGGAATGAAACGGAATAGAAGTGTACAAGATTCGCCAACACTAATATAAACACAGACCCATAGAGCCAATTGAATGGATTCATAAATTCGATCGTCGTAAACGGAACCTGAAACATTTGCTGATTAAAGAAGAAGATAAATGCAAGTCCGATGACAAGCCCAGGAAGAGCGATCGGTAAAATAGAAAGAAAGTAAGAAATCTTCCTAATAACTTTCATATACCGGGATTTCTCTACCAGATAAGCACCCAGGAAAATGAGGAAAGTTCCAATAACAGCTGTTAAGCCAGAGACTAGCAGACTATTCCAATAGGGTTTGAGTCCATCACCCGCTACATTCCCAAACCCAAAATGTCTGAAGGTAAGAGAGAAATCATATGGCCACACTTTAACAAACGCTGCTGCCACAATCGCTCCAAACAATAAAAGGAACATACCAGAAACGGTTGAACAGTAAAGTGTATATAAATGGTCTCGTCTTTTATTAGGCGGAGTCTTATACGGGACAGCTCTGGAGCTAACACCCGCTTCTTTCTTTCGTTGTATAATCTGATCCACCACAAAAGCTATGACAGCCGGAATCGTCAAAATGATTCCAACCGTTGCTCCCATGGAGAAGTTCTGTTGTCCGATCACCTGTTTATAAACATCTGTAGCTAGTACGTTGTATTGTCCTCCAACTACTTTCGGAGCTCCAAAATCTGTAAAGCTAAGGGTGAAACAAACGAATATCGCGCTCACCAAACCATATTTTATATTTGGTAGTGTGACCGTAAACACTTTCCTCAGTTTACTAGCTCCAAGAGTGTCAGCCGCTTCATATAAACGCTGGTCGGCAGTGGATAGAGCCACCTTTAGAATTAAAAAGGCTTGTGGAAACGTAAAGATCACTTCAGATAAAACAATTCCTTTCAGCCCATAGATATCAAAATCCCATTCTCCAATCCCGAACCAGTCCTCTAGCGTGCCGAAGAATCCTGTTGTAATTACACCATTGTTCCCAAACAAATAAATCAGGGAAATACCATACATCATTGTTGGAGCAAATAACGGGAGCAGTGCCATATAAGTAAAGAATGTCTTTCCTTTCATGCGGGTACGTTCAATAGCGTATGCGTATAAGAGAGCAGCACCCACTGAAATGACAGTTGTAATAACGGCTACTGTTACAGTATGATAGGCTGATTGAAACAGGCTCGGAGATGAGAAATAAGTAAAAAAGTTCTCAAAGCCTATATATTCACCGCCCCGATTCTGAAGAGCGCGCTCCATGAGCTCAATGACTGGCAACACCATGAAGGTGCATAGCCCTACCACCATGCATACAATTAGCAAGCGTTGCCATTGCCCCGATGCACTTGTCTGTTGAGGAACGGTTTCCCGGTATCCTAATATTGTTTTCAATGCTGTAATCATAGAGATTCTCCTAACTTATTGATGAAACCAATGGTTTAGAGCGAACAGGGTAATCTTTGAAATGCATCATGCCGCTTTCCTGAAACTTCATATAAATGGTTTGTCCAAGTTCGTATTGTTCTTTCTTATATTCTTCAGCTGATACATCAGCAAATAGATACCTAGCTTGTTTATTTACCTTATTTTTAAGCATCATTCTGTAAAAACCACCACGGAACTCCATGTTTTCGATCGATACCGGAATAGAGTTTTCCCATAAATCTTTCTTTAGCTCAACATGTTCAGGTCTAATCGCGCGTAAAGAATAAGCATCTTCTAGAAAGTTAACTGTTCCAATAAAATCAGAAACAAATGGAGTTAGTGGATACTCATACACTTCCTGAGGAGACCCAGCCTGAACAAGCTCCGCATTATTCATAACCACCATTTTATCTGCCATGGACAACGCTTCTTCCTGATCATGCGTAACCATAATCGTTGTGATCCCAAGTTGCTTCTGAAGCCTCTTCATTTCATTCCGTAACTCTACACGAACTTTTGCATCAAGAGCAGATAATGGTTCATCCAAAAGCAAGAAGTCAGGAGAAAGGGCAAGGGCACGAGCTAATGCAACTCTTTGCTGCTGTCCACCCGATAGCTGCGCTGGATAGCGATCGGCAATATGCTCAAGGTTTACTTGTCTTAGCGTTTCGTAAACTTTGTCTCGGATTGAACGCTTTCTCATCTTTCTAGTCTTTAATCCATACGCAATGTTTTGGAATGCCGTTAAGTTTGGAAATAACGCATACGACTGAAACACAATTCCGAAATTTCGTTTAGCTGGCGGCAAGTGCGTAATATCTTTTTCATTCATCATCACAGACCCTTTGTTCGGTTGGTCAAGGCCTGCGATGATTCGAAGTAATGTCGTCTTACCACATCCGCTTGGACCTAAAAGACAGACAAACTCTCCTTTATTTACAGAGAAAGAAACGTCTTCTAAAGCTGTAAATTCCCCAAAATTCTTATACACTCCATTAACTTTTAAATGCTCCATTACATGCCCACTCCTCTTAAGAAATAATTGAATAGAAGAGGAAGAGCTCCCCTACTTATTCTTCAGGGGCACTCTTTCCGTCATATTTCTTTGTCCATTGATCAAGAATCATTTCACGATTCTCTGCAGCCCAGTTAAAGTCGTTCTCGATCAGCTGTTCCGTAGGATCTTGAGGAAAGCCTTCTGGCACTGGCTTATCTGTTGGTACCGTTGTAATCGCAAAGTTCTCACTGTATTCTTTCATCGCTTCATCAGAGATCGCCCAATCTAAGAATTTCTTTGCTGCAGGCTTTGTATCTTCTTTCTTCACTAGAGCATTTGCTTCTAGATCCCAACCTGAACCTTCTTCTGGGAAGATCGTTTTAATGGGCTCGCCTTTTTCAGCTTGTGTAATTCCTCTGTAACCAAAGGAGATACCGATGGGATATTCTCCTTGACCTGCTAATTTAGCTGGCTTCGAACCAGAGTGCGTATACATTCCTATATTCTTATGAAGGTTATCCATGTAGTTCCACGCTTCTTCTTCGCCCATCGTTTGCATAAGAGCAGAAACCGTAAGGAACCCTGTACCAGATGAAGCTGGATTAGGCATGACAATTAAATCTTTGTACTGAGGATCTAGTAAGTCTTCGTAAGAACGTGGAATATCTAACCCCATCTCTGCTATTTCAACTGTATTTACTGAAATCCCAGTCATCCAAGCATCAATTCCTACCCAGTGTGGTGTTTCACCATCACCCTTGTATGCGTCCCCTACACGTTCAATTCCTTCTGGCGCATATCCTTCAAGCATGCCTTCTTGATCCGCTACCAGAAGACTTGTAGCTGCAAGACCCCATACAGCGTCAGCTTTAGGATTGTCCTTTTCTGCAAGAAGTTTTGCCGTAATGACACCAGTTGAATCGCGAACTATATTTACTTTAATATCAGGATATTTCTCTTTAAAAGACTCTAAGTACGTAGGAATCATGTCATCTTCAAGCGCGGTATACACCGTAATCTCTTCCTTTGTTTCAGCTGTTCCACTTGAGCAAGCCGCTACAAAAAGCATAGATAAAGCCACAACAATCAACATCATTTTCTTCATGTGTTTGTTCCTCCTTAGATGATTTACGAGCAATACTTTCTGGCCTCCGGACAAGCCATTTCTCAAAGGATTACTCCTAATGTTTGCTACACCTCTACTATAATCATCATTTGTTAATTGCATATTAACCCAACATTAATGATGTGTTTTTTGTTGTCTTTTTGTTGTTTTAGTTGGTTTGTTGAAATTAGTTAAACGAATTGTTTTAAAAATGCACAAAATACCGTTAAAATAAAGAAAACACCTAAGAATGGAAGGGGAATAAACAGATGAGAAAGAAAGTCCTTACAATTGCAGGATCAGACAGTAGCGGAGGAGCCGGAATCCAGGCTGACTTAAAAACATTCCATCAGCACGGAGTATACGGAATTTCTTCTTTAACTACGATTGTAGCTATGGACCCAGAGAACGATTGGGCTCACAATGTATTTCCGATGGAACTTTCCACCGTTAAGGAACAACTAAAAACAGCTATGTCTTTAGGAATAGATGCCGTAAAAACAGGCATGCTTGGCTCCCCTGGCATTATTGAACATGCAGGAGAGGTTATTAAACAAAATGGTATTAAAGATGTCGTAATCGACCCTGTCATGGTTTGCAAAGGCACAGACGATGTCCTTCACCCTGAAAACCTTGAAAGCCTGCGTGAATCCCTTGTACCGCATGCTAAAGTGACAACTCCAAACCTTTTTGAAGCTGCCAAACTAGCAGGAATTCGCCGCATTGAAACAGTTGAACAATTAGAGGATGTAGCTAAAACGATCCATGAACTTGGCGCTCAAAACGTTCTGATTAAAGCTGGAACGCTTGTAGATGAAACCAAGGCAACAGACCTTCTTTACGACGGACAAGCATTCCACTATATTCAGACTGAGCAGTTTGATACTGGAAATGTCCACGGAGCAGGATGTTCCTATGCAGCAGCGATCACAGCTGAACTCGCAAACGGTAAAGATGTAATCGAAGCCATCAAATCCGCTAAAGCCTTCATCACAGCGGCTGTAAAAGAAGGCTTCCCTCTTAACGAATATGTAGGGCCTGTTTACCAAAAAGGCGATGCTAACGAGATTGAAGTTTCAGTAACAACGAAATAATGTACCTAAAAGAGCTTGGATGGTGATTCAAGCTCTTTTTTTATTTGTTCTACATATGATTCAGACTCTTCCATACAAGCCCCCTTACACGGAAGAGTCGAAGTTGAGATAGATTGGACCTTTATGTCTGTGAATGGTTTCTAGGCCCGCCTTACACCCAATTAAAGCAAACGGAGACATTCTCTCAACATCGAGTCTACATCCTCATCTCCTACTCTTTATTAAGCATATAAAAAACGCATGTGCCCTCAACTTGAGACCACATGCGTTATTGTTATTTATTCAACCGTTACACTCTTAGCCAAGTTACGCGGTTTATCCACGTCACAGTCACGGTGAAGAGCAGCGTAATAGGAAATCAGCTGCATCGGTACAACCGATACAAGAGGCGTTAAGAGCTCATGCACTTGAGGAATAACAAATGCATCATTTTCTTGATCTAACCCCTTCATACTAATTACACAAGGCTTCGCCCCACGTGCAGCAACTTCTTTCACATTACCACGAATGGAATAGTTCACATTCTCCTGTGTCGCAAGCGCCACAACCGGCGTCCCTTCTTCAATAAGGGCAATCGTTCCGTGTTTCAATTCGCCACCGGCAAACCCTTCTGCTTGAATATAAGAGATTTCTTTAAGTTTAAGAGCTCCCTCTAGACCAACATAATAGTCTTGGCTACGGCCGATAAAGAAGCAGTTTCTTGTTGTTGATAAATAATCAGCAGCAATTTGTTCAAGCTCTTCTTTTTGATCGCAAAGAGCTTCCATTGCGTTTGCTGCAATACCTAATTCTTTCATAGGGTTGAACTCTAGTTCTAAACCTTTGGCTTTAGCTGTATCTACAGCAAGAATTGCTAAAACAGCCATTTGTGCTGTATAGGCTTTCGTAGAAGCTACAGCAATCTCAGGACCTGCATGTAAGTGTAGCGTATAATCCGCTTCACGAGAAAGGGTAGAACCAGGTACGTTTGTAATCGTTAGGGCTGGGTGTCCTTTTGCCTTCGTTTCAACCAGGACGGCACGACTATCCGCTGTCTCTCCGCTCTGAGAGATATAGACGAATAGTGGCTTTTCTGAAAGAAGAGGCATGTTATATGAGAATTCACTCGCTACATGAACCTCAACCGGAACCTTCGCCAGCTTTTCAATAAACTGTTTTCCGATTAAACCAGCATGATAACTTGTGCCACATGCAATAATGTACACACGATCACAATCCATCATAGCTTGACGTACTTCTGGATCTAATTTAATTTCATCATTTTCATTTTGATATTCTTGGATGATTTTACGAATGACAAATGGTTGTTCATCGATCTCTTTTAACATGAAGTGCGGGTAAGTACCCTTTTCAATGTCACTAGCATCAAGTTCAGCTGTAAAAGGCTCACGATCAACTTGTGTACCATCTAATTTCTGAATCTCCACCTCATTACGACGAACAAGCACAATTTCTTTGTCTTCTAATTCAACAAATTGATCGGTGACTTTCAACATCGCTAATGAGTCACTAGATACAACATTAAAACCATCCCCTAAACCGACAAGGAGTGGGCTTTTATTCTTGGCTACATAAATAACGTCTGGATTCTGAGCATCAATAATGCCAACAGCATATGAACCTTTTAACAAGGAGATTGCTTTACGAAAAGCTTCTTGAACATCTCCCATTTCGTTATAAAGGTTCTCGACAAGCTGGACAATGATTTCTGTATCCGTTTCACTATTCATATCAACGTCGCCCAGGTATTCGCGT
Source organism: Pontibacillus sp. HN14 (assembly GCF_021129245.1). Classification (NCBI taxonomy): domain Bacteria; kingdom Bacillati; phylum Bacillota; class Bacilli; order Caryophanales; family Bacillaceae; genus Pontibacillus; species Pontibacillus sp. HN14. The sequence goes on along the minus strand of NZ_JAJOLR010000008.1, from coordinate 7,826 downwards.
TGTACATCTTCGTAGTTTTCGATCACACCATTATGAACAATCGTAAAGCGGCCAGACGCGCTTTGATGCGGGTGAGCGTTTTCATAGCTTGGCGCGCCATGGGTAGCCCAGCGTGTATGACCGATTCCCATTGTTGATTCGATGTCTTTCTTCTCTACTTCTGAACGAAGTGCAGCAATGCGTCCTTTAACCTTCGTCACATGAACACCATCATTGTTTAATTCTGCAATACCAGCCGAATCATATCCTCGGTATTCAAGCTTCTCTAAGCCTTGTAATAAAATCTCTGTTGTATCTTGTGTTCCAATATATCCTACAATTCCACACATATCGTTGTTTCCTCCTTAAAATAAGGGGCAAATCAACGTTCCGATGGTTGTTCGGGGCTTGATCTGCCCCTTTCTCATGAATACATTCTTTTCACCTTGCTTTGATCCTTTGTGCAAAGGGTCACCCCTTTGTTTTAGGATAAAAGCTTACGATTGAGGTGAACCCAACCGGGAGGCATCCGCCGATACTCGATGAACCTCCTCCTCGTCAACTACCTTCCTTCCGAACAGAAGATAGTCCAGGCGCTTTAGTTATCCATTTCTTCTAATTTGCTCCCCCTCCTCTTTTACTACAAAACGGTATTCCTTATTTGCACACACTTAAGGATAGTATCCGTTACGTCACTACATTAAACGTAGTTAGAAAAATTAGACGGAACAAAATTAATTTTACTCTATTTCTTCTTACAGGGTCAATGTCTAATCCATTACAGGTTTGTTACAACAGTAAAGATCTTCCCTATAAAATATGCGCAAGGACACATAACGTGCCTCCTGCGCATTCTTATCAGTCTTCTTTCATTCCTAACTCCGCTTGAACGACTTCAACAACTTGGTTGACGTATTTCTCACAGTCCTCTTCTGTAGGAGCTTCAACCATAACACGCACAAGTGGCTCTGTCCCTGAAGGACGTACAAGCACGCGTCCTTCATCTCCCATCGCTTCTTCAACCGCTTCAATTTCAGAAGTAATACGAGGATTTGTCATGACTTTTTGTTTATCAATGACACGAACGTTCTTTAATACTTGTGGGTACTTCTTCATTTCATTTGCTAATTCGGATAATGGTTTGCCCGTTTCTTTTAGGACGTTTACAAGCTGAAGTGCTGAAAGCAATCCATCTCCTGTTGTGTTGTAGTCTAAGAAAATAATGTGACCGGACTGTTCACCACCAAGGCTATAGTCCCCGCGGCGCATCTCTTCTAATACATAGCGATCGCCTACGTTTGTTTTATCACTCTTCATACCGTTTGCTTCAACAGCTTTATAGAAACCAATATTACTCATTACAGTAGATACAACTGTGTTATGACGAAGACGACCTTGTTCATTTAAGTATTTCGCACAAATAAACATAATTTGGTCTCCGTCTACAATGGCTCCGTTCTCATCAACCCCAATTAAGCGGTCTCCGTCGCCATCAAATGCTAAACCAATATCAGCACCCTTTTCCTTAACAAAGGATTGCAAAGCTTCCGGACTTGTAGAGCCGACTCCATCGTTAATGTTCAGGCCATCTGGTGATGAACCCATTGTGGAAAGTTCCGCTTCTAAGTCTGCGAAGATATGAGGGGCTATGGAAGATGTAGCACCATGAGCACAATCTAGAGCCACATGTAATCCATCAAAGTCATAATCAATCGTTTGCTTCAGATATTGCATGTATTTCTGACCACCTTCGAAGTAGTCATTAACAATACCAACATCGCCACCAGTCGGTCGAGGTAGCTCATCTGTTTCTTGATCCATTAGCGCTTCAATTTCATTTTCTTGTTCATCGGTTAACTTAAATCCATCTGGCCCAAAGAACTTAATTCCGTTATCTTCAACTGGGTTGTGAGAAGCTGAAATCATAACTCCTGCTTCTGCGCCCATTGATTTCGTTAAATAAGCAACCCCCGGAGTTGAGAGAACCCCAAGGCGCATAACCTCCGCACCAATTGATAGTAATCCTGCTGTTAAAGCGTTCTCAAGTAGCTGACCCGAAATACGCGGATCACGGCCTACCAATATTTTAGGTCTTGGTGTATCTTTCGTTAGCACGTAGCCTCCGAATCTTCCTACTTTAAATGCTAGTTCTGGTGTTAGCTCCTGGTTGGCTACGCCTCGCACACCATCTGTACCAAAATATTTTCCCATTATTCAATCGCTCCTTCACTCTAGGCAAATGAGGTATTTACTACTCTATACGAATTAGAGCTTCGTCGTTACTTGTTTGCCATTCAATACTTTCAGGTCCATTTACTTCTATCGGTACGTTTGCTTCACCATTGACGAGCTGTCCAACATCAATAAAAACTTCGAAATCTTCTTTTGTAATGTTTTCTAACTCCTCTTTTGTACCTGTTAAAGTCAAATCAATAACCTGTTGTTCTGGTGTAATAAATGTTAGATTTTTACTTGATTCCAAGTTGTTCACGTTAATGGTTACATCATTAAACGTTTTTTCTGTAATTTGCTCCACGTCTACCTTTGCCCCTACCGTTTCTGGCTTCATTGTTTCAATCCCATCAGGTAAAGGAAGGTCCACGTCTAAAGTTGTATCTTCTTTGAGATCGGAGACATCTACCTCGATATCAACAAAAGCGCTAACACCCTTCAGAGCATCTTGTGAACCATAGACAGCGATAAATTCCGGAACTGGTTCAATTCCAACAAGACGATATCCTTTAGCGAGTTCTCCTTTAGGTTCAAATGTTACAGGGACCTCTTTACTTGGAGGTAATAAGGGAACCGTCACTTTAACAGTGCTCGGCTCTACCACTACATTAAGCTCGTTCCCTTGTTCATCATAAACCTTTACAGGAGATTCCTTCTTCGTAATGTCACTCTCAGCGTTTTGTACATCTACAATTGCTTTTACAAGAGATACTTTGGAAACCTCTGTCTCAGACCCTATAATATCAACCTGAGCTGGTGATACTTCCGGTGTACCTAGCTGGTACCCTTCTTTAATCGTGTCACGGTGTATGTAGTCCACGCCAACCTGGAACTCTTTTGAAGACCGTTTCTCCAGAACCACATTAACTTCTTGCGGATCTATAGAGACGGATAGCTGATTCGAGATCCCTTGAGTCTGGATTGGCACGGTTTGAGGGCCAAGCTCAAGACCCTCTAAATCGATGTATGCCTCGAACGTCTTTTGCATGACAGTTCTCGTCACTACAGAGTTCGGTCCTTCTACAGTGACAGTGACGCTCGATGGCACTTCTTTCACTACATATTTTTCCTCATTCATTTTTACTTGTAAAGGAATATTATTCATAGCTGCAATTTTATCATTGCCTTCAAGAAAGATAGAATCAGAACTCGATTGCCCATCATCAAGGTTTATCGAGGCGTATAAGAGGAGTGCTAATATTAAAGAAATCGCTCGAATGAACCACGGACTTCTTAACCACTTATCCATCTTTTTTCCCCCTCCAATCCCAATTCTTTGAGCTAGGAGCCTTCGGCGCTCGTTCTAATTCCCTCTCCAAAATTTCCCGGAGAGCTTGTTCATCTAAACCTCTGTGCAATTCTCCGTTTCTTGTACAGGAAATGCCTCCTGTCTCCTCAGAAACCACAATAGTTAATGCATCAGTTACTTCACTGATTCCCATTGCAGCACGGTGCCTCGTTCCTAACTCTTTTGAGATAAACGGGCTTTCTGAAAGGGGCAAATAACAAGCGGCAGCCGTTACTTCATCTTGTTTAATAATAACGGCACCATCATGTAAAGGTGTATTAGGAATGAAAATATTGGTCAATAACTCACTTGATAACCGACCTTGAATAGGAATCCCTGTCTCTACGTAATCGCCCATTCCTGTTTCCCGCTCGATTGTAATAAGAGCGCCTATGCGCCGTTTTGCCATGTAATTACAAGATTTAATAATTGCTTCAACTGTTCGTTTCATTGAATCTTCTTCACTATTCGAATTCCTGGCAAAGAAACTACCTCGTCCGAGCTGCTCGAGCGCCCTTCTTAGCTCTGGTTGGAACAAGATAATCACACCAAGAAAACCCCATGTCATCGCTTTGGACATTAACCACATTAACGTACTAAGCTGAAGAAAGTAACTAACAAGCCATATCCCAAGGACCACAAAGATCCCTTTCAACAACTGCACAGCTTTGGTGCCACGAATCAACATGATTAATTTATACAAAACAAACCAGACAAGGGCTACATCAATAATAATTCGAATGTATTTCAATCCATCTAATTGAACATTCAATCCCCCATCAAGCATGCCTACACTTCCTTCTTATCCTTGACTTCATTTACGTTATAAACATATGTAACAAATTCACAATAGTTTTATTATAGCATACATCTTTATAGTAAAAATAACACTAAAACGCTCCAATTAAACAAAATAAAAAAAGTCACTATAAAAGTGACTTTAGACTTAGATGGCCTTTATTGAGTAAATGAAAAAATATCTTTTGTCGTCTTCTTGATGTTATACCACATCCACCCAAAGATCTGGTCCACTTGATTAAGTTCCCCAGTAACCTCACCGGCGGATGCCTTTAAGTGGTCCCCATTGATTAAGACTACATCCCCATTTACCTTACCTTCTACCTTTAAATTACCATTCTTCACTACAAGATCGCCTTCTACGGTTTTCCCTTCAGGTACAATGACCGTATTCTCTTGAATCACTATATCTTTCTGTTTTGAAACGCTCAATTGCTGATCCTGACTCCAAGTAGAGAAAATGCCACTAAACATCAAAATAAAGAAAATCGCAGCTGCTGTAATCATAGGGTGGGCTTTGAACCACCGCTTGTAACCTGAACGTTTCTTTTCTTTAGGCAGATTTCCCATGACCTTTGCCGTGAAATCAGGCGGAGCTTGAACCGCACTTGTACTTTGAACCATGGCTACTGTTCTCTTTAATTCATGAAAATGGGATTGGCAATCATCACATTGTTGAAGGTGTTGTTTTAATAGTTTTGTCTCTTCTTCGTTTAACCCATCGTCTAAATGTTTATGCATTAACTGAATAACGTCATTTGCACACTTCATTTCCCATCACTCCTTTACACGTGACGAAGTTTCTTACGAAGCGCTTCGCGTCCTCGGTGAACTCTCGTTTTTACAGTTCCGACCGGAATGTCCAAAATGTCACTAATCTCTTGTAATGAAAGCTCATCTATATATCGAAGGACGATAACAGAACGATACTTAGCAGGAAGTTGAAGAATTTCATGATGAATATATTCCTGCAACTCTAAGCTTTCCACCTCTTCTTCTGGCAGCGCTTCGTCAGCTGAAATTTGCGAGTACATGTTTAAGCCTTCAGTACCCTTCACCTCAGCATCCAGAAAGTAGTCTGGTTTCTTCTTTCGTATTCGATCAATGGATAAATTGGTCGCAATCCGATATAACCAAGTAGAAAACTTTCGGTTCTCATCAAAAGAGTGGATGTTCGTATAGGCTCGTATAAAAGCTTCTTGAGCAATATCTTCTGCTTCATGAGCATTCCCAAGCATCCGGTAACATATTTGGTAAACTTTATTTTGGTAAAACGTCACTACATCTTCAAAGGCTGAGTGATCACCTTTTTTTACTTTTTTAATCTTTTGTTTAATAAATATCTCCATGTACTATACCTCCGCTAGATCTGCGGTCATTCTACATACGAATAAACCTACGACCAGGTTTCAAAATCAATTAAAAAAATAAAAAAGAAATTATATGTACAAAAGTTATACATTTGCATTTTTTTAAAATGAGAGGTTTAACTTTATATAAATAGGATATATACAACTATAGTATAGTACTTAGGTTATAGTAAGGAGGAAATAGAATGTTGAAAGAATTGTTAAATGAGATTGAAATGTGTAGAAATGAAATGATTCAGCTAAGCTCAAGCTTACCTTTATCATCTCAAGAGGTCATTGAAGCAAGCTCCCGGTTAGATGGTTTACTTAATGAATATGAAGCAAGAAAAAATAAATAACGGAAACAGCAACTTATGAGAATAAGCTGCTGTTTCGCTCACTTTTCTATCGTTCTATTTTAAATTCTCTCCGAATAACGAACCCATCAAACCGACTGCAACAGTCGCCGTTTTATTCTTCTCATCCAATATCGGATTCACCTCAACGAATTCCGCTGAAGTAATAAAGTTAGCTTCTGCAAACATTTCCATTGCTAAGTGGCTTTCTCTATAGCTCATTCCACCCATTACAGGTGTCCCTACTCCCGGTGCTTCATTAGGATCCAATCCGTCCAGATCTAAACTTAGATGAACTCCATCAGTACGATCCTTCAAGTACTCCACTGATTCCTGAATCACTCCCGGCATTCCCATACGATCAATCTCATGCATGGTATATACCCTTATTCCCTTTTCTTTAATTAATTGCTTTTCACCCTCGTCAAGAGAGCGTGCTCCTATAATAACGATATTCTCAGGTTTAATTTTTGGCGTGTATCCATGGATACCCGTTAAACGTTCATGACCAATCCCTAAGCTTACAGCTAATGGCATACCATGAATATTTCCTGAAGGGGATGTATCCCCTGTATTTAAATCCCCATGAGCATCATACCAAATTACACCAAGATTGTCATAATGTTTTGCAATACCAGCCAAAGACCCAATCGCAATACTATGATCTCCTCCAATAATTAACGGGAATCGACCTTCGGTTACTACCTGATCTACCGCTTCAGCAAGGTTGGTATTTCCTTCAGCAACCTCTTTTAAATTCCTTAGATGATCTTCTTGAACTTCTTTTCGGTTGGGCCGAGGGATATGCACATCTCCCAGATCTTCGATATCATATTCTAAACGCTCTAATCGTTCAATTACTCCCGCGTAGCGTAGAGCACTAGGTCCCATATCTACCCCTCTGCGATTTTGTCCTAAATCCATTGGTGCCCCTATAATTGATAATTTACGATTCATTGTCCCATCATCCTCCTTTGACTCTACATCTATTGTAGACACAGTTCAGACAATGACTCAACTGGACATAAATCTGTATATATATACGAAAATAAAGCCGTTTTTATCGAATTTTCTTATAATTAGCCAGCATGCTTTGTTAACCTAAACTAAGACAAATAAAAAACCCTTAAGTCATCAAGACTTAAGGGTTGTGATGGAGCCTAGCGGGATCGAACCGCTGACCTCCTGCGTGCAAAGCAGGCGCTCTCCCAGCTGAGCTAAGGCCCCGTTTATATGGAGCGGAAGACGGGATTCGAACCCGCGACCCCCACCTTGGCAAGGTGGTGTTCTACCGCTGAACTACTTCCGCAAACGAAAAACACATCAACAAAGTTAATGTGAAAATGGTGAGCCATGGAGGATTCGAACCTCCGACCCTCTGATTAAAAGTCAGATGCTCTACCAACTGAGCTAATGGCTCTTCGTATAATGGCTGGCCCAGCTGGATTCGAACCAGCGCATGACGGTACCAAAAACCGTTGCCTTACCGCTTGGCTATGGGCCAAAAATGGTGGAGGGGGCAGGACTCGAACCTGCGAACCCAGAGGGAGCGGATTTACAGTCCGCCGCGTTTGGCCAACTTCGCTACCCCTCCAAACACAAAGAATAGTATACCACATATGCAATTTAATATGCAAGGGTTATTTATTTTTTAGAACATAACTTGCTGGTGCCGACCGAGGGACTCGAACCCCCAACCTACTGATTACAAGTCAGTTGCTCTGCCAGATTGAGCTAGGTCGGCAGAAAAAATAAATGGTGGAGGATGGCGGGCTCGAACCACCGACCCCCTGCTTGTAAGGCAGGTGCTCTCCCAGCTGAGCT
>NZ_JAJOLR010000007.1:0-213333 GCF_021129245.1 Pontibacillus sp. HN14 | reverse complement strand
GCTTTTCGGTGGGAGTAAATCTTCCCATAAATGATCCCCCTATTTTTGTCCTAAGATAGGGGGGCACTTCACACGCTCTCTGCGGGGTCTCCCCTAGCTCCTTACCCCGCGGGAGTCTCGCAGTCCCCGAGCAAGCCCTAAGAATAAGTGGATGAACGGACCCGCGTCTTATATGGGGAGAATCTATTTCCCCCAAATGTCACGTTTTCGTTCACCATAATATTGCTAAGGTGGGACTGGAAACTGCGAGACTCCCGTGGGCAGAAGAGCCTAGGTGAGACCCCGGAGGCCGGCCTGCCGGCTGAGGAGGCTCACCAGCTCCCCACAGGAAAGCGAGTAGTTTCCAGTCCCACCTTACACCCCATTAAGCTAACGGAAACATTCCCTACACTTATATTCTTCATTATTCTAACAATTCTTTATCTTTTAAAAAACCCATCCCCCTTTTCATAACAGATCATATATTCATGAAAAAACGCTTAGAGTGCTTGACTCTAAGCGTTTGAATCGGACGTATTTACTTTCTAATCCATGGAAAGTCTGTTCCGAATTTGTTAGCAAATTCTTTAGATACACTACGGCGTGCTTTACGTTGAGTGGCACGGTCTGCGGCTCCGTCGTGTAACCATTTTTCCTGTTCTGTTTCAGGATAAACCGGAGGAACTTTAGATGGGTTATTATTTTCATCAACGGCAACCATCGTTAAGAAGGATGTCGCACATACTTTTCGTTCTCCAGAAAGAAGTTCTTCCTTAACAGCTTTTACGAACACTTCCATTGATGTATTCTTTGTCCAAGTGACAAAAGCTTCTAGACAGATCGCATCCCCTGCGTTTACAGGGTATAAGAAGTCAACAGAGTCTGTAGAAGCGGTAACGACGTTACAACGGGCGTGACGGGTAGCAGCGATGGCTGCGACGTCATCGATGTAAGCCATTAACTGACCACCAAACAGTGTTCCGTGGTTGTTCGTATCTGTAGGTAAAACGTGAGAGTTCTTAACAACTAGTGATTCAATACAAGGTTTTTTATCCATATCGACTGCCTCCTCTATATCTCCATTCATAGTATACCAACAATATTTCGTTCTATGTTTACCTGTTTGAAAAGGGAAAGAAGATAACTTATATGGGAACGTTCCCTTACCGGTCCTCTCTCACACTTCTTTTTCATGATAAAGCGGTTCCATTTAGAAACAGAGGTGAAGCGAGGAGACAAAACCAACAAAAAAACGCTTAGAGTGATCTTCTAAGCGTTCCCCTTTAATTTAAGTACATTTAATCAAGTGGTTTTGTATCATAGCTTGATCCCGTCCAGTCGGTGAGGTCGGATATGGTTTGCCATAGTTTTGGGTAAAACTCATACTTCACACCGCGCTCAAGAGCTTGAGCCGGAATGCCTTTCAAGCTTTGAGTATTTAATCCAATCATACGTTTTACGAGTTGGATATGCGAATGTCTGAAAGATTGAAAGTTCTCATCAAAACGGATGAGCGCTTGTAAAAGTTCAAATAAAGCGCGATGTTGCTCAGGGTCCTTGTGAACATCAAGCGGCGTAAGGCCTCTTGTCTTCAGTAACTGCTCGCAAGGTGCCCATAGCGTGGGACCTAATCGTAACACTTCATTAAAGCCAGGCGAGTCCTGGCCGCTTCCCTGCCCTAATGCGAGTCGGATGGTATGATAATCTTTCGGGCTAATCACTTTCACCATGTCGAACACATTAGGAAGGTGATCTAAGTGCATATTGACTCGTCTTAGCTGATCTGTTGCTTCTTCAACTTCGTTTTGTTTCATGTGAGCATCGGCCAGGTGGATATATTGAATCATCAATTTGAAATGAAGTTCCGCTATCTGGTGAATCATTTGAAAGGTCAATTCATCCTGACACGCTAAATCCTCTTCTGATTTTTGGAGCGATAACAACTCTTCTGTGCGAATGTATTTCTCATAATCCGTTACGACTTTCCCCTTTGAACCACTCATGCTTTATCCCCTTTCTCCCTTAAACATGCTGATTTCAACTAGCCGATTAGGCAATGACACCTCTTTTATTCTCATACTTTTCATAAAGCTTTTGTTCCATTATATCCTCAAGAATTTGAATCGTTTCCCACACTTCTACATAAGACGTGTAAAAGGCGATCGGAGCCAAACGAATAACATTTGGAGAGCGGAAGTCTGGGATGACACCTTTATCTTTTAACGCTTTACATATACGGGCGGCTTCTTTATGTTCCAGGCAAACATGGCCGCCACGTCGTTCATCTTCCATAGGGTTACCGATTGTAAACTCATATCCCTCTAGTTTGGATTGGAGTAAATCCATCATGTACTTCGTGCTGGTCAGTGACTTTTCACGAATCTGTTCAATTCCTGCTTCATGGAAAAGTTCAAGGGATCCAATAAGGGGCGCTACACTTAACAAATGAGGCGTGCCGATTTGGAAAGCCCCTGCTGTCTGTGCAGGTTCGAAGCTATGATTCATATCAAACTGTTTCTCTTTGTCAGACCCAAACCAACCGCTTAGCCCCGGCTTCTGCCCTAAATGGCGTTCGTGTACGAATAGCCCCCCCACACCTCCTGGACCACTGTTTACATATTTGTAGTGGCACCAATAGGCAAAATCTACGTCCCATTCATGGAAATGATGAGGAACAACCCCAACAGAATGACATCCATCAAAACCAATAAGAATGCCCCTTTTATGAGCCTCGTCTGTCAGGCGCTTAATATCAAGAAGTTGGCCACTTCGGTAAAGGACGGTTGGGAGTACGATCAGAGCAACATCCTCGGTCATCGCTTCTATGATATCCTCTTCTTTAATCTCACGGCCATCCCGGCTTGTGACTTGAATGAAGTGATCCTCGGGATTGTAGCCCTTCAACTCAAGCTGACTTTTAAGAGCGTAAATATCTGAAGGAAAATTCAGCTCATCCGCTAAGATCTTGGTACGATTACCCTTTGGTTGGTAAAACGTAGACGCAAGTTGGTGCAAGTTCACAGTGGTTGAGCCGGTCACGATCACTTCATCATCTTCCCCACCTATTAACCCGGCTACTTGTTCTCCTAGTTGTTCAGAAAGGTAATACCACGGATGTTCTCCCTTGCTCCAGCCATCAATCCCTAACTGCTTCCAGGAATCCAGTATTCGAAAGACAGATTTCTCAGCACGCTTTGATAATAGACCAAGCGAATTTCCATCCATATAAAGCGTACCTTCCTGTATGTAAAATTCGTTACGAAAATGCGATAACGGATCCTGCCGATCTAACTCTTCAGCATATTCCTTCGAAGTATCCATGTAACCCTCTCCCTTTCTCGTATATGTTAAGCCTAATCGATTTATGAAAACGCTGTCAATTAATGATCTATCCTTATTCTATCTGTATGGAAGGCAACTTTATTTTGAGCGTAAAGTGGTTTTGTTTATAAGTAAAATCAAGGTGTCCATGCCTTTTCTGAACAATGGATTGAATCGATGTAGCACCGTATCCTCGTTCTCCTGTCTCGGCTTTCGTGGTTGTTGCCGGAATATGATAAAGCCGATCGAGTACCCAATTTGGAACGGGGAGTGTGTCATTTCGAATGGTGAGGATATAGAACGCACTTTTCTTTTGTAATTTAGCGATTACCTGCCCTTCCTCCCCAACTGATTCCTGAAACTGCTGCGCTGCTTCTAAAGCATTTGATAAAGCATTCCCTAGTAGTACAACGATCTCTTCTTGAGGAAGAGGTAGCTTTGAAGCAGGCACTTCAAATTCATACCTGAGCTGAATCTTCCTATCTTTCGCCTCACGATGATAGGAATGCAATACGCCAGCTACAGCACTCTTTTCGCCAGATACGGATGTACTGAGCTGTTCAAACTCCCCGACAAGGTCCTCCATATACTGAATCGCTTCTTGATGGTGCCCTTGTTCTAACATGTACTGCAAACTGCTCAAATGCTTTACATAGTCATGGCGTTCCCGCCTTAAATCCAGAAGCACCTGATCGGTTTGCTTAATGGTTGTTTCCCTTGTTCCGAGCCTATCTTCCCAAGTTAGATGGTTGCTCTTCCATTTATAACGACCATACTCTAAGAGGGAAACACACCCTAAAACGATGATCGGCTCTAACCACGATAACGGGAAGAGATACACGAGGAGCAATAGGAATGACACCACGTTTAACGCCCATAACCCTTCAGGCTCTTTTATATGAAGATATCGTTGAAACCAGCGGGGCTTTTGATAGGAGACAAATAGGATCAGGGCCATGATTATAAACGGGGAAATCCAGACCGCATAAATGTGTTGAAGGGCTACGGCTATATGAACCATCCCTAAACTAAAAGCAATGAGGCTGTTCTTAGACCTTTTCACTTAACTCACAACCTAAAAATAATAATTTTGTATATAATCTAACTGATCTTTCGTGATCATGGCTTTCTCATTTGTTCCATCAAATGCTACGGTGTACGAATTCTTGGCATACAACGAGAAGTTGGTCACGTAATGGATGTTGATGATAAACGACCGGTGGGAACGAATGAAATCACGTTCTCTGAGTTCACCTTCTAAGTCCCCAAGTGTTTGATAGGTTTGAACGGTTTGAGTCTTCGTATAGATCGTCGAAGAACGCCCTGTCCGTTCAATAAATATAATCTCTTTTTTTGGTAAAATATGAATCTCAGACTTTTGTTTGATGAAGAGGCGACCCTTCATTTCAGTCGATCGCGTCTTTTGGATATAACGCTCTAAAGACTGCACTAAACGTTCTTTCCTATACGGCTTCATAATATAGTCATGTACGTTTAACTCGAACGCATGGACAGCATAGACGCTATTCGCCGTTACGAAGATCACATCAATATCTAAAGCATGCGTGTGGATTAGGTCTGCTAATTCATACCCTGACAATTCGGGCATTTCTATATCAGCTATAAGCAGGTCAATCGTTTCTTTCTTCACTTGGCGGTAGGCTTCCTCTGCTGATGTAACGGCAAACACAATTTCTGTCCCTTCCACCTGCTTCGTAATACTGTGCATTTTCTCTAAATCGATAGCCCGATCATCTACTATGCCGATTCTTATCATGTCGATGGTCTCCTTTAAGAAAATAACAACTTAATTGTAACATCTTCCCATACCCCATAGAACGTTTCACGACCGAAAAAGGCATTTTCACGACATGATGACAGAAATACTCTTTTTCATCGCTTATGATAAATCTAACAAACCGAAACAAGGAGGATCATTGATGATTGAAATACATGATGTAACGAAGAAATTTAAAACAAAAAAAGTGAGTGTTACCGCCTTAAACCACGTGTCTTTTACTGTTCCTGCCGGTAAAGTCGTGGGATTACTAGGGGAGAACGGAGCAGGTAAAACAACGTTACTGCGTTGCATCGCTACGCTACTCACACCTACAGAGGGCACAATTACCGTTGATGGGTTCAACGCGGCGACGAATCCAAATGAGGTGAAGCGAAGAATCGGCGTACTATTTGGTGGTGAAACAGGACTATATAACAGACTGACGGCCCGCGAAAATCTCACCTACTTCGCTAATTTATACGGACTATCCAAGCATGAAGCAAAAGTTGCCATTGAGGAACTGGCTGTGAAATTTGGAATGCGCGAATATTTAGATCGTCGCGTAGGCGAATTCTCAAAAGGGATGCGCCAAAAGGTCGCTATATCAAGGACCCTTATCCATGACCCGGACATCATCCTCCTTGATGAGCCGACTACTGGTCTTGATATCACGTCTTCCAATGTATTCAGACAAATGATCCTCCAGCTCAAACACCAGGGCAAAACCATTCTTTTTTCGAGTCACATTATGGAAGAAGTTCAAGCGCTTTGCGATTCTGTCGCTATGATTCATAAAGGGCAACTGGTCTACAAAGGGAATCTTAACGCTCTATACCATGAAGAAGATACACAAGACCTTAATTTTATCTTTATGTCTAAATTAGCACGAGGTGAAACAGCATGATTTGGAATATGTATGTGAAGGAAATGAAAGATGTATTCAGGGATCGACGCACGCTACTTATGATCGTCTTTCTTCCTCTTATTCTACTGAGCGGGCTTGTATTCTTTTACGAAAGCTTAATGAACGATGATAAGAGTGAAACGTATACCGTAGCCATCCCTTCTGAACTAAGCGAAGAGGGAAAAGCATTCTTTAGCGATATGCCCACGATTGAACTAGACGTATTCGATGATCCAAAAGGCATCGTGGACGAAGGGGAAGCAAGTGTCGCTCTCCTGACGGAACCAGACTTTTTCGAATCCCTTGGAGAAAAGGAAATGGCCGAGGTCACATTATACGGGGACTCAATGAGCCAGGATGCTTCCTATGTAATGAATATGATTGAATCAACATTTTCCATAGCAGAACAGGAGATTGTGAACGAACGATTAGCTGCAAACAATGTAGATGAAACCATTTTAGAAGCTTTTCAGGTAAAACGTGTAGAGCCGAGCTACAATGACGCGAACGGAAGCTCCCTTGCATTAATCTCCATGCTCCTGCCTATGGCCTTCTCCATTGCCATTGTATCTGGAGCAAGCTCAGCAGCTATGGATCTATTTGCTGGGGAAAAAGAGAGAAAGACAATGGAATCTTTATTGATGACTCCAGTGGACAGAAGTAAAATCCTCATTTCTAAGTGGCTCACCATCTCCACCATTGGAGCCTTGACCGGCATTCTCGCTGTGATTCTGATTGTGATTGAAACGATCTTCTTTACTGAGAAAATGAAGGCCGCGTTCTCCATTAATGAAGGCATGGCTTTAGTCATCGTGACTACTTTGGCCATGACCGTTCTGTTCGCTCTATTTATCGCTGCCCTTCTCATGGTCATCAGCATCATTGCCAAAAGCATCAAAGAATCCCAAAGCTACATCGCCCCCGTATCGATGTTATCCATCGTACCCATGTTCTTTATCACGAGCATGGGGGTAAAAGAATTTACGGTTGTGGATTTTATCTTACCGTTTATGAACCTGTATGCCATACTAAAACAACTCCTATACGGCATCACTGACATCACAAACATCGCCCTAACCCTAGGAAGCACGGCGGTTTATGTGCTAATCCTATTCGCCATTGCGAGGGTTTTATTTATGAAGGACCGATGGGTGTTATAAGAAAAGCGGAGGGGGCTTGCCAGGGGCGTACGGATAAGCAAGCTACTGGAAGTCTGTGTAGCAGACTGGAAGTAGATTGCTTATCTCGCTAGCCCCTAGCCCCCGGAGCTGGATCTAGCCAAGAAAAGCGGAGGCGACTGCTTAGGGAAAAGTGGAAGTTCGATTAAAACCGCCGCGTCCTGCGGGCTCTGTTACCTTTTCCAAGATTATTTACCTTAAAAAGTCACAGATCATCCCTATCTGTTACCTTTCCACGCCTCTCCACTACTAAAAGGTCATAGATTCCCATTATCTATGACCTTTCTAGAGTTTAGCGCCGTTGAAAAGGCACAGATGGGGCTTTTCTATTCCCTTTTAGACCTTTTTGGAGGGTAAAAGGGAATAGATGAACAGTGATATTGGAGGATTAGACTTTATCAAATCTTCTTTACCCTTACAGACTACATCAAGTAAAAAACACGCATTGATTCCCCAAACGGAAATCAACGCGTGTTTTTTATTGTTTCGATTCTTCTATAATGGTCGACAACTCTTCCCAACGTTCCATCGCTTGTTCGAGTTGTTCTTCTAATTGCTGCATTTCATCCATTAATTCTTGCGCACGAACGGCATCACTGCCTGTTGCAGTAATTTCAGATTGAACTTCTTCATAACGAAGCTCTAACTGTTCAATCCGGTCCTCAATGGTATTCCATTCTTGTTGTTCATGATAGGAAAGCTTCCGGCGTTTTTGGCGCTTATGAGGAGAAGCTTTCTTTTCTTCTTTTGCCTTCTGGCGTTCCGCCGCTAATGCTTCGCCTTCTTCTTCTTTACGAACTTCAAGGTATTCCGTGTAATTCCCTTGGAATCTTCGAATACGGCTGTCTTCAAATGCGATCAAATGATCGACTACTCGATCTAGGAAATAACGATCGTGAGAAACCGTGATGACGACGCCAGGGAAGGCATCCAAGTATTCCTCAAGGATCGTCAACGTTTGCGTATCCAGATCATTTGTTGGCTCATCGAGCAGTAATACATTTGGTTCTTGCATTAAAACTCGCAGTAAATAAAGACGGCGACGTTCGCCACCTGAAAGCTTCGAAATATACGTCCATTGCATATAACGAGGGAACATAAATCGTTCAAGCATCTGCTCTGCGGTAATCGTATCTCCTTCAATCGTGTGGACGACTTCCGCCTCTTCTTTAATGTATTCGACGACACGGAGTGTTTCATCCATTTCTTGATGGTCCTGTGTGTAGTAGCCGACTTTAACGGTTTGACCAGTAGAAATCTCGCCCTCATCTGGCTCAATCTTTCCTGCAATCATATTAAGGAGTGTCGTCTTCCCGCTTCCGTTCGGCCCAATAATACCAAGGCGCTCACCTGGCACAACAAGATAATTGAAATCATCAACAACCGTTTGACCTTCATAAGACTTTGTGACGCCTTCAAGTTCAAATACGTCATTGCCTAATCGGGTTGATCCAATTGCGATATCCACTTCTCCATCTGATTTGTCCACTTTTTGATCGCGAAGTGCTTCAGCGCGGTCTTTTCGGGCTTTTTGCTTCGTGCCTCGTGCTTTCGGACCTCGTCGTAACCACTCGAGTTCTCGACGGAGCGTGTTCTGGCGCTTTTGCTCATTCGCTCTTTCAAGCTCTTCACGTTCTGCTTTTTTCTCTAAGAACACTTCATAGTTCCCGTCATAAATGTAGAGGTTTCCTTTATCCAATTCGTAAATACGATTTGTGACACGATTTAAGAAGTAACGGTCGTGCGTTACAACTAAAAGGGAGCCTTTATATTGGCTCAGGAAGCTTTCCATCCATTCAATTGTTTCATTATCAAGGTGGTTAGTCGGCTCATCTAAAATAAGCAGATCAGCTGGCTGAATCAATGCTTTTGCGATGGCGACACGCTTCTTCTGACCACCAGATAAAGATCGAACAGGATGATCGAAATTCCGAATGCCCAATTTGGTTAAGATCGTTTTCGCAACAGTGTTCGCTTCCCATGCGTCATGTTCATCCATTTTCTGCTGAGCTTGATAGAGGCGTTCTTGTTTCTTTTCATTCGTAGGATCTTCTTCGAGTACGCGCAATGCTTGTTCATACTGGCGCATCGTTTTCATGATCGTCGAATCGCCGTAATAGATCTGTTCAAGCACAGATAAGTCTGCTTCTAACTGAGGTTCCTGGGGCAAATACTCGATGTGGAAGTCATTCGCATGATCCATCGTCCCTTTTTCCGCGGAATCAACGCCTGCTAATACTTTCAGAAGTGTTGATTTCCCCGTACCGTTCACCCCGATTAATCCAATACGCTCTCGTTCTGCTATGGTAAAGGAAATCTCGTTAAAGAGTTCTTTCTCGCCGTACGTTTTATATAAATTTTCTACTGATAAAATACTCATATGTAGCCCTTCCTTTATCTAGACGTTTCCGGTTTAGTAGATCTTTTTGACGCGGCCTACTTGTCCATCTTCAAGCCTTACCTTAATGCCATGAGGATGAGAACTGGATTTCGTTAATAGATCCTTCACAATGCCGTGTGTCAATTTACCCGTTCTTTGGTCTTGTTTAAGTACAATATCTACTTCTTTACCTGGCTGAATATCTTTTCGATTCTGTCCGTTCATTTTTTCGCAACTCCCATATCTTTGTAGTATGTCTCATTATAAAGGATTTTGTGAATAAAAAACACAAGGAGAGGTCACGATCCACCTCCTGAGCACTTTTCTTTTGATCTCCACACCCCACGTGGTATAACTATATCCACGGTCATAGACCGATACTCGCATAAATTCATGAGAGACGTTTAAACTAAGTTGCATTGACTTCAAGGAGGTTCATACAATGAGTAACAAAAAAGTATTAATGGTCGTAACCAACCATACAAAAATCACAGATGATCATAAAACAGGCCTATGGCTTGAAGAATATGCGGTTCCCTATAACGCATTCAAAGAAGCTGGATATGATGTAAAAGTTACAAGCATCCAGGGCGGAGAGGTTCCTCTTGACCCGAACAGTATTCCAGAAGAAGAAGTAAAAGAGTGGGCAGAAGCACAAGAGCAGCTTAAAGATACCGCACAATTATCAAAAGAAGATGCGAATGGCTTTATTGGAATCTTCCTTCCAGGTGGTCATGGAACGATGTTTGACTTCCCGGAAAGTGAGACTCTACAATATGTCCTTCAGCAACATGCTGAAAAAGGAAATGTAATTGGGTCTGTTTGTCACGGTCCAAGTGGTCTTGTAAACGCAACGTATGAAAATGGCCAACCGATTGTTAAGGGTAAAAAAGTTACTGGTTTCACCGATTCTGAAGAAATCGGCATGAATCTAGATCAGCATATGCCTTTCATGCTTGAAACAGAATTACGAAACAAAGGCGCTAATTTCTCTAAAGGAGAAGACTGGTCTGTCCACGCCGTACGTGATGGCAACCTAATTACTGGTCAAAACCCGATGTCTAGCGAGAGCGCGGCAGTGAAAATGGTTGAAGCGTTAAACGAAAAATAAATGCAAGTAAAAAAGGAGCGCAGTCTGTTTTTGTACAGACTGCGCTTTTTTCATACTTTATAGTTCTTTTACTTTATAAACGTCACGCGTTGCTACTAAATCCGCTGTGTTTTCCCGATAGGTTTTGTAATGATCGGATTCAATATGGTGATTCAATGCATCCATGTTTTCGTACTGCTCGTGTAACACGATTGTCTCATCTTCAATGGATTTGTGCAGGTCATACTGCAAACAACCCTCTTCTTGTCTTGAAGACTGCTGAGCCTTTCTTAGCTCTTGTACCAACTGTTCTTCAGCTCCCTTTACAGGTGTGAAGATCGCTGTAATTGAAATCTTGTCCATTCTCATCACTCGCTTTCTGTTCTAACCTGCCCTAAACCTATCACAGGCTATTCGCATTTCCTACAAATCCGCTTGTTTATGAGAACCTAATGGGAATTGGAGACGGAAGACCGCTCCGCCTTGTTCCCTGTTACTGACATGAATGGTACCCTGACTTCGTTCAACAATGGCTCTTGAAATGGCCAATCCAAGACCCGTTTCGCCTTCTTTCCCTTTTACGAAACGGTGGAATAGTTGTGGAAGTAGATCTTCTGGTACCCCTTCCCCATCATCCTCGATTTCTAAAACGAACTGACTCGTTTCTGCATATGCACGCAAACTTACAACAGATTTCGCATGCCTGATTCCGTTTCCGACAATATTAATCAGAGCTTGAAGCATCTTTTCTTCGTCCACGTACAACTGTTGATTATCTTCTACCGTCACCTTTAAGGAAACGCCGTTTTCCGTGGCAAGGAAATACATCCGTTCCTTCGTTTCTTCTAATAGTTGACCAGCATCCATATAATCAGGGTTGTAAATGCCGTCTTCACTGTCTAGTTTGGCTAACAGAATAATTTCATTCACGATTTTCTTTAATCGATCGCTCTCTTTCACGATAAGATCCAGACTACGGTCGGCTGCGTCTCCTTCAAAAACTCCATCTTTTACACCTTCTGCATATCCTTGAATCGTCATCAGAGGCGTTTTTAATTCATGAGAAGCATTTTGGAAAAAGTGTTTCTGAGAGCGGATATACTGATCCAATTCTTTAGCCATATCCATTACACTCTGTTCAACCTCTCCGATCTCTCCACTCGCATTGATTCGCTTAATATCACTGAATTGACGATTCTCAATTTTCTTCACTTCCCGCTTCAAACGACTTAACGGCGTAACCAGACGCTTCGTTAATAAGTAACTAAACAATATCGTAATCCCAATCCCAATGACGAAGACAATCATCATCCGGACAGCAAACACCGATTGAATGGCTTGAAGCTCTTCTAGAGGTGTAGCCAGGATCAATAAGTACTCTTGACCTTGAAAGCGATAGCCAAGTTTTGACACAACATAGTTGTCTCCATTCATCTTCCGGAGTCCTTTTTGTTCATCTTTTGTTTCAAATTCAGATGCCCAGCTCCGGGCTGTTGATTCCGGAAGATTTGTCGCAAGTGGGGAGTTTTCATCAGGATCCATAATCAATATTTTATAATCATTGCTCTCAATTAAACGATTCAACTTCCCTCTTCCAGAAGGATCTTCATATAAAAAATTTAATATTAAGTTCCCATTCGTTTGAAGCTCATCTTGCTGATCTTGAATCAAGATATCGAGTAATAAGGAGTAGATAAAGAAAGCCGTAACCGACATGATAATGACTAACAAAGCAGTAAATGCCGCATTTAACTGATAAAGGAGCTTCATAGATTACGCCCCTTGTTCCCTTAAACGGTAGCCATATCCCCAAACCGTTTCAATCGGTACATCATCGAACTTCTTACGTAGCCGCTTCACTAGATCATCAACAGCTCGGTCACTTCCAAAGTAATCATCGCCCCACACTTTGTGAAGAAGTTCTTCCCGAGAAAAAGCCCGATTCGTTTGCGAGACCAGTATTTGAAGTAAGCTGAACTCCTTAGCGGTCACTTCCACCTCTTCTCCCTGCCAAAAAACTCTTCGCTCTTCAACAGAAAGCGTGAGATCTCCATTCTTCAAGGTTTGTCCGCTTCCTTCTGCAGGAGCTTCTTTATCCTGATACTTCTCCCAGCGCTTTACCATTCGATTTACACGCGCCACAAGTTCCCGAGGACTAAAAGGCTTCGTCAAATAATCATCGCTCCCAAGCTCTAACCCAAGTACTTTATCGACTTCTTCATCTCTAGCTGAAATGATTATTATCGGCACGTCTGATTCCTGACGAATTTTACTGCAAAAATCATATCCATTCATCCCCGGAAGCATAATATCGAGCACCCATAGATCAGGAGGAGCATCCTGCCATAAATCCCAAGCTTTTTCGGCGGTATCCACACTACTGGTCTCGTAACCTTCCTTGTGTAGATAAGCTTCCACAATCTCTCGAATATGAGGATCATCTTCCACAATCCCAATCGTTGCATTCTTCATGCTTCATCCTCCTTTACTCTTCATTTTCTTTTATTGTGCCATATTATAGCATGGTCGTCCTAACCTAGACTTGTTCCTTTTATGTTATCAGCTATTGGGGCCCTGCACGACGTGGGGGCGTTCGGTGTGGGCTATTGACGTGGCGGTCTTAGTCAGCCCTACAGGATGTAGGGTCGTTCGACGTTGGCTATTGACGTGGCGAACTTAGTCGAACTTCCTTTTTACCTGAACCCCCGCCTTCGCTTTTCTTCGGTGTCTAGCTACGGCGGGGAGGGCCTAGCGAGATAAGCAAGCTACTTCCAGTCTGCAAGCAGACTTGCAGTAGCTTGCTTATCCGTACGGCCCTGACCACCCCCGCCTTCGCTTTTCTTGTGTCTTCCACACTTTTTACACATTTGTTCCGAAGATTTGCCAAAGGTAATGGTTAGAATATGAAGTACAAGATATTTAAAGAAATCAATTTACTATATAGAAAGGTGGTTACTTGCATGAATGAGCAGTTTGATAATGAACAGGTTGAGAGGCGTCGGGATGATCAGCGTAGTTATTATGGTTGGTTAGTACGGTTTGCTTCGACTGCTTTTATTGTAACGGTATTACTTGTAGGAGGAGCTTTTGCGTTATTTAAATTGAACGTCTTGCCTCTTGAGTCGAATGTTTCTGCACAGGATTCACCAAAGAGTAACGGAGAAGGCATTACCATTGAGCAATCGAAATCGGAAGGGAACTCTTCTGATGTAGTGCAAGCTGTAAATCGGGTATCTGATGCAGTTGTGGGCGTAACGAAATATGAACAATCCCAGTTGTTTGCTGAGAATAATAAAGCTGGTACAGGTTCAGGTGTCATTTACAAGAAAGAAAACGGTGAAGCTTATATTGTGACGAATCACCACGTTATTGAGAATGCCCAATCCATTGATGTTACGCTCAGTGACGGTGAGAAAGTAGAAGCGGAACTTTTAGGTAGTGACTCGTTAACAGACTTAGCTGTATTAAAGATTGATGCGGAACATGTTAAGCAAGTGGCGGAATTTGGATCTTCTAGCAATCTACAAGTCGGAGAAACGGCTATTGCGATCGGGAACCCACTTGGTCTTGAATTTGCAGGATCTGTTACAAAAGGTATTATTAGTGGACTTGAACGCACAATGCCAGTTGATTTAAACAAAGATGGACGCGCTGATTATCAGACTGAAGTCATTCAAACAGATGCAGCCATCAACCCTGGTAACAGTGGCGGTGCTTTAATTAACAGTGCAGGTCAGGTAATTGGCATTAACTCTATGAAGATTGCCGAGGAAAAGGTTGAAGGCTTAGGCTTCTCTATTCCATCTGAAACGGCAAAACCTATCATTGAAGATTTAGAGAAAAACGGCGAAGTATCCCGTCCATTTATCGGCGTATCCACTATGGATCTTTCAACTGTATCTGCTTATCACATTGAAAATACACTGAAACTTCCTGGGGATATTAATGGTGGTGTCCTTGTAGCTGATGTTGAGCAAGGTTCTCCTGCCGATCAAGCTAAGCTTCAACAATATGACGTGATTGTTGGCGCAGATGATCAAGAGATCTCAAACTTAGTGGACCTACGCAAGTATATGTATGAGGAAAAAGAGGTTGGCGACTCTATGGAACTGTCCTTCTATCGTGACGGTGAGAAACAGTCAGCTACCATTACCCTATCTGAATAAAAAGGAGTTTTACGATGATGAAAAAGAAAGTAATTGGATTTTGTGTGGCAGCGCTGGGAGCTTTAACGCTCTCGGCCTGCAGCAATGCCTCAGCTGATGGGGACGTAGTTGCTGAAACCGCTAATGGAAACATTACAAAAGATGAGTTTTATAATAAGCTCGTTGATCAATACGGGGATGCTGTTCTGAAAGAAATGCTCTATGACACTGTTCTTTCAGAAGACTTCTCTGTATCTGAGAAAGAAGTCCAAGCTGAAGTGGATAAAGTGAAAGACTCTTATGGAGAACAATTCGAATCCGCTTTGCAACAGAACGGATTCAAAGACGAAGCTCAGTTTAAAGAATTCCTAAAAACGCAACTCCAAAAAGAAAAAGCAACGACCCAGGGAGTAGAAGTAACGGATGAACAAGTAAAAGATTACTATGAGAATATGAAGCAAGAAGTAGAAGCAAAACATATTTTAGTGGAAGATGAAAAGACAGCAAATGAAGTAATCGACAAGCTCAATAATGGCGGAGATTTTGCCGAATTAGCTAAAGAATACTCTACTGACACTAGTTCAGCTGAGAAAGGCGGAGACCTTGGCTACTTCTCAACAGGAGATATGGTCTTGCCGTTTGAACAAGCTGCCTATGATCTTGAAATCGGGAAGGTGAGCGAGCCTGTAAAATCCGATTATGGGTATCACATTATTAAAGTAACAGACAAACGAGAGAAAGAAGACACGTCATCGATCGGTACATTTGATGAGATGAAAGATCAATTAAAGACAGAGCTTCTAAATAGACAAGCGAATCCTAATGAGCTTTCTGACATTATGAACAATGCTGAAATCAACATTAAAAATAAAGACTTAAAAGAAAAAATTTCGTTCTAACCTCTCCTTCAAATAAAAGGGGAAGCTTGCCATTCCCCTTTTCACATAAATGAAAGAGAACGACTGGTAAAATAGATAATTTCATACCAATTCCCCCTCTATTGAGGCTGCTTCCGAATGAAAGCAGCCTCTCTTTAATGATGTAGAGCAAAAAAGCGTGCCAGACACCCTTTACTCAGTTAAAGGATGTCTGGCACTTGTAGTCGTTCTTATTCCCAGAGGCTGATGCCTTCTTTGTTTTTAATTTGCTGTTTGGAGAATTTCGTTTTGTGTTCTTTCTTTCGATCGCTTCGATAATCCAGCAACACTTCTTTGGCCACTCCCGAAAGCCGGACAATAGCGTATAAGTTAATCAGCGCCATAATCCCCATTGTAATGTCTGCTAAAAGCCAGACAAGATCAAGTTTAGCCATAGCTCCAAAGAAGACCATTGCTAGCGCTGCAAGACGGTACCAAAAGATTCGTTTAGGACTATTCTTAATAAACTGCATGTTCGTTTCCCCGTAATAGTAGTTCCCAATAATCGAACTGAAGGCAAAGAACAAGATCGCAATCGCTACGAACGTATTAGCCCAAGAACCAATGTGAGTCTCAAACGCTTGTTGAGTAATTTGTATACCCACCGCGTTTTCTAGATTCATATAAGTAGATGGGTCCCCAGAGGAAATAATGATAAACGCTGTAGCAGAACAGATTAAAATTGTATCGACAAATACACCAAGCGTTTGAATCAGACCTTGCTTAGCTGGGTGAGAAACTTCCGCAGCTGCTGCTGCGTTTGGCGCACTACCCATACCGGCTTCATTGGAGAATAAACCACGTTTAATACCGTTTAGGATCGCTGCACCAAAGGCACCCCCTGCTACTTCCTCAATACCAAATGCATTCTGGAAAATCAGAACGAACATATCTGGTATGGCACCTATATTTGTAATTAAAACATAGCCAGCTAGCATCAAATAAAGAATGGCCATAACTGGAATAAAAATCTGGGTAACTTTTGCAATACGTTGAATGCCACCAAAGATCACAGCAGCAGACCCAATAACAAGAAGAACCCCCATTAAGACTTTATTAACAGAAAAAGACTCTTCAAAAGCTAAGCGAATCGTATTTGATTGCACCGCACTAAAGACAAGACCATACGTAAATGTAATAATAATGGCGAAAGCTATACCAAGTTTTCGATTATTCAGGCCTTTTTCCATATAATAAGCCGGGCCGCCTCGATACCCATCTTCATCTTTCACTTTGTACACTTGAGCAAGTGTGCTCTCTACAAAACTGGTTGCAGACCCTAATAAGGCGATGATCCACATCCAAAATACAGCTCCTGGTCCCCCAACAGAAACGGCAAGTGCGACACCGCCGAGGTTCCCTGTCCCAACACGGGAAGCCGTACTAATAGTAAAAGATTGAAAGGCCGATGTTCCACGACCATCATTTTTTATTGACTCTTTCTCAAACAAAACACGAAACATTTCGGCAAATAAGCGAAACTGGATAAAGCGCGTGATGACTGTGAAATAGAGTCCAACCCCAAGCAAGACAGCAATCAGAATATAGCCCCATAAGCCTTTACTGACCCACTCTAAAAATTCCATCAACATAGGTTTTCACTCCAAATTAAGTATTCTGTAAATTTGTTTCGGTTTATTCTATCTTTTCATTATACTTAGCAACCTTTTAAGAAGAAATAGTTTAATAGAAAATTGAGTACTTCTTCTTTATTCCATATTAAATCACCACCCTATTTTACTGTTGTATTTCCTTTTCTTTACATATCAAAACTTTAAAATTGTAATCCCTTTCAAAACCCTACTTATCTCACACTCATCCATCTGTGATCATTATTTCCACAAAAAAAAGACTTGGAAACCAAGTCTCATAACTGTTTCACTAACCCACTTACGTGTTCACCAGCAGCGATTCCTGAGCGGAACGCACTCTCAAATCGAGTACGAGCGGTCTCATCCTCTTCATACAAAAAGGTATCTCCTGCAATAAATAAAGGCAAAGCGTCATGGAGGTTTAAGAATGGTTGGCTAATGACTTGAGCAGATTGCGCATACCTCCATCGTTTGAGTTGTTCAGAACGGATCGATTCGAACGGTATAAATTCTTTTCCCAAATCTTTGATGAGACGAGTAACTTCCTCCTCATCCTGCTCGAAATGGGTCTCACTCCATTCGCTATCCATATATATACTGATTATTCGTTTATCAGATATCCCTTTTTTATAGTGGTCAACCATTCTTTCCACACCTTCCGGGAGCCCTTTATCAACATGGCCAGATGACGGGATTGTGGTTTCTCCCGTTACCTCAAACAAGCCCACGAAAGCAGGTGATACAGAAACGTTCTTGATTTGATTAAATTTCTCAGGATCAAAGGAAACACGACTCTCTTCCAGAAGTGTAACGGTCTGTGGGAGGGGACAAGTAATGATAAGAGCCCCAGTGGTACAGGTATTTCCTTCTTCTGAAGTTAGTTGGAATCCACCAATGGATTCTTTAATGCTTGTTATACGCGTGTTAAGCTCTGGGTCCAAATCTTCCGCTAGCCTTTTTGCCAACGTATTCATTCCGTCTACACTTGTGTATCTAGGATACGGATCGCCAAACCAATGCTTAATCCAGCCTTTCTCTCTCCAATCTTCTACGTATTGCTGTAGCTCTTGAGAGCGTACTGTGAAGAATTGAGCGCCATGATCCGCTTTCCCACCTTCTATTCGTCGTGTAGCTAACCGTCCTCCTACACTTTTCCCTTTGTCTATAAGCTGAACATCTTCAACTCCGTTTAATCGCAGCGTTCGAGCCGCCATAATTCCTGATAGTCCTGCACCTATGATGGTGACTTGAGCATCTCTCATACGAACCCTCCAATACATCATCTACTGCCCTTATACCCCATTTTATGAACCCTTATAAACATGGCAACACATTTCAGCCTATCGGATAAAACTTGCTGATCTGTTTATGTTAATGCTTAAAGGAGGTGAACAGAAGTGGCTAAGCATCGTAATCAACCAACGAACGTAGATGACGTAAAAGCACGGAACGCAAATTCCGGGATGAGTTACAAAGAAGTAGAAGAATACATGGCCAAGACAACAGGCGGTCATGATACCAAACAATACAGCAACACCAATCCCGCCACCGTACGCAGAAAAATAGAATCCAAAAACTCCGAAAGCAACCCGTACTAACCAAATTAATGCTTTAGCGAAAGAAAGGGTGTCAGACACCCTTTAATACGGTAAAGTGCCGCACTAAAAAAAGGCGCCCTTTTTGGGGCGTCTTTTTAAGTGGTTGTTGAGGGTTGTACTGGTTCATAGACTTCATTATTTTCATCATCTTTAGCTTTAAAGAATAGGTCTCGGTCTTTATAGAGGAAAAACACAGATAAGATAAACGCCAGCAAGTCTGATAACGGAAAGGCTAACCACACACCGGTTACTCCCAGGTTAAACATGGTAGGCAGCACCAGGACAAGCGGGATCAAGAACATGACTTGGCGGGCCACAGAGAGAATGAATGCAGGCTTCGCCATACCGAGGGCCTGATAAAGGCCTCCACTCACAACTTGCGCTCCGATCAGAATAGCTAATGCAAAAATCACTCGCATCGATAAAGCACCCGACTCAATAACAGCAGGATCCCCAGTGAAAATTTTCATAAGAGCTTCTGGGAAAGCCATCATCACAACAAAGACAATGACAGAGATTACAGTAGCAACTTTTAACCCGAGCCAAATAATCTCACGTAACCGCCCAAACTGTTTCGCTCCGTAATTGTATCCGATAATAGGCTGCATCCCCTGCAAGACGCCAATCATAGGCATAATAGCAAGCATGGTGACCTTTTGAACAATCCCAAAGACTCCAACTTCAAATGAACCTCCATACCGTATGAGCATGGCATTGATCGCAATCATCATTGCGCTCCCCCCTACTTGACGTATGAAGGCAGGGAACCCAATCACTAGTACTTCTTTCATCAAGTCAAAGCGAGCTTTAAAGTACTCCAGCCCTACATCAAGGGAGCTTTTCCCTGATGTGAAATAGCGCAGTACAACAATCGTTACAGAGGCTTGGGAAATCACTGTAGCAATAGACGCACCACGAACCCCCATGTCTAAACCAAAAATAAAAATCGGGTCCAGAATCGTATTTAATACCGCCGGAATAATCATCGTAATCATGGCAAAACGAGAATTGCCTTCTGACCGGATGATGTTATTGGATGCAAAAGCAAAACCGAAAAAGATCGACCCAAGCATAATAGGAAACAGATACTCTTTGGCATATGGTAAAATATCCGGCGTTGCACCGAATACAGTAAGTAAAGGCTCCATGAACGTAAAAGCGCCAATTATGGACACTACGCTCACCGCAGCAATCATAATAACAAGATTACCTAAGACCTCATTTGCGTCCTGTTGACGATCTTCACCAAGGCGTCTTGAGACAACAGAAGCTCCCCCGATCCCTACAGCTGCTGCAATGGCCATGATAATCATCATAATTGGAAAACTAATGCTGACACCTGCTACCCCGTCAATTCCTACCCCTCTTGCGATAAATAACGTATCTACTACGTTATACAGTGCCATAACGAGCATTCCGATCATGGCTGGCACTGAGAGATTAAACAATAACTTCGGAATTGGCTCTGTGCCAAGCCGTTGACTTTGTTGTTTCATCCCATTTCCCCCTCTAATTTATTCTTCTTGTGAAGATTCCACGTTTTGCTTCATCTTTTTAAGCCAGGAAATCATCTTTTGCTGCTCTTCAGGTGTAAATCCCTCTCCAAGTTGGCTTTCTGTTCCATTGATTAAATTCCAAAGCTGACCATCTATCTCTCTTCCTTTTTCCGTCAAAGAAATTAGTTTGGTTCGCCGATCCTCTTTGCTTTGTTGCTTCAGGATTAACTCTTTTTTTAACATTGAGTCTACTAGCCCATTCATCGAAGAGCCTTTAATATACAAGCGCTTCTGCATCTCACTTTGAGCCTGCTCCCCGTGCTCAGACAAGAAGTAAAGCACCTTCGCTTGCGCTAACGTCAGGCCGTATTCTGAGAGCTTTTGATTGTATTGATTTTGTATAAAATGGGAAACGACGTTAATGTGGTAACCTAATAAATTTTCTATATTGCGGTCCATTACTTAGCCTCCTAAGTAATCTTTATTATATTTCGATACTCGAAATTTATAAAGATGATTACTCCTACTATTTACACTTAAAGGAAAAAGTCTGGGTAAGATGATTCTCCCCCTCAAACGCGAAAAAAAGAGCCGCCCTTAAGGCAGCTCTTATTCACTCATTTTATTTACTTTATCCGTACAGGCTTCCATAGCAGATAGAAGAACCCCCCGTAGTCCTTCATCCTCCAAACGAGCAACCGCTTCGATTGTGGACCCTCCTGGGGAGCAGACTTCATCTTTTAACTCTCCAGGATGCTTGCCTGTTTCGAGTACCATTTTCGCCGCTCCAAGAACCGCTTGCGATGCCATACGATAGGATTGATCACGCGTGAGCCCCTGTCGCACGCCACCGTCAGCCATTGCCTCAATCAGCATATATACATAGGCCGGGGACGAGCCACTAATGGAAGGAACAGCTTTCATTTGTTCTTCACTCAGAATCTCAACTTTCCCGAAGCTTTCAAGGAGTTCAACTACGACTGAGAGTTCAGCATTCGCGACTTGTTTATTTGGTGAAATAGCTGTCATTCCCTCTTGTACAAGAGATGGTGTATTCGGCATAGCCTGTATCACTTTCACTTCTTTTCCGAAGGCTTTCTCAATATCTGAGGAGGAAATGCCTGGGGCAATGGTGATAACGATTGCTTCATCCTTCACGGAATGACGCACTTCGTGAATAACCGCTTCATAAGAATAAGGTTTCACGGCAAGGATTAGAATATCAGCTACTTCTGCAATCGCTCGGTTATCATGGTTGGTTTGAATACCGAACCGTTCGAAGACATGATCGAGAGTAGCAGGCGTAAGAGCGCTTGCTATAATTTGATCTTTCGGGATCACCTCGGCCCCGACCATCCCTCCGATCATCGCCTGGGCCATCTTACCTGAACCAATAAATCCAACTGTTTGCTGCATGACTGTTCACGTCCTTTTGTTTCGTTCATAAGTACATACTCAGTATTTAAGCGTAACAACCTCTAATGAAAAAAGCAAAGCGGCTGTTTTAGCATCATCTTAATTAGACAAGGACGTTACAGATCACATTTCTTAGTGTGCATTAAAATGTTGATCACACGACGCTCAAAAGAACCGATCATTCATCGGCCAGAAACCCTCTCTCCCCGAGAGCCTCAACAGCTTCCTGGAGGTGGTTCTCATTTTTAGCCGTGATGGTATGCATATGAATGCCGCCTGTTAGCTCTAACAGATAGGAAGCTTTCTTTGAGGTTACTTGTTGTACAAAATCTTCTACTTCTTTCCGATTGGATATTCGCAGGGTTGCTGTTAAGTCTCCATAAACCGGATGTTCGACTGAAACATCCTTAATGACAACCCCGTGGTCAACAAGGATATTCAGCTCCTCTTTCGTCTCTTCAGGAGAGTGAATACACGCTACCGTCCGCTCATACACTTCACTCGGCTTATCCTTCATATATAAATACCCTTGGCTCGTTGCAATTATGGGTTCGTTTTTAGCCTTTAACAGAGAAATGTCCCCCACAATGACCTGGCGGCTTACATTCGTGCGCTCAGCCAGTTCTCCACCTTTAACCGGCGTACCCTGATCTTTTAAGATGCTTAATAAAAGCTGTCTTCTTTCTTCACCTAAAATTTTTCGCTGTTCGCTCATGCTTTTGCTCCTTCTTTCAACTTTGACGTTATTGTACCACAGCCGCCGCTCTCTCTTCGATTACCCTACGTAACCAATCAGAAAGTTCTTTCACATCTTCTAAGGTTTGATCATGTCCAAACGAGAGTCGGATAAACGTTCTGGCTTCGTCCACTGTTTTCCCCATAGAGAGTAATGTTCGAGATGGCTTCTGAGATCCAACCTGACAAGCTGTACCCGTAGAGAAGCAAAAGCCTGCTCGATTCCCTTCAAGCATAAGCCACTGACCTTCTAATCGGTGAACGAGAAGGCCCATGATCGGAACCCTTTGGTCAGAAGGGACAATCTCGACTTTACCAGGAACCCTCGAAAGATCCCTTTCAATGACATGCTTCCATGCAGCGAACTTTTCTTGAAATATAGCCATGGTGTTCACGCATTTTTCTGCTGCTACCGTAAATGCCGCAATACCAGGAACATTCAGTGTTCCAGCACGCATCCCAGCTTCATGAACTCCATTTGGAAGGAACGGCTGATACGTATATAGGGGGGATAAATAAAGGGCCCCTACTCCTTTTGGGCCATACACTTTATGTCCTGAAAGGGTTAATCCATCTACATATTGTGTCACCTGGCTCAGGTCAAGCTTCCCGAATGACTGAACACAGTCACTGTGGAAGAAGGCCCCGGATCCCCTGCAAATCGCCGCAATCTCCTCTAATGGCTGTACCGTTCCAATTTCACTATTCACGTGATGGATTGAAACAAGGGCTGTATCGTTTGTGACAAGAGCCTTTAAGATACCAATATCCACCACCCCTTCGCTTGTCAGAGGTACGTGACTGACGTTGTAACCTTGTTCTTCAAATTTCAAAGCTGCATTTCTAACAGAGGCATGCTCCCCTTCTGAAAGTACAATATGACGTCCCTTATGGGCAGACAACAGTGCTTGAAAGGCTAGAAAATTCCCCTCACTTCCCCCGCTTGTAAAGTAGACACCCTTCGCCTCTCCCCCAATAAGATGAGAAAGCGTCTCCCGGCAATGTTCTATGAGACGACTGGCCTTTGTCCCCGCATCATGTAAACTCGTACTATTTCCCACATACTCCCTTGAAGCTTTAACATACGTTTCAAGAGCCTCCTCATCGATCGGACAGGAGGCAGCATAGTCAAAATATCCCTTCAATGTTCTCACCCTTTCTAAAATCCGGATAAAACTCTTGTCATTAGTTTAATTCTGTGTAAATATAAGTGTCAAGACACCTGTTAAAACAGGAGGGATTTCAACATTGAAACAAGCGGACGTATTAATTATCGGAAGCGGTATTGCCGCCTTACAGCTTGTCACACATCTTAATAAGGACATGAATGTGATTGTTCTCACAAAGTCATCGATCGGGGAAGGAAACTCTCCTTATGCTCAAGGAGGCATTGCAGCAGCCCTCTCTCCCGAGGACTCCCCCTTTCATCATTATATCGACACTTTGGAAGCCGGACGTTTCACCAACCGGACAGATGCTGTTCTACACCTTACGAAAGAGGCTCCAGACATTATTCGAAGTTTACAACAACAAGGCTGCACCTTTGATTTAACAAGAGAGGGAGAGCTCCTGTTAGGAATGGAAGGTTCCCATAGCCATAAGCGAATTGTGCATGGAGGAGGCGACCAGACAGGGAAAGCGATTGTAGAGTGCTTACGCAGCCATGTTGGTGACCATGTTTCAATCATGGAGGATACAATGGCTAGTTCACTCCTTATGGATGAGGATGGGGCGTGTAAGGGAGCACAAGCACTCGGCCCAGATGGAACGCTGCAAACGTTTCTTGCTTCCCATACCATCCTTGCAACAGGGGGATGTGGCCAGCTCTTTTCGTACACATCAAATGCCGCTTCTGCTACAGGAGATGGCCTGGCATTGGCCTATCAGGCTGGAGCGAAGCTAACGGATATGGAGTTTATTCAATTTCATCCCACGCTCCTTTATATAAACGGGGAAACAAAAGGACTTGTTTCTGAGGCCGTGAGAGGAGAAGGGGGATACCTCGTGAACGAGACGGGAGAACGGATTATGGAACACGTTCATCCTTTGAAAGATTTGGCCCCCCGACATATCGTGGCACAAACCATCTATAACCAAATGGAAGATGGACACGACGTTTATGTGGAGATTAGTGAGATCTCAAAGTTCTCTGAACGGTTCCCTACGGTTACGCGCCTTTGTCTTGAACATGGCATTCCACTCGAGGAAGGTAAAATTCCAGTTGCGCCAGGGGCACATTTTATTATGGGCGGGGTGGAAACAGACCTTGTCGGAGCAACGTCTATACCTGGGTTATTCGCGATTGGTGAAGTAGCCTGCACAGGGATTCACGGCGCTAATCGTCTCGCTAGCAATTCACTATTAGAAGGGCTTGTGTACGGTAAACGGCTGGCTCATCACCTACCTTCAATCCCAACACCTAAGTTACACCCTATAACAGAGACGTATCATCCACGCCCCCATAAAGAGCTGCCCGAGCTTAGGGAACTTCAAGACCGAATGATGAAGGGCGCTGGGATCGTTCGCACCAAAGAAGGTTTAGAGAACTTAAAGCAATGGCTTGAACGTTTTCCGCTCAATCTTCCGTCCCAATATGTCGGGAGCGCTGTTAGCAAAGAACAGTTGACCCTATTGTTTATGCTTACAACGGCAAAACTGATCACCACCTCTGCCCTCAGCCGCGAAGAGAGCCGAGGTGGCCATTTTCGGAGTGATATTCCATTTGAGAAGAAATCCTGGGTGGATGTTCATATCCATCACGAGCTCAACAAGCAGAAAGGAGACAGGGATGAATACCATCAAGCTACGGCCCTTACTTGAACAATTTTTTATAGAGGATATTGGAGACGGAGATCGAACGAGCGATACACTATTCGGAAATCACTCCACCGGAGAAGTACAATTTACCGCTAAAGAAAGTGGGTTATTTTGCGGGGGATCTATTATTCTAGAAGGTTATCATATGATGGATCCTTCTCTTGAAGTCACCCTTTATTGTCAGGACGGAGATAGAATCGCCAAAGGACAAATCTTGGCATCTGCAAGTGGGAACATGGCTTCTTTATTAAAAGGAGAGCGGGTTATTTTAAACCTTATCCAGCGTATGAGCGGAATCGCGACCATGACCTCGCGAGCTGTATCCACCTTAAATAGCAGTCATACCCGGATTTGTGATACTCGGAAAACAACGCCAGGTCTTAGAATGATAGAGAAATACGCGGTGCGTACAGGTGGTGGTTTCAATCACCGTAACGGCCTATACGATGCTGTCATGATAAAGGATAACCATATTGCTTTCGCTGGTTCGATTACCGAGGCTGTCAACCGGATCCGGCAAGAACTCGGACATATGATCAAAATTGAAGTTGAAGCAGAATCAGAAGCCCAGGTAAGAGAAGCGATCCTAGCTCAGGTCGACTGTATCATGTTGGATAACCAGACACCTGAATCGATTCAATACTTAAGGAAGTTGATTCCCTCATCTATTACCACCGAAGCCTCGGGAGGTATATCTTTAGAAAACCTGGCAGAGTACCGCAACACGGGAGTCGATTATATTTCACTCGGGTGCCTGACGCACTCGGTTTCTTCATTAGACATAAGCGTCAACGCGACGATTCATTAAAGGAGGCAAATGCATGAATTTATTTGAAGCGGTAGAGCAAAAGCACCCTACCCTGCCGGATCGGTATAAAGAGATGACGACAGAAGAACTTGAGGAGCGTGTCCGCGGAGTAAAAAGCCGCATGGGAAATCGTCTTTTCTTACCAGGACACCATTACCAGAAAGATGAAGTCATTCAATTTGCAGATGCACGCGGGGATTCATTGAAACTGGCACAGCTGTCTGCCGAGAACCAAGATGCTGAAGCGATCGTCTTTTGCGGGGTGCACTTTATGGCTGAAACGGCAGATATTCTAACCCAGCCCAACCAACATGTGTACCTCCCAGATATGCGCGCTGGCTGCTCGATGGCCGATATGGCAAGCCTTCAGCAAACCGAGAAGGCGTGGAGCGCACTTCATTCCCATTTTCAAGACACCATCTTACCCCTTACGTACGTCAACTCTACGGCTGCTATAAAGTCCTTTGTTGGGAAGTATGGTGGTGCTACTGTCACGTCTTCTAACGCCCAGGCGATGGTTGAATGGGCGTTTACACAGAAAGAGCGTATTCTTTTCCTTCCAGACCAACACTTAGGGCGAAATACAGCCTATGATTTAGGGATTCCTCTCGAACAAATGGCGGTTTGGGATCCCCTAGCAGAGCAACTGTTATACGAGGGCAATATAGATGAAATTCGTGTCATCTTATGGAAAGGGCATTGCTCCGTTCATGAGAATTTCACTGTTCAAAATATTGAACACTTACGAGAAACAGAACCGGATATGAACATTATTGTTCACCCTGAATGCCGCCGTGAAGTGGTAGCCCTATCAGATGATTCCGGTTCCACGAACCACATTATTCAAACCATAGAATCAGCCCCTGAGGGAAGCTCTTGGGCAATCGGTACTGAAATGAACTTAGTGAACAGGATTATTCAAGAACACCCCGATAAACTCATCATCTCTCTCAATCCAAATATGTGTCCTTGCTTAACCATGAACCGCATTGACCTCCCTCACCTCGCCTGGTGTCTCGAGGCTATTGAAAACGGTGAACCCCATAACCTAATTCATGTAGAGAAGGACATTGGTGAGTATGCGAAACTAGCTCTTGATCGGATGCTGATAAGAGCTTAATGGGACTATTCCTATACAAGAGAGCTAGAACACAAGAAAAAGAGAGTAACCTTTCATAAAGGCTACTCTCTTTCATTATCCTAATACATTGCGTGTTAGGATAATAATATTTAACACGACTAATGCAGCTGTAATACTCTGTTCTGTTTTTGAACCCGTTTTAAACGTGATTAAAAAACGGTAATACCGCTTACTAAACGGATAAAGGATCGGTATACCCATTTTGGTGAGGAAATCGCCGAACAAATGCGATACAATCCCTGTTAGAAAGCCAGCTAAGTAAAATAACGGAATATCTAAGTATATGTGAAGCATATAACTGTAAGATGTCATCAAAGCAATGAAAGCTATAGAATGAGTAAACTTTCGATGCCCTGAGAACACAAATAATAATGGAGATAATATCATTAGCAAAAACTGAACTGCCTGATTAAGTCCTGGCGTTAAAATCTCCACTCCCACTAAACACACAACTAGCATAAATCCCCATTTCTCAAATGGGCCGCCAAGCTTGGACTTCGGTGTATCAATATCCGGAATTAACGATCCAATCACAACCGCTGCAAAGAACAACACCGTTGCAAACATCTTGTCCGGGATTACGTCGAACATGTTGTATAACGTAATCGCACCGATCCCCCAAGTGATCCCCATTACCTGGTGACTAGACGCAACCACATGCATCCACCCTCTCTCGATGTACTTTCTCTACTTGCTGAACACCTGGTTACGAAATCCAATGTTACGCAATTTTAGAAAATAGCGCAAGACCAAACTTCAACTCTAGCGTGCCATACATGCATTCATACACTAAAGGACTAACGCGTGTCTGACACCCTTTCCTGCTTTACCGCACTAAAAAAAGGACCTTTTTAAGGTCCTTTCATGGTTTATATGGTGTTGGGTTGTTGCACTTTGTTGAGTGCCTGGTGGAGGTCTTCCCAAATATCTTCCCACGCCTCAAGTCCAACGGATAGTCTGATTAAAGAGTTTGTAATGCCCATCATCTCTCTTACCTCTTCTGGTACAACAGAATGGGTCATGGTAGCTGGATGTTGAATGAGAGATTCAGCATCACCTAAGCTAACCGCTTTCTTAATAAAGGTGAGATGGTTTAAGAAGGCTTGCGCTTCCTGTTTCCCTCCTTTTAATTCAAAGGAAATAAGGCCTCCCCCGCTTTTCATCTGTTTCTTCATAATTTCATAATCCTCGTGTTCTGCATCTCCTGGATAATAGAGATTTTTCACAAAGGGGTGATCCTTTAAACGAGCGGCGATCTTCTCCGTATTGGCGCAGTGACGATCCATACGGACAGGAAGCGTCTTCAGTCCCCTTAATAAGAGCCATGCATCAAACGGAGAAATAATTCCTCCTATATCTTTCTGAGTGGTCATTGCCAGCTGTTGAATCCTGTCTTGCTTTCCTACTAAGAGACCAGCCACCACATCGCCATGACCTCCGATATATTTCGTAGCGCTGTGAAGAACAAAATCACAACCTAAAAGAAGGGGCTTCTGTAAATAGGGGGTCGCAAATGTATTATCGACCACAACTGGTATCCCTTCCTGCTGCGCCACCTTGGCTACCATTTCTAAATCAATCAGCTCCATGGTTGGATTGATTGGTGTTTCAACATAGATACAACTTGTCTCCGGCCGAATCAAAGAGCGAACCTCTTCTTCTGTGTTCATCGTAGAAAAGGACGTTGTGATGTTATATTTTTCTTCCATCATGGATAATAAGCCGAATGTACACCCATATACTCCACGGGAACAAAGGATATGGTCATTTGCTTTAGTCAGCCCGATTAACACGGCTGAAACAGCTGCCATCCCCGATCCAAATGCTAACCCAGCTTCCCCGCCTTCAAGCTGGGCAATCCGGTCCTCAAGCGCACGGACAGTCGGGTTGCCTAACCTTGAATACACATAACCATCTTCTGTTCCTGCGAATCGATTTTCCCCTTGTTCTGCACTATCAAATGTGAAAGTTGATGTTTGAAACAGCGGCGTTGATAGGCTCCCTAAAAAATCTTTTGAATCATAGCCCCCATGAATGACCTTTGTTTCAAACTTGTGTTCTTTCTTCCCCATTGTAGTCTCCCCCTTTTTACCTCTAAGCCTTCTATCCACATCATATGGGATCTTCTTATAAAATGAAAGCGTTTTCTTTTTATTTTATAGCTCTGTTAAAGTTTAGTATTGTTATTATATAGACTTGTTCGATACCCAAAGCTGAGACATTTAAGTGTAGATGGGGCCGTCTTTGTTGGCTAGTGCTTGGGATGTCTGGGGAACGACTCGCTTTCCACGGGCGAGCTGTCGAGCCTCCTCGGGCAAAATTCGTGCCCTGCGGGGTCTCGTCGACCTCTTTCTCCCGTAGGAGTCTCCTCGTTCCCCAGACACCCCTTATCTAAGATTGATGAGACGGCCCTACAGCTGAATTGTAGCGTAGATTCAACACTCTACTTCCTCATATGGCATGTTTCCGTTTTTCTAAATATGGCAAAGGTGGTTCGGGAAATTGCGACACTCCTGCGGCATAAGGAGCCAGTCTAGTTCCAGCGGGGAGGCTTTTAAGGGAATAATGAAGTTCGACTAAGACAGTCACGTCAATCGCCAACGTCGAACGACCCCACCTCATGTGGGGCCGCGGAAAGCGAGTGATTTCCCGAACCACCTTACGCTCTAACTAACGCTAACGGAACTATTCCACTTTCCGGCGCTCCATATTAGGGACTATGTGACGTGTAAAAATCAACAACCAACTTTAACAGACCCCCTTTTATAAAGGCTGTATTAAAAGGGTTCCTGTTATTTTCGCTCATTATATAAATTACGCGAAGAGAAGAATGCGAGGGCTATGAAAAAAGGGAGGAAGGAAGAGAAAAAAATGGCTCCTCCTATAACCCCAAGTGCAATCCCAATCCCATCACTTATACCTGCGATAAACGCGGCTACGATGGTTAAAAGCCCGATTGCCATTACCACGCAGGGAACTATTACTGACCATATGGACCCCTGCTTCCCCAGTATGTAAGCTAAACCACTGAATAAGACTGTTATGGCTACAGAACTTAAGAGAAGTACATCCACTGATTTCTCTCCCTTCTACCCTTTGTTGCTAAGACTTTTCTCCAAATACAAGACTAATGCCGATTACACCTAATAAGATTCCTTTTCCTATATTTAACCTTCTCCCAATTCGGGGAACTCTTGATATCCAGTTTCCGAGTTTCTCAGAGAAGAAACTAATGGCTGAAAATATAAGAAAGGCTTGCACCATAAATATGATTCCGAGTCCGATCATTTGATAAGGAACTCCAAAGGCATCTGTTGAACGGTCAATAAACTGAGGGAATAAAGCCAGAAAGAACAACGAAACTTTCGGGTTAAGTACATTCATTAGGACGCCTCGTTTATATAACTTCTTATAATCAAGGCGTTGCCTTGACTCGACTTGCAGGTCTTCTCCCTCTTCCCGGAACGCTTGCCACGCTAAATACAATAAATAAATTGCACCGGCATATTTTACGATCATGAACGCGAGTGACGATTGATATACAAGGGCTGTAATCCCAAGAGCCGCTGCTGTGGTATGAACGAGAATGCCCGTACAAAGACCCAATGTTGTAGCGATTCCTGCTTTTTTATTCTGAGAAATGCTCTGTGCTAATACGAATAAATTATCAGGACCAGGCATTAGCGTGAGAACAACTGCAGCCACAAGAAAGGAAAACAAAAGATAAATACTCATGTGAAACACCTACTTCCTTCTTTTGAATAGGATATGTATAGGTTCTATATTAGTCGTTCAACGTTTACATTGGAAGTTTTTTCTGATGCAGAGAGGAGCACAACATGGCTTATCAATGGGGTGTGGGTTCTTCACAGGAAGCCACTCAAGAATTATATGATTGTGTACTAAAGAATTACGGAAAACCAAAATACTGGGCACGCTATTTATCCACCGTTCCGAATGTGTCGGAAGGCCTTACCGTGTCTGAAATTGAACGTCTGCACAATAGTGGCACAAGAGTTATGGCCATTTATAATAATTTTACCGAGTCAAAAGGGTTTCGAAAAGGAAAAGTGATTGCTCAGAATGCCGTTTTCCATGCGAGACGATTGGATTTCCCAAAAGAAACGGTTCTGTTTGCAAGGATCGATTCGTCCCACGGCATCGATGAATCATGGATTCGGGGATATGTAGAGGGGATGACTTCTTCTGGCTATGTTCCCGGCTTTTATTGTGACCCGTTACGTGGGAACTTTAATGACGCTTTTTGTAAAGCCGTCTCAAAAAATGAAAAAGTAGCTAAACAGTCTATACTGTGGAGCGCCCAGCCGGCACCAGGTGTGACAAGAGCCAGAAAAGCTCCTAAATATGCACCGTCCAAACCTTCTTGCAAGGCCAATGTATGGGGATGGGAATACGGGCGGAATGCTCAAGCATGCCCAATCGAAACCAATCTGATAAAAGATCGCCTTTTCAATTTATTGTGGTAATGATGGTTGGGCTAAGAACCGCGATGGTGGATGGTCTCTTAGCCTTTTTAACCGATGTGAATGTATGATGTTTTAAAGGGAATGTGTAAATTGTAAAAAAATTAAAACTATTAGCCTTTATTTGCTAAGCAAATATTGCTATGATAATAGTACTAGTTTCTACATAATATGACAGGAAGCCTTGAAACCAATCTGTACTTGGGCGCTTATGGTTGGTCGAGCTAGTAGCGCAACCGGCCTCATTGATGTTATTCAATGAGGTTTTTTTATTTCTTCTATTGAATGACCATTCATTAATCTAGAGATCTCGTTCGTATAAAGAAGCAAATCAGTTCTACTACTCTATGAACACGGGGGATTTTATGAATATTTTTGAACTTCTACAGAAAGATCGTTTATTTCACTATTATCAGCCCCTTCACCACCTGGCCGATGATGCAATTTACGGATATGAAGCTTTGCTTCGCTCCACGATTCAATCCAATCCTGAAGCACTTTTTAAAACTGCTAAGGAATCAAATATTCTCTATAAACTTGATACCGTATCCATTGAGAAAGCTTTTGCACACTACTCTCATCAATCACACAATCAAAAACTATTTTTAAATATGTTTATGTCCACACTCCTTCATCCTAACTTCATTCGGTTTATGGTCTCCATGTTAGAGCGGCATGCACAATCTGGCCCTTCTATTGTATTCGAAATGAATGAGGCGAAAGAGGAAGCATCCATGTGGGAGTCTCCCCTCCTTTCTAATCGTATTGCTTTACTAAGGAAAATGGGTATTCAATTTGCGATAGATGATTTCGGACAAGGGGCTACCTCTTTAAAGAAGGCTGTCGAAATGGAACCAGAATACCTGAAGTTAGATCGTTACTTTGCCACAGATCTAGCTTCAAACGATAAGAAACAAAAGCTCGTTTCTCTTTTTACGGAATACTTTAAGGGAGATACAACTGTTGTATTGGAGGGGATCGAAACAGCGGAAGACCTTCACGTTGCTACAGAGATTGGAATTGATGTGGCTCAGGGTTACTATATCGGCAAACCCGCTTCTCTAATAACAGGGTAATGACATCCATTACCGCCTTTTGTCTGATAAAACGACTGGTTCCTTTTCCTTCCTTTTGGTATAGTTCACCCACCTCCACGGCATAGTACATAATAGAATGAATGCCAAGGAGGAGCATGATGAAAGAGAACAGCCATTTAGCTAATGAAGAAACGTTGTGGATGAAGCAAACGGATTTGCCTGAATTTGAGTCGCTTCAAGAAGACATCAGGGTAGATGTGGGCATTGTTGGGGCTGGTATTACGGGAGTGACACTCGCTTACCTGCTCTCTAAAGAAGGGCTAAGCGTAGCTTTATTGGATGCCGACCGAATCCTTCAAGGAACTACAGGTCATACGACAGCTAAAATAACCGCCCAACACGACCTTATTTACGATGAACTCATTCAGCACTTCGGAGTTGAACAAGCCCGGACCTATTACCGAGCCAATCAAGAGGCTCTTGAATTTATCGAACGTATCGTCAGAGAACATAAAATCGACTGTCAATTCTCAGCTGAAGACGCTTATATTTACGGGATTAGCGAGGAGAATAAACGAAAAATCGAGTTAGAGGCTAAAGCCTATGAGACACTGAACATTCCTGGGAAGGGGTTAGATACGATCCCTCTTGATCTTTCTATAAAGAAAGCCATTGTTATGGAAAATCAAGCACAATTTAATCCACTCTCTTACTTACACTACCTTGTCAAAGAGATGGAGAACAAAGATGTTCACATTTATGAACATACTGTAGCAACAGATATTGAAGAAGGCACCAACCCACGCATCGTAACAAAAAATGGGGCAAAGGTGACCTGCGGCTCTATCGTCTCCACTTCACACTTCCCTTTTTATGACGGAAAAGGGTTCTTCTTCAGCCGCATGTATGCCGAGCGTTCCTATATTGTAGCGGCTAAAACGAACCAAACTCTTGATGGCATGTTTTTGAGTGCGGACGATCCAAAACGTTCATTAAGAACAACTACATTTAAAGACCAGTCGTATGTGTTAATTGGAGGAGAGAGTCATAAAACAGGACAAGGGAAACCATCAAAGCAACACTTTGATGCTTTACTAGATTTCGGGCGCCGTCATTTTGACCTTACTGGCGTTTTATATCAGTGGGGAGCCCAAGATCTGATTACGTTAGATAAAGTTCCTTACATCGGTCACTTAACCTCCCGCCATTCTAACTTATTCGTTGCTACTGGTTATCGAAAATGGGGGATGACCACCGGGACTGCAGCAGCCTTATTGCTTAAGGATATGATTCAAGAAAAGAACAATCCTTATGAAGACCTGTTTACCCCTACACGCTTCTATGCAGACCCTAGCATCAAGCATTTTGTTACGCAAAATGCGAACGTCGCAGCCCAGTTCTTATCAGGTAAGTTGAATCTTCAAGCCCGGTCGGTTGAGGATCTCCGTCCTGGTAAAGGGGCGACTGTTATTCATAAGGCTCAAAAAGCTGGTGCTTATAAAGATGAAGATGGGCATACTCATGTGGTGGATACTACATGTACGCATCTTGGGTGTGAGGTGGAGTGGAATCAAGAGGAGCGGTCTTGGGATTGCCCTTGTCATGGTTCGCGGTTTTCTTATGATGGAACGGTTCTTGAGGGGCCGGCTGACCAGCCCCTCAAAAGGATTGAGGAGTGATCAAGAAGACTCAAAGCTTAAAAGGTTGGGGCCTAAGCGTTTGACAGTGCTTAGGGGGCTGGGGAACGACTCGCTTTCCGCGGGCGAGCTGTCGAGCCTCCTCGGGCAAAATTCGTGCCCTGCGGGGTCTCGTCGACCTCTTTCTCCCGCAGGAGTCTCCCCGTTCCCCAGCCCCCTTTATTAAAGTGAGAGAATCGGCCCGGCTGCTTAAGCTTTGCTGAGAATTCTCAGCGTTCACCACCCTAATTTAGGTTTTTCTACATTCCGCAAAAATGGTGAACGGACCTATCCAGATCAATTCTTAATCCATATGGAATACATTAAAAGAGAGAAAACCAATAAAAAAGAAGCTGCCTGATGGCAGCTTCTTTTACGTTTATGCAACGCTTAGAATGAGCGTTCTTCTTCGATTTCGTGGTATTTATCTAGAATGTAAAGCTTACTTGGCTTATGTTCTTGAGCCATTTCTTCTGCTTTAGCAATCGCTTCATCTTTCTTCGCATACTGATCGGTTGGAGCTACATCCTCCACCTTTACATACCATGCGTTAGCGTCTTTGTTGGGTGCTACTGTGTATTCTCTCATGTATATCGCTCCTTCTTTTGTGTTGAGTTATACCAATATGTTCCCAAACTCGAAGGAGGTAAAACATCGAACCTGCAAACAAAAACGTTTTTAAGCTGTCGCCCATTTACCGACGGTTTCTAAAGCTGATTGTTCCGGGAAGTATTGAACGAAATATCGATAAAATAGAGCTTCTTGTTTACTACGAATGGAAACTGGGGCTTGGTCTTGTAGTTGCGCGAGTTCATCGTCTGAAATGGTCTCATTCGCATAGGTTTCGAGTAGATCTAAAGCTCCGCTACCAGCTGAAAACTCTTCTTTCTTTCTCCATAATACGGAATCAGGAAGTACGCCATCAAACGACTCTCTTAAGATGGTCTTCTCCATTTGTTCTTCTGTATGGAGCTTTTGCCCAGCCGGGATTTGTAAAGCTGTCTCAATTAAGTCCAAATCTAAGAATGGTACTCTGAGTTCGAGGGAGTGAGCCATACTCATTCTGTCCCCGCGCTGCAGATTAATGTTGTGCAGGGTATTGATGATACGGATAATTTCCTCGTTTAATGATTCTGTTGTTTGGAATTGCTTCATATAGTCATAGCCTGCGAACAGTTCATCTGCCCCTTCTCCTGAAAGAATAACTTTCACGTGTTGAGCAGCAAGTTTTGAAACAAAGTAATTTGGAATGGCGCTTCGCACTAAAGAAGGCTCATAGGATTCAAGGGCGTATACCACATGCGGGATCGCCTCCACTAACTCTTCTTGTGTATAGATATATTCGTAGTGCTCAGAGCCAATTGCTTCTGCAACATCACGTGCACGTTCAATGTCTTCGCTTCCTTCTGAGCCCACACAGAAAGATTTGATGGTTCGCCCTTCTGATTTCGCTTTCTTAGCGGCAATGGCCGAGATTAAACTACTATCTAACCCTCCACTTAAGAGAACACCAACCTCAACATCAGCAAGAAGCCTTTTCTCAACCGCTTCTTCTAGATGATGACGTATCGATGCTGTCATCCCTTCACGTGAAGATTGCTTGATTTCACTAGGTTGCTGGACTCTTCTGTACTTCACGAATCCAGTTTCTGGTGTATAATATGTACCAGGTGGAAACTCTTGAACATCATCTGTGACAAGATATAAGGTTTTTAATTCAGAAGAGAATACGTAATTTCCTTGCTCATCTTTTCCGTAATACAACGGTTTAATTCCTAACGTATCTCTGGCAGCCACGAACGTATCTTTCCTTTCGTCCACAATGACAAAAGCAAACATACCATCAAGTTTTTCTATACCTTTAACTCCTTCTGTTTCAATTAACTTTAACGCAACCTCACTATCAGAATGGGTAGAGAAGGATACCTTATTCGCTAAGGACTGTTTTAATTCTACATAATTGTAAATCTCACCATTACATACAATCCACTTTGATTGATCTTCATTTGGAATGGGTTGAATGCCATCTTCTAGGCCGATAATTGATAATCGCTGATGTCCTATGTGAAATCCATTCAACGGAACATGCTTCCCTTCATCGGGGCCTCTATGTTTCATACTTTCTAAAATCTGGTTCATCTTATTGGTTTCTACGGATCCTGTTGTGGCAAATATGCCGCACATTGTATCGGGTCACCTCTGCTGTAATTATTTGAATATGACGTTCATTATATAAGGCTTTTCTAAAAGAACCAAATACTGGACAATCCTTTATTTTTCTATTTTTCAGATCATTATAGCGAAATGGGCTTGTTTTTTGGATGAGCCTAGAAAAGATTGCTTCATTTGGTTCTATTTAAAGACATATACCCGTTTTTACTTTCAATGTGCTCATTAACCTCAGTTTTTTTTTCATTTCACTCGAAAAGGTATGTAAAGAGTT
The DNA here is from genome assembly GCF_021129245.1 of Pontibacillus sp. HN14. NCBI lineage: Bacteria > Bacillati > Bacillota > Bacilli > Caryophanales > Bacillaceae > Pontibacillus > Pontibacillus sp. HN14. The sequence goes on along the minus strand of NZ_JAJOLR010000007.1, from coordinate 176,396 downwards.
GGCTCATTTCTCATATAATATAGGTAATATATAGCCGATTTACACTATATAGAAATGAAAATGCATGTTATGATACGATACAATCGATAATTGTCAGGTGTGATCGACATGAAACGAATTGCGTTAACCATTATATTCTTATTCAGCTTCCTCATCATTCTATTCTATTGGGTTGGAAATGAGGCAAGGCTCAGTGACTCTTCCCTTTCCCAAGATGGAACAGAAGAATCTTCTATACAAGCCATAGCTGAAGAAGAGGAAGAAGAAGAAAAGACTATCACAGAAGAAATTAAAGAAGCTGTTTCTACTGTGTTAGAAGGCGCAAAAGAAATCTTTGTGAAAGATAATATAAATATTGTAGCGATCGGAGACTCCTTGACCCAAGGTGTTGGAGACAGTTCAGGAAACGGTGGGTATGTAGGGATTATTGAAGAAACGTTACAAGAGAACAACCAAGATTTTCAGATTCAGAATTTCGGCAAACGAGGAAATCGAACCGATCAATTATTAGATCGACTAAAAGAGGAAGAAATTGCAGCCTCTCTACAAGAAGCTGACGTCGTAGTCATTACGATTGGGGCAAATGATATTATGAAAGTTGTTAAAAACAACTTCACTTCACTTGCCTACGATGACTTTCGATCGGAATTACCTCAATACGAGGATCGTTTATCTTCCATATTTAAAACGATTCGTTCTTTAAACGAGGACGCTCATATTTACTTAGTAGGATTGTTTAATCCCTTTGAACAATACTTCAGCGATATTCCAGAGCTTGACCAAATCATTTACGACTGGAACCGCACTAGTAAAGATGTAGTGGACCGTTATTCAAATGTGAACTATATTCCAATTAAAGACTTGTTCAGCGGATCCTCTGAAGATCTCTATTACGAAGATAATTTTCATCCAAATCTTAAAGGGTATCGCTTAATGGCTGAGCGGATCTTATCTTATTTGAAAGATGAAATTGTACATCAGAATGAAGAAGAAATTTAAAGACATCAGTTAGATTGGAGATGTCATATGTTTGAGGCGATTAAAATTAATAACAAGTGGAAATGGTTATTCTTTATTTTAGCGACGATTAATGCCGGAATTATTATCTGGCTTCTCTTACTTGTGTATTTACCCACTTCATCAGGACCTGTACCTAAATCGATGCCATTTAGTGATAAGAGGGCTGAATTTACGGTGATGTCGAGCAAAGAGAACTTAAATCAAATCATTAATAGTTATTTAGTAGAGATATCGAATGAGCAGTCCATTGATTATTCTGTATCTCTAGAAGATGATGTCGAGTTAACAGGTACTATTATTGCCTTTGATAAAGAACTTCCATTAACGATGAAATTCGATCCAGTCGTACAGAAGAACGGGGATCTGGTGTTGCAACAAAAGTCCATAACACTTGGTCGTCTTCATCTACCAAACAAGAAAGTATTAGACTATATCAAGGATAATTATCCAATGCCAGAATGGATTATCGTAAATCCTGATGAAGAAAATCTATATGTAGCGGTTACCCAAATTGAGCCAGGTTATGAACTAGGCCTCCGGGCATCAACGTTTAATTTAAAGAAAGACCAGCTCGCTTTTGAACTAACCGTTCCACATGAAACATTTGGATTTAAACAAAGCTCCTGGCTTAAGAAACTAATTAAGTAACAAGGCACCTTACCGTGATGCCTTTCTAAAAGAGAAACAAGCGCTTAGAGGACAAATCCTCTAAGCGCTTGTTTTCTTTTACGATCCTGTATTGGCTGATTGGTCTGAGCTTGATGAAACGGATTGACCTTTCTTCAACGCTTGATAATCTTCCGTTAAAGCCTTATAGAATGAATAGGCCATCATTAGCATAATCATTGAGAACGGGAAGGCTGCTGAGATTAAGGCGTTTTGAAGTCCTTGTAACCCGCCCGTATAAAGTAAAATCGCTGCCGTAGCTGATTGAGCAATACCCCAGCTAAATTTAACTGTTTTAGGAGGATTTAAAGAACCATTTGTACTTTGCATTCCGAGTACGAATGTAGCGGAATCGGCTGAAGTGACAAAGAACGTTCCAATTAGGCAAAGAGCAATAATGGACGTAATCGTTCCTAATGGGTATTCCATTAACGTTCCAAACAAGGCTTGTTCTCTGGCTAATCCAGCAATATCCGCTGTCCCTGCCTGCTCGACGTTAATAGCTGACATGCCAAATGTTGCGAACCACAGAAAACTTACAAGAGAAGGAACCACTAGTACTCCGATTAAGAATTCTCGAATCGTACGGCCTTTTGAAACACGTGCAATAAAGATCCCAACAAATGGAGACCATGCAATCCACCAAGCCCAATAGAAGATCGTCCAGTTTTGAATCCACGTTTGTTCCCCATCATTCTGCGGAGAAAGTCTGAAGCTCATATTTCCAATGTCTCTGATATAAGACCCAATTGTGTCTGTAAATACATTCATAATGTTTAACGTAGGTCCCACGACTAATACGAAACCAAATAATAACAGAGCAAGGATTAGGTTCGTATTACTTAAATATTTAATTCCTTTACTTAAACCTGTATAGGCTGAAATCATAAATAGAACGGTTACAACACCGATGATCACGAGCTGCACCCAGAATTCGTCTGGTGTATCTAATAGGAAGTTGAGCCCTCCATTAATTTGAGCAGCACCAAAACCAAGTGTTGTTGCCACCCCTACGACCGTTGCAAATATAGCAATAACGTCGATCGTTTTCCCAATAGGCCCTTTCGTCTTCTCCCCTAAAATAGGGGTTAGTGTTGCACTCACAAGTCCAGGTGCCCCTCGACGGAATTTGAAGTAGGCTAAGGTCATCGCGACAATGGCATAGATCGCCCATGCATGAATGCCCCAATGGAAATAAACGAATTTCAATGACTCGTTTAAAGCCTCTGGCGTTCCTGTTTCAGCTGTAGGTGCATTTTTTACATAGTGAGAAACGGGCTCTGCTACTCCCCAGAACACAAGTCCAATCCCCATACCTGCACTAAACAACATCGCAAACCAAGTTGGCATACTATATTCAGGTTCATCATCTGGCTTTCCTAATTTCATCTTTCCATAAGGACTAATGATCATAAAGATACAAAAGAGCACAAAGATCGCAACCACAATTAAGTAATACCACCCAAAGTGAACGGCTAAATAATTTCTGATTGATTGGGTTACACTTTTTAAGTTATCCGGTACTGCAACCCCCCATGTGACGGATGCTGCAACAATTGCAATGGTTATCCAGAATACTGGTGAGACTTTTTTTGCTAGTGATTTACTCAAATAATTACTCCTCTCCGAAAATTTATCTTGGTGTTATGTAGATCGATTGTTGGGAAGTTTTAGTGTCCTATACCTTTACCCCCTAAGTGGTTCAGTAAACAAGTTGATTATTTTTAACAAGATTCGGAATAAACGGAACGAACGTAACATTCTTTATAAAAGCATCCTTTTAACTAAAAAAATTACAATCATGAAACAAGAACCCCCTAACATATATTTAGGAAGAAGAGGTGATGCCTTTTGAAGGAAAAGCAATCTCAGGTAAACTGGGAAAAGTTCTCGAAGACCATTGACCAAGTGCTAGGCCAAGACTTTTGGGATGATATGCATCATGTTATTCCAAAGAGAGGACCCGCTTATGATCTCTATGATGCAGAAAACCATCTCATTGTAATCGTAGACCTTCCGGGGCTTGTCTCATCTGAGCACCTTACTTTAAAACAAAATGGAACCAACCTAATTCTAGAAGGGCATGTCCCTGTAGCTTACCAAGCCTCTGACCAACAAACCCTTCATAAAGAACGATTCCAGGGTCATTACAAACGAACCATTCGGATCCCCTTTCACTTCACACCTGATGAAGTAACTTCTTCTTACAAGAATGGATTATTAGAGGTACGGATTCTTAAGCACAAAGACGAGGATACCATCCCCATTCATATGGAAGTAAACGAGGAATAAATAAAGAAGAGCCCCATCTTAATGGGGGCTCTACTAGTATTGAATGTAAATATCACGGGTATCTTCTCTGGTATTTCGAGCAAGACGGACTTCTAGCAGTCCTTTTTTATATTGTGCGTGCACTTGCTTCTGATGGGGTTGCTCTGGTAAAGAGATCGTTTGAACGTCGCCTCCAGCCAATCCATGAACATATAAACGGCAGTTCCCTAACGACAATCTCAGCGCTTCAACATCAATCCCTTCAGGTATAGGAATCTTCACAACATAGTAATGATGAAGTTCTACTAGCTCATAGTCCAGTTGTTTAGAATGCTTAGATGGAGAGTGTTCAATAGGCATTGAACGTTTTTCATTTCCGAGTGGGTGACCCAGGGCTTGCTGAATCGTTTCTTGTATATACGTATCGATTGAGGATAAATCAAATGGTGCATTTCCTGTACCCGAGAAATTTCCCATCGTTTTTTGCATGGATTGTATCTGGTTAAACCAGTCGTTAAACTGTTTCATTGGTTAATCCTCTCTTCTAAAGGAGGTGTAAGCGTGAAAGACCTGCATATTGAACACTTTTCTGTAGAGAACATTACCCATTCGTCTGGAATTTTCTCTGGAACCAATGTCCAATCATCTTTCTCCTCCTCCACACATATTAATGAAGGAAACGGCGCCATCACAGGTGAAAGAAACCAAATGGCTCACAACCACCATGTGATTATAAGTCGCCCAAATGATCAGGATGATCAATAATGGGTTGGTTCCAGTCCAAAAAGAATAAAGAGTTAGAAAAGAAAATCTTAGAGTTAGAGTTGGAAATCAGACGATTAAAAAGCAATGAGTATGTTCCTGAAAAGGTAACGAAGGAGTATCATTTTCACATTGAACACATCGACATTCACAATCCAAAACTAGATGACCTTTCCTTCCGTTTAGACTCACTGGATATTGAAGAATTGAGTGGTTCTTTAAATATGGGCAACAATTTCTCCAATTCTCCTGAACAGAAACAAAAGAGGGATAAGAACTCTGAAAAGAAAACCATTTCTTCCACTCGAAACGGGTACGCCATCACCTTTCCACACAAGGAGGACTGATATGGCCTTTCTTTCACCTAACTTTTTCATACGCTCTATTCGAATTGGAACCGTTGAGAGCGCATCTTGCGTAAATTTTGGAAACAATGCCCCTAATGGTTTTGAAAGTACTAAAAAACATAATCAGGGGTTTGGCTCCATTCACGGTGACGGAAATGATGTTAAAGGCATTCGTTCCCTATTGAATGATTCATCTTTCATGGATTTACTCTCACAGTCTAAAGATCATGAAATCCCTCAATGGCTTCAAACAGCCATTGAACAGAAAATTGCTCAAGAAGGTGTGGAAGAATGATTCGATGAACCTGAGCTAGATGACGTGTTTATAAATGGAGCATCCACAACATCATCGTCATAGATCACGTTCACATTATGATGAATGATGTTGTAATGCCCTACTACCGTTCCAAGCGCATAATTTTCTTTTGATTGGGTTTTCCAATAGTTCTGGGCATTAACCCCTACGAAAATGCCCGATCCAGCATGAATACTGTTCACATTAATGGAATCAAAACAAATGGTCATAGTTCCTCCTTAATACTGAACATTAGGCTGCGGGTTCGAGATCTCAGGGTTCGTAACCGGTGTATCTACGACATCATTGTCGATTAGGTTATTAAAGTTATTAATGGCAATGACAAATCCAATTGGCAACCCGGCTGAATAGTTATTTTTTCCCTGCCAGGACCAATCAGCTTGGTTGTTCTGACCTGTAGCAATGGTTGAGTTATCGTTTATGGCATTTACAGCAATCTGGTTAAAGACTACAGAAACAGGCATTCGCTCACTCCTCTTAGTGTTATATGTACCTAGTGTATTCGATTGCGTATGAGGTGTGCGATGTAAGGTGGTTTAAAAAATTTAAATAAACATCTTGACCATTTGTGTGAGAAGAGTATGATTAAAGGATAGATGAAGGAGGAATACTTATGGCATGGTTGCATACCATTCATACGATGAGATTTGTTCTGATTGGACTATTTTCTCTAACCGCCACAAGTCTTTTTGCATTTCAGTCTGTTGAGATTGTAGAAGCATTTATGGAATTATTCACTGACTTATTCCGAAAAAAATAATTAGATAAACTAGAGGGTTATTCTTAAAAAGAATAACCCTCTTTTTTTAGATGTGGGTTTGTTAGAGACTCGAAGCTGTGAGAATGTTTCCGTTCGCTGTAATTTGAGCGTAAGGTGGGCCTGGAAACCACTCGCTTTCCTGTGGGGAGCTGGTGAGCCTCCTCAGCCGGCATAGCCGGACTCAGGGGGTCTCTCATCACCTAGATTGAAATGTGCAAGCGTGGTGCCTAGGACCGTACGGATAAGACAGCTTTTTGGAAAAGGCGTTTAGCCTTTGGAAAAAAGATGCCTTATCGCGCTAGGTCCTCCACGCTGGAACTAGACTGGCTCTTCTGCCCACGGGAGGCTCGCAGTTTCCAGGCCCACCTTTGCCATATTTCAGTGAATGCAAACATGCCATTTAAAACCTTCCTTGAAACTAGCCTCAGGGCCGTTCCCCCTTTTATAGACAGGGCTTGCCCGGGGACTGCGAGACTCCCGCGGGGCAAGGAGCCTAGGGGAGACCCCACAGAGAGCGAAGCGAACGAGGAGGCTTCCCAGCTCCCCGCAGGAAAGCGAGTTGTCCCCGGGCAAGCCCAAGCACTCATACACGCAACGGCACCCACCAAAGCGAATTGTCCTCGAGCAAGCTCATGCACTCATTAATCTTAATGGACCGTTTGCTATACCCTATTATTTCTCCACCTCTTCTCCCAAATGTTGCTATAATGAACTAAACAACGTAAAGAAAGCGGGTGGAGAGGTTTGAATATTATTGTATTTGGTGCATCAGGTGGGACCGGAAGAGAAGTGGTCAAGCTTGCTCTTGAGGAAGGGCATCGTGTCACGGCGTTTGTGAGAACTCCTTCGAAACTTACGATTCAGCATCCCCTCCTTCAGAGAGTAGAGGGAAATGGGTTAGATCGTGAGCGAGTGATCGAGGCGATTAAAGGGCACGATGCTGTTATTTCTGCTCTTGGTACGGACGGGTTAAAGAAAACTACTGCTCTTTCTGAGATCACGTCTCATATTTTAGCCGGGATGAAAGAACATGATGTATCCCGTATTGCTTATACGGCTTCTGCCGGTATCGATAACGAAATTCCAGGGTTTACAGGTTTCATGGCTACAAAAATCTTAAAGAATGTACTAGCGGATCATAAGCGTGCGGTCGATTTACTAAAAGAAAGTGGTACAGAGTGGACGATTGCGCGTCCTTTACGATTAGAAGATGGAACGCGTACGGGTGGTTACCGTATGGAAGCTTCAGGGGTTCCACAAGGTGGTAAGAGCATTTCGAGGTCAGATGTTGCCCACTTTCTTCTAAACTCTGTTACCAAACAAGATTATATTTTCCGTTCTGTCGGACTAGCCTATTAAATACTTGCTTCCCCCTTCATGAGTCATGGAGGGGGAAGCCTTTTTTTGGTGGATGTTCTCCTCTTTGGAATCTCAAAATTTTCTATTTCCCCTCCTCTCTGGTATGATATTTAGGAAGTCGAAATATCGCCTGGAACGAAAGAAGGGTCAAAAATTCAAAATCAAGAAAAAGTGTCAAAACAGAACCTACTGATTATGTGGTTTGCCAACTTTTTTATTGCCGGAAGCATGACCATGGTTATGCCGTTCTTATCCCTTTATATTGAATCATTCGGAAACTTTTCAGAAGCCTATGTCCAGCGTTGGTCTGGTTTAACATTTGGCGTTACATTCTTTACAGCTTTTTTGTTCTCCCCTATTTGGGGACGATTTGGAGACCGGTATGGTCGTAAAACGATACTTGTCATCTCAGGAGTAGGACTGGCTATAAGCGTTTTGCTTATGGGATTTGTCACCTCCGTTTTCCAACTGTTCATTTTACGTTTGTGTATGGGTGTGTTTACTGGATTTATCTCCACATCTCAAGCCCTTATTTCTACGCAAACACCTAAGGATTTATCTGGACAAGCTCTTGGTACTTTGCAAACAGGAAATGTAACGGGGAGTTTAATGGGGCCTTTATTTGGAGGAGTGTTAGCTGATAGCTACGGATTTTCGAGCACCTTTCAACTTACCTCGATTACGTTATTTATCGCCGCTATCTTCGTATTACTTGGTGTACGGGAATTTCGTATCGAGACAGAAGATGAGGGGCAGGAAACCTACTCACGGAAAGAGGTTATCCGTCATATCCTCTTAAATCCAATATTGGTTACAGTCATGGTCGTATCCATGTTCGTGCAGATTGCGCACTTTAGTATTCAGCCCATTCTTGCTTTGTTTGTAAGCGAAATTCATGGAACAGCTAATTTAGCCTTGTTTTCAGGAATTGCCTTCTCAGCAGCCGGGGTCGGCAACTTACTCATGGCGAGAAGATGGGGGAAAGTGGCTGATTCCATTGGGTATGAAAAAATTCTTGTCTTCCTTTTAATTGCTTCAGGGATTGTTTATTTACCAGGGGCCTTTGTAACGAATATATGGCAACTGATGATTTTACGATTCTTACTCGGAATTACAATTGGAGGCATTATCCCTGTACGAACTGCTTACATCCGCCAAGTCGCTCCCGTCTCTATTCAAGGAGAGGTACTCGGATACAGCACAAGCCTTCGCTTTTTAGGAAACATCATAGGCCCCGCACTCGGCGGTCTATTAGCAGGAGCCTATGGATTCACATCCGTCTTCTTTACAACGACGGTCCTATTGTTACTAAGCGGCTTAAGCCTTGCTTTAATGATGCACAGACAACCCACAACAGCCAACCACTACGGGTAAGATACAAAAGCGCATGCGCCCGGTTAGCAACGTACAGACTGGACCGTACCGCAGTGAGATAAAGGAAACACGTTGAGCCTCTGGCGAATCGATGTTGACTTATCGACCGGAGGTAAGGGAAGTCTGCTAGTTGCTGGGCGCTGGAGCTGGACGTCATCAAAAGCGCAAGCCACCCGGTTAGCCCCGTATAGACTGGACCGTACCGCAGCGAGATAAAGGAAACACGATGAGCCTCTGGCGAATCGATGTTGACTTATCGACCGGAGGTAAGGGAAGTCTACTAGGGGCTGGGTGGCTGGAGCTGGACGTCATCAAAAGCGCAAGCGCCCGGTTAGCAACGTACAGACTGGACCGTACCGCAGTAAGATAAAGGAAACACGTGTAAAAGCAAAGCGCCACCTTTACATTTCTTATGTAAGGGTGGCGCTTTCTGTTTGTCGGATTACCGGACGACCTACTGAGTAATACTCTATACGGTGTTTTTTAACCTGCTCAAGGTCATAACAATTTCGTCCATCAAATATAATCGCTTCGTCCATTAATTCTTCGTAATAGTGTAACGGTAGTTCTTTAAATTCATCCCATTCTGTCACAATAATAGCTACCTCTGATTCTGATAACGCTTCTTCTACATTCGAGGCAAACGTAACGGCCGGAAAGTACTCTTTCGCTCGCGGCATCGCAATTGGATCATAGGCTGTGATGGAAGCCCCTTCTCTTAATAAGCGATCGATGATAACAAGGGAAGCAGCTTCTCTTAAATCATCTGTTCCGGGTTTGAAGGATAATCCTAACACAGTTACGCGCTTACGAAGTAAGGTATCAAAACGCTCTTTCATTTGGTCCACTAATTTATTTTGCTGCTTGTTATTTACGTGGATAACGGATTCTAATAGTTCAAAGCGGTGTTCCACATGCCCTGCCATCTGCACGAGTGCTTTTGTATCTTTTGGGAAACATGAGCCTCCATAGCCGATTCCAGCCTGGAGAAATGATGGAGCAATCCGTTGGTCCATCCCCATTCCATTCGCCACATCTTCTACGTTTGCCCCCACCTTTTCACAAATCGACGCAATCTCATTGATAAAACTAATCTTCGTAGCGAGAAATGCATTAGATGCGTATTTGATCATCTCTGCACTTGCCAGATCTGTTGTCATAATCGGAATTTGTAATGGGGTATACATCTCCATAATAAGTTGACTTGTTTCCTCATGATTAGCTCCAATGACGATTCGATCCCCTTCGAAGAAATCCTTCAGAGCGCTGCCCTCGCGTAAAAATTCGGGGTTCGATGCGAGTTCAACCGGATGAGGGGTTCGTTCTTGTACATATTCATGCAATTTCTCACAAGTCCCTACTGGAACCGTACTTTTTACTACAATGGTTACAGGTTGTTGAACTGTATGAGCGATTCTTTCCGCTGCTTGATATATAAAAGTCAGGTTGGCTGATCCGTCTGACAGCTGTGGTGTGCCTACAGCTAGCATAATAATCTCAGCGTCCTGAAGCTCTTCATAATTAGAGGTAAACGTAATTCTATTCTGTCTTTGGTTCTCTTGAATCATAGGCTCGAGACTTTGTTCGTAAATGGGAGACTGTCCCCTTCGTAAAGAATCAATTTTTTTATGATCGATATCGATGCACGTGACCTGATGTCCGATATGAGCTAGGCCCACGCTAGTCACCAGTCCTACATATCCAGCACCCACTACTGCAATCTTCTTCATCTCTCGTCCTCCTCCCTTCTTCTATTTAAGCATAGGAAGCAACCGGATCGTCAATCGCCATCTCATATTGCAGTAATAATTGATCAAAGATCGAGCTCCATGAGCAACTTTTAGCGTACAAGCATGCCTGAACTCCCATTTCTTTTAAAGTTTCTTCGCTCTGAAGTAAATCTGTAATCGCCTCAACAAATTCTTCTACATGACCAGGTGTACAAAGTTTTCCATTCTTATTATGTGTAATAATTCCTTGTACACCACCTGCTCTAGAACCGATTACCGGTGTACCAGTAGCCATTGATTCTAGAACAACATTTCCAAACGTCTCCGTGCTTGAAGGGAAGACCATAAGAGAGGATGAAGCATAAATTTGAGCCAAACGCTCACCTTCCACATAGCCTGTGAAGGTCATATTTTCAGGTGCTTGTTTTTTTAACTCAGAGGCTAGCGGGCCATCACCAGCCATAACCCAGTGAACCTTACCTTGTAAGGATGCCGGCAATGAGGCGACAACCTTCATTAACACATCAAGGTCTTTCTCAAGCGCAAGCCTTCCCACATAACTTAAAATAAAAGGCTCATCGATATTATATCTCTCTCGAATGGTAGAGGTTCGATAGTTGGGGTGAAACAGCTGACAATCGACTCCCCGGCTCCATATACTTACATTTTGAAAACCACGTTGAATCAGTTCTCTCTTTGTATCTTCAGAGGGAACAAACGTCTTCCGAAACGGCGCATGAAACCAACGCATATATCTCCAAATCATTTTTGATAATAGAGGGAGCTCGTAATAATCTAAATAGCGGTCAAAATTCGTGTGATAAGAACCGACCATAGGAATGCCTAATTTCTTTCCATAATAGAGGCCTGTGAATCCAATATTAAAAGGTGTGGCGATGTGAATAAGATCAGGTTGAAAGGCTTCTAATTGCTTTCGGACACTCGAAATATTCGGTAATGATAATCGACATTCAGGATAAAGATAAAAAGGAATACTTCTAAAGCCTTGAATGTGTTCCGGATTTGCATTTTCTTGGTTTCCATCCGGAGCAAAAACGAGGTACTCTATTCCTTGATCATCAAGATAGTTCACAAACCGTTGAAGGGTTTTCGCCACGCCATTGACTTGAGGAGTAAAGGTATCTGTAAAAAGAGCAACTCTCATTATTCTTCCTCCCTCTAACTCGTAGTACTCAAAAAGTTGTTGTTACTATAAGTATAGAAAGAGTATATGGAGAAAGAATCAACGTACTGTAAAAATTGCTTCATGAACTTCGTCAAAATGTGAGTTCTTTCTTTTATCCACATGTGGATAACCTTTTGCTATGAACACTTCTGTATTCTTGTGGATAATCCCTTTCAACGCTATGACATGAGAATACCCAACTGGATATGTTAATATAGAGGAAAATGCTCAGAATAAAGGAAGTGACATCATGCGTGTCGTAAACAATATTGCTGATTTAATTGGAGAAACCCCTTTAGTCAAATTAAACCGAATTGTCCCTGAAGGTAGTGCAGATGTTTATGTAAAACTAGAAATGTTTAATCCAAGCGGGAGCGTAAAAGACCGCGCGGCTTACAATATGATGGTTGAAGCTGAAAATGCTGGCTATCTAAAAGAAGGATCTACGATTATTGAGCCAACAAGCGGGAACACTGGAATCGGTCTCGCTATGAACGCAGCGGCTCGAGGGTACCGAGCGATTCTAGTCATGCCTGATACAATGACACAAGAACGCATTAACCTACTCAAAGCATATGGAGCAGAAGTGGAACTAACACCAGGGTCCGAGAAGATGCCTGGCGCAATTCGTCGTGCTGAAGAGTTAGCTGAAGAAATTGACGGAGCATTTATTCCGATGCAATTTAAAAACATGGCTAACCCTGATGCCCATCGAAACACGACGGCTAAAGAAATTATCGAAGCGATGGATGAGCTCGGAAAGCCTTTATCCGCTTTTGTCGCAACAGCCGGTACAGGTGGCACTGTAACAGGTACAGGTGAGCCTCTTAAAGAGCATTATCCTGATTTATCTGTTCATGTAGTTGAACCAGAAGGATCCCCTGTTCTTTCAGGCGGTAAGCCAGGAAAGCACAAACTAGTCGGTACAAGCCCTGGATTTATCCCAGAAATTTTAAACCAGGAAGTATACGATGAGATCTTTAAAATTACAGATGAGCAAGCGTACGATGTGACGCGCAGTCTGGCTCGTGAAGAGGGAATCTTAGTAGGTCCTTCAGCAGGTGCAGCCGTCTATGCAGCAATTGAAGTAGCCAAACGCAAACAGCCCGGAGAAGCGATCGTGGTAATTGCTCCAGACACAGGGGAGCGTTATCTTTCAGGCGATTTATTCCGTTTCTAAAACGATAGGATGAAAACGTGAAAGGACGAAATCTTTTATGATTTCGTCCTTTTTTGATTTCTTTCATGACCTTCCCATCCTTCCCTCTTATTGTCATACAGGATTCAGCATATCTCCCTGACCCTTGCGAATACTACAAATGGGACATAAGAGCCTATAAATCAGGGAGGTCATAATCATGAACAAGAAATTAGTCTATGCTCTAACCGCTGTTCTTTCTTTAGGGGTTTTAGGAGCATGTAACAATACAGACACGAAAGAAAGCTTAAACGATACTAACAACTCAAATGTAGAACGCCTTACGTTTGAAAACCAGGGAAAGGGCGATTCCTACAGCGCTAACGACGGCAACGGCCGCTTTAACGTTCAAGGAGAAATGCGTCAGTATACAATCCCTGGCGGAGATATGAACGGAATGCGTGAAAATGTTGAGAAGTATGTACCTGATCAGTTTGAACAATACATGCAAGACGGCGAAAAACGTCGTCAATATCGTCAAGGTAAAGGCGATGGCAATGGACAGACTCAGTACTCACAGCCTGACCAAAACCAAACACCAAATCAAAATAACCAGAACCAGCAAAAGCAGCAAACTGAACAGCAAAAAGAGCAAACTGAAAAAGCTCAAAGCGACTTCAAAGCAAAAGTAGTTGAATTAACAAACAAAGAACGTAAAAAGAAAGGCTTACCTGCTTTAAAAGCAGATGCTGAACTTCGCGGGGTTGCCCAGAAGAAATCTGAGGATATGGTGAAGAACGATTACTTCTCTCACACTTCTCCTCGTTACGGAAGCCCATTTGAAATGATGCAAAACTTCGGCGTGGATTATAAAACAGCAGCGGAAAACATTGCTGCTGGTCAACAGACTCCAGAAAAAGTTGTTCAACAGTGGATGAATAGTGCAGGACACCGTAAAAACATTTTAAATAAAAATGTAACACACATCGGTATTGGTATTGCTAAAGGCGGAGAAATGGGTATTTACTGGACACAAATGTTTATTCAGAAATAAAGAATTGAAAAATCTCAGAGCTCATTATGAGCTCTGAGATTTTTTGTGTAAGGGGTATTTGTGGTTTGGTCTCTTGGCTGGGCGTTCGGACGCTTTTTGGGAGGGTACTGATGTTTTGGAGCGGTGTCCTGATGCTTTCGGGCGTGGTACTGACGATTTCGGGCGGTGTCCTGATGCTTTCGGGCGTGGTGCTGACGCTTTCGGGCGTGGTACTGACGTAGTACTGACACTTTGCCAGAGCGCCCTGGCTTAGCAGCATTTAAAAATCCCCCATTTGAGCCAAATGCTCAAATGGGGGATCAATATAGTTATGCTTGCTGTGCAATGGCTTCTTTACTCTCTAATTCGATGACATTTCGTTGTTCGTTGTGGCGGTTGACGGTTTTCACATTAAGTGTGCCATCGAACTTGTCGCCTTCTTGTGTAGTAAAGGTTACTTCTACATCCTTATTTTCCTCTTTTCGATGTTCGAACATTTCATATTGATCCACGTTATTTAACGTTAAATCACAGTGTTTCTTTCCATCTACTTGAGTAATGACATATGTTCCATGAGCAAATCGGATTGACTCGCCACTTTTTGTCATATATACATCTTTTAATTCTTGTTCTTGTGCTGGCATTCCTTGATCCCTCCATGAAAATGTCTTGTACAGTTTAATTGACGTTTTCTGCACTTTTTAAACCTCTAAAAGGGTTTGCACCAACTCATTCGCCCCCCCATATGATACATAAAAGCTTGATATGGGAGGCTTTATACGTGGCAAAAGAACTTCCTTTTTTTCACAAACCATTAGCTCTTTTTTTATTGGAAATGTGTGAAATTACGTATGAACAGTACAAACAAAAAGGGTTATTCGCGATTCCAAAGGGATTCACATTAGTCGATTCCTTTAAGGCCGCTTCTATTCAGGATATGGAATGGTTTGGTTTTATAATTGAAAGCAACGATGCTGTTATCATCGCTTTTCGAGGAACTCAGTCAGAGCCCGACTGGATTGCTGATGCACGCGTTTATGAAACCCCATTCCCCTATATGGAGGATGCGGGGTTAGTGCACACTGGTTTTTTAACCGTGTATGATTCTTGTCGAGATGCGATATTTGAAGCCTATAAAAAAGTATCCCCCCACAAAACCCTTTATATCACAGGACACAGCCTTGGCGCAGCTCTTTCCACCCTTCATGCCCTCGATGCATCCTTGCACGCCCCGTTTCCTCAGATTGTGATGTATAACTACGCTAGTCCCCGCGTGGGTAACAAGGAATTTACGATCACCTATCGAAACCGTGTCCCTTTGAGCATTCGATTTGTGAATGTACACGACGTTGTCACCAAAGTTCCTCCGACCATTATTTATTGCCCGATTACAAAGCAAGTCTGGTACTATGCCCATGTTAAAGCCCAGATGTCGTTTTCTATCCAGACAGAAACCATCTCAGGAAACCATAGCCTGGTCACCTATAAGAAAGGGATTGAACAATTTTTATAGCGTCAGACGCCTAGTCTTCAAAATTGTACAAAATTCTTCTTCATTTGGTATAACTAAACCTCAGATTCGCGCATACAATATATTAGAATATTCAGATAATATAAAGTTAGGGGCCCCCACTCTATCTTTTGTCGATGACCATAAGCTTCGGAAAAAAATCAATCTTTGAGAGGTGTGACGTATATGTTATCGATTAAGACGCTGAAGCCCTTTTATGTAAAGCAAGAAACTCGGAATATCCGGATTATGTTAGCTTATCAATACTTCACCATTCATATTGATGGAGACGTCTATCAATTTGTACCCATTGAGGGTCGGGAAATTGTTGTGAACCGCAAGACAAAGCGAATTGAAAACGCGAAAGACATTCTTGTCTTCCAAAAAGGCAAACATATGATTCAAATTTCAATTGAAGAGCTTCTGGATATCCCTGAATTCTTAACACATGTTCACTCAATCGCTCATCGTTATTTAACAAAGCAACTTCCTGTTACTTTAGAGAAATCAGGTGATATCATTTATGAATTAGAGCGCCAAAATGCTATGCGACTCATTGATGAAGCCATTGACCAGAACGATAAGGAAGCGTTCCTTGAGCTTTGCAGCTACATGAATGAACACTTTGCTGTATCACATGAAACTCAAAAATAACCCCTGTCACTTCAGCGCTTTTTATTGAGATGGTCTCTCGTTGAGGAAGCGTGATGAAGTGATAGGGTCTATTTTTTACTTATACTTATAATAATCTGTAGAAATTTCTCGAATAAATCGACTCGGTTCACCAAGAGTGAGTAACGATAGTTCATGCATAGCCCTTGTACAAGCTGTATAGAAAAGATGACGGTCTAATTGAAACTGGTAGTTCTCATCGGATGCATCATGGAGAAGGACAGCGTCAAATTCAATTCCTTTTGCTAAATACACAGGAATAACAATTATGCCTTTTGTGAACGTGTACGTGTCTTTATCCATAAGACGAACGGGAATATCTTTAGATACCAGGACATCGTAAGCTTTTTGACTTTCCTCTGCCGTCTTACAAATAATAGCGATCGTTTCATACTTCTTCTCACCAAGGCGATACAATTCTTTAATGAGCGAATGTTGATGTTCTTCTTGAGTGGCAGTGCTCACAAGTAGTGGCATGACTCCTTCACGATTGAAGGGTTGAATGCTCTCTCCGCCTGGAATCAATTGTTTTGTGAACTCTATAATTTGGCGTGTAGAGCGATAACTCCGAAGAAGCGTTAAATATTCTGCACGATTTGCTTCATAAAGGTCCTCAGACAGAAGATTCGGCGCATGAAGCGTATGAGCATAGATGGCTTGGTTATAATCTCCGAGCACCGTCATACGACTGTAAGGAAATAGTTTTTTCAAAAAGGCAAACTGAAACGGGGAGTAATCTTGTGCCTCATCTATAAATAAATAACGAATGTGATTATAGATATGCGTTCCTTTAATAAGGTCTTCTAAATATAAGAAAGGCGTCACATCCTCATAGAACAGGGTGCCATGTTCTAATTGATCCGTTGTTTGGTTTGCGGCCTCTTTGCTAAGCCCAGTTCTCGATTGAAATAGTGACTTATAGATCGTTTTCATGTTCAAGAACTGCAGATCATGAATTTTTCGCTTAATGGGTTTTGTATATTTCTTAACGATTGCCTTTGATAACAGTTTTTGTTCGAGTACGGCATCATCAAATGTTTCGGCATTGCCTCTGTATCCTGCTTGTAATTTTTGATGAATTTTTAGGTATTCTTCTTTTCCCAATAACTCAATTTCTTCCTCGACCCATTCTTTAGAGCGTTCTCTCTTCTCCATAGCTTCGATTTCACTGAGTAACCAATTAACTACCTCCTCCAGACGATTCGGTATGGAGATAAAAGGATCCAGGGTATAGAAGTGGTTCTCTATTTCCTCTTTGGAGACGATAATTTCTCCTCGGAATTTAATATTTTTAAATGCTAATCCCTTTTTAGCAAGGGAATCTGCATAATGATCTACATCTTCCTTAAATTGAAGCGTCGCCTTATATTGGACTCCTTCTAAGCGTGTTTCATAGGTTTCATTGCGTTCTGCCGTCAGCAAATATTCTAGCTGATCATAAGCATCCTCGTATTGAAGCCTCGTTTGCAGGCGATCTTCCATATATTCTTGAAAGGTGGTCTGCGCAATGTTTTCCTCTCCTAATTCAGGGAGGACATTAGCCACATAGCTGTTAAACATCGGATTTGGGGAAAATAGCATCATTTGATCCGCTGTAATCTTCGTTCGATACCGATAGAGTAGGTAAGCGACTCGTTGAAGCGCTGCAGATGTCTTTCCGCTACCGGCAACACCCTGAACAACTAAAAAGGGGCGTTGATCATATCGGATAATTTGGTTCTGCTCCTTCTGAATGGTAGCAACGATACTCTTCATTTGGGTATTAGCTTGGTTTCCAAGGACTTCTTGAAGGAGCTCATCCCCTATCGTGACACCGGTATCAAACATCCCTTTAATTTCTCCCTGGCGTATGATGTATTGGCGTTTCACATCCATAGTCCCCTCAATAGTCCCTTCTGGTGTATCGTACTCTGCAGGTCCCGGAGAATAATCGTAGTAAAGGCTAGAGATCGGAGCTCTCCAATCATAGACGAGGAAATTCTCATCCTGCCGGTCCATTAAAGAAGAGATCCCTATGTACACTTGATCTGTCTCCTGACTACGGGCTTCTGTGAAATCCACCCGCCCGAAATAAGGAGAGCTCTTCATCCGCTTCAGCGTTTTTAGTTGATCATAGACATGCTTATGGCTCCGCTCTCGCTCACCTAACAGTTCGGCCTGCTGACGGAGACTGTTGTAAGTTTCCATAATATCATCAGGCTCATCAATATTAACCGTTACATCTTCCCAGAATGTTTCCCGGAGGCCAATGACCTCTTCTTTTACATCTCCTGCTTTCTCTTGGATATCCTCTACTTTCTGTTCAATCTCTTGAACCACTTTGTCTACCCGCTCTTGTTCTCGCTGCCGCTCATCCACAGGAAACTCCCCCTTCTGCATGTATTTCTATACTTATCTTTTTTTCTTAACTTCACTCGGTAAGGTGAGACTCAACAACCATTAACATAGCCTTTTCAAACCCACCTTATACTTTCACTCAACGACTTGCTGGCCAAATTGAACGTCAACGAGACTTCGGTAAAAACCACCGTGAGAAACTAATTGGTCATGTGTCCCTCTTTCAATAATCGAACCATTTTGAAGCACGACAATTTGATCGGCTTGATAG
The DNA here is from genome assembly GCF_021129245.1 of Pontibacillus sp. HN14. NCBI lineage: Bacteria > Bacillati > Bacillota > Bacilli > Caryophanales > Bacillaceae > Pontibacillus > Pontibacillus sp. HN14. Next base: position 157,644 of record NZ_JAJOLR010000007.1, on the reverse strand, counting down.
ATGGTATGCAAACGGTGAGCAATCACGAAACTGGTGCGCCCTTTCATTAACTTCTTAAGAGCGTCATTAATCTTCATCTCTGTTAATGTATCTATACTACTCGTTGCTTCATCTAAAATCAGAATGGCAGGGTCTTTAATCATGGCTCTAGCAATAGAGAGAAGCTGCTTCTGGCCTTGACTGATACTAGCGCCTGAAGATTGCAGAATCGTATCATATCCATCTGGAAGCTTACAAATGAAAGAATGAGCGTTTGCCTCCTGAGCCGCTTTCTCCACCTCTTCATTAGTCGCGTCAAGTTTTCCATACCGTATATTCTCTCGAATGGACGTCTCAAATAAGAAGGAGTCTTGAAGAACGACTGCCATTTGTGTCCGTAAACTTTCTCTCGTAATTTGTTTCGTATCTTTTTGATCCACGAGTATCCGTCCTTGATCAGGATCGTAGAAACGAAGAAGTAACGAAATAATAGTTGTTTTCCCTGCGCCTGTCGGACCCACTAATGCAACCGTATCGCCAGGCTTCGCATGGAGGTCAATCTTATGGAGAGTGGCTTGGTCCTCTTCATAAGCGAAAGACACCGATTCAAAACGTACATCCCCTTTTACATTTGTAAGACGAGACTCCTTACCTTCTTTTGCTTCAGGCGCTTCATCCATGACTTGAAACACTCGCTCAGCCCCTGCAACCGCAGAGAGAATCATATTGAACTGATTCGCTAAATCATTCAAAGGCCGCGTGAATTGCCTTGAGTAGGTCGTAAAGGTAACAATAACCCCAACAGAAATAGAACCCTTAACCGCTAAATAGCCACCGGCCCCAACAATAATAGCAAAGCTCACATTATTTAACATATTCATCAATTTAGGAATAAATCCTGTGTAAGTTTGCGCCCAATAGCCTGCTGTCTTTAATTGGGCATTCTTCTCATTAAATTCATCCATGGTTTCTTTCTCTCTTGAGAATAACTTTATAATAGAGTGACCACTTAACGACTCTTCAATATAGCCATTCAGATCTCCGAGGTGCCGTTGCTGATCCTTAAAATATATACTCGTGCGTTTCGTGATCCATTTCATTCCTAAAACTAAAACAGGAACAATGATCAACGTAAGAAGCGTTAGTATGGGACTTAACCAAATCATCATCCCAATGGTCCCTATAAGCACTAATATACTTGTCGTAAACTGAATAATGGATGAGTTCAGGGTTCGGCTAACATTCTCCATATCATTCGTGAGACGGCTCATTAATTCCCCGTGTTGCTGTTTTTGAAAGTAGGAAAGTGAGAGTTTCTGCAAGTGGGCAAATAAATGTTCACGCATGCTGTATACAGTATGTTGTGAGACTCCGATCATCCAGTAATTTTGCAAGATAAGTGCAATCATTTGAAAGAGGTAAATAGCTCCTAAGCCAATGAATAACTGTATTAATTCGCCGGTCTCTACTTTCTCAATAACACGGTCTACAGTTAATCCGAGTACGTAGGGACCAACTAATGAAAGACCAGAACTGATTAGCACCATGAGCATCACAAGGATAAAGAGCCCTTTATGTTGAGCCACATACTTCCAAATTCGTTTCAAAGTAGCACCCATGTCATTAATTTTAGGCGGTTTCTGCCCCATTCTGGCATGGGGATGAGATTTAATAGGAGTTCTCGACATAGTTACCCGCCCCCTTTTGTTGCTGAGATTCGTATAACGTTTGATAAAATGGATTGTTTGTTAGCAACTCATTATGAGTCCCTATCCCCTGCACTTCTCCTTCATGTAGGAGGAGCAGTTGATCCGCTTCCTTTACTGAACTTATTTTCTGGGCAATAATGAATACGGTATAAGGAAGGCGGCTTAACTTTCTTAAAATTTCTGATTCTGTCTTCGCATCTAAAGCACTTGTACTATCGTCTAATATTAATACATCGGGCTTTTTCATAAGTGCTCTCGCTATACAGATCCTCTGCTTTTGCCCACCTGAGAAATTCACACCCTTTTGACCGATTTTGGTATCAAACCCTTTCGGTAAGGCTTTTATAAATTCATATATTCCAGCATCCATTGTAGACTGTCTCAAATCTTCTTCGGTCCCTTCTGGATTTCCCCATAACAAATTCTCTCTTACGGTTCCAGAAAAGAGATGGGCCTCTTGAGGCACAACTCCCACCTTATCTCTTATTTCTGTTACATCTAACTCATCGCTATTCGTTTCTGCAAATGTAATCTGTCCGCTTGTTGGCCCGTAAAGTCGGGGGATGAGCTGTGCAAGTGTTGTTTTTCCTGCCCCTGTTTCACCAAGAATGCCGAGCATCTCTCCCTGGCGAACTGTAAAGCTAATATTCTTTAAGGCAGGGTAGCTCGTTCTTGTAGGGTAAGAAAATGAAACATTGTGAAACGTAACGTCCCCTGCTTGGTAAGCGGCTGTTTGCTTTTGACCTTGTTCTCCCTTTTGTTCTTTTAAAATGGATTCAATTCTTGAAATGGATGCTCTCCCTCGTGAGAACAGCATAATTAAGAAAGAAAACACCCCAAAGGAGAACATAATTCGCATACCATAATTGAGAACGGAAACGACTTCACCAGGCTGCGTCCCTCCCCCATTTAATTGATAAGACCCAAACCATAGGATGACAATGAGGCTCACGTTCATTCCAAACATAATCATCGGCATTGTTGTCTCCATCAGACGAAGCGCCTTTGTGTTGGCTTTACGTAAAGGACCATTCGCTTCTTGAAATTGTTGCTGTTCAAAATCTCCACGATCATATGCTTTCACTAACCGCATATTAAATAGATTTTCTCTTATCACATGATTAACCTGATCAAGCTTAACCTGAACAGAGCGAAATCGTTTAACCCCCTTCGTCATGACGATGATCATACACCCTAGTAATAAGGGGACGACTAGGAGTAAGATAAGCGCCAGATCCGGTTCCACCACGAAGGCCATGACAAGTCCAAATAAGATAAAGAGCGGAGCCCGAAGCATAATACGCATGGCCATAAATAAGAGGCTTTGAAGTTGCGTTACATCACTTGTCATTCTGGTCAGTAATGTGGATAGGGAATACGTTTGAAGTTGGGTCGGAAAAAAGTACTGTATTCTCTGAAACATGTCTTTACGTACATTATGGGCAACTCCCTGACTCACATTAGCTGCAAAGAAAGAGTTTGTAATTCCTGCTGTAAAAGCAAGAAGGGAAAGTCCTAGCAGAAGCCCTCCCCAGCCCGCTACAGCGGAAAGGTCTTGTTTTAATACCCCTCTATCGATAATGATCCCCATGATAAGAGGCTGAAGTAGCTCAACGATTAATTCTACAACCATTAAGAGAAGGGCAATAATTGCAGATCCTTTGTAAACCTTTATGTATGAAGCGATGGTCTTCATTATTGAAACACCTCTTGTTTGCTGAATATTCAAATAGTTTATGATAAAAAACAGTTCCTTACAAGGCTATAGTGTAGAAAAAAGGTCTGTGAACGTACGTACTCAGACCTTTTCGTTCTCTTATTTAGTTAGATCTTTCTGAAGGTCTTGATGGCGTTCTGAGGATTTTAGTCTCCCCTTCACAACCCTTTCTCCCTTTTCAATGATCCATTGTAGGGCTAATCCATGTAGCACGACCCCTAAGATAGACGTAAACACTAGCATAATAATAGAGAACGTGCTGAGCGAAATTCCACTTTGATGCCCGAAAAACAGTAGTTGTCTGCCTATCATAAGGAAGGCATCAGAAAATGTTGAGATTTCGCCTTCTGCCATCCACAATAGGGACGATTCAATGGCTAGCAGAGTAGCCATTAACCCAAAAAGAACAATCTTAGACTTATAGGTAAGTCGGTTGATAAGGGGTTCTACATAATATTTCGTAATGGTTTTTATACGAAAGAGATAAATAATGCGCACAATACGTGCCATTTGAAAGAATTGGTCAAAGGGAATCACCGCAACAACTAGAAAGGGGTTCTGTTTCACGAACTCCCATTTATTCTTTGTCAGTACCAGACGGATTAGAAAGTCTATCATAAAGATCCCCCATACAATCCAGTTCACCACAGAATCATACGGGCGGTCGCTCCATAATGTCATTATGGTAACCATAACAAGCAGAACCATAATGCCTTCATATAAACGCTTAAAGATTTTCATGTTCTCGTCCTTTACATCGCCTTTGCTACTAGTATATCACGATGATTAAAATTCGGACCCTTGCATGTGGAAATTGTTCTTCCCCTCATTCTTAACCTTATAAAGAGATTGATCTGCTCTCTTTATCAATTCATCCGCTTCATTTCCATGTTCAGGATACAAGCTGACTCCGACGCTTGCATGAATCGGGATTTCAATCTTCTCCCGTGAATATGGATTATGCTTAAATCGTTTAAGCAGGGTCTTCACTTCTCCCCTTACATAGTCAGAAGAAGGAATTTCATCCAAGCAAATAACAAATTCGTCTCCTCCTAGCCTAGCTGCAAACCCCTTTCCGCTAACAAATTCCGTCACTTCCTGAGCCACATGCTTTAGGAATTCATCCCCAACTGCATGCCCATACTGGTCATTTACTTGTTTAAAAGAATCTAAATCAAATAGAATGATTGCCATATAGAGAGGACCATGACCTTGAAGTCTTTCTTCTAAAGATTGGTAGAAAGAACGCCGATTAGGGAGTTGAGTTAACGAGTCATGATAAGCAAGGAAGGAAACTTGTTCTGCCTTTTGCTTCTCAGAGGTAATATTTCGGATAATGATCATGAAATAAGGCTCTTGGTCAACAAATAAGAAGTCACCGTCAATTAGCAAATGACGGATTTGTCCGTCTTTAACACTCTCAATCTCCGCTTCAAATTGTCTTACGGGCTGACGTTTTTCGAAAATTTTATCATACAACTCAATCCATTCCTGCTGATGCGTAGCTTGATAGGCTTCAAATACATTTCGACTCTTTATGTTCGCATCTTCTAGGAAGTGTTGGGCTGTCGGGTTCGCTTCTTTAATCATCCCTTTACTATCTACTAACAGAATGGCGTTTGGATTGAGGGTGAACAAAATCTCATATCGTTTAGAATATGACGATAGGAAATCATATTTCAGCATAGCCATCCTTAACATAAAGCACCAGACAACTCCGGCAAAGATATAAGGATGAGGGGGTAACCACGGACCAAAATCTATATAACCGAACACGATATTCCATCCTAAAACAAACACAAACGAATATAACAATATATCCATGATCCGTTTTCGTTCTAAGGAATCAACCACTTTCCTTTGTTGGACAATCATATAGATAAAGAAAAGGGTTAATATATTCCCAGTTGTAATTGATGCAAAGTAAGGAACATTATGGATGGGTAACTTCCATATTCCTTGCTGCACAAAGTTACTGCTATTGAACACATTGCTAACAGAGAGTACGGTTACCAGAACAAATAAAACAGGTACATAATAAATATATGGACGTAAGCGGGCGGGTATTCGGTATTTGAAGGACGTCACTTCAGCAACAAAGTGAAAACCGAAGCTTGTAAGGAGAGCACCTACATTACCAAACCAAAATGCGACTAAGGGGGCACTATATTGAATGGGGAGTAAATGACGTATATATTCTTCTAAGAACAACAACATATATCCCAGAACAATCAAGCTGGCCAGCCGATGGATCTTACTTTGGACATTTCTAAGCAGAACCTCAATGGCCATATAAAACAGAAATAAGAACGGAATTAAGTAGACAAAGAGACTTACTATAGTCGATTCGACAGTCATACAAACACACTTCTCTTCATTAGTTTTCATTCATTATATTTAGATTAGCATGAATTACTCATATAATTAACTCAAAACGCTTTTTTCAAACCAAATAATAGGCATAAAGATCTACTAATCTCACATTCACCTTACGAATAAGGCTCATGCATATTCGTTTTCATTCCCTTCCGTTTATGATAGAGTACTTCGAGTATCGAAAGCACTAAACCTAATATAGGAGGAAAGATATGCAACAGGAATCAACTCCGCTTTTCAAACAAGGATACTTTAAGACCATTCTCATTCTCAGTATTGCTGTATGGCTTGTTGTTATGAATACCACAATGTTTAACGTGGCCCTCCCAAATGTCCTTACAGATTTTGACCTCTCCCCGTCTCAAGGAGCATGGATTGTCTCAGGATATTCGATTGTACTCGCGATCTTTACGATTTCCTACACTCGTCTAAGTGATTACATCCCTTTGAAACGCTTGTTGATCATTGGAATCATTCTGTTTGCCTCAGCATCAATATTCGGCTATTTCACACAGAATTTCGTCTGGCTTATGATTGCGCGTCTCTTGCAAGCCGCAGGGGCAGCCGCCATTCCAGGACTGTCTTATGTCTATGCCGGCCGCTTTGTACCAGGCCACCACAGAGGACGAGCCATGGCTTTTATCGCTTCAGCTTCCTCACTCGGCTTTGGACTTGGTCCCGTATTTGGAGGGGCGATCACAGATTATTTAAGTTGGAATTTCTTATTCGTCTTCACGTTACTAGTCGTAGCGGTCTTACCTATACTAAATAAGAGGTTACCGAAAGAAGAGACCAAACCAGGACAGTTTGATAAAATCGGTGCTGTATTAACCGGGCTATCGGTTACAGCTCTACTGTTGTTTATCTCTACGATTACGTGGTATTACCTGGTGATTGGTCTGGTTTTCATAGGCGGATTATGGTGGCACTTAAATCAGAAAACGTCCCCTTTTATTCAGCCTGAATTGATTCGAAATAAGTCGTATCGTTTAATTGTCTATATGAGTTACTTAGGCTTTACCACCCACTTTGCCATTCTTGTTCTCATGCCTCTAATGTTGAAAAATGTATACGATAAGAATCCGACAACGGTAGGATTAATTATCTTTCCAGGAGCGTTCCTTTCAGCAATAGCAGCTGTCTATGTAGGACGATTAATCGACCGATACGGAAATATTCGCATCATGCTTCTCGCTCATGTGCTTTTGACAGCATCGACCGTTATCTTTTATTTCCTATCTCCGATTAATGAATATATGATTATGTTTGGTTACATGTTTACAAGCTTTGGATTTTCAAGCCTTTCCTCAAGCTCTACAAATGAAGTGTCCCGTTTCCTTCCATCAGCCCTTATCGGATCAGGGATCGGCCTCAAACAGCTTATCCAATTTGTCGGCTCAGCATCAGGGCCCGTATTAGCAGGATTCTTTTTAGAATTTGGAGATCAGCAATATTCTGTTGAATCTTTCCAGAACACCTTCCTGTTTATCCTTGTCCTCATGATTTTGTCTTGTCTAATTTTCTGGCAAATGGTAAAAAAATCTACTCAAACCAATTAACGATCAATAATTATGTAAAAAGCTGTCCCTTTATAGGGACAGCTTTTTTATGGTTTATGGGATATCATACCCTTGAGAACTGGTATAGATCTCAAACCACTGATCTTTTGAAAGGGATAGATCAAGTGAAGCTACAGCCGTTTGAATACGTTCTATTTTACCTGAACCAACAATCGGCATAATATGTGCTGGATGAGCAAGTAACCAAGCATACATCACCTGGTCGATTCCCTCACCTCCAACTTCTCCTGCCACTTTTTCAAGGGTGGTTCGCAGGCGAACGGCACGCTCACTATCGCTAGTGAATACATCTCCTCCACCAAGTGGAGACCAGGCCATAGGGGCCATCCGTTTTTCCATGCACGTATCTAGTGTCCCATCATGAATGTTTTCAAGGTTATAAGGTGACAATTCAATTTGATTGGTCACAAGTTCAACATCTACAAATGACTGAAGCATGTCTAATTGATGCTTCTTGAAGTTCGATACGCCGAAATGGCGAACTTTCCCTCCGTTTTTCAATTCACGAAAAGCTTCTGCGACTTCTTTAGGATTCATAAATGGATCTGGTCTGTGAATGAGTAATAAATCGATATAATCCGTTCCAAACGCTTCTAAAGAATGTTCAACAGACTTCAAGATGTGGGCTTTGCTTGTATCATAATGGTGAGATTTATGCTCAGGACGGTTCTCTGATTCAAGAACAATCCCGCACTTCGTTACAATTTCCATCCTTTCACGAAGCTCTGGTTTAAGAGCCAGCGCCTCACCGAATAATGGTTCACAAGTATAACTTCCATAAATATCAGCATGATCAAATGTCGTAATACCTAGGTCTAAACACTGTTCGATTAATTCGACCACCTGTTCGTTTGAGTACTTCCAGTCCGCCAATCTCCATTGTCCATGTACAATTCGGGACAGAGATAAATCCTCGGCTAGTTGAATACGTTCCATGAGTGATGCTCCCTTCAAATATGTATATACCACTCAATCCTACTTCCTTTTCCCATAAAACGCGAGGAAAGCGCTTCATCATAGTAAAGCGTGCCAGACACCCTTTATTAGGATAAAGGGTGTCTGGCACGGATTTAAATTCGTACGGTTCCGTTTTGACTTTGGTAAATGGAATCGATTAGTTTAATATTTTCAAGTGTTTTAAATTGTAGATCGTCAATCGTTTCTTGGTTTCTCGTAATTCGTTCAAATGCTTCAATTTGAAGACTATACTGATCACCTTTCTCTACTACTTCTCGCTCGCCATCATTCGTAGAGATCCGAATTATCCCATTGTGATCATTCGCATCTGGTCGGTAGGCGTGAGGAACTGTAATGCGCCCTTTTGTACCAATGATTTCATACTCATTGCGTAAAGGTGTGTTAAAGCTACAGTCTACTTGAACGAGTGTTCCGTTCTCAAGTTTCATTGTTACAAGTGAAGCTACGTCTACCTCATGGTCTTCATCAACAGTAGAGATTGACTGAACATGTTCTGGTTTACTGCCTAATAAATGAAGCGCAGAGTGCGTTCCGTAGCAGCCAACGTCCCAAAGGGCGCCACCACCCTTTTCTGGGTCTAATCGAATGTTATAGGAACTCTGGTCAAAGCTAAAGGAGAAACTTGCCTTCATTAATTCCACATCACCGATCTCTCCTGAAGCGATAATCTCTTTCACACGCTCATGTTGAGGATGGAACTGATACATGAAGGCTTCTAAGAACACCACATTGTGATGTCTACACGTCTCTATCATTTCTTCTACGTCACGGTAATGTAGAGCAGCTGGCTTCTCGCATAAGATATGTTTACCTGCTTCTGCTGCCTTTAAGACCCATTCTTTATGAAGATGGTTAGGTAAAGGAATATAGACCGCTTCTACTGAGCTGTCATTTAGCAATTCCTCATAATTGTTATACGCATTTTCGATTTCAAATTGCTTCGCTACTTCCTGCTCCTTCCCGCTGCTGCTGGCTACAGCTACAACCTCAGCTCCTTCCGTTCTCTGAATGGCTGGTATTAACGCTTTTTTTGCAATATTTGCTGTACCTAAGATACCCCAACGCACTTAAAATCCGCTCCTTTATATTCTTTTTAGCTATTCCTTCCCAGCGTCTATACCCGTTCCTTCCCATATTCAAAGCTTTTAGAAGCATATCCTTCTATTGTTTTTTGAATTTTTAGTCATTTAGGTTGATTTTTCTTCTTTTCTTGTCGATAAAAAGCAAAAGAGATATAAGATTAAAGGAGTGAGGGGATGTTCGGGAAACATTCATTGAAAGGGAAAATGATTTTATTTATGGTATTGATTGTTACGATACCATTACTTTTAACGGGCTACTTATCCTACCAGAAATCTGAAGCACTGGAATACGCGGTCATTCATAAAGGAGATCTTGAAAATCTAAATAAGGATTTTCATTCCATTTTTGAGTCCTATGAGGAGAAACTTTCTTCTTTAGCAAGCGAAGAGGAAATGGATGTCTCTAGCTATTCTTTTGATAACAAATCGAACGCTTCTATTACCAATATGCCCGATCAGAACGACCCTGTAAAAACGGCCTTTTACGAAGAGTACTTGCAAGACAAAGCTGCAAATGACGAATACACGTTAAACTTATATTTGGGTACAGATGAGGGAGCCTTTTACCTTTCTAACATTCCCCCTAAAGAGGTTAACCTAAATCAATACGATCCAAGGTCTACCGATTGGTATAAGAAAGCCTTAGAAGCTAAAGGGGAAGTCATCTGGACTGATCCTTATATTGATACCGGAACAGGGAAATCAACTATTACATTAGCAAAAACCTTAACTCAAAATGGTGAGATACAAGGAGTAGTCGGACTGGATTTTGATATGCATCAGTTGGCTTTAATTCTTCGTAAAGATGTGTTGATCAACACGTTAATCATAACAGCCGTTTCTCTTATTCTAGCCATCATAGTTATTTATTTTTATTTCACTAGAATCTCTAAAGACTTATCTGCTGTTCAAGAAGGGATGTCTCAGGTAGCTAAAGGGGATCTAACAACGGAAGATTTACCAACCAAACGGAAAGATGAAATCGGCCAACTCACAACAAGCTTCAACCATATGGTTACAAATGTAAGGAATCTAATTTCTAGCGTGGTAGCTACCTCCCAACAGGTAGCAGCATCTTCAGAACAATTGCACGCCAATGCTGAAGAAACTTCAACAGCAGCCGAACAAATTGCGGGTTCAATTCAACACGTTTCTTCAGGTGCCGATGACCAATTAGACAAGATTGATGGAGCCGCACAACATATGAAACGACTTTCGAAAGATTCAAGTGCACTTGCTGATCGCACTTCTAGAATCACCCATACAACAGAACAGACATCCCAAGAATCCGAACAAGGCCAGGAAATTATAACAAAGGCGATCCGCCAAATGGAACGAATCAACCAGAATACAAATGAAACAACTGTGATGATGAATACACTCAATGAAAAATCAGTAGAAATTGGCTCCATTGTCTCTCTTATTACCAATATTGCAGAGCAGACAAATTTACTTGCTCTTAATGCAGCTATTGAAGCAGCACGTGCTGGTGAACATGGCAAAGGATTTGCAGTAGTTGCTGACGAAGTTCGCAAACTAGCAGAGCAGTCAAATCAATCTACCAAGCAGATCCAATCTCTTATTCAGGATATTCAAAACAAAACACATGACACTCTCTCCTCCTTGCATGAAGGAGAAGAAGCACTTCATGAAGGGACGAGCTTAGTCAATCGTGCAGGTGATGTATTTACGAACATCTCAACTGCTTTTCACCACCTAGCCTCAGACATGAATGAAATGTCAACTTCTATAGTAGACATGAATAAGAACACCGACTCTTTATCTGAAACCATGGACACCGTTACCGCTATCACGTCTCAGACGAGTGGGTTCACACAAGAAGTGGCGAGTGCTGCTGAGGAACAAAATGCTTCTATGGAAGAAGTTTCTGCTGCAACAAGAGCATTGGCTACATCAGCCTATGAACTACAAGAGCTTGCCTCCGCATTCCAAACTAAAGTTGACTAACATATACGAGGATTTTCTCTTTTATGTTGCCTATTGAAAGTAGACCTTTAGCTAAGGTCTACTTTTTCTTATTCGAATTCACAAAACATATTTAAAATACAGAATCTTATAGTAAAATAAGTAAAAGGTTGAATGACCAATTATGTTAAAGATTGGAGTTATCTATGAAGGATTCTGTGCTCAGATCATGGAGTATCTGGACAACCATTGCTCTCATCTTGATGGGAATCACGATGCCATTATGGTTGAGCGTTGATGTAGTCGGACTGACGTCTGCGATGGAGGATTTAGACAACAACCCGTCTGGCAGTACGCTTATGATGACCGCTTTTACACTTGTTATGTTAAACACAATACGTGCGCTCCCACATTATCTTGGAGCGCTATTATTAGGAGATATACTTGGCAGGAAGTTTGAGAAGCCCTGGCTAAAAGTAGCGGTTCCTTTCGTAGTCATCCCATTGGTATATGCATCGATCAATTCTTACAGCGCCGTCAATTACGATTTCGGTGGCCCTGCTTTCTTGATCTTACTATCTATCGTATTGATGCACATGTTAAGCCGCGATCAGCTAAGACCTGTTCTTAAATCATTTGTTTTAGCTCAATTATTGTTTGGCTATCAATGGCTTGATACCGTTACGTTTTTAACTCCATATGGCTTCGGTGGTGGAGCGATCTCATCTGAACTTAAAGACATTGCGGTTTCTCTGGAATTTGGAACTACTCTTTCTTTCTATAGCATTGTCCTTTGTTCGATATTCGTCATCAATGCAGTGATGTTAGCTGTTTATTTAGCGGTCTCTGCTCAAAAGTGGAAAATCAAACAAGACCTAAATCGCGCCAGAGGGGAAATGATTGAATCAAGATCAGGACGAGAGGCTCTTCATCTAGTTCATGACTTAAAAACCCCGCTCGCTCTGATCGAAGGACTCAATTCATTAATTCAAATGAAAACGAAGAACCAAGAGATCCTCGATTATACGGATAAAATCTCAGAATCTATTCAATCTACCAGCAATATGGTATCTGAGATTCTGTATGATGAGAAGAAAAACTGGTGCAGTATGAAGCGTTTAATCGAATACATCAGAGCCAACAAATTAAGTTATGCGGCCATTTCCTTCGATTTTGAATTACATGCAGATGAACAAGCTGAAGTCCTTGTAAACAAAATACGCATGACCCGGGCGATGGTCAACTTGATTGATAATGCCTGTGATGCTGTAGACGGGGTTGAAGATGCCCATGTTATTATCCGAACGGAAGCACACGGGGAGGAAATTTGGCTCGGTGTTGAAGATAACGGCCAAGGAATTCCAAAGAAAGAGCAACAAAAGATATGGAAACCTGGCTTTAGCACCAAAAGCCATCCTGGCTTCGGCCTGACTTTCGTTAAAAACGTAGTTACAGAACATGACGCCACCCTACATATTGAAAGTGAAAAAAATCAAGGAACCTTATTCTGGATCCGATTGCCAAAGGAGCGTGTAAGCTATGAACATTCTAATCATCGATGACGATTCTTCCCTTCGCTATATGTTAAGCGAAATCTGCAACCATGCAGGATGGGACTCAAAAACAGCAGAAAACGGCAAACAAGGTGTAGAGCTGTTTAGAAAAGCTTCCTTCGATTTGATACTCGTTGACTACCATATGCCGGAAATGGACGGTTTGCAAACTGTTAAAGAAATTCGAAAGACTCACTCTTCCATTCCTATTTTAGTGTTAACGGTAGATGAGCGTCAGGAAATTGCCGATCAATTCCTTAAAGAAGGAGCAACAGACTTCGCCCTCAAACCCGTAAAAGCACCGGACATGATTTCAAGAATTCAGCTCCACGTGCAACTTTCGAATATTAAAGAAAGCCAAAACCAAAACGACAATGTTTATAGCACAAAAGGAATCAGCAAAGGAACATTATCGTATGTAGAGGACTATTTAAAGGAACAAACCGACCCCACCTCTGTAGACGAAATATCCAAAAAAGTAGACCTCGCCTACCCAACCGTCTACCGCTATGTCATGCACTTATTAGAAGAGGGCAAAGTCAAACAAGTCGTAAGCCACCAAAAAATAGGAAGACCGAAAAAATTGTATCAGTGGTATACCCTCTAGAAAAGCGCAGGGGGCTTGTTAAACGAATAGAGGAAGTTCGGTTAAGAACGCCGCGTCCTGCGGCAACACCGCCCCCCACTTCCTGTGGGGCCGGAGCAGCCCAAAACTCACCCTTACCTACATTCAAATCTACTAATCCCATCCCCCGGACGTTGATCCGAGGGATTTTTTCATTTTTTTCTGTTTCATTATTCGACAAAAGCTCGTTACAATACGAATTATCTTGCAATTATCATAATTCAAACATCACGAGAGGAGCCTTACGATTATGGAACATTTCGGAATTCTATCATTACTACCATCAGTTGTGGCCCTGACATTAGCCATTTGGTCTAAAAGGGTCATTCCATCTCTACTTTCAGGGATTTTAGTTGGTACGGTAATGATTGATATACAAGCAAACGGTGTACTGCATTCAATCTTTTACTCGATCGTAAACCTATTTGGCGCGATCGCTGGGCACCCCGCTAATCCTGAGGAAGGAATTAGAGGGATGGGCATCGTAAAAGGAGCCGGAAGAGCAGAGTTAATTCTCGTTGTCTTCCTGTTAGGAGCTTTTATAGGCGTGTTAAACAAATCAGGAGGAGCTTATGCTTTTGGAAATTGGATTGCTACGAAAGTAAAAGGAAAGAAAGGAGCTCAAGTTTCCACAGCGGTTATGGGTAGTTCCCTTTTCACTAGCGCCTACTTCAGTTCGTTAGCAACGGGAACGGTTTTTAAACCAATTTATGACCGCATGAACATTTCTCGAGAGAAGCTTGCCTTTTTCCTGGATTCTACTTCCTCCCCGATTAATGTCCTTGTACCCATATCAGGTTGGGTTGCATTTATGGGGGCCTTAATGGTCGATAATATCCCTAGCGTTGATGATCCAATACTAGGCATCGCAAAGACGATTCCCTTTAACTTTTATAACATTGTGATTCTAATCATGGTGTTCCTATTTGCCTTTGGTAAGATTAAAGATTTCGGTCCGATGAAGAAAGCAGAAGAGCGAGCTCGAAAGACAAAAGCGACCCGCTCAAAAAAGCAGCCAGCACAAGCTGAAATGGCTGCTACTACAGATGGAAATGACCATGCCTCTCCAATGGATATGGTTCTTCCTTTAGGGGTTACGATTGCTACTCTTGTCTTTCTTGGTTTATGGAACTACACACTTCCTTATTTCATCTCCATTGAAAAGCTTCCGCTCGATGGAAATAAAATGTTATTAATCAGTTTCTCTTTAGGCATTCTGACAGCGTTTATCCAATATACGCTTACGAAGAAAATGAGTCCGGCTACATTTTTAAATGAGTTATTTGAGGGAAGTAAAACCGTTATACTCGATGGAATCATTATTATCTTAGCCGTTACATTAGGAGATATTATGCGTGCAACAGCTCCTGAGGGAACGGGCGCAGCTGCTTTCATAGAAGAAGTTGCAGGTGGAGTCATCCCGACATCTATGGTCCCCGTGTCATTATTTATCTTATCCGGATTCGTAGCTTTCTCTATGGGAACCTCGTTTGGCACGTGGGCGATTATGATGCCAATTGGTGTTTCGTTAATGCTTGCGACCGGAGGGGATCCGATTTTAGCAGCAGCTGCTGTCCTTTCAGGCGGAGCGCTTGGAGACCATACCTCCCCAATCTCTGACACGAGCATTATGTCATCCGTCGGAGCAGACTGCGATCATATGAGCCACATCAACACGCAACTCCCGTATGCCCTTACAGCAGCCGGGGTGGCCTCTGTGCTCTTCCTTGTTACCGGATTTATTATGTAAAAAGAAAACTCCTGCCTTAAGGTAGGAGTTTTTATAGCGCATTCTCTTTTTCTATATTTTACGATAGACTAACAGTATATTCCCAATTCTTTAACAGATTAAAGGTGGTTTAAATGGATATCAAGCATTTGCAATATTTTATAGCCGTCTCTCGTTTCAATAGCTTCACACGCGCAGCCGAGGAATTGTACTTAACACAGCCAACGATCAGTAAAATGATTAAAAATCTAGAAGAGGATCTTGGGGTAATATTGTTTGATCGGTCCAGAAAGAAATTAACCCTTACGGATGCAGGAAAAGTCATCTTAAAACAAGCTAAAGTAATCGACGCAGCTTACCAGGATCTAGAGGTAGAAATTGACCAACTCTTTGAACTCAAAAAAGGGGAAGTGCGAATTGGCCTTCCGCCTATTATGGACTCGACCTTTTTCTCCACCATGATCAGTCAATTTCACGATAAGTATCCTCATATTACCTTTCAATTCATTGAACATGGATCGAAGAAAATTGAAGAACAAGTGCGGAATGAAGAAATTGATATTGGGATTGTGGTTCTCCCTACAAAAGATCATACATTTGAACACCTTACCTTCAGCAAAGAAAAGCTAAAACTAATTGTCCCCCATTCTCATCCTTTAGCCAAACACCAGGAAATATCCTTAAATGATATACGAAACGAGGAATTTATATTATTTAATAAAGATTTTGTTCTGCGTGAGCGTATTGTACAGTCTTGCCGCCAAGCTGGCTTTGAACCTACAGTCCGTTCAGAAAGTTCACAGTGGGACTTTATTGAAGAAATGGTCGCTTGTAAACTAGGCGTCACCCTCCTACCTGAGAGCATTATAAAGAATCAACACCGGGATCTATGCTCCATATCTATTCAAGAGCCATCTATACCTTGGGAACTAGATATTATATGGAACCCAAGTCACCATCTATCTCATGCAGCACAGGAATGGATCAATTTCACTCATACAATTCTAAAAGCTTAGAGCCCTGGCTCTAAGCTTTTCTTTGTTTTATAGGAGTTTCTCCTAAAAGATCAACCATTCCCTCAACTCGGGCCTATGCATAGTTTTCATGTTTGTAAGCCGTTTCATAGATTTCATCAATGGTTAAGATGCAAAAAGCCCATTTTACTTCCAATTGGGACGGTTTTACACTAGATGTATAGAAGAAATCAATCCTTCTTTCAGAAAGACATGTCAATCTGAGCTGATCATAGATTGTTAGAAAGGAATTTCGAGCTATGGAAAAAAGAGCTAAAGAAAGTCGCATCGTCAACACGGATCAAGTGCTTACAAGTGATTTAAATAACTACGACACTTTATTTGGTGGCGTGTTAATGAAAAAACTCGACGGGTGTGCAACCTTGTCTGCCCGCCGTCATTCAAGAGCAAAAGAATGTGTCACAGCGTCTACTGATTCCATTCACTTTTTACATCCTATCTGTCAGACAGATTCCGTTTGTGTAGAGTCCTTTGTGTGTTCCACGGGGAATAGCTCAATGGAGATCTTTTGCAAAGTCATTGCGGAGGATATGATGGAGGGCACGCGAAAAGTCGCCGCTACCGCTTTTCTTACCTTCGTAGCGTTAGGAGAAGATAAGAAGCCTGTAAAAGTTCCTAGTGTGATTCCTGAAACAGAAGAAGAAAAATTCTTATATAGCTCAGCCACCGAACGAGCTGAAGCACGAAAAAAACGTAGAGAAAAGAGTAAAGAACTCGCTGAATATATAACGTTAGAAAAACCTTGGGATGAGTAAATAAAGGATAGGAGGAATCAAGGATGATCAAAGCAGCAAGCCTGAAGCAACTACGTGAAGTAAGCGAAGATTTAAACACATTAAGAAAAGCTGAACAAGAGCTTTTTCAACAATTTATTCATATAATCCAACTCACCAGACAATTGCAGCTTCGTTATGACTATATGGGCTGCCTATTACTGCAGGAAGATCCGCGTCAATGTGCTCCTGACTTTATTGAAGAGTCCGTTCTGAACTTGTACCAACATGAAATTGACACTTTAAGAAAACATCCACAAATGGACAAGCTTGAGAACCTATTAGATCATTATAAAGGAATTGGCTATACCAAAATCAGTCTCCTTGCTCTTGGAGAGTCACCAGAAAGCCTTGTAGGTCCGTCCATCGCAACAGCCTAATAGGAAAAGAAAAACGTTACTGGGTAAAGAGTCTTTCTCCAGTAACGTTTTTTATTCTTGCTTTGCCTGGCAGGTGGGACAGTAATAACATCGCCTTGAAGCGGCAGTGATCTTCATAATTTCTGTACCATCCACTCTGCATGGCTTCCCTGCCCTGTTAAACACGTAATGTCTATATTGCGACCGTTTCTCTCCCTTTTCTTTCAAACGATCTGCAAGCTCTGGCTCCACGGTGATTCCACCCGTTTTGTAAGAACGCTGCATCAATGTAAGGACAGCTTCAGCAGCTCTTTTAATTTGAAGATCCGTACAGTCCATTGGCCGTAAATCTGGATGAATCCCTGCAAAGAAGAGAATTTCACTTCTCAAATAGTTTCCGATTCCCGCCAAAAACGTTTGATCTAGCAATAGAGAAGTCCATTTTCTTTTCCTAAAACGCGTGGATGTAAACCGTTCCACTAAGCCTTCAGTTGTCATCGATTCATTTAATAGATCGGGTCCCACTTTTGATAAGAATGGATGTTGATCCACTTCCTCATCTCTTAAAACTTCGATATCTGAAGCACTATACAGTAAAGCGGATTTCTTCTCGTTATGAATAGCTAATCGAAGTTGACGATTGGTCTTAGGGTAGTTATAAGATTCCCGAACATACCATTTCCCATAAAGTTGATTATGCGAATAGATCGTATATCCATTATTAAAGCGAATCACCATCGCTTTCCCCTTCGTCTCCACGCGAATCACTTCACTATTGGTAAATAGAGACTCATACTCCTGAAGCACCTCAAACGCAAATGATACTTCTAATATAGGTGAAGCTTGAAGCGCTTTTTCCACTTCATCTGCTGCTCTTCTGATTTCCGGTCCCTCAGGCACTTTCTCACCTCCACAGTTCTCGCTTTCTCATCTTTTTGAACACTTGGTTCATCACTTCAGATAGTACAAGCCCAATTGCTATAGCACCTGAGATCATGAATACTTTAGCTGCGATGGGAAGAGCCTGTCCGTAATCATTTTGGACAAAATTGCGCATCGCATCATACGCTAGCCCTCCCGGCACTAAAGGTATAATACCCGCTACGCTAAAGACGATAACAGGGGTTTTATACAACCTCGCAAAGAACTGTCCGATCATAGCAATCACAAATGAGGCCACAAACGTCCCTGTCACAGCGTCAATATTTGATTCAACAAACAGAATGTAAATCACCCATCCTATGGAACCAACTAACCCGCACTTCAGCAACGTATTCCTGGGCGCCTGAAAGATAACTCCAAAGGCAGCAGAGGCGATAAAACTCGTGAAGAATTGTTCTGCAATCATAAACGTCCCACTCCATTTTTAAAAAATTGAAAAGGCAATGGCGACCCCTCCCCCAATGGCAAATGCGGTCAGGAAGGCTTCTGCCCCTTTAGATAATCCGGAAACCAAATGGCCTGCCATTAAATCTCGAACGGCATTTGTTATGAGAAGCCCCGGTACAAGAGGCATGACAGATCCAATAATAATCTTATCTGTCTCATGCCCGACACCAAATGACATGAACGTAAAAGCAAGCGTACCTATACATAGAGAAGCCAAAAATTCAGCAAAGAATTTAATTTCAAATAACCGGTGTAAAAGCAACAATACGATAAACCCAATTCCACCAGAAATACAGGCGGGTAAGAAGTCATACCAATTCCCCTGGAACATGATCGAAAAGCACCCACTGGCTAAGGATGCAGCCGCGATTTGTGTGCGCATTTTATAATCATATTTAGAACCTGCGGTATCGATTTCAGTCAATTGCTCACGAGCTTCAGCTAACGTCAGCCGTCCCCCTGTTATATTTCTTGAAATATCATTAGCCAGGGTAACTTTATTTAAGTTCGTCGACCGATCTGAAACACGAACAAGTTTCGACGGCTCAATCTTGCTTACAGAAAAAAAGATCCCTGTTGGGGTCACAAAACTTTGGGCATCTTCCTTGCCATAAGAAGCAGCAATCCTCGTCATGGTATCCTCCACACGATACGTTTCAGCGCCATTTTGGAGCATAATCCTACCAATTAATAAACATAACTCAATCATTTCAACATTATGATTACGCGTCATCTCCACATACACCCTCCCTTCTCTCTATCTATACACATGTGTATAAAGTGTAGCTGATTGGGGCCAATAGAAGCAAGATGCAAACAAAAGCGCAAGCGCCCGATTAGCAACGTAAGGACT
This sequence comes from Pontibacillus sp. HN14, assembly GCF_021129245.1. Classification (NCBI taxonomy): domain Bacteria; kingdom Bacillati; phylum Bacillota; class Bacilli; order Caryophanales; family Bacillaceae; genus Pontibacillus; species Pontibacillus sp. HN14. The sequence continues at coordinate 137,982 of NZ_JAJOLR010000007.1, read as the reverse complement.
GGACTGAGCCGACGTGAGATAAAGGAAACACGGAGAGCCAATGGCGAACCGATGTTGACTTATCGACCAGAGGTGAGGGAAGTCCTCTAGTTGCTGGGCGCTGGAGCTGGATGTAAACAAAAGCGTAAGCGCCCGTTCAGCAACGTAAGGACTGGACTAAGCCGACGTGAGATAAAGGAAACACGGAGAGCCAATGGCGAACCGATGTTGACTTATCGACCAGAGGTGAGGGAAGTCCTCTAGTTGCTGGGCGCTGGAGCTGGATGTAAACAAAAGCAGAAGCGCCCGTTCAGCAACGTAAGGACTGGACTGAGCCGACGTGAGATAAAGGAAAGACGGAGAGCCAATGGCGAACCGATGTTGACTTATCGATCAGAGGTGAGGGAAGTCCCCTAGTTGCTGGGCGCTGGAGCTGGATGCAAACAAAAGCAGAAGCGCCCGATTAACAACGTAAAAAAACCAGGTGATCCAATCACCTGGTTTCGTTCTAAGAAGGAACAGCTTCAAGGAGGAGATCAACTAAATGGACGGCCTCCATTTGATCCCCGAGCCCTTCTCGCTCAATCCCCATTTTCATTTGCAACAAGCACCCTGGATTGGCGGTAACTAAAACATTCGGGGAAATGTCTTTTACGCGCTCCATTTTATGATCAAGGATTTGCATCGACATTTCTTCTTGCACTAAATTGTAGATCCCCGCAGAACCGCAGCAATGATCCGCTTCTTTCAATTCCACAAATTCCACTCCTTCAATGGATGATAATAGTTTCCTCGGAGCGGTGTAGGTTCTCATTACGTTTCGTAAATGACAGGAATCCTGATAGGTTGCTATGCGGTTTGATAGTTTTAGATCTTTCTTATGAAACTCCATCTCTATTAAGATTTCAGAGATATCTTTTATCTTTTCGGAGAAGGCTTTTGCCCGTTTTGCCCACTCTGGCTCATCTTTCAAAAGATGTCCATAATCGACTAAAAACGCTCCGCACCCACCGGCATTTAAGATAATATAATCAACCTGCAGCGCCTCAAATGCTTCGATATTTCTCTTAGCAAGATCTTTAGCAGAATCCTTCTCACCGCTATGACCATGTAAAGCACCACAACAGGCCTGATCCTCTGGAATCACGATTTCACATCCCGCTTTTTGTAACAACGTTAACGTGGCATCGTTTGTCTTCATGAACATGGTATCCATTAAACAACCTGAAAAGAAGGCAACACGTGCCTTTTGCTCTGTTTCAGCATGAAGGTGGGTCGGACGCGATTTTAATTCACTTGGCTTCGGAATAGGAGGAAGAACTTTTTCCATGGTTCTCATGTTTTCAGGAAACAGTTTCATGACGCCACTTTTTCGAACGATCGACTGCATCCCGCTTGATTGATAGAACCATAGCAAATTATTCACCCTGACCATATTCTGATGATGAGGGAACAACTTATCGAAGGCAAACCAGCGAACGGCTTTCTCAGGAACGGATCGTTTCTTATTTGATTCTAATATATCCCGGGCTTCCTCTAATATATGTCCATAGTTCACCCCTGATGGGCATACCGGTTCACACGCTCGGCATCCAAGACACATATTCAGTTGATCTTCAAAATCCTGATCAGGCTCAATGACCCCATCCACTACCCCTTTAATAAGAGCAATTCTTCCACGAGGCGATGCCGCTTCATTCCGATTTGTCTCGAGGTAGGTCGGACAGCTCGGTAAACAAAAGCCACATCGCATACAATTCAGCAACTCATCATATTCCATACGTTCTTCAAATGATTGCTGCACATTTTGTTTACGCTTTTCCTGGGTACTCATCCTATCACGACTCTCTTTCGTTCATCCTTCGCAAAGATCTTCCCTGGGTTCATAATGTTTTGAGGGTCAAAAGCCTGCTTTATGCTCCTCATGGCGTTTACACCAGCCTCGCCTAACTTAAGCTCAAGGTATGGGGATTTCATTTCGCCGACCCCATGCTCCCCTGTAATTGTTCCGCCAAGCTTAATCGCTTCAATAAATATATCTTCAAAGGCTTGTTCAACCCTTTTTAATTCATCTTGATTCCGCGCATCCGTGAGGCATGTAGGATGTAAATTCCCATCTCCTGCATGACCAAATGTGCATATGGTCACGTCATGTTTCTTCTCGATTTCTTTAATGGCATGAACCATCTTCGCGATTTCAGAACGAGGCACAGTGGCATCTTCTAAAATGGTCGTAGGTTTTAACCGTGCTAACGCCGATAAAGCGGAACGCCTGGCGGTTCGAAGGGCATCTGCCTCTGCTTCGGATTGAGCAACTTGAACACTGATTGCATTCATTTCATTACAAACAGACTCAATGTGATTCATATCTCGCTCTACGACCTCTATAGGACCATCTTGCTCAATAAGAAGGACCGCTTCTGCTTCTATAGGTAAACCGACCTTAGCAAAGTCCTCAACCACCTTAATCGTTGATTGGTCCATAAACTCAAGCGTAGTGGGAATGATTTTATCCGAGATCACCTTTGAAACCGTCCGGGCTGCGGACTCTAAATCCTCATAAACAGCCAGCACGGTTTTCTTGGCTTCTGGTTTCGGAATGAGTTTAAGCGTAGCCTCTGTAATAATCCCAAGCGTTCCTTCAGAACCTATAAACAATCTCGTTAAATCATAACCTGCTACATCTTTCGCTAGTTTCCCACCTGTTTGAATGATATCGCCATTTGGTAAAACGATTTCGAGACCTAATACATAATCACGGGTCACGCCATATTTTAGCCCTCTTAATCCACCTGAGTTCTCCATTAAATTCCCGCCAATCGTAGAGATCTTCATAGAACTCGGGTCTGGAGGATAGAAGAGCCCTTTTTCTTCTACGGCATTAACCATATCTAGCGTAATCACACCAGGCTGAACCTTAACGGTTAAATTGTCTTCATCTATCTCCAAAATTTCTTTCATATGATTAAACAAGAGGACGATGCCCCCGTTTGTCGGGCAAGTACCTGCAGCGAGATTCGTTCCTGATCCTCTTGGGACAATTGGAATCTGATACTCATTACACGTTTTCAGCAATGCACTGACTTCTTCTGTATTCCTAGGACTTACGACTGCATCCGGAAGCGCCTGAAAATTAGGTGTAGCATCGTAAGAATAGACCAGTTTCATTTCATTCGAATCTTGATAATTTTCCGTTCCAACGATGGAAATCAGTTTCTCTCGCACTTCTAAGCTGATCATATTTCATCTCCTCCTTTCGTACAAGATCACATATCTTCTACCAGAATATAGGTCGCTTTTACTGGACCATGGACACCTACAATAAGGTTCATTTCGATATCTGCACTATTACTCGGCCCGGTAATGAAACTCACACACGGAGAGACATCAACGCCATCAGCATGAGCCTGATGGATGTGCCGAACAGCTTGGGTCATCCTCGGAACCAGCGTGCTCTTCGGTATAATCGCAATATACGTTCTCGGAAGAAGACTGATGGATCGTCCATTGCCCCGATGGTTAAAAAGCGTCACGGTTCCAGACTCGGCAAGGGTGATATCACTGAATGTAATTCCTACATCCGCTCGTTCAGCAAAAGTAAGATTTTTGGTTCCTTTAGCAGGATCCCATAAATGAAAAGAAACACCTTTATCCTGGAGATTGTTGTAGAAGGAGCTCAAACCATACTCATCATTCCGCTTATCATCAGCGGCTACAACCACATTTCCCTCGTTCTCCTCAATCGCTTGTTGAAGGGTTTTAGCTAACGTTTGGGTGGTTGACCGTTTAAAGTGGGTATGAATCGAATGGCACTGGTCTTCTAATTTATCCACTAATTCTTCTTGAGTGGCTCCTTCGAAGACTCTCCACTGCGGTTCGACACTGTACTGAGGACGTGTGACCCCTTTGGAACGCCTTTTTCTTCCAAGCTGGTCCGCCACATTATTTAAGAATGAATCCCGATTTTGAATACTCATGATGAACGCCCTCCCTTTTGTCTTGATTTAAACCAGGCCCGAAAGGTCTGTTCACTTGGTGCAGGGAAATCCCGAACGTCTGTCCACCCTTTCAGTGGTCCTGGACCGCTCTCGATTACACCGTCTTTTGTCCAGGGCTTCAATGCGCTCCGTGCCATTCTGGTACTCAATTTGTATGCCGCAGGATGTGATCCCCACTTTGCAAACCCCTCCATCATTATCCTTTCTGAAGGAGGTGATTTCTTTTCTTTCTCAACTATGATTTCTCGATGCCGGACTAAGTGTTCATGTAGCGGAATCTTAACCGGGCATGCTTCTGTACAAGCAGCACAAAGCGTAGAAGCATATGGCAAGTCTTTATGATCATCGTATCCATCAAGAAGAGGCGTTAATACAGCACCTATTGGGCCAGGGTAGACCGATCCGTATGAATGCCCTCCTACGTGCCGATATACCGGGCATACATTGATACAGGCGGCACAGCGAATACAATGCAAGGCTGATTGAAATTCTGTTCCTAATATATTGGAACGACCATTATCAACAATGACAAGATGATAATCTTCAGGCCCATCTACTTCGTCTTCTTCTTTCGTGCCTGTTATAGAGGTCACATAGCTCGTAAGCTTTTGGCCAACGGCTGCTCTTGTTAACAGACTCACCATCACATCAAGCTCTTCCCAGGTAGGGACAAGGCGCTCCATTCCCATAACAGAAATTTGCGTTTTCGGGAGTGCTGTTACAAGTCGTGCGTTTCCTTCATTTGTAACGAACGTGACCGCTCCTGATTCAGCAACGGCAAAGTTACATCCTGTTATTCCTACGTCAGCTGATAAAAATTCCTTCCGTAGCTGTTCACGTGCAAACGTGGCGAGTTCTTCCGGAAGATCAGAGTTTTTGTACCCTTTCTTACTCGCAAACGTCTCTCGAATTTGCTCTTTATTCTTATGAAGAGCCGGTGTCACGATATGAGAAGGAGGATCTTCATCCATCTGCAAGATCCATTCGCCTAAGTCCGTTTCTACAACCTCCGCACCAGCCTGTTCAAGCGTTTCGTTTAAACCGATCTCCTCTGTCACCATGGATTTCGATTTTACAATTTTCTTCGCTTCTTTCTTCTGAACCACGTTGCGGATATATTCATTCGCCTCCTCAGCCGTTTGAGCAAAGAAGACTTTCCCTCCACGCTTTGAGACCTGGCTGCTTAATTGCTCTAAGTAAAAGTCCAGATTCTGAAGGGTATGAGTTCGAATTTCCTCCCCCAGCGTACGCCAGTCTTCCCAATCTCCTAATTCTTCAGCGGCTTTAAGTCTTCCGCTTCGAAAGCGACCTTGAGCAGAAGAAACAGCTCCGCGCATAAAGTCATTTTGAATCCCTTCTTGAACTCGGTCTCTAAAGGGTGCTTGTCCTATCTTAATTCCCATAATTTATCCTCCTTTCTTACTGGCTATTTAAAATCTTAGTAATATGAAGAGTCTGTACAGGTCGATCATCACGGCTCAAACGCCCACCGATATTCATTAAACAACCCATATCTCCGCCAATGACGTAATCGGCTCCTGTTTCCATGATATGATCGGTTTTCTCCATGACCATTTGTTCTGAAATTGTTGAATTTTTGACAGCAAAAGTTCCTCCAAATCCACAGCAATCTTCACACAAAGGTAAATCAATAACCTCTAATCCTCTGACGTTTTTTAATAATTTATAAGGAGCTTCTGTAACCCCTAAAAGACGCGTCATATGACAGGAACGGTGATAGGTCACTCTTCCATGGAAAGTGGCTCCGACGTCTTCTATTTTCAACACATCCACCAGAAATTGAGTGAGTTCATACGTTTTATCCGCTAACTCCTGCGCTACGTCTCTCCATTCAGGGTCATCCTGGAATAAATGAGGGTACTCCCGAAGCATGGCTACACACGAACCAGATGGACCGACAACATACTCAGAATCCTTAAACGCTTTCATAATTTGTTTCATTGAGTCCTTTGCTTTTGTTACATACCCACTATTGTAAGCAGGCTGACCGCAACATGTCTGAGACTCTGGGAAATCAATTTCACACCCAAACCGTTCAAGAATTTCTACCGTGTCTTTCCCAACGTCTGATGCCATTACATCACATAAACACGTAATAAATAACGAAACTCTCATTTTTCATTACCTCCTAATGATTGGCCTGCTCGTTCATTAAGCAGGTCATCTGATGACTAGGCGAAACCAAAGCCTCTCATGCGAGGACATGGCCTGGTTGTTCTATTTATTAATAAAATTACTTAAGGCTTGTTCAACTTTCGTTAAATGCTCAAACATGTGCTTCTTAGCAAGCTGTCCATCTCTATGTTGAATTGCACGCAAGATGTCATAGTGTTCCTGAAGCAAGGTTGTTGTTTTCTGTTCAGAATGAAGCCATAACCGACGTGTTTCTCGCATGGTTTCGACCATGATTTCTGAAACACTATTCATTAAATTAATTAACATATGGTTATGCGTTGAATGTGCGACAGCCAGGTGGAATTCTAAATCAGCCTCTTCACCTAACTCCCCGTTTCCTTTCGCTTCTCCCATAGCTACCAATGCCTTTTCCATAGCTTCAAGGTCTTCTTCTGTATGATGAATAGCCGCTGATTCCGCAGCACCTACTTCTAAGATCTTACGTACTTCTAACAACTCTTTAATATCCTCTTTCTTCATAAGGAAAGCAACTGATACTGGAACGGAGAAACGAGAAGGTTCAAACTGTTTAACAAAGGTCCCTTCACCCTGACGCATTTCAAGGAGTCCCATTGCTCTAAGTGCACTTAAAGCTTCACGAATGGCAGAGCGCCCTACTTGAAAGCTCTTAGCTAAGCTCTCTACTGAATCTAAGCGATCCCCAGGCTTTAAATCTCCTTGTCTCAACATATCTATTAATGAATCCGCTACTTCTTCGTATATTTTTCTAGCGCGTATTTGTTTGTATTCCATGATGTCATCCTCCAACTTCAAGTCAACCTTCTTTCATTTTAAGAGCAGATCATCTGATGACCTGCTCTTAGAGATATACTAAGGGAAAGTGGAAATGTTTTCAATCGTTTATTGAATTTTCTTACACAAAAATAAGGAGAGCCTCTTTTGAGACCCTCCTTAAAGCATTAAAAGAATGAAACCTCCCAATCCTGCTAATGCACCATATAAAAGAGCAGGACCAAGCGTGGTTCGAATGATATCCCCTTCTTTACCCGCTAGACCTACAACCGCTGATGCAGCCACCACGTTATGCACGCAAATCATATTCCCAGCTGATGCGCCCATTACTTGAACGGCCAGGACGATATCACTGTTCATGCCCGTTTGTGTTGCAATACTATGCTGAACAGGAGCAAAGGTGAGGTTAGACACTGTTGCACTTCCTGTAATGAACGAGCCAAGCTCCCCTAAATAAGGAGCGACAACAATCCACATCGAACCAAATCCGCCAGCCAGGCTCTTTGCAATATATTGAGGCATACTTACAAGGTCATTGCCATTTATTCCTGAGTTCGTAAAGACTTGCACTAATGCTAATGTAAATAATAAAGCTACTCCAGCACTTTTGATTGAGCCAAGAGCTTTTACGGACGCTGTAGTAAATGTGGAGAACGATTTCTTTTGGAGAATGAGAGCGACTAAGGCAGCAAGTACAAGAACGGTACCAGGTGAGTATAGAACTTGCCATCCAGAAGAGATCTCATCAAACCCCATAATACGTTCATAAGATAAGTCTAAGTTGTTCAATGTAAACTGCTTAATAGGCGTAATGATTCGAGTAATAAGAAGGAGAACAACAACGACTAAATATGGTGCCCAAGCGGTCAATAAGCTCATAGAAGGAGCTTCTTCATCTTCCACAAAATCTTCCTGTAGCGCTTCTTTCCACTCCTTCTCAGGAAGAAATACTCCCCTTTTCGCCGTGATTGTCGCGACAGCTAGCCCTGTCAGTGAAGCCAGTATGGAAACAAATTCGTGACCAAAAAAAGTAGCATATAGTAACGCAGAAACGGAATACGTTAATCCAACTAGAAGGGCCCAACGGAATAAAGGGAAAGATGCTTTCATTCCTTTTCCCTTTCCAAAGAAAAGCGTCAGTACCACAACTAAAATAAATGGGATAAATGTGGCCCCTAAAAGGTCAATCCACGTAATCTTAACGCCAATCGTTTGAAAAAACGTAAGATCGGCCCCCGGTACATTACTCAATCCTACCTGAACTGGGGTGCCGACTGCCCCAAAAGACACAGCAGAGCTATCTGCTATAAGAGCAAGTGCCGCTGCAGCCATCGGGGTAAACCCTAGTGCTACCAGTAGCGGCCCTGTCACAACAGCCGGCGTCCCAAAACCCGCAGCCCCCTCAATTAAAGAGCCAAACAGAAAAGCTACAATGACAACCTGAACTCTCATGTCTCTTGAGATATCCCGGAAACCTTGATTGATACGAGTGACCGCTCCAGTCCCTCGTAATGTTTCTAAAAGCACAATCGCTCCAAAAAGAATGAGAAGGATCGTCAATGCTTTATGAGTGCCTTGCAAAATAGAAGCCAAAATCACATTGCCGCCCACGCCCCAAACCGTAAAAGATAAAAGAATGACTATAATGGCGCTAAAAAACATCCCTTTTATAGCTGAGAGACGTAGCAGAACTAAGAAAATAAATGGAGCAATAATGGCACTTAACGCAGTTAATGCAAGCATAGTAATTTCCCCCTCACCTTTATACAGCTCTTATATTCCCGAACGATCGCTTTGAATAGGTCAGTCGTCAGATGACTACCTCTACTTCCATCGTACGCCGAAACGAGGGGGTTCTCAATAGCTACTAGTGACAGAGTTGTGTGGATTATGTGGCAAACTCGTTACGTTTTATGAAATAGTCTTGCTCGCGTAAACGGCTGGTGTTGTCTCTTTCGGTGCAACAAGTATTGGCCACCAGAAAGGAGCTCCTCGCCATCCATGTTCTTTCTTCCCTTGTTGATGAAGGAGGATCAAGGCCGGAACGTCTGTGGCTACTTTTCTTGCTAGACCAAGCTCTCCCTTTCCGTTACTTGGCGTATCTGGCGAGGACTCAAAACGCCCGTTCTTATCGTAACGCTGGATTTGGCGGTTCTCCCGTACGATGATCCAAACGTACCCTTTATTCTCAGAATCATGGGCATGAGAAAGATAATGAAGCATGGACTGATGGTCTTCTACGTCCCATTCATATCCCTCCTCCATTTCGAGCGTTTGATGGATAAGGGTAAGAAGCTCACTTGCGAGTTCAACCGGAATGAGAAACGCTTCTCCTTTTTTCTTTACCGGGCTCTCTCTCCATTTCTCAAGCTGCTTCGTGATGTGGTTCACTGTCTTTTGGATATAGGTTTTATACCCTGTCTGAAAACCGATTGGTAACAGACGCTTATGAGGTTTCATTAACCTGATATTGGATAATAGGATTTTATTAGGACTGCAAGGAATCATCTCCTCTAACGGATCTTTCTGAATAAACACGACTCCCTGATCATGTCCCCCACTTTCAAACGCATCTCTTAGAGCTGTATCAAATTCGTGGATGCGCTCCATTACGTCATAGATATGACGCGTGGTGTAGAACCGGGTAACCGCAACATCTGCTAACGGACGAGCTCCATACATCCGTGAGTGTTGAAGTACGGTATCTTGTTGAAACGACTTTGGGTTTCGCCCGTAGAAGAATCCGATTAAATTCCCAATTGTAATCCCTCGATCTAATATTTGTCCCCCAATAAAAATATTCATCGGGGCTCTTAACTGAAGTTGACCTGTATGGTCTAATAGCTCGTTAACATCTTTCTCCGAATTGACAACAGAGCTGACCAGATGCTCTTCTAAGACAGCCTTACGAACTTCGTAAAAGAGTTCTTGAAAGGATGGTTGTGGCAAGTCTACTTTAGAAACGGAGCGCATCAAATCGTTGTATGACGCTTCAATCAGTTCACGAAAGATCGGATCATCGTTCTCAGCACTCTCCCGTAATTGACTCTCCATACGATTCACCATTTCCTCCTGCCAAGCATGGGCCATTTTCCCTCGTTCCGTATGAATCATACACGAATACTTCTCCATACGAGCCCCGCTTTTTCGCTGTTGCCATCTCCGGATTGAACTTCCCACAATAAAGTTCACTAATGCTTCTCTTATATTTGAGATGTTCTTCTGATAAAGGAGCTGGTCAAGCTTTACCCGTCGCCTGTCTAATTTCTTCATCACTTCTAGCTCACGGTCTTCTATCTCATGAAACAAATGAGAAGCCATGTGATCCAAGTTATTCGCCTTCTCGAAGTACATGTCTCCCCCTACATACTGATTATGAACGGGCACAATCTCTGTGAACGCCGGACGAACGGGTTGAAAGACCTTATTCTCATGAACCTTTCGCTCCTCAGGCTGTAGATACAACGAATAAGGCGTAGCCGTCACTTGCAGGAAGGAGCTCGATGGAAGGGTTTCCCGCAATTCATCAATCTTCCCTGATATGACACGCAGTTCATGTATATTCGCCTCTGTATTCTTCTGATAGGCTACACTAGCAAAGTCAGCTTCATCATCGATGAACAGAATACGTTTAGAAGAGAGATCCGGATATTTCTCAAATAACGCTTCTTTCAATCGATCCATATTCTTCGTTTCTTTCTTAACAATGAAAGCGAGTTTCTGCTGGCGTTCCCATTTTCTTAAGTTATCGGGTAAGCCCATAATATCGAATACACGCATTTGGTCTTCTTCCATTTGAGAAGCGAATTCCTGCTGTACGCGGACATAGGTTTGCCTGGCCAAAGCATTTGTCCCTTTCGTTAAAATGATGACAAGATCATAGCCATTATCATACCCTAGCCCCATAATCCCAAGGAAAGTCCGGGTTTTACCTGATTGGACTTTCCCAAGGAGCATACCTGGACGATTCGAACTTGTCCTTTCTTTCAACAACTGGTGAACGGTGTTTTCGATACACTGGCTTATTTTATAGTTATATTGCTTTTCCTTTTGCAACGTTTGATAAAATCGCCCGTCTAAGCGGATCGATTGTTCAAGACTGACTGACATGCCGGTCACTCCTATACTTTCTATCTATACTCGTAAAAAAAGCCATCAACCTCCGGATGGAGGCAATGGCTCTTTCTTATAATCTAGTATTTAGTATACCAAACGTGTAAAGGGTGAGTCAGCCGTGAAAAGTTGGCTATTAGAGTGGGTCTCTACTCGTTCATTGCACGATGAAGGTAAATAGAGAACTTAACGCGAGAAACCGGGTCTTGCTCTTTGTATTCAACTTCAGTAAAGATTCCAGCCCCTTGTAATGTCTCTACATTTTCATCGAATGATCCTACTTCTCCTAGACCAAGAGATTCGATCATCATTTCAGCAATCACACTGAATTTCAGCGCGCCGTTTCCATTTGCCTGAACATTTTCTCTTGTCATGTTTGAAAGAAGAATCTCAGCCTGGCGAACCGTTACAGGTTTGTTTGGTTTAAATGTACCATCCACATAACCATGAATGATGTCCTGATTAACGAGATCTTGAACTTCTTCATATCCAAAGTCGTCTTTATTAAAATCTTTAAATAGAGACTCTTTGTCTTCTTGTTTTTCTTTGTCGTCTTCTAGGATCTTAAAGATGGATTTAGCTTGGTCTGTATTCTCCGTCAGACCTGCAAACATTTCTTTACCTGGTCCATAAGCATAGACTTGTACATCTACACCCGTGTGTCCGCCTGTTGTCCAGCCCGTGTGAGAGCGGACATTAAAGATTTCAGAGATCGCATCAGATAGCGCATACTTGTTCTCCTCTAGTTGTTTCGACGCTTCTTCTACAGACTGAATTTCTTCTTCTGTTAGTTCAAATTCCGTGTACTTATTTAGTACTTCTTCAACATTTCCACCATCTTCAATTTCAGCTGCCATAAATTCAGGTGTGCGTTTAGCGTCTTTGATTGGTTGCGGATCGAAGACATACGGTCCTCCACGTCCAATGCTAAGTCCTCCAGTGGAATGGTCCGCTGTCGTAACCACTAACGTTTCTCCGTCCTTCTCAGCGAAATCAATAGCAGCCTGGAACGCCTTCTCAAAGTCTTCCATCTCACTCATTGCTCCAACAATATCATTCCCGTGGCCAGCCCAGTCGATTTGGCTTCCTTCTACCATTAGGAAGAAACCATCTTCATCCGTGCTCAAGCGATCTAATGCGCTCGTTGTCATTTCTTCTAAAGATGGAATGTCATCCGTGCGGTCTTTCATTTTCGGAAGACCTACAGGCGCGAATAAACCAAGAACCTGATCGTTCTCATCTTTCATCAATTCGTCTTTCGAAGTTACATAACTATATCCATCATCTTGAAACTCTTCAGTCAAGTTACGGTCTTCACGCTCGAAGTAATCCGTCCCCCCACCTAATAAAACATCCACTAAATGTTCGCCATTCATAGATAGATCGAAATAATCATCTGCAATATCGTTGTAGTTATGACGACTTTCGTCATGCGTACCAAATGCAGCAGGTGTAGCATGGTTAACTTGAGAGGTCACAACAAGACCCGTTGCTTTTCCGTTCTCTTTAGCTTGTTCAAGAACCGTGTCGACTTCTGTTTTATCATTATCAACAGCGATTGCTCCATTGTATGTCTTAACCCCTGCGGACATGGAAGTAGCCGCCGCTGCTGAATCCGTAATATTTTCTTCTGCATCATCTGAATACGTCTTTTGCATCCCCACTAAGTATGGATCAAATGCGGTTGGTTCCATCATTGGTGTAGATGGATCGTCTTTTAGATAACGATAAGCCGTCGTATAAGAAGGCCCCATTCCATCTCCAATAAGAAAGATCACATTTTTAATTTCCTGGTCATCTTTTGATTCTTCCGCATTGACCGTAGTCGTTTGACTCCCTGCGAAACTCGTTAACATAATAGACGAAATCGCCGCTGCGGATAATACTCTTGTAGCTATTTTTTTACCAAACATAGTACCCCTCCTGATTAACTAATGAACATCTTTATAGTAACTCTCAAATGTATATAGAAGATTACTAGAATGTTAATATTGGGTTAAGGAATAAGGTGAAACAAACCTTTCGACGCAATTTAGAAAAACATACTCCTCCTTCTATCTGTAACCATCGAACTCCAAGGTTCTCCTTTTCATTGATTTGTATTAAAATGAAGGGGTTATGATAGGAGGACGTTATAGTGGAACATAAAGATATTAAATTAATTGCTCTAGATATGGACGGGACGTTGCTGACTCCGGACCACGAAATCTCTGAAGCAAACAAAGAAGCTATTCATAAAGCTAAAGAAAAAGGAATCCATGTTGTGATTAGCACGGGGCGTTCCTTGTCCAATTTCAAGGAAATTATTGAACCACTCGGGGAATCTGCCTATTTCGTTACGATTAACGGCGGTGAGATTTATGATGGAGCCTTTAACCTGGTAGAACGTAATCCCCTAAATGGGAAAGATGTCAGGCACCTTTGGGATCTGACCAATAAGCATAACGCTTACTTCTGGTCTTCTACTGTTCAGGGCCGTTTTAACAGTCAAGAACCGTTTGACAACGAAGTCGAAGATTACGAGTGGCTGAAATACGGATTTGAGTTTGAGGATCCTGAACTCAGAGAAACAATCTTAAGCGAGCTTGAAAACAATGACTCGTTTGAAATAACGAATTCAAGCCCTACCAACATTGAAATCAATCCAGCCGGTATTAATAAAGCAACGGCTCTTCGCAAGGTCACAAGCTGGCTCGACCTTACCATGGATCAAGTGATGGCTGTTGGCGATAGCGTAAACGATCTGGCCATGATTCGTGAAGCCGGATATGGAGTCGCAATGGGAAATGCGCAGGACATCGTCAAAGAAGAAGCGACCTGGGTAACAGCAAGTAATAAAGAAGATGGTGTCGCAAAAGCGATTAATGCGATTTTAGACAAATAAAGCCTTTAAGGGTAACTGAAAAAAGGAACTTGCTATAACAGCAAGTTCCTTTTCTAATTGGATTCTCTGAGGGGTTCTGAGGTAACGAGATCTTCTGGTACATCTCCTCCACCGCTTGGGGTGAAAGGAATATCTGATAGATCTACTTCTTTATACTCTACATAGGCCCCTCCGCTTGCATCAAATGAACGTGACAGAACTGTTCCAAAAACTGAACCACCGCCGGTAATAGTAAAGTTAGCATTAGGGGCATAAAGAATAGAAGAATACGTTCTGGCACCTCCGGAGATTTTCACCTCATCTCCCCCGGTGAAAATGTGGCCTTGAAAACCTCCACCTCCGGTTATTTCGATGTCTGCCGTTTCTGCATAAAGTGAGCCATAAATCATTTGGCTTCCCGAAAGTTTAACATTTCTCGCTTTATGTGAATCTTTTAAGTAAACATTTAACTTACTAATTGAACCTCCCTGATTGATTGTACTTCCTGACCCCATTGTTATTTCATCTTTTACATATATCGTTAAATTTCCTGAACCGATTATATTAATATGACCGTTACTAACATTAAGGTGGTCCACAACTATTGATTTGTCCTTATCGCCCACATCAACATTTAAAGTATTATTACTCCCCATCTTAATCTCTGTAAAAGTGGCACTTTGGTCTAATTTAAGCGTGTATCCATCTGCCAACCAGCTATCTACACTAAGCTTCCCATCTTTTATAACATCATGCTTATTATGTTGTGTTCCAATTCTTTCATCAGGATAAACGGGATATTGCGGATAAGTTGGGAAAGGAGGAAGTTCAAACGGTGTCGGCTCTTCTATAGGAATAGGCCGGGATATATCCATGTAATGCTTAGCATCTATCGCTCTGTTCTCTGCCCCTTTAGGAACATAAATATCTCCATTGATATAAGTACCTCCACTAAAAGAAATAGTCCCGGAATCATCTGAATTGGTCCCAACATTCCCTTTAATATTTGCTCCGCCCTTTAATGAAATATTGGTCTCCGTAAACACAGCCATTTCACTTGGTATAGAAAGACCGCCCTTTTCCTTCCAATTCACATAGAACAACTTTTCTACTGTTCGTGACCGTTGACCGATTACTCCTTTCGAGCTGATTCTATAAGTTCTTGGATTTTGGTTATTCACCTTTTCTATTTTCATATTCGCTTCTGGTTGATGGTCAAAGGCTGATTCGAACGAATCAAATGTGGTTATTTTTAATATGTCTTTCTCTAACTCATCGTAAAAGGAATCTATTTCATTCGTATTTTGATAATAAAACGTAACCCGGTCCTCTACATTTTTCATTCTTTGCGTAATTCCCGCTTCAGCAATGTAGTAGGAAGCCTGATAATTTCGTTCACCGGACGTCATCTTTGTATTATTTAAGACAAGCCCCATCAATCCTAGTCCTAATACTGATAAAACTACGAACACCATAAGGACGATAGGTAGCGCTATTCCTTGTTCATTCCACCTATGTTGATTCTTCATCCCATTACTCCCTTATATAAAGATCCGTTGTGAGTGTAGAAGCTTTCTCGAATTCATTTGGCATACTTTTTATAGTAATCGTAATTTTTTCGTTGTTCTTTTGAACCGAAAACATCTCTATATTTTCAACAAGAACAGACTGATCTTTAAATATTCTGTTCCCTCTTAATTCAAATTCATGGGCGTTGGTTTTAAGAACATCTGAAGATACCGTAACCGTTTCAGCCCGTCTCACTTCTTTCGTGATGACATTCATTGCATAACGAACATTTGACTCGTTTTCTATTTGTTCAGACTGACTGACAAATTGCTTCTGTCCAAATAAATGGGCATTGCTAATGAGCAGAATTACAATCCCTAAAAGGGCAAGGGCTGCTAAGAGTTCAACTAAGGTTACTCCCTCTTCATTTCTAAGAAACCTTTTCATATCAGTTCTCCCACCTGTATATCGATTCCATTTGAGATTCTAGCTTTGATTTGGTGTTATCACGATAAACCTTTACCAACACGTTTGATAATTCGTTTTGAGGTTCTTTAATCGAGAGATAGATATAATAATCATCCGTCGTCTGCTCATAGTGATACCAGCTATTTTCTGTTTCTACTAAACTCATATCTTCAATTTGGCTTTTCGCATCATCAAACGTAGAAGTAGTACTTAAGTGATACACCTCTTCCATTTTAGACTGGGCCAAATAGGTAGCATCTAGTATATCCGTTGAAATAGATGAAGTTCTCATAGTTTGGGTAAACATTGGCATGAAGGCAAGAATAATAATAGCCAAGATTGCAATGGAGGCAATGATTTCGATTAGTGTGATTCCACGTTCAGATTTAAAATTGTTCATTTTACATATCATCTGACAGACCATCCTTCTTTATTGAATCACAAACTTTACTACTACTATCGTACCATATTCCTCCTCCCCATTTATATTCTGGATATAAGAAAGCCAACACCTAAAAAAGGTGTTGGCCTCCTATTTACTCTTCTACTTTGACAATAACAGCTGTTAGTGGATCTAAGGTGATTGAATCTCTTTCTAGCGTATATCCAGATGGAGTTTGAACTTCTTCTGTTCCGGCTTCATCATGGTCCACTACTACACTCCCGCCTGTTAGATCTTGATTTAACGTGAGCTGGCGGGTTTCGCTGTCTGCATTGATAAAGACGTAATAAGCCCCCGTTCCATCCGTTGACTGAGCTTTGTACGCTACAACTAAATCCTCGTCCTTAATTTCAGGTACTTCCAATCTCGTTACATTTTCGTTCACTAGTTCCTGGTCCCCTAAACGAAATGCATTGGTAGACTGTCGTAGTTTAACTAAACCTGCTGTATAGTCTTTTGTCGTCGTACTGACCGGGTATTCTTCTTCGTTTGTTGCTTTAGCCCAGTTAAACATATTAATCGCATCAGAGGAGTCGTATGAATCATGAATGAAGTACCCGAAGCTGTTTCCTTCTTCGTCAGTAAGTTCATGATACTTCTGCTCCGGTATACCTTCACCTAGCCACTGCTTCGTTCTTCCATATTCCTGACCGGCATGGAGGAAGGCAGTACCTTGGGATGTGAGAACAATGGCATTCCCCAGGCGAATGCGCTCATGAATCTCCTGGTGGTTCGAAGGGATGGCCGGGTCCTTCTGAATAGACTGGGCAATTACATCGTAAAGAGGTAAGTTATCGTGAGCGGCGATATATTGAACCATATCGCCAGGGTCATCCGCCGGTGTATTCGATGGCTGCCCTTTAATGTTATGAAAGATCGTATCGATTGAACGGGCTCCGCCTGTAATAAAACGAGGCTCTCCTTCTGAGCCAAAGCCAGATTTTAATTCATTCCGCATCTCATCAGAGAAGACACCAACATCATTGGTTTCATCCATCCAATCCTGGTCTGCCCCTTTCCCTTCAAGAGCGGGTTCCGCTGCTGCTCCACCGAACGTTCTCCACCCTTCTCCGATAAAGAGGGCATTCGGATTAATCTCTGCGGCAGCGTCATAAGCGTTTTGAATCGATTCGTTATAGGCATCTCCCATCATATCAAAACGCATGCCATCGATTTTGTACTCATCAAACCAGTACTTCACAGAATCAACCATTAACTTCTCTGCCATCTTGTGATTAGCAGCTAGATTATTCCCGAATCCTCCAATTAAGTTTCCATCAGCATCCTGGTAGAAGTAGTACCCTGGTACGATGTCATTTAAGAAATCAGCTTTAGCCATATGAGTATAAACAACATCTAGCACAACACCCATATCCGCTTCATGAATCTCCTGAATCATTTGCTTTAGTTCTTTGATTCTTTGTTCTGGGTCTCCCGGATTTTCGGAATAAGCTCCGTCAGGGGAGAAGTAGTTATGAGGATCATAACCCCAGTTGTATGAATTATTCGCAGCTGAATATTCCAGTTCTCTTTCATTCATTTTCGTTTCATCCCCGTAATACCAAGCCATGACAGGGAGAATCTGTATATGCGTAACACCTAAAGACTTCACATATTCAAGCTTCTCACTAAAGGAATTAAACGTTCCCCATTGGCTATCAAGCTCTCCTGAAATGGAGGGGTCAGAGGTAAAGTCTCTTACATGAACTTCCCATATCACAGCGTCTTCTCGTTTCTCAAACCCTGGTATATGTCCCTGTGTAAAGTTCGCTGGATTTGTCTGATCCAAATCAATAATAGCCGCTTTTCCCGTCTGATCGCCATCAGGTCCTGCTTCTCCTTTTGTATTCACTGTAAAAGGAGCCATAGACTTCGCATAAGGGTCTAAAACTTTTTTCGTCTCACCGTTGTTCGTGACTTCGTACTGATAATAGTAGCCGCGCAGGTCCTCAACACCTAACTCAGACGCTTTCGCTTCTAGAGTCCAGACCCCATTATCACCTTTAGTCAGAGAGAGTTGGCCAATTGACTCGTCCCAATTCTCTTTATCATAAAAGGTTGCCTTGACTTCACTTGCTGTCGGGGCCCAGAGCTTTAACGTGGCATCCCCTTTGTGATACGTAGCACCAAGATCATCGCCTTCATAGGTGTAAAGTTCATCAATCATTCTCCAGCCAACATCAGCCGAAACCGTACGCCCAGCATATGTGATCTCAAAAGGTGCCCTATCTGGCGTTATCGACACCATTACTTCAACAGATGTATCGTCGACAATGCTGATGCCTTCAATCGCCACTTCCTCCCCTTCCTTATCTACGATCGTAATCGCTTCTGCTAACTGTTCTTCTGTAAGTCCTTTTGTCATGGTATAACTTAATAAAAATCTGTTTTTTGAAAGCACTTCTGCCGATACTAGCCCTGTTGGTGTCTCCCAATACGGAGATGTATAAACGGTATTATCTCCTTCCCGAATCCAAAGTCGGTTGTATTGGTCTAGTAAAGAGAAGCTTTTATCCCCCGCTTCTTTTTCCCCGTTTTCCTTATTGAGCACAAGGAAACCTACCTTTTCTGCATCTTCTTTCATGGACACATCTACATAGGCACCATATTCATCGACCCCATCAAATGATAGAGCTCCTTGCGGCCAGCCCTCACTCGGCTGTTCAACGTCTTCCCAAACCCAGAGCCCAAGGTCATCATAGTTACCATCTTCTTGAACGTAATGAATGCGAACCTTATTCTCTTCTAAATCAACTGGTTCATAAGGAAGCACTTTGTCCCCTCCTTGTTGCACCCATACCTCATTTTTATCGGGTGTCGTAAGTTGCACGTTGCGATCTTCTAGTTGTTTCTCTCCACTTACCCGATTTACGACTAAGAAACCGACATTTTGCGCATTTTCCTTTAATTCGACGTCTACATATGCACCGTATTGGTCAGTTCCACTAAAAGGAAACGCCCCTTTTGGCCAATTTTCCGCTTTAGAGGCTACATCGTTCCATGTCCAAACGCCTAAGTTTTCGTAGTCCTTCGACTCGTTCTGGTAATGAATACGAAGATGACCTTCTGGCACTTCATTCGTGACCTTCTCATAGTCACCTGGCCCCACAAGGATAATTTCTCCTTCAACTTTTAATCCACTCGGAAGCTTCATTCCTTGCGCCAGATAAACATTCCCTAGCACTTTACTATCTGTTATCGTAAGTTCATTTGATGAGATTAAGAGATTCCCATCTATCGTTTCACTACTATAGATACCTGGTTCGTTATAGACTTCTTCAAAAATTCGGTCAAGAATCACGATAAGTTGAGCTCGCGTGATTTTCTTAGATGGATGAAATTTGTTTCCACTATAGCCGTTCACATATCCTGCTTCTGTCATAGCACCTACTGCATCAAGAGTGGCTCCATCTATTTTCTTCTTGTCTTTGAAAGGAACATACTCACCTTTACCATCTGTTTTCATTTCAAGAACATGGGCCATAACCCTTACGAATTCTTCTCTTGAAACAGGCTGTTTAGGACGAATAGTTGGATTTGTCGGTTCCTCTACATAGCCTGCAGCCATCGCTTTTGATAAGACCTCTTCTTCCCAGTCCCCTTGTACGTCTTTAAAAGGAACCTCTTCTTTTTCTTTGAATTGAAAAGTGTTATTTAGAATATGAAAGAATTCTGCACGCGTTACAAAGTGGTCAGGTTTAAAAGAACCGTCCGAGTAACCCCCTACAACACCTATAGAATTCCATCGTTCAATTTCTTTCTCTGCCCAATGACCCTCTACGTCGGTCATCGCATATGTAATTCCTGATGATAGAACCATGCAGAGGAACACAACCAAAACGATTCCTTTCCTCAATACCTCTCTCATACCGTTTCCCTCTCCTTTTAACCGAATTACCCTATAACGTCGCTTTATGCAAGCGGTTTCATTTTAATCAATAAAACAAGATTAATTGTGAGTCTACTGCCTATTTAAAAAGAATAGAAAAGTGGCTTGAAGAAAATGCAAACGCTTGCATAAAAGTGGAAGAAAAAGTAGTAATATAGGTGAAATCTATTACCAAGGTGGAACGAAGCTATAAAGTTATCCATATTAAACCAAAACATAATAACAGTGTCAATCCTACTTTAGACTATATTCTGGTAGATTTGGACCATATATTCCTTTTTAGCATGATTACAAAATTAGCCCATACATATGGAATAGTACATGTTTCTAGGAGGAGATCTCTTTGTTTTCATCATGGAAAAAACAATCCAATCCTACAACTGATGAGCTGGTCAGTGTCCTTAAATCCAAAACGTTAAAAGAAGATCTGCTGCCCTATTCTGATTCAACGTTATCCGTATTTGAACAATCCATTGTAAATAAGATTACGAAAGCCACCAAGGTTCACAATGAAACGAATATAACAAGAACAAATGCTTACTTATCTTTCTACAATACGTACCCAGAGATTGAATGGGCATTGTTGGCTCATTTGGTCTCGAGGAATAGCGGATGGAATATGACCGATTTAAAAGGCGAGTGGTTATCGAAACTCCTTTCAGAGAAGGAACAACGCAATTATTTCCGATTACTAGAACGTGCCAATTGGTTAATTTTCCAAGACGCTTACCCTCAACTTCTCCTTTACCACTACAGCCTAAAGCACAATCTATCTTTATACCACTTACTCCCGGCTTTTCAAGTATCCCGTTTTATGGAACCTGTTTGGAATCACTTCTCTACGCACCAGGACCGAACTACTCTATCCACCGCCCTCATTATTAACGAACAGCATTATATAGAGAAAAGAGTCATTCATAACAAATTCTTTAAACAAGCGGTTTTAGATACACTAGATTTTAAAGTACAAGAGTGGCTCGGGCTGACCCAGATTTTATTCCCTTATTCGAAGAGCAAGAAATTCAATCGTGCTGACTTCACTGGTCTCACCGTTCACCAATTTGCTTCCTTATCGAACCGTATTGAATTCGGAAAGAAACTTTATGTCACATTATTCTCTGACCCAAAACGGTTACAGTCGATTAAACAATGGGCTGATCAACATCCTCATACAGGGTCACGAAAAGATTACTGGCCTCATCTCTTCCACACAATTCGAGAATCACCTCCTGGCAAGCTCTCACTGAAACTTGAACGGTGTCAGTTGCGGAAGGGAGCCGCTCGAGTCTATAGTCCTCCACTGAACATAGCCTGGGAAATAATTGAGCATCATCCACCTTCTCCTGAGGACTGGTTTACGAAGTGGGATGATGCTTCTCTCTTACATGGTTTGCCTTCTTCTCAGCGTGAGAATATGACCGAAGATCATTGCGAAGCGCTTACGAAGATTGAGCTTGCCGTAGCAGCTAAACAAATCATCTTTCATCGCCAAGACTAGGATGTTTCCGTTGACCGGAATTGAGTGTAAGGCGGGCCTGGAAACCACTCGCTTTCCTGTGGGGAGCTGGTGAGCCTCCTCAGCCGGCTATGCCGGCCTCCGGGGTCTCAACCTAGATTGAAATGTGCAAGCGTGGTGCCTAGGACCGTACGGATAAGGCAGCTTTTTGGAGAAGGCGTTTAGCCTTTGGAAAAAAGATGACTTATCGCGCTAGGTCCTCCACGCTGGAACTAGACTGGCTCTTCTGCCCACGGGAGTCTCGCAGTTTCCAGGCCCGCCTTTGCTATATTAGATGAACGGAAAACGCATAATCTTTGGAGCAGCCTCCTTGTTGCAGGGACTTCAACTACTGACTACTAGGGGAGTATAGAATTAAAGGTATTCTAAATGGATACAACGAATGGGTAGGGAAAAGGGAAAAGGAAGTGATGCTTTGAATCGTCAAAAGAGGTTGCGGGACTATGGGGTACGGATTGGTCGGTTGGAAACTGGTGTAAAGAATAGGATTACGGATGTTTCGGGTGTAAGGGTCGGGCATTGTACTATTGCACATGAGGGGGCACAGACGGGGGTAACGGCTGTTGTGCCTCATCAGGGGAATACATTTCAAGAGAAGGTGATTGCTTCTTCTCATGTGTTAAATGGGTTTGGAAAGACTCTAGGGACGGTTCAGTTAAATGAACTTGGCACCCTTGAAACACCCATTCTTCTAACGAACACATTAAGCGTTGGTACAGTGACGAAAGGTCTTATTGAATACATACTTGAGCATAACCACGATATTGGAGAAACGACAGGTACTGTTAATCCTGTGGTGGGGGAATGCAATGATATGCTCATTAACTCTATTCGGAACGCTTCTGTTTCAAAAGAAGATGTCTTAGAAGCGATTGAGGAATCATCAACTCAATTTGAAGAAGGGGCTGTTGGGGCAGGGCGTGGGATGGTCTGTTACGGGTTAAAAGGGGGGATTGGGTCGTCTTCTCGTCTTATTCACCTCGATCATGATACATATACAATAGGTGTGCTCGTTTTGGCTAATTTCGGGCAAATGGAAGACCTTATGATAAACGGATCTCGTGTGGGACAATCCTTGAAAGAAAAGATGGACCAAAATGATGAACCAGACAGGGGCTCTATTATGATGATCGTCGCTACAGATCTTCCTGTTACAGAGCGTCAGTTGAACAGAATGATTAAGCGTACAAGCACCGGGCTAGCCAGAACAGGATCAACGATCTCTCATGGTAGTGGCGATATTGCGATCGGCTTCTCAACAGCTACTAAAATTCCACATTATAAACCAACTACCCTCTTATCGATTCCCTCTGTTCACGAAGAGGACTTAAATGCGGCTTTTCGAGCTGTTGGGGAAGCTACAGAAGAAGCTATATTGAACGCTCTTGTGACAGCCGAATCAGTCCCATTACGTGATGGACGGATCGCCATGTCTCTTATCGAAGCGATTGAAGAACATGGCCTTTCTCTTACGTAAGAGGTGAATGGCCTATTAGCGGCTTAGAAATTAAAAAAACGACCAGGTTGCCCTTCTGGTCGTTTTTCCATATTTATTAAACTATTTTTTAATGCAACCGCCGTAGCAGCATGCATTCACTTGGGGAAAGAACAAAGGATAATGTTCCATCTTGTGTTTTATAAACCGATTTTTCAATGATGTTTTGCCATCGTCCCTTTTGAGCTTTAAGGGTGATATCTTTTGTTTCACGTACGTTTCGATTAAACACAAACATCATCTGTTCATCTGCTACTTCCGCTCCGAATTCATCCACCCCATTTTCTATAGATCGAACAAACGTATAGACATCTGAATCCGCAGCATGTGAAATCCAGCTTCCTGTTCGAAGAGCCTGGTGTTCCTGTCTCATAGATCCTAGCATTTTGTACCAGTTCAGAAGGGTTTGATCCTCTTTGCCCCATGGATAGGGCTTCCGGTTATCAGGGTCCTCTCCTCCTGTTACACCTGCTTCGTCTCCATAATAGAGAGAAGGGATTCCCGGGAACGTATACATCCATAAACTTAATGCTTTAAGTTGTTCAGAAACAATCGATTCCCTCTCATCTTTTGAATGGGTCGGTAATGCCTCATCTAGTAACGTTTTGATGCGTTCTACATCGTGGCTTGAGAGCATGTTCATGACCGCATAGAAATATTCCTTAGGGTAATGTTCTCGCAATGTGACAAGACGAGTATGCAAGGTAAAGGCATCTATGTCTCCACGTATAAAATCAAGCATAAGGGCCCGCAAAGGATAATTCATGACAGAGTCTAAAACTCCTCCGAGGAAATAATCTCTGCGTTTCCCATAAGCGGTTTTATTTGAAGCATCTTCCCACACCTCTCCTAGCAGAACGCTGTCAGGCTCATGGTTTTTTAACTCCTTATAAATCATACGGATTAGGTCATCGGTTAACTCATCCGCTACATCCAGCCGCCAATGATTCATCCCCGAGCGTTGCCAGTTCTTAATAACGCTATTCTCGTCATGAACAAGAAACTGCTGATAACTTTCATCTTCTTTATTTACTGTTGGTAACGTTCCCACACCCCACCAGGCATCGTATTCATCCGGATACTGATGAAAGGTGTACCAGGAAAAGTAAGGGGACTCTTTTGATTGATAGGCTCCCACTGAGTTGTAGGTTCCTTTTTGATTAAAGTAAATGCTGTTACTACCTGTATGGCTGAACACACCATCTAGCATGATTTCAATTCCACGGGACTTAGCTTGAGTAATCAGTTCCTCAAAGTCTTCTTTCGTGCCTAACAGAGGATCAACCTTATGGTAGTCACCCGTATCATAACGGTGGTTACTCTCCGCTTCAAAAATCGGATTCAGGTAAATTACCGTTACACCAAGTGACTGGATATAATCGAGTTTTTCGATAATGCCCTGAAGATTTCCACCAAAGAAATCCCATCTGACCACCTCTCCACGCTCATTCCTGATATAGAACGGATCGTTTGACCAATGAGCATGAACTAGACTTGTTTTAGGAGCCTTCTTTAGATCAACCCCACCCGAAGCATGAAACCGGTCTGGAAAGATTTGATACATCGTTGCGTTCTTCCACCAATGGGGAGTATGATAAGCGGGATCGTAAACGGTTATTTGCCACGAGAGTGGATCCACATCGTATACCTTTCCCTCTCCGCTTTCTTCTGGATTCTTACATCCATAATAGAGGGAGCGATCTTCCGTCTCAATTTCAAAGAAGTACCAGACAAGCTGTGGCTCCTCTGGCATTGTAATCATAACTTCATATCCACTGTATTGATGTTCTTCCGTGTATAGATCCATTTCTTTAATATGTTCTTCGTTCGTTTTGTCAAAGATATAGTGAAGGTGTACGCGTGTGACGTGTTGGCGATGATGCACATCAATACTCAACTTAACCTGTGAGGATTTTGGTGCTGCCCCAAATGGGTCACGATAGGATGAATCGAAACTATTATGAAATATATCTAAATGTTTCATCTGGATTCCCCTCCCCCAAAAAACCTAGCCGTTTAACAGTTTAGCTCCACTCATGTTCCAAATTTCATTTGCATAATTTTCAATTGTATAATCACTTGAAAATCTACCAGAATGGGCTATGTTCATTAAACTCATTTCATTCCACTTCCGCCTGTTAGCATAATCATGACTGATCTCTTTTTGGGCCTCTACATAGCTGTTAAAATCTTTTAACAGAAAATACTCGTCATTGTTTGTAACAAGAGCATGATAAAGCTCATGAAATGTTGTGTCCCCTTTTGAAAATGGGCTATAGTGAAATAGCTGATCGACCACACGTCGAATCCGCTGATCCCCTTCGTACATTTCCTTCGCATCATACGCCCCTGTATGATAATAACTGAGCACTTCTTCAGAACTTAAGCCAAACGTGTAAATGGCATCGTTCCCAACCTCTTCATGAATTTCAACATTAGCGCCGTCCATCGTACCAAGCGTAATAGCTCCATTCATCATAAGTTTCATGTTTCCGGTTCCAGAAGCCTCTTTACTGGCCGTAGAAATCTGCTCACTCACATTTGTTGCTGGTATAATTTTCTCAGCTAATGACACCGAATAATCTTCCATGAAAACAACTTTAATCGTATCTTTCGTAACAGGGTCCTGATTCACGACTTCTGCAATCGTATTGATTAACTTTATAACTTTCTTAGCGAAATAATAACCAGGAGCAGCCTTGGCCCCAAAGATAAACGTCCGTGGCGTCATATCTATTCCTGGATTTGCTTTTAACTCATTATACAGATGCATAATATGAAGAGCATT
Source organism: Pontibacillus sp. HN14 (assembly GCF_021129245.1). Lineage (NCBI taxonomy): Bacteria > Bacillati > Bacillota > Bacilli > Caryophanales > Bacillaceae > Pontibacillus > Pontibacillus sp. HN14. Next base: position 111,973 of record NZ_JAJOLR010000007.1, on the reverse strand, counting down.
GAGTAATTGACGCTTGTATCCATGAAGTCGTTTTATATGAACATCGAAAATGGAATTCGGATCAATTGAGATTCCGTGATCCTTCTCAATCCACTGAGCCAGATTTTCCTTATTATGTTGTTTGATGTGATGCAGTTCATCTAAGAATGCGCCATCTTCTCGATACGAGAGTAGCTGCTTCATCAAGCGGGGCTCACGTTTCCACTCTTCCCCTACTGTATTTGTAATCAATTCTGCTAGTGAAGGGTTCGCATGGAGCAGCCATCTGCGGTGCGTAATCCCGTTTGTTTTATTATTAAACCGTTCTGGAAAAGCCTCGTAAAAATGCTTCATCTCACGATTCTTTAAGATCTCAGTATGAAGTCTTGCGACCCCATTCACGCTATGGCTTCCCACAATGGATAAATGGGCCATCTTTACGTTCCCATCTGCAATGATTGCGAGCTTGGCAATTCGATCGAAGTCACCGGGGTCTTGCTCCCATAAGGATTGACAGAAACGTTCATTAATCTCTTCAATAATCATAAAGATTCGCGGCAATAATGTGCGTATGACCTCAACCGGCCAGGTCTCAAGCGCTTCGCTAAGAGTTGTATGATTGGTATAAGAAACGGAGGACTGCGTAATCGTCCATGCCTCTTCCCATCCTAATCCCTCCACGTCCATAAGAATCCTCATCAATTCAGGTACAATTAAAGCAGGATGAGTATCATTAATATGCAGCGCGATCCTTTTTGAAAAATCAGACCAAGGAAGGTCCAAATCCTTATACTTTTGAACGATATTTTGTAAACCAGCTGATACAAGGAAATACTCTTGCTTTAACCTAAGTTTCTTGCCTTCTTCATTCGAGTCATCCGGGTACAGAAATGACGTAATCTCTTCTAAATGACGCTGGTGCCCTATATAATTTCCATACGCCTGTTCAATTTGAGCCTTGGCCAATAAATCTTCTTCTGTTGGCTCAGCACTCCACAACCGAAGTGTATTTACGGCTTTTTCCTGATCCCCTACAACAGGAATGTCATAAGGAACCGCTCGTACTCTTTGACTGTTTTTATAAGTGAAATGGAGATCTCCATTTTTGTCTTCAACTGATTCAATTTCTCCACCAAATGACACTTCTATCGCTTCCTCTTCGCGCCTTACTTCCCATGCATAGCCGTCTTCTAGCCAATGATCAGGCAGTTCAACCTGATAACCGTTGACGAACCGCTGCGTAAACATCCCATTACGATATCGGAGTCCAACTCCATGTCCAGCTAAACCAAGAGAAGCTAAAGAATCCAGAAAACAAGCTGCCAATCGACCAAGTCCTCCATTACCAAGACCCGCATCTGCCTCAGACTCTTCAAGAATCGGCAACGTAAGACCAAGGTCTATAAGCCCTTCTTCTACTACATTTAATGCTCCCATATTTAATAGATTATTCCCTAATAAGCGCCCCATCAGGAACTCCATAGAGAAATAATAGACTTGTTTCTTACCTGCTGCTTGATAGGATTGCTCGGTTTCTTTCCATTTCTGAACGAGTCTTCCACGCACCATTTGACTCAATACGTGATAAGCATCTTGTTCGGTTGCCTGTTCAATCGTTTTACCGGTTTCGGATTCTAGATTCTTAGCAAATGCTTCTTTAAACTCTTCTTTACTGCTGAACATACTGGGATCCTCCATTCTGATGCTTTATGCGTAAATTTTTAGCATCGATTGATATAAGTCCATATATTGTTTCGCAGAGTTCTCCCAGGAATATTGGCTTTTCATGACGTTCTTAATAAGCTGTTTCCACGTTGCTTGGTCATGATAAATGTCAATGGCACGGCGAATCGTAAATAACATATCGTGAGCGTTAAAGTTCGTGAAGCTGAATCCATTCCCTTCGCCTGTTGCCTCATCAAAAGGATGAACGGTATCCACAAGACCACCCGTTTCCCTCACAATCGGAACCGTCAAGTAACGAAGAGCTAACAATTGTCCAATACCACAAGGCTCGAACCTTGATGGCATCAGGAATAGATCACTCCCGGCATACACTTGTCGTGACAGCTCTTCACTGAACGTGATGTTGGCTGAGATCTTGTCTGGATACTTGTGCTCAAACCACTGGAACATTTGTTCATAATACTGTTCACCGGTTCCTAATAACACAATTTGAACGTCTTCTTGACCCAATAGGTCATCTAAGATCCTGCCGATGAGGTCAAATCCTTTTTGCTCAACCAGTCGTGAAACAATACCAATCATCGGTATCGTCTGATCAACAGGCAGACCAAGCTTCTCTTGAAGCCACATTTTATTTTGAGCTTTCTTGATTAACGAACTACGATACGGGAAAGCGAGTGATTCATCTTTCATAGGGTTATAGTCTTGGAGGTTAATGCCATTGACAATGCCAGTAAGTCGGTGAGAATGTTTGCGAAGTACTTCATCTAGGTTTTCCCCATAATAAGGTGTTTGAATCTCTCTTGCGTAAGTTTCACTAACCGTTGTGATGGTATCCGCGAAATTTAAAGCCCCTTTCATAAAGCTAATGTTTCCGAAGAATTCAATGCCATCCACAGTCATGAAACGTTCATCAAGATCCATTAAATCATGAAGTACCGATTGCGGGAATATACCTTGATACTTAAGATTATGGATCGTGAAAACTGTTTTCATACCTTCAAATACAGGATCATCTTTATAGTGGGTGTGAAGGAAGAGTGGAATCAAGCCCGATTGCCAATCGTGGCAATGGAGAATTTCTGGCTTCCAGTCAAGTATTCGCACCATTTCCATCACTGCACGATTAAAGAAGACAAAACGCTCCGCTTCATCCTCATAGCCATAAAGATTAGACCTTTTGAAATAATATTCATTATCCAAAAAGTAAACCGGAATTCCTTCGTATTCTAAGTATTCAACCCCTGCATATTGCTGCCTCCATCCCAACTGGATAGTTAGGGTATCGATAAGGGTTAACTGATCTTTCCATTCTTCTTTCATTTCCTGATATTTAGGTAAGACTACTCGAACGTCAGCTCCCTGGTCTTTTAACGCAAGAGGCAAAGACCCTAACACATCAGCTAGTCCCCCAGATTTAATAAAGGGTGTGCACTCAGAACCAATCATCAATACGTTCACGTCGATCACTCCTCTTATAAGATATAGAAAATAATAAAAGGACTGCCAAAATGGAGTTTAGGCAGCCCCGCCTTTTCCTACATGGTTTTACGCTTTGCTACGACAAACGGCTTTTCTGGTGCTCCGATAAGTGTCTTCCCTTCAGAGATCGTACAATCCTTATCCAGGATAACATTCTCTAACACAGCTCCCTCTGCAATATCACACCTTTGCATAATGACAGAGTTCTTAATGACAGCACCTTTCCCGACCTTAACGCCCCTAAAAAGAATACTATCCTCTACATGGCCTTCGACGACGCACCCATTAGCTACTAGGGTGTTCTTTACATCTGACCCTTGCATATACTTGGACGGCGCTTCATTCTTCACTTTCGTTAATATAGGAGCTTCTTCCTTAAATAAACGGTCATGTTCTTCTGACTTTAATAGATTCGTACTGTTGCGATAGTAGCTCTCTACTGAATTCACAAGAGCATGGGCACCCTTATATTCGTAGGCATGAATATGAATGGCTGGTAAGCGATCTTTAATGGCATCGCGGAAAAAGTGAGAGTGACCATGAGCAATGGCTTTCTCAACTAAATCGTGCAGCAGGCTTTTCTTAATCAGAAACATTTCCATATAGACGTTAGGATTGTGATGCTCGTTATGAATGGCTTCTACTCGTTGATTCCCCTCAATATCTAACTTCTGCGCAAGCTGATACTCCGGGAGCATCTCAGACACACGTTTATAAATGACCGTAACATCAGCTTTTGTTTCCTTATGTTCTTTCAAGACCTCTTGAAAATCTATATTGCAAATGTGCTGTGAACCAGAAACGAGTATATAATCCGCAGACGTTCTGCGAATAAAGTCAATATTGTTATGAAAATGCTGGAGATCCCCTTTTGAAATATCTGTTGGATCATTCCAATCCGGAGGAAGGATGAATAAGCCTCCCCGCTTTCGGTCCAGATCCCACGCCTTCCCTTGTTCGAGATGGTCCATTAATGAACGATATTTCCGGCGAGCGAACACCGCAATGGATTCAATGCGTGAGTTCGTCATGTTTGAAACAGCAAAATCAATCATGCGGTAACGTCCACCAAATGGAACGGCTGCCCCACAGCGGAAATAAGTCAATTCATTCAGCATATCCTGTTCATGATCTAAATTAATAATACCTGCTATACGATCCATTTCATTTCCCCCTACTTAGTGAGTCGTTGCATAACTATTTGCCATAACGCTGCCTTCTTCAGCAACAAGGGTAATTTCACTACCTGGCGCTTTGTCCCCGATCACACAATTATCCTCAATAATGCTTCCCTCAGAAATAATAGCGCGGTGAATCTGTACATTACGACCAATCTTAACGTTTGGCATAATAACGGAATCCTTAACCATCGCTCCTTCACCTACATGAACACCGTAGAACAATATAGATGTATCGACTGTTCCATGAATTCGGCACCCTTCATTAATCAGTGCGTTTCGGACCGATGCCGTTGAAGAGAGGTACTGAGCCGGCTGGTTCGGATTCTTTGAATAGATTCGCCAAGCAGAATTATTCAAATCCAAATCAGGTGTCTCTTTTAATAAATCCATATTGGCTTCCCACAAACTATCGACTGTCCCCACGTCTTTCCAATATCCTTCAAACGTATAAGCTTTTAACTTCTTCTCATCTTCAAGTAAAGCGGGAATGATATCTTTTCCGAAGTCATGAGAGGAATCTGACTTCGCATCGTCGTTCGTCAAATACGTTTTCAACACGTCCCACTTGAATATATAAACTCCCATAGAAGCTAAGTTGCTCATAGGGTATGCAGGTTTCTCATCAAACTCAATGATGTCCCCGTTCTCTTTGGTATTCATAATTCCAAATCGACTTGCTTCTTCCCAAGGGACTTCAATGACCGAAATGGTAGCATCTGCGTCCTGTTCTTTGTGGTAATCAAGCATCAACGAATAATCCATTGTATAAATGTGATCGCCTGACAGAATCAACACATGTTCTGGGTCGTATTGGTGCAGGAATTTTAAGTTGCGATAAATCGCATTAGCAGTTCCTGTATACCACCCTCCACCTTCCGCTTGCATATAAGGAGGTAATACAGATACACCGCCATATTTCCTATCGAGATCCCATGACGATCCAATTCCGAGGTAATGGTTCAAGACGAGTGGTTCGTATTGTGTCAACACTCCAACCGTATCAATGCCTGAGTTCGTACAATTACTGAGAGGGAAATCAATAATTCGGTACTTTCCTCCGAAAAAGACAGCCGGTTTCGCCAAATCTTTTGTAAGAGATTTTAACCTTGTTCCCTGACCACCTGCTAACAACATCGCTACACATTCTTTGTTTTTCATGACTTGTCCTCCTTTAGTAAAGAAGTTCTCTTCAAGAAGCTTACTCCAAGTGGCGGAATGGTCATCGAGACATGTTGATCTTGACCCTGCCATGGTATGGAAATCGTTTCGAGGGTAGTGCCGTTTAATTGACCTGACCCACCAAAACGGACATCATCACTTGAGAATACCTCTTCATACATCCCAGATGCCGGAACGCCTACTTTATAATCGTGGTACACTACCGGCGTAAAATTACAGATCACAACGATTTGATCCTCACTTGAACGACCTTTACGAATAAATGAGACAACACTTTGCTCGTAATTGTTTGGATCTACCCATTCAAACCCATCTTCCTTATGATCAAGTTCCCATAATGCAGGGTGATCTTTATAGAGTTTATGAAGTTGGCTCATGTAGGTTTGAACAGAGGCATGGGCATCAAAGTTCAGCAACTCCCAATCAAGATCTTCAAGGTCTTTCCATTCATCGAATTGACCGAATTCCGCCCCCATAAATAATAGTTTCTTACCAGGGTGCGCATACATATAAGCTAAGAACGCCCGTAAGTTAGCGAACTTCTGCCAGTAGTCCCCGGGCATTTTATTGAGCAACGATTTCTTGCCATGAACCACTTCGTCATGAGAAATCGGCAACACAAAGTTCTCTGAGAAAGCATAAAACAAGGAAAACGTAATTAAGTTATGGTGATACTTTCTGTGAATAGGATCCATCTCCATGTATTTCAACATGTCGTTCATCCAGCCCATATTCCATTTATAATTAAACCCAAGACCTCCTACATAGGTCGGTGCACTGACTAAAGGCCAGGAAGTTGACTCTTCCGCCATCATTAGAACATTAGGGGTCTCTTCAAAAATGGCCTCATTCATCTTCTTAATAAATGAAACGGCTTCAAGATTTTCACTTCCCCCATATTCATTTGGCTCCCATTCGCCCTCTTCTTTACCAAAGCTTAGATAAAGCATACTAGCCACCGCATCTACGCGAAGACCGTCTAAATGATATTCCTTTAACCAGTAGATCGCGTTCGAAATGAGGAAGCTTTGAACTTCGTTACGTCCAAAATCAAACGTTAACGTTCCCCATTGCGATTTTTCAGCTTTTAGAGGGTCTTCATATTCATACAAAGGCTCCCCGTCGAACCTGCGTAAGCCATGCTGGTCCTTACAGAAATGGCCCGGAACCCAATCCAGGATGACCCCAAGCCCATTCTGATGACACTGGTCCACAAAATATTTAAAGTCATCAGGAGTACCATAACGTGACGTTACAGCAAAATAGCCTGTAGCCTGATATCCCCAAGATCGGTCAAAAGGGTGTTCCGTTATGGGAAGGAGCTCAATATGCGTGTAACCTAATTCCTTCACATAAGGGATCACCATGTCTGCATACTCCCGATATGTATAAAACACTTCAGGCTCAATATTTTTCCAAGATCCGAGATGAAGCTCGTAAATCGATATAGGTGATTCATAGAGATTGGTATTGTTTCGTTCATCCATCCATACTTGATCGTTCCAGTCATAACGATCTAATGGGTATAAAACAGAAGCTGTATTGGGGCGTAACTCGCTTGAGAAAGCATAGGGGTCTGCTTTCAATTGTAAATGGCCGTGAGGCGTTAGAATTTCATATTTATAAACGGTGCCTGGTGGTAAATCAGGAATGAAGGTAGACCACAGTCCATTTTCATTCAGCTTTTCCATAGGGTGTTGTCGTCCATCCCATTCATTAAATGTCCCGACTACGTTAACTTCTCTAGCATGTGGTGCCCAAACGGTAAACCGTACTCCGTCTTGCCCATTTTGTTGCTCTATATGAGCACCTAACAATTGATAGGCATAACGTAGATTTCCCTGGTGAAACAAATAGATATCGTGATCCATAGCTGTCGAAGTGACCAAACTACCACTCACCCTTTTCTCTCCGTGTAAGAGGATTTTGTATTTGTAAAACATCTTACAATCTATGCTTATTGTTATTATAGAATTCACCCAAGACCATTACAATTGATATTTATTAAAAATTTCTGAAAGTTTTGTCGAAAAATGTTTATTTTTATCACTATTAATAGAAATGCTATTAATTCTTATCAGAATTCACTTCACCTATGTAATTTAGCTCCCTCTATTCTTCCTTCTAATAAAATATTACAGTTACATTTCAATTTTCTGATACTTTTTGTAGTCTTCCTTTTTCGTTTTTGATACCCTTTAAAGGGGAAAGCGTTTTCTAGTAGGATAGTAGTGAATACGAATTGGTGGTGTTTCGTTATGAAAAGATTAGTCATAGTCGGGGGCGGCTATGGTGGGTTAAAAATCCTTCAAGATTTACTCGAAGGTGGTTTGCCAAAGGACGTCCATATTACAATGGTAGACCGCAACCCTTATCACTCCCTGAAAACTGAATTTTACGCCATAGCGGCGGGAACAAAAGCAGATAAAGAAGTTCGGATTGACTTCCCAGAACATGATCAAGTTGATTATGTATTTGGAGAGGTTATGGAGATCGATGTGCAGAATCAGAAAATCGTAGTGCGGGAACATGCTGAACCTGTTCCTTATGATGACCTTGTCATTGGACTAGGATGCGAGGATAACTATCATGGAGTTCAAGGAGCTCCTGAATATACACAAAGTGTCCAAACGTTTAAGAAAGCTCGAACAGCAGGATTTGAAGTAGGAAACCTACATGCACACGGGAAAGTTGCAGTGGTCGGAGCAGGACTAAGCGGAATTGAGGTAGCCTCTGAAATCCGTGAAAGCCGTCCCGATTTAAACATTCGACTATTAGACCGTGGGGAGACCGTCCTTCGTCCTTTTGACCCTAAAATTCAAGAGTACGTAGAAGATTGGTTTAAACGAAATGATGTAGAAGTGATTCACCATGCAAATGTAGAATACGTCGAGCGTGATGGCGTTTGTAACAACGGCATCTGCTTTATGAATGATGTGACGATCTGGACGGCAGGGGTTAGACCTAATCATCTGGTACGTGCCTTACCTTTTAAAAAAGACCAACAAGAAAAAGTCATTATCAACGATTACTATCAGGTACCGGAACAACCTAATGTGTACGTCGTCGGGGACTGTGCTTCATCCGATTATTCTCCAAGCGGCCAATTAGCCGGACAGCAAGGGGAGCACATTGCTGCCATTTTGTTAGCTCTCTATAACGGAAATGAACCAGATAAGCCAAAAGAAATAAAACTAAAAGGGTCTCTTGGTTCCTTAGGGAAATCAGATGGATTTGGAAACATGATGCAAAAACCAGTGACTGGTCTATTGCCTCGTCTTGCAAAGTCTGGAGTTCTGTGGCTCCATAGAAGACACTAAAAAACGCTTAGAGTGTGATAGGTACACTCTAAGCGTTTTTGTATAGAACCCTTTTTACTTATAATTTCTTAATAAACACGACCTTCAAGTAATCTCCGGCTTTATATTCTTTCGTCGTCACAAAATCTGACGGCAGTGTATATTGTTCTTCGATTTTGTAGCGATGGCCGGTTTCTTTAAAGGCCTTTTCAACGAACCCTTTAAACTTGCCCATTCCATAGCCACTATAATTTGTGGATGCGATGATTACGCCATTTTTTTCTGTAATAGCAATGGCTTGTTTGAGTAGGTCCTTGTAATCTTTTGCAGCACTGAAGCGATGCTTCTTTGAACGGGCGAAACTTGGAGGATCCAACACAACAAGGTCAAACGTTAGCTGCTTTTTTACCGCATATTTAAAGTACTCGAATACATCCATCACTTTAATATCATGAGCTTCGTAATCAATTCCATTAATGCTAAACTGCTCAACAGTCTTTGGATAACTTCTATTCGCTAAGTCAACGCTCGTCGTCTTTTGAGCCCCTCCAAGAGCCGCAAAAACAGAAAAAGCACCTGTGTAAGAGAACGTATTTAGTACCGTTTTTCCTTCTGCATAGCGATCACGGATGGCTTTACGTACGTCCCGTTGATCTAAGAATACCCCGGTCATTGGACCTTCATTCAAATGAACCGAGAACTGAACGCCATTTTCCTTCACCAACATCGGAAATTCTCCGCGCTCCCCTGTAACGAAATCATCATCGTCGATATATTTTCCACCTGTATTAAAACGTTTTTTCTCATAAATTCCCTTATACTCCACAAGATTCTGAAGAGCCTTCAGGATTTGGTTTTTGAAAGCATAAATGCCTTCACTATACCAGCTTAAGACATAAAAGGCTTCGTAGTAATCAATCGTCAGGCCACCAATGCCATCCCCTTCACCGTTAAATATACGAAAGGCTGTCGTGGACTCATCTTTAAAGAAGCCGCTTCGCTTTTGAAGGGCCGTACCAATTTTCTTCTCAAAGAACGATTGGTCCATTGATTCATCCTGTTGGCGCGTTACGACCCAGCCATACCCTTTATTTTGCTCGCCATAATAACCTCTTCCTATAAAACGACCACGTTCATCAATCAAATGAAGCGTTTGTCCTTCCTCGCTTAGGATATCAGCATTGATCAGAGCTTCCTTTTCAATTAAAGGAAAACCGTCTTTCATCTTCTTTGCATAGTCGTTTCTCACTTTTACTTTTATTTCGTTCTTCATCATCTCACCCAATCTGCTAGAAGTCCTGAACCTAGCTTATTAAAATTATGACGCTCTTACAGCCGTTTCATACCGATGTTTCCCATCTTATCAGAAGAAGGAGGGAATGGGTACAGTTCACGTCACATCCGCACAATTCCCGTTGACAAACATACAGCACGTTTACTAGAATATAGCTTAACTTAATACCGAATTTAGAACTTTCGTATAATCTTGGAGATAAGGTCCATAAGTTTCTACCAAACTACCGTAAATGGTTTGACTACGAGAGACATTAGATACGTGTATCCACTTCTAATGCTTTCTCTGTCAAACTCTAGCCTAAGCTAGAGTTTTTTTATTTCATTCTGTAAGGCATGACTATTGAGGAGGCAAAACAATGACACATAAAGAAACGATCACCAATCGAATTCAAACAGCTCATCACCAACAGGTCGCTGATCTCGTTATAAAGAACGCCCGCATTGTAGATGTATTTAACTTAGAAATCTTCGAAGAGGATGTGGCGATTACAGATGGACTCATTGTTGGGATCGGAGATTATAAAGGTAAAGAGGTAGTGGATGCAGAAGGTAAATACATCTGTCCAGGTTTCATTGATGGACATGTGCATATTGAATCCTCTATGTTACCCCCCTCCGAATTTGAGAAAGTGGTGCTGCCTCATGGGGTCACTTCCGTCATCACCGACCCCCACGAAATCGCAAATGTGGCTGGAACAGAAGGGTTAGACTTTATGATTAAAGATTCAGAGAATCTCACATTAGATGCCTATATGATGCTCCCTTCCTGTGTCCCCGCGACTCCTTTCGAACATGCCGGAGCTACGCTGTTAGCAGAGGACCTTCGCCCTTACTTAAAACATCCACGTGTCTTAGGGCTAGCAGAAGTGATGGATTATCCTTCTTTACAGCAATCAGCTTCTGACCTCCTTGATAAATTAACCATGCAGAAATCGATGAAAATAGACGGGCACCTCGCCGGGTTAGATACAAACGCGATTAATGTATACCGGGCAGCTGGAATCGATACCGACCATGAATGCAAGACTAGAGAAGAAGCACTCGAACGAGTGAAAAGAGGGATGTATGTCATGATTCGAGAAGGATCGGTCTCTAAGGACCTCTCCAACCTTATCCAAGCCGTCACCCCAAACAACGCGCACCGCTTTCTCTTTTGTACCGATGATAAACATATCGATGATTTGCTCGATGAAGGAAGCATTGATCACAACATACGCTTAGCCATCCAACACGGAATTGATCCGCTTCAAGCTATACAGATGGCTACATTAAACGCAGCACAATGTTACGGATTGTCCAATAAAGGAGCTATTGCACCAGGTTATAAAGCTGACTTTGTTTTACTAGACGACTTAACTACCATCACGATATCTGATGTATATAAAAACGGAAAACGGGTTATTGTTCAGGAGTCACAAGAAAAACCTTCCACTCTCTTAGCTCAACAGTTAACACAGAGTGTTACTGTGCCAGACCTATCAGGTCAGCACCTGCAAATTCCGATAAACTCTGCTGAGTTCGCCAATGTCATCGAGATCATTCCAAATAATTTAGTGACACGTAAATTACGTACAAACGTGAATACCGTCAATCATTCTTTTGAGCCATCAACAGAAAGGGACTTACTGAAAGTGGTCGTTGTAGAACGGCATCACGGAACGGGCCATATCGGGACAGGGATCGTAAAAGGGTTCAACCTATCATCTGGAGCCATTGCTACCACTATCGCGCATGACTCACACAATATCGTAGCCGTCGGTACCAATGACGAAGACCTTCTAACTGCCATTCACTCTTTACAAGACATAAATGGTGGGCTGGTTGTCGTAAAGGACGGGAAAGTTGAATCTTCTTTACGTTTAACTATAGGTGGACTCATGTCTACAGAAGCATCAGAGAGTGTTTATAAATCCTTAAAGGAAATGAAGCAATCCCTTCAAACGATTGGATTCCAAGGCCATTTCAACCCATTCTTAACATTGTCTTTCTTAACGTTACCCGTTATTCCCGCGTTAAAGATGACGGATATGGGGTTATTTGATGTAGAGACAGGGCAGCACATCCCAGTTCAATTTGCACACCCCCAGCCCTCTTAAAGCGTTACCGCTGGAGCACCCTCTATTTTCATAAAAAAGGCTCTTTCTGAAAACATACTTCAGAAAGAGCCTTTCTTTATTAAGATAAAGACTTTAAGTAATCCGTTACCGTCTCAATGCCTTTTGTAAAATTCTCTAAGTGTAAATGCTCGTTTGGAGCATGTAAATTTTCTGATGGCAAACCAAAGCCCATCATTACAACAGGCGAGCGTAATACTCTTGAGAAGACCTCTACAATGGGAATAGACCCGCCTTCTTTTGGAAATAGAGGCGCGACTCCATAAACCTTCTCATAAGCTGCGGCGGCCTTTTGAATCATTGGATTCTGAGAGTTAAGGGACACTGGTTTGGCTGTAATAAGCTTCTTTGTTTCAAGTGTCGCACCAAATGGTTTGTTAGCATCTAAATGATGTAACAGGGCTTCATATACCTCTTCTGGGTCTTGTTCCCCTACAAGACGGCAGCTTATTTTCGCATGAGCTTCACTTGGTACAATGGTTTTGAATCCTTCTTCATGAAACCCGCCCGCTAAACCGTTGATCTCAAGGGTTGGTCGAATGCCAGTGCGCTCTTGGAACGTAAATCCATCTTCTCCATAAAACGCTTCTAACCCTAACTCTTTCTTCGTTCCTTCTTCATCAAATGGAATGGAAGCTACTTCTTCTCTTAATTCCTCAGTAGGTTGCTCGACACCTTTATAAAACCCTTCTACTGCTACTTTTCCTTTATTGTCGTGAAGAGAATTCAATAGATCAACAAGACCATGAATCGCATTCGGTACGCCGCCTCCATATACACCGGAGTGAAGGTCGGTATTAGCCGTCTTCAAGTGTAGTTCCATCGCAAGAGCTCCTCGAAGCGAAGTACAAATGGCAGGCTGTCCTTTTTGAATAAAGGAGGTATCCGAAATTAATACGGCATCTGCCGCTAATTTCTCCTGATTCTGTTCAATAAACGGGGGTAGATTGGGACTGGCCATTTCTTCTTCTCCCTCAATACAGAACTTCACATTGACGGGGAGCTCACCATTTTCCTGCATAAGCTTTTCTACCGCTTTCACATGAATGTACAACTGACCTTTGTCATCCGTTGCCCCTCTGGCATAGAGCTTATCATCCCGTATCGTTGGCTCAAATGCAGGAGTTTCCCAAAGTTCCTCCGGGGAAGCCGGCTGAACATCATAGTGTCCATAGATTAAAACCGTAGGCTTTCCTTCAGCATGAAGCCAGTCCCCATAAACAATAGGGTGACCCTCTGTTTGAATAACCTCCAGATTCTCAATTCCTGCTTGGTCCAGTGAATCCTTTAACCATTCGGCTGCCTTCTGTACATCCTCTTTATGTTCAGGCATAGATGAAATGCTTGGGATCTTAAGAAACTCACTCAGTTCATTTATGTAACGTTGATTATGTTCCATTGTACGTCCTCCTTAAAAAGGTTGTTTTCCTATTATAACAAGAAATCGACTCCTTCTCCTTAATTGAATAGCCTGATCCGTCGAAACTTTTGTCATCTAATCCTTAGAAATGTGCATGATTTAAAACATTATACAAACCCTATTATAAATTGGGTTATATAGGAAGACGACCCATGATAAATGTCATATATCCCACCTGACGTTTATGTCTTATAAAGCGTTTACTGTTCCTTTATGATTATAAGAACAGTTCATTCAATAAGCTTTCCTGAAGGAGTTATCATATGGACCACAAAAAACAACAACAAGAATTAAAAAAGAGTGTTGCGGCTTTCGCAAAGCCCGATACAAACGCTGGTATTAAACAGATAATTAACACATTTGTTCCGTTTATTATAGTTTGGTATCTTGCATACCTTAGCCTTTCGATCTCCGTATGGGCAGCCATTCCACTCGCTATGGTAGCCGGTGGATTCGTCATACGTATCTTCATTATTTTTCACGACTGCACACACCAATCTTTCTTAAAAAACAAAAAAGCAAATCGTATTATAGGGACCATAGCTGGTATTATTACGCTGTTTCCATTTGAGAAATGGAAACGAGATCACAATATTCACCATGCTACGAGTGGAAACCTGGATAAACGAGGCACGGGCGATATCTGGGTACTCACAATAGAAGAATATAAAGAAGCATCGTTTAAAGAACGATTAGCCTATCGTTTATATCGTAATCCTCTAGTGATGTTTGGACTTGGGCCCCTTTATTTATTCCTGATTTCAAACCGCTTCAATCGTAAGGGAGCAAAGAAAAAAGAGCGTATGAACACGTATGTGACCAACGTTGCGATTGTTATTCTCTATTCTGTTATGATTTGGGCAATAGGCTGGCAAGCTTTTCTCATCATCAACCTTCCTATTCTTTATGTATCTGGTTTCCTTGGCATATGGTTATTCTATGTGCAGCACCAGTTTGAGGACTCCTATTATGAAGAGGATAGTGAGTGGGATTTTGTGAGAGCAGCCGTTGACGGGAGTTCTTATTACAAACTTCCAAAAGTCTTGCAATGGATTTCTGGTAACATTGGGTTCCACCATGTTCATCACTTAAGTCCGAGAGTTCCTAATTACAATTTAGAGAAAGCTCATGATGCTACACCGCCACTCGAGCATGCGACAACGATTACACTCAAAACGAGCCTTGAGTCTATCCGCTTCCGCCTTTATGATACAGAGAATAAAGGGTTTGTTAGCTTTAGAGAAGCAAAGTCACGCATCAAAGAGGCAAAAGAACCTTTACTTGGTCGAAAACGCCCTAGTTTACAAGAAAAATAAGAAACCAAGATCCCTGCCTCATTGGTTGGGATCTTTTTTATCTGGGTTTCTTGCTTCTATATAGACAGCCGTTCGTGACAAGAGAAAGGGAGGTGAGATATGCTTGAATCACTCCCAGATTAAATCGAGAAAGGAGGTCCATCTGTTATGCAAAACTGGTTTCACATCATCCCAAAGAATACAGGGCTTAGTACATATGTATGGATTATCTTTTGCCTTCTTCCCTTCTTCTTTATATTCAGATCTTCTTCTATGGCAGAGATACTATTCGGGTTTCTGATGATCGCCTTGTTCTTCGTGGCCTATTTGCGATCCTTCAACTCTGAAAGTGGATTCGCCTATGTGTGGGTGAGTATAGAAATTGTTATTAGTCTCATTATGACTTTATTGTTTGGTTACGTGTACTTCTCTTTATTCCTGGCATTCTTTATCGGGAATATCCAACATAAAGGAGGATTTCTTTCTTTATATATTGTCCACCTCACTACAACGTTAGCTGCTGCCACAACGGTTTATATCGCTCAAAACGAGTCTTTGTTCCCTCAGCTCCCTTTTATTATTATCACGATTATAGGAGTTATTTTACTCCCTTTTACTATTCGATACCGGAATCAACAACAGAAACTTGAGGGGCAATTAGAAGATGCAAATGAACGAATTTCACAGCTAATGGTCATTGAGGAAAGAGAACGAATTGCAAGAGATCTTCATGATACACTTGGCCAAAAACTTTCTCTCATAGGGCTTAAAAGTGACCTGGCAGGGAAACTGATCCGTGTAAAGCCGGACAATGCTGTTAAAGAAATTCAAGATATTAACCAAACGGCAAGAACCGCTCTAAAAGAAGTACGTGAAATGGTCTCAAATATGAGAGGATCTAAGCTTGATGACGAAATTTTTCGTGTTCAGCAAATTATTGAAGCGGCCGAAATGACCTTTTCGTTTGAAGGAAACCCTGAGCTTTCGCACACCCCATTATTAGTTGAAAACGTGCTTAGCATGTCTTTAAAAGAAGCGGCTACGAATATTGTTAAGCATAGCCAGGCTTCTAAATGCCACGTATCCATACACCAATCAAATGAAGACGTTGTAATTGAAGTACAGGACGATGGTGTTGGAATCTCTGATAAAATTGATTCGCTAAAAGGTCACGGCCTTCAAGGGATGAAAGAGCGGTTGGAATTTGTTAATGGCTCATTAGAGATCGACGGCACCAACGGCACGACACTTACCATACGGGTTCCAAACGTTGCTCACAAAACAGAAGAGGAGGGATCGATGTGATACGAATTGTCATTGCAGAAGACCAGCGCATGATGCTCGGAGCGCTTGGAGCGTTGTTAGATCTTGAAGATGGTATGGAAGTGGTAGGTCAGGCCAACAATGGAGAAGAGGCCTGCAGACTTGTTCGGGAGCAGAAGCCGGATGTGTGCATTATGGATATTGAGATGCCCGTTAAAACGGGTTTGGACGCTGCAGAGGAACTGAGAGATGAATCTTGTAAGATTATTATTCTCACGACTTTTGCTCGAGCAGGTTATTTTGAAAGAGCACAAAAAGCAAGGGTGAGCGGCTACCTATTAAAAGATAGTCCTAGTGAAGAACTGGCTACATCCATTAGAAGGATTATGGACGGCCAAAGAATCTTCGCCCCCGAACTTATTGACCTTGCTTACGGAAATGAAAATCCACTGACCGAACGAGAAAAGCAAGTGATGCAACTTATGGCCGATGGCAAGAACACTAAAGATATTTCAAGTGAACTGTATATTACACCAGGTACGGTACGTAACTATATTTCTGTCATTTTAGATAAGTTAGAAGTGAGCAATCGTATTGAAGCGATCTCTCGTTTTAAGGAAAAAGGTTGGTTCAAATAGAAAAGGCCCCTCCTATGACTAGGAGAGGCCTTTTCTTAATCCGATTCATTCCACACTTATTTCATGACGAGCACAGGACAAGTTGCGTGCTGAACGATGTTATTACTTACACTTCCAAGAATCATCTTCTTCACGTTACCAAATCCACGATTCCCTACGATAATTAAGTCCATATTACGCTCTTTCGCATAATCACAAATACGGTTTCCTGCGTTTTTCTCAACTTGTCCAACAATGACATCCGTGATAACCTCTACACCTTCTTCTTTCATTTCCTCTTTAAGGCGCTTCATATCGGTTCGGTATTGTTCGGCTAATTCGTTCCCGATACTTTTAGACATTTGGGCATTGGTGAAAGGTCCTGATGTTCGCACGACTGAAACAACATGTATTTCAGCATCCGGCGCGTCGGCGGCTTGGCTTTTTGCCTCTTGTAATGCCTGTTTACTCATTTCACTACCATCATATGCTACGAGGATTTTCTTACGCATGATCAACCCTCTCCTTTGTCATAGAGTGTGTGTTTATACTCTTATTTTAACATATTTTATCAGATTGTTCAGAGTAAATGATTTAGGTATGAGGCAATAAGAAGCCCTCAGAGTATGCTAAAAGAGAAAAAACGTTCAGGGAGATCCCCCTGAACGTTTCTATTCCACCATAATTAGACGTGTTTAATCTTTAATCGTTTTCCAATGCCTTTTTCAATCGCTGCAAACATTTGTTGATCTTTCGGTGCTACAAATGTAATGGCAACCCCATCATCACCTGCACGGCCCGTTCTGCCAATTCGGTGGATATAACTGTCTACATCCTGAGGGATATCGTAATTGTAGACATGCGTGACCCCCTCTACGTCTAAGCCACGTGATGCTACGTCTGTCGCTACTAACAATTGAACCTTAGCTTCTCGAAACTGCTCCATCACTTTTTCGCGTTTCTTTTGGGATAGGTCTCCGTGCAGTTCATCCACTTGATAGCCCATTGCTTTTAAATCTTCATAGAGTTTACTTACCCTTCTTTTCGTTCGACAGAATACAATGCCAAGGAAGGGCTGTGTTTCTTTAATCACTTTACGCAAGGCTTCTTGCTTCTTACGATCCGTCGTCTCAATCACAAACTGTTCGATTTCTTCTACCGTCCGTCCTTTTTCTTGAATTCGAACTTGTTTGGGATCTCGCATAAATTTATAGGCTAATTTATTAATATCAGATGGGAGAGTCGCTGAAAACAGAGCCATCTGTTTATGGGTTGGTGTTTGGCGAACAATCGTTTCAACATCTTCAAAGAAGCCGAAATGAAGCATTTGATCTGCCTCATCCAACACAAGGAAGGATACATTCGACAGATCAATGGTCTCTCGGCGCATATGATCCAACAAGCGTCCTGGTGTTCCAATGACCACTTGTGTTTTATCTAGTTTTTTTACTTGCTGTTGTACATCCTTTCCTCCGTAGACAGCAAGCACATTCACTTCTTCAGAAAGCCTCTCTAACTCGGCTGTAAGCTGAAGCGCCAACTCTCTTGTAGGCGCCACTATAAGTGCCTGTATGGCAGGATTCTTCACGTCGATTCTTTCAAGGAGTGGTAATAAAAAGCCAAACGTTTTCCCTGACCCGGTTTGAGCTTGGGCAATGACGTCCTTCCCTTCGAGTAATAAAGGAATGACTTCATCTTGAATGGGTGTTGGAGTAGTAATCCCCATTTCTTTCAATCGGGTTATACTCATTTCTTGTAAATTTAATTGGTTAAAACTATTCAAAGGCGTATCCTCTTTCTTTTTTTATCATATTCATCTATTGTATCACTCAATCAGGATACTGTTATACCTTTTCTAAACTCTACACCATCATACATACGCACAGGAAAAAGAGCGCGACTCCCACGCCCCCTCCTCCAATACCTCTATAATCCGATGAACAACACTGCGGCGCCCCAGTGTCTTTTCAGATCCCTTTCAACCTCCCTCCTATATGAATGGACAATCATAAACTTATATCTATTCGATCTACTCCCCCTTTAGTGGCAGACGTCTATATACACAGGAACCTACTATCCGCCCTCCCTCTCGTTTTCTATTTCATCTACTTTCCATACTTGGTCCATGACCGCAAAGTCTATCTAGCAATGAAACACGTTAAGCTTCTTACCACGACTCATCCGACCCCCGACCAAATACACGATCTACTCGTCGTTTTCCTACTCGGATCTCCCCTGGCCTTCACCCCATACTCTTTGGCCTTATAAGAAAACTTCATCAGTCGTTCATCAAGAATTTCTTTCCTTCCTTTATTTTCAAACACTGATTCAATCTTCGAGGCGACCTCCTCCATCGTTAAAAGAAAACGGGAACCTCCGGAAACCGTTGCAACCTTCATCACAGAAACTAAACTCCACACCCACATCATACTCCAAAACATCGAAACCATTTTCTTCATCTTGCATCTCCTCCTTTAATTTCATCCTGCGTTTATTTTTCCTATGCCTATTAAATTGGACGAAATCTCTTCTTTTCCTTTTTGAATCGTTCCTCAAATAACTGCATGGTTTTACAGCGTGACTATAATTGTCGTCGTTTGATTGGGAATCCTAGCTAGAATCGACTTCACAAGTGTATAGTCTCGGTCATCCGACAGAGTTTTGAGGGACTCACTACATGTGAATTTTCTTAAAAAAGTTAAAGGAACAAAGGAATCTCTGAAAGGAGTGAAGGGTGACTCTTGAAAGGGAGCTCCTAAGCTAAGGAAAAACGTTACCAAATACCTAAACCTTTTGACTTCTTTTCATTCATTTTCATCAAACGGGTGCTACAAAACCTTTTTAGACCCATATATATTATGAGTTATGTTTATCTAATGAGAGGAGATGGCTCATGATTAAAATGACACGTGTACTAATCATCTTGATTGCCTTTGTTCTTTTAGCACCCTCCTTTGTTACAGCAGGTTCTATTAAAGAAGGGGGAGCCTCAGGTACCCCCGGAGAATGGTGGCTCGGTGAGCTTCCCTCCGATCCCCTCCCATCTAAACACCCGATTTTATTTGTCCACGGCTTGAATAGTTCATCGACTACATGGACCGACCAAAATGATATGGACGAAATTTCATATCAGAGAGGATACGAGACCGCATTTATTGACCTCTATCCCACAAAAGATATGTGGGAGAACGGCGCTTTGCTTTCACAAAAAATTAAAGAGGTGTATAACCATTTTGGCGAAAAGGTGGTTGTGGTGGCCCATAGCAAAGGGGGCATCGATACGCAGACTGCCCTTGTCCATTATGGCGCCGATCCTTATGTGGAACGAGTCATTACGCTCTCCACCCCTCACTATGGCTCTCAATTAGCTGATTTGGCATACAGCAGTTGGGCTGGATGGCTAGCGGGGATTTTAGGGAGTAAAAATGAAGCTACCTCTTCTCTTCAAACAGGGTATATGGATTATTTCAGATCCGTCACAGATGAACGTTTAAATGTAAGGGACACGCCGATCTATACACTCGGGGGAACCAAATGGGGAAGCTTTGGCAGTTCCCTTTATTGGGGAGGACTTTATTTAAGGGCTTATGGAAGTAATGACGGCGCCGTAACGGTTCAAAGTTCAAGACTTCCCTACGCAACAGAACTTAAAGTCGGAGATTGGAATCATACAACCATTAAAGAAGGATCATCTACGTTTTCCGTTTTTGAGAACTACTTGAACAAAAACGCTGGTTACTTAGCCAGCTTTCAGGCTGCAGCAGGGCTGGAAGGAAATGAATCGAATAATTTCTCTGAAAATGCGGACCGCTACATTCACGGGGGGATCTATTCAGGAATGAAGGAAGAGCCCATCCTTGTAGAACCAGGGGCAGAGTCTATTACAGTTGATTGGATGAGCGAGCATTTTGAGTCAAATGTTGGTTTGATTTCACCGAGCGGCAAAACGTACAACAACCTTCAAGTAAGAAAAGACGA
The DNA here is from genome assembly GCF_021129245.1 of Pontibacillus sp. HN14. Classification (NCBI taxonomy): domain Bacteria; kingdom Bacillati; phylum Bacillota; class Bacilli; order Caryophanales; family Bacillaceae; genus Pontibacillus; species Pontibacillus sp. HN14. The sequence continues at coordinate 91,184 of NZ_JAJOLR010000007.1, read as the reverse complement.
TACCGCCTATTTAAAAGGCGCCTATCATCATACCGCTACAATCCAAGATCCTGAAGCAGGAGAATGGATAATCAGGGCCTTATCCAATCAACAGGAGCATTATTTACTCAACGTAACCTACGATAGCCCACTCAATTCCCTCCTTACTTCTGAAATGAATAACGGAACCGTTCATATAAAGTCAAAGAACGAACACGTAAAAGTGAAAACAGATATGACCATCGCCTATTATAAAAAAGGACAGTTGAAGCATCTAAATGTAAAAGCCAATAAACAGAATGATTCTTTCCGACTTCCAAACCTCGGTTCAGGCACCTATAATATGACGATTAATGTAAATGGAACAATTGACAAGACCCCTTTTCAAAGAACAACGATTACATCCGTGTATGTAGATGAAAAAGGGCAATTATTTGGACATTAACCGAGAACTATTTTATGATAAAAAGGCCTGCTTCTTTAACATAAGCAGGCCTTTTTTCTATGAATATCCGCACGCATTTTAGTACAAAATAGAATGCTCAAACGTTTAAGAGAACACGAACACAGGTAATAATATAAGTAATGAGAATGATAATCGAATCAGCTCATTCCCTCTAATGTAATCACACCATATCAACCTTATTTTCGATACCCTATCCATCTAAATCACATTTACAGCTTTAATATGCGGGAACAACTTGACAAATCATCGCAGATATATAATAATAGTTTTTGAATTATAATGATTTTAAATTAATAACTTTTACACAAAAAAGAGGAGGATTTTTCATGTCATTAATCGGTACTGAAGTACAACCATTTAACGCGAAAGCATTCAAAAACGGTGAATTCGTTGACGTAACAGAAGAAAACTTTAAAGGTCAGTGGAGCGTCGTTTGCTTCTATCCTGCAGACTTTTCATTCGTTTGCCCAACTGAACTTGAAGATCTTCAAAACGAATATGCAGCACTTCAAGAACTAGGTGCTGAAGTTTACTCTGTTTCAACAGATACTCATTTCGTTCACAAAGGTTGGCACGATAGCTCAGAAAAGATTAACAAGATCACTTATACAATGATCGGTGACCCTTCTCAAACAATTTCTCGTAACTTTGAGGTACTAAACGAAGAAGAAGGTCTTGCAGATCGTGGTACATTCATCATCGATCCAGACGGTGTTATCCAAACAGTAGAAATTAACGCTGGCGGAATTGGCCGTGACGCAAGCAACCTTGTTGGTAAAATCAAAGCAGCTCAATACGTTCGTCAGAATCCAGGTGAAGTTTGCCCAGCTAAATGGGAAGAAGGTTCTGAAACACTTACACCAAGCCTAGATCTAGTAGGTAAAATCTAAAGGAGTGCACTCATAATGCTTGAAGCAGATATTAAAGCTCAATTAAACCAATATCTAGAACTATTGGAAAGCGATATCGTGCTTAAAGTTAGTGCAGGTTCTGATAAAGTATCAAAAGACATGCTAGCTCTTGTAGAAGAGCTAGCTTCTATGTCTTCTAAGATTACATTCGAGGAAGCACAATTATCCAGAACGCCTAGCTTTAGTGTGAATCGCGTCGGAGAAGATACTGGAGTTACGTTCGCAGGTATTCCTCTTGGACATGAATTTACGTCTTTAGTTCTTGCTCTTCTACAAGTTAGTGGCAGAGCCCCTAAAGTTGACCAAAGTGTCATCGATCAGGTTAAGAACATTAAAGGTGAGTACAACTTTGAAACGTATGTTAGCTTAAGCTGTCATAACTGCCCTGATGTGGTCCAGGCCTTAAACATGATGAGTGTTTTAAATCCTGGTATTACTCATACGATGATTGACGGCGCAGCTTTCAAAGAAGAAGCTGAAAGTAAAAACGTGATGGCTGTTCCTTCTCTGCATCTTAATGGAGAATTCTTGAGCGGTGGTCGCATGACGTTAGAAGAGATCTTAGATAAGATTGTTGAAGGTCCTAGCGCTGAAGAATTTACAGATAAAGACCCATATGATGTTTTAGTTGTCGGTGGTGGCCCAGCTGGTGCAAGTGCGGCCATTTATGCTGCTCGTAAAGGAATTCGTACAGGCGTCGTAGCTGAGCGTTTCGGCGGTCAGGTTCTAGACACCATGAGTATTGAAAACTTTATTAGCGTATCAAGCACAGAAGGACCGAAGCTTGCTGCAAGCCTTGAAGAACACGTGAAGGATTACGACATTGATGTCATGAACCTTCAGCGTGCAAGCAGCTTAGAGAAGAACGATGGTATGTTCGAGCTCGGGCTTGATAATGGTGGCGTCCTAAAAAGTAAAAGTGTCATCATCTCGACCGGTGCACGCTGGCGTCAAGTTGGCGTACCAGGTGAAGAAGAGTTCAAAAATAAAGGTGTGGCATACTGCCCTCACTGTGATGGTCCTTTATTTGAAGGAAAAGACGTAGCTGTGATCGGCGGAGGTAACTCCGGAATTGAAGCAGCTATTGACCTTGCAGGCATTGTGAAGCACGTTACAGTACTTGAGTTTGCTTCAGAACTTAAAGCCGACCAAGTCTTACAAGAACGTGCAAACAGCCTTCCTAACATAACGATTCATACCAACGCCCAAACAACTGAGATCACTGGAGACGCTAACGTAAACGGTATTACGTATGTGGATCGCGAGACAGGTCAGGAGAATCACGTTAAGCTAGAAGGCGTGTTCGTCCAAATTGGACTTGTTCCAAACACAGAATGGTTAGACGAATCCATTGAGCGTAACCAAATTGGCGAAATTGTCGTTGATAAGCGCAATGCCACAAGCATCCCTGGTCTATTTGCTGCTGGTGATGTGACAGATGTTCCGTATAATCAAATCATTATCTCTATGGGAACAGGCGCAAATGCTGCCTTAGGCGCATTTGATTACCTGATTCGCAACTAATCATAGAACTTTTGAAAGACGCTCGTCCTTTGGACGGGCGTCTTTTTGTATGTCTTTTTTTATATCTCTTTCCATGGGAGTACTGGAGAAACGATATCCCCAACGCTCCTCTCTTGAAATAGATGGACTCCCCCTTTTAAGAAGTCGGACGTGCGACTTCTCTTACAATTATTTACACACCACAAAAATACATATACGGTATAAATGACAAATGTTTACTTATTCAAACTAAAGTTTGGAGTGATCCCTATGTCCACCGCGAAGCTGACAGAACGAGAACGCCAAGTTTATGAGTTAATTCAAAAGAACCCTTATGTGTCTCAACAAGACTTATCAGAAACCCTTCATTTATCACGTTCCACTGTAGCCAACCTGGTTTCAAGTCTTGTTCAGAAAGATGTTTTATTAGGGCGTGCCTATGTATTGAATGATTCCCAACAGGTCGTATGTGTAGGGGGGGCCAACGTTGACCGAAAGTTTCGTAGTTTAGAGCCTTTTCAGCTTCATACGTCTAATCCGGTGCAATCAAGTTACAGTGTGGGCGGAGTGGCTCGGAATATAGCAGAAAACCTGGGTAGACTTGGCTATAATCCAAGTTTAATTACAGCTGCAGGTAAAGATGCGGACTGGGAAATCATTGAACGTGCCTCGTCGCTCATCCAGTTAGACACCGTTCTTCATATTCCGTCTGCCTCTACCGGGACCTATACGGCTGTCTTAAACGCTGAAGGAGACATGACTGTAGCTTTCGCTGATATGGAAGTCTATGACTATATCCTCCCTCCTTTACTAAGCACACACGATAAGAAACTGAAACAAGCTTCCTGCATCATCGCAGATTTAAATTGTCCCAAAGAAGGTCTCTATTATCTCTTGCAGAAGGCACAAAGCTTTCACGTACCGCTTGCTTTTGTTACCGTATCGATCCCTAAAATGAAGCGTCTGCCTAAAGATTTGAGCGGCCTTACATGGTTAATGACAAACGTGGAAGAGAGCGCGTCTTATCTTGGGATGACAATTGAAACGAATAAGCAATGGGAGGACGCCGTTACCTATTGGCTGGAGCGTGGCGTATCCTATGTAACCGTTACCTGGGGTGAACACGGAGTAATGGTGGGTTCAGCCGAGGGCATCGAGCTATATGAAACAGCTACTATACCAGAAGTACAAGACGTAACAGGAGCCGGAGATGCGTTCGCAGCTGCTGTAATCTATTCATGGTTAGAAGGAAAGACGCTAAGAGGAGCGATTCAAACAGGCCTTCAAAGTGCGACTTTATGTATCCAATCTCATTACACCGTTCGTCCAGATTTAACTCCCCAACTATTAAACGCTCAGGAGGAAAAAATATGAACGTACACTTAACAAGATCTCCAGAAGTTGAAGAAGCAGCAAAACACGGTAAACCGATTGTAGCTCTTGAATCAACAATAATCTCTCACGGAATGCCGTACCCACAAAATGTAGCCACAGCAAGAGAGGTAGAACAAATTATTCGCGAGAACGGAGCTGTGCCGGCAACGATCGCTATTCTAGACGGAAAGATTAAAATCGGTTTAACAGACGAAGAACTTGAAGAACTAGGCTCAAGAAACGATATAGCCAAAGCCTCCCGTAAAGATATTCCTTATCTAGTAGCTACTAAAAAACCAGGTGCCACAACCGTTGCAGCTACGATGATTTGTGCAGAACTAGCCGGTATCCAGATCTTTGTCACAGGAGGAATCGGCGGCGTCCATCGCGAGGGTGAAACCACTATGGATATATCTGCGGACTTAGAGGAGTTAGCTCATACCAATGTAGGCGTTGTCTGTGCCGGCGCTAAGTCAATTTTAGATTTAGGTCTTACTCTTGAGTACTTAGAAACAAAAGGCGTGCCTGTCATGGGCTATCAGACGCAGACGCTTCCTGCCTTTTTCACTCGCACCTCCCCATTTGCTGTTCATTATCAAGTGAACGCGCCTAGTGAGATTGCCTCTATTCTTAAAGCTAAATGGGAGTTAGAGATCAATGGAGGGGCTGTCATTGCTAATCCAATTCCTGAAGAATATGCAATGGATGAGCAGTTCATTAACGGGGTCATTGATTCAGCGATTGCAAAGGCAAAGTCACTAAATATAGAAGGAAAAGACGTCACACCATTTCTATTAGATCAAGTGAACCAAGCAACAGAAGGTAAGAGTTTAGCGGCTAATATCCAACTTGTAAAATCGAATGCAAGGCTCGGGGCCCAAATTGCCGTACACTACGCAAAACAAACGTTACTTATATAAAAAAGGACTTTTCATTAGAAAAGTCCTTTTTACTACGTCTTAAGAAGTCTGACTTATATCGTTTTCTTCCTCTGAAAGATAACTATAAAGAGGTCGTTTATTTAAACCAAGTGCTTGATCTGTATTCTTATGAATATCCTTGAGAAGCTCAGGGTGGTCAGCTAATGTTAACCCGTAAGAAGGAATCATCTCTTGGATTCTCGGTTTCCACTCTTCCATCTGTTGAGGGAAGCAACTCTCCATCAGATCAAGCATAACTTGAACAGCTGTAGAGGCCCCTGGTGAAGCTCCAAGTAAGGCAGCAATGGAACCGTCAGAGGAGTGAACAACTTCCGTTCCAAACTGAAGCGTTCCTTTCCCACTGTCATCCGTGTCTTTTATGACCTGCACACGTTGACCAGCGACAGACAGACTCCAATCACCACTATTAGCGTCAGGGATGAATTCTCTTAACTCTTCCATCCGCTTTTCTTTAGATTGAACCACTTGTTCAATTAAATACTTAGTAAGTGAAGCATTCTTTACCCCCGCTGCTGACATGGTCGCAAGATTATCTGTTTTAACAGATGTAAATAAATCAAGAAACGAACCTTTCTTAAGGAACTTCGGAGAAAAGCCAGCAAATGGACCGAATAATAAGGTTCTCTTTCCATCAATATAACGAGTATCCAAATGAGGAACAGACATTGGCGGTGCCCCTACTTTTGCTTTCCCGTATACTTTCGCATTGTGTTTCTCCACAACTTCTGGATTGTTACAAACCAAAAACTGACCGCTCACCGGGAAACCACCAATGTGCTTAGACTCTGGAATACCTGATTTCTGAAGAAGGTGAAGACTTCCTCCGCCTCCCCCAATGAAAACAAAATCCGTAACGTGGTACTCAATTCGGTTTTGAGCCTGGTTTAATACTTTCACTTCCCAGGATCCATCCTCAAGTCTGTTTAAATTCTGTACACTATGCTGGTAGTTAAGCTCTACATCTGTTGCTTCTAGATAATCAAACATTTTACGCGTAATGGTCCCGAAATTCACATCTGTTCCTGAGTCCATTTTCGTAGCAGCAACCGCTTCTTCTGGATTACGACTCTCCATCATGACAGGCATCCATGCTTTCAACTCTTCTTGATTATCAGAAAACTGCATACCCTGAAACTGAGGGTGTTCTGACATCGTTCGGTAGCGCTTTCTCAGGAATTCAACATTCTGCTTCCCTTGCACAAAGCTCAGATGAGGCAATGGCATAATAAACTCTTGTGGTTTCTTAATGCGATCATTCTGAATTAAATACGTCCAAAATTGCTTGGATACTTGGAACTGCTCATTCACTTTAATGGCCTTTGAAATATCAATGGAGCCATCGGATTGTTCCTTTGTATAGTTGAGTTCACATAAAGCCGCATGTCCCGTACCCGCATTGTTCCATACATTCGAACTTTCTTCTCCTGCACTGTTTAACTTTTCAAATACTCTAATTTTCCACTCTGGCACTAATTCTTTCAGCAATGATCCTAACGTAGCGCTCATAATTCCTGCACCAATCAGGATCGCGTCGGTTTTTTCATAGTTTTTACTCATAGTCCCATACTCCCTATGTCTTACAGAAAAGAGGAAACATTTCATCCCGCCCCGGGTGCCTCATCTTTTCTAGTATTTTATAACCTACTACTAGTGTATCACTTTCCAAAAATATTGAAAATTAATTCTATTGCAATACCCACTTTATAATCGGTTGTAATGAGAGTTGTAAAACCAATTACGGTGAACCATTTAAACGAAACTTTTATACTTTATCATTTCCCATTTCTTAGCTAAATAATCATACTTCACGTCATTCAGTATGCGGAAGCCCCTTAATAATAAAATCGACACCTTCGCTTGATTCTTCCAAATCTAATTCAATGTCTTTCGCTATATCCTGCATAGAAGATTCTATGGAAACCCGAATGCCGTTGACTTCAGTTATAAGATCGGACTCAGCCGGCTCTTCAAGTCCCATCCCCAATTGGGTTCCTCCACACCCTCCTGCAGCGAATATTCTAAGGTTGGAGGACTCCTCTTCATCGATTATTTGTAGAATTTGTTCTTTAGCTTCATTTGAAATTTTCACTTTTGATCTCTCCTATCTACAATCTATTCTCAACTTTTATTTTGTTATCAAACACACTGAAAATTTTAACATATACCGAAAGTAGCGTGTCTCATCCAACGAAGAGATTCGTTCCCTTGCACTTTTCGTTGGATACTATTAAAGTATATAATGATTGCTTTCTATTCTAAATGGAAACGAATTAGAAAAAAACATTTTCACTTTTAACTTTGGGAACTTGTTTTCCCTTAAGGAAAGGGTTCAGATATAGTATGAAAGATAATTTTTGGCATGAGTTGCCGCGACCGTTTTTTGTTTTGGCACCGATGGAAGCTGTAACGGATGTTGTATTTCGTCATGTCGTGAGTGAAGCAGCAAGGCCGGACGTATTCTTTACAGAGTTCACAAATACGGAAAGCTACTGCCATCCAAGAGGCAAAGATAGCGTTCGTGGCCGTCTGACATTCACAGAGGATGAACAGCCGATTGTTGCCCATATTTGGGGAGATAAACCTGAATACTTCCGACAAATGAGCATTGGAATGGCTGAAATGGGATATCGCGGAGTCGATATCAATATGGGTTGCCCTGCACCGAATGTTGCTACAAAAGGGAAAGGTTGCGGACTCATACGCCGTCCGGATGTTGCAGCGGAAATTGTACAGGCGGCTAAAGCAGGAGGCCTTCCTGTAAGTGTAAAAACCCGCCTAGGTTACACAGAAGTCGAGGAGTGGCACGACTGGCTTCGACACCTTTTAGAACAGGATATAGCTAACCTCTCCATCCACCTCCGTACGAAAAAAGAGATGAGTAATGTGGATGCTCACTGGGAGCTGATTCCTGAGATTAAGAAGCTTCGTGACGAAGTAGCTCCTGATACACTTCTAACTATTAATGGGGATATCCCTGACCGTCAGAAGGGGCTTGAACTTGTTGAGAAATATGGTGTAGATGGGGTTATGATTGGACGAGGAGTCTTCCATAATCCATTCTGCTTCGAAACAGAGAAGAAAGAGCATACCAGTGAGGAGTTGCTTGATCTTCTACGTTTGCAGCTCGATCTTCATGATAAATATTCAGAGGAATTAGAGCCGCGCCTCTTCAAACCACTTCGCCGCTTCTTTAAGATTTATGTTAAAGGCTTCCGAGGAGCAAGCGAGTTACGAAATCAATTGATGAGCACTGAATCAACTGATGAAGTCCGTGCTCTCCTTGATGAATTTACAGAGAATAATGGAGTGGAAGAAGAGAAAGGTTTTTCAATTTCTTAAATAATCTCTCGTGTATTTCATGCGAACTATGCTAGGTAATAAAAAAACGAGGAGAGCCTTAAGCTCTCCTCGTTTTTTATATTACTTTTCAATACCGCACTGCTTCTTTGATGTTAAACCCGCTTGTATTTATTTAATAGATCTTCAGAGATATGACAATAATCTCCCGGACATCTGGTTAACCGATCCTGGTGTTCTTCCGCACTTCTTACATAGTTAGTAAGTGGTAAAACTTCCACTACGATACGTCTAGCGTCCTCTCTTTCCCTTATAAACGCTTGTGCATCTTCCAAATGCTCAGGGGCCTCGCTATACACACCTGTTCTATATTTCACGCCTACATCTTCCCCTTGTTGATTCAGGCTGTAGGGGTCAATGATTTCAAAGAGATACCCCATTAAATCTTTTATGTTTACAACCGCCGGATCAAATGTTGTTTTGACACATTCAGCGTAGCCGTCATAGTCCCCTCCGAGTGTAGGACTCGTCCCATTCGCTCTTCCCGCTTCTGTAGATGTAACGCCAGGGAGTGTCTTGATGAATTCTTGCACGCCCCAGAGACATCCACCAGCTATATAGACTGTTTCCATCATCATGTACCTCCTTGTTTAAGCATGTAAGCTCTTCTTTATTTATGGTACGGTTCCCCCCGATTAATCCGAAACGCACGATATATTTGCTCTAAAAGCACAAGCCTCATTAACTGGTGGGGGAGCGTCATTTTCGAGAACGATAAAGCGAAGTCTGAGCGCGCAGTCACTTCTTCACTTAAACCTAATGACCCTCCGATAACAAAGGTTACTTTGCTCTTCCCATAAGTAGCCAGCTGATCCAACTGTTTCGCCAGTTTCTCAGATGTAAGCATATTTCCTTCAATCTCTAACGTAATGACATGAGCATCAGGATTAACCTTAGCAAGAATGCGCTCTCCTTCTTTCTGCTTCACCTCTTCCATTTGGGCTTCACTTAGGTTTTCAGGAGCCTTTTCATCAGGAACTTCAATTAAATCGATCGAGGCATAAGCTCCCAGTCTCTTTTCATATTCGCTGATGCCTTGTTTTAAGTATTTTTCTTTTAGTTTTCCAACAGAAATAATGGTGATCTTCATAGTTATACTCCTTCGGTCTATTTCTTACGTTTATCGTATCATGAAACAGTGTTAGAGTATAAAAAACCCCAAAGTCACAGATGACTTTGGGGTGATTTCTTATTTATTCATGGAGGAGAAGAAGTCTGCTAGTGGATCATCTTCGTCGAATTCCACCTTTTCCTCTTCCTTATGGATCTCCTCTTGTAAGTGATCAAGATTAATATCATCAAGATCATCATCAGTCGTCCAGTTATCCTCAGCCGGTGACTCATTTTCTCGCCAGTCGTTTGTATAGGAGGACGCGTTATCTTGCCCAGAAGCTACAGCGTAAGACTTTGCCTGAATGGCTGACTCCACTTGTTCTTGAAGCTCTAGAACATCATCAAAATCATAAGCGTTGTTGTGTAACGACGCATAAAGAGAGGTAGCCCGAATTGGGTCCATAAGCAATTGGTAGAGTATACTACCCATTAAAGCTTCTGAATGTTCATGTTTAAGCCAATTCCGCTGTTCTTTCGTTAATGATTTTGGTAATGAAACCGTAACGGTCTCTTTCTCCTTAGAACGCGTTTCTGATACCCCTTGCATAACATACTGAGCAATTCGGCTTGAGAAATTGCGTTTTTCCGTTTCCTTTAAATGTTGGAGTTGCTTCAATACATAATCCGGTGTATCTGAAGGAATACGGAATGTGATTGCCTGGCCTCTTTGAATACCTTTTTTGGAATCTCCCATGAAATCTTCCTATCTACTTAGCAGAAGTCGCTTCTTGTTTTTGCTTCTCCTGTTTTTTATCTCTCTTTGTTTTCCTAACGAAATCAGATACTAGTTTGTAATAAGCATTCGCCATCATCCAAATGCTTTCATTTTCGTCTTCAAAGAACTCAATATTAAATCCATCCAGACTATTATTGAGGGATTTTAAGTAATCTTTTAAAACGGCAGAACCGCCGCCAACGAAATAGCAAATTTCAGACTGAGAATTTCGCTGCCAAACATTGCGCAGATAGCGGTATTGCTTCTTCGCTAATTCTAAAAGAATACGATCTGTAATATCATGGACGCTTGTCCGACTTCCTTTCACCATGATGTGGTGTCGATCATTTTTACGCGTAATGATATCGACCACATCACGACGACTGTCTAACTCTACGCCATGTTTTGTCCGGATTTCATCACGGATGGCTTCTAATGATTCAGCCACTCCAAGGTTAAACCCTTGTGCTTTATCATCATCTACATTGCGGTTACGAATCACGGCAATATCCGTTGATAATCCACCAATGTCTTGAATTAAGATTTGCTTATCAATTAAGTCTTTATTGATCACATTTAAATCGTTATCCATGACAAGATTGACGAACGCTGCGAATCCTTCTGGGTATACTTTTACTTCATCAAATTTAAGATTTACTTTCATACCCTGATACTTTGGTGTTACAAGGAACTCGACCTGGTGAACAGAACCGAGTAACTGAGAGCGATAGCCTACGTCTTTTCCTTCTTTTACTTCTCTAAGAGGTAGTCCTGTTCCAAGCGTATAGTTAGCGTCCACAACGTTTCGGTTATTTCCATGATGCTTTCTAGTATCGTCTTCTCTTGATACTGCATCAAGGGCTAATGAGGCAAACAGCATAACCAATGTCTGATCTTCTTCAGACTTACTACTTCCTGGATCTAATTCAGTAGAGTTACTACTCTTTGTTGCTAGATTTCCTACACGGTAAATCGCATTATTGTCCTTTAAGGCAGGCGAATGCACGCGGATATGTAGATTATCTACAGGATCCTTTTCGTCTAATTCTTCTATTCCTATTACAGGACGATCTTCAATATCTCTAGCAATCACGTTTGGAATATAAAGCTCCGAATCTAACTTACCGAATAACGCCTTTAGGGCATCATTACCAACATCAACAGCTGCAATTCTTGAATTTGTCATGAAACTAGCTCCCCTTCTTTTTTGAAGTTAATGACTAGAGTCTCTATCCGATACCTAAAAGATATAGAAGATTTAGACAACAGTCAATGTCTTCTTTTGTCGACATTTCTGTATACATGTGTACGGTTTATGTTTACATGTATACGAAATCTGTACACATACTGTTATATCAACATGTATACGCTTTTGTGTACTTGTATACACTTTTGTTTACTTAATGTTTACGTTTTCCGTATACTTGTTTACGTAATTGTATACATGTACACATTTTTGTAAACACAAACCATAAAAGAAAGAGAGAAGCATTTAACCTTCTCTCTTCATGTTTATATCTATTCGTCTCGAGTAACCAGAATGTGACTAGGTCTTATAACTTAGAGAGATCTCCATTTTGTATCCAACCTCTCGCTTTAAGTGCTAGTACAAGATGGCGTATCCCCACCATATAAGCTGCCTGACGCATTTCGCAGCCTTTCTCCTCTTTCATCGAGTATACTCGCTTAAAGGCAGCAATCATTTTCTCTTCAAGTTCTGTGTTCACTTTCTCTTCTTTCCAATAATAATTCATCGTATTTTGGACCCATTCAAAGTAAGATACGGTTACGCCTCCGGCATTACACAGGATATCCGGAATAATAAAGATCCCCTTTTCTTCTAAAATACGGTTTCCTTCTGGTGTAGTTGGACCGTTAGCGGCTTCAGCAACGATTTTTGCCTGGATTTTAGGTGCTGTATCTTTTGTAATCTGATTTTCTAATGCAGCTGGAATGAGGATGTCTACAGGGAGTGCAAACATCTCTTCGTTTGAAATGGAGGTGCAATGTTCAAAGTCAGCAATGACATTCCCCTCCCCTATAAATTCTAAGAGAGCCGGGATGTCTAATCCTTCTTCTTTGTATATTCCACCCGACACATCTGTTACAGCTACTACTTTTACGCCGGTTTCATGTAAGAATTTAGCTGTTGCGCTTCCTACATTTCCAAACCCCTGTAATGCAGCTGTAGCTCTTGATAGGTCAATATCAAGGGCGTTGGCCGCTTCTCTTATATGAATAACCACTCCACGTCCCGTAGCATCAAGGCGCCCCTCAGATCCCCCTATAATGATCGGTTTGCCTGTAATGAGCCCTGGTATATTGTAACCACGTAGTTTGTCGTATTCATCGATCATCCATGCCATAATTTCAGGAGTTGTATTCATATCCGGAGCAGGTATATCCTTTTCTGGGCCAATGACAGGTGTAATCTTCCGAATGTAACTTCTACTTAGCTCTTCTAACTCTCTTTGATTTAAGTCATTCGGGTTTACAATCACTCCCCCCTTCCCTCCTCCGAGGGGTAACTCAATAATGGCTGATTTCAAGGACATCCAGATCGATAGAGCCTTTACTTCATCAAGGGTTACAGAGGGATGGAAGCGTATTCCCCCTTTACATGGCCCTAGTACGTCAAGGTGCTGTGAACGATAGCCTGTATAGTTCTCAACAGAACCGTCCTCTTTGCGAATAGGAATTGATACTTCCATCACCCTCATCGGTTTCTTTAAGATGTGATAGATGCTCTCATCTAACCCTAACTGTTCCACGGATTCACTGAGTAATTGTTTTACAATCGTATATGGATTTTGATCATGTGTAGAAATATCTGCTTCTGCTTTATGTTTTTCCATAGCTTTTCCCTACCTCTCGTACATTTACATATTAGTAATGTGTCACCATTTACGTTTCCTTATGTAAACATTCGTCATATTTATTGTTTCATTTGGAAAGATAAGAACACTATTCATACAGAGAGGACATTCATACCCATGAGCAAATCGAGTATAAGCTTTATATTGCGACTGAAACTTGATAAGAAGACAGCTTCTTTCGGTCAGATTGCTACTGTTATTAGTTCAGCAGGCGGGGATCTTGTCGCCATAGATGTTATTAAGGAAAATAGAAACTCTACTATACGGGATCTAAGTATTAACATTCATCAGGAAGAGGTTCAAAATCGTATTACGGCTGAATTAAGGAAGTTAACAGGGATTACGATTCAACAGACCACTGACCGTACTTTCCTCGCTCATTCAGGTGGCAAGATTCACATTATGCCTAAAATCAAAATTGATAGCCGTGATGATATGTCGCGTGTTTACACACCTGAGGTAGCTAGAGTGTGCGAAGCAATTGATGAAAATGTAGAACTAGCCCACGACTATACCATTAAGAAGAATGCTGTGGCAGTGATTTCAGACGGAACCGCAGTTCTCGGTTTAGGAAAGATTAAACCAGAAGCAGCCATGCCTGTCATGGAAGGAAAAGCCATGCTATTCAAGCAATTCGCTGATATTGATGCTTACCCTATCTGTCTAGATACTCAAGATCCTGAAGAAATCATTACAATTGTTAAGGCACTCCAGCCCACATTTGGAGGGATTAACCTAGAAGACATAGCTTCTCCAAACTGCTTTTCCATTGAAGAACGCCTAAATAAAGAATTAGTCATTCCAGTGTTTCACGACGATCAGCACGGCACAGCTATTGTTGCATTAGCCGGATTGTTAAATGCCCTCAAACTCGTTTCTAAGCCTATCAAGGACTGTAAAATTATCGTTTGTGGGATTGGTGCAGCAGGTATGGCCATTACCAACATGCTACTAAAAGCAGGAGCGAAAACGATTATAGGCGTCGATGTTGAGGGAGCGCTTCATTGCAATCAAAACTACGATCGTCCCGGTTGGAATGAATTCGCTCAAAAAACCAATCCAAAGCAGGAAAAGGGAAAACTATGCGAGGTCATAAAGAATGCTGATGTGTTCATAGGTGTTTCAGCGCCTGGACTATTAACCAAAGCTGATATTAAAAAAATGGCCAAGGATCCAATCATATTTGCTTTAGCCAATCCGAATCCAGAAATAAAACCAGAAGAAGCAAAGCCTTATGCAGCTGTTATTGCTACAGGGAGATCCGATTATCCAAACCAAGTAAATAACGTATTGTGTTTCCCAGGTATATTCAGGGGGGCACTAGACTGTCGCGCTACGGAAATTAATGATGAAATGAAGCTTGCCGCGGCTAAAGCAATTGCTTCAACTATTGGAGAAGAGGAGTTAGACGCCGAATATATTATTCCGAGTGTGTTTAACAAGGAAGTCGTCCCCTCTATTCGCCAAGCCGTTATAGATGCAGCCGTTAACACGGGTGTGTCTCAGATTGAACCAGAATAGATACGAAAAAGGAGCACTCAAATGAACGAAGACGATAAAAAGCAACGACAAGATGCAGAAGAAGCCGTTGGCAAAAAAGACATTAAGCATTTGGCGTTCTACGGAGGCCCATTTACCGCTACCATCCCGCTTGTGTTTTTTATTATTTGGGCCATCTCTTTAAGTGTGACAAAGCTGGTTACAGAGGAAGCCCTTGTTTTGGGTATGGTAATCGGCGTCGCACTCGGCCTATTCTTCTGTAAAACCGTTTGGAAAGATTACGCCCAAGGATTAGTAGAGGGAATGGCTCAACCGATAGGAATTATTGCAGTCATTGCTTGGTTTTGGGCAGGGATGTTCGCTAAACTCTTAGCGGCCGGAGGACTGGTAGAAGGTCTAATTTGGGTTGGATTTCAGACAGGCCTTGAAGGTGGCTTTATTGTAGGATTAACCTTCCTATTGGCTGGTGTATTCTCAACAGCCGTAGGAACAGGGTACGGGACTGTAGCAACGTTCGGAATACTTATGTTTCCTGCAGGAATTATATTAGGGGCTGACCCCGTTATATTACTGGCAGCTATATTAAGCGGAGCTGTATTTGGTGATAACTTAGCCCCTGTATCGGACACCACCATCGTTTCAGCTACAACTCAGGAAGCGGATGTACCTGGAGTAGTCCGCTCTCGGTTTAAGTATTCCATTACAGCAGCTATACCTGCATTGATATTGTTTGTTATTTTAGGAGGAGGCGAGCAATCAAGCAATAAAGAAGCCTTTCTTCAGCTTCAAGAACAAGTAACACCTACAGGTTTATTGATGCTCATTCCATTTGCTATTGTATTATTTTTGGCTCTTTCCGGACGCCACTTATTAACATCATTAACAATAGGAATTGTATCCTCGATTGTCATGATCATTATAATTGGAGTCCCCCTTCGTAAAGTACTTTATATCTATCGCAACGAAGCAGGGGAAGCTGCAATTGGAGGCGCATTAATGAACGGAATCGGTGGATATTTTAATATGGCGATCCTCATTCTATTTATATTAGCAGCCGCTCACCTAATGGAGCTAGCTGGTACGATGGAAGCCATTAAAAACTTCTTTTTAAAAATTATAGATGGAATTGTCCGACGTGCTGAACTTTCGATTTTCGCCATCGTAGCCTTTTTAAATGTATTTATAACCATTAACACCGCTGCTGAAATTACGGCAGGACCTTTTGTTCGGAAAATTGGGGAAGAGTTTAATATACATCCATACAGAAGAGCCAATTTCCTTGATACTGTTTCGTCATCCTTAGGCTACATCTTCCCATGGAGTGGTGGTGTATTGTTAGCTTGGGCAACTATAAAAGGAGCAGCCAAGGAATATGAATTTCTACCTGTCGTAGGTCCTACGGAAGTATTTCCTTTTGTCTTTCAAGGATGGTTTCTATTACTAGTGATGTTTATTTCGGCCCTGACAGGTTGGGGGCTTCGCTATAAAGGTGAAAACGGAGAAGAAATTAAACCCACTAAATAAAGGATCCCTTTAAAAGGGTTCTTCATGGGGCTGTTTTTTAGAATTTCTAACACACGCATCTCTTTGCATAAATTAAGGAGATATTTATCCACAGTTTATTTCAATCGTCTAGGTTTACTCAAAAGCTTCACGTTTCATAGACCAACACGAACCTTCTCCACTACTTTTTTGTAACTATTCCGGTTTTATAACAAGAAAGTAATAGTACAATTTGTCCTGATTTATTATTTTCTTTGCTGAATTTAAGCAAAATGAATGTCTCAAAATCTGATTAGTTCTTAGGGATGGGACCTTTAGTCTTAGCATATAAAAACGTCAGTTTCTATTAAGAAACTGACGTTTTCCTTTACTCTTCTTATCAAAATTGTACGACTATTCCAACTTATCAACATACTTATCCACAATCTTAAAGTTCTTGTGATACTAACAAGGGAAAGGGGTATATAAACAAGTTATACACAAAGTTATCCACATATACACAAATGAATCACTTTATTTGGTATTAGAACCTGCGTTCGCCACTATATATGTAGCAGACTCACTACAGTATTCACACGCTGTGGATAATTGTTCATCTTTATTAAGTTGATCTAAGTTCGGGAAAGTTTCACACTCATCCACAATGACATCAATCCCCCGATCAACATGATCCTGACATACAAATAATTTCAAACTCCACACCTCCCTTATTTAAGAATAGGAAAAGCAGGGACATCAGCCCCCGCTTCTTGTTCTCTTAATAACTTTGATTGGACAACGTCATTGTAACTTCTTGCTGCTGTCCATTACGGAAGAATGTAACCGACATTTTGTCACCAACGTTTTTATCCTTATACAAATGTTTACGTAAATCAACGATGCTTTGAATGTCTTTACCGTCTAATTGGGTAATGACATCATATTGCTGAAGTCCTGCTTGGTCAGCTGGAGAAGCGGTTTGTACATTATCAACCACAACACCACCATCAACCTCTTTAGGTAAACCTAAGATTTCCCTTTGTTGAGAACGAGGGACTTCAGATAAAGAAACCGCTCCGATTCCCATAAATGGTCGAGTAACTTCTCCATCTTCTTCTATGTCTTCCATAATCGGAACAGCATTATTAATAGGGATAGCAAACCCGATTCCTTCTACTGCTGATTTAGCAATTTTCATGGAGTTGATTCCTATAAGCTGGCCTTTTATATTAATAAGGGCACCGCCGCTATTCCCTGGATTAATTGCAGCATCCGTTTGCATCACTTCTGCCTGCCAATCCATTCGTCCATCTCCATTGAAATCTTGAGGGATCGCCCTTTGCTTTCCGCTAATAATCCCTTTCGTAACAGATCCAGAGAACATCAACCCTAGTGGGCTACCAATAGCTATCGCTGGTTCCCCCACTTTTACATGGGACGAGTCGCCAATCTCAATCACCTTATCCACTTTTGAATCTTCGACGGTCAGAACAGCTAAATCTGTATATGGATCAGCTCCAACTAACTCCGCTTCAATGCGGGTTCCGTCAATTAAAGAAACTTCCACTCGGTCAGCACCTTGAACCACATGGTTATTGGTTACGATATAGGCTTTGCCGTTTTCTTTTTTATAAATAACACCAGAACCTGTGCCTGCCTCGCCACCAGATGGTTGCTCTTGGAATAAACCTGAGGATTCGCGAATCTTCACAACGCCTACAACGGCCTCTTGCACATCACTTACTACCTCTGTAACTTGAGTAGTAACATCCAAGTTCACATTTTCTGTTGTCGTATTATTACTTTCTCCTTCATCTGCTTGCACTTGTTTATTCTCTTGTGAGGATAAATCATATGGCAAGAGATTCGATTGAATAAGAGCGGGTAACGCTAACATGATTAACACAGCACCAAGGATAATACCTACAACCGTCGGCATAATCCAGCCAGGACGCTTGTGTTGATTGCCTGAAGGGGTTTGATCATCATAGTAGCCCATTTAGCCTTCAATCCTTTCTGAACTAGATCTATACTAGTTCCCCGTTACCTCCCCATACTTTTTCTAAACGTCATTCAGCGTATAGATGGGTGTAGCATGATTCGGGTCGGTATCAAATAAGTCAATCGCATTCCCTAAAGGAATACCACGTTCTTTTAACATATTCCCTACGGACATACGCGCTAGATCTTTCATGTTATTATCTTGACTTAAATGGGCTAAATAAATACGCTTTGTTGAATTGCCAATAATATCTGTTAATGCCAGTGCACTATCCTCATTAGAAACGTGCCCCTTGTCACCTAATATACGTCGTTTAACATTCCATGGATACCTTCCCATTCGGAGCATCTCCACGTCATGATTGGATTCAAATATATAAGCATCAGCGTCTTCAACGGTCTTCTTGATTCGCTCAGATACATATCCCGTGTCCGTCACTAAAGCTACTTTCTTGCCATTATGGTGAAACACATAAAACATTGGCTCTGCCGCATCATGAGAAACTCCGAATGATTCAACTTCAAGGTCGCCAAAAGCTTTCACAGTTTCCATAGAGAACTCAAACTTCTGATCTGTTGTGATCTTCCCAATCTGACCTTCCATTGCTTTCCACGTTTTCTCATTCGCATAGATCGGTAAATTATACCGTCTCGCGAGTATGCCTAAACCTTTAATGTGATCGCTATGCTCGTGAGTTACAAGGATGCCATTTAAATCATGCGGATCTACGTCTACTTGAGACATGACACGCTCTAATTGTTTCCCGCTTAACCCGGCATCTACAAGTAACTTCTGTTGTTCAGTACCGATATAAAAGGCATTGCCGGTACTTCCGGATGCCAGTACGCTAAAGTGCATACTCATGATCCTCCACCCCAAATTGATTGTTCCAAATCGATTTGCTTACTTATGCTAGACATTGTTTCATTTACAAATTCATCTTCGTCCGTTGAAATATACTGACCTTCGAGGCCACTGATAATAAAGTTTTGATCCTCATTCACTTTAATATTCCAAGTAGGAGAGAAAACCCGGTCTCCGTTCTCAAGCGGAACTAAGGTGTAATAGCCAACGTCAAACTTTGACACCACATCTCCACTGTATAATTTATTTTTATCGAATAAATTACCGATGGCTTGGATTGGTTTAACGAGGTCTATCTTCTCCTCTGTACTCTTCAAATCATCTAGATGGGTTTGGACGAAAGCTGTAATGCCATCCTTTTCTTCGTTCAATTGAGCCATTACAATGCCCGATTCATTGTAATAAATGGGATCTTCCTTGAAGCGTTGAAAGAAAATCAGGACATTGTATTTCTCATTGTAATCCCAGAACTGATACTCATCTCCAAATAAGATCTTATTGTTAATGGTACCCTCGATTGTCTCATCACTGCTTTCTAGATCAACGGCAACTGGCTCCTCAAAAACAGATATCAATATATTGTTATCTTCCCCATAAATCTCAGGTTTTTGGTTTTCGTTTTCTTCTAATTCCTCTTTGTCTTCTTCTTTAAAGGCATATCGTTTAGCAGAAATATAAGATTTCTTTGGCGCTTCTTTAGGTACATTGTTCAGTTGGATATCCTCTGTCTTTAACTGTTCCTCTAAACTTGTATCCGTTAGAAGTCCAAGTTGAGCCTGCTCTGTCTTATTCATAAATTGAAAGACCAAGAAGACATCTAATATTAAGAAGCATAGAATAAATAGCGTTTTAATCTGTCCCCATTGCATTATTCTGTGCTCCCTTCATCCACAAGCTCTTCCCAATCGTCCTGTCCTACATATTTTATAAACCATGCCGGCTCTAATAAAATGACGAGCTCTTGTTGACCTTTTATTTCCACTCTGTACCCAATCTTAATATCTTCAAATGACTGATCCTCAATATAAGGTAAAATCTCTCTCCCCGATAAAATATCGTCATGTTGATTCGGATTTAGGATGGGATACCTAAGCTGGATAAGAGGTCTTTCATACTCAACAAGGTCCTGGTTTCGCCATGTTTGGGTAATCTTTAAACTTAGCTCTTTTCCCCCATCTAAAACAGGATATCCATCCTGGAAAATTCGGTAATCAATAACATTATCTCGAATATCGAATAAATGATAGGAGGAGTTGGCTGTCCAACCGTTGTGGTCGTTTATATCATTCAAACTTTGCTTAATTAATTGTTGCCGAGACAGTTCGTTGGTTTCATCGGTTTGAAATTGCTCAAATCTCATATGTCTCTCATTTTCACTAACTTTCATTAACCGGTTGTCTATATTGTAAAATGTTTCCCCGTACGTTGAATTCCGTTTGACGAGTTTTGGATTATTAAACAAAACATTTTTCATCGTTTCCACATTTAACTTTTGAGCTTGAAATGGAAGAACAGGTAACGTAACTTGGGATTCAGGCAAATAGACCGGATTTCCGAAATAGTTGTCCACGCTGAAATATTCCATTTCACTATTCGAACCTGTTAAATACTTCTCGACAGCATTCGATACATCAAAATTACGAATAACAGCACTATAAGCTGTACCACTTTGCCGTGAAACAAAGTAAACATCATAATACTTAGATTGATTCTGTGTGAAAGAAATAAAGATTTGATCAATATTCATATTCATTTCTTTGACATCTTTCTCTGCTTCACCACCGATCGTAAAGGTACTAGCTAATGTGCTAAGTGGAATTCCAGCAGGGTAAACAATTTCAATAGATGATTCGGTCTCAATCACATCCTTAGAGACCAAATTGATATCCGTTAATGGCCACTTGACTATTTTTTCATATAAATTTTTTGTTTCATTCCAACTCTTTAATGAAAAATGTCTTTCATCCTGATGAAACAATAACAATTCTGGCTTAATAATATCCGATACGCTTTGCTGTACACCGTTATTCAACTTCGTCTCCGCCTCTAAAATAGGGCTTCCATTATTAATGTCATCGTATTCAGGTTGATAGGTCCAAAGGGCAAA
Source organism: Pontibacillus sp. HN14 (assembly GCF_021129245.1). Lineage (NCBI taxonomy): Bacteria > Bacillati > Bacillota > Bacilli > Caryophanales > Bacillaceae > Pontibacillus > Pontibacillus sp. HN14. The sequence continues at coordinate 69,994 of NZ_JAJOLR010000007.1, read as the reverse complement.
CGTAACCAATAGACTAATGGTTACGAGGAGCCCTAATATAATTGACTTTAAGTACTCCCACATTACTCTTCATCCCCCTCATATTGTTTCAATAACGGCAGGGTAAAGGTAACCTTTGTCCCCTTCCCTTCTTTACTATCAGCCCAAATCTCGCCCCCGTGAGCATCGATCATTTCCCTGGAAATAGCCAAACCTAAACCTGTACCTCCGAGGTTCCTGGCACGGGCTTTATCAACTCGGTAAAATCGTTCAAACACCTTTTCCAATTTCTCTTTAGGAATCCCAACTCCTTCATCAGAGATCGATACTTCTAATTTCTGTTGATGTTCATTGATCTCTAATTGAAAGCCGATCGTTCCTCCTTCTGGAGAATACTTAATGGCATTTGAAATGATGTTATCCAATACTTGGGTCATTTTATCCTTATCGATCCATACTTGAACTTCTTTATCCGGTAATTGCCGCTCAAAATTAATATGATCATCTTGATTAATTTCAAAGCGTTCTACAACCGTTTGGAAAAACCCAATAAAATTAACTTTCTCTTTGTGCATTTTATAATCTTTATTGTCCATTTTAGAGAGCTGTAATAGATCATTAACAAGACGAATCATACGTTCTGTTTCGTTTTGAGTCACGTCTAAAAAGCGCGGGGCAATTTCTTTATCTTCCCACGCACCTTCTGTTAGAGTTTCTAAATAGCTCTTCATGGTTGTAAGAGGTGTACGAAGTTCGTGTGAGACATTTGCAACGAATTCTCTTCGTTCTCGTTCAATTTTTTCCTGTTCTGTTACATCACTTAAGACGGTGATATACCCATTCATTTGTTCCATTTCGTATTGAACGGCCGTAAAGCTTGCCTTAAGTAAAAGCTGTTGTTCATCTTCACTAAAATCAATAATAATGGATTCCTGATCTTTTAGATCTGTAATACTATTAAGGCGCTTATGAATATTTAACACATTCAATAAAGGCTGGCCTTGTACATCTTCAATTTCTTGGCCGAGAAGTCTCGATGCAGGTTCATTCATGAGAATGATAGCCCCAGTATGGTCGGTAGCGATAACGCCTTCTGTCATATTGGAAAGAACTGAGCTTAGTTTTCGCCTCTCCCCTTCCGTTGTTGCCTGGGAGATTTTCAGTTTATCGTTCAGTTCATTAAACGAAACAGCCAGCTGTCCAATCTCATCTTGTCCATAGACATTGACTTTCTGAGAGAAGTCTCCGGCACCCATGATTTTTGCATGTTTCCTCATTTCAGTAATCGGCTTTGTAATGGTTCTTGCAATAACAATACCTAATAGCACAGAAATGGATACGCCAAGGAAAGTTCCGTTTGCAAAAATGCGGTTAATGTCTTGGAGCTGCCCATAGACCTTTTCAATAGAAGCTTTGAGATAGATCGCACCTACAACGACTTTCTGGTCTCCGTTTTGATTATCCTTTTCTTTTTCTTGGTAAATTGGAAAGGTTCGAACTAAAACCCGTTCACCTTTTTGGTTCACCTTCGTATCTGCGTCTACCGTCCCAAGCATCAGTGTCCGTTGTATTTCAGTTAGTGGAAGCCTCTTTCCTACTTTACTCTTATCAGAATCTTCCGTAGCTGCAATCACACGGCTTTTATTGTTTACAACTAATAGTTCTGATATATTCTCAGCATCAAACCCCTGAAGGATGTCCTGAACATCTTCTTCAAGGGAGGGGGCCTCTTCTTTTCGTTCTTTTGAGAATGCATCTTCCAACTGAATATTCAATATATCGACATTATTCGTTATAGATTCTTCAAAGTTCTGCTTCAATTTCTCTTCAAGTTGCTGAGAAAAGTAAGCTCCGATGACTTGAATCGGGAACAAAAGCAGGAGTGTAATAATGATAATAAACTTCAAGCGTATGGATTGAAAAAACCCCACCTTTTTCATAATTAAGCTACTCCTGTTCAGGGTTTCTCAAATAATACCCCACTCCACGACGGGTAACGATCCACATAGGTGTGCTTGGGTTCTCTTCGATTTTCTCACGTAATCGTCTGACAGTTACGTCCACTGTACGCACGTCGCCATAATAATCATATCCCCAGACCGTTTCAAGAAGATGCTCACGCGTCATAACCTGACCAATATTCTTTGCCAGGTAGTGAAGCAATTCAAATTCACGATGAGTCAGTTCAATCTGTTCACCGTCTCTTGTAACTGTGTAGGCATCAGGGTGAATAACCAGTTTCCCGATTTGAATATCATTGTTTGCCCTTCCGCTTTCCTCAGGCTCTTGCTGATGACGTCGTAAGTTTGCCTTTACCCTAGCAATCACTTCACGATTGCTGAACGGTTTGGTTACGTAGTCATCTGCTCCGAGCTCCAGACCAAGAACCTTATCGATCTCCGAATCTTTGGCTGTTAGCATTAGAATCGGCATGTTTTTTGTTTTACGAATTTCTCGACAAACTTCCATACCGTCTTTACCTGGCAGCATAATATCAAGGAGAATAATATCAGGGTCCTCTTGAAGTGCAAGATCGATGGCTTCATCCCCATCATAAGCACAAACCACGTTGTATCCTTCTTTTTCTAAGTTGAATTTTAGTATATCTGCAATTGGTTTTTCATCATCTACAACTAACACTTTAAAATTCATCTATACCCCTTCTTTCTATCAGGTCGTGTAGTTCTTTAATATTTAATTCTAACGTATTTTTCATTAAATGTCTTTTTCAATAGGATTACAATGCCCCATACGCAAAAAAATCCTGCAACACCAAGGATGCAGGATTTTTTCTTATCGACTTACGTAGTTCAGAGGATTCTGTAAGCTGCCATTTTTATGAACTTCAAAATGTAAGTGAACTCCCGTAGAGTCACCAGTGGTACCCATTATACCAATTGCCTGACCACTTCTCACGGTTTGACCAACGCTAACTTTAATAGAGGATAGGTGGGCATAAGTAGTCTTATAGCCATTGTTATGATCAATAACGACTTTATTCCCATATCCACCATCGCGACCAGCTTCAGTTACAACACCATTATCCGCAGCACTGATCGTGCGATTGCTCACTCCAGCGATATCAATCCCTTTGTGATAAGCGCCCCATCTCATGCCTTGCTTACTAGTAATCACGCCACCGACTGCAGGCCAACTGAAGTTACCCGTTCCTCTTGAAGGGATAACTTTTGTTCCTTTGACCACAACTTTTTTAACAGGTTCCTTTGTTGTTTCTTCATCGATTACCTTTTCGCTAGTGACCTTGCCATTCTTTGTTTTAATTTCGTACTCGATATCTTTAGAGCCATCTTGGCCTTCTTGTTTAACTTTTTGTTCACCTTTATAAAGGTCATCTGACTCGCGTACTTCAACTTCATATTTAAGAGTCTTTTTCTCTCGTTTCTTTTCAGTAACGAAGACATCGAGGTATGCCTCATAATCGGTAACATTTAACTCCTGCCCAATGTGAAGAAGGTCATCCTCTTTCAACTCAGGATTAAGTTCTTTAATCTTTTCAGAGTCCAGGTTATATTGACCGGCAATTTCTCCTAATACTTCACCTTCTTTAACCGTATGGAGCTGATCCGTTAAAACACCTTTTTTTAGAAGTTTAACCATGTCACTTACCGTTAATATATCCTTAGGAGCCACTTTTTCATCAGATAGTGAAACTTTTTCTGATAGAGATACGTCTACTATAGTAGAGTCACCTACTTTTACCGGCGCATCTTTTTGTTCTTGTGTCATACCTTCAAAAGCTTTTAAATCTTCAGGCGTGACATATTGAGTTTTGATCTTATTCAGTGCTTCATCCGCTTGCTCTTTTGAAGCCATATAACCTACAAGTTTTCCATCAACTTTAACTTTTGTACCATCAACTTTTACCGTTAGCTCATCTTTTAATGATTGAACAAGTTGTTGATTATTAAACGTTGGTCGGAACATTTTCTCAGGTACATATGTAACCTCTTCACCCACCGTTAAAGGAAGGTCTTTATGCTTTTGTTCAGCTTGATCGATTCTTTCATCGACATAATTCTTAACTACTTCTTTGTTGTCTACAATCCCTAAGTGCTCGCCATCAACATAAACGTGATACACAGTTGGAATCTGACTCTCGATGTTATCAGCATAAACAGAGCCAAACGTAATTCCCACACCTAAACAAGTCGTTAACGCAATCTTTTTCCATAAAGAATTTTTTCTAGGCTTTTGGTAATCAGCATTTTTGTTGAGAGGGCGTTTTGCTTTTTTCGTCCACACAACATTTTCCCCCTACAAGTTTTGCTTTATCTATAAATCTATATACGGACATTTTTACTACTTACTTTAGCACTCTATTAATCTATCATATTATCTACTCCCAGATAAATAGGATGTAGAACGATGTAATAAACTTGTATTATAGCTGCCAAATTAATCCGAAGGTATTAGTTTCTTTTTTTTATAATAGTGTAATTTTCTTCTTTTATGGAACTAAAACATTACAGTATATGGCGGAAATATTTCGAAACCATTACATATGATACAGTTCTTTCACATGCCAAAAGTCCCATTAGAAAAGAAATAAAAAACAGGGCCCTCTTATGAGAGTCCTGTTTGAAGAGTGGCTCGGGACGGAATCGAACCGCCGACACACGGATTTTCAGTCCGTTGCTCTACCGACTGAGCTACCGAGCCATAAATCACATTCTGTATTTGAAGATATAGTGGCGGTCCGGACGGGACTCGAACCCGCGACCTCCTGCGTGACAGGCAGGCATTCTAACCAACTGAACTACCGGACCTTACAAAGTATAGAGGAATCTGAATCGATCGGACCCCTCTATCAGGCTATGACCCGTACGGGACTCGAACCCGTGTTACCGCCGTGAAAGGGCGGTGTCTTAACCGCTTGACCAACGGGCCAATATAGAATGTCGAGACGATCTGTCTAACTGACAGCGATATTAATAATAGCAGTATATCTCTTATTTGGCAATAGTTTTTATTAAAAAAATAGATTTTATCTAAAAATACAATCGGGACAAATCTGAAATTATGATAGAACAGCTTGTTGCACTACGTGAGTGAAGAAATTCTTTTCCACTAAACTAATCGGTAATGCAATGTTTCTAATAAACATTTATAAAGCGGAGGTTACATACAATAAACCACCCAGAAGATTGTTCGTGCTCCCGGGTGGTTTATATATCTTTATAAGGCTTTTTAAGACTCGTAGACGTTCTTCAAGATATTCGTCTGGGTTCTGTCTGGTCCGACAGAGAAAACAGCCAGAGAGATTCCTGTGAGCTCTGTGATGCGGTTTACATAATGCTGAGCGTTAGCTGGAAGATCTTCAAAATTCTTTACGCTTGTAATATCTTCTGTCCAACCTGGCATTTCCTCGTAAACAGGCTCACATTCCGCTAAGATATTTAAATTTGCTGGGTATTCCTCTAGACGCTCGCCTCTATACTGATAAGCTACACAGATTTTGAGTGTATCAATACCTGTCAGCACATCAATTGAATTAAGCGATAAAGCCGTAATGCCGCTCACACGTCTTGCGTGACTAACAACAACACTGTCAAACCAACCAACGCGGCGAGGGCGGCCTGTGGTTGTTCCATACTCACGACCCACTTCACGAATGCGATTTCCTATTTCATCGTGTAATTCAGTAGGGAACGGGCCATCTCCTACTCGAGAGGTGTACGCTTTAGAAACCCCTACCACATGATCAATCTTATTAGGTCCAATCCCTGAACCGATAGCTACCCCACCTGCTGTTGGATTAGAAGACGTCACAAACGGATACGTACCTTGGTCGACGTCAAGCATGACACCTTGTGCCCCTTCAAATAAAACAGGCTCATCTGCATCAATAGCATCGTTTAAGAGTTTTGATGTATCGCAAACGTACTGAGCAATTTGTTGACCATACTCATAGTACTCATCAAAGATCTCTTCAACTGTCATCGGATCTGATTCATACACTTTTTCGAAGAATTTATTCTTTTCTTTCAAGTTTTGAGTAAGTTTTTCGCGAAAAGCGTCAGGATCCAGTAAATCGGCAATACGAATTCCCATACGTCCTGCTTTATCCATATAAGCAGGGCCGATTCCTTTATTCGTTGTTCCGATCTTTTGATCTCCCTTGCTCTCTTCCTGAAGAGCATCTAATTTAATATGGTAAGGAAGAATGACATGAGCGCGATTGCTAATACGTAGGTTACTAGTTGATACGTTACGTTCATGTAAATAAGCTAGTTCTTTCACTAACGCTTTAGGGTTAACAACCATGCCATTTCCTAATACACATTCTTTATCATTATAAAAAATACCTGATGGAATTAAGTGAAGCTTGTAGGTTTCACCTTCAAATTGAATAGTGTGACCTGCATTGTCACCGCCCTGATAACGCGCGACAACGTTCGCTTGTTCAGACAAGAAGTCGGTAATTTTACCTTTCCCCTCATCTCCCCACTGTGTTCCAACAACTACTACTGAAGACATATATGGCACCTCCGCCGAATTTCATTTCCGTAAAATTGACAACATGAGTAGCTTATCAGCTTCTCCAGCAAAAGTCAATTTAAAACACGAACATTTTATAAACTAATTAACTATACGTTCGTAAAATCGAGTCTTTTCGCTCGAGAATGGAGTTAACGTGGCTGAATATATATTGTTCAGGGTTTTGAGATCATGATCATTGAATCCTCGAAATGACATAAAAAAGAGGGATTCCCAATCAAATATGGGAAACCCTCTTTAGGCGGGAGGAATATCACTCTCGTCATAACGATGTTCTAAGTCGACGAACTTGTTATACTCCTTCACAAACATAAGCTCTACGGTTCCAACAGGTCCGTTACGCTGTTTAGCTAGTATGATTTCAATTATATTCTCTTTTTCAGACTCTTGATCATAGTAATCATCACGGTAGAGGAAACCAACGATATCGGCATCCTGCTCGATACTTCCGGATTCACGAATATCCGACATCATCGGGCGCTTATCCTGTCGTCCTTCTACCCCACGCGATAGCTGAGATAGTGCTATTAGAGGAACATTGAGTTCACGGGCTAACCCTTTTAAAGCACGTGAAATTTCAGATACCTCTTGTTGGCGGTTTTCTTTCGAATTCCCGCTTCCCTGAATGAGCTGAAGATAGTCAATCAAGATCATACCCAGGCCATGTTCTTGGGCTAGTCGTCGGCATTTTGAGCGAATTTCATTCACTCGTATACCAGGAGTATCATCAATGAATATCCCTGCATTCGACAAGCTTCCCATAGCCATCGTTAGTTTACCCCAGTCCTCCGTTTCGAGTTTACCGGTTCTAAGTCTGGTTGCATCAATGTTTCCTTCTGCACAGAGCATACGCATAACCAGTTGGTCTGCTCCCATCTCAAGGGAGAATATCGCTACATTCTCATCTGTGTGGGCGGCAACGTTCTGTGCAATATTTAAAGCAAAGGCTGTTTTCCCTACAGATGGGCGGGCCGCAATGATAATGAGGTCATTTCGTTGAAACCCTGCTGTCATTCCATCAAGGTCTCGGAATCCTGTAGGTAAACCTGTAACTTCTGCAGATGTATTGTGAAGCTGCTCAATGTTGTCATAAACATCAATTAGTACATCTTTGATATTTTTAAATTTACCAGAGTCTTTCTGCTGAGCGACTTCTAATATTGATTTTTCTGCATCATTAAGAATGCCTTCAATATTTTCCTCTTCAGAATACCCATTCGTTACGATAGTGGTAGCCGTTTTAATAAGGCGACGCAAAATCGCTTTTTCTTCAACAATGCGAGCATAATACTCTATATTAGCTGCCGTTGGAACAGAATTGGCTAAATCACTCAGGTACGACACGCCACCGATTTCATCGAGTGTTTTGTTGTTAGACAGAGAAGTCGTAACCGTTACTAAATCAATCGGTTCTCCCTTCTCAGACAGATGAGACATGGCTTCGTAAATACGCTGGTGACTAGCCCGGTAAAAGTCCTCCGGTTGAAGTAATTCCGTAGCTGTAGCAATCGATTGCGGTTCCAAAAAAATAGCGCCGAGCACCGCCTGCTCGGCCTCTATATTATGGGGCGGTGTTCGGTCATTAAAAAACTCGCTCAATTCATCTTCCCCCTTTTCAATTAAGAGGATGGATTAATTATTTCTCTGAAACATGAACTTTAATCGTAGCTGTTACCTCGTGGTGAAGTTTAACAGGTACATTTGTATATCCAAGAGAACGAATTGGTGAATCCATCTCTATTTTACGCTTATCAATTTTGATGTTATGAGATTTCTTCAATTCTTCGGCAATTTGTTTATTCGTAATGGAACCAAATAAGCTTCCCTTGTCACCTGACTTAGCCTGTAGCTCAACTGTAAGATTTTCAAGCGTTTCTTTTAAACGCTTCGCTTCTTCTAACTCTTCTTGAGCTTCTTTTTCCTTCTTGTTATCAATCGCTTCCTGAGCTTTCATGTTTCCTTTGGTCGCTTCTACGGCTAAATTATTTTTTAAAAGGTAGTTACGAGCGTAACCTTCTGAAACATTTTTAATTTCACCTTTTTTCCCTTTACCTTTTACATCCTGTGTAAAAATAACCTTCATGATTCATTACCTCCTTCAAAGTACTCATCTATTATTTCTTTTAATTGCTCCTCAGCTTGTTCAATTGTTGTATCGTCAAGCTGTGTCGCGGCATTGGTTAAATGGCCACCGCCGTTCATTCTTTCCATTATGATCTGAACGTTTACATCACCTAAAGATCGAGCACTGATTCCAATCCGCCCATCAGAACGTTCTGATATCACGAAAGAAGCGACAACGCCGCTCATGGTCAGCAATGTGTCAGCAGCTTGAGCAATAATTACAGGGCCGTATGTTTCACCTTCATCTGCTTTAGAGATTGCCACTCCGTCCCGAAAGATTTTTGCACTCTCAATCAGCTTGCTTCGCCTTACATAAACGTCCAGGTCCTCTTTCATGAACTTTTGAACAAGGACAGTATCAGCACCCTTAGAGCGAAGATAACTCGCCGCATCAAATGTACGCGATCCGGTACGCAATGTAAAACTTTTTGTATCTACAATAATACCGGCAAGAAGAGCTGTTGACTCAAGCATATTGAGTTTTAACTTCTTCGGTTGGTATTCTAACATTTCTGTAACAAGCTCTGCAGTAGAAGAGGCATATGGTTCCATATAAACCAATGTAGGGTCCTGAATAAACTCTTCTGCTCTTCTATGGTGATCAATGACAACAACATGTTCTGTCTTGTTTAATAGCTTTTCCTCAATGACGAGGGAAGGCTTATGAGTATCGACGACTACAATAAGCGTCTTCTTCGTTACAACTTCATGGGCCTCTTCAGGGTCAATAAAACGGGACCAGAGTTGCTCATTCTGTTGAATCTCATCAAACAAGCGTTGAACACCCGTATTGGCTTCATCTGGATCATACACTATAAATCCGTCTTTATCATTGGCTTGAGCCATTTTTAAAATGCCAATACAAGCCCCGATCGAGTCCATATCAGGGTTTTTGTGCCCCATTACAATAACTTTATCAGCCTCTTGAACAAGTCCTTTTAAGGCGTGAGATATTACACGTGCACGAACTCGAGTACGCTTCTCCATCGGATTGGTTTTGCCACCATAGAAACGTACCTTTCCGTTTTCATCCTTAATGGCTACTTGATCTCCTCCCCTGCCGAGGGCAAGGTCTAAGCTGGATTGAGCTAATTCTCCTAAATCAGGGAGAGATGCCTCCCCTACCCCTACACCAAAACTGAGCGTAAGAGGTACATTTTTATCGGTAATTAACTCACGTACATCATCCAGAATATCGAATTTAGTTCGCTCTAAATTCTTTAAAATCCGATGATTCATAACGGCGAAAAACTTATCCTGTGAAGAGCGCTTTAAGTAGACTCCGTTTTCCTGGGACCATTGGTTAAGGATCGATGTAACTTGTGAGTTAATATGACTTTTAGCCGTATCATCCATCGCTTGAGTGATTTCCTCATAGTTATCGAGAAAGATGATCGCGAGAACAGTCCGGTCATTTTGATATAAATTTTGAACTAATGTTTGTTGAGTTCGGTCAAACAGGTATAACAATCGTTCATCCTTTTTTACAACCGTTTGCAATTCATAATCATCCATTGAAATCCAAACATCATCTTTTCCTTCTTTAATCGCTGCTACAAGTGTATCGGAAATCTGGCTAAGAGGCTCTCCCACAAGCGTTTCTTGGGGAAAGAAATGATTCATATAAGGATTGGCCCATTCGATTTTGTAATCTTCACTGAATAGGAGAATTCCTATCGGCATTTCCATCAAAGCTTCTTCTCCTACTTTCTTCACTCGATAGGAGAGAGTCGAGATATACTCTTCTGTTTCATTAATCAGAAACTGCTCTGTTCGAACACTGTAGTATATAGAAGCGATTAGCAGAGCGGTCATAACTAAACCGAGCTTCCACTCATAATAAAAGATCAGCGCTAATAGAAGAATGGATAATGTGTAAATTACCCATAAATGACTACTCAACCTTGGTTTTTTAAAGAAATTCGGCATGACCGTCATCTCCTAAATATAAAGTCGATCTTCACTGCTTTCCTAAACGTTCTCGTAACGAGAAACCTAAATCAATTATACCTAAAATCCGAACCGGAAACACCAATAGGTACGGGAAAAGTAACGTTAATATAACCGCTGTGATAGGGAGAGCCTTTGATCGTTTCTTATAATGAGTGAGAGCAAATAAGTAGGACAAACCTTGCAGGATCATAAAGAATCCGGTAAGGGTATACATATTTTGTGCAACAACACCCATATACTCATCAGGACTTTGGAAAATCCAAGTAAACACAACCGCTATAAAGTAATACCACAAAACCGATTTTGGGAAAGAAAACTGGTGGACAGGAGGGAATTTCAATGTTTCCTTTTCAATCTTATTCCTGACCCTAAATCCGACCCATAGCGTGATAAATGAGCATACTATAGCTGAGATGGCCATGATGCTTGGTAACATAGCCGGAAGATTTTCAAATTGAGCCTGAACAATCGTTAGTTGCTCTTCAGAAACCCCTAAATCCGAAACCATACTTTCTGTAGATTGAAAGGCTTCATCAATCATATCCTGAAAGGCTTCAACTAAATTTAGTTGAAAGAGAACGATCATACTTAAGTAAAAGCTCACAATACCAATTAAGTAGCCTACAGTCCCTTGCGCCCATGCTTCATAAGGTGTTTTTTTGTTATATAGTGCAGCCCCCAAGAAAACTCCTCCAATTCCGACAGAGAAAGTAGCTGGGATCGCTACGGTACCTAATATGAGCATCGATACAATCGACAATATAACTAGAAATAACAGAGATTGCTTCCACCCATTTTTAGCAGCAAATAAGAAAAAGGGCAGAGCCAACACTACCATTGAAAATATAGATAAAACAGGGATGACAATGGTAAGCAGTATAAGTATGATATAAACCCCACCATACAACAAACTCTGTCGTAACATACTCGAAGATTTCATTTTCGTTTACTCTCCTCTAATCCATCTACTGAATAAAGTTAGATTAACATAAATCAATTCTATGTTCATTATTCGAGTCACTAATTGCTCTATGTACTCTATATTCCTTTAAGATTAACTTTACAATGCTTTACCAGAGAACGCAAAACTTCTCTTCACTATAAAAGGGGCTCAATTTACCAATCTGCCCAAGAGTAAAGGAAAGAAACCCTTTATATTTGAGGGATAATAAACATTCTAGTTTAAAGAAAACCCGCCAAATGGCGAGCTTTTTTTAAACACATCGTTTTATTGTTGCAAAAAAAGCACAGCTTTATATGCTGTGCTTTTAAAGTCTTACGAAAGAATATTAGTCGTTTACGTAAGGCAATAATGCCATTTGACGTGAACGTTTAATCGCTCTTGTAAGTTTACGTTGGTATTTAGCAGAAGTTCCTGTTACACGACGAGGAAGAATTTTCCCACGCTCAGAAACAAAACGCTTTAGAAGTTCAACATCTTTATAATCGATGTGTGTAATTCCGTTTGCTGTGAAATAACACACTTTTCTACGCTTCGCGCGACCACGACGAGCCATAATTGAAAACCTCCTTATATTTTAATTAAAACGGTAAATCGTCATCTGAAATATCGATCGGTTCCCCATTATCAGCGAATGGGTCATCCTGTTTAGGTTGATTGTTGTTATTATTATTTGGATTATATCCAGATTGGTTCTGATTAGACTGGAATCCTTGTGAACCTGAGCCACCTGAAGACGAGCCTTTTGTTTCTAAGAATTGTACGCTATCTGCAACAACTTCTGTAACAAAGACACGTTTTCCTTCTTGATTATCGAAGCTGCGGGATTGAAGGCGTCCATCAACACCGACTAAGCTTCCTTTATTCATGAAGTTTGCTAGGTTCTCTGCGGCACGACGCCATACAACGCAGTTAATAAAATCTGCATCACGGCTACCTTGTTGGCTAGTAAACGGGCGGTTTACAGCAATAGTAAAGTTCGCAACGGCTACTCCGTTGGGTGTATAGCGCAAATCAGGATCCTTGGTTAATCTGCCGGCAAGAACGACACGATTTAACACAGAACCACTCCTTATTGATCGTCTTCGCGTACAGCGATGTGACGAATAATATCATCAGAATACTTAGCAAGGCGATCAAATTCACTAACAGCTTGGCTGTCACCGTTGAATTTAATTACCATGTAGTAACCATCACGGAAATCGTTAATTTCATAAGCTAAGCGACGCTTGCCTACTTCTTTAGTTTCAGTAATTTCCGCACCATTATCAGTAAGAACCGTGTTGAAACGTTCTACAACTGATTTCTGAGTTTCCTCATCTACGTTTGGGCGGATGATATACATGATTTCGTAATTTCTCATCCGACTTCACCTCCTTTTGGACTTAGCGGCCCTTAACGGGCAAGGAGTAATTTCTCGTACAATTACTCACAATGTTGTATTATATCAAAGTTAATAGAAAAGCACAACCAAGTTTCCAATTTTACGCTTATACATTGAAGCGGAAATGAATAACATCTCCATCTTTAACTAAATATTCTTTGCCCTCTAAACGAACTTTACCATTTTCTTTAGCCACTGACATTTTACCAGCTTCCACAAGATCATTATATGCCACCGTTTCAGCACGGATAAACCCTCTTTCGAAGTCACTGTGAATAATCCCTGCTGCTTGAGGGGCTGTCATGCCTTCTTTAAAGGTCCAGGCGCGTACTTCTTGCTCACCTGCAGTGAAGTAAGTTGCTAATCCCAGAAGATTATAGGCCGCTTTAATAAGCTGATCAAGTCCGGATTCAGCAATCCCTAAATCGTCTAAGAATTCTTCCTTTTCTTCTCCTTCAAGTTCAGCAATTTCAGATTCAATCTTGGCACAAACCACAATAACCTGAGCGTTTTCTTTTTCAGCAAACTCTCTTACAGCTTGTACATACTCATTCCCGCTAGGGTCTGCAATTTCATCTTCTCCAACATTTGCTACATATAAAACTGGCTTAGATGTTAACAAGTGAAGTCCTTTAACAATTTTCTGTTGGTCATCACTATAATCTAGAGCTCTTGCTGGCACTTCTTCTTCCAGACCTTCTTTAATCTTCTCAAGAACCGCCTGTTCTGCAAGTGCTTCTTTATCTTTTTGACGTGCCATTTTAGCCACACGATCTAGTCGCTTATTAACCGTCTCTAGATCTGCTAAGATTAGCTCAAGGTTAATCGTTTCAATATCTGCAATTGGGTCCACTCCTCCAGAAACGTGTGTAATATTATCATCCTGGAAACAGCGCACTACGTGACTGATTGCGTCTACCTGACGAATATGGGAAAGGAATTGGTTCCCTAATCCCTCACCTTTACTGGCTCCTTTTACAATCCCTGCAATATCTGTAAACTCAAATGCTGTAGGGACTGTTTTTTTAGGATTAACCAGTTCTGTTAGTTTCTCTAACCTTTCGTCTGGAACTTCAACAATCCCAACGTTTGGGTCAATCGTACAGAACGGGTAGTTCGCTGACTCTGCACCAGCTTGTGTAATTGCATTAAATAAAGTTGATTTACCAACGTTAGGCAAACCTACAATTCCTGTTGTTAATGACATTAACTTTCCACTCCTTAAGGATTACCGTCCATATGAACGTCTGCAGTAACCCAATTATATTGCTCGTCCATTTATATGACAAGTAAGCACATTAGAAAAACAAGGGGGAAGTTCACCCTTGTTTTTCTATTTTTAACTCGATATTTTTCATTTTTTAAACAGCTAATCTGTATGATTTCTATATTTTCTAGTATACAACATAACATATACAAAGTTTAACGTGAAACAGATCAGAATAGCTCATGATTCATTCTTTGCTTATTCTTCTTCGTGTTTTTCAAGCACTTTCTTCATTTTACTCTCAAAGCGACGCCGCGGGATTAAAACACTATGCCCGCATCCTTCACACTTAATACGGATATCTGCACCTAAACGAATGATTTTCCATCTGTTCTCACCACATGGGTGTGCCTTTTTCATTTGTACAATATCGTTTAAAGAGTATGATTGAACAGCCATTTAAATCCTCCTTACGATGTTGTCTCCATGATTTCATGTTCCTCTTGCCTGCTGTACATCACTAAACGTGGGAACGGAATTTCAATACCTTGTTCATCCAGTCTAGTTTTTAATTCTTTTCGAATGGCACGTGCGATCGCCCAATGTTCCATAGGTTCTGTTTCAGCTATTACCCTTAGCACAACATCAGATGAACCCAGGCTCTGCACTCCAAGAAGGTCTGGAGTTCCCTTCAGTTCCTGATAGCGTTGAGGCAATTCTTCCAATAGATTCTCAATGACTGTTTCAGCTCGCTTGATGTCACCTTCATACGCAATACTGACATCCACTACGGCAATACTGTTATGAACAGAGTAATTCGTCACCTCAACGATACTTCCGTTAGGAATGATGTGTAATTTACCAGTCCAATGCTTGATCTTTGTTGTCCTAAGGCCAATTTCTTCTACAAATCCTTCTGAACTAGACGTTTGAATATAATCGCCTACTGAAAATTGATCTTCAAAGATAATGAAAAATCCTGTAATGATATCTTTCACTAGGTTTTGGGCACCAAAGCCGATGGCCAATCCTGCAATTCCAGCCCCAGCTAATAGCGTTCTAACATCAATACTAATCGTATCCAGAATCATAATGGCCGCAGTAAAATAAACCATATACGTGAGCGTATTCTCCAGTAATTTCACAAGAGTTAGTTCACGCCTTTGAGTAATCTTAAATGGACCTTTACGTCTTCTTTTAAAGATGTTCTGAATGACTTGCTTCCCAAACTTAATAATGAAGTAAGATAGTATCAATATAACCAGTACATTGAGTACGCCCTTACCAAGCATGATCCACAATTCCGGGCCGGTAATATAGCTAATAGAACTCGTCCATTTATCTTGTAGCCAGTTCCACAATGTGCTTTGATCCCTCCCCCTTAAAAACCTTCATAATATACTATTGTATCAGCTTTTTAATCAATTTTGTATCGATTTAAAAAGGGGTACAACAAAATAGCAGAGAGCACATAAAGGTTTAACAAACCATACAATGGATATAAATATTTTATCAACGTTGAGAAACCAATACTGGTAAGAGGAAGCATAAGGAATAACGTGCATGCTGCCATAAACCAAAGCGGCCCTTTCAAACGATTTCTGAATCTCGTGATTAATCCTAGAACGCCTGATGCCGCTGTTGTAAAAATGGCAATCCATAATAGAAAGGATATAAATAGGAACATCTCATAAGGGTAATGTTTAAGGATAGCAAACAAGGGAATTTCATAAAGTAAAATATCGTCTGCAATTTGAATGAGACTACTATTGTATATAAAGGAAATTAAACCAAGAACCAAACCGCTCCCAACACTTGCAATCCAAATTTCTCCCTTATTACGCACCTCACTACCTACTGCACCTAACACTGCAATAAGAGGAAGAATATTGAGGGCAGTGAAAGGGAAAGCCGCTGGCCAGTTCCTTTGTTCACCAAGGTGAGAGAAGATTGATAGTTCTTGCTGAACAGTGAAGAGAATCAACACGTAAAGCAACCCCCCAATAAGCAAAGGCAGTATAAAACTATTCATGGATAAAATTCCTTTGATATCCCAGATAAATACAAGAATAAGAGGCACTACTATAGCGAAGATTCCTAACCAATAGGAGAAGTGAAAGGCCTGCCAAGTAGCACCACTTCCTGCCAACATAATAACAGTAGTGGTAAAAAGGTAAAGAATGATCATCCCATCATACAGAAACGTTAAATGGTCTCCCACAATCGTGCGAAGAACAGGAAGGTAATGCTTCGACTTTTTTTCGAAACTAATCCTTAAGATTACGTAACAGGAAATAGTAAATAATATGGTGAATATCAGAATAGCCAGTCCGCTTTCATGACCAAAGAATTGCCATAGCTCTCTTCCTGAAGCGTAACCTGCTCCAATCATGGTGCCAATGATCAAAAACATCCATTTAATACCAGATCGAATCATATTTTTCCTCCTACCTTCTTTCTTCGTCTATGTATAGAATTCGTGAAATCGCTGTATACTAATAACAATATGACTACGGAGGAAAAGCTATGAATCTAAAGCAAAGACTTTTTTCTCAGAAAACAGAACATCGCTACCATTATGAAGATGAGCAATTAATGATTGGTCTAACTCAAACTCTAAAAGAGTGGGTACCAGCTAATCGTGATATTGTTGTTGTTTGCATTGGTACAGATCGTTCTACAGGTGACTCACTCGGCCCTTTGATTGGCACTCTCCTTGAAGAAGGAAAGCTACAGCACATCCATGTGTACGGTACTCTAGATGAACCTGTTCATGCTGTTAACTTAAATGAGAAGCTTGAATTGATTCAAAAGCGTTACCATCATCCATACATTATCGGAATTGATGCATGCCTTGGTAAGTTATCCTCAGTAGGAAACGTAATACTAGGGCAAGGCCCCGTAAAACCAGGAGCCGCAGTAAAAAAACAACTCCCTGATGTAGGCGAAATCCACCTTACAGGTGTAGTGAACGTGAGTGGGTTCATGGAATATTTTGTTTTACAGAACACACGGTTAAATATTGTGATGCAAATGGCAAAGAGGATGGCGAAGGCAATTCAAAGTTTCGATCAGCAAATAGAACGAACACAGGTAACTAAGCACCTTCAATCTGATGCGCTTACTCCAAAAAGAAAGCGCTGGTTACCTATAAAGGAATAATACTTCATGCTAGATTAAGTCTGAATACAAAGAAGGAGCCGAAACTTTACTCGTTTCGGCTCCTTCTTTGTCACTGAAGTACTTTCATATCCCTATTTGTAACCAACCATACAGAATGAACCCTATAAACAACAGGCTTGGTAATAAGTTAGCAACGCGTATTTTGGTTATATGTAAAATGTTAAGTCCAATGGCTACAATGAGAATTCCACCGGTGGCTGTCATTTCTACAATAAATAGATCCATGAAAGATTGGGGAATCCACTTATGAATTTGGGTAGCGAGTAACGTAATTCCTCCTTCATATAATAAAACCGGAATAACCGATAGCATAACGCCCCATCCTAAAGTTGTCGTTAGAACTAAAGCAACAAAGGCATCAATAATAGCTTTAGTCACTAAGACATCATGGTCACCTCGAATCCCACTATCAAGAGCACCCACAACAGCCATTGCACCAATCACAAATATTAAAGAAGCTGTTATAAATCCCTCTGAAACTGTGGAGTGTCCACCTTTACTAAATTTAGATTCTAGTACAGAACCAAGTTTCTCAAAACGCTCCTCTAGCTGTAGCCATTCCCCTGCAAAAGCTCCAAACAATAAACTAAGAAGCATAACAATAATTTGATCCGTCTCAATAGCCATTCGTAGACCAATTAAGGTGACAGCTAACCCAATCCCATTCATCGTTGTTTCTTTTGTTTTTTCTGGAATTCTATTAAAAAAGAGACCTACTAAGCTTCCAATAGCGATCCCTACCCCATTTACGAGCGTACCAAATAAAATCATATTTCGTTCCCCCAGCTTACTATGTTTCATGTGAAACATGTCGAATGAAATTAGACGAAGAAAAAACCTGATGCTTGGGTCACAAACATCAGGGCCGCTTCTTTAATCTTCAAAGTAGTGTAAAATACGGTCAAGATCATCTTCTGAGAAAAACTCGATTTCTATTTTTCCTTTTCGTTTTCCTTTTTGAATCGTAACCCCTGTTCCTAAGCGTTCTTGTAGAAGGGATTCCCTCTCCTGAATGAAGACATCTTTTTTTACTTTTTTCTTTTTCTTCTTTTGCATGTTCTTCTCATTTAACTGGATGATATACTGTTCAACTTGCCGTACATTTAATCCTTCTTTTCGGATCTTTTCAACGAGGGGAAGAAGCTGATTTTTATCCTTTAATCCCAGCAATGCCCTTCCTTGCCCCATTGAGAGTTCTCCGTTATTTATAAGCTCTCCTACAGGTTCAGGTAATGATAATAGGCGAACTAAGTTTGCAATATGTGGACGACTTTTTCCAAGACGCTTTGCTAACTGTTCCTGTGTTAAGTCGAGCTCTTGCATTAAGTTAGAATAGGCTTGCGCTTCCTCAATAGGAGTGAGGTCTTCACGCTGAAGATTCTCAAGCAACGCTAGTTCCATCATATGTTGTTCAGATAGGTCACGTATGACAACGGGAACAGTTGTTAGTCCTGCCTCTTTAGCAGCCCTAAATCTTCTTTCACCTACTACAATGTCATACCCTTTTATACTTTTACGTACAATGATAGGTTGAAGAATGCCATATTGGAGAATAGATTCCTTTAATTCTTCAATAGCTTTTGGATCAAAGACTTTTCGAGGTTGATAAGGATTCGGGCGACATTCCCTTACAGAAATCTCTTGAACCTTTTCCTCTTCTGTTGCTTCCATGTCAGGAAAGAAAGAACCTAAGCCTTTACCCAACCCTCTGGCCATTCGTCATCACTTCCTTTGCTAATTCTAAGTAAACTTCAGCGCCACGTGACTTTGGATCATAAAGAATGATGGGTTTTCCGTGACTTGGAGCTTCACCTAAACGAACGTTACGAGGTATAACCGATCCATAGACCTTATCTTGGAAGTATTTCTTTACTTCCTCAATTACTTGTATTCCTAAATTGGTACGAGCATCTAGCATTGTAAGTAATACGCCTTCAATCATAAGCTGTTTGTTCAAATGTTTCTGCACGAGGCGTACCGTGTTTAACAACTGACTTAACCCCTCTAACGCATAATACTCACATTGCACCGGTATTAAGACAGCATCGGAAGCCGTTAATGCATTAATTGTAAGCAAACCTAAGGACGGGGGACAGTCAATAATGACATAATCATATTCATCCTTAACCGAATCAATTGCTTTCTTTAAGCGAACTTCCCGTGAAATCGTTGGAACAAGCTCAATTTCTGCACCTGCTAACTGGATCGTTGCAGGAATTGCATCTAAATTCTCCACCATCGTAGGAACCTTCACATATTTTGCTTCTAAGTCCTCGACCAACACATTGTATACACACTGATCCATATCAGCTTTCTCAATACCAACTCCACTTGTCGCATTTCCCTGTGGATCAATATCGACAAGCAATACCTTGTGATTTAAATAGGCCAAACAAGCACTTAGATTTACAGCAGTCGTGGTCTTTCCTACCCCACCTTTTTGATTGGCAACGGCGATTACTTTACCCATGATGTCACCTACCTCTAATCTGTCAAATCTTCCAATTTTTATTTTATCATTTTTTGAATGCACAAGAAGCAATAATTCAGATAAATCGTGAAAAATAAAAGCCTTCTCTTTGAAAAGCTCTTTATTTCTTAACATGTTTCATGTGAAAAAAATACCCACCTTATGCAGGACACAAAAGATGGGGAGTTAGAGCATCATGATTGTTTTTTAGGAATTTTAATTGTGATCTGGTAATAGTCATCATAGTCTTCTTCATCCGTTTCAAGGTCAATACCTGTATCAGATACCATCGTTAGCGATTGCTTGATCGTGTTCATCGCAATACGCATATCTTTACTGATTCCTTTTAATCGTGGCTTACGCTTTTGGGGTTTACTTTCCCCTTCACGCAATTTCGCTATTTTCTCTTCTGTTTGCTTTACATTAAGAGACTTTTCTATGATCTCTTGCAGTAACTGTTCTTGCTTCTCCGGATCTTTAAGCGCGATTAATGCCCGGGCATGTCGTTCGGTTATTTTCTTATCCAGAATAGCCTGTTGCACCACATCGGGCAGCTTTAATAATCGCAGTTTATTGGCAACGGTTGATTGGCTTTTCCCTAGTCGTTGCGCTAAAGCTTCCTGTGTAAGGTTATGAATTTCTAATAGTTTCGCATACGCCATTGCTTCTTCAATAACCGTTAGTTCTTCACGTTGTAAGTTCTCAATTAGAGCAACGGATGCCGTTTGGGCTTCATCCATTTCTCGAATAATAGCCGAAACATTTTCCCATCCTAAATGTTGTACAGCTCGCCAACGACGCTCTCCTGCAATTAATTCATAACCAGCATCTTCATCTTCCATTTTGCGAACCACAATAGGCTGAATCATCCCGTGTGTCTGAATGGTCTGAGCCAATTCTTCAATCTTCTCATGGTTAAAAATTGTACGAGGCTGATAGCGATTCGGCTGAATATTCTTCACCGGTAATTGAATGACTTCATCAGGATGATAGTCTTGTCGCTCTTGTTCTTTCTCTTCCGCTTCGGACTTATCCCCTATTCCAAATAAGCGGCTGAATGGGTGTTTCATCCTTTGACACCACCTTTTCTACTTTCACCCTTTTTAGGGTACCCTTCGTGTTATCATCTAAGGAATGTTTCACGTGAAACAGTAAAAGAAACCATTATAGAAAACATCTCTTCACATGAGAGATGCGAGGATCCAAGTATGCTTTTCTTTTATTACTTAAAGAAAAGTTGAAAGTGCAAAAAAGCGCTGCAGCGGAGAGCTGCCGCGCATATAACGTCCACTTTGCGATTGTATAGAAGCAGTCTTCTTCTATTATCGTTTAATTCTACCTATATTTTAGCATACAATCTATAAAATGAGCAGGGAGAGCTAGAAAATCTTTTCAAATATTCTTGGCTAAACGACAATTCTACAACACTTCTTTCATTCAATATGTATATATTCTCCATGTGTAGACACAATTCCTTCTCCCTCATTCACCCTCCTACACAATTCGATGATCACATCTGTTTTCGTAGGTCGTTTCCGCTGAATCATTTTGTTTCTCTTCCATTACTACTTAAAAGCCCTATATTTCCTACCAGTTATCAACAGAATATTCGTTTTCGTTAACTTCTGATAGACTAACAGAATTGTGCTTCCCTCACAAACTTGGGTCTAAATGTATTGTCTCGTTTAAGCTATTTCAAGGATAATTGGTGTTTGTAAACGGACCGTAGTGAACCCTTTCTAATAGCCTGTTTCCGCCCCCCTTACCTCAAGTCAAAAGTAAGGGAAACACACTCTAAAGCATGACTTGTTCAACTATCCTACAAAAAAAGCATGCGGGCTCCGTTAAGGAGAACCACATGCTTTTGCTAAAGCTATTATTGTGTTAGCGGACTCTTATTCGGAAGCCCTGCCTTACGAGGATATTTCTTAGGTGTTTTGCGTCGTTTATGATAGATTCCAATATTCCGTTCACTATCCTCTTCAGGTAACTGAAATGTATAATGCTTCTCTAGTTCAGCTCCAAGGAGATTTGTCGCAAAGGCAGCATCCTCAAGCTCTTCTTTAAAAGAGGCACCTTTCATCGCTACAAATTTGCCACCCACTTTCGTAAGGGGAAGGCATAATTCGCTTAAGACAGATAGTCTTGCTACAGCTCTCGCTGTTACCATATCATACTGCTCTCGGAACTGTTGATTCTTACCGAAGTTTTCAGCCCGATCATGATAGAATGCTACATCGTCCAGTTCTAATGTAGTAGCTAGATGATTGAGAAAGGTAATTCGCTTTTTTAACGAGTCAACGATTGTCACTTTTAGCTGTGGAAACACGATTTTTAATGGAAGGCTAGGGAATCCTGCCCCAGCCCCTACATCACAAATCGATAATGGTTCGTTAAAGTCTAAATAAAAGGCTGCCGTCAATGAATCATAGAAGTGTTTTAAATAAACACCCTCTTCATCTGTAATAGCCGTTAAATTCATTTTTTCATTCCACTCTACTAAGGCTTCAAAGTAATCATGGAATTGCTTCTCTTGTTTCTCACTCAGCTCAATTCCTTGATCTTGTAAAGCTTGAAGAAAGGTTTGTTTGTTCATGACACCGGTCCTTTCTGCTTAGGCTTCATCTCCAGATACCTTAGCAATTTTTCCTTGTTCTATATAAACAAGCAAGATCGAAACATCCGCTGGGTTCACACCAGAGACACGAGAAGCCTGCCCCACAGATAATGGACGAACCTCTTTCAGACGATCCCTCGCTTCAGATGCAATTCCATGAATATCATCATAATCAATATCTTCAGGAATTTTTTTGTTTTCCATTTTTCTCATTCGTTCAATTTGTTGTTCCGACTTTTGAATATAGCCTGCATATTTGGTGTGGATCTCTACTTGCTCTTCCACTTCATTAGGAAGGTCCTTTTGCTCCTCTAGAAGCCCTGCAACCATTTCATATTTCATTTCTGGTCGTTTCAGAAGATCATAAGCATTTACAGCATCTTTAAGCGGCGAGCCTCCAGCCTGTTCAATAACTTCCTGAGCTTTTTCTGTTGCTTTAATCGTAATTCCTTTCAAACGTTCAATCTCTTCTGAAATCATACGTTTTTTGTCCTGGAAACGAGCATAGCGATCCTCTGAAATTAAACCAATATCATGGCCAATATCCGTAAGGCGTAAATCCGCATTGTCGTGGCGTAGAATTAAGCGATATTCAGCACGGGAAGTTAGAAGACGATACGGTTCGTCTGTTCCTTTTGTGACCAAGTCATCAATGAGCACTCCAATATAGGCTTGAGAACGATCTAAAATAACCGGGTCTTTACCTAGTACTTTAGAGGCAGCATTAATTCCAGCCATGAGCCCCTGTGCCGCCGCTTCTTCATAACCAGAAGTTCCGTTAATTTGACCAGCGGTGAAAAGTCCTTCAATCGCTTTTAACTCAAGAGTTGGCCAAAGCTGTGTAGGCACCACAGAATCGTATTCAATTGCATAGCCGGCACGCATAATTTCTGCTTTCTCAAGGCCTGGAACTGTCTCGATCATCTGCTTTTGCACATGTTCAGGTAGGGAAGTTGATAGCCCCTGTACATAGACTTCTTCTGTATTTCTTCCTTCAGGTTCTAAGAAGACCTGGTGACGAGGTTTATCATGGAAACGCACAATTTTATCCTCTACTGAAGGACAATATCGAGGTCCTGTACCTTTTACCATACCAGAGTACATCGCAGAAGAACTTAAATTATCATCAATAATCTTATGAGTGAACTCATTGGTATACGTTAACCAGCAAGGGATTTGATCTGTGATATACTCCGTCGTTTCATACGAAAACGCACGAGGAACTTCGTCTCCTGGCTGAATTTCTGTTTTTGAGTAATCAATAGAATGACTGTTTACACGCATTGGCGTCCCAGTCTTAAAACGAACCATATT
This sequence comes from Pontibacillus sp. HN14, assembly GCF_021129245.1. Classification (NCBI taxonomy): domain Bacteria; kingdom Bacillati; phylum Bacillota; class Bacilli; order Caryophanales; family Bacillaceae; genus Pontibacillus; species Pontibacillus sp. HN14. The sequence goes on along the minus strand of NZ_JAJOLR010000007.1, from coordinate 46,283 downwards.
AATGCCAAGCTCTTCAAGGTGAACCGACAGATCGGTAGAAGCACGTTGGTTGTTAGGTCCGCTTTCATAAGCTAGATCTCCAATAAGAACTTTTCCGCGCATAAATGTTCCGGTAGTAACAATAACAGAGTCTGCCGTATAGGCTGCTTTCGTCTCTGTTACAACGCCCTTACATACCCCGTCTTCTACCATTAGTTCCTTAACCATCCCTTGGCGAATCGTTAAGTTTGGTTCATTTTCGATTACCTTTTTCATTTCTTGAATATATAAATGCTTATCTGCCTGTGCACGAAGGGCGCGAACAGCAGGCCCTTTTCTTGTGTTCAACAGACGCATTTGAATATACGTTTTATCAATAACTTTGGCCATTTCGCCACCTAAAGCATCAATTTCACGAACAACGACACCCTTTGCCGGGCCTCCAACAGATGGGTTGCACGGCATGAAGGCGATCATATCCAAATTCAAAGTCAACATTAGCGTTTTTGCACCACGACGAGCGGCCGCTAAACCAGCTTCTACACCTGCATGACCAGCACCAATAACAATAACGTCATAATGTCCTGCTTCAAAAGTATTCATGACTCTCTCTCCTTAACTCACTTTATTTTCCTAAACAAAACTGAGAGAATAACTGATCAATTAAGCTTTCTTGAACCGTATCGCCCACGATTTCACCAAGAAGCTCCCATGTTCTCGTTACATCTATTTGTACCATATCAATCGGCATACCAGCTTCCATGCCTTGCATTGCTTCTTCTAACGTATCTTTTGCCTGATTCAGCAACTGAACGTGACGAACATTTGAAAGATAGGTCATATCACCCGTATCAATATCTCCTTCAAAGAAAATCTCAGATATGGCGGTTTCTAATTGATCAATCCCTTGCTCTTCAATTAACGACGTCGTGACAATAGGATGGTTCCCTGCAACTTCTCGCAGTTCTCCCATATCAATTTGTTGCGGTAAGTCTGTCTTATTTACGATGACAATAACGTCCATCCCTTTAACCGCTTCAAATAACTTTTTATCCTCTTCTGTAATGGTATCTCCATTATTTAAGACAAGGAGGATTAAGTCGGCCTCTTGCAATACTTGCCTGGATCGTTCGACACCAATTTTCTCGACAAGGTCTTCTGTTTCCCGGATGCCCGCTGTATCAATTAGACGAAGGGGGACTCCTCGGACGTTGACATACTCCTCAATCACGTCACGAGTCGTTCCTGGCACCTCAGTAACAATCGCTTTATTTTCATGAACAAGAGCGTTCATTAAAGACGATTTCCCTACGTTTGGACGCCCGACTATAGCCGTACCAAGACCTTCACGAAGTATTTTCCCTTGTTTGGCCGTTCTTAACAGTCGCTCGATCTCTTGATGAACGCTTTTCGTATTGTGAATCATCATCTCATTGGTCATCTCTTCAACATCATCGTATTCAGGATAATCAATATTCACTTCTACTTGAGCCAGAACTTCAAGTAATTCCTGCCTTAAATTCTGGATCAAACGGGACAAACGCCCATCCATTTGTTTTAACGCAACATTCATCGCTCGATCCGTTTTGGCACGAATTAAATCCATTACAGCCTCTGCTTGGGATAAATCAATACGTCCATTTAAGAACGCACGCTTCGTGAATTCACCTGGTTCCGCTAAACGGGATCCTTGAGCTAATGTTAATTCCAACACACGGTTTACAGATACAAGACCACCATGACAATTGATCTCTACTATATCTTCACGAGTGAACGTTTTAGGAGCACGCATGACAGAAACCATCACTTCTTCTACTAATTCATTGGTCTTAGGGTCTACTAATTTTCCATAATGAATTGTATGAGTGTTGACTTCGTTTAAATCTTTTCCTTGAAATATTCCGTTGGCTAACGAAACAGCTTCAGGGCCACTTAAACGAACAATGGCAATCGCCCCCTCTCCGACCGGGGTAGATATTGCACTTATAGTATCTGTTTCCATGCTCTCACCTCTTTTCTTAATCTTAATTATATTTTATCCACAATTATTTGTTTTATATAGTCACTAACTTATTAGATTAGCACATAACACGATTCTTTGAAAAGCTTTTACTTCAAAAGGTTTTTATATACGAAAGTTATCCACATGTGGACAGTCAATTTCTTTATTCTAACACGTTTTCTTCTTCTATAATTGACCGATTCTTCAAACAAGAGGCACAAGAAATGCCCCCGGTACTTAACCAGGGGCAATTTCATTACTATTCAGGTTTTATAACCACGTGACGATGGGGTTCTGAACCGTCTGAATAAGTCGAAACTTGTTTGTTATGCTGCAACGCAGCATGGATAATCTTTCGTTCATAGGAAGGCATTGATTCAAGTGCTATTTCAGTCTTTGTACGCACTGCTTTATCTGCTAAACGCCCGGCTAACCCAGAAAGAGTCTCTTTTCTTCTTTCACGGTAGCCTTCCGCATCAACTATTGCTGTTAAATACTGACGTCCATCTTGATTGATGACGAGTTGCGCTAATGACTGCAAAGCATTTAATGTTTGGCCACGTTTTCCAATGAGTAAAGCGATCTTGTCTCCCTCAAGCTCAAAGATAATCTCTTTACTTTTCTTCTTATAAGAGACTTGGATCGGTGCCCCCATTTGCTGACCAATTTGTTCTAAATACTCTTTAGTCGCTTCAATAGCTTCTTCCATCTTAAGTGATTTATTTTCACTTTCATTTTCTGAACTGGTATGATCATCTATCTCTAATGAATCAACTTGCGGTTCGTCAGGATCTTTAGCCTGCTCAGGTGCGGTTTCAACCGGTTCTTCTTTAGCGGCTACCATCATAACTTTAACAATGGCTTTTTTAGCACCAAACACACCGAAGAATCCCTTCTTACCTTCGTCAATAACTTCTACATTAACTTGGTCCCTCGAGGTGTTTAACTGCTCTAATGCTGAACGGACCGCGTCCTCAACTGTTTGTCCAGTAGCAGTTACTTGTCTCACTTATTTCGCTCCCTCTGTTTTTGAATCCTTCATCATTGGCTTACGAATAAAAACAGTTTGTGCAATCATAAATAAGTTACCTACCACCCAGTAAAGCGCAAGCGCAGCTGGGAAGTTTAAAGCAAAGATACCAATCATAACCGGCATAATATAAAGCATCATTTTCATTTGCGGATTTTGATCAGCTGTTCCAGCCATCATGAGCTTTTGCTGAATGAACGTAGTAGCTGCCGCAACGAGTGGCATGATAAAGAATGGATCTGATTGCCCTAATTCAAACCATAGGAAACTGTGATTTTCAATTTCCTGTGTTCGAACAATAGCATGGTAAAAGGCAATTAAAATTGGCATTTGTAAAAGAATCGGGAAACAACCCGCTAACGGATTCACACCGTTTTGTTGGAACAACTGCATGGTTTCTTGTTGCAATTGTTGCTGAGTTTTTTGATCTTTTGAGCTATGTTTTTGTCTTAGCTCTTGTAATTGTGGTTGTATTTCCTGCATAGCTTTTGAGCTCTTTAGCTGTTTAACGTTTAATGGTAAAAGAATTAAACGAATAATCAGCGTAACTACGATAATAGATAAACCATAGCTCTCACTAAACAAGCCTGCGAAATACTTAATTAACAACGACAGTGGATATACAAAATACTCGTTCCAAAATCCTGTACTTTCAGATGTAATGTTTTGGTCAATTTGCGTACAACCTGATAGCACAACAAGAAGTCCTGTCAGCGTTAATAAAAAAAGGACCTTCTTTCGCAACTTTTCTTCCTCCTTATTATCCCAAACGGTATTATTCCAGTAATACATGTATTCTATCATTAGTCACTGGCTGGCTTCTATATAAAATCTTAAGCTTTTAGCGATTTTGCTAACAGATTTGTTTTCTTTAAAACGTGAGACAAACTTTTCTTGATTTCGTGAAAATCCATTTGATTGGTGGGTTTTCTAGCAATGACAACTACATCGTAATTCTGTTTCATTCGTGGCTCAAGTTCAAGAAAGGCTTGTCTCAAGTAACGCTTAATCTGATTTCTCATGACCGCGTTTCCAATCTTCTTGCTTACTGATAGGCCAATCCGAAAGTGAGGTTGTTCCTCTTTTTTTACGTAGTAAAGTACCAGTTGTCTGTTAGCGAATGAAGAACCATTCCTAAATACATATTGAAATTCTTCATTTTTTTTGATCCGATATTGTTTCTTCATATTTTCATCCTCACTCTAAAGAAAGCATAGTGCTTTGAGGAAGCACGAAAGGTTCATCGTCAAGAATAACCCAGTAGTTACAAACGACAGAATCGTAATTGAACGTTCTGTCCTCCCCTATTGCCATCTCAACATAAAAAACGTATTCCCCCTGCTTACAGCATATCCCCTACAGAAAAAAGTTATATCATACGAAACAGCATTTTCTTAAAGAAATATCAGATCAGCGCCATTGAATAGGCATGTTGAGGAATACGTTTTATTTACGTTCAAACTAGAAAAAAGACCACTGACATATGTTCAGTGGCCTATGCAGATAATGTTTTTCTACCTTTGCGACGACGGCGCGCTAGTACTTTACGTCCGTTAGCAGAACTCATACGATTACGGAAGCCGTGCACTTTTTTACGTTTACGGTTATTTGGTTGAAATGTACGTTTCATTGTATAGACACCTCCCTGAGGATTAAATAAAATCAAAAACTAAAAAGACAGTCCAATTCATTATAAGAAGAATAGGTATAAAAAGTCAACTTTCTTTTTAAATCAACAGCTGAAAGCAACGCATCCTTGTGAACCATAAGCGTGCTGTGCCACCTTTAACAGCTTTCCAGACTCCTCAAATTTTTTATTAAAGTCCTTCTTCAACTCTCCATTTTTCATTTCAAATATGGCCGCTGTACTGTTCCAAACTTTCTAAAAGACAGACGCGTTCCCAAATTCTTTATCAACATCACTCGTTTAGTTCCTAGTTTGTCCAAATGTAAGTATAAACCTTTAGTCAGATCTATGAAAGATCCATGTTACTAAATCTATTTTTAGAGGATCCAACGATTTATGAAAAGAAGTTATAAAAATGGTTTAACAGGTCATCTTTTTTCTGTACACTTCGTCTGTGCATAACTTTTTAACCCCATTTCGACTATCCACATCAATTATCGACAAGATAATCACAAAATATAGTGTTGTGGATAAAAAATGTCTACAAGCAGTAGATAATGTGGATAAGTAACCGAAAACCATTGCAACAGAGGGATTTATTTGGTATTATATTTGTGTTTTAGTAATGAATAATTAAACACGCCAATAATTCTTTTCCACAGGTTGTGGATAAAGTGTGGACATCTATTCACAGTGGTGTGCATGTACTTATCAACAATATTGTGGATTGTGCTTATAAGTGAACTGCAAGCTGTTATAGTAACAGTTTTGCTTCCACAGCATTATAAGTCCTTAAGATTGCACAAAAGTTGTACAACCCACCTCCGGATCTCCTTTCTTCTGGTTTATTTAGAAAGAAAGGTTTAGATACGTGAGGTTTTTTGTTTCATAAACCATTCTTTATTACATGATTGCTCGAAAGGGGTGAAATTTGTTGGAAAATATCAATGAGCTTTGGGACAACACACTTAAAAAGATAGAAGAAAAAATCAGCAAACCAAGCTTTGAAACCTGGCTAAAGAGCACAAAAGCAGATTCTCTTAAAGATGATACGCTCATTATCGTAGCGCCCAATGAATTTGCTAGGGATTGGCTTGAAAGCCGTTATTCTAAGTTAATCTCTGATGCTTTATTTGAAGTAACAGGAGCAAAGCTTCAAACAAAATTTATTATTCCTGAAGCAAAAGATGTAACTCCTGACGAAGTGAAACCAGCCATGAAACAGGTTCAGAATATGGAACAAAATGAGCAAGAGGAATCGCCTCAAAGCATGCTAAATTCTAAGTATACGTTTGATACATTTGTCATTGGATCAGGAAACCGTTTTGCTCACGCAGCCTCACTCGCTGTAGCTGAAGCACCTGCAAAAGCATACAATCCTTTATTTATATACGGGGGTGTTGGGTTAGGGAAAACACACCTCATGCATGCAATTGGCCATTATGTTCTTGATCATAATCCATCTGCTAAAGTGGTTTATCTTTCTTCAGAGAAATTTACAAATGAATTTATCAATTCCATCAGAGACAACAAAGCCGTTAATTTCCGCAACAAATACCGCAATGTAGACGTGCTATTAATTGATGATATTCAATTCCTTGCGGGAAAAGAACAAACCCAAGAAGAATTTTTCCACACCTTTAATACACTTCACGAAGAGAATAAACAGATTGTCATTTCAAGTGATCGACCACCTAAAGAAATTCCTACTTTAGAAGACCGCTTGCGTTCTCGATTTGAATGGGGACTCATTACGGATATAACCCCACCTGATCTTGAGACACGTATTGCCATCTTGCGCAAAAAAGCTAAAGCAGAAGGTCTAGATATTCCGAATGAGGTTATGCTTTATATTGCCAATCAAATCGACACCAACATTCGCGAACTAGAAGGCGCACTTATTAGAGTTGTAGCTTACTCATCTCTGATTAATAGAGATATTGATGCTTCATTAGCAGCTGAAGCATTAAAGGATATTATTCCAAGCTCCAAGCCTAAAGTCATTACCATTCAAGCTATACAAGAAGTTGTAGCTGAAAAATATAATATTAAACTTGACGATTTCGCTGCGAAAAAACGAACCAAAACCATTGCTTATCCAAGGCAAATCGCTATGTACCTATCAAGGGAAATGACGGATTACTCTCTTCCGAAGATAGGAGAGGAGTTTGGAGGACGCGATCACACTACCGTCATCCATGCTCATGAAAAAATTTCAAAGATGCTTAGCCAAGATCAGCAGTTACAAAAAGACTTAGATGATCTAAAAGAAACACTTAAATCGTAAATGTCGTCTGTGGATATCCATTAAAGTTATTCCAAAAATTACTCACAGTCTATCCACATGTGGAAAACCTGACAGTTATAGCGATGAAACCACTTATGCACATATTCACAGCCCTTACGACTACTACGACCTTTTTTATAAATAAATATAATTAAAGAAGATCCATTTAGGAGGATTCGATTCATGAGATTTACAATTCAACGCGATCAATTAATGAACAGCGTTCAAGATGTTATGAAAGCTATATCTTCTAGAACGACTATTCCTATTCTTACCGGAATGAAAGTAGAAGCTACAGAATACGGGGTAAAACTTACAGGTAGTGATTCTGATGTCACTATTGAATCCTTTATCCCTGTTGAAGAAGATGGGATTGTTTTGGTTGAGAACATCGAACCAGGCAGTATTGTATTGCAAGCTAAATACTTCCCGGATATTGTTCGCAAGTTACCTCAACAAACGGTAGAAATCGAGGTTGATGATCACTTCAACGTAAATATTCGTTCTGGTAGTGCAGAATTCCATTTAAATGGCCAAGACGCTGAAGAATACCCGCACTTGCCGCAAATTCAAACCAACCAAAGTTTTGAAGTTCCGATTGATTTACTAAAAGACTTAATTCGACAAACGGTCTTTGCGGTGTCCACCTCAGAAACACGCCCTATCTTGACAGGTGTAAACATGAAAGTGGAAAACGATGATTTATACTTTATTGCAACGGATAGTCATCGTCTTGCTTCTAGAAAGATTCCAATGGGTGACAACGTTCAACCTTTATCATTTGAGAATGTTGTTATCCCTGGAAAAAGCCTGACAGAACTCAACAAAATTCTTGATGATTCTCAAGAAACCATTGAAATCAGCGTTACAGAAAATCAAATTTTATTCCGTACAAAGCACTTGTACTTTTTATCACGCTTGCTAGACGGGAATTATCCAGAAACATCAAGACTTATTCCTGATGAAGTCAAAACAACGGTGTTCATTGATACCAAAGAATTGCTTCAGTCTATTGATCGTGCATCTCTGTTGGCAAAAGAAAATCGCAATAGTGTGGTCAAATTAACCACAAAAGAAAACAACCGTGTGGAGATTACAAGTAATTCCCCTGAAGTAGGGAATGTTGTAGAAGAAGTAACAGCGGAATCGTTAGAAGGGGAAGATTTAAAAATTTCCTTTAGCGCGAAATATATGATGGATGCACTTAAAGTTGTCGACTGTGAAAAAGTAAACATCCAGTTTACTGGTGCTATGCGTCCATTCTTAATTCGACCAAATGAGAATGATCAAATTTTACAGCTTATTTTACCTGTTCGAACGTATTAATTTCTCCATTTAGCAAATAAAAAGCAAGGGATGACATCCCTTGCTTTTCTTATGGACAAATCTTTAGTAAAATAGGTAGAAGGTCAAGTCTGGAATTAGGGTGAAAAAATAATGTATGAAGCTATTGAAATAGAAACTGATATGATTCCTTTAGGTAAATTTTTACAAATTGCCAATGTTATTGAAACTGGAGGTATGGCTAAATGGTTTTTATCCGAATACCCAGTTTTTGTAAATGGTGAGCCAGAGAATCGTCGTGGTAAGAAACTATCTATTGGAGATCTTGTAGAGGTTGAAGGTGTAGGTACCTTTAAGGTTGTATCAGAATCTTAATTTCCCAATTAAGTTGAAGGGGACTCCCTATGCATTTAGAACAACTAACATTAAAACACTATCGTAATTATGAGCAGTTAGATATAACGTTTGATGATAAGGTAAACGTTATTATTGGAGAGAATGCTCAAGGAAAAACTAACCTTATGGAAGCTATTTACGTTTTAGCTTTTGCAAAATCCCATCGAACTCCCCGTGATAAAGAACTTATCATGTGGGACCAAGAGTATGCTAAAATTAAAGGGAGTGTGTTTAAGCGAAAACGCCATTTCCCATTAGAAATTGTAACGTCAACAAAGGGTAAGAAGGCAAAGCTTAACCATCTTGAGCAGAAACGTTTAAGCGACTATATAGGCGCATTAAATATTGTCATGTTTGCACCTGAAGATCTAAACCTGGTAAAGGGGAATCCTCAGGTTCGTCGTCGTTTTATAGATATGGAGATTGGACAAATTCAGCCTGCTTATATTTATCATTTGGGACAGTACCAAAAAATCTTAAAGCAACGAAATCATTTATTAAAAGAGTACCAGCGTAAACAAAATCCTGATTTAACGATGTTGCGAATATTAACTGACCAACTTATTGAGCATGCTGCAACAATTGTTCAGAGAAGATTTAAGTTTCTGGGGCTACTTAGAGACTGGGCCTTGCCAATACACGAAGGAATTAGCCGCCAACTGGAAAAACTTGAAATTGCTTATAATCCTACAGCTGACGTATCAAAAGATATGGATTTGTCTATGCTTGTAAGGGTATTTCAAGAAAAATTTCAAGAAATAGAAAAACGTGAATTAGAACGTGGAACTACTTTAATTGGTCCACATCGTGATGATTTAATTTTCTATGTGAATGGAAAAGACGTACAAACCTATGGCTCTCAAGGTCAGCAACGTACGACGGCTTTATCACTGAAACTAGCTGAAATTGAGTTAATTCATAGTGAGGTTGGTGAGTATCCGATCTTGCTTTTAGATGATGTATTAAGTGAATTAGATGATTATAGACAATCCCATCTATTGCATACCATTCAGGGAAAGGTTCAAACGTTTGTTTCTACGACAAGTGTAGACGGCATTGAGCACGAAACACTTAAAAAGGCGGATGTTTTCTACGTTCAGGAAGGTAGCGTAACCAGGGCGAATTGAGGTGGAAGTTTGTTTATTCATATTGGGGAAGATCATGTTATTGAATCAGGAGACGTTATTTCGATTATTGACTTTGAATTGCTAAGCTCATCTTCAATCGTAGAGGAAATGATTCAAAATCAGCGATTGAACCAAAGAGTCTTTGAATCTCCAAATGCGGAGGCAAAGTCAATTGTTATAACGAGAGACTATATATACTTCAGTCCACTTTCTGTCTTTACTCTTAAAAAACGTGCCAACATGACTTCAACATTGAACAAAATCGAAGACTTTGCAGAATGATTCAGGAGAACGAAAGAATATAACCTAGGGAAAGAAATGTAGGTGAATGACTGATGAGGGAAGAAAATCTACCAAATCAACAGGCATATGATGAGAGTCAAATTCAGGTGCTTGAAGGTTTAGAAGCGGTGCGGAAACGTCCAGGAATGTACATTGGTTCAACAAACGAAAAGGGACTTCATCACCTTGTTTGGGAAATTGTTGATAATAGTATCGATGAAGCACTAGCAGGCTATTGCGATCACATCACTGTAACAATTGAGAAGGACAATAGCATTACCGTAACAGATAACGGACGCGGGATTCCTGTAGGTATGCATAAAAAGGCAAACCGTCCTGCTGTTGAGGTTATTCTAACGGTACTGCACGCTGGTGGTAAGTTCGGTGGCGGCGGCTATAAGGTATCAGGTGGTCTCCATGGTGTTGGAGCTTCCGTGGTAAACGCCTTATCGAGCAGTTTAGAAGTATATGTACACCTGGATGGTAAAATTCATTACCAAGAGTATCATAGAGGTGTTCCTCAAGAAGATCTGAAGGTAATTGGAGAAACGGATGTAACGGGTACACGTATTCACTTCACCCCAGATCCTGAGATTTTCAACGAAACAAGAGAGTATAATTTTGATACATTAGCTAACCGACTTCGTGAGTTAGCGTTTTTAAATAAAGGGATTCGCATTACGATTAATGATGAGCGTAATGAAGAACAAGGGGCAAAAGATTTTCTTTACGAGGGTGGTATTGTTTCTTATGTAGAGCATTTAAACCGTACTCGTGAAGGACTGCATGAGCCTTTCTATGTTGAGAATGAAAGTGAAGACATCAGTGTGGAAATTGCTTTACAGTACAATGATGGCTTTGTAAGTAACATCTATTCTTTCGCAAATAACATCAATACCTATGAGGGCGGAACACACGAATCCGGATTTAAAACAGCTTTAACAAGAGCTATTAATGATTATGCCCGTCGGAACCAAATGTTTAAGGAAACAGACCCGAATCTAACAGGTGATGATGTACGCGAAGGGCTTACAGCAATCATTTCCATTAAGCACCCAGATCCTCAATTTGAGGGACAAACCAAAACAAAACTAGGAAATAGTGAAGCCCGTACTGTCACGGATAATATCTTTAATGAGTATTTCTCTAAGTTTTTATTTGAAAACCCTGACTCAGCGAAGATGATCGTCGAAAAGGGGCTTATGGCTTCTAGAGCACGATCTGCTGCTAAGAAAGCACGTGAGTTAACGCGCCGTAAGAGTGCGTTAGAAATCTCTAACCTACCAGGTAAGTTGGCTGACTGTTCTTCTAAAGATGCTAAGATCAGTGAGTTGTATGTGGTAGAGGGAGATTCAGCAGGTGGATCTGCTAAGCAAGGACGAGATCGCCATTTCCAGGCTATTCTTCCTTTAAGAGGTAAGATTATTAACGTTGAGAAGGCCCGTTTAGATAAGATCCTATCCAATAATGAAGTTCGCTCTATTATTACAGCGCTTGGAACGGGTATTGGAGAAGAATTTGATATTACAAAGGCAAGGTACCACAAAATTGTCATTATGACGGATGCGGATGTCGATGGAGCGCACATTCGAACATTGCTCTTAACATTCTTCTATCGTTATATGCGTCCGCTACTTGAATATGGCTATATTTATATCGCCCAGCCACCTCTTTATAAAATTCAACAGGGGAAAGCTATTCAATACGCCTTTAACGATAAAGAAATGGAAGCTACTCTAGCCCAGCTGTCTAAGCAGCCTAAGCCTAGCTTGCAGCGTTATAAGGGTCTTGGAGAAATGAACTCAGAGCAGCTTTGGGAGACTACAATGGATCCTGAAACGCGTACAATGCTTCAAGTTAGTCTCCAGGATGCTATGGAAGCAGATGAAGTGTTTGAGATCTTAATGGGAGATAAAGTAGAGCCTCGTCGTAACTTTATTCAAGATAATGCCCAGTATGTTAAGAATTTAGACGTTTAAGATAAAGAAATGCTTCATGGACTTACACAAGCCGAACCCTCTTATGGTGGTTCGGCTTGTAAGCTTGAAGCAAGAGAAATGAGAACAGATGAATGAACTTTAGAGGCTGTAGAGCTCTCTTTTCCTTATTGAATAGGAGGTATCACGATGGCGGATGAACAACGCCCAAACGTAAAAGAAATCAATATTAGCCAAGAGATGCGTACATCCTTTATGGATTATGCCATGAGTGTTATTGTGTCCCGTGCTTTACCAGACGTAAGAGATGGATTAAAGCCTGTGCACCGCCGTATTCTATATGCGATGCATGATTTAGGTATGCACTCAGATAAGGCCTATAAGAAATCAGCACGTATTGTAGGGGATGTTATTGGTAAGTATCACCCTCATGGTGACTCTGCTGTGTATGATTCTATGGTACGTATGGCACAAGATTTTAACTACCGCGCGATGCTGGTAGATGGCCACGGAAACTTTGGTTCTGTAGACGGTGATGCTGCCGCAGCAATGCGTTATACAGAAGCAAGAATGTCCAAGATCTCAATGGAACTCCTGCGTGACATCAACAAAGATACCATTGATTATGCGGATAACTATGATGGGACAGAGAAAGAACCTATTGTTCTTCCTGCCCGTTTCCCTAACTTACTTGTGAATGGAGCAAGTGGTATTGCGGTGGGAATGGCTACTAACATTCCTCCACACCATTTAGGGGAAGTCATTGATGGCGTTTTAGCAGTCAGTCATAATAGTGAGATTACTATTGATGAACTAATGACTGATTATATATATGGACCGGACTTTCCGACCTCTGGTCAAATTTTAGGGCGAAGTGGTATTCGCAAAGCCTATGAAACAGGAAAAGGGTCTATTACCATTCGTGCAAAAGTAGATATTGAAGAAATGAAGAACGGGAAGTCCCGTCTTTTGGTTTCAGAACTACCATTCCAAGTGAATAAGGCTAAGCTTGTCGAGAAAGTAGCCGAACTTGTTCGTGATAAGAAGATTGATGGAATTACGGACTTACGTGATGAGTCAGACCGTGAAGGAATGCGCGTTGTTATTGAACTTCGTAAAGATGTAAATCCAAACGTTGTTTTAAATAACCTCTATAAGCAAACAGCTCTTCAAACATCCTTCGGGATTAATATGCTTGCACTAGTAGATGGGCAACCGAAAGTATTAAATCTAAAGCAATGTTTAGAACATTATTTAGAACACCAGAAGGTTGTCATCAGACGTCGTACAGAATATGAGCTTCGTAAAGCGGAAGCTCGCGCACATATTCTAGAAGGTTTACGAATTGCGTTGGATCATATTGATGAGATTATTGCTTTAATTCGCGAATCTGAAACGACTGACATTGCTCGTGAGAACCTTATGACGAATTTCGAGCTCTCAGAGAAGCAAGCTCAAGCGATTCTAGACATGCGTTTACAACGTTTAACTGGGTTAGAACGCGATAAAATTGAAAAAGAATATGAAGAACTTGTTCAGTTGATTGCAGAACTAAAGGCTATTCTAGCTGATGACGAAAAAGTTCTTGAGATTATAAGAGAAGAATTAACAGAAGTAAAAGAACGATTCTCTGACGAGCGACGAACAGAAATCATAGCTGGTGGAACAGACTTTATCGAGGATGAGGATCTGATTCCTGAAGAGACGGTGATTGTAACGGTTACTCACCAGGGTTATATCAAACGTCTCCCTGCGACCACATACCGCTCACAACGAAGAGGAGGACGCGGTGTTCAAAGTATGGGAACCAACGAAAATGATTTCGTAGAACACTTACTATCAACATCCACTCATAACACTCTTTTATTCTTCTCAAACAAAGGGAAGGTTTACCGGGCTAAAGGGTATGAGGTACCTGAGTTCAGCAGAACAGCAAAAGGAATTCCAATCATTAATATGTTAGAAATTGAGAAAGATGAGTGGATTAATGCTGTAATTTCTGTAGAAGAATTTGCTGATGACTGGTATTTATTCTTCACAACGAAGCATGGTATTTCTAAACGTACTACGTTATCTGCCTTTGCTAATATTCGCCGTGGTGGACTTATTGCGCTGAACCTCCGTGAAGATGATGAATTAATCTCAGTCCGTCTTACAGATGGTCATAAGCATATTATGATTGGTACAAAAGGCGGTTATCTGATCCGATTCCCAGAAGAAGATGTACGTACAATGGGACGTACAGCAGCTGGGGTGAAAGGAATTTCATTACGAGATGAAGATGAAGTTGTCTCTATGGAGATTATTGAAGATGGCCTTCAAGTTCTAAACGTTACGACTAAAGGGTTCGGTAAACGAACACCAGCCGATGAGTACCGTATTACAGGGCGTGGTGGTAAAGGAATTCGTACTTGTAATATTACTGAGAAGAATGGTGACGTTGTCGCTGTAAAAGCTGTTACAGGTGAAGAAGATGTTATGATTATTACAGCAGCTGGTGTGCTTATTAGAATGGGTGTAGAGAGCATCTCTCAAACCGGACGTAACACACAGGGCGTACGTTTAATTCGTCTTCAAGAAGGCGAAGAAGTAGCAACGGTGGCTCGTATTCAAACTGAAGAACAAGAAGAAGAAACGTTAGAAGAAGCAAGTGAACAAGCTATTGAAGGCATTTCTACAGAGCAAGAAACAATCATCGAAGAAGACTCAACATCAGAAGATGAGTAACTAAAAAAGGAGATGTACATACATCTCCTTTTTTTTACACAAAATGAGTTCCAATTTAGTGGAAATGGTTATAGTGGAGGGGGAAAAACATGCGTGTGCACCCTGACCAGTTAATTCCTGGTTGTATTGTAATGAGAGATGTTATGGGGAAAACAAATCGTCCAATTGTGACAAAGAATACAGTGATTAAGCCTGTTCACATTACGGTCCTGCACAAGTTCTTAGTAGATGAAGTGGAAGTTGGACAAAAACTTTCAAACGGAAGTTCTTTTTTACCTGAAAAAAGTAATAATCAGCCACAAGAAATATCGGCTGTTCACGAAACAGAGCAACCTCCGTTTACAGAACAATATCTCCAGGCCGTTCAGGCCTATAAGAAGATGTTTCACCAGTGGAAAGCTGGATTTGCTATTAATATGCCTGGTGTTAGGGAAGTAATTGTCCCTTTAATTGAACAAGCGCCAAAGCATAAAAATGAAATTTACTCTTTGCATCATTTCACGAGTAAAGATGATTACTTTTATCATCACGGCATTGCTGTTGCCCTATTGTCAGCCATAATAGCAGATCAGCTGAACTATTCTAAAGGAGAGGTCATTCAAGTTGGGATTGCAGGTTTCTTAAGTGATTGTGGAATGGCGAAAATTGATGAAGGGCTTTTATCAAAGAGGGGATCACTAACTTCTTACGAATACGAAGAAATTAAAAAGCACCCGACTTATTCTTATAGAATGGTCGAAAACATTCCGGCTTTAAAAAATGAAGTTCGTCTCGCTGTGCTGCAACATCATGAGCGCCTTGATGGAAGTGGGTATCCATTAGGTATCTCGCAGGATAAATTGCATACATATGGGAAAATAATTGCTGTGAGTGATCTCTATCATGCAATGACTTCAGAAAGGGTCTACCGATCTAAACAGTCTCCTTTTAAGGTATTAGAAGAACTTCTACATCAACAATTTGGGAAGTTTGATCCTACTATTACTCAAACACTCGTTCAGAGTATGACTAGCCTATCTTCAGGGATGAAGATACGCTTAACAAATAACCAATTAGCAGAGATCGTTTTTATTGAATCCAAATATCCAACAAGACCTATGATTCGACTACAGCACAACGATGAGATTATTCATCTTAAATTCCACCGGGAAATTTATATCGAAGAAATTATCTCCTGACAAACGTCCTCCTTAGAAGTAAGGGGGACGTTTTTATAGGTGAGAGTGAAGAAAGTCGGCTATTAGCCATGGAATCTTTGTCTTTGTTATTTCTAGAAACGTACGAATATACACCAAGTCCTCACTTGTGTAGGAATGAAGAATATCTCCCCACCACTCAGTCTCATAGCGGGAAAGCATGCTTAAATTATACAAAACCAAATAGTGAGACAGGAGTTCAGGAAAAGGATACTGTAATGAACGATGGTTAGATATAAATAAACGATCATCCTCTTGATTGACGTAAATATAAGGGTGGTGAAGTGTACGGAAGGGTGATTTCAGAGATACATTTATTGAGTTATTTTCTATACTGACATGGTTTCCTTCAGTAATAATAGATGGAATATGTTGTTTGAAGTAATTCTCAGACCAGTGGTAATCATCAAGGATAGAAAGGGGGAAAGTGAGCGTATCTGCTCCCATACTTCCAATAAAGTATCCTTTTTTGGGGTGGTTTTGGAAACGATACACCTCACCCATTTCTGGAATCCTTGAGAGTAATTCACTCATTGTAAACTTTTCTTTAGAAGATTGTTCCATGTGAAACATATGCTCGGCGACATAAGAAAAGAGTCCTTTGTGTTGAACTTTCACTTCGTCTTGAAGAAAAGAATAATTTTGCTTTTTTCGTTTGCGACTTGTTACCCCGTGAGCTAAAACACTCGTTGACTCAGGATAATCTGGACGTACGGTTAAGAGCGCAGCTTTAATAAACTGTGCCATTCCATAAAAGTATAGAATAGGTTGAATCGATAATGGAGACTCCTCTCCTTGCTTATAAAAAGTTTGGCCATGTTCTAAATAATAGATTAACCGATAGGTGTTATCATAACTCTTTCGTTCAGCATCTACATCAATGGGGGCATAACATTGTTGTAAGTAACTTTGGGCGAAAGGAGCAGATTGAAGATTTGTATAAATGGACAGAATATTTCGGATATTCATAATAGAGGCCCCACTTCCTTAAAAACAGTTGAAAAACCCTTTTTAATAACGTATTGTAATCTACAATATAACAACTTATAGGTTTAGTTTGTCCTAAATCACAAGAAAACATGAATACGTGTCAGGAGGGTAATGAAATGCGTGAAGATAAGTTCGCTAAAGAAAGTTTAACATTTGATGATGTACTCTTAATCCCGGGGAAATCAGACATATTACCAAGGAATGTAGAAGTAAAAACTGAATTAAGCTCTAGTTTGAAACTGAATATTCCGCTGATTAGTGCAGGGATGGATACGGTGACAGAGGCAGAAATGGCAATTGGAATGGCTCGCCAAGGCGGCATTGGTATTATTCATAAGAATATGTCCATTGAGGAGCAGGCAGAGCAAGTGGACCGTGTGAAGCGAAGTGAAAGTGGCGTCATTTCAAATCCTTTCTTCTTAACGCCAGAACATCAGGTGTATGATGCTGAATATCTAATGGGGAAATATCGTATTTCAGGCGTACCAATCGTGAATAACGAACAAGACCAACAGTTAACTGGTATTATTACAAATCGTGACCTTCGTTTTATTCAAGACTATTCTATTAAGATCTCTGAAGTTATGACAAGCGAAAATCTCGTTACAGCTCCTGTTGGAACAACGCTTGAAGAAGCAGGAAAGATCCTTCAAACCTACAAGATTGAAAAACTTCCACTAGTAGATGATAACCGGGTTTTAAAAGGCTTGATTACAATCAAAGATATTGAAAAAGTCATTGAATTCCCAAATTCAGCTAAAGATGAATTTGGACGACTTCTAGCAGGTGCGGCTGTAGGCGTAACAGCTGATGCTGACACACGTATTCAAAAGCTTGTTGATGCAGGAGTTGATGTTATCGTAATCGATACAGCTCATGGTCATTCACAAGGTGTAATTGACCAAGTAGCGTCTGTTCGTAAGCTTTACCCACACCTAAATATTATGGCGGGTAATGTCGGTACACAAGAAGCAACCCGCGAATTAATTGAAGCAGGGGCGAATATTATTAAAGTAGGAATTGGACCTGGTTCTATTTGTACAACCCGTGTTGTAGCTGGAGTCGGGATCCCGCAGATCTCAGCCGTCTACGAATGTGCTTTAGAAGCCAAACAGCACGGCATTCCAGTTATTGCTGATGGGGGAATTAAGTACTCAGGAGATATTGCCAAAGCTCTTGCAGCCGGTGCCCATGCCGTTATGATTGGAAGTATGTTTGCTGGTGTATCTGAAAGTCCAGGTGAAACAGAGATCTTCCAAGGAAGACGCTTTAAAGTATATCGTGGAATGGGCTCTGTAAGTGCGATGAAGTCAGGATCTAAAGATCGCTACTTCCAAGAGTCTTCAGAAGCAAATAAATTGGTTCCAGAGGGAATTGAAGGGCGCGTACCTTATAAAGGGCCTCTAGCTGATACGGTACACCAACTGATTGGTGGTCTACGTTCTAGCATGGGATATTGTGGCGCTTCTGACTTAACCATTTTCCGTAACGAATCTCGCTTTACTCGTATTACCAATGCCGGTTTACGTGAAAGCCATCCACATGATGTACAAATTACGAAAGAAGCACCGAACTACTCTATTTAATACCTTCTTTTTTTAAAATTAAACATTCATTGGATCAGAGCTCAGTTTGTCATATTCTGAGCTCTGTCTTTTATGGAGGAAACAACTAAACATACAACTATAAGGTTCTACATACGACCAGGATCAACTTAAAATGAGGTATATACGGCTCAGTTCCGTCATAACGGGTGGAAAGTCTGTTTCTCTATTAAGTCGTCCTATGATAAAATAACGTCATATGTATACTATCTTTTTGGAGGTTGAAGGACGTTGAAAACTAGATTAAAAGTACCTTTTCTATTGTTAATAATGGTACTTGTAACATTTACTTCCATGCTGACGAAACCGATTACAACTTCAGCAGCGGTAGATGTGCAAGCTAAAACTGCCATTCTAGTAGACGCAGAAACTGGTAAAATTCTATTTGAGAAAGATGCAGATGTAGCATTGCCACCCGCTAGTATGACAAAGATGATGACCGAATACTTAGTACTTGAAGCCATTAATGAAGGGAAAATTAGTTGGGACACGACGACCCAAATTACAGACTACCCTTATAGCATTTCTGCAGATCCAGCTTTCTCTGGAGTTGGATTGAAGCAAAATCAAGACTACACGGTTCGAGAACTTTATGAAGCGATGGCTATTAACTCAGATAATGCTACAGCTATTGCATTAGCTGAACTTGTTGCAGGTTCAGAAGGCGATTTCGTTAAGATGATGAATGAAAAAGCAGACCAGATGGGTCTCCCTGATGCAAAGTTTGTCAATGCGACAGGGCTGGCTAATTCTGATTTAGGTAATAATGTCCCGGAAGGAACTGGCGCTGACGAAGATAACTTAATGTCTGCTCGTTCAGCAGCATTACTTGCCTACCGTTTAATTAATGATTACCCAGAAGCTCTGGATATATCCAGTATGACGACCACAGAATTTGATGGTCAGGAAATTCAGAATTGGAACTGGATGTTGCCAAATATGCCGGGTTATTTATCACAATATGGATATGAAGGCATGGATGGACTTAAAACAGGTTGGACGGACTTAGCTGGATTCTGTTTCACGGGTACAGCTGAGCGCAGTGATCAGCGCTTGATTTCAGTGGTCATGAAAACGGATAGTAAGGAAGCTCGTTTTGAAGAAACGAGAAAACTACTAGATTATGGATTCAACCAGTTTGAAAAGAAAGAATTATACCCTAACGAATATCAGATAGAAGATCAAAAGACTTTATCTGTTACAAAAGGGAAGCAAGACACAGTTGAAATTGCTTCTAATGCCCCTCTCACGACTATGATTGAGAAAGGAACGGAAGATCAATACAACGTGGAATACAAGTTGGATGACTCAGTTCTGAACGACAAAAAAGAATTGACTGCCCCGATTAAAAAGGGACAAAAAGTCGGTTCTGTAAAACTAGTCAATAGTGAGAAAGATTTCGGATATATCACCTCTGATGGTGAGCAAAAAGAAAGCGTTGATCTTGTAACACAAGAAAAAGTAGAGAAATCTAACTGGTTCATGCTTATGATTGGCGCTATTACTGGTTTCTTTGCTGATATCTTTACGAGTGTTGTAGATACTGTAAAAGGATGGTTTTAAACCTAGTAATGATGTAGGTTTTTAGAGTGGTTTGGTATACAATATCTTTAGGAGAAGCTGTCCTATAAATACTATGTGCACATTTGGACTAGGAGGAATATTCATGTCAAGAACAGGTACAGATCGAGTAAAAAGAGGTATGGCGGAAATGCAAAAAGGCGGCGTCATTATGGACGTTGTAAATGCGGAACAAGCTAAAATTGCAGAGGAAGCTGGAGCGGTTGCTGTAATGGCGCTTGAGCGAGTTCCGGCAGATATTCGTGCAGCAGGTGGCGTAGCCCGCATGGCTGACCCAACGATTGTAGAAGAAGTTATGAACGCTGTATCCATTCCAGTTATGGCTAAGGCACGTATTGGACATGTGGTAGAAGCTCGTGTATTAGAATCAATGGGCGTAGATTATATTGATGAAAGTGAAGTACTTACTCCAGCAGATGAGGTCTATCATATTAAGAAAAATGATTATACCGTTCCATTTGTTTGTGGTTGTCGCGACCTTGGTGAAGCAACACGCCGTATTGGCGAAGGTGCTTCCATGCTTCGCACAAAAGGTGAACCGGGTACAGGGAATATTGTAGAAGCGGTACGTCATATGCGTGAAGTACAATCTCAAATTCGTCAAGTAGTTGGCATGAATGAAGATGAATTAATGACTTATGCTAAAAACATCGGAGCCCCATATGAACTCCTTATTCAAATTAAGGAAGAAGGGCGTCTGCCTGTTGTAAACTTCGCTGCAGGTGGTATTGCAACACCAGCTGATGCAGCATTAATGATGCAACTTGGAGCAGATGGAGTCTTTGTTGGTTCTGGGATCTTCAAATCCAATAATCCAGAGAAGTTCGCTCGTGCTATTGTAGAAGCGACAACTCATTATGATGATTACAAGTTAATTGGAGAGCTATCTAAAGGTCTTGGAACGGCAATGAAGGGTATGGAGATGTCTACTCTACAACCTTCTGATCGTATGCAAGACCGTAGTATGTAATGAATAAAAGGGGAATACATCATGACTTTAATTGGTGTCTTAGGTTTACAAGGAGCAGTTCGTGAACATGTCCGCTCTATCGAAGCGAGCGGAGCTGAAGCGGTTATTGTTAAACGTACATCACAATTAAACGATATTGACGGCCTAATTTTGCCTGGGGGCGAAAGTACAACCATGCGTCGTCTAATTGATAAGTACAATTTTCTTGAGCCTTTAAAACAGTTTGGGCAAAGTGGTAAACCTATCTTTGGAACTTGTGCTGGTTTAATTTTGTTAGCTACTGATATTCAGGGCCAAGATCAGCCGCATCTTGGCTTAATGAATATGACAGTAGAACGAAATGCATTCGGTCGCCAAAGGGAAAGCTTTGAAGCCCATCTGGATATTAAGGGGATTGCTGAAGGGTATGAAGCCGTATTCATCCGGGCACCCTATATTGTAGATGTAGGGGACGGATCTGAAGTCCTTGCCAAGCAAAATGATAAAATCGTTGCAGCTCAGGATCGGCATTACCTTGCATGTGCTTTTCATCCTGAATTAACAGATGATCATCGTTTAACGGAACATTTTGTAAGAATGGTGGAAGAATCCAAGAAAACACTTGCATCTTAGTCAAAAATTCGCTATTCTTCTTCATAACAACATTTATATGAAACGTGATGACAGGAACTAGTAACAACGTTAACTTCTTAAGAGAGCTGGTGGTCGGTGAGAACCAGTGAAGGTGCGTTGCCAATCCATCCTCGAGCTGATATGCCGAATCTAAGTAAGCATGTCCGGTGCTGACGCATCGTTACTGTAAAGTGAGCCGGAAGGTAGATACCTTCAATAAGGGTGGCATCGCGGGAATATACAACTCTCGTCCCTAATCAATTGATTAAGGACGAGAGTTTTTTGTATGTACAAATTATTGAGGAGGCAACAACAATGCTAGATTTAAAATACTTACGTAATCATTTTGATGAAGTAAAAGATAAGCTTCAAAATCGTGGGGAAGACTTATCCGATTTAGACGCATTTGGTGAATTGGATGAACGTCGTCGTGAGCTTATTCGCGAAACAGAGGAACTAAAAGCAAAACGAAACGAAGTATCTAAAGATATTTCTGCTTTGAAAAAAGAAAAGAAAGATGCGGATCATTTAATTACGGAAATGCGTGAAGTAGGAGATCGCATTAAAGAATTAGATACAGAGTTAAAAGAGGTTGAAGAACGTCTTGAAACTCTTCTTCTTTCGATCCCGAATATTCCTCATGAAAGCGTACCGGTAGGAAGTGATGAGGATGATAATATCGTTGCTCGTGAGTGGGGAGAATTACCTCAATTCACGTTTGATCCTAAAGCCCATTGGGATGTAGCGGATCATTTAGATATTCTAGACTTTGAGAGAGCTTCCAAGGTAACAGGGAGTCGTTTTACTTTCTATAAGAAATTAGGGGCTCGCTTGGAACGTGCACTAATGAGTTTTATGATGGACTTGCATGCAGAGGAGCATGGTTATGAAGAAATGCTACCTCCTTATATGATTAACCGGACAAGTATGACAGGTACAGGGCAGCTTCCTAAGTTTGAAGAAGACGCCTTTAAAGTAGAAGAGTGGGATTATTTCCTTGCACCTACAGCAGAGGTACCTGTTACAAACTACCATCGCGAAGAAATCCTTTCTCTAGAGGACCTACCACGAAAATATGTCGCATTCAGTGCTTGTTTCCGCTCAGAAGCAGGGTCTGCTGGCCGCGATACACGTGGACTCATCCGTCAGCACCAGTTTAACAAAGTAGAGCTTGTGCAGTTTGTAAAACCTGAAGAGTCTTATGACGCACTTGAACAGCTTACAGGGCACGCAGAGAAAGTACTTCAGCTGTTAAAACTACCTTACCGTGTCATGGATATGTGTACAGGTGATCTGGGCTTCACAGCTGCTAAGAAATATGACATTGAAGTATGGCTGCCTAGTTACAATACGTATCGTGAAATCTCTTCTTGCTCTAACTTCGAAGACTTCCAAGCTCGTCGAGCGGGCATTCGCTTCCGACGCGATCAGAAAGGGAAGCCTGAATTCGTTCATACCTTAAATGGATCTGGTTTAGCCCTTGGACGTACGGTAGCTGCAATTTTAGAAAATTACCAGCAAGAAGATGGAACGGTAGTAGTTCCAGAAGTCCTTCGTCCGTATATGGGTGGGAAAGATGTAATCAAATAAATGAAGAAGTAAAAAAAGAGCTCGCTTGCACGAGCTCTTTTTTTATTGGGCGATTATGGGGCCGTTACGTTTGATAAGAGCTTGGGCTTGCTCGGAGACAACGGTAAACTACAGTGAACATACTAGCTTTTTATAAAAAAATTAATAAAAGGCTTGTTTTTTATATATAATTCAGATACAATATTCTTTGTGGTTGTTTTCAGCCGATGTAAGAGGCAACCAACAGTTTTCAACATTTTAAAAGATATTGTTGAAAATCATTGACTTTAATAATACTAAATGTTATATTATTAAATGTCGCTACGGAGGAGTACCCAAGTCTGGCTGAAGGGAGCGGTCTTGAAAACCGCCAGGGGGTTAACGCCCCGCGGGGGTTCGAATCCCTCCTCCTCCGCCATTTTTTATGCGCGTAAAAATTGGAGATTGAAAAATCACTAACGATATAGATCAAACCTCAGTGAGTTATCACTGAGGTTTTTTTAATGGCTTATTATAGTGAGTCAAAATTAAGATATAAAAAAAGTGAGCAGATCCTTTAAAAAGGAAAGCTCACTCTTTTTTTACGTAAGTTGGCGAGAGCGCCACTTGCGGGATTGTTGAATGAAATGTCCAATCTTCTCTAAAATGGGTTCAATGGAATTCTCATCATTTACAACGTCGTAATCGGCAATGTTAAGACGAAGGACAGGGCATGCATTGAAGTCATCAATCCAGTTCTCATAACGCCCAAACATTTCTTCCCAGTACTCTACTGGTGTTTGTTGTTCCATTGGGCGACCGCGTTCCTTGATGCGGCTTACCACATCATCAAATGATCCTTCTAAATAAATAAGAAGATCAGGATGTGGGAAGTATGGTGTCATAACCATTGCATCAAATAGGTTCGTGTAGGTATTATAATCTACTTCATTCATCGTACCTTTTTCGTAGTGCATTTTTGCGAAGATACCAGTGTCTTCATAAATCGAACGATCCTGGATAAAGCCGCCACCATACTCAAAAATCTTCTTCTGCTCTTTGAAACGTTCAGCTAAGAAGTAAATCTGTAAATGGAAGCTCCAACGCTCGAAGTCGTTGTAGAACTTATCCAAATAAGGGTTCGTATCAACTTTCTCAAATGACGTTCTGAAATTTAAAGCTCTGGCTAAAGCGTTTGTCATGGTAGATTTACCAACACCAACAGTGCCGGCGATCGTAATGACAGCATCATGTGGAATGCCATATTGATTACGTGCATTCATTATATAACTTCCCCTTTTTTAAAGTGATTCTCGATTGTTTGAATCATGTAGTCTAGATCATCCTGGTGTTTGACAAAATCCAAGTTGTCTCCGTTAAAACGGATTACAGGAATATCTGGATGTTCACGCTCGAATTTCTCCATAAATAATTCATAATCATGAAGTAATTGTTCTAAATAACTCGCTTGGATATTTTGCTCTACTTCACGGCCGCGCATTCTTATACGTTCTAGGAGTGTATCTAGACTGGCATGCAAGTAAATAATCATATTCGGACGAGGCATATCCTTTGTGAGGATATCGTATATTTGAACATATTTTTTATATTGTGTTTCCTTTAGTGTACGTTCAGCGAAAATTAAATTCTTAGAAATATGGTAATCAGAAATCACAGGTCGGTTTTGATTTAAATAGTAAGTTTCGATATCTTCTAACTGCTTAAATCGATTGCATAAGAAGAACATCTCAGTCTGGAAGCTCCATTCTTCAATGTTGTCATAGAATTTCCCTAAGAACGGATTCTCCTCGACAATTTCTTTTAATAAGGTATATTCAAATTGGGTGGCTAATTTTTGTGCCAGGGATGTTTTCCCTACCCCAATTGGACCTTCTACTGCAATAAAGGGAGTATTCCCCATCTCTCCTCCTCCTTCGCCAACAGTATTACTCTATACGTTCAGACAGACAAACTACATTTTATCATAATCACTGGACGTAAGTAACGGTCATATTCTTTAAAATTGATTCCATATGTAGGTTGTGCCAGTTGGTTGTATACCATGTATTGAGCTGAGTGCAGAGACTTCCCAAAATCGTTCTTTTTTTATATAATAGGGAAAGGAATTCATGGCTCCGTAGCTCAGGGGATAGAGCATAGGTTTCCTAAACCTTGTGTCGCAGGTTCGAATCCTGCCGGGGTCATCTATTAGAAAAAGCTGTCCAACTCTGGACAGCTTTTTCTTTTTATTTCCTATTTTAGGATAGTGTTCCTAGTTTAATGTCTTGGATAAAAAGGAATCCCATTCACATGATTATTTTCCGTGAAGGGGGCATTAAACTTGTTTGGATTATACGATATCTTGTACTTAATGGTTTCCATTTTTATTATATTGCCCATTGTGTCTATGATTCATGAGATCGGACACTTATTCTTCGCGGTCTTGTTTAAAGCGAAAAACCAAACGTTAGATATCGGCTGTGGAAAGCCGATTTTACAAATCGGACGATTATGCTTTCGTAAATATTATTTCTTCTATAGCTGGTGCCAGTTCGAGCGCCTTGAAAAGAATACACGCTTTCACTATATTCTGGTCTATGCCGGCCCAATGATTTTTAATATTTTAGCCGCTATTGGCGTAAACGCACTCATTTATTATGATCTTATAGAGGGACAGAAGTTTTGGAATCTATTTGTATATTATTCCATTTACTTTGTTATGTTTGATGCGATTCCAATGCGTTATCCCGATGGACAGCCGAGCAACGGTTTAGTGGTATTTGAAATGTTAAAGGATGGGAAGCGTGCGACTTTCCAAAAGGAAAAATGGGCAGAAGAGGAGTTAAACTGTTGATTTACTCCTCTGGCTCAATAAAAATTGTCCTCATTGGCACGTCATTTGCTTCTATATAGGCATAAATTTTATTACGGTAGTCAAAGAAGTCCCGATCATTCTGAACCGTAAACCGCGTTCCGTCTTTTCCGATAAACTCGTGTTCTTTTAATGTAATGGTATTGTTCTCACGTGTTGTTACCTTAATGACCTCTTCTATATCCCCCCACTCCATATCATGACGCTCCAGTGTGAAAGCTTCATTGAAGTGAAGTCCTTCTGGATCAAAGTAAAAGTAACTATTTACTCCTAATGCACAAGTTAAAATAACCACAGGTATACCGATGAAAAACATCCACGGTCGGTGTTTTAAATTTTTATTCTCTCGTTTGGAATTGTAGAGAAGATCTAAAACGACCGTACTAGCCATTAACATGGATCCCGCAAAGAAAAAGGCATAGGCAGCGAATAAAGGCTGGAAGTAAATGTGCTCTCTTGAGAAGAAGAAGATATCTTGAAAGAAGATTACAAGAAAGAGTGGAAAGAAGAAGCTCCCAATTACAAAAATGACGATCATACCAACTTTTATTGGCTTTGTATCTTGTCCAATCATGGCTTTCAAATGAATTCCCCCTGAACCCTAACGATCTTTATTTCTTTCTATAACATAGAAAATATTAACATATTTTGACTGATGCTTAAAACTTTTTAAGTATCTTTTTTGTTTTGGAAAGTATAACAGTATTTTCTAGAGGAATACTGAAGACAAAACATTTAAGGGAGGTCTACACATGAGCGAGCAAGAGAAATATAGTCGCCGGGACTTTTTAAAGAAAAGCGGTTATGCAGCAGGTGGTGTAGTCGGTGGAGGGTTAATTGCTAGTTTGATTACTATGCAAGTAATGGAGGATGACCCTAAAACCAAAAATAGTCAAACGAATGGTGGAAGTGAAGATCAATTCAATGATGCCTTTATGTTCTTTACGAACCGTGATGACTTCCGTGTATTAGCTTCAAGCTGTGAGCGGATTTTTCCAGAAGATGAAAATGGTCCGGGGGCTATTAAGCTAGGTGTACCATTCTTTATTGATCATCAACTTGCAGGTCCTTGGGGCAATAATACTAAAGAATACATGCAAGGTCCTTTCTACAAGGGCGAGCCTACACAAGGATATCAGTCTCGTATGAACCGCGGGGAGATCTTCCGTGTGGGCATTAAGAAGTTAAAAGAAAAGGCCCAATCTGATTATGAGAAGAGCTTCCAAGAGTTAAGCGCAGAAGAACAGGATAAGATCTTAACGGCTTTTGAAAATGATGATGTGAAGATAAGTGGTACAACTTCTGCGGAGTTCTTTGAGATGATGCGAGCAGCAACGATTGAAGGAGTTTATGCAGATCCAATGTATAGTGGAAACCGCAATATGGAAGGCTGGAAGATGAAGCAGTTCCCAGGTGCCCAAATGTCTTATATCGGTAAAATCGAGAGCGATAAGTTTGTAGATATAGAGCCGCAAAGCTTGCATTCTATGTTGAATAAATAGAAAGGCGGAGATCATATGGCAAAGACGTTGCCAAAGGTTGATGTAGTAACGGTAGGAGTAGGTTGGACAGGTGGTATTTTAGCAGCAGAGTTAGCGAAAGATGGTATGAAGGTAGTAGGACTTGAAAGAGGGAAAGAAAGGTCAACAGAAGATTACTTGCATGGTCACGATGAACTGCGTTATGCGCTTCGCTATGAGCTAATGCAGGATACATCTAAAGAGACCCTTACATTCCGTAATAATCGTAAGCAGCGCGCTCTACCTATGCGTCAACTAGGTTCCTTCTTATTAGGAGAGAATTTAGGTGGTGCTGGTGTGCACTGGAACGGACAAACCTATCGCTTTTTCCCTTATGACTTTGAAATCAAATCTATGACTGAGAAGAAGTATGGAAAAGGGAAAATTAAAGATGGCTATTTTGTTCAGGACTGGGGCATTACATATGACGAGTTAGAGCCCTACTATGATCAATTTGAAAAAGCATGTGGCATCTCAGGCGAGGAAAATCCTATGGCTGGAAAGCGAAGCAATCCTTATCCAACCCCTCCAATGAAAAGTACTCGTTCATTAGATAAGTTTACAAAAGCGACAAAGGATTTGGGGTACAAGCCATATCGAATCCCTTCTGCTAACTTATCTGAACCGTACAAGAACCAATATGGTATGCAAATTAATGCGTGTCAATACTGTGCCTTCTGTGAACGTTTTGGATGTGAGTACGGAGCAAAGTCTGATCCGGTGATCTCTGTTATTCCAGCCGCTAAAGAATCAGGGAATTATGAAATTCGCTATCACTCTAACGTGACAGAAATCATCTACGATGGAAATAAAGTAACAGGAGTGAAATACGTAGATGTTCAAAGCGGAGAGGAATTTATCCAGCCTGCTGAGGTTGTGGCCCTAACATCTTACGTGATGAATAATGTTAAGTTCTTGCTAATGTCTAATATTGGTAAGAAGTATGATCCTAAGACAGGTAAAGGTGTTGTGGGACGTAGCTATTGCTATCAGATTCTTCCTGGTGCAACCGGTTTTTATGAAGAGGAGCAATTTAACACTTTTATGGGTGCCGGTGCCCTTGGTACTTCGATTAACGATTTTTATGGGGATAACTTTGACCATTCTGATCTTGATTTCATTCATGGCGGAGTCGTTTCCATTACGCAAACAGGTAAGAGACCTATAGCAAATAATCCAACACCTCCTGATACACCGAGGTGGGGGAAAGAGTTTAAAAATAATTCGATTAAATATTATACACGCACACTCACAATCGGTTCTCAAGGTGCTTCCTTACCTTATAAGGAAAACTTCTTAGATCTTGATCCAACCTATAAAGATGCCTATGGTCTACCTTTATTACGTATGACGTATAATTTTACCCAACAAGATAAGAATCTGCAAAAGTACATTACTAAAAAGGCTGCAGAAATATCTGAGAAAATGGGAGCCTCAAAGACGGTTCCAAACCCAGAGTTAACAGACTATAGCATTGTGCCATATCAGACCACCCACAACACGGGTGGTGCCATAATGGGGGCTGATCCAAATAGCTCTGTTGTAAACAACTACTTGCAGCATTGGAATGCGGAGAATTTATTCGTCGTAGGAGCTTCAGCATTTGCTCATAATGGAGGAGTAAACCCAACAGATACAGTAGGCGCACTTGCCTATCGTGCCGCTGAGGGGATTAAGAAATATCGTAAAAATGGTGGTTCTCTCGTTTAATTTCTAAACAAAAGGAGTGAAGCCCTATGCTTCCTCAAATCGGAATCCCTGGTTTAGTGCTCATCTTAGTATTGTCGCTCATTTTATTCGGCCCCAAAAAGTTACCGGAGATCGGTGCAGCGTTTGGGAAGACATTAGCTGAATTTAAACAGTCTACAAAAGAATTGCTAGAAGATGAAGAGGAACCTAAATCATTACAGGAACCTAAAAAAGAATAATGTAAAGCCAAGTACATCCTTTTGTACTTGGCTTTTTTATTTCTTAATGTTTTCCTTTTGTCCAAACCGCTTGGGCTTTTCTAATGTCTAGCTCCGGCAGGTAAAGGCTAGCGAGATAAGCAAACTACCTGCAGTGGCTAATCGCCACTTCCGGCAGTTTGCTTCTCCGGCCCCACAGGACGTGGGGTCGTTCGATGTTGTCACAGGATGTGACGTTCTTAGTCGAACTTCCTCATTTCCTTCAACCCGCCTGCGCTTTTCTAATGTCTAGCTCCGGCGGGTAGGACCTAGCGAGATAAGAAAAGCCACTGCAGTGAGACAAGCTCACTTCCGTGGCTTTTCTTATCCGTACGGTCCTGACCAACCCGCCTGCGCTTTTCTATGGTGTCTAGCTCCGGCTCCTAGCCCCTAGCGTCATAAGCAATCTAACTCCAGTGGCCTTCAGCCACTTCCGTTAGCTTGCTTATGCGTACGGGGCTAAACAGTCGCCTGCGCTTTTCTATCTATTATCAATCTTCTCCGGATACATATCATGATTCATTAGGCGGTGTTCGGCCATTTTTTCGTACTTGGTGTTTGGTTTTCCGTAGTTGCAGTAAGGGTCGATTGAGATGCCGCCTCTTGGTGTGAATTTACCCCATACTTCAATATAACGAGGGTCCATAAGGTTGATTAAATCGTTCATAATGATATTCATACTGTCTTCATGGAAATCGCCGTGATTGCGGAAGCTGAAAAGGTAAAGCTTTAAGGATTTACTTTCCACCATCTTTTCTCCTGGAATGTAACTAATATAAATGGTTGCGAAATCTGGCTGGCCTGTTTTAGGGCACAGTGTTGTGAATTCTGGGCAATTAAATTTAACGAAATAATCTCGCTGTGGATGTTTGTTATCAAATGACTCTAATACGTCTGGGTCGTAATCAAATGAGTAACTCGTTCCTTGATTACCGAGTAATGTTACTCCTTCTAATTCTTCGTCTTTTCTTCCTGCCATAGTTGGTCACCACTTTCTCAAAGAACAAAAAAAGAGGATGCTCTTCTCATGGAAGATTCACCTCTCGTCCTTTAGTTTTTTATAGAGGGTTTAGCTAGAACCTCTCCCAATTCGGAATGTCCTATACTGTTAATAACTTTAGTATATAAGGGGGAGTCAAAGGTGTCAACGCGCGCTAGTAACCTACTAAAAAGTTTTGATTTCTAGATAACGAGGTAAATTTGTAGAGAACACTCATTTAAGGAGGATTCTCATGCAACCCCATAAATTATACATTAACGGCGAATATGTTGAGTCTACAGGCAGTGAGTTTATTGATATTATAAATCCATCGACAGAAGAAGTTATTTCAAGAACCCCAAAAGGGACTGAGGAAGATGTGAACAAAGCTGTTGAGGCAGCTTTTCATGCTCAGAAGGAATGGGAACTTACCCCCGCTATTAAACGCGGTGAAGCAGTACGTGAGATGGGAGATAAAATAGCAGAGAAACGCGATACATTTATTCAATTACTACAAGAAGAGCAAGGGAAAGCATATGAATTAGCAAGTGGGGAAATCGACCTTGCTATAGATTATTTCCGATACATGTCAGAATGGGCAAGAAGAATAGAGGGAGAAATTGTTCCAAGTGATCGACCAAATGAAAACATCATGGTTTATAAGAAACCTATTGGCGTAGTAGCAGGTATCGTTCCGTGGAACTTCCCTATGTTTATTTTAGCCCGTAAAGTTGCTACATCCCTTGTGACAGGTTGTTCTATTGTACTAAAACCGAGTCAACAAACACCAAATACAGCAGCGGAGTTTACTAAGATCATTGATGGTATGGACTTGCCGAAAGGAATTTATAACTTTATCACAGGTACTGGAGGTACGCTTGGTAATGCCATGGCTACCCACGAGAAAGTTCATATGATCTCAATGACAGGTAGCGTGGGTGCTGGTACCAAGGTTATGGAAGCGGCTGCGCAGAATATTACAAAAGTTAATCTGGAACTGGGCGGTAAAGCGCCAGCTATTGTAACGGCGAACGCAAACTTAGACGTGGCGGTAGAAAATGTGATGCAATCTCGCCTGATTAATAATGGACAAGCTTGTACAAATGCTGAAAGAGTCTATGTACATGAAAGTGTAGCGGAGGAGTTTATTAATCGTCTCCAAAAATCCTTCGAAAATCAAAAACTCGGAAATCCTCTTCAGGACAAAGAAGCGGATGTAGGTCCTTTAATTAGTGAAGACCGTATTCAAGAGGTTGAAAAAATGGTAGAGAGTGCTGTGAGTGAAGGAGCTCGTATCGTAACAGGAGGTAAGCGTGGTGACCAGGAGAAAGGTTTCTTCTATGAACCGACCATCCTAGCTGATGCTACTCATGATATGACGGTTGTACAGGAAGAGATCTTTGGGCCTGTTATTCCGGTTGTGACGTTCTCCACTATTGATGAAGCCATTGAAAAAGGAAACGATACAGTTTATGGACTATCCTCTTCTGTATATACAGAAGACCTTAGTGAAGCCATGCGTATCGTAAATGAACTTAAGTTCGGGGAAACATATGTAAACCGTGAGAACATGGAAGCGGTCCAAGGGTATCACCAAGGACTTCGTAAGTCTGGTATAGGTGGCGCCGACGGTAAGCACGGTGTCGAAGACTTCCTTGTAACGCAAGTGGTTTATATGGATTATAACTCCAGTAAGAAATAATAGAAACGTGGAAAAAGTCCTGTGAGATTTTATCTTGCAGGGCTTTTTTCATTCTCTGACTAGTATATTCCAGTTATTGTGAGGGTTATGACTTTAAATTTATTCGTGAATCCCATACAATAGAATTAATTAACGGAATTTTTAAATAGTTTCAGCTTCAAACGAACCTTCTTTTTTAAAGAAGACTGTAATCGTTTACAAAATGGGGACGAGGTGATTGGATGAACATGCAACGTATTGAAACCAAAAGTGGAAACTACAACATGAAGAACTATGAGGAAACGTATCAAAATTTTAATTGGGATGAAGCTAAATCCAATTTTAGCTGGCATACGTCAGGGAAAGTAAATATCGCGTACGAAGCCATTGACCGCCATGCTGAAAATCCAGATAAGGCAGATCAAGTTGCCCTTATTTACTCTGCACCCGATCGGGAAGAAAAACTGACTTTTACAGATTTAAAACAATCGAGTAATCAATTTGCTAATGTATTGAAAAAATACGGGGTAGAGAAAGAAGATCGTATCTTTCTTTTCATGCCTAGAAGTCCGGAGTTTTACTCCGCTTTCCTCGGGATCTTAAAGGTCGGAGCCATTGCTGGTCCACTGTTTGAAGCGTTTATGGAGCAAGCGGTTCGTGATCGTTTAGAAGATAGTGAAGCTTCCATGTTGGTAACGACACCGGAGCTATTAGAGCGAGTACCTTTTGAAGATTTACCTCACTTAAAGAAAATCGTCTTGGTAGGAGACTCTGATCACACAGGGGATGCGTATATTGATTATTACGCGGAAATGAAAGAAGCCTCTAAAAGTTTTGATGTGGAGTGGGTGGATTTAGAAGATGGTATGCTTCTTCATTATACTTCCGGGTCTACTGGTAAACCAAAAGGGGTGTACCATGTTCACAATGCCATGTTACAACACTATCAAACAGGTAAATGGGTATTGGATTTAAAAGAAGATGATATCTACTGGTGTACAGCAGACCCTGGCTGGGTAACAGGCACAAGTTACGGGATTTTCGCCCCTTGGCTAAATGGCGTTACTAACTTGGTACGTGGAGGGCGATTTAGTCCTGAACAGTGGTATGAAACACTGCAAGATCAAGAGATCACTGTGTGGTATTCTGCACCGACAGCGTTCCGTAAGTTAATGAGTGCTGGTGAGGATATTGTTAAACAATACAACCTGAAGAATCTTCGCCATGTACTCAGTGTAGGGGAACCACTTAACCCTGAAGTTATTGCCTGGGGAATGAATGCATTAGAGCTTCGCATTCACGATACATGGTGGATGACAGAAACAGGAGGTCAATTAATTTGTAATTTCCCTGCTCTTGATATGAAACCAGGCTCTATGGGGAAACCATTCCCAGGGATCGTTGCTTCTATTATTGATAATGAAGGGAACGAACTACCGCCTAATCAAATGGGTAATTTAGCTGTTAAAGCCCCTTGGCCTTCTATGATGCGCGCTATATGGAAGCGACCAGAGAAGTATGAAAGCTACTTCTTAAATGGATGGTACATTTCAGGGGATAGTGCGTATAAAGATGAGGAAGGTTATTTTTGGTTCCAAGGACGTCTGGATGATGTTATTAATACGTCTGGTGAACGGGTAGGACCTTTTGAAGTAGAAAGCAAATTAATTGAACACCCTGCCGTTTCAGAAGCCGGCGTTATTGGTAAACCGGATCCTGAGCGAGGAGAAATCATTAAAGCATTTATTACGTTAAACGAAGGATATTCAGAATCAGACGAGCTTTTAGAAGAGATTCGTCAATTTGTAAAGAAAGGGTTAAGTGCTCATGCTGCACCTCGTGAGCTAGAAGTAAAAGATACCATTCCAAAAACCCGTAGTGGTAAGATCATGCGTCGATTGCTGAAGTCTTGGGAGTTAGGGCTTCCAACCGGAGATGTATCTACGCTAGAAGAGTAAAAGTATTGGGCTGTTCCAAACAGGAACAGCCTTTTATTTATGTGAAATAAATATAAGAAGTGGGCATAAGTAAAATGTTTATAAAATGGTATATTTAGCAGAGTATAATAAAATTACACTTATTCCTTTCGGGGTTAAGGTTGTTAAATAATTTTCAATAAATTTAAGTTAGTAATAAAATTTACTTTAAATAGCTGATATACCAGGGTTTTGCAGTAATGGACGTTTTAGGGTAATCATTATTATAGTTCGTTAGGAAGGAAATTCTTTGTTATAATAATATAATAAAAACTGACGGCTATAAAGGAGCAAAATGTATGCGTCTAAAAAAGTACACAGATTACTCTTTGCGCGTCCTCGTATACGTAGGTTCTAAAGAGCAAGATCATTTATCTTCAATAAAAGAGATTTCTCAAGCATTTGGAATCTCCCAGAACCACTTAAGTAAGGTGGTTTTTCATCTTGGGAAACTTGAACTTATACAAACGATTAGGGGACGATCAGGTGGAATTAAACTTTTAGAACCTCCTGAAAATATTAATCTTGGAGAGGTCATTCGAAAAATGGAAAATGACTTTGTTCTTATAGATTATGGTCAAAAAGAGTCACAAGAGGAAGTTTTAAAACCATCTGATCAGTTAAAGTATGCTCTAGAAGAAGCTTTGCAGTCCTTCTTCTTTGTTTTAAATCAGTATACTTTAAAGGATCTCTTACAAGAAAATGATGAAGCGACTAAAATACTACACCTTGAAAAATAGGTGATAGGGTCACAGAGGAGAGGTTATATGTTCTGCATATAACCCAGATCTTCCCGTCTTTTTCCCTGGATCTACTTGAACCATACATATAGCGAAAGAGTAACCTGGCTAGTCTAAGGTTACTCTTTTGTTTTATTTTCCTGAAATTGAGGGAAAATGAAGAGGACTCTGTATAAAAGGTGGATAAAGTATGTCTAATCAAATATATGATGTAATCGGCGTAGGAATAGGCCCATTTAATCTCGGGTTGGCAGCTCTTATAGAGCCGCTAGAAGATGTAAATGGTCTTTTCTTTGAACAGACAGAGCAATTGCAATGGCATCCTGGAATGTTAATTAAAGGAACAAATCTACAAGTTCCTTTTCTTGCTGATTTAGTTACATTTGCAGATCCTACAAGCAACTACTCGTTTGTTAATTATTTACATAAACAAAATCGGTTGTACCCCTTCTTTTTCTTTCAAGAGCTTCAGGCTCCAAGAGAAGAGTACAATGAGTACTTACAATGGGTGGCGGATCAGTTAAACCATCTACGCTTTGGAGAAAAGGTCGTAGACGTTGAGGAAAAAAGGGAAGAGGATGAACGTTTCTTCACAGTAACCGTGAGAAATCGTGATGGAGAAGAAGTCTATTATAATACAAAACATATTGTGATGGGGACAGGTAGTAAGCCGCTTGTTCTAAAGGGGATGGAGGATCTCCCAGAAGATGACGTTGTTCATACAAGTCGCTATTTATATAAGAAAGAAGAGCTTGTAAAAGGAGAAAAGATTACGGTTATCGGATCTGGGCAAAGCGCTGCAGAGATTGTTGAGGATCTGCTAGTAGAACAAGGCCATTATGGTTTTGAGATAACCTGGCTCACACGTTCACCCGGCCTCTTTCAGCTAGATACGGCGAAGTTGCCTCAGGAATTCTTCTCGCCGGACTATGTCACTTACTTTCATTCATTAACATACGAACAACGAAAGGACACACTCTCTGACCTTGATTCCTTACAAAATGGGGTGGATCCTTCTACTCTAAGTAATATATATAACTGGTTATATCATCGTTCTATCGGTTCTAAAGAGAACAAAGTTACCATTCAACCCCTAACGGAGGTAAGTGGTATACAACAAGCTGAAGAAGGGTACACCCTTGAGTGTCACCAATGGCAAGCGGATGAAACATTTTCTTATTCTACCGATAAAGTGGTCTTAGCTACTGGTTATAAACCGAATATCCCTGCATGGTTTACTAAACGATTCGCCAAAGATGTTATTTATGAAGATGAGAAACTGTTTAAAGTCGGTCGAAATTGTGAAATTAAATTTCAAGAAGAACGTCCAAATAAGATCTTTACCACTACAAATATTAGTCACTCTCATGGTACGGGCGCGAACAATTTAGGTCTCTCAGTAAATCGAAATATCAAAA
Source organism: Pontibacillus sp. HN14 (assembly GCF_021129245.1). Taxonomy (NCBI): domain Bacteria; kingdom Bacillati; phylum Bacillota; class Bacilli; order Caryophanales; family Bacillaceae; genus Pontibacillus; species Pontibacillus sp. HN14. The sequence goes on along the minus strand of NZ_JAJOLR010000007.1, from coordinate 9,972 downwards.
TGGTCAATACCATTGCAGGTAGAACGGTATACCCTGAGGGAGAAGGAGCTATATTTCAGCAGTTTCAAATGAAAGAAAAGGATTGAAGCCGCCTGTAGTGTTTAAACAAGAGGACAAAGGGAATTAAAGGAAATGTAATCAAAATTGAAGGAGAGGATATCATCATGAGTAAAATTGCATGTGTCATTACAGAACTTTTTGAAGATGTTGAATACACAGATCCAGCTAAAGCTTTTAAAGAAGCTGGCCATGAAGTTGTAACGATTGAAAAGCAAAAAGGCAATACAGTGACAGGGAAGCAAGGGAATGAATCTGTAACGATTGATCAGAGCATTGATGATGTGAAACCAGAAGATTTTGATGCGTTATTTATTCCTGGAGGTTTCTCCCCTGACCAGCTACGTGCAGATGAACGTTTTGTTCATTTTGCCAAGCACTTTATGGATGAGAAGAAGCCGGTCTTTGCCATCTGTCATGGTCCTCAGCTGTTAATTACAGCTAAATCATTAGAAGGGCGAACGGCAACAGGTTTTACGTCTATAGCGGTTGATATGGAATATGCAGGCGTTACGTACAAAGACGAAGAAGTCGTGGTTTGTGGCAATCAACTAGTAACAAGCCGCCAGCCAGATGATATACCGGCATTTAACCGAGAAGCACTGAAGCTTTTGGGCTAATGTAGCCACTTTAAAGATAGACTTCATAAAAAATCCTGCAACTGTAAAGGTTGCAGGATTTTATCTTGTTATAGAAAAAGGGGGAGGAACCATGATTGTTGTAAAAAATGATGATTCCATAATGATGTTTAATCAACATCATCATGCGTTAGTGTCAGGTGTGATGGCAAGAAAATGGAACAAGGAGTACAAAACCAAAGGTGGATATGAGGATGAGGTTGAATACGCTATTATGAATCACGATCGGGCGTGGGTGCCGTTGGATCAGAAACCACGGTGGAATACGGAACAACACCTGCCCTATTCCTTTATTGATTATCCTGAGGAAGAGAAAGTAGCAGCTTATCAAGAAGGGGTTAATGAAATTGAGAAAACTTCGTCCTATGCTGCCCTTTTATGTAGTTTACATTACGCTTCTTTCTATCATAATGACGATACAACTTCAAAATCGGTAAAACAGTTTTTACATAATGAAAGTAGGAGGCGAGAGGCCATTCTTTCTTCTCTGCCTGTAGAACCCGTTCGCCTATATGATCATCTCGATCTCCTTCAATTTTGCGATAATCTTTCTCTTTATTGTTGTATGAATTCACCAGGTGTGAAAAAGGAAAACGAATTATCCTGGTTTCGTAGCGGGTTCCCGCAGAAATTCTCCTTTGCTCCAGAAGGGGTGGAGGCCGAATGGGTTGATTCTACACAAATCCGCATCCGTCCATTTCCGTTTGAAGATGCTTTCACACTCTCTATTCCTTTTAAGTGTATCAGTCCTTCCGTTTCTGGTGATCAACTTTTGAAAGCTTATCATTCAGCTGATTGGCAAGAGAGAACTGTGACATTTATAGAAGGATAAGGGGCTATTTGAGTTTTGGATCAGAATGCAATTCCTTTTGGTTGGTCATTTCTTCAAATATATTTGTACTGGATTGATTAGAAGTATTCGGAACTTCCTTTAGCATAGAAGGGTGGATGAGTCGCTTGAACTCTCCAATTGTCAGGGGCTTTTCTTCTTCCTTTAATTCGTACCCGAGTTGCCCGTTTGGCTCAATTGTGGCCGTCTTCAGCGAAGAAAGACTAGTAATGCCTTGTTGTCGTACAAGCATCTCTAATTGGTCCACCGACAATCGTAACTTTCGAAGTTCGGCCGTCTGTAGTTGACTGTTCTGAATGACAATGCGTGATTTGCCGGTAATCCATTTCTCGAACCCATTAAATTTGAGTTGTAAGAACTCAAATAGAATAAGCATTAAGACAAATACGGAAGCAGCTACAATGGTGCGCCATATACTTGTTTCGATTATGGGTTGAATAATAATGGATCCAATTGAAATCATTATAACCGTTTGAGCTAAAGACATTTGAGAAATTGATTTTCTGCCGGCAAATCTTAATAAGCAAACGCCTGCGGTTATCATAAGAATGGACTTTAAAATAACGATCATTCATGACACTCCTTTCTGCACATATAGGTTGTGACAAAGGAGTGTTTTTTAGTACGGGTTTAGGTGAAACACACTTTTAAAAATTTAATGTCTCCACATAAACGATTGGCTCGACTCTTCATCTGCCGACTTGAGGAGCGTATGAGCTGGGTAAGGTGGAAGGCCATTTTGAAATACAGGAGGGTCCGGGGATTCGTGACGAACAATAAATGGTGTTCCAAGTGGGATGTATTTATATATTCGTTCAATATCTTCATTAAACATACGAATGCAACCGTTGCTTTCTTTTAGGCCAATGCTAGTGGGCTCATTTGTTCCATGTATGGCTATGTTATGTTGCAACACTAATCCCCTTGTTCCATAAACCCCATCCCCTCCGTTAGGTTTCACGATCCTTCCTTGTACATAACCTTCTTGAAAAGGTAAGGGAGGGCCGCTTCCGACAGGATAAACCGCCATAGTGTTTCCGTCAGAGGTTTCAACAGATAATTGATTTCCTTCTGGATAAAAGACCAGGATTAGAGTTGGGATTGCTTTCTTTACTGAAGCGGAAGACAGGCCAAGCGTGATGTTATCCCCCGCTTTACTATAGGAAAAGGTAGCAGGGGCAACTGATAGATAGTTATTAGGATAATCTTGAATTAAATCTTTAATGAAAGAGGGGTATGTTCCATGATCCTTCTGATAGCTAGATAAGGCTGTTTGGACTGTAGCTAAGGCGAGTTCCCCTTGGGTAGGTGAGGCAGGAGTCTCAATGGGAAGAGTGGGTCGATGGAATACGTTTTGTTCATAGTAGTGTTGTTCTATTGCGACTTCTTGGTACAAAGTGTGATGGAGGATGAAGTAGGTAAGTAGAAAGCCGATTAAGAATAGGAGACATAACAACACGATATACCAAATGAAGGATGGGACAGCTCTCTCTTTATTGGAAGTTATAATAGGGACAGATGAGGGGCGGATTGCCCTCATTGCCCCCAGGTGCCCAAGCTGAGCTGCCTTCTTTAACCTGGCCTTATACGCTTTGTGATCTCCGCTACTCATTGCTTCATTTGCATATTCAACCCACTTATCCGCGTCATAAGGACGATAATGCAAGTACTTCCTTAAATAGCCGGGATCATGCTTTGAGAGAAATATATTAGGCTTTACTTCAACGAGAACTTCGGAAGACTTCACAAACTGTTTTCCCCCTTCTTCCTTTCTGTTTTTTTAGGAACGTTTAACAACGTCGAATTGATTCTCAAGCAGTTCCCAGTTTTGGGGGAATGGAAGCCCCAACTTCCAATAGCTTACGCCTTTCAAACCAAGTTCTTTTACGAGGTCGAATTTAGCTTGTATGGATCTCGCATCCTCAAACCAAACTTCATGTTTTTTCCCATCCGCATCTTTATACGTATAGAAAGGGGCCTTGGCTTCTTCGTCAAATTGAATTTCCACATTATTTTCTCGTGCCCTACGAATTGCTTTTTGAGGAGAAAGTGCCTCGGCTGGTTCATTACCTTTTTTATATGGGAGAGTCCAGTCATAACCATATAGGTTCTGGCCAAGAAAGATCTTTTCAGCTGGCATGACGCTTAAAGCGTACTCTACTACGTTTCTGACGGGTTCAATAGGTGAAACAGGCATAGGCGGTCCACCGCTATACCCCCATTCATATGTCATGAGGACGACGAAATCGGCAATCTCACCGTGCGCTTTGTAATCATGTGCGCTATACCAAGCTCCTGTTTGCTCAGCACTTTTTTTAGGAGCGAGCGCTGTAGACATTTGAAGTCCTTCAGCTGAAAGGCGTTTTTTGGCTTTTCGCAAAAAGGAGTTGTAGTCTTCCCTCGTATCAGGAGGAAGAAATTCAAAATCAAAATGAACATCGCCGAACCCTTTTTCCTTTGCCGTCTTGATTATATTATCAAGAAGTTTATCTTGTAGTGTGGCGTCTGTCACAATAAGGCGTCCTAATTCTTTACTGAAACCACCTTCTTCAATGTTATTTACGACTAGCATCATTTCAACATTGTTTTGTTTTGCTATTGAAAAATAATCATTTAGAGGAGGTTCTACCAATGACCCATCGCGGTTAATTTCATAACTAAACGGTGCCAGGTAGGATAGTGATTTAGCATGCTCTCTCACATAGTCCTCTAACTCTTTGGATACTTGATCACCATAGGTTTCTGCATACCCATTAAAAGCTGCTTTTACTTTGGGTTGTGGTGGAATATATAGACGTAAATTTAGAGGAAGAGGTTGATCAACCGGTATGTTATTGATATTAGCCAGCTCCTGGGCTGTTAGACCGTACTGCTTGGCAATAGAATATAGAGAATCCCCTTTTTGTACAAAATAATACTCACCCCGGTCTGGGATGACTAAGGCTTGACCGATGACCAGATCATTAGGCGCATCCAATTCATTTGCTTTAACGATTTCCTCCATTGAAACACTGTACTGATTTGCAATACTATAGAGACTTTCACCTGAAGACACGACATGAATTTGCACACCATTGCCCCCTTCTTTGTAAATGCTTAACTAATTAAGACATATGTAGAAAGGGGCTGAAGTATGATTGGATCATGTTTTACGAATAGGAGAAACATCAGCTTTTAAAACGTTTTTCATCATTTTTAAAGCATAAATGTTATCCTCAGGATCATTAGATGCGATGCAATCAGAGGGAACGTGTAATGTGTATTCACGCATATAAGCGTCGTTTGCTGTAAATAACACACAAATGTTGCCTGCAATACCGCTTATGATAAGGTGGTCTACTTTTAACTCCACAAGCAAAGCTTGAAGAGCTGTTTGGTGGAAAGCAGAGTGTTTCGGTTTAATAAGGAAGTAATCTGATTGTGCGGGTATAATCTGATTAAGAAATGTATGGTTTTGCTCATTTCTACATTTATCTACAATCCTGTCTAGGTCTGCTTGCCAAAGTTTATAATGATCATTTATGTAGATAATAGGAAGGTTGTGCTTGTTTGCATAGGATTTTAATCGTAAAATGTTCGGTAGCATAGAATGGCATTCATTTAGCAATGTTGATCCATGTTGGAATTGAAAATCGTTAATCAAATCAATGAAGAGAATAGCAGTTCTTTTGGTCTTCATCATGTAACCTCCCTTTTACTGTTATTCTTTCTAGAGTGATAAGAATTAAACAAGTAAAGTGAAGTGATAATATGAATGACATAACATTTATGGAAATGGCTATTCAAGAAGCGGAGAAAGCGGCACAAAAAGGCGAGGTGCCTATTGGTGCTGTCATCGTAAAAGACGGCGAGGTCATCGCGACAGGACACAATGTTCGTGAAACAGAGCAATTAGCCTCTTCTCATGCCGAATTCATTGCCATTGAACGTGCAAATCGGGTAGTAGGGAGTTGGAGGTTAGAAGAATGCACGCTATATGTAACCTTAGAACCATGCCCGATGTGTGCTGGGGCCATATTGCAATCTAGAATACCTCGTGTTATCTTTGGGGCATACGATCAAAAAGCTGGTTGTGTAGGTTCTCTCATGAATCTGTTGCAAGATGATCGCTTTAATCATACGTGTGAAGTGGTTGCCGAAGTGAAGCAATCTGAGTGTAGCAGCCTTCTCACTGATTTTTTTCGCCAATTAAGGGAGAGAAAGAAGAGGGCTAAACGGGATTTACAATAACTTACAGAACAGAAGCTTTAATTTCGTTTGCATTTTAAAGAAAAAATAGATATACTATTTATTGCGCACTTACTAGAGGCGCAATGAACAAATTGATAACAAGTTTGCCGTGCTAAGCGGGAAGGTAGCGGTGTCCTGTACTCGCAATCCGCTATAGCGAGGCCGAATTCCCACCCAAGGTGGGGCGGTTTCAAGGTCTGCCTTGAGGGATTGGTGTTGACACCCGGGTCCCGCACAATGGGAACCCGTAAATCCTGTCAGGTCCGGAAGGAAGCAGCAGTAAGCGGTCATTCCCGTGTGTTGCGGGACAGCCCGGGTCGAGCCATGAACTCAAGTAACGCTTGGGGCCGCCTCATCGACGGTGGGTGCACGGCGCCAATACATAAACACAACTCACCTGACTTAAGGTGAGTTTTTTATTATAAAAAAACTACTTCTAAATAGGTGGTAACGAGAGGGAAATAACTTTTGAAATGCCCCTCTAGATTTAGGTATAATGAGGAAGAAACCATAAAGGAGATTGGGAACAATGAGTTATCAGGCTTTATACCGGGTATGGCGTCCGAAAAACTTTTCTGATGTCGTTGGACAAACACACATAACACGTACTCTGCAAAATGCGACTGTCCAGAATAAGTTTTCCCACGCTTATTTGTTCTCAGGACCCCGTGGGACAGGGAAGACCAGTGCTGCAAAAATCTTTGCTAAAGCTGTAAACTGTGAGCGTTCTCCTGTGAAAGAGCCATGCAACGAATGCTCAGCGTGTTTAGGTATACAAGATGGTTCCATATCAGATGTTATAGAAATTGATGCAGCATCTAATAATGGAGTGGAACAAATTCGTGATATACGAGATAAGGTGAAGTATGCACCAAGTTCTGTCCCTTATAAAGTGTATATTGTCGATGAAGTTCACATGCTTTCTATCGGGGCATTTAATGCTTTATTAAAAACATTAGAAGAGCCTCCTAAACATGTCATATTTATATTAGCAACAACGGAACCTCATAAAATCCCTCTCACTATTATTTCAAGGTGTCAGCGTTTTGACTTTAAACGAATTTCACAAGGAGCACTTGTGGAACGGATGGAGTATATTGTTGACCGAGAGCAAATAGGTGTAACGAGGGAAGCCTTAGAAGCTGTAGCTCTTTCCGCTGAAGGTGGAATGCGAGATGCTCTTAGCTTATTGGACCAAGCCATCTCCTATAGTGAAGACCAGGTAGCCATTGATGATGTGCTAGCTGTCACTGGATCTGTATCGCAGCAAAAGTTAGCTACGATCGTCGAAACATTACAGAGAAATGAAGTAAAAGAGACGTTGCAACATGTGGACTCGCTTATTCAAGAAGGGAAAGACCCGGGACGCTTTATTTTTGATCTTATCTACTATTTACGGGATCTTCTTCTTTATCAAAGTGCCCCTGGGCTTGAAGATATCCTGGAACGAGCTATCCCTGATGAAGCATTTAAGCAGTTGAGTTCTTCGATTACAGCAGACTGGATTCAGCAGACCATATCAGTACTGAACCAGTGTCAGCAGGAGATGAAATGGACGAATAGCCCAAAGGTATTCATTGAAATAGCTATGTTGAACATATGTGAGATTCAAGGGATACCTAAACTAGCAGCCCAATCTTCTTCAGTTGAACCAGAGTCTGTGCAGAAACTGCAACAACAAGTAGAAGCTTTAGAAAAACGGTTAGCCACTATTCAACAACAGCCGGCAGCGGCAGCTACTTCTGCTCAAGAACAAAAACGACCACAACAACGTGCAAATCGTAAGAACTCGTACAAAATTCCGTTTGAACGCATACGGCATGTTATGAACGAGGCTTCAAAACAAGACTTACAAACCATTAAAAATCAGTGGGCTAGTTTTATGGACTCTCTAAGACAGACAAGTCCTCCTGCCCATGCTAGGTTGATGAACAGTACACCAAGAGCTGCATCTGACAATGCGATTGTCCTATCCTTTAAATATGAAATTCATTGTTCACTTGCTCTTGAGAACCAAGCTATTATCCAACAGCAATTGGCTGAGTTTATGGGGAAAGAAATTACCATTATTCCAATCCCTGAAACGAATTGGCAAGAGTTGCGTGAAGAATATGTACAGAAACAACGCCAACAAGATCAGCCGGAAGAGGAATCTCAACAGGAGGATCCACTTATTGCAGAAGCGCGTAAGTTAGTTGGCGATGAGTTATTAGATATTCAAGAAGACTAAAGGAGGTATTGCCATGAAAGGTAATATGAATAATATGATGAAACAAATGCAGAAGATGCAAAAGAAAATGATGAAAGCTCAAGAGGAACTACATGAGATGAGTTTTGAAGCTACTGCTGGCGGTGGAGTTGTTAAGGTTGTAGCCAATGGTAAGAAAGAAATTACAGATGTAGAGATTCAAGAAGACGTAGTAGACCCAGACGATGTAGATATGCTACAAGACTTAATCCTTGCAGCAACGAACGATGTGTTAAAACAAGTAGATGATAAAACAAACGATACAATGGGACAATTCACTAAAGGAATGAATATGCCTGGAATGTTCTAGGGGGAATTGAGATGTATTATCCGGAACCCATTTCCAAATTGATCGATAGTTTTACGAAATTGCCAGGGATTGGGCCCAAGACGGCTGCGCGCCTGGCTTTTTTCGTATTGGAAATGCAAGAAGATGATGTTTTAGATTTTGCCAAAGCATTAGTAAGTGCAAAAAGGGAATTAACCCATTGCTCTACATGCGGTCATATTACAGACCAAGATCCATGCGCTATTTGTCAGGATGAACAACGGGATTCAAGTGTCATCTGTGTCGTCCAGGATCCGAAAGATGTTATAGCGATGGAGAAAATGAAAGAGTTTAGTGGTAGATACCACGTACTGAATGGAGCCATCTCTCCAATGGACGGTATAGGACCTGAAGATATAAATATATCTAGTCTGATTAACCGTCTTCAGGATGAAGGAGTACAGGAACTCATTATTGCGACGAATCCTAATATTGAAGGAGAAGCTACAGCTATGTACATTTCACGCTTAGTCAAACCAGCTGGTATACGGACTACAAGAATTGCTCATGGATTACCTGTGGGTGGAGACCTTGAATATGCGGATGAAGTAACATTATCTAAAGCGTTAGAAGGTAGAAGAGAACTGTAAAAGAGGAGACACCATGTTCAGACGCAAAAAGTTTAAGAAAGAAGAATATGATAGACAGCTTCTCGATGAAATACAACGTCTCAAGCAGGAATGGGAGTCTCTTGAGCGAATAATGGAGCATAGTATCGATGCGAGTGAAAAGGGACTTATGGATTTACGTTTAGTAGAAGCGAAATATTTCTATTTATTAAAAGAAGCAAGACAACGAAAAATAAGAGCTAATCACTAATGAAAGTGTCATTTCCTCCTTATGCAGGTCATACATTTAATGTAGGACAGGCAAAGGGGGTTTTTTCTTGAATACAACAGTTATTGTGATAAGTATTGTAGTCATGATCGGTGTGTTGTTAATAGCGGGTGCTCCGTTAAAGCCTTTGCGTTATTTAGGGAATGGAGCAATTAAGGTTGTAATCGGAGTTTTATTCTTATTCTTCTTTAATGTATTTGGTGCTTCATTAGGAGTTCATATTCCGATTAATGTTTTTACAGCGATGATATCAGGATTCTTGGGACTTCCTGGCTTAGCTTCACTAGCTGCTATTCAATTATTTGTTGTGTAATAGCAAATCATACTAATACAAGAAAAACCCGCATAAAGCGGGTTTTTCTTGTGTTTATGTACTTTTTTAATAAAAAAACCAAAAAAATATAGGAAAACCATTGCGTTCGTAAATACACCATGGTATATTTATTTATGTCGCATTGAGAGCGGCAAAACAAAACAACATTTTCGAAGCAAGCGAACTTCTAATTATACTAGAAAAAGCTTTTCAATTCTATAAAAGAAATTCGGAAATGAGGTTGAAAAAGAGATCAAAAAAACTTCAAAAAAGTTATTGACTCAAAAACAACCACATGTTAAGATAATTAAGTCGCTGTTAAAAAGCGCACTAAACAATGAAACATTTGATCTTTGAAAACTGAACGAAACAACATGTAACGTCAATGTCTTTAAATTGATTTTTAAAGCCAGTAATCATTTATTTTGATGCTAGGCAGACTCACATTTTATGGAGAGTTTGATCTTGGCT
>NZ_JAJOLR010000006.1:0-275565 GCF_021129245.1 Pontibacillus sp. HN14 | reverse complement strand
AGCCAAGATCAAACTCTCCATAAAATGTGAGTCTGCCTAGCATCAAAATAAATGATTACTGGCTTTAAAAATCAATTTAAAGACATTGACGTTACATGTTGTTTCGTTCAGTTTTCAAAGATCAAATGTTTCTTTAAAGTGTTTCTTTCTTGTTGGCGCCGTTTTTGACAGCGACTTAATCATCTTAACATTTTGTTGTTTTGATGTCAACAATGTTTTTTAATTTTTTTCGATGCCGTTTTGTTAGCTGTTCGAAATTGTGTGCGCTTTTTCAGCGACAAGTAATACTATATCACCCTATGAAAACATCGTCAATAACTTTTGTTAATTTTCTTTGATGTTTTTTCAAAAGGTTGCTGGCCTCTTTTAAAGCCGCTTAATTATAGTAAAAGAAAAGAGCCTCCTTTGCAACCTTTTTTTCGAAAAGATTACAGAGACTCTTATAATGCTTAATCGTTTTCCCTTAACCTGTATGTTCTATGAAATAACCCTTTCCCTTTGGTTTCTACCTGAACAGCTTCGATAACTTCCTTATCTACAAGATAGTCAAGGAACGCGCCAAGATCTAGCGCATATGGTTGGATGTCCGGATGAACCATTAATTCTCCATAGGCCCAAGGCTCTTCTTTACTTCCCATTACATCTATTAAATGCTTTGCACAATTCACGGTTCTTGAATTAATGGCAAACTCCGTAGCCAAAAGCATAAGTTGAACTCGCTTATCAAGCGTCTCATTACTCTTACTTAACTCTTGATGGAGCTTGTACACCTCAGGTTCAATTCGTTTTACCTGATTCCAAACGGTAACTTCAGGATGGAATCCTTTTTCAATGACAGAAAGACGAGCTAAGTAATGAAGAGAATGAATCATTTTACTGAAAGCATCCATATACTGCTCTGTTTCATAAAGATCTTTACATTCGCCATACGTGCGGATTAGCTTGGCAAATTCAATAGCCTTCTTTAAATCTCGCTTTTCTTGCGGAAAGTTACGCAAGTTTTCTTTTAAAGACGTAATATATTCGTTACGATCGAATATCACACGACCCTCGATTACCCACTCTACAGCACGTCGAAACGAACTGGTGTCAATCCAATTGGTTAATTGTTTTTCATCAACAATATGCATAGCAGCGTTCTTGCTTCCGAATTCATAATGTTTTACAAACCAGGGCTGAGCTGCTCCCCTTACAATAATCAACAAAATGACATCAAAGTTATCCGTGACAGGGCTAATGGGTTTTTTCTTTTCTATTATTAGAATTCCTAATGTGTTTTTTTGACTGGCGCGTTCCTGGTAGATCGGACGTAACACATCTTCCATAACATGCTTTCCCCCAAATACTAAGATAGTGATAATTTCGACACATTCATAGAAAATCCTTTTTTCGACGACGATTTCTCTCCTGGAAATATGCTATACTACCAATTGAAAATGTTAGGAGGGAAAAGGTTGGGCGTTAAGTACTCGAACAAAATAAATAAGATTCGCACGTTTGCGCTTAGTTTAGTGTTTATTGGTTTTGGCATTATGTATGTTGGTCTTCTATTCAAAGAAACCATGTGGTTAATGAGCATCTTTATGATCCTTGGTCTTCTCTCTGTTTGTCTGAGCACAGTTGTCTACTTTTGGATCGGGATGCTATCCACCAAAACAATAAAAGTTGCTTGCCCGAATTGCGGCAAACCAACTAAACTTTTAGGGCGCGTTGATGCGTGCATGCACTGTAATGAGCCCTTAACTTTAGATAAAGATCTTGAAGGAAAAGAATTTGATGAACGGTACAACTCTAAAAGATATCAAAAAAATACAGAAAATCAAAAGTAAAATGATACGAATGTAAAAGAACCTTGCAAGAAACTAAATTCTTCAAGGTTCTTTTATATTTCACAAAAAAGAGAGCTCTTTTTAAAAAGAACTCTCTCTTTAGTGCTGCGATTTGCACTCCTCACAAATCCCATACACTTCCATGCGGTGGTTACTCACTTCAAAACCAGTAACCTGTTCTGCTAGTGATTCAACTTCATCAAGAGATGGGTAGTGGAAATCAACGATCTTTCCACACTTATCACAAATAGCATGGTAGTGTTCTGTAGTATTACAATCAAACCGGCTCGAGGAATCTCCATAAGTCAGTTCACGTACCAACCCAATTTCACGGAAAACACGAAGGTTGTTGTATACTGTCGCCACGCTCATGTTTGGAAATTTGTTTTCTAGTGCTTTATAAATTTCATCTGCGGTTGGATGAGACATGGAACCAATGAGAAACTCAAGCACCGCATGACGTTGGGGTGTAATACGGACGCCAGATTCTTTCAATGTGTCCAGAGCCTCACGAAGTCGATGATCAGACACCGTCATGCACCTCGCTTTCACATATTTTCAAATAAACAATATTATTACATTAAAATCTTTATAATTAGTGTATACCTTTGCTCCTCTTTTTGTCAATGTAACTCGCTTGATATCAGCTTTATTTACAAATCTTACACATCAGCTTTTAGAGGAATTTCTTTTCCGCCTGTCATCTTGTTTACAAAACGAGCCGCTACAAATAAGAAATCTGATAAACGGTTTAAATAAGTCAGAACGAGTGGATTATTTAATTCGTCTTTAACGACGACCGCACTTCTTTCAGCTCTCCTTACAATGGTACGAGCTGTATGCAATGTAGCTGAAGCTTCATGTCCTGATGGCAGTATAAAGTTTTGCAAAGGTTGTAACTCCTGGTCCCAGTCGTCGATCTGTTTTTCAAGTTCATCGATGTGGCCTTGAGTTAGTTGCCACTTCACTTCTTTCCCTTGCGGCGTTGCTAGCTCTGCGCCTACGTGAAACAAAATGGTTTGTACACGATGCATCGTCTCACAGAACACTTCTTTCTCAGGCCAGTCCTCTCTCCTTAAATAACTTAACGCTAAACCAATCATCGAATTCGCTTCATCACAAGTCCCATATGCATCCACCCTAGCATCATTTTTAGGAACGCGTTGTCCATAAATGAGGGATGTATCTCCTTTATCTCCAGAACGTGTATAGATCTTCATCATTAATACCCCTTTCTTGGATCAATTAAGTTGATTAAATCTTCCCCTCCAGAGCGGAAGGTATGTAGGTTCTCTTCAAATATAGACATAGCTCTCGGCTGATAGTGCGGCGACATCCCAGAAGAGTGAGGGGTGACCGTCACATTTCCCATCTCCCAAAACGGATGCGCACCAGGTAAAGGTTCTGTTTCAAACACATCTAATATCGCATGATAAATGATTCTCTCTTCCATTACATCTAGCAGTACATCATTGTTAACTGCATCTCCTCTGCCCATATTCAAGAAGACAGCCTCCGGTTTCATCATTTCAAAATGCTTTCTTTTAAAGAAGTCTTTCGTTTCCGGAGTACTAGGCAATACAGAAATAACAAAGTCCGCTTCTGGTAATTGCGCCTCAAAATCATCCTTCGTATACACATTATCAAAATATTGTTTGGCCGCTCCGCTGTTCGAAACGCCGATTGTGTACATTCGAAACGCCTGCGCAAGTCTGGCTACCTCTTGTCCAATCGCCCCAGTTCCAACGACCAACATCGTTTTCCCAGTAATCTCTACAGGCTTTACCCCTCGGTCCCATTCATGGGCTTTTTCATTTTCTAGCAATAACCGTGTTTTTCTAGCTGTTTGAAGAAGCATGGCTATAGCATACTCTGCCATTGGAACCTTATGAATTCCTTTTGAATTTGTAACTAAAATTCCCTTCTCCTCTATTTTCTTAAACGGCATTTTATCTAACCCTGCGGATAACACCATAATCCATTTAAGCTTACTCGCCTCTTCTATACGTTCATCTGTCAGATCTTCCCCGTATGTAAGAAGGACGTCCGCTTCCGGCAAATAAGAAGCAGCCTCTTCCATCGATTCAGTGAACTGAAACGTTAGAGCCGGATAAGCCTCCACTAAACGCTCTCTTAAATCTCTTCTGATCTTGCATGACGATAAAATAAACAAAAAATCCCCTCCCTATAGCTATAACTCCTACACCCTATACTATAACCTATTCAACAAAAATCATAGAAATCATGCTCCCGCTTCACTGCACCGTACTAAAGGGTGTCTGACACGCGCACTCACTTTAACGCAATAAAGGAAGTGACTTAGTACATAAAAAGAGCGCGAATCAGGTTCGCGCTTAACATGTTGCTCTATATAATAAGGGGAGGTTGGTGTATTACTGTACTATACGCTGTTCGCATTCATTTGGTATGGACCTTTACCTAGCGTTTTTAAAATAGGCACTTATGTTTAAGATGTTTCTCTATCCCCGCCTCTAAGTAAAAAAATACCCTCCAGATGGAGGGTATTTCTAGCTTAAGTTTTCTCTTATATATTGAAGCGCTTCCTCAACATGGCCTTTTACCCGTACTTTTCGCCATTCGTTCACAAGATTCCCATCTTTATCAATGACAAATGTTGAGCGCTCAATCCCCATATACTCCTTACCGAAATTCTTCTTTAACTTCCACACGTCATATTCTTCAGCTACAGCGTGCTCCTCATCAGCTAATAAAAGAAAAGGAAGTTCATGCTTATCGATAAACTTCTGATGACGATCAACCGGATCCGGACTCACACCAAGAATCACTGCATCCAAATCCTTGAAGCTTTCATGATGGTCACGGAAATCACACGCTTCTGTCGTACAACCTGGGGTCATATCTTTCGGATAAAAATACAAGATAACATTTTTCCCCTTATAATCTGAAAGCTTCACTTTCTCTCCATTATTAGCGGGAAGTTCAAAATCTGGTGCTGGCTTACCTATTTCTATAGTCATTCCTATCCCTCCTGAGCATAATCTCTCTTAAGGGTAACCAAATTCAGGATAACTTACAACTTATCAGGCGGCTCATCCTGGTGATGATGATGCATATATTGAACAAAAAAGGCCGCGGGTAGTACATACCCAATCATTGCCTCTATTAATGCGACAACTCTCCCTAATCCAACAGGTGTAATATCTCCATAGCCCACTGTCATAAGCGTTACCCCGCTGAAATAGACTGAGTGCGCCAATCGATCTAAAAGAGAATCTTCTAGCAGAAGCTCATCTTGCAAGATAACAAGCCCCTCAGAGGCTAATATGAAATAAATCAATCCAAAACCAAGCATGACAATTCCATAGACTGCAATAAGCGTATAGAAATGATGAAAGGAAAACAACTGTCGCACCTCACGATCACCATGGAAGAAACCAGCCACACTCCCACATACCGATACCACAACAAAAATTAACATCACCCAACCCATAGCCCCACTCCCCACACTGCACCTACCACTATCATATAAACAAGCTCCCCTTATTATGAATGCACTTCACCATACGAAAGGGTGTCAGACACCCTGCAATTCTTCACAGCACGACAGCGTGTCTGACACCCTTCTCTTCTGCACAGCATTAAAGGGGGGGTGTGTGTTAGAATGGTAGGGAGAATTTTTTTGGAGGTTTTCGTGTGAATATTACTAGATCAATTGAGTTATATAAAGAAGCTGAAGACCATATCGTCGGAGGGGTGAACTCGCCTTCTCGTGCCTACAAGGGAGTTGGTGGCGGAACACCAGTCTTTATGGATACAGCAAAAGGAGCGTACTTCTGGGACGTTGACGGAAATAAATACATTGACTACTTAGCAGCTTACGGGCCGATCATTACAGGACATGCCCACCCACATATTGCAGAAGCGATCTCAAAAGCAGCTTACAACGGTGTCTTATACGGAACACCTACGAAGCTTGAGAACAAGTTCGCTAAAATGATTAAAGATGCGATTCCTTCCATTGAAAAGGTCCGCTTTGTGAACTCTGGTACAGAAGCCGTTATGACTACGATCCGTGTCGCTCGTGCTTATACGAACCGAACGAAGATTATTAAATTCGCCGGATGTTATCATGGCCATTCCGACCTTGTACTCGTTGCTGCCGGGTCTGGCCCTGCAACTCTTGGTACACCTGACTCCGCTGGTATTCCTACTTCTATCGCCCAAGAAGTCATTACCGTTCCATTTAATGATATCGAGATGTACAAAGATGCCCTCGAGAAATACGGAGATGATGTTGCAGGAGTTCTTGTTGAGCCAATTGTCGGGAACTTCGGTATTGTTGAACCAAAACCAGGCTTCCTTCAAGAAGTTAACGACCTCGCTCATGAATCAGGCGCCCTGGTCATTTACGACGAAGTCATTACAGCCTTCCGCTTCCATTACGGTAGCGCGCAGGATATCGTGGGCGTTGAGCCTGATATGACAGCTATGGGTAAAATTATTGGCGGTGGCTTACCAATCGGGGCTTACGGAGGCCGTGTTGATATTATGGAACAAATTGCACCACTCGGACCCGCTTATCAAGCCGGGACGATGGCTGGTAACCCTGCTTCCATCTCTTCAGGAATCGCATGTCTTGAGGTATTACAACAAGACGGAGTCTATGAAAAGATGGACGAACTCGGTGCTATGTTAGAAGAAGGCATCTTACATCACGCAGAGACATATAAACTCCCTGTTAAGATCAATCGTCTAAAAGGAGCCTTAACCGTCTACTTTACAGATGAAAAAGTTGAAAACTACGATCAGGCGGAAGCTACAGACGGCGAGATGTTCGCTAAATTCTTCCACCTTATGTTAGAAGAAGGAATCAACCTGGCTCCATCTAAATTTGAAGCATGGTTCCTAACAACTGAACATACAAAAGAAGACATCAAGGAAACGCTACGTGCCGTCGAATCTTCTTTCAAAGCATTAGCGAGCGAATAAATATACACTCTTTTATGCATCTCCGCAAGGCAACTTCTTGCGGGGATTTTTTAACACATTTATGAAAACGCTTACCTATAGGCTTCTCAATGATTCTAGCATTCCAACACAATGCTTCCCAGCCCCTCTCCTCATACAAATAGCTGTATATTTAATTGCAAACCCCCACCCCATGTGATACTATAATAAATAATTCAGAAAATTTGTACATCGGATTGTGCACTTTTCATTTCTTACCCTTTTCAAAAAATCTTTCATTCGCTCCTGAAAGATTTCGTTCTGAACAGAGCGCTTTGTAGGCTTTTGCAATGATATTGCGAAAGCCCTTCTTTTTCTCATTTAGCGACTAGAAGAAAGTCCTTCACTTTCTGAACAGTCGATTCTATTTGTAAATCTTCAAGGAGGTGTGGTCATCTTGGCCAAATCGAGACGCGTAAACTGGAACCCTAATGAATTTCGGGATTATCACAAACATGAGCATGATGCATGCGGAATTGTGGCTTGTGTTCAGAAAGAAAACAAGCCCACAAAAGAAAACATCAATACCGTCATCAATGCACTCGTGACAATGAACCACCGTGCAGGTTTCACGAAACAAGAAGGCGACGGCGTAGGGATCCATATGGATATCCCCAAAGCCCTTTGGGAGGAAAAGCTAGCTTCAAAGCAACAAGACCAATCACTTGCCCACCACGCTCAGTTTACTGTAGGACACCTTTTCATCAATAAACAAGCCCAAACCACCACAATTAAAACCAATATCCAAAACATCTTAGACCAACATGGTTTTCAATTACTTTATCAGGACGAACAATCTACTCGCACAGAAGCCCTTGGCCCTCTTGCGCAGAAACAAGAGCCGATATTCTGGCAGATTGCCCTTTTACCGAACGAAAACACAATCGATTTAGAGCGTGCTTTATTTGAGGTTTCTCTTGCAATTGAAGAAGATGAGAACGTTCATGTAGCCTCTTTATCTTCCTACCACGTTGTCTATAAAGTTATGGGAGCCGGTGATCAGCTTCCTCAATATTACGCTGATCTGGATCACCCTAAGATTGCTTCAGCCATGACTTTAGGACACAACCGTTACTCTACGAATACCCTAACAAGCTTTTTTCGCGTGCAGCCATTTAGCATGCTAGGTCACAACGGCGAGATTAACACGATTGCCAAACTGCGTGATGAAGCTGAAATGATTAACGTGCCTTTAACCGGTAACGGAAGTGACTCTCAAGACCTTAACCGTACGATCGAAACGTTTGTCAAAAGAGAAGGATACGGCTTATTTGAAGCTCTAGATTTAATGTTCCCACCGATCATAAACGAATTAAAACGTTACCCGACTCACATTCAGGATATGTATGCCTACATGAGGGAAGCTTGGGGTCACTTCGCACAGGGACCAGCCGGTATTATTTCCCGTCACAAAAATGAAGCCGCATTCAGCCTGGACTCTCTTGGCTTACGTCCGTTATGGCAACTCGAAACACTTGATGCCTACTTGTTCTGTTCAGAACCAGGCATTCGCGCAAACAGTGAGTACGTCAGTGATCCAAAACCTCTATCTCCTGGGGAAAAAGTAGGCGTGAAATACGATGAGGAAGGTACGTTACACGTTTATGATCATTTTGATTATCAAGAAGAAGTGTACCGTCGCATGGGAGCCCGCTTTGACTTTGAAGGGTTCCACTCACGCCTCCAACTTGGAAACACAGAAAGCGTAAAGCCTCATCCAACTGTAACGAATGTACACAATGGATGGTATGCAGCGTATGGCTGGGATCGCGAACACATTCAGCTTCTTGAGCAAATGGCTGAAAAAGGCGCTGAACCGATCCGCTCCCTTGGACACGATGTCCCTCTGGCTTCTTTGCACCAGGGGCGCAAAAACATTGCGGATTACTTTAAAGAAAGTGTCGCCGTCGTCACAAACCCTGCTATTGACCGCGACCGAGAAGCCGAGCACTTCTCCACCCGAACCATTTTAGGACGACGTCCAAGTGTGACAACGAAAGAAACCGCGCCATTTAACCTGGAGCTTTTATCCCCTCTGCTTGTCGAAGGGGTACACGCTCAAACGATTTCAGAAAAAGAACAGCAACCATCTTTTGAACAAATTCTTCACCGTTTTGAAAGCGCCGGTCTATCTAAGACCCTTTCCATTACCGCTCGTGAGAATGAAAATATTCAAGATGCACTGACTCGTTTATCAGAAGAAGCCGAGTTGCTCGTAGACGAAGGCGCCGAGCTCATCGTTTTAAATGATGGAGACACCCATCAAGAAGATCACTTATGGTTAGATCCTCATCTTGTCGTGTCTGCAATCGATAAGCGACTTGTCGAAGAACATAAACGAAGAAATACATCCTTAATTCTTCGCTCAGCATCGATCCGGTCCTTACATGATTTGATTACAGCATTTGGCCTTGGAGCAGACGCGGTCAATCCTTACCTGCTGTTTGCAACGGTTGCAGAAGAAGAATTAACACCAACTCTTAACCTCTATTACGCAATGAATAAAGGGCTCGAGAAAGTCATCTCTACTATTGGAATTCACGAGTTAAGAGGATATGCGCGCCTCTTCTCAGCCATTGGGCTCCATAATGATTTCTCTGACCTATTACGAATTGTCAACTTCTTTGGCGGCGAAGGGTTATCTTATGACTGGAACGCCCTGAAAGAAGATGCTATCCAACGACGCGAAGATTTCCAAAACGAAAAAGCTCGTCCAGGTAAGAGCTTCCACGCCTGGCCTCGCCTTTGGAAATCAATCGGAGATGTCGCTAAAGGAAATCCAATTGATGACTTACGAGATAAAATTGACGGACTAGAAGAAAAGAATCCACTCAGCATCCGTCATCTTGTTAAACCAAAACCAAGCGATAATAATGAAGACGCAACGAAGGTAGACCTCGGAGTCGGAACCCATGACTTACCGTTTATGATCTCTTCCATGTCATTTGGTTCACAGAATGAAACAGCTTTCCGCGCCTATGCTGAAGCCGCTGACCAACTGAACATGATTTCGTTTAATGGTGAAGGCGGAGAAATTAAGGATATGCTCGGAAAGTATCCGAATACCAGAGGTCAACAAATCGCTTCCGGACGTTTTGGAGTGAATGCGGAATTACTCAATTCCTCGAACCTGCTAGAGATTAAAATTGGTCAAGGAGCAAAACCTGGTGAAGGCGGTCACCTTCCAGGTTCAAAAGTAACAGCAAAGATCGCAGAAGCTCGTAACGCAACGGTCGGATCTGATTTGATTTCACCATCAAACAATCACGATATCTACTCCATTGAAGACTTGGCCCAAATGATTTCAGAGCTAAAAACTGCCAATGACCAAGCTAAAGTGACCGTTAAAGTGCCGATCGTGCCGAATATTGGAACGATTGCTGTCGGCGTCGCTAAAGCTGGGGCTGATTTCATAACCCTTAGTGGTTTCGATGGCGGTACAGGTGCAGCCCGAATTCATGCTCTTCAACATGTTGGGCTTCCTGTTGAAATTGGCGTCAAGGCTGCTCATAACGCCCTGCTTGAAGCCGGTCTTCGTCACTCCGTTGAAATTTGGGCAGACGGGGGTCTTCGCAGCCCGCTGGATGTTATGAAAGTCATGCTTCTTGGAGCGAATCGGGTTGGATTTGGTACGTTATCTATGATTGCTGTGGGTTGTACTGCTTGCCGTGGCTGTCACCTTGATACGTGCCACGTTGGAATTGCCACTCAAATTGAAACAGAAGCTCAAGCCAAAGAGCACGGTCTCCGTCGATTTGTTCCTAGAGAATATCAGCCATCTGTTACAGGTCTTATGAATCTCTTTACCACATTTGGCGAAGAGTTAAAACGTTTAACCGCTGAGCTTGGATTCTCGAAAACGCAAGACCTTGTCGGACGCTCTGATTTATTAGAACAATATCGTGGTGAAGAGTGGATGGACTTAACCCCACTACTTGAAAAACTTGAAGTTGAAGAAATTCAAGCCTATCAGAAGAAACACGAACGTATGGAAGAACGTCTGTTAATGGCCGTGGGAGCAGAATATTTAGATGGCAATCAAGAGCAACTGCTTGACTCAAGAGAATTTGAAAATGTTACAAGTGAACAACGGAATCTGAGCAGTCGTGTATCTTGTCACCGCGTGCGCGATCGCCTCGATGGCTCCTATCGCGATCTTGACCCAATTCGCCTACATTACAAAGAAGGGTCAATCGTCGGAAATGGGTTCGGAGCTTATCTTACAGATGGTATGGACACTTCTGTTATCGGAGGCGGCCAGGATGGTGTCGGCAAGGCTGCTTTCGGTGGTACGTTGGCCATCTTGAAATCTCCTGGAGCCCATGGCGGTTACATTAACGGAGCTGTTGGAAAAGGGTTTGGATACGGTGCCCAAAAAGGACGACTGATCGTACAAGGTACAGCTGACTCCAGAGCAGGTATTCGTCTCTCTGGTGCTGACATTATTATTGGTCAACAGCTACAAGCCCCTCTTCCAACTGAACATGACGGCAACTTTGGTTGTTATTCAAGTATTAAAGGCTTCGCTTTTGAATACATGACGAATGGACGCGGATTAGTCCTTGGGGATCCAGGACCGTGGATGTGCGCCGGAATGACCGGAGGAGCAGTTTACCTTCGTCACCAGCCTGAAATGGGATTAACGAAAGAAGCACTTCATAAACGAATTGCCAAAGGAGCTAAAGTGGAGATTGAACCACTGAATCCAGCAGGTAAAGCGGATGTGGAAGAGATGCTAACAGGGTACATTGATGTTCTGAAACAGCACGGTCAGGAACAGGAAGCTGAGTCACTCGAACTCCTTCTTGGAAACCTCGAGGACCACTTCCTACAAGTCGTTCCTGAAAAGATTCAAGCCGATCCTTCTGTATCAACCGAATAACCAATAGAATACCCTGCCTAGCGCAGGGTATTTTTTTGCATGCTATGTCTCGACTAGACGTATGATGAATAATATGTGACACTGTCCACAAAGATTAGTAAAGATTTACAGAATACCTCTGTTCTTTCCTAAGCAGATCTTGTATAATCAATCTCGTTTATTGGATTTTTCTTCTGAAAGAAGGTTGTGACATGAAGTTAGGTGCACGTATGCTGAAGACAGGACTAGCCGTTGCCATTGCTATTTATATTGCGGCAGCCCTCCCCTTCCAGACAAGCACAGTTTTCGCAGGTATGGCTGCGTTATTCTCCATACAACCATCCATTTACCGGTCATATCAGTCAATTGTAGAACAAGTAGAAGCGAATATTATTGGAGCGATTGTCGCTTATATAATATTGGTTTCTCTTGGGAATGATCCGTTTATTATGGGATTTACGATCGTCCTTGTTATCGGTGTCTGTGTGAAGTTTGGTATGAAAGAGAACACCATTCTTCTAGCCCTTGTAGCCGTTATCGCCATTATGGAATCGACAGAGATGGACCTTCTTCCATTTACGATGTTACGCTTCTCATCTCTTATGATCGGGATCTTCGCATCCTTTGTCGTGAACCTGGTCTTTATCCCACCTAAATACGAAACGAAGTTATTCAATCAGGTCGACCAACATACAGGTGACATTTTACAATGGCTTCGCATTACGACCCGGCATCTTTCTGATCGACCTGCTCTACGCGAGGAAATTGATCGCCTTGAGAGTGCAATGGTCACCTTAGATCACACATACAGCTTATTTAGAGAAGAACGAACCTATTTTAAGAAGCGCCGGTTTGAAAAAGCTCGTAAACTTATTTTATTTAAGCATTTAATCTCGACTACCCGAAAGGCTTTCGAAGTGCTGAAAACGTTTAGTAGCCTTGAAAATGAAATGGACAAAGTCCCTTCAGAATTTAGAACAACACTTGTGAACGAGCTGGATAAAGTCATCCACGTTCATGAGAAACTCATCCTTTCTCTTAAAGGAAGGATCAGGTTCCATGAAACCGACCCAATTGAAGAAGCTGGTGAGCCAAATATCCCTAAGTTAGTCGAGTACTTAATTGATATATATGAAGAGAAAGAAACAGAGGAAGAGAAATTAATGTTCCTCCCTCTTGCCACGAAATTAATGGATTATCATCAGAAATTGGCTCATTTGAAAAAGCTCCTTTCTAGTTATCAGCTCTATCATACGAGTGAACAGATTAAGACGATTAAGAAATAGTGGCAAACAAATAAGGGAGAGGAACCGCATGATGCGGCCCCTCTCCCTTTATTTACGTTCCTAAATATTCTGTTTCTGGTTCAGCATCATCAAGTTGTTGAACCTGATAAAGGTCGTAGTAGGCACCTTTTTTGTTCATAAGTTCTTCGTGACTGCCAACTTCCTTGATTTCTCCATCAGCTAGCAAAACAATCCGATTGGCGTGCGTGATTGTGGATAAACGGTGAGCCACAATAAACGTCGTTCGGTCTGCCGCCAGTTTCTCTAAGGCCTCTTGAATTAAATGTTCACTTTCAAGATCAAGAGCAGACGTTGCTTCATCTAAGATAAGCAATGGCGGGTTTTTCAAGAATACGCGGGCAATCGCCACACGTTGCTTCTGACCTCCAGAGAGTTTCACGCCTCGTTCCCCAACGGTCGTGTCGTATCCATACGGCAAACTCATAATAAAGTCATGAGCATTCGCCGCTTTAGCTGCTTCAATCATCTCTTCATCCGTTGCATCAGGATCCCCCATCTTAATATTCATAGCAATTGATTCACTAAACAAAATGTTATCCTGAAGTACCATACCAATCTTATCGCGAAGAGTGCGAGCTTCGACATCTCGGATATCTTTCCCGTCAATCTTAATGCTACCTGATTCTACATCGTAGAAACGAGGGAGCAGGCTAATAAGGGTCGACTTTCCTCCCCCACTCATTCCAACAAGGGCAATGGTCTCCCCTTTCTTAACATTCAATGAAAGATCCTTTAATACGAGGCTTTCATCCTCATCATAGCGGAATGAGATCCGATCAAACTCTACGTCCCCATGAACGTGCTCAAGCTTCTCCGCATTCTCTTTGTCTTTAATGTCATAGGTTTCGTCCATAAATTCAAAAACCCTATCCATTGATGCCAGAGATTGAGTGAGCACAGTCGACGAACTCACAAGTCGGCGAAGGGGACTATAAACGCGCTCCATATACCCAATAAACGCAACCATCGTACCGATTTGAATATTACCCTGAATAACAAAGTACCCTGCAAATGCGATGACGAGTAATGGCGCGATGTCTGTAATCGTTGAGGTTACACTAAACGTTTTCGCATTCCAGCTCGTATGGCTCAGCGCTTTGTTTAAGAAATTCTTATTCTGTACATTAAACTGCTCTTGCTCATAATCCTCAAGAGCAAAGCTCCGCACAACAGGCATCCCTTGCACACGTTCATGCAGATGCCCTTGTACTTGAGCAAGAGCCTGGGAACGATCTCTCGTGAGTCTCCGTAGTTTAGAATAAAAGTATTTAATAGCAAATCCATATAGGGGAAACAGGGAGATCGATACAAGCGTTAACCAGACATCCATATAAAGCATGATCCCAATCGCAATAACAATCGTAATCATATCGAGCCAAATATTCATTAAGCCTGTCATAACAAAGTTTTTCGTTTGTTCAACATCATGAATAACACGTGAGATAACTTCACCTGTTTTGGTTTTGGAGTAAAACCGCAAGCTAAGACGTTGGATATGATCAAATAATTTTTCGCGAATATCATACAAAATGTTGTTCCCGACCCACTGAGCAAGATACTGGCGGAAGTATTCAACAGGCGGACGAATAATAGCGAATACGACGAAAGCTCCTCCCATGAGCCAGAACAGTTGATCAATTTGCTCTGCTTGTGTCATATCAGGATTGTTTAATATGGAGTCAATCACATATTTTGAGAGTAACGGAATCAATAAAGGAATACCAAATTTTAATATCCCAATCGACACCGTAAGTACAATTTTCCACTTATAGGGTTTTACGAAATTCATATAGCGCTTCACGCTACCCATGGTGTCACCTCTTCCTCTATGTTGTTGCAAAAGCGCCTTAGTAAACTATAGGACGCTGTCAAAACATCTTTGTTGAGCGATCGTTTAACGAATAGAAAAGGGGACAATCCCATATGGTTCTGGGATCCGTCCCCTTTTAGGACATTTCTTGTTCTTACGACAAGTAAGTTAAGTAACGTTCGTACCATTGATCAATAAACTCCGGTGAAAAAGGCCCTTTTCGTTGCCTTACCCAACGCAGCAAGTGATTCACATTGTTCTTTAGAATATGATCGAGTACACCCGGATAATTCATATCCTGGCGATGAATTTCATACTCGTCCTCATCTAGGAGGATGTGCGTATAATCCGGGAACACTTTGACGTCTAGATCATAATCAATGTACTTAATGGCCCCTTCGTCATAGACAAACGGAGAACTAATGTTGCAATAATAATATACCCCGTCATTACGGAGCATACCGATAATATTGAACCAGTACTTCGAATGAAAATAACATATGGCTGGTTCCCGTGTAATCCAGGTACGACCATCACTTTCCGTTACCCTTGTTTTATCATTGGCACCGATCACCACATTATTCGTTCCTTTCAATATAGTGGTGCTATCCCACACTCGGTGCAACTGACCATTATGCTTATAGCTATGAATTTGTATATGTTGACCTGGCTTTGGGACTGGCATGAAATCTCCCTTTCTCCTCTATTCACACGACCTTTTTAATTTAAAAATTCTATATCTTTCCTTCATATTATTATAACGATAAGTAGAGTCGATTGGAAATAATAAAACTAAATCGCAGAGAGGAAAGGGAGAATTATTTAAAGAACACGAAAAAAGAGTACCCCCTAAGCCCCTCTCCCGTAGGCTTCCTGCTGATTAGGCAGAAAGACCAAGGGAAGAGAAAACTTTTCAGGGATACTCTTCTTTTTAGGAAGTCGTTAAAATTTGGGGGTTACGACATCCGCGTATGATGATGCTGTTATTTTTTCTTTTGTGCAGACTTTTGGTTCTGTTGTTTCACGTGTTGTACGTCTGTTTTACCTTGGCCTTGAGCAAATTCTGTACCGTATTGCCCTTGTCCTTGTGCAGACTGTTGGTTTTGCTGTTTCACGTGATCAACATTTGTACCTGAAGCTGTTTGGTTTGCTTGCTGTTGGTTTTGTTTTTTAGCCAACTTAATCACCTCCGCAACAACTAGATTGTGCAGAAAACACGAAGTTTATCCAATAAATTTAAATTCCATATTAATCCAATAATCACAACAGCATTGCCGTATAGGTCACCTTTTTACTGCTCATCCTATATATATGGGAGGGATCAAATCATGTATATTGGTCGAGATATGACTGAACTTACGGTGACAAAGAAAGACGACTGGCGCGAAGATGAGCTTGTTTATTTCCAACATGCTTTAAGTCAAATGGTTCCTTACCTTAATTCTGAAGGCACGACGATCTTAAGAGAGATCAATCAAGAGATCCAAAGCCGCGGAGGCTTCACCAAACGAGAAGCCACATGGACATCAGGGACTAAACCTGTAGTTGACTAACACAAAAGCGGAGGCGTCCGTTTAGCACCGTACAGACTGGACTGAACCGCAGTGAGATAAAGGAAACACGGAGAGCGACAGCGATCCGATGTTGACTTATCGACCGGAGGTGAAGGAAGTCTGCTAGGTGCTGGGCGCTGCAGCTGGATGACACAATAGCGGAAGCGCCCGGTTAGCACCGTACAGACTGGACGGCATCGCTAAATAAAAAAACTGCCCCTTAACGGGGGCAGTCCTTTTATAGATGTTTGTGAACTTTTTGGTGGGAAACCGGAAATGGTAAAGCCTCAAGTTCTTCTTTGGAAGCAAAACGAGCATCGCTAGCGGTCAATTCGCCACTTGCTGAAGCAGTAACCACTTCTAGATCCCAAATCACATGGGAGAAAGTATGTTTGATGTGATCCACTGTATTTAACAGTTCAATATCTAACCCATAGTGGTCTTTCACCCACTCTGGAACTTTTTCACGGTCCACTTGCTGTATAGGAACCATCGGGAACTGCCATAGGTTTGCGAGCAATCCATTTTCAGGACGCTTTTCGACTACATATCGTCCTTGTTGATCTCGCAGAACGAGAGTCATGTAAGGAAGACGCTTTTGTTTCTTCTTAGAAGACTTAATAGGTAGTTCCGTTTCTTTCCCTTCATGGAAAGCTCGGCAGTGGGAGCGCACAGGACAAAGAAGACAAGACGGGCTCTTAGGAGTACAGACAAGCGCGCCTAATTCCATTAATCCCTGATTGAAAGAAGATGGGTCTTCTTTTGAGATAAGCTCTCTTATCAACGACTCGAAAATTTTTCTAGTTGCCGGCTTGGCAATATCTTCTTCAATCATCAGAATACGTGATAAGACACGCATGACGTTCCCATCCACAGCGGGAGACGGTACATCATAAGCAATGCTTAAGATGGCCCCTCTTGTATATGGTCCGACTCCTTTTAATGACCCAAGTTCTTTCTCATTGTCGGGTACTTTGCCGTCATAGGCTTCGACTACTTCACGCACCGCCGTTTGTAAATTACGTGCACGGGAATAGTATCCTAAGCCCTCCCACGCTTTTAAAACGTCTTGTTCTTCGGCATAAGCGAGTGCTTCTGGTGTCGGAAATTTCTCCAAGAAATTTTGGAAGTATGGAATAACGGTATCTACCCGTGTTTGCTGAAGCATGATTTCAGACACCCATACCCGATATGGATCCTGATTCTCACGCCACGGGAGGATCCGCTGCTCGGCTTGGAACCACTGGATTAAATCCTGGCGAAAGGCTTCTAGATCAAAGCCTTCAAGCATATTGTAAGTTGGTTCTTTTTTCACAATTGTTCACCCTTTTGTTACAATAAAATTATCTAAAAATTGAAGAGAGTCTACAAGGAGGCTTAAGATGGACACTGGTACCCATGTTGTTATGGGAGTTGCTTTAGGGGGACTAGCCACGCTCGATCCTGCTGTACAAAGCGATCCTGCCTTATTTAATGCCGTTTTCATTGGCGTAATGGCTGGTTCTCAAGCTCCTGACCTCGATACTGTTAACAAACTCCGTAATAATGCGGTCTATATTCGTCATCATCGTGGGATTACCCATTCAATGCCAGCTGTTGCTTTATGGGGGATTTTAATCGCAGGATTGATTTATGCCTTTTTCCCTCAGGTGGATTTCCTTCATTTATGGTTATGGACTTTCTTCGCTGTTATTCTACACGTATTTGTAGATGTATTTAATGCATACGGCACACAAGCATACAGACCCTTTTCGAATAGGTGGGTTGCTTACGGAATCATAAACACGTTTGATCCGTATATATTTGGCCTTCACCTTGTAGGAATCATAGCCTGGGGGCTTGGAGCAAATCCAGGTATAACCTTTATCATTGTTTGGTTTGTGCTTGTCCTTTATTATCTTAAACGATATTTCACCAAACGTGAAATGGTAAATAAAATCAAGAATCATTATGATCATGTAGAGCAAATTGTAACCTCTCCTACCATTCGTTACAACAAATGGCGACTAGCCATCACAACAGGGGATAAGTTTTATGTTGGCCGCGCAGAGAACGGAGAAATAGAAATCCTTGATGAATTTAAGAGAAAACCTCTTCCGGATCTACCCGTTATGCAAAAGGCTATTCAAGATGAGAATATGGATGCATTCCTTTCCTTCTCTCCTGTGTATCGATGGGAGATCGATGAATACGATGATTATACAGAGGTACGATTAATTGATTTGCGTTATCGATCCAATGAACGGTATCCATTTGTGGCAGTGGTGACATTGGATGATGATTTAAATATCCTATCTTCTTATACTGGCTGGATCTTTTCAGAAGAGAAGCTTCAAAAGAAGTTAGACGTCCTACCCACATGAAAGGATTAAAAAAGACACGGAACCTGATTCCGTGTCTTTTCTTCATGTAAGAAATTTTATCGTTTAGTGCAATTGTTGATCATCATTGAATAAGTGCTGATAACGGGGGTTTCGACTCATAAAGTCGTGCAGACGAGAACCATAGCTGTTAATCCACTGCATTACAATTTGTTCCGTCACTTGTTTCCCCTCATATTCACGTCCGGCCTTAGCTCTTGTCGTTTCGAAATCTTCCCACAAGTACTCCACCCAAATACGTGCTTGATACATACTAAGCTGATCGTTCTCTTCGCATAGACGATTCGCTAACCGATCAAAAATATCTTCCATGGTATTCACCTCTTTTACTTCCAGCAATCTGTACCCCATTGTATCACATAGCAACGGATTAGATGCACATACTATGCTTACACCCTTAAAAAGAACTTATTCTTAGCGAGGGTGTAAGAGATGACTCAGGAGGGATTAGAATGGTAAGAAATAAAACCGTGGGATTTCCTGAGAAAAAGCCAAATGGTGAAGCACGCGCTAAGTCCGAATACGGAGCTAAACGTGCAAACGGCACCATTAACACGCGCCCACAAGAACGAGCGCGCAAATCTTCCCAACGCGATCACACAAATTTCTAGGAGGGACCTGTCGTGGCCAATAAATCAGAGAAACGTGTAGACAAACGTTTTTTCAAGAATTTATACAGTGACCCTTTCCAATCTCCACGCGCTAGTACGAAACACGCTTTCGACCAAGTAAATGGAGAGACCCAACAATCTCAATCCGAAATCATCACCCAAGTCCAGATGCGAAAACGTAGCTAACCTGGCTGGATTCTCCCTTTTACTCTTTACAGTTGCAAAGGGTGTCTGACACCCTTCTTCTCTGTACAGCGTTAAAGTGGATGTTCCAAAGAAAAAGGCGAGCCTTTTGGGCTCGTCTTTTTTATGTAAAGATAAAATGTAACTTCTTCTGGATTCCTTCATGTAGCTGATCTTTCGTATGATCAGACTGATAAATATAAACTAAGAATTCAAAGGCTAACACACTGTAAACAATTTCCCCAGCTTGCACAGAATCAAATTCTGTTTCAAGAACTCCGTTTTCTTTCAATCCATCTAAAAAAGTAATTAAATCATCAACGAACATAAAATCCATTTGAACAAACTTGTTCATCATCTCCGGATTTTTCTTCGCAAGACTTAAACTCCAGGTCATCATTTCTTTAAACAACTTCTTGCCAAATATCAAATAACGGTTCAACCGTTTCATTATGTAGTCATACACAATATCAGCTACTGCTTTGTTCGTATTAAGGCTCCTGACATCTGGATCGTTCTCTTCTTCCTCAAGTGAAAAACCTTCCATCATCAATTCAATAACAAAGTCACCTTTAGATCCAAACCTTCTTACTAATTGTTTTTCACTCCATCCAACTTCCTTGGCTAACTCTTTCATCGTTACTTCCTCATAGCCACGCTCTACAAACAGTTTCTTCGCCCGATTATATAGCTCCTCATTCGTCTCCGCATGATTAGATCCTTGCACACCACTCACTCCTCATCGATTCTTACCTACCTCCATTGTAGAAAATCCTCACCCCCAATACAAGCACGCTCTATCACACTAAAGTGCGTCTGACACCCTGCGTACTTCTAACGCACTAAAGCGTGTCTGACACCCTGCGTACTTCTACCGCACTAAAGCGTGTCTGGCACCCTGCATTCTTTCACCGCACTAAAGAGAGCTGATATAAGAAAAACCAGCATCCTTAGGGATGCTGGTTTTCTGGGTGGTGATTATTCACCTAGTTCTTGGTTTTTAACAACGTCGATGATTGCTTTAAGCGCTTCTTCTTCGTCGCTACCTTCAGCTTTGAATGTTACTTCTGCACCTGAAGGGATTCCTAGAGACATGATTCCCATGATGGATTTAAGGTTAACGCTTTTACCGTTGTAGTCAAGGTTAACGTCTGCTTCGTATTTACCTGCTTCTTGTACAAGTACTGTTGCTGGGCGTGCGTGCACACCGTCTTTTGCTGTAATTTTCACTGTTTGTTCTGCCATGAAAAATCTCTCCTTTAATTAAATTGAAATAATATTCTTCTGTCCTTGTGAGACAGCGCCTTCTGCGTTAATCTTCACAACTTGTCCTTCTCCAAGGTTTGTGAACACAATTGGAGTGACAATGGATGGTACTTTCTCTTGAACGGAATCAATATCAACTTTTAATAAAGTTTGACCTTGAGTGATTTCGTCGCCTTCTGATACAAATGCTTCGAATCCTTCCCCTTTTAGGGTTACGGTATCGATTCCAAAGTGGATCAGCACTTCTGTACCATCTTCAGCTTGTAAACCAAGAGCATGTTTCGTTGGGAAGACATTTAGTACTTTCCCGTTAATTGGTGAAACAATCTCACCATCTGATGGAAGAATTGCAAAGCCGTCCCCCATCATTTTACCTGAAAATACGTCATCTGGCACCTCTGAAATCGGCATAATTTCACCTTTTAGAGGACTGACAAAGCTGAACTCTCCTGTAGGAGCCTCGCAAGATTCTTCTGTAGCAGGCTCTTTATCCACTGGACGAGGCGTTTTGCCATCAATAATATCTTGAATTTGTCCTCTTATTGAATCAGAAGCAGGACCATAGATAGCTTGAATATTATTACCAACTTCCATTACACCTGATGCGCCAAGTTTTTTCAAGCGATCTTTATCAACTTTCCCTTTATCGTCCACAGATACTCGTAATCGAGTGATACAAGCGTCTAAATATGTGATATTTTCTTGTCCACCAAGAGCCGAAAGAATTTCAAATGGTTTCTCATTCACATCAACTTCAGCTCCGCCATCTTCTGATTCATCCTCACGACCTGGCGTTGCTAGGTTGAATTTCAGAATTACAAATCGGAATCCGAAGTAATAAATGACTGCAAAGGCTGCACCTACTGGTAGAACAAGCCACCAATCGGTTTTGTTTTGCAGAACCCCGAATAACAAGTAGTCAATCAAACCACCGGAGAATGTCATTCCGATCTTAACTTGCAAGATCTCCATTACCATAAATGACAAACCAGCGAAGATCGCGTGAACGGCGAATAATAATGGTGCCACAAATAAG
Source organism: Pontibacillus sp. HN14 (assembly GCF_021129245.1). Taxonomy (NCBI): domain Bacteria; kingdom Bacillati; phylum Bacillota; class Bacilli; order Caryophanales; family Bacillaceae; genus Pontibacillus; species Pontibacillus sp. HN14. Next base: position 253,739 of record NZ_JAJOLR010000006.1, on the reverse strand, counting down.
AATGAGAATTCAAGTGGTTCTGTAATTCCTGTTAAGAAAGAAGTTAAGGCTGCAGAACCCATGATACCACCAACAACCGCTTTACGCTCTGGCTTAGCTGTATGGTAGATCGCTAATGCAGCTGCCGGAAGACCGAACATCATGAACGGGAATTTACCTGTCATGAATGTACCAGCTGTAAGCTCAACATTATCTTTTAACTGAGCAAAGAAGATCGAGTAGTCACCACGAACAATTTCTCCTGCTTGGTTCGTATACGTACCAAACTCAAACCAGAATGGAGAATAGAAGATGTGGTGTAATCCGAACGGAATTAATGAACGTTCAATAACACCAAACACAAACGCTGCAATCACTTTGTTTTGCTCTAACATGACGTGTGAAAACGCGTTTAAACCGTTTTGAGCAAATGGCCATAAATAAACCATCGCAATACCTACAAATAAAGAAGTAAATGCCGTTACAATCGGCACGAAACGTTTACCTTGGAAGAACCCTAAATACTGAGGCAATTCAATATTAAAGAATCTCTTATAGAGTAGTGCGGATATAATACCTATGATAATACCACCAAAGACACCAGTCTGAAGCGTCGGAATACCTAATACTTCCGCATAGGCGGCACTATCAGATGCCATTTGTGGCGTAACTTCTTCAATTGCGCCCATCGTTACGTTCATAATCAAGTAACCAATGATCGCAGCAAGTCCAGCGGCACCTTCACCACCAGCTAATCCAACCGCTACACCAACGGCAAATAGTAAGGCTAAGTTTGAAAATACAATATCCCCAGAATCCGCCATGACTTCAGCAATCATCTGAATCCATTCTGCGCGGAACGCCGGAACTTTATTTAAGAATGTCTCATTTTGAAAAGTCGTACCAAACCCGAGTAGCAAACCAGCAGCAGGTAAAAGCGCTACAGGAAGCATTAAAGCTTTACCGACCTTTTGTAATGTACCAAAAGCTTGTTTAAACATTCTCGTTTCCTCCCTCTCATGTTCTTTGTTTTTAAGCTGTCAGCCTAATCACAAACGCTTTCATTTAAAGCATTAAAAAAGGCATGAGTAAAAAAAGACTCACAAATCCACACATAAGGGTATACGTAGCCCTTAGTATGACTTGTATTGTCTTTCCTTACTCATGCCTGATCGTGTCAGTAACACGTAAAGAATAACATTTATGATGATTGCAAACGCTGTAAATGAATCGTTAAATAAACAATTTCAGCGTCGTCAATTGGCTGCTTGAGCTTTTGTTGCATAATTTTAATCAACTTCCAAGCTAAATTATAGCACACAGGATATTCACTTTTCAACAGATCATCGAGTTTTGTTCTTTCTCCTACTTCTTCGCCTTTATAAACGCGGTCGATCGCCCGTCTTAAGTGCTGAACAAGACGGTGAAAGTCGATACTCTGACGATCCAGATCAATTGAGAGCTCATCTTCAATCAATTGAGTTAACTGCTTAATTAACTCTGAATCCCTGCTAATTTGGGAGATCTCTTTATCGGTTATAGCACTATGGATATGCATCGCGATAAAGCCAACTTCTCCTACCGGAAACTTAAAGCCCAGGCGGCTCTCAATCATATCCACGACCTCTAAAGCCACCTCATGTTCTTTAGGATACAACGTCTGAACCTCAATTAGAAAAGGATTGTTAAACTCTAACCCTTCCTTCATCCGCTTAATCGCAAATGATAAGTGATCGGTTAACGCAATGTGAATATGCTCGTTTAACGTACTGTTCATCCGATACTCAATATGAGACAGCAGATCATCCATAAACCCTATAAATTCTTCCCCTACATAGGGTAAGAGCTGCTTATAGTTTTCTTGCATCACCTTATCTTCTAATAAAAATGTTTTCTCCACTTCATTCACATCAAGAGCTTCACCGTTTTTCTTGCCGAATCCAATCCCTTTACCAATTAAAATAACCTCTTCATGGACAGGATGAATGGCGATAACAACATTATTGTTAAGCACTCGTTTAACCCTAGCTGAAGCAGGCATTCCCTCACCCCATTTCTTCTCTTTTAACCAGTTATGTCTTTTTTCTCTATATCATAACATTCTTTAATAGTTGTATAAAAACGCTTGCAAATTATAAAATACTTTTATGGTAAAATCAATCTTTGAACCTAATCCATATAATAGAAGGTGTGTTACATATGATTAAAATGCTTGTTCTTGATTTAGATGGAACAATTTTAAACTTTGAGAAAGAGGTGAGCCCCCGTGATATCGAAGCGATCAAAACGATTATGGATCACGGTGTTCAATTAACAATCGCAACAGGCCGCCTCGACCATGAAATAGAAGCTGTCCTAAAGATGATGGACTTAGAAGGAAAAGCCAATCGCATTAGTCAAAACGGTGCATTCGGTTACGACAAGGATGGCTCTCATATCCATAGCCATACATTTGAACCAACCCATGTTAAAGAAGTCTTTCAAGCAGCCGTTCATGAAGAGCTCATTACAACGGTCTCTACAGAGAAAGACGTTTATGTAAAGGAAGAGAGTAAAGGTCTAGAAGCCATGAAAAAGCGTATGTTCCGCCCGGTGATTATTGAGCCTAACCTAGCCGATCAGCTTGGAACAATCATTCATCCGTCTAAGATTTCGCTCCATGGTGCCAACATAGCCCTTAAGCAAATGCAGCAAAGAATTGAAGAGCAGTTTGGCGACGTGCTCGATACGTTTATTTCAGATCCAGCTTGTTTAGATCTGATGCCTAAAAATATTAGTAAAGGCGCAGGTATCGAACACCTCCTCGAATCATTCGACATCGAGCCAAATGAAATTGCTTGTGTCGGAGACTCGTTTAATGATTTATCTATGTTTTCCTTAACCACTCACAGTTACGCAATGTCTCAAGCTGAACCCGCTGTAAAAGAACAAGCAAGCCAAGTTGTTCCTTCTGTAGCTAAAGCAATTGAACACCTTTTAGATCAAAAAGAGGCTTAAACTTTTTCATCCATCCAAAAAAGTCCCGTGCAAGAATCAAACTCTTGCACGGGACTTTTATTATGATTCAACCTTCTCGCCAAACATCGAGATCGGCATGGCTTCCTGATCTTCAGAACCTTGAACTTCAAGTCGTTCCCCTTGTTCGTTCCTGCGATACCCCCAAGCAAAGACGCCGTTCATATATACGATCTCAAAAAAGATCCCTGGGTCCCCTTCAATCTCATAGACTTCGCCTACTTGATACTTTGCAGGGTTCATCATATATGATTTTGCCATGATAATTTTACGTTGATGGACCGCATACTCGTTTACCATTCCCATTTGTTCAGCTTTTCGAGCTTGTTCTGTTAGCTCAGCTACACGGTCTCTTAACTCTTCTATCGTCATATCACTAAAACGTTTCTCCATGTTGACACCCCTTTCATTTACATTTTAGCAACGATTGGACACAATAGAAACTAGATTCTATATGAAGAAAGGAAGTCATCACATGAGTACCATAGCGATCACAGGAGCCGGGACAGGCCTCGGCGCAGCACTAGCTAAACAATACGCATCCAAAAATAATACCATCTATCTTCTTGGAAGAACCGAGGAACGATTACTTGTCGTTAAACGGGAAATTGAAGAGCAAGGCGGCACGGCAGAAGTTGTTCTTTGTGACGTTACTGACCCTACCTCCGCTGAAAACGCCCTATCTACTATGCCAGCGTTAGACGTGTTAATTAATAATGCAGGACTCGGTATCTTTGGCCCTGTTCAGGAATTAACACCAACTGATATCACTCAAATGCTTAATACAAACGTCAAGGGAACGATCTATATGACCCAATCTGCCCTTCCTCATTTGAAGAAATCAGGCGGTCGTATTCTAAATATCATCTCTACAGCAGGTCTAAGAGGAAAAGTAAATGAATCGGTGTATTGCGCGAGCAAATTTGCACAACGAGGCTTCACAGAAAGCTTACAAAAAGAACTCGCCGACACCCCCGTCTCCGTCACCGCTGTATACATGGGTGGCATGAACACCCCATTTTGGGACGGAAGCGAACACGTCAGTAACCCATCAAAACTAAAAGACCCCGCAACCGTAGCAGAAATCATCTTTAATCAGGATGATGGAAGAGAAGAAATTGAGATTTAACAACCAAAAGCGCAAGCCCCCGGTTAGCCCCGTATAGACTGGACTGAGCCGGCGCGAGATAAAGGAAACACGATAAGCCGCAGGCGAATCGATGTTGACTTATCGACCAGAGGTGAGGGAAGTCTACTAGGGGCTGGGGGCCGGAGCTGGATGTAACCAAAAGCGCAAGCCCCCGGTAGCCCCGTATAGACTGGACTGAGCCAAGCATCAAAAAGAGCTATCATCTTGTAATAAACAGATGATAGCTCTTCCTTCATTCCTCCGTGACGTATTCTTCTAAAAATTGTTCGATTAACTCAAACGGGAACCCTTTGCGGTATAAAGCCCCTTTCACTTTATACTTCAGCTCAAAGCCCTCAGCTTTTGAAGAATATTTACGTAAAGCCTTCTCTCCCTGATGAACAACAGCTTGCCATTCGGCATCGTTGTCTTTTTCATCCGAGATGTCTTCCATAGCAATTTTAATAACGTCTTGGGGAAATCCTTTTTGCATTAACGTCTGCTGAACTTTTTGAATCTGTTGTTTAAATGATTTCCTACCATCCAAACGAAGCTTCTTCTCTACCCACTTACTCGCTTTCTCCACTTGATCCTCAAAAGGATAGTGCTCTAAAGCCTGTTCTGCCTCATTTGCCGTCAGACCTTTTTCGATTAACTCTTTCTTTACAAGCAGAGGACCTTTACTTGATGTGTGGAGACGAGTCCGAACCAAAGCAACAGCAAACTCCTGGTCATTTAGAAGTCCTTCTTTCACTAAGCGATCCACGACAAAATCAATCTTATCCTCTTCGTACTCTTTCTCTCTCATATACGTTCGCATCTCTTTAATCGAACGCATCCGGTAGCTTAAGTAATTAAGAGCAAGGGAATACGCTTTGTGATAGCCGTCTTTTTCAACAAGGACTTCAATAGTCGGTTCATCGATTTCTTGTCCTTTTCGTAACATATACTCGATCAGGATTTCTTCATCGACGCTAAAGGCGTAGGCCTCTCCCTCGCCTCGATCAAGAAATATATTATAACGTTGCGTATTCTTTTTCTGTGTAGTGATTTTAGTGATTTTTGGCAACAATATTCACCTCTGTTTCATCTTATCACGAATTAAGGAAGATCTCGTCCATTCCCTTGTCGCTTTTTCTATAAAACTGATATAAACTAAAATTACCTATATTTGTAGGAGGGTTTCCAATGCGAATAGCCATAACCGGAGGAACAGGATTTGTAGGGACACACATCACGAGACATTTCGTTCATCAAGGTCATGAAGTGTATATTTTAACGAGAAATCCAGACAAGCACCCTAATACGGACAAAGTCAAATACGTTGGTTGGTTAAAAGATGAATTCTCCCCTGAACAAGAACTCCCTCCCCTTGATGGGATTGTGAATCTGGCAGGGGAAAATTTAAATAGCAGCCGTTGGACAGAAGAAACAAAGAAACGCATTATGAACAGCCGTATTGAGGCTACAGAAGCTGTATTAGATCTTATTAAAAAGATGGAACATCCACCAGGGGTACTGGTAAATGCTTCTGCTGTAGGGTTTTACGGCACATCTAAGAGCGAAACATTCACAGAAGAAACGACAACACCAGGTGATGACTTCCTTGCAAATGTTGTAACGGAATGGGAGAAGCGCGCGGAACAAGCTACGAATCATAATGTACGTACGGTTTATTTGCGCTTTGGTGTCATTCTCGGCGAAGAAGGAGCCCTTCCAAAGATGGCGCTTCCTTATAAAATGATGGCTGGCGGACCTGTCGGAGACGGGGAACAATGGATGTCATGGATCCACATTCAAGACATTGTCGGGATGGTAGATTTCGCGCTGAACAACGACCAAGTTAAAGGTCCAATGAATGCAACAGCTCCTGAGCCAAAGCGAAACAAAGAACTCGGCCACACCATTGGGAAGGTCTTAAACCGCCCTCACTGGTTACCTGTACCTTCTATCGCTTTAAAGGGAGCGCTCGGAGAGATGAGCATTCTCCTTCTACAAGGACAATACGTATATCCACAAAAAGCGCTTGAACAAGGCTATGAATTTCAATATCCAACACTGGAACCAGCCTTACGCGACATTTTGTGCGATTAAGAAAGGGAAATGGGGCAACAAATGAAAACACGTATTACTAATGTTTCGATTCATCCAATTACATCTCCTGCTATAGAATACGGGGAAGTTCTTATTGAAGACGGTAAGATTAAGGCGATCGGCCAGACAGTACCAACAGATCCAGAGGAAGAGGTCATTGATGGACAAGGACTACACCTCTTCCCTGGTTTTATTGATGTTCATACCCACTTAGGTTTATATGATGAAGGAACAGGATGGGCTGGCAACGATGCAAATGAAACCATTGAACCTATGACGCCTCATATTCGAGCACTAGACAGCGCACATCCTCTCGATAGCGCATTTCAAGACGCTCGCCAATTCGGAATTACAGCTGCGCACATCATGCCAGGAAGCGCCAACGTCATCGGCGGGACCACTTCTGTCATTAAAACGGTCGGCAGGAACATTACGAATATGTTGCTGAAAGAAACCGCTGGGTTAAAACTTGCTCTTGGAGAAAATCCAAAGCGCATTCACTCCCAATCCCGCAATGATTCAATTACCCGCATGGGCATCATGGGCATGCTCAGGGAAACATTTACTCGCGCTCAATGGTGTGAGTATCCGGATGACCCGCGTAATAAACCTATTATCCAGGCGCTTAAGCGAGAAATCCCTGTCCGCATCCACGCCCACCGCGCTGATGATATTATGAGTGCAGTTCGGTTTGCGGATGAATTCCAATTAGATCTTCGCATTGAACATTGTACAGAAGGCCATCTCATCGCAGAAGAATTAGCCGGACGTAATCTTCAAGTCGCAGTAGGACCAACATTTACGCGTCGATCAAAAGTGGAATTAAAGAACAAATCATGGGAAACCTCCCGGGCACTTACCGAGCAAGGTATACACGTAAGTATCACAACAGATCACCCTTACACTCCGATTCAGTACTTAAATGTTTGTGCTGCCCTCGCAGCCAGAGAAGGTCTTTCACAGCAGAAGGCTTTAGAGGCCATCACCATTTTACCTGCTCGGAATCTAGGAGTAGATGACCGTGTCGGTAGCATTGAAATCGGAAAAGATGCAGACCTTGTGTTATGGAACGGGCATCCGTTTGATTTTATGGCAAAACCTCTATGGACAATGATTGACGGAAAAATCGTTTAATACATCTCCCCTCTTTGGACATCCAAAGGGGGTTTTTTGATGGCAAAGGGTTTCGAACAAACAGACCTTTTTACCTCCTTGGGTATATAAGTTACACTGTTTACACAGCCTCTACTTCTATAGATGTTAACGTTTTGTGAAGAAAACGTTTTTTAAAAGGGATTCGACAACTTTTTCAGAAATAGATAGGGTAGATGAAAGAGAGAATAGAAAAAACACAAATTACCAAAAAACAAAGCCCTTTACCCCTGAGGGTATATGTGATACTATAAAAAATGTAGCAAGCAAGACAAAAATTTTTTAGTTACTCATATACCTCCACTGGTATTATGAATTTGTTATAAAAACTTATTAAAAGCGAGGGATTTTCATGTTATTAAAGTATTTTTATGATGAAAAATTAGCACAGGCTTCTTACATGGTTGGTTGCCAGGCAACTGGTGAAGCACTCGTTGTAGACCCTTCTCGTGACATTCAAGCTTATTTAGATACAGCAAAGAAAGAAAACCTAACTATTACACGTGTTACTGAAACACACATTCACGCTGACTTCGTTTCAGGTGCTAAAGAATTAGCAACAGAAACAGGCGCAACAGCTATGCTATCCGGAGAAGGTGGAAATGACTGGACGTACCAATTCTTAGATGAGATCAATCACGAAATTGTACGTGATGGTGATCAGTTTATGGTCGGTAACGTAAAAATCGAAGTGATGCATACACCAGGTCACACACCTGAGTCTATCTCATTCGTTCTTTACGACCGTGACCAAGATACGCCAATGGGTGTCTTCACGGGTGACTTCGTATTCGTTGGTGATGTTGGCCGTCCTGACCTTCTTGAAAAAGCAGCAGGCCAAAAAGACACATCTCGTGTAGGCGCTAAGCAAATGTTCGAATCTCTAAAACGATTCAAACAATTACCTGATCACATGCAAGTATGGCCTGGACACGGTGCTGGTAGTGCTTGTGGTAAAGCTCTTGGCGCTATCCCTTCTAGTACAGTTGGGTACGAAAAAGCGACAAACTGGGCGGTTCGCCATGATGAAGAAGAAGCATTCATTAATGAATTAATCAGCGAACAGCCAGAGCCACCAAAATATTTCGCTGTGATGAAGAAGGTTAATAAAGTAGGTCCTGCTCTGATTCGTGAGTTAGGTGAACCTAAAAATACTGTTCTTACAGCAGACGAATTATCAAATGAACTTGAAAACGGCATGCAACTGATCGACACTCGCCCTGCAAGTGAATTCGCAAAAGAACACATTGCTGGAACAATCAACATTCCACACAATAAGTCCTTTGCGAACTGGGCAGGTTGGTTAGTGGATTACAACAAACCCGTCTATCTAATCGCAGATGAGCGTAATATCGAAGACTTAACGAAATCTCTTCGTTCAATCGGCGCTGACGATGTAGCAGGTTACATGGAAACAGCTGCAATTGCTGGCCTTAAAGCAGAAGGAATCAAAACAGAGTCTTATGAAATTGCAACACCAGATCAACTAAAAGATAAAATCGCAAACGGAGAAGTAAACCTTATTGATGTGCGTAACGAAGGCGAATGGAACGCTGGACACATTCCACAAGCGAAGCACATTATGCTTGGCTACCTTCAAGAGCGTATTGATGAAGTTCCTACAGATAAGCCAGTTGTTCTTCAGTGTCAATCTGGCGGCCGTTCTGCAATGGCTACAAGCATCCTTCAAGCTAACGGCATCAAGAATGTAACGAACATGGCCGGAGGCTTCGGCGCTTGGTCCAAAGAAGACCTTCCACAAACAAAATAAGTACCAAAAAGGCCGCGTGAATCGCGGCTTTTTTTTTGGCTATGTTCGAGAAAAGAACAGATGGGGCATTACGTTTGGAGGTGCTTGGGCTAGCCCGGGGACGACTCGCTTTCCTGCGGGGAGCTGGGAAGCCTCCTCAGACGGCAAGCCGTCTTCCGGGGTCTCCCCTAGGCTCCTTTCCCCGCGGGAGTCTCGCCGTCCCCGGGCAAGCCCTAACAAAATTAGAATAACGCCCTCGAAGCTTAAAAGAAGGAGGAGATCTCCCTCCGAAATAAGTTAAATATTTTTTAGAAATTTTTTCGAAAAATGAGCAAAATAATGATTCCCTTTTTCGAATGGATCGAGTACTATAAGGATAGAGATATGATGCGAAATCATAAATTATTAATAGACAATTTCGCAGGGAAGGCAAATGGTGAGCCACCAGTTGTAACTGGTCCTAGTGGGTTCGATTCCCACCCCGGATTTTTGTGAGCATTTGATAAAAATTCGAGGGTGGTTCGAGACCAGGAAACCAATGTGTGGATTCCCGAACGGTACAATTCTGCCCTCACGACCAGGAGGGTATTTTTTATGTTGAAAAAACGCGATCTGCACGAGTCCCCGCACCTTTTCGATTTGATGTCTGACCCTGAAGTGTTTCCTTACGTCCGCCACAAAGCCTATTCTTCCGATGAATACTACTTTCTAACTAAACAAACCCTCGAGGCTGAAGAGCGAGGGGAACTAATCTCAAGAACCATTGTAGATGAATGGAATCAACCGATTGGTACAATCAATCTATTTGATATGAGCAACAACAGCGGCTTTCTAGCTACATGGTTGGGCAAACCATTCCACGGCAAAGGCTACAATCGTCTCGCGAAAGAAGCCTTTTTTGAAGAATTATTCTTCGAACTTGATGTAAACACGATCTTTATGAAGATCCGAAAAAGCAACCCACGTTCTAAAAAGGCTGCTCTAAAACTTCCTTACTGCACGCAAGCAAACATCAATTACCCTGAAGTATACGACTGGATTAATCAAGAAGAAGAAGTTTTTGACCTATTCGCTATCACGAAAGATCAATTTGTTTTCCATTACTACCGCACGGACGAAGGCGAAGAACAAGCGCAAGAAGCATGAAAGTCAGCCTAAAGAGCTGCTCGTACCCAACAAGTCGAGTGGCTCTTTTTGTATATTTTTCCTTATTTACGCCTATCCTACTAGTAAAAAGGAGGCTTTTCCATGAAATCAAAAGCACAACAAGCAAAAGAACGTCGCAGCAAGTTAAGTAAAACGCAAGAGGTTATGTATCGTAAAGAGTTCAAACGTGCCAACACTGCACTCGATCATGCAAAAAAGAGTTGATTTTTTTGAAAATTAACCCTGTTGAGAAAAGTTATCCACACAGTTGTGCACACTGTTAACAAGTTTGGAAAAACCTTTCATATCCAATCCCCCATCTGTGTATAATAAAATGTGTATAACTTTTCAGAATTTTGTGGATAGTGTTAATAACTTCTGGAAAACACATGTATATAACCATTCACTTGTGGATATAACTGTGAATAACAGATTGTTCCATTCAAACGATTACAATCGTTTAAACATGCACCGATTCCTCCCCTTTTCGTGCACATATAAAATGGAACAATCATTCTGCACGGCTACCTAAAAAGTAGCCGTTTTTTTATTTCAAAAGCGCAAGTGCCCGCTTAGCAACGTATAGACTGGACTGAACCGCCGCGAGATAAAGGAAACACGATGAGCCACAGGCGAATTGATGTTGACTTATCGACCAGAGGTGAGGGAAGTCTACTAGTTGCTGGGCACTGGAGCTGGATGTAACCAAAAGCGAAAGTGCCGCTTAGCAACGTATAGACTGGACTGAACCGCCGCGAGATAAAGGAAACACGATGAGCCAATGGCGAATCGATGTTGACTTATCGACCAGAGGTGAGGGAAGTCTACTAGTTGCTGGGCACTGGAGCTGGATGTCATCAAAAGCGCAAGTGCCCGCTTAGCAACGTATTAGCACACTAAAGCGTGTCAGACACCCTGCGTTTCTGCGCAGCATTAAAGGGTGTCTGGCACGCTTTATCTTGCTAAAGACATCCAATATGCTATCGGGGTGGTTATTGCTCCCTTTTGGTTTTCTATTTTGTTATAATACCGTTAACTTGAAGTCTGAAGGAGGAGCCATCCGATTATGCTACGATCTGAACCAGAACTATTTGAAATACTCCAACATATTTATCGTGAAATGGATCAACGAAGCGTTCCTAATGCGATTTATTATGCCCTTGAACAGATGAACAACTTTTTCCAAAGTGACGGTGCTGTTGTTTACACCCAACAAAATGGCCGGTTATCCCCTGAATACGAAGCTATTTTAGATACCACTTTATATCCTCTGCCTTTGCTATCCCCTCAGTGGTTGGATGAAGTGAATGCCACAAAGAAATACATCCATAAGAGTCCCCTTTCTTCACCTATCCTTGCACCATTTGAAAGCCTTCCTGCGACCCATCATATTGTCGTACCCTTACATTATAAAGACCTGCAGCTGACAGGTGCTCTTGTCGTGTTCTCAAACCGAGCGTTTAAATATGAGCACTTTATCACCCCTCTTATCACTTTGATTGGCGTCATGTTAGCTCAGAAACAACCCGCTTCACAAGTACAAGAGGAAAGCGTCTTATACAGGACAGATCAAATCCGCCGTCAACAAGCGGAATTTATGCGACTGGCTAAGGATGAGCGGCTAAACACAGTAGACTTAGTCCCTGCAATGCAAATGCTATGTGAATCTACCGCACACACGCTTGGCGCCAGTCGGACGAGCATTTGGTTAAAAAAGAAAGAAGGGCCCTCTCCACATTTTGAAAACATCACGATGTATTCAAAAGACACAAGGTCTCACTCTAAAGAAGAGCCTCTTCGAAAACAACAGTATCCAACCTATTTTGAAGCCATCGAGGAGGAGCGAACGGTCACCATTGAGGATACAAGGCAGGATGACCGAGTAAACGAATTACAAGATATTTATTTCTATAAAAACAACATCAAAGCACTACTTGATGCCCCTATCCTCTGTAACGGGAAATCGATTGGCGTACTGTGTGTGGAGCACACGGAACCAAGACAATGGAATTTTGAAGAAGAAGCCTTCGTAAGCTCAATTGCAGACTTAACCGCCTTCGTGCTCGAGCACATCGAACGGAAAAAGGCAGAAGATGAAGTGAGAAAACTCGCTTACACAGAGCCTCTCACCCAACTGCCAAACCGCAATCAAATGGAAGCCTTGATCGAAGAAAAGATTGCTACCGTTCAGGAACAAACCGAACAGTTTGCAGCTATTTATATTGATTTAGATCAGTTCTGGAAAGTGAATGAAGCTCTTGGATATAAAGTGGGGGATCAGCTTATTCTTGCCATTACAAAACGCTTACGGCAATTGCTTGAATCAGGAGAACAGTTGGGCCGCCTTGATGGAGACAGTTTTCTCGTTCTAACGAGTGTCACAGAGGATCACCATTCACTTTACAGACGTATTCATACATTTAAACAAGCGTTTAATGAAGCTTTCAAAGTGAACGATCAAGGCCTCTTCTTAACATGCAGCATAGGGATCTCCTTCTACCCTGCTCATGGTGATTATTCAGGTGTATTGATTCAAAACGCTCACCGAGCAACCAATGAAGCGAAACAAATGGGACGGAATGTTCTACAAGTCTACCAGGACTCTATGGAACATCAATCTAAAGAACGCTTAATCTTTGAAATGAATCTGATGCAAGGTCTTGAGAAGGGACAATTCCAACTCTACTACCAGCCTCAGATTGACCTTTTCACGAAGAAAGTTGTCGGCCTTGAGGCCCTAATACGTTGGCATCACCACGAGCACGGACTTGTCTCACCAGGAGATTTCATTCCACTTGCAGAGATCACTGGGCACATCGTTCCTATTGGAAAATGGGTTATTGAGGAAGCCGCTCGTCAACTGAAAGAATGGACCGACATGGGCTATGAGAACCTTACTGTATCCGTTAACATCTCCCCTCGCCAATTTCAGCAAGGGGACCTTCCAGACGTTATACAAAGGGCTATTGATACAACAGGAATTTCACCCGAAGGCCTTATTATCGAAATTACAGAAAGTCTCGCTATGGAGAATCAAGACCTCATTATGAAACAAATGGAGTCGATCCGTGACATCGGCTGTTGCATCGCGATCGATGACTTCGGTTCTGGCTATTCCTCCCTTCGTTATCTGCAACACTTCCCGATTCAATCACTAAAGATTGATCGGAGATTTGTGGAGAACATAAGCTCCAATGAAAAGGATGCAGCTATAGCTCAAACCATGATTAACCTGGCCAAAAATCTTGAACTGTCCGTTGTGGCTGAGGGGATAGAAGAAATCGATCAATTAAAAGCACTCAGGAAAATGGACTGTCATCAGGTTCAGGGATTTTTAATTTCGAGACCATTACCGGTAAAAGAGATTACGAAGTGGATGAGGGATTATACTTTATAAAAGTACTAGGAGAAATAAAAAACTACCTGATTGATGTATCAGGTAGTTTTTTAACTATTTTACTCGTTGATTTTCTTTAAAACGCGTTGCCAAGTCTGATAAGTTCAAGCTCTCAGCAATATGTGTATACAGTTCATCAATGTGTTGAAAATTAGGCTGAATCACACTATAAGCATTAGGATTTTCAGTAAGATCATCCCGAGATGAAGCCAAGAAGCTCCCCACCTTACCCTGAAGTTCATTCAGCATAATGAGCGCCCTCATGTAATGGGTATCTGCCAAATCGGGGAACTTATCTTCTAATTCACTTACCGCTTCTCTTGCTTCCTCCAATCTTCGATGCTGTATACATATCTCAGTTTTTAACATTAAGTTATCCAGTAAATAAGATGAAGTGTTCGTGGAATCCGCTTGAGTACGCCCTACTTCTAAATAACGAAGAGCTTCATCCGCTTTATGAACAGGGTCTGCATGGTAGAGATCCCTCGCATAGAAATAATACCATTTCGGTTTCACCTTTCCCGATTCCATCATTTGTTTCATTAAGTTAATATTTCGACTAACCTTCTGTTTCTCTTCCACCTTTGTCGGTTCGTACCCATCATGAGCAACTTCAAAATCCATATGAATCCCTATCGTTTCTCCTCCACCAGGAAGGACAGGCTCTTCGTGAACTGTTCCTTCAAATCGAATCCCACTTCTGTTTGAGAAGAATCTTCTGTTATCAAATGTAACACGTCCATTATGTTCTTGAATAAGAGGACTAAGGGCTACAGATTCTTCTAGTCCCAGATAAGTAATGACTTTAGCAATACGACCGAGTTTTGCTACGTTTTCATGATTAGGAATATAGTTGTCTGCATCAATAAAGTAAACCCAATCTGTATGAGCATATTCAATTAGGCGGTTACGATGATAAGAGAAATCATTTTCCCACTCTAACGAAATGAGCTCTGTGTCAGGAAACTCTTCTTCAATAATGGTTGTTGTGCGATCAGTGGAATAGGAATCTAAAACGATAACAGAATCAAAGTAAGACGAAATTGACTGTAGCACGCGCCTAATCGTTTTCTCCTCATTATAGGTCATGATACAACAGGCTGTACTCGGGGTGATGACCTTCTCATAATCTTTAATAAATGTATCTTCATTAAAGGCTGTATCCTGAGGTAACTCTTTCTCTAATTTATCTATATCCAATATAAGCCTTAGATCTTCACCGAAATCAGTCTGACTATACTTTTCTAATAACGGGGTTAGGGGTTGATGAGATTCCATTCCTTCCCTCCTAAATGAAGTAGAACTAGTACGATTTTGTTCACCTAATTCATCTAAAGTAAGCACATGGGTTAAACTTCCCTCTTCTTTAGTATCAAAACGATAAGTCTTGTGGAAATATTCTTTACTTAAATTCCGGTGCGAGATGTAGATCATCATAGACTGGGAGTTGCTAATCTCAGCTAAAATAGTATGAACTGTATCCTCATCTACATGACTTAATGCTTCATCCATAATGAGCAATTGATGGCCCTGAACGAGAGCCCTAGCTAAGTTTAAGCGCTGCTTCTGACCAGAAGACAGATTGCCTCCCTCTTCGTATATGGTTGTTTCAATGCCTTGCGGGAGTTTTTGAATATGGGCGTTTAACTGCACAATCTCTAATGCCCGAATGACTTCATCAGGGTCAACCGTATCCCCCATGCTTACATTTTCATAGATTGTACCATCTAAAATAAGTGGCTCATTGCTCACATACGTAACGGCTCTTCTAAGAGAGGAGTTGGTATACGTACGTATATCTTCCCCATTAACAAAGATGACGCCCTCAGTTGGTGTTAATAAATTAGCCAGTAGTTTAGTAAATGTGGATTTACCTGAACCGCTCTTTCCATGAAGATAAATGCGCTCACCACGTTCAATTTCAAATGAATCACACTCTATAAGCGTTTCTTTTAAATTGTAGCCATATTTAAGTTCATGTGCCTCTACTGATAGGATATCCTCCACATCTTTATCCCCTTCAGGTTGCACAGGGTATCCCAGGTAATCTTTAAATCGGTTAATCGTTACAAGTGCTTCTTGGAGTTCCACTTGTGTATTAATCAAATTATTAACGGAAGCTATAATGAAATTTAATAAAGTTACGTATAGGACAAGATCCCCCAGACTAAGAGAACCATTTATAATTTGAAGAGTACCATACCAAACGATCACTAAGAAGAAGACATTCATTAACAACGTCTTTAAAGCCCCACTTTGATTCTCTGTGGTTCTTAGTTTGTAAAGAGCACGCTGTTCACTCTTGATCTTAGATACAATTCCTTCATGAACATAGCTTGTCTTATTAAAGGAAAGAATAGAGTTCATTTTCCCTAGGAACTGGACTAGAAAGCTATTCACTTCTGCCTTTGCTTCTAAATATTTCTTAGCCCTTCTTGCAATTACGTTGAAATATAAGGCGGTGATTAGTAGAAATGCAATACAAGCTCCCATCGTAAGACCAAAAATCTGCACATTAGTAAACAACAAGATAGAACTTGCTGCTACCGCAATCGTGACGTCTAATACATTTCCTATAACCGACTTGTTCAAAATCTCCCTGATTTGCAAGGAATCTTCATAACGGGATATTAACTCACCACTGTTTCGTTTATCATGAAAATCCAAACCTACATGCATCATATGTTTGAAGTAATCATCCGCAATGTGTAAATCCATATGGTTTGATAGCCTTACAATGATTTGTGATCTGGCAAAACCAAATAACGTAAAAAGAACATTCACAGCAACAAAACCTATTAACAATAGATGAAGTGTTCTGATATTACGGTTAGGTATAATATAATCAATGGTCAACTTAAAAAACATTGAATTTAAAACGGTTAACAATAAAAAGGCAATTGAAAAAACAATTACTGTGACCAAAGCTCTTCTGTTATTCTTTAAAAGTTCTAAGAAAAAGGATTTCATGCTGTACCCTGAACGCAACCTTTCTTCTTGAACCTCAGCCTCATTGGCAGCTATAGGGTGGACCTCGATAAAAACTCCGGTTATGATTTCATCAAACTCATTAAAATTGAGCTTGTTAGGCCTCTTCTCTGAAGGATCACTAATGACCACACCGTTTTCTTCCACTTCATAAACAACAACATAATGCCTTCTTTCTTTGTTCTGAACGTGAGCAATGAATGGAGTTGAAAGTTCTTCAAGTGAAGATTTTATGTCCTCCCCTACGTGCTTAACTGCTTTCCCATCATAACCAAAACGCTCTAAAAGTAGCTTTATATCTCGTAGTGTATATTCACCATCTGTAAAGTGTAAGTCCCGAATATAACTGTAATTATGGTGGGTGCCGTAGTAAGTGAGCACACTTGAAACTACTGCAATTCCACAATCATTCTCTGTTTGTTGCTTAATATGATACGAATTGTATTTCATAGTGAATAAATACCTCTCTACAAATAAAAGAGGAATTCCTGACAGAATTCCTCTTCATAATTAATAATTATCTACAATATTTGTACATCTGCTCTGCATATACTTGCTTGCTTCCACAACCCCTACTAGCGAGCTGGCCTGCCATCCCCCAAGAATACGCACCACAAAGAGCAAGATCTCCACTTCCTGAAGAAGTTCCACCAGCTTGGCGAGCGTTGTAACCACCAGAAGTTTCTTCTAACTCAGCTACATCAATTTCTACAAAATTGTTCTTTTTGTTTGCCATTATGAATCCTCCTTCTTGGTTGTTTTTGCTACAAATTTTATTCTTACATAAAACGACTAAATTTTCAAAAATATCCGCATATTTTAAGACTTTTTTACTAATTCATACAAGAATTCCCCTTTGTAAGTACAAAAAATGCTCGTTTTAATAAGAGCCAGCCTCCCTGGAAGGCTGGCTCTTCTATCATATTATTCTGTAAAAAACTTTTTCACATTATTAAGAAAGGAAGAACCGCTTCCCCCTTGGTTTTCACTATGACCGCCTTTACTCTCTTCTTGTTTAGCTACTTGATCTGATGGTTTAATCTTTGACTCAGCCTGAGCTTCTTTAACGGGCGGTTTCACCTCATTCTGTTCTGACGGCTTTACGGGTTGTTGAACAGCATCGCGTTGCAAAGACTGCTTCTGATTGGGACTAGGTGGCTCAGGTTTAGTCGGTTTCTGATAGGATGGGTAACTAGTTGGTTTATTCGGATAAGCATTTCTCACCTGGCGGCTGGTCGGACTTTTAGGAGACCTATTTGAAGAGGGGCGCGTTGTTTTGGGTTGTGAATAAGGATTTTTTAACTGTTGAGTTTCCTTTGCATTCTTAGCAGAGTGATAAAACCAACTATCTGCTGATACGACCGAATTAGAACGATTCGCTTCTTTAGGCTTTTCTTGCTGTTTATCTTCCACTACATCTTTCTGCCTTGTTTCTTCTTCCGCTTCAACTTCTACTATAGGAGATTCTACTTCCTTCGCCTCATCCTTAATACCTGAAACAACTTTTACGATCTTTTCTTCAAACTCATTTACATCATGAATGAGCTTTTTGAGAATCTCTACATTACTACGATCAATGTCTAGTGTATTCACCTTCGAATGTAAGTCCTCTACTTGCATTACAATATCATTCACCTTGGCCACAACTTCTTGATTTCCACCGACACTTTTGGCTTGTGTATCTTTTAGATCATTGATTTCATTCCTTAGGTCTTGTAAGGATTGAGGATTATGAGAATACAAGTCTTCCTTCGTAACAAATTCTAATGAGGTAATTTGGGATTCAAGATTTTTTATATAACCCTTAAACTCTATACTCATTTCGTTCTTTATTTCCTTTACCCATTCTTTCAAAGAAGATTTATGTTTTAATTCAGACTCGACACGCTGCTGTTGTAATTTATCAATCTCTTGTAGATATTGGTTTTGTAATTCTTGCAGATCGCTTTTAAAAATAAGTGAAGGCAAGTCGATTTTAGAAATAAACTCTTGTATGATCCCCCTTATCTCTTGAGTACGTTTTTCTTGTTTATCATCTGCTTCCATTATATTGTTCTTTAATTCTTGGATTTGATGATTCATTTCCTCAGGATCAACAAACTCCAACTCTTCTATTTTTTGATTTAAGTCTGTTGAAGATTTCTGTAGTTCTTCAGCTTTCTTACTATTCTTTTCTTCATATACAATTATATCTTTGAGACTACTAATCATATTTTCTGCATTGGTATTCATCCAATCCTCAATCGTATTCACCCGTAAATTCACCTGCAACAAACTATCCGATATTGCTTTTATTTCTTCTTTATTGACTTGGCTACTTTTCAGTGATTCTAATAGACCTTCTATTTTATTCTGAGAAGTGTGGACTGCATAGATCTTATTTTCTGTGTTCCTCAATTCTTTCTTCATATTAAGAAGATCATTCCAGATATCATTCGAATAAGCAGAAGCTTGCTCTGACTTTTTTAACTGTTGATGAAGCGATTCAAGTGTAGTTTCTAGTTCACTAATTTGTTGCAACGATAATTTTTGCTCTTTTGACGCGGACCTCAACATATCCAAAATAGATTTCTTCTTATTCGAAAGACTCCACAGTACATCTAACGAATCAGTTTCCCTCTCTAACTCAAAAAACAAAGTTTCCAGATCATTTTGTAATTGCTCCACTTTTATTAACGATTCTCTACTCTCTGTCTTCCCATCATTAGTCTCCATAGGTAACCACCCTTTCTTATACTCATTCTTGTTTCTATTTATATTCGCATTAGATATTTGTGTGATGAAGATCGTGGTGAAGGTGGTAACTCCTAGGTTTAGTAACTATTTTCCAATATTTCTATTAAAATAGACAATTTCCTTATACCGTATATACGTACTTCACATAGGATGTAGCGTAAAACAAATATTTATCAGAAAGGAAGATTTGTTCATGGAACATTTAGGAGACCTTAGTGGGTTCCGCCGTGAGTGTATTGATGCTCAAAAAGTTTTTGATTATGTCATCGTAAACCTCGAAGGCACAGATAATGCTGTTCGCTTCTTTCCAAGCAACGGTTTAACTGCGGCTGACATTTGTCCGATTCTTGATGCTGGTGGAAGATTAGCCAACATTCAAACTGATGTTGTTATTCCTGAAGAGGGGGGATGTAGCGTAGAAGTAGATGGAGACGAAGTAGTTGAAATAGATGGTGAAGAAGTAACATTACAATGGGTTACAGTTACTAAAGATGAGCCGCTAACATTCCGTATCAGCTTTGATGTAGTAGATGAAAATGGATGTGTTGTTGGTTCAGCATGTGGAACATCCTTAATCCGTGATATCGCTCAAGAAAACCTATTACTATGCGCACCAGAGGGGACTACTGTAGCCTGCACACTTTTACCTTCTACTTCAATACGCCCATACAACTTTAGATGCGTAGGAGATCCGATTGATCTTCGTTTTAGCGTTCGATACAACCTTTGCCAAGCCATCCAGTCGTATGATCAAGTAAAACTTGAAGTATTTGCTCGTCTATGTCAACCTCGCCCAATTATTAGCCCAGTGGATACTTGCCAGCCTATTGTACCCCAACAATGTCCTGCTATCTTTCCAGGTACAATGAACATGAATGGTTCCGACTCTTAATTCTTGGTAATTAGAATAAATAATTTGAAAGGAAGAATGATTAAATGGAACAGTTTGGAGATTTAAGCTTTTACCGTCGTGAATGTATTGATGCTACAAAAGTTTTTGATTACGTTATTGTAAGTCTTCCAGGTACAGATACAGTGACTTCTGCAGTTGGAGACCTAACATTAAACCCAACAACTGCAGACCTTTGTACCCTTTTAGATCCAACAACAGATAACAGAGTAAGAAATGTCCGTACAGAAATTCTACCGGATGCAAGTACATGTGGAGAAGTAGATCCACAATCCCGAGTAGATGAAACAGTTGAAATTGATGGAGAGACAGTCACTCTTCAATGGGTAACGATTGAGAAAGATACTGTAACATTCCGTTTTAGTTTTGATGTAGTTGATCCAAATGGATGCGTTCTTGTCAATGTCTGCGGAACTTCAGTGATTGACAACATTGAACCTGAAGATGTACTACTTTGCGCACCAGAGGGAACGAATGTGGATTGTATGCTACTTCCTTCCTCTACAGTACGTCCATATAATTTCACTTGTGGCGGAACTGCTGACACATTAACTTTCTCTGTTAACTACAACCTTTGCCAGGCTATCCAATCGAATGACGAAGTGAAGCTTGAGGTAATCGCACGCCTTTGCGAACCTCGACCACTGATTAACCCTATAGAAACATGCGAGCCAGTAACTCCGCAACAATGTCCAGTTATCTTCCCTGGTCCACGAAACAATGGCTAATTAAAACTATAACGTGCAGATTGAAAAGTCTGCACGCTTACATAACTTGCTTAATAAAAGACTTTTCTTTTTTCTGCAAGGCATGTATTCCAATAATTGGTGAAAGGATGAGAACATTGGTAAATAATCTATGTGATTATAATCGTGAATGTATTGATACATTAAAGGTCTTTGACTACGTGATAGTAAATAGGTCAGGCACCATCTCAAATATCCCGTTCACTCCATCAAATGGGGTAACAACAACTGAGATCTGCGACTTAATAACAGCAGGCAATCAATTTTCAAATGTACGAGTAGGCAATATTATAGCTTCGTGCAGTGAAATCGAGCCTAGAGAAGATCAAGAAGTTGAATTAGAAAATGGGGAAAGCATTACTTTACAGTGGGTAACTCTAACAAACGGGCCAATTACTTTAACCATTACATTTGATATTGTAAATGATCTCGGCCAAAAGATTGACACATTTTGTGGAACAATTAGCGGACCGGCAAACTCTCTACCTCCTGAGCAAATCTTACTTTGCGCTCCAGAAGGAACAGAAATTAGTTGCGAATGGCTCCCTTCTACCATTAAAGCTTTTAATGTTCAATGTATTCCTCAAGGGCAAAACCCACCACTTATTACATTAAGCTTAACAGGTACTCTTTGCTTAGCCATCCAATCCTACGACGAAGTAAAATTAGAAATCTTCGCCAAACAATGTCAGCCTCGTGAACTCATTAATCCAACAACTACTTGTGCACCTCAAGCACCACAACAATGCCCTCAAATCTTCCCTGGTCATCTATAAAGTGCAGAGCCTTTCTGCACTTCACTTACATATGTGGGATTATTCCATCTGCCTACTTCATAGTATGTAACGAGAAGGAGGTCTGTGAATGGATAAGAAACTGAAAAAGGTTGAGAAGAAAATCAAAGATATCGAAAAGGATTTAGAAAAAACGAAGGAATTACTTGAAGAAGCGCGTGCGGGGACAAATTCAGACCCAAGTCCACCTCAAGAAACGTTCATGGTGATCCCTTATTTCAGTCATACCGTACGGATTCCCCAAAAAGATGACGAGTCTCATATTCACATAATCGGCAGCTTTAGCATCCAAAATAAAGGGAGTCTCCCTTTACGGAGTCCTCATATTTGCTTGAAATTAAATACAACAGACTCTTCGTCTTTCACGGGAAGAATCAGCCCTGTAGAAATGGTCGACCAAGGCTACAGTCCAGTTCCCATGCAAACATGGAACTATCTGAATGAAGATGCGCAACGTTTAGTGGATGAGAAAGGTGAATACTGGCTTGCTCCTCTAAACGTAAACGAACTTTCCGGAGGGACGTCATTGAGTTTCGCTAACTTTCAAGTGAAAGTAGATCGAACCGAGCACAAAGGCCCTTTTAAAATTGAAGGATTCGTTTATGGGAAGGAAATCAAAGAAGGTTTACCGGCTTTGAATAAAATCAATCTCTCCTTATAAATAAAGGGTTTATCCACCATGGATAAACCCTTTTTAACCGTTCATTTATGACCTCTCTTGCAGGAATTGCTCAACCCTATTTTTAGCCCGCTCTGTCGGACACATTTGATAAAGGTTTTGAGCAAGCTTTACAGGATCTCCGAAAAAGAATCGTTCATAGTGCATTTGCCGGGTACCAAATCCACTCATAGCCATATCCCAAGCTAAGCGGAATAACGCCACTTTCTCTTTCCCATTTTTCTCATACCCTTTTAAATAGAAGGTGAGATTCTCCCCTACATCGGAGGAGAAGTCACGTTCAGAAGGGAGTGTAATCATTCCGCTTGCTCCTAACTGCTGGACAATCTCCATACATCGAGGGTAAAAAGCCTGAAATTCAGATACAGCTACGTAAAGGGGGATCGGATCAGGGATGTACACGCCCCCTTCATCCAACGTCCCTCCTCCTTCTCCCTTATACAGGAGGGCTTTCAACGATTCAACGCCACGCATAATTTCTGCAATTTTGCCCTGAACGTGATCATACTCTCCAATGTTGATCATATCCACCATGGACTGAGCAACACCGAGAACAAATTCAGCCTTAATCACTTGCCTTGAGACAATCTGATGGACCGTAAACGGAATAAATTTGCCTTCCTTATAAAGGCTTGTTACCGCTCTTACATTCTCATAAATAAAAACCCGCTCCCATGGAACGACCACATCTTCAAACAAAACGACCGTATCCATTTCATCAAACCGGGATGAAAGAGGCGTATCCGATTCTACAAACGAACGCCTGCAGACGAACGTTAATCCTTTTGTATCCGTCGGGATTGAAAATAAATACGATTGATCTTCTTCTGCGGTACCGGGGTTGGAGTATACAATGACCTCATCTGTAATTCCTCCTTGCGTCGCTAGTAATTTAGCTCCGCGAATCACTAAACCATCATCCCGTTTCTCAACAATCCGAGCATTCGTGACTTCATCATCAAGGAACGCTAGCTTAGACCGATTCGACTGAGGACTGATGAACGTATGCGTAAAAGATAGGTCATTCTCCCTCGCATATTCATAGAAGTCCCTCAATTTCTTCGGGAAGGTCTTTTTCTCCCCTTCTAATAGATCAAGAGAAGCTGCAAAAGAGGTAAGAACGGTATTCATATAGTCTGGACTTCTCCCCATAAATCCTCCATTATGAGTGGCCCACTCCTGTATCATTTCTCTACGCTTCTTTACATCTTCCACAGATCTCGGGATCAGATACGATACACCGATTCCCGTTCCTGACTTTTCGCATGTAAACGTCATATTTTCTTTTTGATGCTGCAAATCATATAGGGCTGCCTGACTTTTCATAACACCAGCAAAAGCTCTATGCTCTGAAAGTTTTCCGGTAATCCTCTCTCCGTCATACCATATGTTGCTCTGTAATGTATCAATTCGCTTGATATACTCGTCACCTGTTATGGCCGGCATGTGCTCACTTCCCATTTTTATAAGTTCATACCTATATTATTAGGGAAGCCTAAAAACGTGAGCCCGAACTAAAGATCCACTCACCCCACGAAAAAAAGAGCTTCTCACAATGAGAGCTCTTTCTTCACACTAGGAAACTTTTGAATCCTCTGTAGGAATATACGCTTTTGAACCTGGCACAAGCCAGCCAACTTTACCCGCTACAGCAAGGATCACCAGACTTCCACCTAATAAGATCAATGAGAACACAGGACCAAGTCCACTCATCGCCATTACAGGTCCAAGTGCAATAATCAAGATTTCGATCGGGATCATACCTACATAACCGAGCGCATAATCATCAAGCGTCGTACTTTCAGCCTTCGGGTCGACAATACGAAGTAAGGCAATCCCCATCGCTACCGTTCCGGTACTCCATCCCCAGCCAAAGATTCCATTCTCAAACCAGTGCTGATGGAATACGCGCGGAGCAATAAAACGGAATATGCAGTATGCCCAAATGACACCAAACACCATTAAGGCTAATAGCGGCCATAAGTAAGACGCCACAACGGCCAGGTTAATCGACGTCATTCCGAATACCACGATAAGATCTGTAGCTGTTCCGCTTAAGCGATCAATGATACGCTTATCCACGTATTCGTTCGTCCCTGTCCCATTTAACACCATTTGAATAATGAGACCAACGACAAAGGAAAGGCTCAATAACGGAATGCTCACTTGCGGAAATACGGCTTCAATTCCTGATTTCAGATAATAACTGCCTAACACCACGACACCTAAAATCGCAATGTGGAAGAATAAAGGGTCAACCGTATTACTAGAAACCGTATCTTCCCCTGATACAACACGCTTATCTTTCTTCACAAGTCCTGTCCGTAATTCTTGTGGCAGGTCGCTAAAATCTGAAATAAAGTTCGTTTGTTTCTTTTTTGTGTTCGTTTTAATTAGGAGAAGTCCGCCTAAAATGGAAGCCACAAGTCCAATTGTCGCAGAGGTATACCCAAGGTCTGTCGCTTCTTCCCATCCGAGACCGCTAAACGCCTCTCCAATCGCAGCAGCCGTACCATGACCTCCAAGAAATCCTGCGCCTAAGATGAGCCCAAATCCATCTGGAACGTCACTGACTCTCGCGATGACAAGATACGTAACTAAAGCTCCGCCTCCCCACATTAGGAGTGTCAGTAGCATAGAATAGACCCACATATTTCGGACACGACCGAATGTTTTCTTCCACTGAACTTTAGCAGCACCAATCGGAATGGCACCAAAAATAACGGCAATAAGAACGGTTGGATAAGAAGATACCATATCGCTAAAAGGTAATAGATCAAATCCATTCGGACCAAACGTTAATCCTAAAACTCCGGCTGTAATACTTGCTGGAATAAATAATTTTTGCATAAACACGACTTTGGCACGGAGAACCACACCAATTAGTAATAATACTGAAATGACACCTAAATCAATAGCTAAATCCCAAACTGTCATTTACCCACGCTCCTTGTATGATGTTGTAGTCTTTCTTTCTTCTTTCGTATAGGGTAACTCTGTAAATGTAGGGTAGAGTTGTCGCGGAAGTTAAAACTTCTAAAATATGGAAAGGTTGTTCAATAAAAACGACTTTTTCAGGCAGAAAAAAGCCGCTTCAGGTAGAGGGATCCTCTTGTGTTGGCAGCCTATGTGCGGGAATTCGACAAAATATCTCGACTTCCGACTTATTTAATTATAAGCATTTTTACGATTTTCGCAAGGAAAATTTTTTTGATAGGTTGTGAAGGTATTTCCTCCGATACAAAAAAGACCCAAAGCCAGGCTCTGGGTCTAGAATGACTATTCAATTGATTTCAAGTAAGCTGTAATCTGTTCAACTTCTTGCTGTGAAAGAAGAGAGACCTCTTGGTATTCATGTTTCTCTACTGCTTCTTCCAAAGTCTCAGCTGAACCATCATGCAGGTAGGGAGCTGTTGCCCATACCCCTCTTAATGTCGGTGTATCAAACTGATTCGTTTCACGGGGATTTGTAAAGTCCGCACGAGCATCCCCATCTGAAGGCTGATCTCCTTCATTGGTTGTGCCGATATCGTGCAAGAAATCCGTGTTGTCTGTTGTTAAATCCTTGTTTTCACCCACTGCCTGGTCGCTGTCTGTGAACTCACTTCCTGCGTGACAGCTCATACAATTCCCTTTTCCTTCAAACAATTCCTTCCCTTGCATCGCTTCTTCTGTTAACGAACCATCTTCTGCACGATAAGGGCTCTTTGGTGGTTCAAAGTCTGGGGATTCTTTTAAGTAAGCAAACAAGGCATCATACATGTGGGACACATCTTCCGGTAGCGGTTTACTCGCATCATATTCCGTCATACCACCCATTTCCCCTTGAACGGTTAACAAGTAATCTTTAAAATCATCACGACTCCCGTCCCACATAAACAACCCTGTCTTTGTTGCAACAGCGTTACTTGGAACATTACGGGGGCCCTTTTGCGTTTGGAGTGTTAGACCATTGATCAAACCGTCGCTATGGCAAGACGCGCAGCTCATCCAGTTGTTCCCCGTGATCTCAGCGGCATATTCATCACTATTGGCACTGTAGAACACTCTTTTCCCTTCTCGCACGAGAGGATCTAGCGGATCGTTGCCTATGAGGGCGATTGCTTCTTTCGATTGTGTAGCAGTCGCATAAGGACTTGAACCACCCGTATCTATAGTGGCGAGATCGTGGCTCATCGCGTTATGAACATAAACACTCTCTCCGTCAGGACTCATAACAATGCCACGGGGATTGTCTCCTTCAATCCTTCTCAGTACCTGAGTCGCATTCCCCCCGCGTTTTCGGTCAAAGACAACTAAGTCTTCACTTCCGGACATCACTACATACGCCTTGGCCCCATCTGGTGAAAACGTAACATCATAAGGGTTTGATACGATCATAGTTTCATCTTTCTTATCTGTTACGTTCATTTCTTCAAAGAGCTCTTTACGCTCATCGACCATCTCTTCCCCTTTCTCTAAATCAATAACTGAGATCGCTGGGAAGATTGTTTCTTCAAAATGAATTGGGGTATCCGTATTGGTTAACAGATGTGGAACCCAGGCCCGCTTGCCATCAGGACTAATAACAAAGTTCTCGAGCGTATTCGGAATACCCTGGCTTTTCTTTTGATCGGCCTGGTCAGGTGAATCGGCAAGCTGAATTTCGTCTATGACTTTCTGATTTTCTGTATCAATGACACTGATTTTCCCAGATAAGTAATGAGGCACATAAAGTTTATCACCATCCGGGGTGAGGGCTAGTGTCCTCGGGCGTTCTGGCACTTGAATCTCTTTTTCTACTTGCCCTTTCTCCACATCAATGACACTGATCGTGTTCGAACGATAATTGGCCACATACAATGTACGGCCATCCTGACTTGTAAGCACTCCATACGGCTCAACCCCTACATCAAATGTATCAATCACTTCCTGTTTCTCTACTGAAATGACATCCACTTGGTGGTCATCCATGCTAGATACATAGAGATAGTGTTCATCGGGACTGAGTGTTAATTGACGCGGTGCATCTCCGACGGGAATCTCAGTGACTACTTCCTTTGAATCAGCCTTCATCATGGTTACGGTTGATACATCAATATTGGCTGTATAAATATAGTCGCCACGATCGTCCAACACGATGTTGTCACTATGAGCCGGTTTATTACGAACGACGGAATTATCCACGGTTATGCCTTTGGTTTGGTTTTGGATAAAAAGGAACGCTCCCACTAGCAGGAGCGTAACTATAAGAAATCCTTTTTTCATATGGATCAACCTTCTTTAATTTCGTGTAATCTCTACGTCTAATAATACGGGAGCAATGCCATGTTCGCCATGACCTGCTTGAATCTGTAATACATTGTCTTGATCCGTATTGCCACTGTCATCATCTGTCTTGTAGAAGTCACCCGTATCCCAGAATTCACTCACTTGCATGCCTTGATCCGTCGCAGGACCATCAATTACTACATCAAAGAATTCCGTGTAGCGGGAAACAATCGTTTCACGATCTAATGAAGCCGGTTTTTGTTCGTCCTCGTTCATATTCGCCAAATTATTGATCGCTACACGATAAACAGCTGCTACTCCCCCGGCCGTTTCTGGTGTGTAGACCATCTCTTCGCCTTTCGTTGCATAAGCTTTCACTTCTTCATCCCAAAGCTTCTCATCCATGGCTTGATAGATGGTGCGGGCCGCTTCACGATATTGCTCGTCTTTTGTTGCAAGGTAAGCTGCCGTTAAACCACGAATCGCTCCAATCTGAGCATCTAGCGTTGTAGCATCTTCGGCGCCTTCCCCAATTTTATAACCGCTTGCGACAAGCCCAGAATCGAGCATTAATTTATCTTTAATAAAGTCTGCTTGTTTCGTAATCAGTTCAAGGGCCCGTTTCCCTTCTTCTGTCTCAAGACCTTTTGCAGATTCTGCATTTGCATATCCTACAGGTAATCCATCAATCGCACGCTCGAAGATTCGCAAGGATTCGATGGTGTAACCCGCTTCAAATGTATCCACATAATCCCCTTGCTCAGAACCGCTATGACTCGTTACAAATGCGCCCACTTCTTTATTAAAATGCATGGCATCTAAATTCTTAAACACGTGCATCATCACGTCTTTGTTCGCAGAATATGGATCATTCGACGCTACATCATTGGACGCATGATCATCCAGGTTCTCAGCAGGTGCGCTTGGATAAGGATTGCTATCAAATAGCGCACGGAAAGCCGGATTAACATTTTCATTCGCTGGACGCTGATCTGTCATGCCGTAAAACTCAGCAGATGGCCAAAGCATAAGCCACTGGTCACGCAGTTGGCTGCTAGCATCTGAGACTTCTAGACTCTCAGCATTTGCTGCTTGATCATTTCCGTCTTCTGTGACGGCGATTTTATGTGGTAAGTATACAAGCCCTTCTTCCGGATTGTAGGAATCTCCTAATTGCGCTTGAGTAAGACCCTGGTCATTTGCACTGTAAAATAGAGAATCGCGAACATAATTCACTTTGTTCCAAATTTCTTCCGTCAAGATCAGACCCTGCATGCCATCTGCTGAACTTACGCCAAGTGCGATATTCTCATCAGAATCTCCGTCAGCCGATTCGGCTTCTAGTTCTTCGTCTCCATCCACCGTGTGGAAACCACCCATGAAATCTCCAGCCCAAAGGGATTGCTTAAGGAACGTACCGCCATATGCAGCTGGTGTTAACACTTTATCCATCTTCCCGCGATCCCAGCGTAGCGATTGGAAGTCCACCTGGTACATCGGAACGTACGTGCCATCATCATTTGAAGCATACTCCCCTGTGTTCACTTCCTGAGCATAGTGAGGATCCCCACTTGAGTATTCAATCATAGTCGGGTACATGTTTTGGAATATTTCTTCCCGTGGATAGCCTACTTGATCAGCTAATGTATAGAAACGTTCACCAAGAACTTGAGAAGGCTCTTTCTCTTCCTGTTCTGCTATATTCTGAACAGCCGGCCCGTTCACAAGATGTAAACCTAGTCCTGACTTCTCCACAACTTCGTACATGGCTTCTTCAGAATACTCATATGCTTCAACGCCTGCTGTATAATCAAATTTTGTTGGCGCATCCACATTTTTAGGATCTAACACATCAAGATCAAGCCCAAGCCCTTCAACGAGAGGTTCTCCAGACAATTCGAACTCCGCATAGGCAAGCATATTGCCCGCTGTATCAAATGAGTTGTAGTCTTTTACAGAGACACTTGCTACAGAAGACCCTTTCGCTTGCTGATCTCCTTCTCCCTCTTGCTGTTGATCCGTTTCTTCTACTTGTTCATCCGTCTTAGAAGATGCCTCATCATTTGTACAACCTGCTAGTAGAATGGCTGAAGCAAACATCATTGAAGACATCACTTTCCATGGCTTTTTCACGTACACTCTCTCCCTATATGTATAATGATAATCGTTATCAATGAGAACTGTTATCAGTTTACCGAAAACCCTAGGGAATGTAAAGGTTTTCTATAAAAAACCTACCTATTTAATTAAGACTCCCCCACTCCTGGTTGTTCTTTAAAAAAATCGCTTTCACTTTCTCTGTACAGACTTTTCTGAATGATGTATAATTTAATTGTCTTCACAATTACATACGGGGCATTAGCTCAGTTGGGAGAGCGCCTGGCTGGCAGCCATGAGGTCGCCGGTTCGAGCCCGGCATGCTCCACTATAAAGAAACCTTTGATAATCAAAGGTTTCTTTTTTTGTGCCTACTCCCCACTCACGAAGCTGTGAGAGTGTTTGCGTTTGCTTTAGGTGAGAGTTAGGCAGGCCCACCTTTTCCATATTTGAGTGAACGCAAACATGCCATCTAAAACCTCCCTTGAAACTAGCCTCAGGGCCGTTCCCCCTTTTATAGCCAGAGCTTGTTCGGGGACTGCGAGACTCCTACGGGGGAAAGAGCCTAGGTGAGACCCCACAGAGAGCGAATGCGAACGAGGAGGCTCCCCATCTCCCCGTCGGAAAGCGAGTTGTCCCCGAACAAGCCCAAGCACTCATAAAATATAACGGCCCCTTCCAAGTAAAATAAAATTTAACAGAGCCTACCAAAAAAATATTAATTGATTTGAACCCCTCCCTCTCCTCATACGTTATATACATAAAGAGAAAAAAGGAGGAGTAGGTATGACTGAAATATTCCAGTCCATTCCGTGGGTCTTAATCGCCCCCATCCTTGTCATTGAAGGCATCTTACTAATCGTTGCCCTAATTGATTGGGTGCGCACAGAACAAACGAATGGGCCAAAGTGGGTATGGCTTCTTGTCATCGTGCTACTGAATCTTATTGGACCGATTCTTTACTTTATATTTGGAAGGAGCAATGATCGATGAGTCTTGTTCACGTGCAAGATTTAACGAAACGCTTTGACGCTCAACCTGTCGTGGATAGGTTATCTTTCTCTTTAGAAAAAGGCAAATGCGTTTCGCTCCTCGGCCCGAATGGAGCCGGGAAGACAACGACACTTCGCATGCTGTCTGGATTAATGAAACCAACATCAGGGACTGTTTCCTTTGAAGGGATGCAAGGTCATACAGACATTCGCTCCCTGATCGGTTACTTGCCTCAATATCCTGTCTTCCATAACTGGATGACAGGAGCAGAGTTCCTGACGTATGTGGGCCGCCTCTCTCATTTATCTAAGAAAGAGGCCGTGACTCGTGCTGATGATTTATTAAAGCGAGTGGGCATTTACGAAGCCAAGAACCGACGAATCGGCAAGTATTCAGGTGGTATGAAGCAACGACTCGGTATTGCACAAGCTATGATTCATCGGCCCAAACTTATTATACTTGATGAACCCGTCTCCTCTCTCGACCCGATTGGACGTCGCGAGGTGCTGAATTTAATTGAGGAACTAAAAGAAGAAACAACGATTTTGTTCTCCACCCACATTTTGAGTGATGCAGAAGAAGTGAGTGATGAACTTATTCTGTTACATAACGGGACATTGCTCCATTCAGGCACATTAGAGGCGCTCCGAGACACGCATGCTGTAAACAGAATAGCCCTTCGCTTTGAATCGCACCCAGAATCGTATTTAGAGGCGATTGAATCTTTACCAGAAGTGACACGCGTCGAACGAAACGGGGATACGTTGCTTGTTGAGGTTCGTGATTTAGCAGTTGGACGATCTAGTATTCTTAAAACTGCGGCGAGCCAGCATTGGCCACTCACCTCGTTTGAATATGGGCGTCTTTCCCTTGAGGAGTTATTTATGAAGGTGGTGAACGAATGAGGCAGTGGATGGCACTTTTTCAAAAAGAATTACTTGAAAACTGGCGAAATTTTAAATGGATCTGGGTACCGATTACATTTATTTTGCTAGCCGTCATGGACCCGATCACAACTTACTATTTGCCTGTCATTCTCGAGAAGTCCGGTGAAATGCCTGAAGGAACAACGTTTAATTTCCCAACACCCACACCATCTGAAGCTTTCCTGTTAAGCTTTGGACAACTTAATCTCCTCGGGGTTGCCGTTGTACTCCTCATGACAATGGGGATCATCGCAGCCGAACGAAAGAGCGGGGTAACAGAATTAATCCTAGTCAAACCGGTAAGCTATGCCGCCTATATTACAGCTAAATGGGCTAGTACTCTCTTACTCGTCCTTATCAGTTTATTTCTTGGTTTAGTAAGTAGTTGGTATTACGTAAACATTCTGTACGGAGAGTTAGCCTTCTCTTCGATGCTCGGATCCTTCCTCCTATATAGCGTCTGGATGATGTTGGTTCTGACCATTTCTATATTTATGAATGTTTTCTTCAAGACACCTGGTCTTGTCGGGTTTCTATCAATAGCGGTTGTCATACTAATCAATAGCCTAAGCGGGCTTATATCACGCTTCATGGATGGGTACCCCGCTCAAATTCATACGTTTATTCGTACGTATGTTACAAACGGTACAACAAACGGAGACCTCTGGCTCACCGTCGCCATTACTCTTTTATTGATCGCTGTTCTGCTCGTTAGCTCCATTATGTTATTTCGAAAAAAAGAACTAGCCGCATAAAAAGGGAGGCTCTCATGAGCCCCCTTTTTTCGTTATCTCTCTTTAGATTTAGAGTACAGCCAATTAGGGTAAAGTATAGAAGATCGAGCATCCTGTTCATTCACCTCACACCTATTTCATATACGTTAAAAGGAGCTTAAACATGTTTGCTATTGTTTCTTCCATCATTATTGTTATAGCCGTCCTCATCTTTCTGATTTTCGGACACTTCCGTTCATGATGTCATCAAGTTGACTTTATGTAGAAATTTTTGTATGGTTTAAATACTTAAACATACGAACTAATATACATTGTAGGAGGTTCTCCAAATGAATCCAACAGCCCTTATTACAGGCGCATCTAGTGGTTTAGGGTATGAGTTCGCTAAGCTATACGCTGCGAATGGCTATAATTTAATTATCACAGCTCGAAACGAAGAGAAACTTCAACTGTTGAAAGAGGAATTAACACACATCGACGTGACAGTAATTCCAAAAGACCTTTCTCAGCCCGGAGCTTCGAAAGAACTTTACCAACAGGTTATGGATAAGAAACTCCCTGTGACGGCCCTCGTTAATAATGCTGGTTTTGGGTTAAACGGAAATTTCGACGAGCTTTCTCTTCAAGAGCAACAGGACATGCTTCAAGTGAATATTACAGCTTTAACTGAGCTCACTCACTACTTCCTGCCTTCCTTAAAGAAGGCGGCGAATCAAGGCTTGTCCGCTGGTATTTTAAATGTAGCCAGCACCGCTGCTTTTCAACCAGGCCCTAAGATGGCTGTTTATTACGCCTCTAAATCTTATGTACTCTCTTTCTCTGAAGCACTTGCCGAAGAGCTAAAAGATACAAACGTACACGTTACAACACTTTGTCCTGGAGCAACGGGTACAAACTTCTTCAAAACAGCCAAAGCAGAAAATGCGAAACTTGCTGCTAGCACCATGTCTCCACAAGCGGTAGCAAAAGCAGGGTTTGAAGGCTATCAGAAGAAACACCGTGTAATTGTACCTGGACGCATGAACCGGGTTGGAGCTTTAGCTGCCAAGTTCGTTCCTCGCTCTGTGGCTGCTCGAATCGCCCAAAATATGAATGGTGCCAATTCCTAAAGGAGTTGGCACCATTTTTATGCATCGATAACATAGATGATCCACCCGAATTCTTCTTTTAATACCGCCGCATAGCGATCTGCTTCTTCTTTCGATACAAATGTGCCTGTAACAAGTCGATAAGGCGGATTAAAGTTTGAATGATCGGCTCGTTCATAAATGGTCCAATTAAACCGACTTAACACCCTCTGCTTGCCTTTGGTTAACTCTTCTGCTGAAGGAAATGTACCTGTCATGATTCGATAACGTTTGACGTCTGCCTCTACCTTCGCATGTCCTAACACAGCTCGGTAATCAAAACACGGGCAGGCCTTCCATTCATATCCCGGAAATTCATTATGTCCTAGCGTTCGTTCATAACTGGTCATTTCTTGTTTTAACGCTTCATGAAGAGATTTTAAGGCCTTCTTCTGCTCAGGTGTAGGTTCATAATATCTGAAATCCCCGACCACACAAATTCCAACAGCGCGCTTATTCGCGCTTCCAACATGATAACTAATTCGGTCCAGATCATGATTCCATTCGATTGTCCCATCCTTCAAAATCACAAAATGATAGCCAATGCCCGGCCATTGATTTGTATTTACATGGTACCTGGCAAAGGCTTCTGAATCCCCTTCGTCTGTTAAGGAGTGATGAATGGCAATCTCTGTTTTATTCTCTAAAGCAACCCGTTTGTACTCCCCATCCCGCGCTGTCTTACCGCGCAAATCTACTAATTTAGGTAGACTCTTGATCTTCATCTTCATTCTCCTTTTCTTTAAGTTCTTCCACAACTTTTTCAATGGTCTCTCGATCTACTTTTGGTTCCTTTTCTTTTGAGTTCAATTCCTCTTCTAACACTTCTCGTATAACTTCCTTTTCAGGGGAATGAATCACCCCAAGGAAAATAAGGATTGAAAGAATAATACTTACATACATTTCGTACCGATCGACCATATCGATAAATCCACAGTCCTGTAAGAACATTCCTATGAGTGCCGCAATGGCCACCCATAGTCGATAACTTTTCCATTTGCTCTTCTTCAATAGCTCACCTCCTTCCTTTCTATAAAATATGAAGGGTGGTCCACTTTTGACTGTATAATCCAGGAAAAACGGCTCCTTTCACTCCTATAATCGCGTCCATTTTAATACGAGGTGCCTCTGTTCTATCAAATTCTATCCATGAATATTCATTCTGCTGCTTGAATAGAGTGTTAGTACTAGTTTTAGAGAAAGAGGTGCCACTATGGAGGAAAGCCAGGACATTTTACACGTACAAGGATTACGGACAAGTTTCTTCACGGATGATGGAATCGTACCAGCGGTTGATGATATTAGCTTTACCATTCAGAAAGGGGAAGTGTTAGGTATTGTTGGGGAGTCGGGTTGCGGGAAAAGCGTAACTTCATTATCCATTATGGGCCTCCTCCCTCAGGCTGGGAAAATTATCGGAGGTGAAATCACCTTTGAAGGTGAGTCCCTTACAAAAGCGAACGAAAAACGAATGCGTTCGATACGCGGGAATGATATGGCGATGATTTTCCAAGAGCCTATGACTTCTCTTAATCCCCTCTTTAAAATTGGTAATCAGCTTACAGAAGCCATTCGTACCCATCGTTCTTGTACAAAAGACCAAGCGAAAAAACGTGCCATAGAGATGCTTGAATTAGTCGGTCTCCCAAGAGCCGAGCAGCTTTTAAATGAATACCCTCACCAATTATCAGGTGGGATGCGACAGCGTGTGATGATTGCGATGAGCATGATTTGTGATCCTAAGCTTTTAATCGCGGACGAGCCCACCACTGCTTTAGACGTTACGATCCAGAAACAAATACTTCAGTTAATGAAAGAGTTAAATCATAAACTCCACACCTCCATTATGATGATCACTCATGACCTAGGAGTAGTGGCCGAGGTATGTGACCGGGTTGTGGTGATGTATGCAGGAAAGATTGTTGAAGAAGCGCCTGTAAGGACTCTCTTCAAGGAAGCTTTACACCCTTATACACAGGGGCTCCTCGCCTCTGTTCCAGATATACGATCTAAACAGGAGCGCCTCCAATCAATCCCTGGCAACGTACCGAAACCTGGTTCTATTAAGCAGGGATGTCGATTTGCAGCGCGATGTAGTCATGCTATGGACCGCTGTCACGTTGAGGATCCTTCCCTTTACACGCGTGATGAGAATCATCATGTCAGATGCTTTTTGTATGATTCCCAAACCAAAAAGGAGGCCGACCATGAAACAACCTCTACTTGAAGTCAACCACCTCAAGAAATACTTCCCCATTACAGGAGGCATTTTTGGAAAGAAGATCGGAGAAGTCAAAGCTGTTGATGGGGTTTCCTTTGCCGTCTATCAAGGAGAAACCCTAGGACTTGTTGGGGAAAGCGGATGTGGAAAGTCTACGATTGGACGGGTTTTGCTCCGTTTATTAGAAATCACTGACGGTGAAGTACGTTTTGAAGACAAAGACATTCACACCCTAAAAGCCTCCAACATGAAAAAGATTCGCAAGGACATGCAGCTCGTCTTCCAGGACCCATACGCTTCCCTAAATCCACGGCACAAGGTTGAAAAGATCCTTGAAGAACCGCTGATCGTTCATGGCATCAAGAATAAGAAGGAACGTAAAGAACGGATCTACGCCATGCTTGAAACCGTCGGCCTCGATCGCTATCACGCCTCTCGTTATCCACACCAGTTTAGTGGTGGACAACGCCAACGCATAGGGATTGCACGAGCTTTAATGACCCATCCGAAGCTTATTATTGCAGATGAACCCGTTTCGGCTCTCGACGTCTCGATTCAGTCTCAAGTGTTGAATTTATTAAAGGACTTACAAGCCGAGTTTGATCTGACTTATATATTTATTGCTCACGATTTAGGAGTTGTTCGTCATATCAGCGACCGTGTTGGCGTAATGTATTTAGGAAGAATGGTCGAGCTGACAGATAGCGAGCAACTTTATGAACAACCGCTTCATCCTTATACGAAATCGCTCCTCTCCTCTGTTCCTGTACCAGACCCTGATTACCGATCAGAGAGCGATATACTCACAGGAGAAATACCAAGCGCCTCTAACCCTCCAGCAGGATGCGCCTTTCATACAAGGTGTAAGGAGTGTATGGATGTATGCAAGACCACAAGACCCACTTTTCAAGAAGTTAATCCAGGGCACCATGTTGCGTGTCACCTATACGGGGATGCGTAACCTTATATAAATAACCTAAGGGGGAATTTCACGGATGACGAAACGTTTTTGGCTTGCTTCATTATTGCTTATGCTTGTCTTATCTGTTGCTTTAATCGGTTGCAGTGACAAGGAGAAAGAAGAAGAGACGAAGGAACCTGCTACAGATGAACAAACGGATGACACAGGAGAAGAAACAACCGATGAGGAATCAGAAGAGGCTACAGAGGTAAAAGATACACTTGTTTATGCGCGCGGCGGTGATTCAACTGCCCTTGATCCTATTACCACAACAGAAGGAGAAACATTCCGTGTCACGGAGAACCTGTTCGAAACACTCTTAAACTATGAAGATACCAATACAGAATTGGTACCAGGTTTAGCGAAAGAATGGAATGTTTCAGAGGATGGGTTAACGTACACGTTCACCCTTGAAGAAGGCGTGACCTTCCACGACGGAACACCTTTTAATGCCGAAGCTGTTGTATTTAACTTCGATCGTTGGATGAACGGGGATGCTGATCAGTTCCCTTACTATACGATGTTTGGTGGATTTAAAGGAGATGAGGGCCACGTCATTAAGGCCGTTGAAGCTACGGATGAGTTTACGGTTCAATTCACACTAAATCGTCCACAAGCTCCGTTCCTGAAGAACTTAGCGATGTCTCCGTTTGGAATGGCAAGCCCAGCTGCTGTTGAAGAATACGGGGATAAGTTCACGGAAAATCCTGTTGGGACCGGACCATTCAAATTCTCAGAGTGGAAACGAAACGAGCGCATCGTTTTAGAGAAAAACGAAAACTATTGGAAAGAAGGCTTACCAAAGCTTAATAAAGTCATTTACACCGTTATCCCTGAAAACTCAGCTCGCCTAAATGCATTAATGACAGGTGAAGTCGATCTTATTGACGGTGTAAACCCTTCAGACGTGGAACGAATTAAAGCAGATGATTCCTTACAGCTTCTAGAACGTCCTTCCATGAACGTTGGTTACATGGCCTTTACGGTTAATCGTGAGACACCTATGGCTGATGCGAAAGTTCGTCAGGCCCTTTCTCATGCCGTACCGAAAGACCAGATTATTGAAGCTTTCTACGGAGGATTAGCAGAACCAGCGAAAACGGTGATGCCTCCAAGTATCGAAGGATATAACGATGACATTGAAGATTATGAATACGATCTAGAGAAAGCCAAATCCCTTCTTGCTGAAGCGGGTTATGCGGACGGTTTCGAATTTGACTTATGGTATATGCCTGTCCCACGCCCTTATATTCCAGAAGGTCAGAAGATTGCAGAGGTTCTTCAACAAAGCTTCGCTCAAATTGGCGTAACGGCAAACTTACAAACAGCTGACTGGGGCACGTATCTTGAGAAAGCAAGTAAAGGGGACTTTGACGCCTTCCTTCTTGGCTGGACAGGTGATAACGGAGACCCAGATAACTTTATCTACACATTACTGGATAAAGACAGCATCGGTAGTAACAACTATGCATACTACTCAAACGATGAGCTTCATGACGTTTTAATTGAGGCACAAACGATTACAGACCAGGCCAAACGTAATGAACTCTACAAAGAAGCTCAAGTCATTGTACACAACGATGCACCTTGGATCCCGCTCGTTCACTCCACACCAGTCATCGCAGCTAAGAAAGAAATCAGCGGCTACATCCCGCATCCAACAGGCTCAGAACCAGTCACCAACACCGAATTCACTAAATAAATTCATACATTAAAGCATTAAACGGTGCCAGACACCCTGCCATACTGCACAGCAATAAAGGACTGAAGGGTGTCTGACACCTTCCTTTACTGTACAGCGTTAAAGTGGTGCAGGGTGTCTGGCACTCTAGTTATTATGGGAGGTGTGTTATGGGGGCTTATACGATAAGAAGGATTTTGATGCTCCTACCCGTTTTATTCGGCATGAGTTTACTCGTCTTTTCGATTATTTATCTCATCCCTGGTAATCCTGCGCAAATCATATTGGGTCAACGAGCTACACTTGAGGCTATTGCTGAAGTGGAGAAACAGCTCGGTCTTGATCAACCGTGGCACATTCAATATGTCGACTATCTTACAAGCCTTCTTCAAGGTGATCTTGGGACATCCATTAAAACAGACGTTCCAATCAGTCAAGAGATCTTTACTTATCTCGCTGCTACAGTAGAATTGACGCTCGTCGCGATGGTGATTGCCATTTTCATCGGTGTCAACGCAGGCATTATTAGCGCATGGTTCCATAATTCATGGTTCGATTATACAGCCATGGTTTTCGCTCTTATTGGAGTATCGATGCCAATCTTTTGGCTTGGTTTAATGGAACAATACATTTTCTCTGTGCAACTAGACTGGCTCCCCTCTACTGGAAGGTATGAGGCTTCAAGCGTAATTGATCCTATTACTCATTTGTATTTAGTGGACACGCTCTTACAAGGAGACTGGAAACAATTCGTTGATGTATCTAAACATTTAGTTTTGCCTGGTATTGCTCTTGCCACAATCCCGATGGCGATTATTGCTCGCATGACCCGTTCATCCATGCTAGAAGTGATGCGCTCTGATTACATTCGAACAGCACGCGCGAAAGGCCTGGGTAACTTTTGGGTCGTGTACAAGCATTCGTTAAAGAATGCTGTCATTCCAGTTCTCACTGTCATCGGCCTTCAAACCGGCCTCTTACTAGGCGGAGCCATCTTAACAGAAACCATCTTTGGCTGGCCTGGTATTGGACGATACATTTATGACGCTATTCAGTACCGGGACTACCCTGTCATTCAATCTGGCATTCTGTTAATCGCCACCATCTTTGTCTTTATTAATGTCATTGTAGATTTACTTTACGCCTTTATCGACCCAAGGATCAATTATAAATAGAAAGGAGGAATCACATGAACCACGCTACCCCTACACTAAATCACCCTGAAAACCCAACTGTTCAGAAGCCCTCTTCACCATGGCGCGACGCCTGGAGAAGCTTTTCCAAAAACAAAATTGCTATAGTGGGATTAAGTATCGTACTCTTCTTTATTCTACTCGCCCTCTTTGCACCGCTGATTATGCCTTATGATCATACAAAGCCTGACCTTCTGAACCGCCTGCAGGGTCCATCTGCCGACCATTGGCTCGGTACAGACGACTTCGGTCGCGATATTCTTTCAAGGATTATTTATGGCGCACGGATCTCTCTATGGGTGGGATTTTCATGTGTTGCCGGCTCCATCATTGTGGGCTGCACCCTCGGAATCTTAGCTGGATTTTATGGAAAATGGGTGGATACGATCATCTCGAGAATCTTTGATATCCTCCTAGCTTTCCCCAGCATCCTGCTTGCTATTGCGATTGTGGCAATACTTGGTCCGGATCTCCAAAACGCTCTTATCGCCATTGCGGTAATCAACGTCCCAAACTTCGGGCGCCTCATTCGTTCTAAAGTCTTGAGTGTGAAAGAAGAGGAATACATTACCGCTGCAAAGTCTATCGGTATGAAGGATATACGGATCTTGTTTCATCACGTTCTTCCAAACAGTATGACCCCTGTAATTGTTCAAGGAACCTTAGCAGTTGCTACGGCGATTATTGAAGTAGCCGCTTTAAGTTTCTTAGGACTCGGCGCCCAGTCTCCTGATGTGGATTGGGGGAAAATGCTCGCAGATTCTAAAGGGTATCTCGTACAAGCTCCTTGGACAATGATTTTCCCTGGACTTGCTATTATGCTAACGGTACTTGGCTTTAACTTAATGGGTGATGGCTTGCGAGATGCCCTCGATCCGAAAATGAAACAATAAAAAGATCGCGAAGGGGCTGCTCACTCTTCGCGATCTCTATAAACGTATTACTCCTTGAATAAATCAAAAGTGATCTGTTCGCTTTCATCCTTAGCTTTGGTCGCTTCCCTCTTCTTCCCTTTTGCCTCTGAATTCCCTTTATTCTCCACTTCATCCCACCGAAGCTTCACGTTTCGATTCGCCTTCTTTACATCGACAATAGGACCACAATAATCTAGGTGGAAGAACCCATCATATTTCCATGGTTCATGAATAAACGAATTCGGTACATGCTTTAATGTCGAAATATACTGACGAACGAATCTACCTTCCGAGTCATGCTTCTTCCCTTCTCTAACAGGATCATATAAACGGAGTTTTGTACCAGGCTCTAGAGCAAGCAGTGAATAAACCTGCTTATAGTGAATACCAGGTTCATAATCTATGAAAAGCCCTGCAAGGTATTCACAAGATCTCTTCCCATCCAACCCCATCGTATGACAAGCAAACGATAAAAGCATGGCCCGAGCTCTTTCATTGAGCCACCCTGTCTTAAGAAGAGCTCGCATAGCTGCGTCAATCATTGGAATGCCCGTTTGTCCAGTTGCCCACCGCTCAAATCCCTCCATCTCCACTCGTTCTTGATGAAAAGAAGAGTTCAGAGGACCATAAACAACATCCGGGCCATCTTTAAGCCATTGAATAGATCGACAACGAGATTGTAAATTTGAGTAGAAGGCTTTTAACTCCTTCTTCTCCTCCTGATCTTCACATACTTCCATTGCTTGTTCTGTTCGCTTGGCGACATATTTCATTGATAAGTTCCCATAAGCCAAGTAAGGGGAAAGACGACTACACGCATTTGTTGAAGCAAGAGGGTGTTGTCTGTCTTCCTTGTAACGCCTATAACGATCTTCCAGGAAACTATCAAGTGTTTCATGAGCCAACTTCTCCCCGCCCTGCTGACCGTAACGAATTCGTTTTCCCCCAACATTAAAACGATGTAATGGATCAAGTTGGGTTGAAAATGTGCTCGGCAAGCTTTCCTCATCTACCGTTGTGAGTAAAGAAGGAACTTCTTGAACAGGCTGTTGGACAAACGCCTTCCATTCGGTCTGAAACGACCGCACACTCTCTTCCTCACGTGCTATACCGAATTGTGAATACTCATGGAAATCTAGTTCCCTCTTACCCATCCACTCCCGCACTTGTCGATTTCGTTCATATGTAATTGGCCATCCACTCTCTTCGTGCGCATGGAGCGTAAAAGGCCCAAATGATTGATAGATCGTTTCTAATACAGGTTCAATTTCTGAAACGGTAACAAACAAAGAGCCACCAATCCCATTCAACGCTTCACTTAGATCTTGTAAACTCTCTTGTACAAACTGAAAATGACGAATCGATAATTCACTTTCCTGCCAAATGGAAGGCTCCGCCACATACAGTGGCAAAATGGGCTCTCTTTCCCGCCACGCCTCCTGAAGTGGTCGATGATCATGCAAACGTAAATCCCGTTTATACCAGACAACATGTAACACAACGATCCCCCCTCTTGATGTACAATTATTGTAAATCAAACAGGAAGCAAACGTACAGAAACTAGCATATTTAAAACGAAAAAGAAGCACTCGTTACCCGAGTGCTCCTCTTCTTATCGTTCAACTATAGTGATGGGCACAACCCCAGCAAAAG
This sequence comes from Pontibacillus sp. HN14, assembly GCF_021129245.1. Classification (NCBI taxonomy): domain Bacteria; kingdom Bacillati; phylum Bacillota; class Bacilli; order Caryophanales; family Bacillaceae; genus Pontibacillus; species Pontibacillus sp. HN14. The sequence continues at coordinate 211,474 of NZ_JAJOLR010000006.1, read as the reverse complement.
TCATACACAAACGCTGCATCTACTTTCTTTGTTGTCCCATTAGCAGATCGTAAGTAAAAAGTACCTTCATCATTATGAATATAGTCTCCACTACCAACGTATTGACCGTTACGTAACTCAATCAAACAATTGGGCACATTGACGACATTTCCGTTTCTAAAGTCCTTCAAAAGTTGAACAGTCTTAGGATCCTGATTCTGTTTCGCTCTGGAAATGTGTTGCAATAAACTTAGATCTGATTCAAGAAATTTCGCTGTCATGGTCATATGCAGGCCCTCCTAATTTACTTATTTATTACCCGTTTCCAATTATTATAAAACGCCGCGCGTGAAAAAACTCGCGAAATTTGTAGATTGTTCTAAATTTTCTGATATATAACCTTAAAAAATTATCATCTCTCTTCATGATACTAAAAAAAGTTCAGCTTAAGGATGATATGAATCCATAAGCTGAACAATTTACTGGTGACCTTATTGAACTGTTGCTTTCTCAGAAAAGCCTACTTCATAATAATCTAAGAAATTCTGAAGTAGCTTCTTTCCATGCTCAGTCAAGATCGACTCAGGATGAAACTGCACGCCTTCTACTGCGAAATCAACGTGGCGGACACCCATTAAATCTCCGCTCGGTGTACGTGCAGTGACTTCCAAACTATCTGGTAACGTCACTTCATTCCCTATTAAAGAATGATAGCGCGCAACGGTAAACGGAAGTGGAATTTGATTAAATAAGCTACGTCCATCATGCAAAACGAGTGAGGTTTTGCCATGAAATAGTTCCTTCGCACGTCCAACTTCTCCACCGAATGCCTGAATAATCGTCTGATGGCCTAAACACACGCCCAAGATCGGCGTCACACCTGCGAACTGACGAACAACCTCTAAACAAACCCCTGCTTCGTTTGGGCTGCATGGGCCTGGTGATAAAAGAATAGCATCAGGATCCATCTCACGAATTTCATCAATCGTCACTTCGTCGTTCCTTCTTACGGTAATATCTCCATAAATCTCTCCTACATATTGAACTAAATTGTATGTGAAAGAATCATAGTTATCAATCATTAGGATCATATAGACTCTCCTCTTCTCTACTAATCTCAGCTCTCGGGAATCATTATTCCCCTTTAACTAACTTCTCTACGTCCTTTTGTAAGGCTTGCAACGCCTCGGCTCTTGTACCTTCATTTGTTAACTCTTCATGATGTGAATCAATTAACTTTATAATTTTACTGCCAATAATAACACCGTCACTATACCCCTGCACAAGCTTAACTTGTTCATAACTTGATATCCCGAAGCCTACTGCTACAGGGACCTGGCTATACTGCTTTACTTTCTCTAGAAACGAAGCAATATCAGGATTCATATCCTTACGCTCTCCTGTTACACCAAGAGAAGAAACACAGTATAAGAAGCCCTTTGCCTGCTCTGCAATACGTTTGATGCGTTCTTCAGAGTTAGGCGCTACAAGTGAAATGAGCTCAACCCCGTATTGCTCTGTAAAACCACGGATCTCTTCACTTTCTTCCAATGGAATATCCGGGATCAGTAAACCATCTACATCATTCTCTTTCATGGCTTCAGCGAATGCCTCGAGTCCATAGCGCAGCACAGGGTTATAATACGTGAATAAAACGATCGGAATTGTCACCCCTCGCTCCCTCATTTTAGGAACGAGTTTCATAGCTTCTGTCAGATTCATACCTTGCGCTAACGCACGACCTGCTGCTTCTTGAATGGTAGGTCCATCTGCTAAAGGATCTGAATAGGGAACACCTAACTCCAATACATCAGCCCCGCTTTGCTGCATCGTTAAGGCAATCTCAACAGTTGCTTCAGGAGTCGGGTCACCGCTCATGATAAACGGAATGAATAAATCCTTTTCGCGCTTCAATCGTTTTTGAAAACGTGTTTGATCAACCATTTGTTTCATTGTGCTCCCCCTCCTGAAATTGTTCCATAATGGTATTCATATCTTTATCTCCTCGACCGGACACATTAATCACAATCGTTTCACTCTGATCCATTTGTTGTGCCTCTTTCACTGCTTGAGCAATGGCATGAGCACTTTCAATGGCCGGGATAATCCCTTCCGTTTGAGAAAGAGTCTTAACAGCTTCTAGTGCCTCACTATCTGTAATAGACTCATAACGAACGCGCCCAGAGCTATGCAGGTATGCGTGCTCAGGTCCTATACCAGGATAATCTAATCCGGCTGAAATGGAATAAGGCTCCACAATCTGTCCGTGGTCATCTTGAATCAAATACGTCATAGACCCATGAATAATACCTTGCGTTCCATTAAGAAGCGTTGCTGCGTGATCTGGTGTATCGATCCCCTTACCAGCTGCCTCAACTCCAACAAGCTCAACATGATCTTGTAAGAATGGGTAGAACATTCCAATTGCATTGCTTCCGCCACCTACACATGCGTAAATACGGTCAGGAAGTTTGCCTTCTTTCTCTTTGAACTGGCGCTTCGTCTCATCCCCAATGACTCGTTGAAAATCACGAACCATTTTCGGGTACGGGTGTGGCCCTACCACAGATCCAATTAAGTAGTAATGATCATCACAATGGGCAACCCAGTAACGGATCGCTTCATTTGTAGCATCTTTCAGCGTCTTATCACCAGAAGAAACCGAGATCACTTCAGCCCCTAACAATTGCATACGAAATACGTTTAGCTGCTGACGTTCAATATCCTTTTCTCCCATGAATACTTTACATTCTAATCCGAGCTTTGCTGCTACAGTTGCTGAGGCAACACCGTGCTGACCAGCACCTGTTTCAGCAATGATTTTTTTCTTTCCCATTCGCTTAGCAAGAAGAGCCTGACCGATCGCGTTATTCAGCTTATGAGCCCCTGTATGGTTTAAATCTTCTCGTTTTAAATAAATATGAGCGCCGCCCAGCTTCTTCGTAAGCTGATTCGCGTATGTTAGCGCTGTAGGTCTTCCGCTATAGTGCTCTAATTCATGACGATATTCTTCTTGGAAACTCTCATCTTTCATGGCTTCATCAAGTGCGTCTTCGATCTCTTTTAACGGGGCCATCAAGGTTTCAGGAACAAATTGGCCTCCATATTCACCATAACGTCCTCGGTTATCCGGATATACGACTGACATGTTGTGTCCCCCTCACGAAATTGTTCATTTTATCAACGTCTTTTGCTTCGTCTGTTTCAATCCCAGAGGATACGTCAATCCCCTTAGGTTTCAGCTTCAATAGTTCACTCACATTCTCATCGGTAACGCCACCAGCAATAAAGCACGGAACGCCTTGCCTTTTTCCTTCTTCAATATAGAATGGTGCCTGACCCCAATCAAAACGAACACCTGAACCGCCCCAGTGTCCCTTTACTTTGGAATCGACGACATACCCATCCACTACCCCTTGAAACAATCCCATTCGTTCAAGGGCGTCTTCAGAGTGGTGAATCGCCTTCCAAACAGGCTTCTTAAATCGCTCTTTAATAGCTAACACTTCTGATAACGTTTCTGTCCCATGTAACTGAATAATATCTAGATGGGTAAGATGAAGTGCTTCTTCAATCTCAGCCACAGAAGGGTTAACAAACACCCCTACAATCTGTTGTCCCTCTCCTAATGGAGCGCGTTCTAACCAGCTTGACACCTGCTCCGGAAGGACTTGTCGTTTACTTTCAGCAAATATAACCCCAACATAAGGAACGCCTGACTCTATTGAATATTTGAGATCTTCAAAGCTTCGGTTTCCGCAAAATTTAAGCGCAGTTTTACTCATGAAGTAACACGTCCTAACATATTGTGGATTTGTTTTGTCGCATTGTTCTCACGCATAAGAGCCTCTCCTACAAGGATCGCTTTGGCTCCAGCCTCCTTGACCCGTTTTACGTCTTCAAAGGTAAACAAGCCACTTTCGCTGACAACAAGACTACCCGCAGGAATTAAGCTAGCAATCTTTTCTGTTTGATCTAACGTGGTCTTAAAAGTTGTTAAATCTCTATTATTGATTCCAATAATCTTAGGTTGAAACACATCAAGAATACGCTCAAGCGTTTCTGCTGCATGAACTTCCACAAGGGCATCCAACCCTAACTCTGTGGCTTTTTGATAAAGAGCGTAAAGCTTAGTCGGTTCAAGTACTTCTCCAATAAGCAAGATCGCATCAGCACCAATCCTTGCACTCTCTTCAATCTGCAACTCATCGATAATAAAGTCTTTTCGTAATACCGGGATAGAAACATGTTTCTTAACAGCTGTTAAATCTTCACGTTTCCCTTGAAAATACGTTTGATCGGTAAGCACAGAGATTGCGCTTGCACCTGCTTCATTATAGACCCCTGCTATTTCAAGAGGCCTGAAATCTTCACGAATTACGCCTTTAGAAGGGGACGCCTTTTTCACTTCTGCAATTAGGGAAATGGCATCTCCCCCAGAGTTCAAAGCTTCATAGAAGGAACGCTTTTCCACTGATTCTGCTTCTGGTAGTGTAAGATGTTTCACTTCTTCCTTTTTCGTTTCAATGATTCGATCAAGCATAATGAGCTCCCTCCAACGTATGTCGTAACGATTGATAATAATGGTGTACCGTTCCATCTTCTAACGCTGTCTTCACTTGCTCTACGCCCTCTTCAATTGAAGAAGCTTTACCTCCCACAAATAATCCGGCTCCGGCATTGAGGATAACGATATCTCTTGCACTGTCATTCGCTGTTCCTTCAAATACTGCCTGAATAAGCTTAGCGCTTTGCAGTGAATTTTGAACTTGAATATCTTTTAGTTGCCCCCGCTTTAAACCAAATTGTTCGGGTTCCACTGTTGTTCTCGTAACTTTCCCGTCTTTCAGTTCAACCACGTCTGTTTGTTCAGAAATAGACAGTTCGTCTAAGCCGTCTTTTCCTGTTACAAGGAGCACATGCTGTGAACCTAGTTCATGGAGCGCACGAGCCAATTTCTCACCTAGTGCGGTATCATAAATTCCGATGACTTGATGTCTCGCATTTGCAGGATTCGATAAAGGGCCCAGAACATTAAATGCCGTTCGAAAACCCAGTTCTCGTCTTGCAGTTACGGCATGCTTCATCGCTTGATGATAATTAGGAGCAAATAAGAAGGTCATGCCTGTGTGAGAAAGCATGTGTGCTGCTTGTTCAGCCGTGGTATTAACCGGCACTCCCAAGTATTCTAAGACATCAGCACTTCCGCTCGCAGAGGACACTTTTCGATTCCCATGCTTAGCCACCTTCACATCCAAGGAGGCTAATACAATAGCGACCGCTGTCGATATATTAAAGGTAGATAAGCCATCCCCACCTGTTCCGCACGTATCAACCACAATCTCTTCTGTATGCTGAATGGTACGCATGTGTTTTCGCATCCCTTTTGTAAACCCTACAAGCTCATCAACGGTCTCCCCGCGGAAGCGTAAGATCGATAGGAAGCTAGATAGCTGTTCCGTCCCAACTTCACCTTGCATAATTAAGTCCATCACTTCGAAAGCTTCCTGCTCTGTTAAGGTTTCCTCGTTTAGCAAACGATTTAACGTGGTTTTAAGCATAATTTTTCTCCTCCTCATGTGAAGTCGTTCCAAACAGTTCTTCGGCCTGATCGATCGTTTGTAACAAAGCACTTGCTTTGTTCACCGTTTCCTGCCACTCCTTCTCAGGGTCAGAATCAGCAACTACACCTGCTCCTGCCTGAACGTGAGCGACTTGATCTTTCAGTAGAATTGTTCTGATTGCAATACATGAGTCAAGGTTTCCATCAAAACCAAAGTAAACGACGCCACCGCCATAAACATTACGGGCTGTAGGTTCTGTTTCTTGCAGAATTTCCATTGCTCTAATCTTCGGGGCTCCTGAAAGCGTCCCTGCCGGAAAGGCAGATTGAAAGGCTTCAATCGGGTGGGTTCCAGGGTTTAAATGGCCTGTCACTTTGCTGATCATATGCATCACTCTTGAAAACTTCATGATTTCAGCAAGGACCGGCGTTTCTACAGTGCCAAATGAAGCCACTCGACCGACATCATTCCTGGCTAAGTCCACTAACATATAGTGTTCCGCTTTTTCCTTCTCATCTTGTAAGAGCTCTTGTGCTAATTGATCATCTTCTTCCTCACTTTCACCACGCTTTCTGGTTCCTGCAATCGGATGAATCTCAATTTCATCATCAGCTACTTGGATTAAACGCTCAGGGGAGCTTCCAATAAGTTCATAATCGTGATAATTGATATAAAACATGTAAGGTGACGGGTTCACGTGACGTAATACACGGTAAAGCTGAAGCCCATCAACGGTAACTTTCTTTGAAAATCGTTGGGATAGTACGGATTGAAATATGTCTCCTGCGCGAATGTATTCCTTTATCTTCTCTACATCTTCTTTGAACTGTTCCTTTTCATAGTTCGTCTCGACACCCTCGAGACTACTGGCATTCTTTCCTTTATGAAAAGCTAAAAATGGTTGAGCCTCATGGGTTGAGGATAACTTCGACAACAACTGGTTTACTTCTGATACAGCTTGATCGTATTTGTGACGAAGCGTATTTTCATCATCCTCTCCGTCATTTCGAACGAACCGAACGAGCGTTAATTCATTTGACTGATGATCATAAGCCAATAACGTTCGGCAAAACAGAAAGTGATAGTGAGGCATATTCAAATCATCAAAGCGAGGCTCTTTGATCTTCTCCATGTCTGAAATGGCATCATAAGATACAAATCCGACCCCTCCGCCGTGAAATGGCAATGGTACGTCAGGCAACTTCACCTGTAGACGATCGAAGATTTGATCAAATCCATCCCGAAGAGAGCTCGCTTCTGTTGTTTCTTGCCTGTCTTCGTCATAAAACGAAATAAGGCCATTGTGTTCTGTCATCGTAATAAATGGGTGTAAACCAATAAAGGAATATCGAGACCAAGAGGAGGTATGGTCTCCGCTTTCTAATAAATAAACCGCTTCTTCGCGCAAGCGTTCATACATTTGAATGGGGGTTACCGTATCACTATAGCACTGATAGGTAACTGGAACCGTCTTATGGGTAGACGACTCCTGTAAAAATTGAAGTAGTTCTTTCATGAATCTCACCTCTCCATATTCGTTATGGAGAATGAAATGGTCTGAGGATAAATATATGGGGAACCATCTTCTTTGATGGACCTATGCTCAACTCTACTCAACTAAAAACTCCTCAACTCACCTATCTCATTCTCAACTCATCTAAACTAACTAATCTCATCTGTTACTAATTCTACGAATAAACTCTACTCTACATACGTCTAAAATCTCAAAATAAATACTCTAAACTAAACTCTTCTAAAACTTGTAAACTAGTGTAATACATGCCTTCCTACATGTCAATCGGACAGCTGTCTAACCGATAAACAGAAGCTTTAATTGGAGATCAGAACGTCTTTTTTATATAATAATAAATGAGTAAATATACAACATCTTCCTATACTTCAAGCTTTCCATGTACCTGAAGTACAAAAGAAATAAATGGGTAAGATAGTAAGAGCGTTTAAAAGGCGTTGTTGGAAAAGGACGGGATTCTGTATCGAAGAGCTATTTCAATCCAATCAAACCATAATGTTAATAGCTATTTTATTAATCACAAGCGTATTAGTCACAAAGTTCTCTACGCGACTCGGCGTCCCTTCCCTTGTCTTATTTATAGGGGTCGGGATGCTTGTTGGGAGTGACGGCCTGGGTTTTGTGTATTTTGACAATGCAGGGCTTGCTCAAACAGTTGGGACCTTTGCCCTTGTCGTTATTTTGTTTGAGGGTGGTCTCGAAACCAAATGGGGCGTAATTAAGAAAGTTGCGTTCCCTGCCCTGCTTTTAGCAACAGTCGGTGTGTTAATCACAGCAGGTCTTGTAGGCGTGGCTTCCAAGTTTATTTTTGATATCTCTTGGCTAGAGGCGTTCCTTTTTGGGTCTATTGTAGGCTCAACAGATGCCGCAGCTGTATTTGCGGTATTAAGGGGAAAGAACGTCAAAGGAAACATTGAAGCAACGCTTGAAGCCGAGTCGGGTTCTAATGATCCGATGGCTGTATTTTTAACCATTTCATTTATCGAACTCATTCAACAACCAGAAGCAAATGTTTTCATGCTTGCCGGCTCTTTCTTCTGGCAGATGGGAATCGGATTAGCGGTTGGGCTCGCAATTGGAAAAATTGGAAGCATGTCGATTAACCGAATTAATCTAGACTCAGGAGGACTGTATCCTTTATTTGCCCTTTCATTTGCCTTACTTACGTACAGTGTAAGTTCTCTCATGCAAGCCAGTGGTTTATTGGCTGTGTATGCGGCAGCTCTTGTAATCGGCAATTCTGAATTAACCTATCGTCACTCTATCTTGCGATTCAATGAAGGCTTCACATGGATGATGCAAATTTCCATGTTTGTCATACTAGGATTGCTCGTTTTCCCTTCTCAACTATTTACTTCAGATGTTGTAGGGAAAGGAATATTGCTTTCTGTCATCCTCATTTTTATCGCGCGTCCCGTTGCTGTCTTCTTATCACTCGGAACATTTCCGTTTTCTATTAAAGAAAAGCTTTTCTTATCCTGGGCAGGTCTCAGAGGAGCCGTTCCCATTGTGTTAGCCACTTTCCCTTTAATGGCAGACCTTGACGATAGCCAGCTGATCTTTAACGTCGTATTCTTTATTGTACTTACATCCACACTGCTTCAAGGGGCTACCATTACACCACTGGCGAAGAAGTTCAAGCTTGCTGGGGAAGCACGTGAAAACCCTGTTCATTCCCTCGAACTCATATCCATCGGGAAAGCTAACGTGGAGCTTGTCGAATATGAAGTGACACCTACTACGTCCATAAACGGACAAAGTCTTGAGTCCATTGAATTTCCTGAAGGCACGCTCATAAACGCCATTATACGAAGGGGTGATATTGTTACCCCTTATGGGCAAACCGTCATCCAAGAAGGCGATATCTTGTATATTCTGGTCTCGAAGAAAAACAAATCAGAATTGCAAAAGCTCCTTCAGGCTGAAACGCTTCAAGCACAAATCTAACAGGCTCATTAAGCACTCTTTAAGAAAGGTACTAAATAATAAAAAAGCGGAGACCTTAAAGAAAAGGTTCTCCGCTTTTTTTGCCATTTAGAATTCGTTATAGAATGTCCATTCAGGGCTTTAAACTAATTAAAATATCAATCGCCTCGTCAGGTGCCATACCCGGCTCAACTTCATCTTCATAAAGCATTTGAATAAGGGTGGCATCAAGATCCGTAAACCCTTGAGTAGTGGTGTAATCCTGGAAGAATATACTGTCAGGATAGCTATATGAATCTCTAGGTAATCCTAGAGATTGGGTAATTTCTTCACGAACTAAGTGGCTCTTCCCCTCTTGAGATGGCTTGTCTGTTGAGATGAGGATCGTCGCATTCGTAATTTTATACCCCGCTTCCCAGGAGTAATAAAACAATCCCCAATTCCCCTCACGAGGGTTGTCCACGTAATTTCCAAACTCCTCAATCGGAACATAGTAAATATTGATATTCGCATCTTTATCTACGAGCTTTACATCAATAGCAGATTGAAGGGTATTCACATCTTCAATGGTAGATTTCACCGCATTCATATCTTCATCTGTAGGCGATCCATGAACTTGAATACGTGGATTAATCTCCCATTTACGAATGGGGAGGGCGTCGGAGTTAAACTCGGCACCGAATGCAATTTCCTGGAAGTATTCAATCGATTGATCTGTATACTTCATCCCTTCCTTCGCCTGAAAATCTAATGTCTGAGGAGCTTTCATGGCTACTCCTTGCAAAGAAGTGATTGAACTTGAAACGTGAAGCGTATACGTTTCGTCAGACTTATAGGGAACAAGTGGTGTAACGAAGACTTTTCTCTTATTATCGCTTAAACTGACTTGCACCTTCATACGTTCTCCATCACTTGACCTTGTTATGTATACCGAATCTTCCGAAACTGTCCCACTATCAAGCGGTGTATTAAAGACAATCCTCCACTCTTTACGAGGTGATACAAGTAACGGATCATCCGCATGAACGAGTGCGGGTTTAATATGCACAAAGCCTATTACCATAACCACCAATAGGATCCAGCGCTTCGCCATAGGACCCCTCCCTTACTCTTCTATTTTCTACCATTTTATCATCTATTCTATTAATTGGAACCACTGGAAACACATTCATCTCCTATTTTCTTATCTCCTGTCTCATTCGTAAAGGAAAATTATTCATTTAACTTATTTCTTGTTGTTTAAACACTTAATTTTTCGAAAATAATAAGAGTATTGACGGTACTACCCTATACTGCTAAAGTTGCTTAAGTGGCGATAAAGCCATCAATTAAATGAAATTATACACTACACTTCACTTCATTTCCTTGTATAAGTTCGAGAATAGGGCTCGAACGTATCTACTAAGCTACCGTAAATAGCTAGGCTACAAGGGATTTCGTTTATCCATTCACCTATTTCAGGGTTTGATACGCGATCCCTTTGTAGAACGTAAGCTTCGGTAGAGTACCCTATCCGAGGCTTTTTTTAATGCATAAAGGGAGGATCAACTATGAACCGCATACAAGAGTTCTTTCAGTTCAGAGAACGAGAAACCAACTTCAGACAAGAAACCATCGCTGGGATGACAACTTTTCTTGCGCTTGCTTATATTCTAATCGTAAATCCAGCGATCTTAAGCCAAGCTGGCATGGATAAAGGTGCTGTGTTTACCGCTACAGCCTTAACGATTATATTCGGTACACTTATGATTGGCCTGATTGCCAACTACCCAATCGGAATTGCGCCGAGTATGGGGCTTAACTCTTTCTTCACATTTGCCGTTGTAAACACAATGGGCATCCCGTGGGAAACAGCAATTACAGGCGTATTCATCGCTGCAATTTTATTTACGATTTTAAGCTTGTTGAAAATTCGAGAGAAAATCATTAACGCCATTCCTAAAAACTTAAAGCACGCCGTATCTGCAGGAATTGGCTTTTTCATTGCTTTTATTGGTTTAAAGAATTCTAACTTAATCGTTAGCAATCCAGACACCATTGTGGCATTCGGAGATTTAACAGATGCGAGCACGCTTCTAGCTGTTTTTGGATTTATTATTACGATTATCATGCTCGTATACGGTTGGAAAGGCGCCATCTTCTATGGAATTATCATTACGACCGTTGTCGGTTTAGTAACAGGAATGATTGAAAAGCCTGAAGCTATTATTGGTGGCATTCCAAGCCTTGAGCCAACGCTAGGCGTAGCCCTTCAACCTGACAATATAGCGAACGCCCTTTCACCGGCCGTGTTACCTGTTATCTTCACATTCCTATTTGTGGCCTTCTTTGATACAGCTGGTACGCTGATCGCCATTGCTTCTCAAGCTGGCTTAATGAAAGACAATAAAGTACCAAATGCTGGTCGTGCTTTACTATCAGACAGTACAGCTTCTATGGTAGGTGCCGTACTTGGAACATCAACAACAGCTTCCATGGTTGAATCCTCAGCCGGTATCGGAGCAGGAGGACGTACAGGCTTCACATCAGTCATTATGAGCATCTGTTTTGCCATCGCCATATTCTTTGAACCTGTACTCTCAATCGTACCGATCACCCTTACAGCACCAGCTCTTATCATTGTAGGTGCCATGATGGCAACAGAAGCCAAAGCCATTGAATGGAATCGCCTAGAAATCGCGATCCCATCCTTTATCACAATTCTGATGATGCCATTCACAAGTAGTGTAGCCACAGGAATCGCACTTGGTTTTATCCTGTACCCTATTACGATGATTGCATCCAAACAACACAAAGACATGCATCCCATGATGTACGTCCTATTCATCCTATTTATCCCGTATTTAATCTATAGCGCTTAACAAAAAATCCCCCTTGCACCTCTCCGGTCGCAAGGGGGATTTTTTTGTCACAGTCCACTTTTATATGAAAACTTTGGATCCTTACCCTTAGCTTTGTTGGAGTGTATGGATGAACGCCCCCCTCCTTTCAGAAGCTGATGGCAGGTCCGTTCCTCTTCTTACAGCCAGGGCTTGCTCGGGGACTGCGAGACTCCCGCGGGGTAAGGAGCCTAGGGAAGACCCCACAGAGAGCGATAGCGAACGAGGAGGCTTCCCAGCTCCCCGCAGGAAAGCGAGTTGTCCCCGAGCAAGCCCAACCGCTCAATCAACATAACGGACCCAACCTCCTAAAAAAATTGTACAAAAAACACATATTCCTTATACATCTTTGCAATTTAATGCTATTATATGTAAACGAATAGACTACAATAAAAGGAGATTATAGTAATGGAGATGAAAACAGATAGCTCCCTACGCGCTCTGTTCACCTTTCATTATTCGACTAGAGTACCCGTCTATTTCTTCGAGTACGATACACAGAATAAAACTTCATTGGGAGAGATCCCAACACCATTAGAGCGTCTACAACAAGAGGAAAGAAAGCTTATCCAAGAAAAAATGAAGCAAAAAGGCCGTATCCATCACATTACGGACCCATTCCACCGCCACTTTTTAGCCATTAACACCGAGTCATTTGCCTCGATTCCTACAGGTTATTTCTGTATAGGTCCCTTTCTATACGAGGACTTAAACAACCAAGACATTCAAAAGGCTTTTCAAAAACAAAGAGAATCGATCTATGTTTCAAGAAAGGTACTCGCTTATTACAAAGAGCTTCCTGTGGTTCATACGAAACAAGTCCTTTACTACGGGCAGATCTTGCTCGCATTATTGGCGAATGATTGGACTACACCCGTTATTGATCAAACGTTTGATCAATTCACCTTTATTCCAAAGAAAAGAGAAACGACCAAAGAAGATGGACAATTCTTAGCGCGTTCGTATCAGTTAGAGAAGAAATTCCTACACAAACTGCGAAATGGAGACCCATCCGCTATTGATGAACTGAGTCACGCTAAATACTATCCAACTCCTGCTTATGGCAAGGAAAATATACTGCGATCTTATAAGAATCGATTGATTGCAACGGTTACGTTAGTAGCTCGCACGGCCATTGACGTTGGCATGGATGAAACCGAGTCCTTATCCATTTCTTATTATTACATGCATGAAATCGAGCAAAAGGATCGAATTGAAGACCTTCTTCATTTAGAGAAGATTATGGTCCACGATTATTTGTCTAAAATTCAAAAACAAGAAAAAGAAGGACACTCCCCGCTCATGCAAGCATGCCTTGAAAAAGTTCAGGCTAACCTTCATAAACCCATCACGATCGAGAAGATGGCAAAAGAGTTAGGGGTCCGATCAGAGCATCTTTCTTCCCTCTTTAAAAGGGAAGTAGGCCTGTCTCTTCAGCAGTACATTCATCGCCAAAAGATGAAAGAAGTAAAAAAAGCATTACTTAAACAAAATGGTTCTATTCTTTCTGTCGCCGAACAATTCGGGTATAAGAGTGCGTCTCATTTTTCACGTATCTTCAAGAAGTATGAAGGAACTTCTCCAAGCGAATACCGAAAACAAAATCGAAGTTAAGAACAATAGCGCAAGGCGCCCAAGCATACACAAGCTATACATGACTAGAAAATAAGAAAACGAGGCTCTGTAGAGCCTCGTTTTCTTATTTATTCAATCCTCTTAATCGCTTGAAATTCCAACTAATGGGGCGTGTAACCTCCATTTCTTCAAAGTAGATTTTATACATCCTTTTTCGCTCATCAACTTCTTCTATCGTTCCCATCCCAAACACAGGGTGCTCTACAACCTGTCCTTCCTTAAAATCAGCTTCAGAGGTATGGGTCTGATCGAGTTGAGCGTTCATTCGTATAACTTCTTTCGCTTCTTTCTCAAATTCTTTTTCAATAAACCCAATACGCTCATATAGTCTTTCATCAAGTTCAAACAGAAAACGAGAGGGGTATTTCTTTTCGCCCCGTCCGTTTCCTCCCTCAGATTCCGTTAAGTAAAGTTCCCGCTCTGCCCTTGTCATTGCTACATAAGCTAGGCGCCTCTCTTCTTCAAGCGCGTACTCTTTCCGATCTCTGAGAGAACGCTCATTGGGCAAGATCCGATCATTAAACCCAACTAAGAATACATAGGGATACTCTAACCCCTTTGAAGTATGAATGGTCATCAATTTGACGGCTTCCCGCTCATCCTCTCGATCATTCTCCGTATAAAGCGTAAGCATTTGTAAATAGTATTCAAGCGAGATTTGTTCACCCATCCCCTCTTCATACTGCACAACCGAATGCTTCAATTCCATCAGATTATCTAACCTCTCATGATCTCCGTCTTCCCGAATCAAAGCTTCATACCCCGTTGCCTGCAGCGTATCCTGCAACAAATCTGAAACGGAAAGTTCATGACGTTTTACTTTCATTGCTTCAATCGCTTCAATGAATTCCTTGGCTTTTGTTCGATTAAAGACCGGATCCTCGATATGATTGCAAAGCGTTTGATAAAGCGAAGCCCCTTCTTGTTCAGCACGCTCCCTTAAAAAAGCAATGCGTTTCTTCCCCATCTGACGTCTTGGTGTATTAATAACCCTCATAAATGACAAGTCATCTTCAAATGCCAACAATCTGAGGTGGGCAAGGGCATCCTTAATTTCTTTCCTCTCAAAGAATTTAAACCCTCCGAAAATGCTGTACTCCATGTTTTCATGAATGAGTTCTTGTTCCACAAATCGAGACAAGTAATTGGCGCGATATAAAATAGCCACATCATTTAACGAAGCTCCATGTTCCTTCTGTAGCATTTGTATACGTGAAACGATCCATTTCGCTTCTTCTTGCTCAGACTTCCCATGATAATGAATGACATTCACGCCATCAGGGTTCTCTGTAACCATATCTTTATCTACTCTCAGCTTATTTTGCTTAATAAGGGCATTGCCAACATTTAATATTTGCGGAGTGGAACGATAATTCTCGTTTAACACAATCGTTTGACACTGAGGAAACCACTGATCGAAATTCACCATAAATTTCGGATCCGCACCTCGCCATTCATAAATGGTTTGGTCTGGGTCGCCAACCACAAATACATTTTGATGTCCTTTACTGAGTAGCCGAATCAGTTCGAATTGTTTCGGACTGCTATCTTGAAATTCATCAACTTGAATATAGTAGAGTCTTTCCTGCCACTTCTCCAATACACGCGGGTACTCACCGAAAAGAACGAGTGTGAAATTTAGAAGATCATCGAAATCAAGGCCATATACCTTCTTTTGTTTCTTTAAGTAGGACAGAATAATTTTACGGTCCAGATCCTCTACCCGTTCTGGGTCCAGTGTTTTCTCTCTTGATATCAGGTCAAAGACATAGCCAGTATCTGCTTTCATCTCACCAATCTTTTTTAAGATCCTAGCAAACTTATGATCATTCACTTTTAAGCCAAGCTCTTCGTAGATTTCTCTTAAGATCGACTTTTGATCTTCCGTATCCAGAATAAGAAATTGTTTCGGGTAAAATAGATGGTGAATGTCTTCCCGCAATATACGTACACAAAAGCCATGATACGTACTAATATACCCCGTATCACGTTCTCCTCCGACTAACTTCTTCACTCTTCTTCTCATTTCTTGTGCTGCTTTGTTCGTAAATGTGACACAAAGCAAATTAGAGGGCTCAAGCCCTAATTCACTCACTAAATAGGCATACCGATTTGTAAGAGTCCTCGTCTTCCCAGAACCAGCTCCAGCTATAACTCTTACAGCACCTTCAGTAGTCGTAACCGCCTTTTGCTGCTGTTCGTTCAGCCCATTAAAGATTCCATCCACTTCCATATCGATACCTCCGCACAGAACGTTTGTTTGCACACCATTATACCAAACTTCTCTCTACTTTAACCATTGGAAAAGAGAAACCACCGATGCCAAAAAGAATAATGGAGCTTGTAATCAAAAAAAGGAGAGCTCTAGTAGAGCTCTCCTTTTGAATAGGTTACGAAAAATCAAATGCCCAGTTTCCATTACGGAAAACAGGTTCTGTTTCACCAGTTGATGTAATTCCATCAATATCTAGTTCACCGGATCCCATCATAAAGTCGACGTGAACGAGACTGTTGTTAACACCATTTTCATCAAGCTGATTGTCGTCCATTTTCGCTCCCCCTTCAATACTGCTAGGGTAAGCTTTCCCTAACGCAAGGTGGCAGGAAGCATTCTCATCGTACAATGTATTATAGAAGATAACACCGCTTTGAGAAATCGGCGACTGATGAGGGACAATTGCAAGCTCTCCTAAGTGACGAGCTCCTTCATCCATATTCAACAACTGTTCTAGCGTGCTATACCCTTGTTCAGCAGTGAAATCGACCACTTTCCCATCTTTAAAAGTTAATGAGAAGTTTTCTATTAAATTTCCACCGTAGCTAAGAGGCTTTGTGCTTGTCACAGTTCCGTTTACACCATATTTGTGAGGCAGGGTAAACACTTCTTCGGTAGGCATATTAGCGTTGAACGAAATGCCTTGCTCAGACTTAGAAGCGCCACCCTTCCAGATATGCCCCTCTGGTAGTTCTACCTCAAGATCCGTCCCCGGTGATTTATAAATAAGCTTTTTAAATTGCTTTTTATTAAGATAATCACGTGCTTTCCCTAACGTTTCGTTGTGTTCATCCCACGCTTTTAAAGGATCCTCTTGGTCTACACGCGTAATCGTAAAGATCTGGTCCCAAAGCTTAGAAACTGCTTCTTGTTCTGGTACATCAGGAAACACCTTTTTAGCCCATTCTGGATTAGGTATGGCGACAATTGACCAAGTGATCTTGTCATTCATCGTGTACTTTCTAAAGTTCTTCATCGCTTCTCCGCTTGCTTTACTAGCAGCCGCAATTCGAGAAGAATCAATCCCATTCAGGTTATCAGGATCCGTTGAACGAATAGACAATACTGCAGCACCATTTTCTGCAAAGTAGTCATATTGATCTACTTTCCATTGAGGTACTGTTTCTAGAACATCTTGTGACGCATGTTCGAAATAAAGGCGTTGCAAGACGTCATCAGCCCAATTGATGTGAACATCTTTAGCACCAGCTTCATACGCTTTCTTAGCTACAATTCGCGCAAAATCAGCACCATCAACAGGAGCATTCAACATAAGAATTTGATCTTTCTGTAAGTTTACCCCTTTATGTATGGCTAATTCCGCATACTTTTCTAACTGTTCATTTGTAGGCATATAAGCCCTCCTTTAAAGGTTATGAATTGTTTGACTACTCATAAGCATATCAAATTTGCAGCTCTTTTTGTAACAATATCCCTACCTCTTTCTACTTTTGCAACATCTTACATAACACTATATTTTGTAAAAACATATATTTAAGAAACGCAAACCAACAACGTAGTCATTTACCCGATAAATGTCGAAAGAAATCGGTTTTTTTATATTTTTTTCGACAAATCTAAATCCTTCTTCAACCCAACAATAACGGTAAGTTTGTCCAGTTTGATCATCTCGTTCTTTTTGGATTATTTGAATAGATTGTACAATTTGTTCTGTACAAAAAGTTAGTAATCTATTATGATTAACTATGTACTTTAAAGAAAGGACGATTAGATGAATAAAAAAATAATGGATTGGCCCACATTTGCAGGGGCATTATTCCTACTATTAGCAGTTACCATTCCACTCATTTTATTTCCTCAAAAAGGTCAAGTAGTTGTGGACAAAACCCAAGATTTCATTACCACTAACTTCGGGGTTGTCTTCATGATTGTTGGCCTCGGCATTTTCTTATTCCTCCTCTATGTCGCATTTAGTAAAAACGGTCAAGTAAAACTAGGAGACAAAGGTGAAAAACAAGAATTTAGTAACTTCTCCTGGGCAGCCATGCTTTTCTGTGCCGGTATCGGTTCTAGTATTCTATACTGGGGTACAATTGAATGGGCTTATTACTACCAATCTCCCCCATTCGCCGCTGAAGGTGGCACACAGGAAGCGATTCAATGGGCAAGCGTATACGGCATCTTCCACTGGGGACCAATCGCTTGGGCCATTTATACATTACCTGCTTTACCTATTGCTTATTTCTATTATGTTCGTAAAAAGCCAGTATTAAAGATCAGTGAAGCTTGTCGCCCTGTTATCGGGAAACGAGCAGACGGGCCACTTGGTACGATTATTGATGTTCTATTCATGTTCGGTTTAATGGGCGGTGCTGGGACAACCCTTGCGCTTGGTACACCAATGATCGCACAAGGTATTTCAAGCCTTACTGGAATTGAAGTTACACTTAAACTAAAAGTGGGTATACTGTTAGTTTGTACAGTTATCTTTGCCATTAGTGCATACTCCGGATTGAAAAAAGGGATTAAAGTTCTAAGTGATGTGAACTTATGGTTATCACTTTTCTTACTTGCTTTTGTATTTATTTTCGGACCAACTAAATTTATCTCTGAAACAACGTTTAATAGTCTTGGATTATTAGCAGATAACTTCTTCCGCATGAGTACGTGGACAGAATCGTTTGCTGGTCTAAGCACATTTGCTGAAACGAACTTCCCTGAATCCTGGACAGTCTTCTACTGGGCTTGGTGGCTTGTTTATGCACCGTTCGTAGGACTCTTTATCGCCAGAATTTCCCGAGGTCGTACAATTAAACAGATGGTTCTTGGAACAATGTTATACGGCACGCTTGGAAGCATCTTATTCTTCGGGATAATCGGAAACTTCGGAATGTACATGCAACTAACAGGTCAGTTTGATGTTATTAATGTTTTAAATACTCAAGGGGCACCGGCTGCCATTATTAGCGTTATTGCTCAGCTTCCAATGGCTCCAATTATGATTGCAACCTTCACCGTATTGGCTATTATCTTCCTAGCCACAACATTTGACTCCAGTTCGTATATCCTGGCTTCTGTTGTACAGAATTACGTTGAAGATGAGCCACTACGCTGGAACCGCCTATTCTGGGCATTTGCTCTTTGCTTACTTCCATTAACGTTAATGATTCTAGGCGGATTAGGCACATTGCAAACAGCCAGTATCGTTGGCGGAACACCATTACTATTCATCATGGTGATGTTGGCCTGGTCATTTATGAAAGCTTCGACCGAAGATATCGTAGCCTCTGATGACTATCAACCAAAAACGATTAACTTAGATTCTAAACAAATCAAACGACGCTTAAAACGTAAGAAACGTCTTCAAAAAGAGCAAGAACAAGAAGACTCTCAAGTAAGTTAACCCCCCTATTAATATAGAAAGAAAAGCTGCTCCTGATAAACAGGAGCAGCTTTTTTCTTCATCAAAAAAAGCCGTATCCCTTCACTGGAATACGGCTTTCTACAACCTATACACCTCTTCTATTACCCCATAAGAGCGCATGAACTTGCGGAAGGACGCGCACGCGGTTCAATTCAGTTGAAGCCATCACCTGGTCAATAAGCCATTCATATTTACCAAGTAAATGATGCATCAACTTCGTATCGTCCACTTCTTCTGTATCATCATTCCCTACTTGTACAAAGAACGGAATGTTCGGGTAGCGCTTATGGATTCCTTTGGCATATTCCAAATCTTCTTTATCAAACACGACCACTTTTAAGCTCGTCGTAAGCGGGTTAAGCTCCGCAATAATTTCATCAAGTTTATGCCAATCCGTCTTCATCAAGGAACTTGGAGGTTTAGGCGAGATCGTTAAGTCATCAATATTCTTGAACCAGTCTTGCCACTTGCTCCCCTGCGTCTCAAGGGCCACTTCACACCCATTCTCATGCAAGAGATCAACAAGGGTACCCATATGTTTCAACAACCCAGGATTTCCGCCAGAGATTGTAACGTGATCAAAAGCATCACCACCAACATCTCGTAGCTCTTCAAAGATTTCATCCGCCGTTAATAGACGAATGTCCTCTTTCGCACTTCCATCCCAAGTAAACGCTGAGTCGCACCAAGCACAACTGTAATCACACCCAGCTGTCCTAACAAACATGGTCTTTCGCCCAACAACCATCCCTTCCCCTTGGATGGTCGGTCCAAATACCTCTAGAACTGGAAGCTTACTCAAAGCTCCATCCACTCCCTTCTTGCCTCTGCAAAGCTAGTTGGCGTTTCATAAAGCTTCACAAACTCCACGCGAAGGGATTGTTCATCCTGAGGGATGGCTCCTGCCATCTTCTCATAAATCCACACCACCATATTCTCAGCTGTGGTGTTCATTAAAGGAAGGGTTTCGTTAATATAGCGATGGTCCAGATGAACTTCAATTTGTTCTTTCCAAATTTGCTTAATATCCCCAAAGTCCATTACAATTCCGATTTCATCCGTATACCCACTAATTCCAAACACGACGCGATACGTGTGTCCATGAAGGTTCTTACACTTCCCTTCATAACAATGTAAGTGGTGAGCAGCATCAAACGTAAACTCTTTACTTACCATAACGCGTTTCTTATGATACTTAAGGTCACTACGCTTAATATCCTGGTCAATTTTTTGTAAATCTTCTACGATGCGAAATCCATATTGATCCATAGCCATTATGCGTTCGCTCCTTCTTTTTGTTTCATATAGGTGTCTAAGCCGTTTTGGCGCAATTTACAAGATGGGCACTCCCCACAACCTGAACCTCGCACCCCGTGGTAACACGTTAACGTCCGTTCCTTTACATAAGTTAAAGCATCTAAATCATCCGCTAGTCCCCACGTCTGGGCTTTATCTAACCACATAAGTGGCGTATGAACCACAAACTGATCATCCATCGACAGGTTAAGCGTCACATTAAGCGACTTTATGAATACATCACGGCAATCCGGATATCCACTAAAGTCCGTCTCGCATACCCCTGTAACAATATGCTGAGCACCGATCTGTTTCCCCATTATAGATGCAAATGATAAGAATAATAGATTACGTCCCGGCACAAATGTAGATGGCAAATCTCCATTCTCCCCATCTTTCACTTCAATATCATCACGCGTTAGAGCATTCGGAGCTAATTGACTCAATAAAGACATATCAAGAATCGTATGCTTCACCCCAAGATCTTCCGCGATTTCTTTAGCCACTTCTATTTCTTCATCGTGACGCTGGTTATAATCAAACGTCACCGCTTCCACTTCATCAAAATGCTTCATCGCCCAGAACAAACAAGTTGTACTATCTTGCCCTCCACTAAATACGACTAAAGCTTTCTTTTTATCCATAAAAAAATTCTCCTTTCAATAGAAAAAGAGAATTCTACACACCCATACTTCTTTCCGAACTAAATAAAAAAACCATACCTAAGGAAGGTATAGTTCGATCCTTAGTTTTTTATAGAGGGTGTAGCTAGAACCTCTCCTGCATCACCTGTGCAGATTTACATTCAATTTTATCTTTAACGATTGTAACACACCCCACCCCAAAACGTAAGATGCTTTCTTTCAGTAGAGGCCGTCATGTTTGATGAGTGGTTGAAATGTCTGGGCCCCTGGCGAGCTGTCGAGCCTCCTCGTTCCCGAGACACCCCTAGCTATAATTTTTATAAACGGCCCAATGTCTTCAGAGTGAACGGAAGTGGCAGATATGCTTCATATGACGTGTTTCCGTTTTCTCTAAATATAGCAAAGGTGGTTCGGGAAATTGCGAGACTCCTGCGGCAGAAGGAGCCTAGGGGAGACCCCACAGAGAGCGAAGCGAACGAGGAGGCTTTTAAGGGAATAATGAAGTTCGACTAAGACCGTCACGTCCTGTGACAACGTCGAACGACCCCACCTCGTGTGGGGCCGCGGAAAGCGAGTGATTTCCCGAACCACCTTCCGCTCAGGCTATCGCTAACGGAAACATTCTCTGAAGGCATAAAAAAAGAAAGCTAGCAGCTCGTTTCCAAGGTGCTAGCTTTCTCTTATGGGAGTGGTTTTTACAATTTAGGAGTCTTTTTACAATGCACACGGGGTAAAAGAATCTCCAATTGCACAAAGGGAAAAAAGCCGCCAAACCTTTCTATCTTAACCGGTTAAACATTTGTGGGACACGGAGTTCAATAAGCCAAAGGATATCGTTTTAACCTGGCGCAATCGACGACAACGAAAGGGGGGCGTTTGACGGCTTTTTTATGGGTAAAAGGTGGTCAATGGCGTTTGACCTATACCAATGTACCAAGTTGAAAATGCTTTCAGCAACATAAAATACTCGGAAATCAAGATGTTTTTATTTTCTCAATAATCCAAACAAGAATTATAAGAAATTACTAGTTATTGTTTTCATTCCCCTTTTTGGTCCGATATGATGGAATAAGCACATTTAAGGTGGAGGTGGAAGCCAAATGAATTTATATCATGAACTTCATGATTACATAAAACGTCATACAAATGAAATTACAGACCAATGGCTATATATGAGAGGAGAAGATGTTACTTCCTACTATTCTTCAAAGAGTTCAGCAAGTACAGAACAGTTAAGAGAGGAAAACTTTGAATTGATTCAATCGTTATCTAAAGTTTTCATTTCAGAAAAGACAGACCCAAACCTTGAATTGAAAGATTGGGCAGAACGTATATCAGAGAAACGAGCAGGGGAGCAAGTTCCGATTCACCAAGTATTGGAGCAGTTCTCAAATTTCCGGAAAGTTCTATGGGACTATGTGAAAGGCTTTGCCATAGAAAGTGACCTTTCCCTTGACCAAGCGATGGACATCGGACAAATGTGTAATAATGCGCAAGACTATGTCATCTATCAATTTTCCAAACATTATTACGAAACGAGCATTCGCCAAATCCATACTCAACAACAACTGATTAATGAATTAAGCGCACCCGTTATCCCTATTACAGACCAAGAAGCGATCATCCCTCTTATCGGTGATTTAGATCCTGAACGCACCAAGCATATACAAGAACATACTCTAGCCCAATGCAATCAGCATCCATACGAAACGCTCTTCCTGGATATGTCTGGTGTCCAGAACATTGACACACTTGTTGCTCACCATTTATATCAGCTCATTCAGTCACTCGATTTATTAGGGGTAAAATCAGTAATTTGTGGAATGAATCCAAGAGTTGCTCAAGTGGCTATTCAGCTCGGTATCCATTTCTCAAACGTTCCGATTAAGAGCACCTTATATCATGCACTGGACGAGATCTCCTTCTTCCAAAACAGACACTAACTACAGAACCTAAAGACTCAGGTATAATGATGCTTGAGTCTTTTTTTGCTTTTATTTTCCTTTTTCTTCATATTTTATGGTTTAATTATAACTAGGCGAGGGTAACTATGTAAGGAATTGGATATAGGAGGAAAGTCTTATGCATGCATTTTCTGATCAAGTTAAAACCTACTACTTCGAAGACGATGGAGAAATCCCGAATAACACTTTGCCGCTTCTTGTGTATCCAGGAGTGCTCAATGAATATATTGACCAAATGGACGAGATCTTTTTACAAAAAGGTTGGCATAGCACGTGGATTGGTTCGGTCTTCACCCATCATCATTATCACAGTACGGCTCATGAAGTTCTCGGAGTGTTAAGCGGCGAAGCTACAATCCAATTTGGAGGGCAATGTGGTCGAAAATTAGAAGTAACCCCAGGTGATGTACTAATTATCCCAGCAGGCGTTGGCCACAAGCAATTGCACGGTTCAAAGGATTTCCTTGTCGTAGGAGCCTATCCAGACGGCCAGTTTAAAGATATGCGAACTGGAGATTCGAAAGAAAGACCTGAAGTGTTACACAATATTAAAGAGGTCCCCCTCCCTTCCACAGATCCCGTGTTCGGAGACGACCTTGTGTTCTTACCATTCTGGAGCGAGTAATCCTAGCACGATACATATAAGAAGAGGCTGCCCCAACGCCAGGACAGCCTCTTCTTATTTATATCTTGCCAAAGAAATAGTTTCTCTTCTCAAGCCCCTTCCCTAACTCAGCCCCTCTTCATACGTTCCCATAAAAATACTGATCTACATATGTAGATCAGTATTTCCCTGATGCAATAAGAGTCTCCGTTTCCCGGTCTGGATGCATTTCTGATTTCGGTTCCGTTTGTGGCATAAGCCAAAACGCGTACCAGCCACCTTCTTTAATGATCGAATTATAGGCGGATAAGGTAAGCCCAGATGTTTCGGCAAGCTCTTCAATATCTTCAGAAGACGGGAGAGCATATAAATTCGAATGGGCTGTAAAGAAGCTGTTAAAGGCACTTGAGAATGCTTGTCCTTGCGCTGCTTCATTCACTGGTGTAATAACTGAAATGCGTCCATCTTCAGAAAGCCAGGTCGATAAATTGCTTAATAGTTCCTCTCGTTCCACCGGAGCTAAGTAGTGAAAGACATTGTGTAATAAGATTAAGTCAGCTTCCTGACCTTCTTCAGGACGCCAGTCACTCGCATCCGCTACGATAAATTCAATATTCTCATATCCTTCGGAAGCTTTTTGTGCAGACTCAACGACCTGTTCGTTTACATCGACACCTATCATTCTTACTTCCGGGAAATCTTTAGCTAACTTACGCAAATATCCTCCGTGACCACACCCGAGATCGATGACGGTTTGAACCTCTTGATCCTTCATCATCTTTTTGATTCGGCGAATAGCGAAATGTTCTAATAATGTAGATGTTTCAGCTACTACATCACCAAACTTCTCATGATTAAATACAGCACGTTCATTCGATCTCATGTACTCCGGATAAGAAAGAAGGGTTGGGATATGGAGTTCCATCATTTCTTTCAACAGGGCACCTACTCCCCTTGAATCCTCTTCAAGGAATTCACCACAATGGTGCTTTGACGTACGATACCTTCCTCTTGGGCGTTTTCGTAGATGTTTAATCGACGCGCCTACATCCACCCAACATTGGAGCAGATCTTGACTGTAACCTGTTTCCTGCGCGACTTCATCTACTGTCTTCGGGTTCCGAAACGTTTTAAATAAATCAAGCTCATACCCTACGTACGCATGCCATGTAGGTAAAAAAGATTCATTTCGCTTCATCCAGTTCCTTGCCTTTAATGCCGTTTGGACAATGTTCATATCCCTTCACTCCTCTTTCTCCCATGGATAATCTTCAGTACGTTCAAAAAAGTATTGCAGCTGTTTTGACCTTGAGACAGTGTGTTTCCTCTTAGGAAAAGCTCCAATTTGAATGAGCCGATCCAGTACAGTATTATCCCATCGACCAAGCCCTGAGATGTTTAGCATTTGCTTAACATGGAGGGCTGGATCTTGTTCCATTTGTTCAATACTTTTAATTCGAATTCTCCTCCACCACGGGTAAGGAAAAGAATAAGCTAACGCCGACAAGTGACTTAATCCTAATAAGAATTTGGCTCTTGGCATCCGAACTTCTTCATACCATTTTAATAGACGATTATCGAAATGACCCTTCCGTTTCATCCATGCAATGAGTTCTCCAAGCACATCTGCATCTTGAATGGCCAGGTTCATCCCCTCCCCAGCCATAGGATGTACAGCGTGGGCCGCATCCCCAATTAAAGCTAAGTTTTCAACTACATATCGATTCACATGATACATCGTAGGGATCATTAATTGAATGTCCTTCCAACTTTCAAGGGAAGCAACATGTTCACCAAGCTCCGGACACAATTCCTCGTAAGCCCGGTGAAAGTACTCAATCCCTTCTTCCTTCATACTCTTGTAAGTCCCTGCTTTAATAAGGAAAACGGTTCTAATCTTGTTGTCAGGTAGCGGAAACAACCCCAGGAATCGGTGATTGGTTGTAACAATCTTACCTGTTGTGAAATCAGCGGGTCTCGGAATCGTCACCGTAAGGAAATGATGATTGTACGTTCGATTATTCGCTTTAAGTCCCATCGCATTCCGTGTCGGAGAATTGCGTCCTTCTGCTCCTATGTAAAATCTCGCATGTATGGGTTCAATAGATTGATCTTTGGTGTGGCGTATGAGCGCTTTACCATCTTTAAATCCGGTAAAACGGGCGGGCTGGATGTACCGGAAGCTCCCCTCATATTGCTTTAATTTATCAAGCAATATGGCTTTTAAGGTCTCATGAGGAATCATTAGAGCGTAATTATACGGAGTCGCTAAGGATTCATAATCCATACACGATTCTCCGACTTTCCTGGGAGGTTCAGAGATTTGCCTCTCTAACTCAATAAATTCTAAGGAAGAGAAGGAGTGGCCATTCGCTAATACGCGGTCAATTATCTCCAAGTCCTCCAGGATCGCTAATGTTTTAGGCTGCAACAACTCCCCCTTATATTGAGGGGATTCGGCCTTTAGCTGTTCCACAACTGTAACCTGAACACCCCGGCTAGCTAATTTGACGGCAAGTGCTAGTCCCCCAACACCTCCACCATTCACTAAAACCTCGGTATCGATGATTTTCCCTCCCATCCCCTTTAATCGATTGTTAATCTATTCCACTCGCCAGAATGGATGAAACATTCTAACGCTTCCCCCTCTTGTATCGTTTTGGCGAAACTTTTGGTAGAATATTTGGTAACCTTCAACAAGAGGAGGATCAGACGATGTTTATCTATCAAATAAATAAAGAGCTACATTTAAAATTACTAGACGTCACTGATATAGACCGTTTATTTCGTTTAGTTAATTCCAATCGCAGACATTTGCGTAAATGGCTGCCCTGGGTCGATGTTACAGAGAAGCCTGAAGATACAAAACGTTTTATAGAAAGTACGATGCAGAAATTTGCGGATAATAAAGGGTTTGAAACAGGGATTTATTATAAAGGAGAGTTAGCCGGCGTTATTGGCGTCCATGAACTGGACCATCAGAATAAGAAGACAAGCATCGGTTACTGGTTAGGCGAAAACTTCCAAGGGAAAGGGATCGTCACGAAAGCCGCCACCACTTATTTGCACTATTTATTTGAAACACGCGGGTTCAATCGTGTAGAAATTCGGTGTGCCAAGCGTAACAAAAAGAGCCAGGCCATACCTGAACGCCTCGGCTTTACGAAAGAAGGAACGATCCGGCAATGTGAATGGGTCAATGACCGCTACGTTGACCATGTGGTATACAGTTTGTTAAAAGAAGAGTATAAACTCATGCAATCATAAAAGACTGGTCATCACACTTGATGACCAGTCTTTCGTTTTGTCTTCTGATACTAGGCGCGTTCAGACTGCTTCTCTTGATTCCGAAGTTCAACTCGACGAATTTTACCCGATGTGGTCTTTGGTAACTCATCAAGATACTCAATTTTCCTCGGATACTTGTATGGGGCTGTATGATCTTTAACATGTTGCTGAAGCTCTTGAGTCAGTTCTTCATGATTAACCTCTATATTTGGTTTCAGCACCACGAATGCTTTCACAATATTCCCTCTGATTTCATCAGGACTCGCCACAACCGCACATTCCTGAACCGATGGGTGCTTCACAAGAGCGTCCTCAACCTCAAATGGTCCGATTGTGTAACCAGAACTGATAATAATATCATCACTACGGCCCTCAAACCAGAAATAGCCATCCTCATCCATGCTAGCCTGATCTCCCGTAAGATAATAATCTCCTCGATAGGACATCTTCGTACGCTCAGGATCTTTATAATATTCTTTAAATAAAGCAGGTGTATTCAAATGAACAGCAATATCACCTATCTCCCCAGCACCTAGAGGATTCCCTTCTTCATCAATGATCGCTACCTCATTACCAGGGGTCGGTTTCCCCATAGACCCAGGTTTGACTTCCATTCCTTTAAGGATACCGACTAAGAGTGTGTTCTCCGTCTGCCCATAGCCATCTCGTACCGTAACCCCAAAATGATTTTGGAAGATGTCGATAACTTCGCGGTTTAAAGGCTCACCAGCAGATACTGCACTATGTAAATGCGAAAGATCATACTGGTCTAATCCATCTTGTTTGGCCATCAATCGATATTCTGTTGGCGTACAACACAATACATTAATGTTGTGGTTGTCCAATAGGGTCAGGTAGCGCTTTGGATCGAACTTTCCTTGGTATACAAACCCGGTTGCACCAGTCCCTAGTACAGATAAAAACGGACTCCATATCCACTTCTGCCAACCAGGTCCCGCTGTTGCCCAAACCTTATCACCTTCCTCAATGGCCAGCCACTTATAAGCAGCTGTGCGAAGGTGAGCGTACCCCCATCCATGAGTATGGACAACTCCTTTAGGGTTACCCGTTGTTCCTGATGTATAAGAAAGAAAAGCCATATCATCCCTAGCAGTAGGGGCTAACTCAAGCTCATCATTCTCTTGGTCCATTAAGTAATCTAAATAAAGCCATCCTTCAGCTTCATGACCGACAACAAATTTAGTAACTTGATCAATAACATCTACATCAGCAAATTGATCGACATAAGGATAATAGCTAACAACGGCCTTTGCCTCGCCATGTCTAATTCGATACTGCAGATCTTTTGCCCGAAGCATTTCTGAACTTGGTATAACCACTAGTCCAGCTTTTAAAGCACCAAGATAAACTTCATACGCTTCAATGAGCCGAGGCACCATAACGAGCACTTTATCTCCTTTCTTAAGGCCCTGCTCCAAGAAAGCGTTACCAATTTTACTTGCACGTTTACTCAATTTCCGATACGTAATCTCACGAGCATTCCCTGAATCATCTTCCCAGTGAAGGGCTGTATGATTCGGGTCTTTAGCAAATCGTTCTACTTCACTAACAACATTATACTGTTCTGGAGCAATAAGATCCTCACGTTTCATCCTGACATCCCCTTTCAGCAAATCAATCACCTTCATTATACCAAATTTTCTAACAATTAAGGAAGAGTGATCCTTCTGCTCTTCCTTCTCCTCTACTAAACATAAAAAAGCACGAGGTCTTTCTTCTACTAATAGAAGCAAAGAACCTCGTGCCTATTATGAAATGAGTTCAACCTCATCTTGATAGCTAGGGTGAAAGCGATAATACATCGGATAGGTCCTCATATACCAGAATTGAATAGCTGGGCCTAAGAAGAGGATGCCAGCTAACGTCCCAAGACCAACTGGACCTCCGATTAGAAATGCACTAGTAGCCATTACAACAGCTACGACCGTTTGCCCCATACGTAAGCTTAGGTTAAAACGATGACTTACAGTTAAGAAGAGCTGATCCACTGGTGCACGCGGGAATTCGGGCACAATGTAGATCGCCACACCAAGCCCTGTAATCAGAACGCCTGATATGAGCATGATCACTTGCAACAGAAACGGAGCTGCTGCGAAATCTAAATGTCCAAATACGATCTCAAGCCAGAAGTCTAGAATGAATCCTTCTAGTAAAACGGGAATCACTGCCCGAAATTCAGGTGCTTGTTTAACTAGCCATCCATTTAAAAAGATAATAAGAAATTGAAAGATAGCATACCACGTACCTACCGTAAAACCGAACAGGTCAGACATCCCAATGAAAAAAGAAGTCCAGAAACCTGCGCCAAGTGTGGCATTAATAATTAATGCTACACCAAAGAAATTGACAAACATTCCAAGAAGGTAAACCGTTACTCTGTATAACATGACGATTTCCCCCTTTCTTTGATGTAATCTTTTACTAAGCTCTAGGGCCAATCAAAAATCCTGAAAACATTCTACACCCGCTAAAACCACTGGTCAATACGTGTGCATCAGTTATTTATTAACGATTTTTAACAAACTAACACTTACCATGAAAGAGACATCAACCTTTCCTCAGGAACTCTTAAACTCCCACTTCGTTTCCGTTATCTATATACGAAAAGGAACAACTTCAAAATAAAAAAGAACCTGAGGGTGCTTCCTTCTCTACCATAGAGAAGGAAGCTCTCAGGTTCTTTTTCATCTATACTAATTCAAGTTCATCTTGATATTGAGGATGTAACCTATAATAAACCGGATAAGCATGCGTGTACCAGAACTGAATACCAGGGCCAAGGAATAGCATATTCGCTAACGTCCCAATGCCAACGGGACCTCCAATCAGATACGCGCTAATCGTTACAATAACAGCTACGATCGTTTGCCCTGTTCCAAGACTTACATTAAAACGTTTTCCAATGGCAAGGAACAATTGATTCATTGGTCCACGCGGAAATTCAGGCAGGATATAGATCGCAACACCGAGTCCACAAAAGATGACGCCAGCGATTAACATGACGATCTGTACGGCATATGGTGCAGTTGCAAAATTAAAGTTAGAGAAAACGACTTCTAACCAGAAATCTAATATTAAACTCTCTAATACGACTGGAATAATCGCTTTATATTCTGGAGCTTGTCTTACAAGCCAAGCATTTAAAAAGATAATTAAGAATTGAAAGATCCCGGTCCAAGTTCCGACCGTAAATCCAAATAAATCAGAAAGACCTATAAAGAAAGAAGCCCAAAACCCAGCTCCTAATGCTGCATTAACAATCAAGGCTACACCAAAGAAATTAACAAACATCCCAATTAGATAAACCGTAATTCTATATGACAATGAAGGGTCCCCTTTCTTAGTTCCGATGGCTAAGATGACCTTTATTTTTAAACCATTGATAATTGTAAAATCTACCACTTCTAGAGTCAATGAATTTACTAGATTTTTTGCCAAAAATAGTTTAAATTTCTATGATAAAGGGAAATGTAAACGTTATCTTTTTTATATTGATGTTCCTCGATATATTTCATAATTTTTAGATAAGTATAATTTCGACCTAAATATTAAACCTACACTAAAAAAGACTGATCGTTGTGATGATAAACCACCCAACTGATCAGTCTTTAAGAACGTTCTCTAAGGAACGATAAGTTGTCTTCTGTAAGTTCATAGATTCCAAGCTAAATTCCATATGGCGATCAATTAAATACAACAGACGGTCAAGGTCCCGGTTGTCGAGCGCTTCTATAATATGCTCGTGTTCAATAATACGAGTATTCCCCTCTATAGAAGAATCCCGATCATAGAATCCGTCAAACAAAACTAGATACACGTTCATTTGGTCAAGAATTCGTTCCATATATTCTTGCAAAAAGCTGTTCCTGGTTTTTTGCGCCAAATACATATGAAAAGATTTATTGACGTTAATATAGTGTAAAATGTCTACACGCTCATACGTTTCTTTCTCTTCAGAGATTAAATCCTTCATGGCTTTAAGATCTTCATCCGTTACGAAATCGATTGCTAAGCGCGCTGCTGTGCTCTCTAATTCTTTCCTCATAACAAAGGCTTGTTTAATTTCCTCAACGTTAGGTTGAACGACAAAAGCCCCGCGGTTTGGCACAATGGTGACAAGACCTTCTTGCTCCAAGCGAATCATGGCATGGCGAATCGGCGTTCTCGAGACACTCAGTTGCTCAGCAATCGTCTTTTCAACGAGCTGCGTTCCAGGAGCAATCCTTCTGTAAAGAATGGCTTCTTTCAGCGATTGATGAACGTGATCGATCATTGATTTTTTCTCACTCATGGTGACTGATACATCCTTTATAAACAAGTTCTTTTGTGACAAGTTTATTCCGTGTCCATTTCTCTCTTACGCTAAGCGTTTGAAGTTCTCTCCAATAATTTCATTCATGGAATGAACCGTAATAAACGCTGTATGATCAATTTCTGCAATATATTTTTTGAGACGCGTATAATCCTTACGCTTCAGAATTGTTGTAATTACTTCTTTTGAGTCTTGTGTAAAGGCACCTTTCGCTGTATGAATCGTGGCCCCTTTTCCAAGTTCATTTACTATAAATTCTTGAACGCGTTCACTCTCACGACTAATGATGACAATCTCTTTATTATTATCGAATTGCTGTAGTGCGTAGTCGATCACAATTCCATTCAGAATGACACCAAAGAAAGCATAAAGCCCAATTTGTGGTCCAAATAGGAATACAGATGACGTGGCAATCGCAATATCAGATAGTAATACAGCTTTCCCAAGTTCTAAGGAGAAGAATTTATTAATAATCATAGCAACAATATCCGTACCACCAGTAGACGCTCCCTGGTGAAAGACCATTGCAATACCAGCGGCTGCAATCATTTGACCAATAATAAGTTGAATTAGAATATCATCAGATAACGGCTGACTTAAAGGCGCTAGTTCCTCTAAAGCCCAAACCATAAAAGATACTGCAAAGCTTGTATAGATCGTTTTCGCCCCGAAGTTAAATCCGATAAAGATGAACCCTAATATGAAACAAAAAACGTTTAAAATTAACATAACAAGTCCAAGAGAAATATCTGGATAAATATTGTGAAGAACGATTGAAAGACCACTTACCCCGCCTGTTGCCAGGTTGTTAGGAGATAGGAAAAAGTGAACATTTACCGCTAAACAAAATACACCCAGATTGATAATTAAAAAAGAAAGGACTTTTTTGAACATACGCATCTTCCTTTACTTCAAATTGTTTTCGTATTGTCGACCAAAATTGTAGTACAATCTGAAATTATAAGACGCAAATAAGACGGTGTAAACAGATAAATATAACTTTTTACAAAAAATCTACAGACAGCTCCATCCGCTGATACAAAGGCGTTAGAAAGCGTTTACTTAAACTAATTTTCTAACAATTATAAAGAACTTAATACACACATAAAAAAGGCTTAGAGCCACTTTGCTCTAAGCCTTCTTTGAACATCCTGCTTTATTTATCTTCTAGCGCGCGTTTAATAAGTTGGAGATGATCCCCATCTTCTTTTTGAAGAGTCTTCTTAAACATCGGCTTGATCATTTTCATCTTTAACGTAGAAGCTTTAAGTTCACACTCGAATGTAACCTTCGTTTCTGAATCTCCCTGGCTATGAAAGGCATAATGGTAAATCGTTTCTAACCCTTCAAGGGCACTTCGCACAGAGTAGCGCTCATTGGGTACGAAATCAATTACTTCAATAGTCGAGGTGACTTTTCTACCTCTGATTTCCCTTGTTTCACTTATTTTAGTCCCAATGCCAAACTCGCCTTCTGTAACCTTTTGGGCCTCCACGACATTTGGCATCATATCTTTAAAATGGTCAGGGTCCGTCGTAAAAGAAAAAACCTCTTCACACGGGCGTTCAATTACAACTTCATCTGTAAAAGCACTCACAATTAGTCTCCTCCCCAAACGTTCTAGTTCCTCTATTATATCAAATGGGGAGGGTTTGTAATCTAGGAAGTGTGTGGCAATGAGGGTGGATTCGTAGATTGGGTGTGGATAATATAAGAAAGCGCTTCCTTTTCTGTTGAAAATTTACCTTCTATTGGGAACCATCCAAAGCGTTGTCTCAAACCTTGAACAGCTTCAAGATCGATGTACTTTAATTGGCCTGACTCATCGCGATAGACAGCATAGCCTTGTGTATCCAATTGAATATTTCCTTGCTGCATTCGCTTCTCTATATACCTCCGGGCCTGCTTCCTTGTAGGAAAGGCTGCTACAACATCAACATATCCCCAAACCTTCTGGAGTCCTTGATAATCATAGCTCGACAATATAAAAAAGCAATCAGGGGTTTGTACAACGACGAAGCGTTTCGCTCTTTCCATAGTTTCTTCCCCTCCTAAATGTAGCCTCTCTTCCATTATATCTCACTTCCTTTCTTTTATACTAGTCCAAATGAACGATTCATTTTACAAGTATGCTAGACTTATAATAGAAGAAAATACTAGAAATTTTGGAGGTATTATCACTTGAGAACATGGAAGATCGCCCTATCGATGGTTATGGTTATGATGCTGATGGTCATGTCCTATTCCCCTGCTACCGCTCAGCCTTCGACATCTAAGGAACTCACGATGGCTGAAAAGAAAGAAATCTTAACCTTAACAGCACTGGATTATGGAATTCCACCAGAGATCTTAAAGGCTATTGCTTATGAAGAAACCCGCATGATGCAGTTTAACGAAGACGGTACCCCGATTGAAACAAACGACAAAGGAATCGGGATCATGCAAGTCACCAATTACGACGGTGAAGTTGATGAGAATCGACTTAAAACCGATACAGCTTACAACATAAAAATAGGCGCTGAAATCTTAAAAGACAAATGGAACTGGATGGAAGCAAACGACAAAAGAGGACTCCCATCTATTAATGAAAGCAATCCCAAAATCCTGGAGCACTGGTATTTCCCAATCATGGCTTATAACGGTGCTTCAAAAAGAAATGACCCATCTGAACAAGTTGGGCTAACCTATCAGGAAGGGATTTATGACCGCATCGAAAAGAGCAGCTTAATTAATATCTCTCCTCTTCCAGAACTCGACTTTAATTACAACGAAGAAGGTGAACTCAAATTCCCAACCATGCACTACCAATGGGATCAAGCCAACACCTACTCTAGCCAGATGTTCTCTAAAGGGGACAACGTGGTCCTAATGAATGCTTCTAACTTTAATGAAAATTTCAGCCCTGCTTACGGCAACCTAAGAACTTCTCTTGAAGATGGAGCACCCGTTGTTGAAGAAGTTCCTTACTATACACAACTTACCATTGTAAGCGGCCCTCACTTCACAAACGACCAGAAACGAGATAATCATTTCATAACCTACGAAGTGAAAGGAAACGGCATTAATGGATACATCGCATCAGCAAACCTGAGAGATGACGACAGCTTTCAAACGGTTTTCTTGAAGAAAGAATCCCTACAACCAAGCAAAGCCGTCTCTCCACAGAAAACCTGGACCGTTTCATTTAACACGAAAATTGAACGTGACACCGTCACACCAAGAAACCTATATATCGTAAGTGAAAACGGAGTCGGCATAAGCTCCACCGTCTCACTAACCGATGACCTAAAAGCCGTTACCATCAACCCCACAAAAGACCTAGACCCTGGCACGTACCACCTTTACATCAAAGATATTCAATCCGCCAAAGGGGTAGACATCAAAGAACCTATACAAATGACCTTTACCGTTCAGTAAAGAGCAAAAAGGATGACGCTAAGCGTCATCCCTTTTTTGTTGAACCTTCGATGTTGAAAAAATTTTTTAAGAATAGAGCCGTAGACGTTTAACATTCAACATTCTAATATGGCTTGTTTCCTTTCTTCCTATTACGGCAAAGGTGGGCCTGGAAACTGCGAGACTCCCGTGGGCAGAAGAGCCTAGGTGAGACCCCGGAGGCCGGCTTTGCCGGCTGAGGAGGCTCACCAGCTCCCCACAGGAAAGCGAGTGGTTTCCAGGCCCACCTTATACTCAACTAAAGTTAAAGGAAACATTCTCGCTAGATCCGAGTCCACTATATAGGAGGACAGTTAAATAAAGACTGGCTCAAGCTGCCAGATACCGCTCGCATACTCATGAATCGTTCGATCACTCGAAAACTTCCCGGAATGAGCAATATTATGCAAACTCATACGACGCCATTCTTGTTGATCCGCATAAGCTTTTGCAATACGCTGCTGCGTATCAATATAAGCAGAAAAATCTTTCAGCACGAAAAATTCATCATGGTCAATCAGACTATAGTAAATCGACTTAAAGTCGACATCCTCTTTTACAAACGTTCCATTCATCAGTTGATCTAGTATCCGCTTTAACCTAGGATCTTGATTGTACATCTCCCTTGCATGGTAGCCACCTTTTTCATAATAAGACAGCACCTCGTGCGGTTTGAGACCGAATAAAAAGATATTCTCCTCCCCTACCGCTTCAGCCATTTCTATATTAGCTCCATCATGGGTCCCGATTGTTACAGCCCCATTCATCATGAACTTCATGTTCCCCGTCCCTGAAGCTTCCTTACTGGCTGTTGAAATTTGTTCACTAATATCAGAGGCAGGAATGATCCGCTCAGAATCAGATACACCGTAGTTTCGAATAAAGACAACTTTAATTTGATCGTCAATAGAAGGATCATTGTTAATGACATCCGCAATGGTATGAATCAGCTTCACAACACTTTTGGCTAAGTGATAACTAGGAGCCGCTTTCCCTCCAAAGATAAACGTTCGCGGCGTAATTCTTGCCTTCGGATTTTCTTTAAGGCGATGATAAAGGTCCATAATATGAAACACATTTAATAACTGACGTTTGTACGCATGCATCCGCTTGATTTGTACATCAAAGATCGAGTCAGGGTCCACAGCAATACCGTAATGATCAGCAATATGATTCGACAGCCTTTCTTTGTTATGGCGCTTTACATAAGCACTTGCCTCTTGGAGGGCCGGATCATTTGTAAGAGGCTGCAGATTCATAAGGTCACTCGGATTTTTTAACCAAGTTGAACCGATCGCTTCTGTAATGACTTTAGACAGATCCGAATTCGCATACATAAGCCATCGTCTATGAGTAATGCCGTTTGTCTTATTATTAAACTTATGAGGAGCCCACTCATAGAATGATTTCATCAACTCTTTCTTTAAGATATTACTATGAAGCTTCGATACACCGTTCACACTATAGCTTCCAACCACAGCTAAATTCGCCATATTCACATACCCATCCGCGATAATAGCCATATGGTGAATCTTCTCCCACTCCCCGGGATATGTTTCCCAAAGCGTTTTGCAGAAACGCTCATTGATCTCATCGATGATCATATAGATCCTCGGGAGAAGCGTTTGCATCAAATCAACAGACCATCTCTCAAGCGCTTCTGCCATAAGCGTGTGATTCGTATAAGAGATTGTTTTCTTTGTAATGGACCACGCTTCATCCCAACCTAGTCCTTCCTGATCCATTAAAAGGCGCATTAACTCTGGGATCGCCAGGACCGGATGAGTATCATTTGTATGAATCGCGACTTTGTTAGGAAGCTCCGATAAGTCATTGTGCATTCTTTTGAATCGGCACAGAATACTTTGAAGATTGGCTGATACGAGGAAGTATTGTTGTTTTAACCGAAGTCGTTTGCCCTCCTCTGTAGAATCATCAGGGTATAAGAATTCGGATATGGCTTCTGTGGCTTTCTTGTATTCTATAAGACGATGATAGTTGTGGTCATTCATTTGGTTGAAATCGAAATCTTTAATCGCCGATTCTGCGCTCCATAAGCGAAGAGAGTTTACCGTTTGGTTTTGATAGCCTACTACAGGCATATCGTAAGGGACAGCCAGAACCGGTTCGTAATCCTCATGAACAAAGGTCAGACCCCCGTCTTTTTCATAAGAAGTAACACGCCCTCCGAAGCGAACTTCTACTGCTTTATCAGATTTCCGAAGCTCCCACACATTTCCTTCTCTGAGCCAATAATCCGGAATTTCTACTTGATAACCATCGACAATCTTTTGTTCAAACAAGCCATATTTGTATCGAATTCCGCACCCGTGCCCTGGAAGACGAAGGGAAGCCATCGAATCGAGGAAGTCTGCAGCAAGACGCCCCAATCCACCATTTCCGAGTCCTGCATCTGGTTCTTGCTCTTCAATTCGGTCTAAATCGATCCCCAATTCTTCTAACCCTTGTTCACACAACTCACGGATGCCAAGGTTCATTAAATTGCTTTTTAATAATTTACCGAGCAGGAATTCCATAGACAGGTAATAGACTTGCTTCTCACCCTTATCCCGGTATTGGTTGTTCGTCGTAATCCAACTTCGGCTCACGTGTTCCCGAACCATTGACCCAAGCGTCATATATTGATCAGCGAGTGTCGTCTCCTCCACTCCTTTTCCATGCATGTTCACAAGCCTCTCAAGATAAGCGTCTTTAAAAGCATCCACGTTTCGAAACATTATAACCGCACCTCCTGGTCAGTATATAATAGAAGCTTTTGATACAAGTTTACGTATGCGGCAGATGGTTGATGCCATCCGCAATCGCAAGCTTTGATATTTTGAGTAATGCGCCACCATAGTAATGGGTCATCATAGAAGTGAAGCGCCCTTCTGAATGTGTGAAGCATGTCGTGAGCGTTGTAGCATGTGAAAGAAAATCCGGTTCCTTCCCCTGTGAATTCATTGAAAGACACGACCGTATCTCGCAAACCACCCGTTTCCCGAACAAGGGGCACTACTTCATACCGAAAAGCCATGAGAGTTTTACTAGTCCCTGGTTCATACTTAGAGGGCAACAGAGAAATGTCAGAAGCCGCATACATTTGCCTCAACAACTCTTCATCTGAACCTAAATGAACAAACATTTTCCCTCTATACGTCTCTTCAAAAGCCTTTAGTTTCTCCTCGAATATTGGATCTCCTTTTCCAATTACAAGAACTTGTACGTCTTCTTCCATCATCTCATCGAAGACATGTACGATAAGGTCCATTCCTTTATCCCCCACTAATGGAGTATCCAACAAAAAGACCGGTACTTCTCTGACGGGCAGATGAAGCTGTTCCTGAAGGACTCTTTTATTAACTGATTTCCATTCTTTCAGAGGAGGATGACATACAAGAGACGGGTCAGTATAAGGGTCATAAACCGAACCATCCATTCCAATCTGAATTCCAGTCAGCTTAGCTTGTTGTTCTCTGATCACGCCGTCTAACCCACACCCAAAGTAAGGGTCCCCTATCTCAGAAGCAAACGTTTCACTCAAAGTGGTTAGATGATCACTGTAAACTAAAGCTCCTTTCGTGACGTTCACTCCTCCATAGAATTCACACCGCGCTTCTTCACACCCCATCAGATCATGGAATGTTCCAGAAGGATAGACACCTTGTTCATTCATTTGATGAATGGTAAAGACGGTTTTTAACGAGTCATAATAAGGATCATGGGAATAGGCTTCACTCAACAAATACGGAATAAAGCCTGTTCGCCAATCATGACAATGGAGGAGGTCAGGCTTATGCTTAAGTTCTGGTAATACTTCAAGAACAGCCTGACTAAAGAATGCAAAACGCTCAGCTTCATGAAAAGACTGAGGGTCTCCGTAAATTTCTTCCTCACCAAAATACTCTTCTTGTTCGACAAAATAATAACGGATTCCATCAAACACGGCTTCCTTCAAATGAAAACCCTTCTCTCTCCATCCTAGCCTGACACGGCATGTTGCCCTGGTATCCATCACGGTACGGAAATGAGATGGAATTGCTTTATATAAAGGGAGTATGACACTTACTTCAACACCCTTCTCTTGAAGGGCCTTCGGTAAGGACCCAAGAAGGTCAGCTACTTCATTTGTTTTACAAAAAGGCATGCATTCTGAAGCAATGTGTAATACGTTCATATTCCCTCTCCTTACATTCATCTTCTAACAGACGCTTAACAGTCTAAAAGGCATATAGAAAAATGTATGCACAGGTTGAAGAAACATGACGCTTTTCCGGTAGCATAAAAAAGCCCAACCACGCTTGTGGTCAGGCTTTTCTCTATCCTTCTATACTTCTCCATAGAGTAAGTGAGGCATAACTTTTGTATGGGGTCCACTCTGGACTCATGGCATCTATTTGGTCATGCTTTGGCTTTGACTCTAACTCAAAGTATCGCTTCAGTGCATTTTGAATCCCGATATCAGCTTTTGGTAAAAAGTCTGCTCGTCCTGCACCAAATAATAGCCAATTCTCAACTGTCCAGGGGCCAATCCCGCGGATCTTCGTGAGCTTCTTCATGACCTCTTCATTCCCAAGCCCAGTGAGCTCATTTAGGTCTAGCTCTCCATTAACAATCTTCCTCGAGGTATCGATTACATATTCCGCTTTTCGTTGACTGAACTGTAGCTCCCTAAGTTCTTCATACGGAATATCTGCTACACGTTCAGGGGTTGGATAGAACCATACTCCATCAATTTCATTCCCATAAGTCTTCACAAACCGAGTACTCAATGTATAGGCAAACTTCATATTGAGTTGCTGATGAATAATCGTTTTCATCAGGCAGTCATAAGGATGATAGTCTTTGACAATCGGCGTATGAGGGTGATCAGTAAATAATTGAGCAAGATTCGTATGCATAAAGTGCTCTTGAATCACCCCAAGGTCAATATCCCACTGAAATAAATCATGGATCCGGTGAAGCAACTCTT
Source organism: Pontibacillus sp. HN14 (assembly GCF_021129245.1). Taxonomy (NCBI): domain Bacteria; kingdom Bacillati; phylum Bacillota; class Bacilli; order Caryophanales; family Bacillaceae; genus Pontibacillus; species Pontibacillus sp. HN14. The sequence continues at coordinate 171,764 of NZ_JAJOLR010000006.1, read as the reverse complement.
TTTTTCTATCCTCGGAGTCGCCCCTAATGACAAACTCAGGCTCTTCTCTTGTTCCTCTAGCTTCCACATGCACAACGTGTTGTTCATCCCCTAGTTGTACAGGAATAAGAACCCATCTTTCTTCTTTGCTTAAATGACTTAATGGATCAAGACTAAAGCGAATCAGCGTATAGTCAAAATCATAAGGGGTTGATAACCGAACGGTTTCCTCCCACACCTGAACCCTCTCCCTTCTTCGACGATCTGATTTCTTATTACGCTACCTAAAAACCTTCCTATTGTAAATCAATAAGGTTTTCTTGTTTACCCTTCCCTTAAAAAAGGAAAAGAAAAAGCAACAGAACGTAAACAATGCGAAGAGGTGAACATAATGGATGACAAATTAATCGTTAAAATTGCAACCATTGAAATCCCAGTTTCAGACTTGGACAAGTCACAAGAGTTTTATACTGAAATACTCGGGCTACACACAGTAGAGAAGAAAGACCATGTTTGTTACCTTTCTTTCGGCGAAAAGGGAACAGCAACCATTAAATTAACGGAAACAGATCAGGTTTCACCTTTATATTTTTCTAACTCAAACGAGAATATTGAGCACAATCCTGTCATAGATTTTTATACAACGGATATTCATGCCTGCCATCACTTCTTCCACGATGTGAGCCTCTCGGTAACCAATATTGAAGAAGCCGATCGCGGGAAAGCTTTTTACTTCCAAGATCCTGATGAGCACTGGCTATCCATGAGTTCCACGAACCACGCAAATGAATAGGAGTTGATTTCATGAGCTCCGAGCAAATGGGGGCGGTTCATTCTTATCCAGATTCCCCCAAAGGATATCATCATTTTATTCAAACGTGTGAAAGAAATGGCACCTGTTTCGTTAACAAGAACGTCTTAGTTCTAGGATGCGGAAGCGGCTCGTTCACAAACGCTCTCTCCCAACATCAAGTGCATGTTACAGGGCTTGATCGTTCTGAGGAGAAACTTAAAGTGGCCAAAAGCCAAAATGAAAAGATTATTTATCGCAAAGGAGATGCAGAGCACCTCCCATTTGAAAAGGACAGTTTCGATATCGTGGTGGCATTTGGGGTATGGCACTTATTTGACCGCCCTAAAGTATTAAGCGAAGTCAGTCGTGTCCTAAATGACAAGGGTCTCCTTTTCATCGCACAGGAAGCCATGCATTCGGCCGAGCGTCAAACCAAAATTCTCCCCCATTTCCCAGAGGTATGGAGCAAAGAATGGCAAGAAACAAAATGGCAGATCAAAGATCAGTGGCAAGTTCAGCCCCTCCCATCTTCCTCCGAACGTGAAAAAACGTTTTTTCAAAATGATCAACGTGTACACGAGACTAATTTTATGGAAGTAGAAACGAGCTATTCTTGTATTACCTTAAAGAAATAGCGAGCCTTTAGTAAAGGCTCGCTATTTTTTATAGTCCTGATAGCGTCTGCAACGGATCAGGTAACATCTGTTTTAACACGAGATCATCCAAGCTTTTAAATGTATAGCCTCTCTTATGAAGCTCATCGATCATATGTTCAAGAGCCAGCGCGTTATCTTCTGAAACGGTGTGCAATAAGATAATGGCCCCTGGGTGGACTTGTTGCATCACACTTCGGTATGCGTACTCCCACCCTTTTTGTCCATCTGTATGCCAATCAACGAAGGCAAGTGACCAGAACATCGTAATATAGCCTAATTCTTGAGTAGCAGCAAGACTATTCTCACTAAACGTCCCTCTAGGCGGACGTAGGTATTGCATCGAGTCTTGATCTGTTATCTTAGCCACAGCATCTTCGACCCGTTTTAATTCCTTCTTAATCTTCTCGGGAGACGTTTTGGAGAAATCAGGATGACTCCAGGAATGGTTGCCGACTATATGGCCTTCCTTCACCATTCGCTTCACAAGGTCCGAAGCACTGTTTACGTAATGCCCTGTCACAAAAAACGTGGCCGGTACTTCTTTGTCCTTCAGCACATCTAAAATCTCATCCGTGTATCCTTGCTCGTATCCATTATCAAACGTTAAATACACCACTTTCTCATCGGTCTTATCCATGTAATACCCACCGTACTTCTCAAGCAAAGGACCATATTTCCCAACATCAGGCGCCTCTCCCTCACCGCCTCTACTGAATCCCCACCCATAACTACCGTGAGCACTCACATCCGGAGCATACAACAAACTCATCACTACCATACTAATGAGTAAACAAATCCTCACAAGCACACACCACCTTTTTACATTAGTCTCCATCACCACCCACGAAATATACATCACAGAACTAAAGCGTGTCAGACACCCTTTAGCGCTGTAAAGATCTTCAGGGTGTCTGACACCCTGTACTTCTTTAAAGCATAAAAAAGCCTGCCCCGGTGTAGCGGGGCAGGCTAATGGAACATGTATTGATTTATAAGATAATCGCTGCGACCCAACCGAACACAAACAATGGAATGTTGTAGTGTATGAATGTTGGTACGCATGTGTCCCAAATGTGGTTGTGACGCCCATCGGCATTTAAGCCTGATGTCGGGCCAAGTGTACTGTCAGAAGCAGGAGAACCTGCATCCCCGAGCGCTCCGGCTGTACCAATTAGCGCGGCTGTAGCAAGTGGAGAGAACCCAACTGCCATACAAATCGGTACATAAAGAGCGGCTAAGATCGGAATAGTACCAAAGGAAGAACCAATTCCCATTGTAATAACAAGTCCTACAACGAGAAGAAGGAAGGCGATAACCATTTTGTTATCCCCTAGTTGCCCAGATGTTTGCTCAACAAGGGCATTCACAGCTCCTGTCTTCTGAATGACATTCGCGAATCCAGACGCAATTAACATCACAAACGCGATCGTCCCCATCATTCCGATTCCTTCAGAGACAACTTGATCGCCTCGTTTGAAAGGAACAACACGGAAGACAAACATTGAAACAAGGCCAACAAGCGCTCCTAACACCATGCTTCCTGTATACCACTGGATGCCTAAAGCAAAGAGAATCGCCAGGATAGTTAAAGCGTGGTTGAAGCCAAATGGTTCAGCCTTTTCTTCAGTAGCTGCGACCTCCGCTGTTTCAGAATCAACATGAATAACTTCCTTCGGGTCACGCGGCTTACGGTACGTTATGAATACCGCAATGAGTAAACCAACAATCATCCCTAATCCAGGAACAAGCATAGCTTGAGCAATTTCTGGAACAGAGACGGCTGCCCCATTTTCCTTCATGGAGTCCTGAATGGTTTTGTGGAAAATCAGACCGAATCCAGCAGGAATCATTAAATATGGTGCTTTTAAACCAAACGTTAATGCTGTTGCTACACCACGTCGGTCGATTTTCATTTCGTTAAAGAGCTTTAATAAAGGCGGAATGAGAATTGGAATAAAAGCAATGTGGATCGGCACAAGGTTTTGAGATAAAGATGCGACACCTGCAATAACAAGTAGCAGAATGGATCGCTTCCCTTTCATCACCTTTAATAAGTTCTGAACAAGAATTCCTGTAATACCTGAGTAGGCAATTGTGACGGCAAAAGCTCCTAACAAAATATAGCTCAAGGCGACTTCCGCTTGTCCTCCCATACCTTTAATAATTAAATCCAATGTTTCAGTTAAGCTAGCTCCTGTCATTAGACCTGCTGTAAGTCCGGCAGCAAGTATAGCAATAATGACGTTCACTCTGAGCAGACTTAATACAGTCATAACTAGAACCGAAACAACCACTGACCAAGCAAGCATGATTTATGAACCTCCTAAAACCTCAAGAATTTATATATTTTACGTCATCGTATTAGTTCGTTAACAATTTAATATGGTAAAGGACTAACGCAAAAAAATCAACCCTCTTGATTAAAAAAAGGGAGGTGGGAATATCTGATAGTTTTTGAATAAAAAAAAGGAAGCATTGGGATGCTTCCTTAGCTGAATAATAATTAACCCATACCTTTTATATCTGGATCACTAAATTGAATAATTTGGGGTGCAGTCTCTACACTATTATTTTGTTTGTAATCCGCATGTCCTACTTGAAGTGTAATTGCTATTGCAACCGCACTAATGAGCATTAGCGTTCTCTTCTTCAATGCTATTCCACCCCCTTTTTTGCAATTCCCTTAACGGCAGCTTCGAGAAGAAAAAATCTTTCTTTTCCTTCAGCAGCCTTTGATAAGAGTTATATAATACTTTTTCATCCCCTGTAGCTAAACCTAAATAATACTCTTGATAAGGAGTTAGTTCCTCTAGAGAATTCAATAAACGAACCGCCTCTTCAGCGTTACCTTTTACCGCTTCTAAATGCGCCGCTTCAGGTATATCATTAGTTTCTATACCGTCACAATCATTGTTTACCGCATGCATAAAAGGCACAATTCTATTATTAATTACCCCTAGAAAGTAGGATAAATCGTACTTAATGGCTATGTCTTTAGCCTCTTTGATGTATACTTTCGCTTTTTCAAAATCATCAAATACATAAGTTTCCGCTAAATTAGCAGTAACATAACATTTTTTTGCATAATTTATTAAAGAGTTTTCTATTAAATTTCGCCCATAGTTTCTAGCTGCCTCTATGTCATTTCGTTTAAAATGGTGAACGAACAACATTTCATTTTCCCTTAACTGAAAGTATATTCTTAACAAAGTATTATTTATTTTCAATAACTGTTTAGTTAAAATCCCTCTATAATTATCTATAACTTTAAAATCGAACTTGTCACAGTGCACGTAAATCTTAGTGAAAATTATCAAGCATTCTAACTCTGGGTCTGAAGTCTGAAATCTAGAGAAGAATGCCTCAAAGTCATCAATCTCAGCATTCCTCAATTTTCTATCCAAGAAGAATTGATAGAGATAAGCCCACTCCCGATTAATTTGATTTGCTGATTCTTCATTTATTTTAACTAGTTCTTGTACTTCGTCTAGCAATCCATTCATATACAAATACTCCAAACCGACTCGCTTATTTTCGTCAGTTTGGCAATGAAAACAAAATTCTTTCGTTAACTGTATAGTCGTGATCTCATCGTATTCCTTAGTTAACTGCTGCAACACGGTAAACAGCGCGGGTTCATCAGGACCCACTAGCTGCCGGACCGATTCTAATTGCTCAGAAGAACAGACTGGACCGGTTTCTTCATTTCGCATATGCTTAATCCCCTTATATAGAAGATTGAATTCACATCTGATAGTCTTCAAACAAGATGCCGGAATTCTAGTTGCTTTATGAGGTTCATTTATACGGTGTCCTTTTTCACATTTCTACATTGTCAATGATTCTCTTTAACTATCTTAGTTATCATCTTAATATAAAAATGGAATTTTTACCATTCTAAATGTTTAAAAATCAAGAATTTATAGAAAAATCAAGAAAATCTACAAACCCTCCTACATCAGTACCCTAAAACTTCTCCCTTTACTCACATGGTCGATTATACCCACGCACGTAATTCCTTATATGACTATAAAAAAAGACACCTTAAAAGGTGCCTCTTCCCTACATACGATCTTCTAATTCTTCTAGCATTTTAATTAAACGATCCACATCTTCAACAGATGTATGCTCAGGGTCTAACTCGTCAATCTTTGTCATGAATGTATTCAGACGTAATTTCAGTTCGTCAATTCTAGCTTCGTTACTCATGGGTGCGCTCCTTTTTCGGTTGAATTCATGTAGCTCTATCCTATTAGAAAAGTCGTATTTTGTCTAATGGCGCCGAGCGTTTATAGAGCCTCTCTTCAGTCCATGCTATAATAGAGCCATTATAAGGCATGACGGAGGTTTGGTTATGAACGATTGGGTAAGCAATGCACAAGGCTGGTATGACACATTCATTCAAATATTTGATTATAAAATTGTTCAAGTAATTGTAGCCGTTCTGCTCGTTTTCATCGGCGTTCGATTCATAAGACGGTCAATTAGATCCTTCTTTGACCGGACATCTTTCATAGAAGAACGAAAAGAAAAGACGCTTGAATCGATGATCAATTCTATCGTTTCCTATACAGCTACCATTGGAATTATTATTTATGTTCTCTCGGTATACGGCGTACCTGTTGGCAGTATGCTGGCAGGGGCTGGTGTGATTGGTATTATTCTCGGTTTCGGTGCCCAGAGTCTTATACGGGATATACTTTCTGGTATCTTCTTCATCTATGAGAAGCAGTTACACAAAGGTGATTTTGTCTCGATTAACGACAAATTTATTGGAACGGTTGAAGACATTGGACTACGTTTCTTAAAAATCAGGCAGTGGAGCGGGAAACTACTGACAATCAGTAATGGACAAGTATCTTCTATTCAAAACTATAATATAGACCATATGCGTGTCATTGAAGCCATTACAGTCAGCTTCACAGAAGACCCTAAGCGCGTCTTCTCCCTCTTAGAAGAAACGTGCGAACAGCTTAATGAGGAACTTGGACAATACCTCAAGAAAGATTTAACCGATAAACCAATTCAACCTTTCCAAGTGTACGGAATGACTTCTCTAAATAAAGACCACAGAGGGTACGAGTATACCATTGTCGGATTAACAGAAGACCTTGTCTACTGGACCGCAGCGAAAGAGGCCAGAAGGATGATTGCAGAGCGCCTATTTGATGCTGGTATTCAAATGTCACTCCAACACATCGACATCCCCTCACCACCATCCACTGAACAAAACCAATAAAATGCCTGCCCAAAACATGGGGCAGGCATTCTTTAATGCTGCAAAGAACTACCGCGTGTCAGACACCCTTTATCACTGTGAAGCAACGCTTGGTGTCTGGCACGCTTTATCATGCTAAAGTTATTGGATGCTAAAGTTGAAGGAGATGTGGTCTTGGATTGGGATCCAGGCTCCGATTCCTTGTTTGGTTACGTTTTTAACGACCAGGTATTTCTTTGAACCTTTAAGCTCAATGTAAACTTCACCGAACGTAACTTTACCTTTTTCATTTACGGCTGGTGCAAATGCACTTAGTGTCCCGATCTTCTTAGGCGGGATGCCGTATGAATTGTCTTTCTTTGTTCCTTTACCAAATACGGTATGGAAAGAAAGGGGTAAGTCAGTGTTATCTTGTGCTTCAAGAAGCATCATCTTCTTGATATCTTCAGTCTTATCAATCTTAGCTGTTAACCCACCTTTAATGTGCTTTTCAGCTTCTTGATTGTAATTAAGCTTTTGCGTTTCTTTTCCACCTAGATTGTTTAATTGATTTTGGTTAATCTTTTGATACTGCCAGTTGATGCTTGTTTCTTGCGACTCATATTGAAGGGGCCAATGTCCCATATAAATCATCCCACGATACCCAATCGCAACAGGAGAGGGGCGTAGGTTCGTTTCATTTAACATCTTAATCAATTGAGGGTTTTCAATTTTTACTTCTGACCCTTCAATCAGTTCTCTTGTTAGCTCACTTGGCTCTAACGTCATTTGGTCTTGTGTTGAATTTGGGTAGGTATTCTCTTTAGAGATATTTAACACATGACTTGGGATTTTCCCTCTTTCCTCTTGGTTTCCTTCTGGCGCCTTCTTCTCAGCAGCATTTGCAAACCCCGGAACAAGTAAAACAATAGCGACAATAAGAGCAAGGAATTGTTTCATATCTATTTTCATCGGTCACTTTCCTTTCGATTTTTGCTTAGTTTGATCGTCGATCAGGGTTTGTATGCATCTATTGCGCTATTTTTCATTGAACAAAAGAAGTCCTCAATGTAGGAAAAACGGGAGCATTTCTTCCAACAGATATAAAAAAAGAGCTCCACTGCTCTTTGGCAGTAAAGCTCTTTAAAAATTCAACTTAATTTAATTCAATCGCTTCAACCGTTTCCTCAATCTCAATGCTACCTTTTACGGACTGAACCATTGAACAATTCTTGCTGGATAGCTCCAGATTCTTTGAAAGCTTTGCTTCATCTAGGTGAGAGCCTTTCACGACGAAGTGCAAGTGAATCTTCTCAATACGATTCGCTTCTGCTTCGTTACGTGTCACATCAGCCGTTACCTGAATATCCTCATATCCAACTCGCTGCTTATCCAGAATCTTACGATATACAGAAAGACTGCAGCTCGCAATGGAAGACACCATTAACTGGAATGGGCGAAACCCTTTTTCTTCATCTGGTGAAATATCTAATTGACCGAATTCTGTTGAGGTACGAATACCTTCGTTTTTCAAATGAAATTGTAGTTGTGTCATTAAGCTTCACTCCTTATCCATACAGTTAAATTCGTTGATACTTATAGTGTAACCGATCTTAAGGGATTGATAACGTATTTTGCTTACATTTACCCTTCATAACTGTGCTACAGCCATTTATGTGAAACAAGAGAATGATTGGTTTTTTCTTGCTATTTCCAATAACCGTTAGTAGCATAAACAGATGAACACTTTTTGGAGGATGACATCATGCATTCAACACGTTTTCGTTTTACAGTACTCATTCTTTTGGTTTCTATATCAGGCTTTACCCAGGGGATGCTTTTACCGTTAATCGCCGTCATTTTAGAACAAAACGGCGTATCTTCTTCCATTAACGGCCTTCACGCCACTGGTTTATATATCGGTGTTTTACTAGCATCACCTTTCATGGAGAAACCGCTACAGCGAATCGGATTTAAGCCGATGATCTTAATCGGAGGTGGGCTCGTTTTTGTATCGATGGCCTTCTTCCCTTTTTGGGAATCTCTTTGGTTTTGGTTTATCTTGCGTGTAACGATCGGAATAGGAGACCATATGCTCCACTTCGGTACGCAAACCTGGATCACCACAACCTCTCCTGAAGAAAGACGGGGCCGGAATATTGCATTATACGGGTTGTTCTTCGGGGTAGGATTCGCAATCGGGCCGCTTATGACACGACTTGTCGACATTCATATCGCTTTACCGTTCTTACTATCAGCAGGACTTAGCGTACTCGTCTGGTCCCTTATGCTATTTGTTCGAAATCAGTTTCCAGAAGATGATGGGGGCTATACCTCTTCTTCTAGCTCCTTCTCACGGTTCTTTAAGGCCGGGAAACTGGCGTGGGTAGCCTTTTTGCCCCCGTTTGGTTACGGTTTCCTAGAAGCGACTTTGCATGGAAACTTCCCTGTGTATGGCATGCGGATCGGACATGACGTAGACATCTTATCCCTCATTATTCCAATGTTTGCCGTGGGGAGCATCCTTTCTCAACTGCCACTTGGCGTGCTTAGTGATAAAGTCGGCCGAAAGAACGTGCTTGTCGGCGTTATTCTTGCGGGAGTCGTTTGTTTCTTCCTGGCATCCATCTTTGAAGATTCGGTGGGCTGGCTATTTGTTTTATTTACACTTTCAGGTATCTTTGTAGGATCTATCTTCTCTTTAGGGATCTCCTACATGACTGATATCTTACCGAGGAGCTTATTGCCTGCTGGGAACATTATGTGCGGGATTGCCTTTAGTATTGGGAGCATTATCGGACCTTACACAGGTGGGATCTTTATAGACCTGTTCCCAGAAGCATCTTTCTTCCACATTATCACAACAATGCTCATCCTGATTCTGATTCCAATCTCGCTCAAAAAAGAAAAACCACTCTCCAAGCAACACTCGAGAGTCCCTTCAACACAGTAAAGGGTTAAACGGTGTCAGACACACAGCAGCACACTAAAGCACTAAATGGTGTCTGGCACGCTTCGTTCTGGTACAGCACGAAAGAGCCATCCCGATTACATCGGGATGGCTCTTTTTTATTGCCAGGCAACAGGGCTTGGCTGGATGGGTTCAGTAGGTTTAACGGACGCATCTTCCCCAAAGAATTTTTCGGAAAGCCGAGTCAGTGTTCCCTTTCTTCTCAACTCAATCAAGGCTTCATTCAGGTTTTCTTGTAAAGAATAGTCCTCTTTTTTCAGTAGAATTCCATGTTCGGTTGGATTCAGTTTAATATCAGGGTGTAAGACCAGATCATACTGAGGGTATGCCTGAAGTCCGAGCTTGGATAAATAGTAGTCATTGATAATAACATCGAGGATTCCTCTGTGAACATCCTTCAAATAAATTTCGTTTGAAACATTATCATATGTAACCACTCTTGCTCCATAATACCTGGCAATCTCACTAAATGTCGTCGTAGCTTCCCCGCCGGCTTTTTTCTCATCGAGGTCTTCTACAGTCTCAATTCCGCTAAGGTTCTCTTCGCGTACAATCATCGTTGTATAAGAATATTTATAAGGATTGGTAAATAAATAGTTCTCTTTTCGATCCTCATTAATTTGGAAGTCATTGATGGCAGCATCTACCTTACCGCTTTTAATTGCTGCGAACATATCATCGACTCCCATTTCTTTAAAGACGATCTCAATACCCAATTGTTCACCCAGGGCCTCCATCACTTCCACATCATAACCTGTCAGTTCATCAGAATCTTCCGGGGTATAGGAAACCCCCACCAGTGTTCCGGAAGTCCCAACCACAAGCTTCCCTTCTTCCTTTACCTGTTCCCATTTCGTGGGTTCACTCGGGTTTTCAGCACAACCCGATAAGAAAAAGGCGAAGCATAACAAAGCTCCGTACAATAAGCGTTTCAATTTGTTGTCACTCCTCATGATGTCATCCCACTAAATATAGCAACCACCCCTACTGAATTCAAGGCAAATTCACCACTCATTTATAGGCCCAAGCCTATTTCAAATATAAACCTTGACTTCGATCAAAAACGTGCTACTATTAAATTACATACTACATTATAATAATTCTAAATAAGAATCATTATCACTATTAATTAAGCCTTTCATAAACATAAAAAATCCATATGAGATAAATGAAAAGAGTTTTCATTCTCAATTAAAAAAGGAGAGTTGAGAAAATGTCAGCCGAATCTAAACCAATGAGCGCCTCCTCCACCACCCATACCTCAGTGGGCTTACCAACTTTTATGAATACGTTAAAAGAACATGGTGAGTTAATTGCAGCGATTCTAAGCGGAATCATTATTCTGACTGCGTGGCTTTCTGAAAGCACATTTAGCCAACCTGTTACCGTTAGTTTGTATGTGATCGCCTTTATTATTGGCGGTTTCGCTAAAGCAAAAGAAGGCATAGAAGAAACAATCGAGGACCGGGACTTGAATGTTGAAATGCTGATGATCTTTGCAGCAATTGGGTCAGCTTCCATCGGCTATTGGACTGAAGGGGCTGTTTTAATCTTTATCTTCGCCATGAGCGGGGCACTTGAGACGTATACGATGAACAAAAGCCAGCGAGAGATTTCCTCTTTAATGGACCTTCAGCCAGAAGAGGCCCTTCGCGTCCGAAGCGGGAAACAAGAGCTGGTTCACGTATCAGAACTTGCAGTTGGAGACCATATCCTTGTTAAAGCAGGAGAGCGCGTCCCTTCTGATGGAGAAATTATAAAAGGAAACACCTCACTAGACGAAGCAGCCATTACAGGTGAATCCGTGCCTGTGTCTAAAGAAATTGGTGCAGAAGTTTTTGCTGGAACAGTGAACATAAACGGAAGTATTACCGTTCAGATTACAAAACCATCTAATGAAACGCTTTTCCAGAAAATCATCCAACTTGTTCAGTCTGCTCAAAGTGAAAAATCCCCTTCTCAGCTTTTCATTGAGCGTTTTGAAGGAACCTACGTGAAGGTTGTGTTAGTGGCAGTAGCTCTTATGATGTTTATCCCCCATTATGCTTTTGGGTGGAGCTGGCAAGACACGATTTATAGAGCGATGATTCTCCTTGTTGTTGCGTCACCTTGTGCGCTTGTCGCATCGATCATGCCAGCAACACTATCTGCCATTTCAAACGGAGCGCGACACGGAATCCTGTTTAAAGGCGGTGTCCACCTGGAGAACTTATCTCACCTACAGGCCATTGCTTTCGACAAAACGGGCACTTTAACGAACGGAAAGCCAGTCGTAACAGACACGTATTTCCGCTCAGAAACGGAAGACCTTCTTCCTGTCTTAACGTCGATCGAACGAGAATCGAATCACCCTCTTGCTCAAGCCATTGTGAAATACGGAGAAACAAATGGGGCAAAAGAGCATCTCGAAGTGTTCGATATGACCGATGTATCAGGTAGTGGTGTAACAGCTAAAGTATTCGGAAAAGAATGGAAGATCGGGAAAGCTGCTTTCGTGGGAGAAGAAGAAGCATTTCGCTTCCAAGATGGCATAGCAGAGACTCTCGCTAAAGAAGGAAAAACGTTAACCTTTATCGCCGATGAAGACGGCATTGCAGGTCTTGTCGCCCTTAAAGATACCATCCGACAAGATACAAAACGCGCTATTCAAACATTACGCCAAAACGGGATCTATACAGTGATGCTGACTGGGGACCACGAGACAACGGCCAAAGCGATCGCTGCCGAATGTGGTATTGATAATTATGTAGCTGAGTGTCTCCCTGAAGACAAAGTCGAACAAGTTAAACTCCTTCGTCAATCATTTGATCAAGTGGCGATGGTTGGAGATGGGATTAATGACGCACCTGCCCTTGCCACAGCTAACGTTGGGATTGCGATGGGAGAAGGAACAGACGTCGCGCTTGAAACAGCCGATGTTGTTCTTATGAAAAACGATTTACCTAAAATCTCAAACGCTCTAAACCTTTCCACAAAAATGAACCGAATCGTTAAACAAAATGTGATTTTCTCGATCCTGGTTATTATGCTTTTAATTATTTCGAATTTCCTACAGTTTCTCAACCTCCCTCTTGGTGTGGTAGGTCATGAAGGAAGCACCATTCTCGTTATATTAAACGGACTAAGGTTATTACGATCTTAATACGAAAAAGCCCTGCTACGTTTTGTAGCAGGGCTTTTCTTATAGGAGAGAAGCCTATTTTTCAGGCTCACCCTCTATTTTTAATGGAAGTTATTCTTTTTGTTCGCAGAACTGCTTGTTTTGTGCTTTGAGTCATCAGACGTTTGCTTGTTCTGGTTTTTATCGCTGCGTGCTTTTTGGTTACGTTTGTTATTAGCCATTCGTCATCAACCTCCCTCTCGTGAAGTCCTCCTTAGAATGCGCGTTTAAGAGGTACTTTATGTACGAAGGAAGGAGTTACCGTTTAAACCATTGCCGCTCTCGAAGCATCGCATTGATTTCTCCACCAAGGATAATGACAACCCCCGAAAGGTAAAACCAAATCATAAGAATAATAACTGCCCCTAAGCTTCCATAGGTAGCTGAATAATTGCTCACCCCTGAATTCACATAAAAGGAAAACCCGAGTGACGCGGCCTGCCAGGTCACTGTCGCAAATACAGCGCCGAGAAACGATTGTCTGATATTCACATGGTGGTTCGGTGCCAAGATATATAAAGACATAAGTACAAGTAGAAATAACGTAGAGGATATCACCCACCTAAGGGCGTTCCAAATCGCTAAGAAGTCCTCAGATACTCCAAACCATGAAAAAATATAGACCCCTATCGCTTTCCCGAATACCGGAAGCATTAGTGCGACAAGAATAACAATAAACATCGCAATCGTTAGTACGATAGCGATCATCCGACTCTTAATAAAAGAACGATCCTCATCTACCTCATAAGCTCTGTTAAAGGCCCGCATTACAGCATTGGTACCATTCGAAGCAGACCATAATGTTGCAATTAAACCAACGGATAACAACCCCGAATTTTTCGTTTCGAGATTCGAAGTCAATAAGTCCATTGCTTCACTCGGAATATACCGAGACATCGCCAAGACGATATCTTCAATGGAAATGGGTAAATAAGCCATCAACGCAATTAAGAAAATCATAAACGGAAAGATAGATAACAGAAAGAAATAAGCCAATTGAGCCGCAAGCCCAGCTACCTCATGCTCTGAGAAGCGATGAAACAAATCTTTCCCGAACCTAATAATAGTCGACAAAATATCCCCCTACCTCACGTGAGAATAATAGAGTATTCCTACTCCGTAGATTCTTCGCTTTGGCTTTCGATCTTCTCTAGAAAGTCATTTAACTGATCCAGGATACGAACAGCCTGCTCAGAACCTGTAGTTACAGCTTGCGCCACATGCTCATATTTCAAACGAAGGTCATGCACGGCATCAGACGGGTGTGATGCATAGGCTTTTACCTTCTCACTCGTTTGTTTTACACATGTAACTGCCTCGGAACGTGTATCTTGATCAAAAAGCGCGTATGCTACACCCACTAAAGCGCCCACTAATAAACCTTTACCTAATTTAGATTCTCCCATGGGATCTCCTCCTATTTTATAACTGATAGGCTTCTTTTATGTCAGCTAAAAGATTCTCACAGCCTTTTTGAACTAACTCATACACTTCTTCAAAATTACCTGTAAAGTAAGGGTCTGGTACATCTTTCGAGTCACTGTCATACACGTAATCCATAAACGTAGCCACGACCACACCTTCATCAAATGACCTTAACGACTCGAGGTCGCTGTAATTCTGACGATCCATCGCAATAATGTAATCAAACTCATCCCAATCCGAAATAGCCACCTGTCGTGCTGTCATTCCTTCATATGAGACACCCTCAAGATCTAACATCCTCCGCGTATCCAGATGGGGAGGCTTTCCCTCATGCCAATTTCCCGTACCAGCTGAGTCGATCCGGAACTGTCCCCCCAGTCCTTCTTTCTCTGTTAAATTTCTAAACACCGCCTCAGCCATCGGAGAGCGACAAATGTTTCCAAGACATACAAACAATACGTTAATCAAACGATCACCTTCTTCTTTCATTCATTCTTCTTTTATTATATAAAATCCTCTACCCAATTACACATCATAGCTCTTTTCGTGAACTTATGAAAATTTTTAACGCGAGATCCCTTGACATTCACGCTAATTTTTCAGAATATTTATACTATACAAAAAAAGGAGGTCAGGTACTTATGCAAGAAAAGGTTTTGAAAGTCTTGGAAGATATAAGTGGATTTGTATGGGGAGTACCGCTTCTTGTTCTGTTAGTCGGAACAGGAATATACTTAACGATTCGCTTAGGTTTCTTACAATTACGTATGCTTCCCTACGCCCTCCAGCTTGCTTTTAGCCCGAATAAGCAAGACAAAAAATCAAAAGGGGATATCTCTCACTACCAATCATTAACGACCGCTTTAGCGGCTACCATTGGAACAGGGAATATCGCTGGTGTAGCTGGGGCCGTATTATTAGGAGGACCTGGCGCTATTTTTTGGATGTGGATTACAGCCCTATTTGGTATGGCAACCAAATACGCAGAGGCAATCCTTGCGGTTAAATATCGCGTTACAGACAAAGATGGGAAGATGTCCGGTGGTCCTATGTACTACCTTGAAAAGGGACTAAAAGCTAAGCCCCTTGGCATTTTATTTGCCTTCTTTGGTTCGATCGCCGCTTTTGGAATCGGGAATATGGCTCAGTCTAACACGTTAGCCGATGCCGTAGATACCACGTTTAATGTCCCGACTTGGCTAACTGGAATTATCCTAACAGCTTTAACCATCCTTGTTGTTCTAGGTGGAATTAAGAGTATCGGAAAAGTGACTTCTTTCTTTGTACCGATAATGGCAGTGTTCTACATTATTGCAGGTCTTATTATTATTATTTTAAATTTAGATCTTGTGGGCCCTGCCTTCGCAACTATCTTTAGAAGTGCCTTTACCGGAGAAGCTGCTGTCGGGGGAGCAATCGGGAGTGCAATCCGATACGGAGTAGCACGAGGAGTATTCTCAAATGAAGCAGGTCTTGGTTCCGCACCAATAGCGGCCGCTGCTGCCAAAACAGATTACCCAGGTCGTCAGGCCCTTGTTTCCATGACACAGGTCTTCCTTGATACGATTCTGGTTTGTACCATTACTGGACTCACTATTGTGATGGCGGACCTTTATACAGGAAACATTGACGGCGCCGATCTAACAAGTGCATCTTTCGAGAAATTCTTAGGTAACACTGGTTCGATCATCGTCGCAATTGGATTAGTCTTCTTTACATTCTCAACCATCGTCGGCTGGTCCTACTACGGGGAGAAATGCTTTGGGTATTTAACAAAAGAACGAATGCTACCAGCATACCGTCTTGTGTTTATTGCCTTTGTATTCGTCGGAGCTGTCGTAAAGATCGACATCGTTTGGACATTTGCTGATATCATGAACGGCCTAATGGCTGCACCAAACTTAATCGGTCTCCTTGGACTATCTGGCGTTGTCGTTTCCGAGACAAAACGATTCATGAGAGTCGCCAAAGAAGAACGACAAGCAAACTCAAAAGCACAAGTGCCCGGTTAGCAACGTATGGACTGGACTGAACCAGCGCGAGATAAAGGAAACACGATGAGCCTTGGCGAATCGATGTTGACTTATCGACCAGAGGTGAGGGAAGTCCACTAGTTGCTGGGCACTGGAGCTGGATGTAATCAAAAGCGCAAGTACCCGGTTAGCAACGTATAGACTCGACTGAGCCGGCGCGAGATAAAGGAAACACAAAAAGAGCATCCCTCCAAGGATGCTCTTTTTTCCTATAATTCTTAAGACCGAGGTCCCACATCTTTAATCGTAAATTGATCAATTAAATTCACTTGAATGGTGGCTTCTCCGTCTCCAAAGACCTTCTCTTTATAGTAAAGTTTCTCTCCCTTTTCCTCTTCACCACCAATGGTTTCTTCCTGATCCCAATTCACGTCCCAGCCAATTTGCTCCGAATAACTTTCAGCACGAACCGTTACATTGGCTTCTTCAGGAAGGTCTAACACCATACTTCTAGCTTCATCAATCATCCAATCGCCTGTAATCGTGCCAGTATTCAGGTTTATATCGCCTATGGATCCGCGAATCTCAACATCCACATCCTCTGGCAGAGAAATTGTTCGATTATAGAACGTTCGACTGTGATACAGACCGTCTTTAGAAGCACCTTGCAATAAACGAATATACATTTTGTCTCCCACTACATTTACAGAAGCTACATCGCTCTTTTCGATATCTGCTGATTTTTGAAAATCCGATCTGAACGTCCCAAATATATGAAGCTCCCGGGCATTATTCGTTTCAATGGCGAGATCATTATACGATTCTTCTAAAATAACCGTATCAATTTCTTCAGTCACCTTCTCCTTGAAAGACGGCAAAGAACCTTCCTCCCAGTCCGTATGCATGGCCCCCTTCACCTCATTAACTAAACCAAGGGAAGTCATTAAGTAGAGCCCAATCGCCACGGTTCCGAGTACTCCAATAAAGAAGATCGATAAGATATCATATTGAACGACCGGCTTTTCCTTCTTAGATAAGACAATATAGACCAATACTTCAACACCAAGTACGATTAAAATAAATGGCCACCAAGACATCGTTAAGGTTACAGGATCCCATTCTGTAAACTGACCAACCATAAGTAAAGCCCCTAAAAAGATAAGGGCAAGCCCCATCGATATTGTTCCGACTCTCCACTTCCTCATTTGCCTACCTCCTCATTCTTTACTTTCGAACCTAGTAATAGCTTGATTCCTCCGCCTATAAAGAGAAGGCAAACGATAATCATTTGGAAATAGCGTTCATAATAATAGTAAAGGTTAACTTGAAACGTCTCTCGTATTTCATCCGCTAAGACAGGCATGAGCACATCGTCTAACATGTAGAAGAATCCTAGCAGGATAAGCACAATACCAATCCAGCGCTGGTGATTGATAAAGTATTTAATGACCGGCACATCTTCAATCGCTTCATCTTCGTATCGGCTAGCAAGCTGAAGAGTATCAAAGAAGCTGAAGAACCAAATAATTGGAATCAGGAATAAGAAAATGGATAGATTCAATACATCGAGAATGTAAATCGATAATAAGAACGCCGCCATCAGTTGAAGTCCTCTGCGCTGTAACCCTAAGTACATATGACCCGCACCAGGGAAGATCCCAAGCAACGTGGCAATGACGCGGCTCTTCTTCCCACTGTCGCGATGACGATCGAAATCTTCTAGAATTGTCCGATCCTCTAGCGGCTCTCCATTATCTTTTTGGTTTAACAATTGAATCACATCAAATAATCCGTAAATCCAAATAATCGGAAGGGCCAATAGGAAGATTAAGAAACCTCCTGTGCTCGTTATAGCGGTAACAAAGAAGATCATCGTTCCAACTCCCAGGAAACCCGTTAAAAAGGTTAGCCCTCGCTGATTCAAACCAAGATAAAAGTGACCGACGCCTGGGATAAAAGATAGGAGAATCGTGCCCAATCGCTCCTGGCTTTCAGGTTGCGTGGCACTTGTTTCGTACCCTGTTTTATGAGATTCTTTCTCCCCTTTCTCTAATCTTCTCATAGCAAAAATCATATCTACCATGTTAGCCAGCCATACCAGACAGGCTAACGAGAAGGGAACAAGAAACAATGGGTCACCAGTCATCACAGCTGCACCTGCAGTAAGCACTAGCAAAGAAAAGAATAGCCCCCCAAACATCAATCCTTTCAATTTCCGTCCAAGATAAAGCTGCCCAAACCCTGGAACGAACGATAAAAAGAAGGCTAGAATTATTGATTTATTCATCTACATCACTCCCCATTTCTTCATTTACTTTCTGAAGTAAGCGATCGGTCTCACTTACAATATTTTTTGAGATGGAAGGTCTTTCTTTGAACGTATCCTCATCGAATACATGAATGACCTGCTCAAACGCACCTGACACCATCAAAACAAGCGTTAAACCAGCTGCGAGTCCGTAATGCATCAACGTGCGTTTTTGCTTTTGAACAGAGGTTCGTTTGACCTCAACTGTAGGCATAACTTGTTTCTCTATAATTTGATCAATCGTTTGATCAGTAAAATCATCAGCGAGTGATGGTTCCAATGTCCAGCTTTCTAGTTCCGTCATGTAAGCTTCAAAGCAAGAATCACATGTGTCTAAGTGTTCCTCTATGGCCATGCGCTCATTTTCGCCCAGTTGATCAAGAACATAGGCTTCTAATTGTGTCGTCTCAATATGCTTCATTAAAACTCATCCTCCTTCCAATGTTGTTTCATCCACTTCCTTGCCCGGTATAAGCGCATTTCTACGGTTTTCTCTTCCAGCGCCTGCTCTCTGGCGATCTCCCTGTAAGACTTCCCATCTATGTAATACGCCTGAACGACACCTTGATAATTTGCAGGTAACGATTGAATCGACTGGGACACAGCCGTAACTTTCTCATGTTCAAGCCAAACTTGTTCAGCACTTTTGCTTCGCTCATATTCAAGCACGTCATGAGACAAATCTTCTTTCTGCCTGGCTTTCTTTCTCTTAAAGTCAATCGCTTTGTTCATCGCAATTCGACTTAGCCAGGTCTTAAACCCTTGCGACTGATAGGAGGGGAGCGCATCTACCATCTTCATAAACGTCTCCTGCGCCAGATCTTCAGCCTCTTTCTCATCCCGAACGACACTGTAGGTCACTTTGAACACGTGCCCTTTGTAGCGCTCAATCAATAGTCTAAGCGCCTGCTGATGACCTGCTTTTACCTTTTCAATTAACCGCTCATCCTGAATTAAGCTCCCCTCCCTTCTCTTTAAATCCACCCTTATAGACGAAGCATACACGAAATCCCCTACACTTTTTAGGAAAATTTTTAAAATAGACGTTCGTATGCATCTTAAAGCACAAAAAAGCTCAGGATAATATCCTGAGCTTTGGAAGATGATTCGTTTACTACAATCTAGGTTAACGATTCGATACATGCAGGTCCTTCATTCTTCGCATGATTCACATACGTACTGACTGGATAAGCATCTAAAGCGTCCATTTGAAGATTAATCAGATAGTCATGAAGCTCGTTTACATCTCGCTTCTTCTGCTCCATCCACCATGCCTCATCTTCTCTCGGTAAAATAACAGGCATACGGCTATGAATCGGTTCCATGAACTCATTCGCTTCCTTCGTTAAGATTGTACAGGTGACGAGCTCCTCATCCCCTTGTTTAAAGCGGTCCCATAGACCAGCAAACGCAAAGAAGGATCGATCTTCAGGGAAAATACGATAAGGTTGTTTCTGACCATTTTCCTTCTTCCATTCATAGAAACTATCGGCTAAGATCAGGCACCTTTTTCTTTCTAATAACCGTTTAAAACTCGGTTTTTCATGAGCCGTTTCAGATCTTGCGTTAATCATTTTGTAGCCAATAGAAGGATCCTTCGCCCACACAGGCACGAGCCCCCACTTCAGTTGGCCAATCCGGTTCTTCTCTCCGTCATTTACAACCGTTACGACTTGTTGACCAGGTGCAATGTTATATCGCGGTTCTATCCAGGAATCACCAGGAGCGATCCCATACGCTTTTAAGATCTCATGCTCTTCTGCTGTAAAAGTAAATCGACCACACATCCCATACCGCTCCTTTCTATTTAATGGTAGTGTAAGCATTTTACAAATAGATTTCAACTCGCAGCTCCACCGTTAGAAGGAGGGCGAAATGATCTGGATGTTTTATATTTTTAGTGATAGAATTTTTAGACATCGAAATTAAGGAGGCACAACATGGACCAACGTTCTAGACTAAGGTTGCTTCTTGGAGCAGCTTTTCTGATGGCCACTTCTGCAATTGGCCCAGGATTCCTCACTCAAACCACCACATTCACAGAACAACTCGCAGCAAATTTTGGTTTTGTTATTCTCATCTCTATTATTATCGACATTGGCGCTCAACTTAATATATGGCGCATTATTTCTGTAAGCGGTAAGCCCGCACAGGATATCGCGAACAGCGTCCTCCCAGGGCTCGGCTTCGTTCTTTCGATTCTGATTGTACTAGGAGGACTTGCTTTTAACATTGGTAATATTGCCGGGGCTGGATTAGGGACGAATGTATTGTTTGGCCTTTCTCCTAAGATCGGAGCATTATTTAGCGGGATTGTAGCGATCGGAATCTTCCTCGTTCGAGAAGCCGAGAAATTAATGGATCGGTTCGCTCAAATTCTAGGATTTATTATGATCGGCCTTACCATCTACGTGATGTTTACAGCCCAACCACCCGTCGGAGAAGCCGTAATCCGATCCGTCGCACCTGAGAAAATTAACTTTCTTGCCATCGTAACACTCGTTGGAGGTACCGTTGGAGGATACATAACGTTCGCAGGTGGGCACCGCCTTCTTGAAGCAGGTATTAAAGGAAAAGAATCACTTGGTTACGTCAATCGAAGCGCGATCTCCGCCATCAGCATTGCATCCATTATGCGAATCTTTTTGTTCCTCGCAGCTCTTGGTGTAGTCGCTCAAGGAATTACATTGGACCCAAGCAACCCACCCGCTTCCGTATTCCAAGCAGCAGCAGGAAACGTTGGGTACAAAATTTTCGGCGTCATTATGTGGTCAGCAGCCGTAACGTCCGTAGTTGGAGCTGCCTATACATCCGTTTCCTTCATTAAAACATTCAGCCCGTTCATTGAACGAAATCAAAAATGGATTATCGTCGGATTTATTGCCGTATCTACCCTTGTCTTTAGCTTAGTTGGGAAACCTGTAAGCTTATTGATCTTGGCCGGCTCATTGAATGGACTCATCTTACCACTATCACTCGGGGTTATCTTGATCGCCGCGCATAAAAAGTCTGTTGTCGGTGATTATAAGCATCCCGTATGGTTAACGATCTTCGGTGGATTTATCGTAGTCGCCATGGCTTATATGGGTGTAATTTCCCTATTTGAAGGAATGAGTTCGTTGCTTTAAACACCGGTAAACATGCATAGAGCAAAAAAGCCGCTTCCCATCCCGGAAGCGGCTTTTTCTGACGACCTCTGTTCATCCAAATAAGGAAAAAAGCCCCTCTCAAGCATAGAGGGGCAGTATTTATCCATATTTCTTTTGATGTTCTTTCTTATAAGCTAAGTACTCCTCATCATTGCGTACTGTTTTCCACTTTTCTTCAAAGATACGAGCAGATTCTGCTTTCTCCTCATCAATGTCTCTTTCGTTCAAATTGCCATCCTTGTCATATTTCTTACCACCCTTGTAGTTGGCATACCTTCTTGCGCGTGTGTATCCCATTTGGGTATACTTACGAGCCATATCCATTCCTACAATGTCTTCTTCTTTTTTATACTTTTGAAAGAGTTCATAGATTTTATCAGCAGACTCTTGGGCAACATCAGGTGTTTTAAATCGCCAATGGGGCAGAATTTCACTCTTGTACGGCTCTACCATTAACACGCCTTGCTCTCCCCTGCCCACCCGGTAAAGGTCTGGACGTTTTCGAAAATCAATCTGATCAAAGTCCATGTCATAGTCAAAGCTCATAGAACAACCCTCCTCCTATGCTAAAATTCCCAATACACAGGAGGGGGAAACGCGTCAATCGTCGCTTGTCATGGCTTCAATAAAGTTGTTCAATGGTTCTAGCCTTTGGATATTCTGATTACACGCCACACTATCCTGGCAAATATAATGACCACGCTTCAGCTCAGACTCACCAGCCGTTTTAATATCGGCCATGAACAGCCCAACTCTCTCCTGACTATGGCAGATGGAACAGATCCCATTCCTTTGGCTTTTCCGGAAAGAACCTTTAATGCCTGTCCACCCCTCTTCTGTTCGAAACATGAGGAACTTTTGCCGAGATCCATAATCATCCCATCCTATATAGGTAAGATCTCTGTTGTCCACTCTTTCAAGAGACGGAACTTTGACCTTCTTCAAAGCCGGAAAAGCCCGCTGAACATTTTCCTCTTTAACCTCTGGGAAAGGATGCACATACTGACGTAATCTAGACAAATACAACGTCGCATCCGCTTGGTCTTGTACGTCGATAATCTTTACAATCAGTTCTTCCTGGTATTCCGTTAACGACCCAAACCTCTCTAGTACCTTCTCTTTCGTGACAGAACGTAAAGCATCAAGTACGCCTGCATCATTGACAGTCGCATGGCTGTGCAGTAAATGTTTAATTTGTTCTTCTATATAATTGAATTGATCGCTTCGAATGAAAGATTCCATAGGATAACCTCCTCCTATTTCCTTCCTCTCATTGTAAACAAGATTTAAGCTTGAAGCATTAAAAAAACTCGCCACAGTGGGCGAGTTTTTACTTAGTTTGATCCAACTTCTACTACGATTGAACCGTAAATGGCATTTGCAGACCAGAATCCATCATAAGGCCATCTGTATTCTCAAGAGGTTTAATAATAAGCCGATACTCTCCATTTGAATACCCCTTTTCAGGAGGCATGACTGTGATCGAGTCTCCTCTTCCGTTGCGCTTAAGAGAAGTAGCGATGGTTTCTCCTATACTATTAACAATGAAGATTTGCTCTCCATTTACAGAACTTCTATTGACCTGAGTGTTAAAGGAAATGGTCCACTCTTTATGAGCTCCATAAGCACTCTCACCAGCTTCCCAAATTGGATATTTCTGATAGAGGGCCTCAAGGGAATCAGATTGATAGAAGTTAGTAACCGATAGCTCACTCCCCGATTCATAGTGAGCGATGTCACCTGACTGAATCTTGACGGTATACGTCTCTTCCTGATCAAAATGAGGGCTGTCCACCTTCAATTGATACGTCCCTGATTCAAGGGAGCGTACGTTACGCTGAGTATTTCCTTTCTTCTCTAAGTAAACTTGTCCATTCTTTTCTAACGTTATTTGAGCTTTAGGATCCTCTCCATTCATCCACTCAAGGGTAAGGAAATGAATATCATTTTGATCCTCAAAGTAAATATCCTTAAAGGCAATATTCTCTCCTGTTGTAAAAGACCACGTACGTGATACATCAAAGGCCTCTCCATCACCAGGGGTTACTTGAGCTTGAACGCTGGCCTTATATTCCTCTCCAGGTGAGAGCTTATCATGTGGAATAATAAACACATGATGGTCCCCTTCATCTTCCATATCTGGGGTGATGGTATAGGACTCTACCACTTCACCACTTTCGTCCGTCAACTCAACATTGTCTACCTGAAGTTCATCAGAGGAAGGACCATAATACACATAAGAGATTGGATAACCTGTCCACACTTTATCTTGGTTAAAGAATCGAAGAGGATTTGGTGATTCATATGCATACCAAGATACTGGCACATCTTCCTGATTGGCATAAGGGTACTGAATGACATGGTGTTCTCCATTGCTACCCTCTCCGCCAAAATTCATGACGAAATCACCTTCATCATTGTATCCCGTCCCCGCTTCATTATAGAAAGGGTTCATCAAACTCATGCGGTGGTAAGGAGCATCAAATAAATGATCAATTGAGGCTTGTCCACCAGGCTCTTGATAAGTAATTCCTTCCCCTACGAACCATTTTGGATAACCAAAGAAGGCCGTACGCTGTGCTGGTTTCTTACCTGTAAATAAATCTTCATGACTAGCTGATTCATAGTGCCCTTTTGTATAGGACTGAATATAATTGGCATGGGCCTGTGCAGCGCTTTTCAGTTGATCATTCCGCTTAAGCATAGGTGCGCCTAATCGTTCACGGTATTCATTCGCACGTTGAAGCGCATCATCTTCAACTGTGGACAAGACGCTTTCATCTGTTGAAGCGAAAGGATTCAAATTACGACGGTCGACTTCAAATGACCACGTACGCTCAAGTTGCTTCACGCCGTGCACAACACTTCGAACCGTTACAGTATTCTCACCCGAGAGACCTTTCGCCTGATATGTAAGCATTCCTGATTCTTCATTATAGGAGGCGGAAACTTTCTCTCCATTCAACAACATCTCCATATCATAAGCCAAATCATAGTTTGATAGCTTCACATAATAGCTGATGACAGGTGATGCTGTCGGGACAAGGCCGTTAGGAGAGCCTTTCTCGTGATAGCTAATCGTATAGGACGTAGATTCTACTGCTACCGCATGATCCTCATCTCCGTATACAACCCCCGGAGAAAGAACAAACAGCATGAGCACAACTACTATCCAAATTCGGTGTTTGCTCATATTCATCACACCTCTCTAAGAACGTTTACTATCATTTTACTAAAAACAAGCGACCTCTCCTAGGGAATCGACAATTTTTTTACATGTTCTTCCGCCCCTCTTTACTTGAAATCCTCCGAGCGATCTCAGATAATAAAACAAATTGCCCGAAAGGAAGCTGATCATCCATGGCATCAACTCACGCATTTCTGAACCAAAGTCACCTTCTCATTTTCGACCTGGATGGGACTCTTTACGAAGACACCAACCACTTCGATCATTTCGCCTATAAATTAAAAGACCAATTACCTAAAGAGAAACAAGAGGCTTTCTTGAACGATTACAAGCGTGTTCAAGAAGGAAATCATCCATTATCAATCGGGAAGGTCTACGATGCTCAGGAAGATATCTTCTGGACATGGGATCCGTTTACTGAACAGCTAAGCAACCCACAGTCTTGGGAAGGGAAACACGTTCAGAGTCAAACAGCAGAAACGTTCCCAGCCTCGACATTCGACTTTGAGCGTTGGATCGCAATCGGAGATGGCTGGTGGCCCCCGTATGTGCTAGCCCTTCATTATGGATTGCCCATAATCGACTGTCACCAGGCCTATGACGACACGAAAGTCGACATGTCCTCACAAGAGGGCTGGCTGACCCAAACACCTGGCCTGCGCCCGTTTTTAGAAGAGATTAAAAAAGAGAAAACGATCGTACTGATGACCAACAGCGAAGCTACAGATGTGGACCGCTTATTGAAAGAGTTAAATCTTCATGACCTGTTTGACGACCGTATTACCTCAGCCACGAAGCCTGTGCAAACGAGCGAGCACTTCCATGAACTTCTAAAACGCTACAAGGTAAAGCCAGAAGAAGCTGTCTCTGTCGGAGATAATTTCATGAACGAAATCGCACCTGCCCTTCAATATGGCATGCATGCTGTTTGGCTCACACCAGATGAGCCAAATATCGAACACGAGAAACTACATCCTGTCAGGTCGTTAACAGATATTCTTTGAATTTGTCAGGTCCGTTGTGGTTGATGAGTGCTTGGGGGGGCTGGGGAACGACTCGCTTTCCACGGGCGAGCTGTCGAGCCTCCTCGGGCAAAAGAGCCTAGGTGAGACCCCGGAGGCCGGCTTTGCAGGCTGAGGAGGCTCACCAGCTCCCCACAGGAAAGCGAGTGGTTTCCAGGTCCACCTTACTCTCAACTAAGGCTAACGGTAACCTCGCTATAAAAGTATAAAGCCACTGCACTCTCCTTAGAGAACGCAGTGGCTTCTTTAGGTCATACCTGAAGACCATTCAAAATATAGTCGATTGTACGATCAATCTCCGCTTCATCATCCCATTCACCATCTGGCATGATGATAAATCGAGTCACTAAAAACCCGATGACTGTTGTAATGACTAACCGAAGAACCGTTTCGGTCGGGTAATCTTTAATAAGCCCTTGTTCCTGATAGTGGCTTATGAAACGTTCGAAGTGCGGCAATACTTCTGCACGAAACACTTCTTTATATCGATCCTGGAGCTCGGGGTGAAAGGCGACCTCCTGCAGGACGATTTTTAAAAGCGGGACATTCTTCTTCGCAAATTCAAATCGATTCACAAGAATCGTCCTCAACAATTCTTCGAAATCTTCATGTTCCCCTTCTTTAAACACTTGTTTCACAAAGGACTGAGCAATAAATGGAACAGCGAGCTTTGTAATAACAGGAGAAACAATCGCCAGTAAGAGGTCCTTCTTGGTTTTGTAATGACGAAAGATGGTTCCTTCCGCCACCCCAGCACGTTTTGCAATCTCGCTTGTTGAGGTCGATGCATAACCTTTTTCAGAGAACATTTCTATAGCCGCTTGCACAATTTGTTGTTGCTTCGGGGTAAGCTGCTCTTGATCATCTGATTCTAGCAGTTCCTTGAAAGCATCATATTCCGTCACGCTTTGACCCCCTTTTTCAATCTAACCTCTATTATAGCTTGCGATGCTTTTTCAACGCTACTATATTCAAGATAAAAAAGGTAAGGGCAAATGCTACTAATACGTATACGTCCATTTGAATATCGGTAAAACCTTCACCGCGGATCATCACCCCTCTTAACGCACTAGCTCCATAGGTGAGTGGCATAATTTGTCCAATCATCTTAATCCATGAAGCAACCGCATCGAGATTAAACAAGCCAGAAAAGAAAACTTGCGGGACGATCACGATAGGAATAAATTGAATCATTTGAAATTCATTGTTCGCAAAAGCGGACAGTAAAGTGCCAAAGGTGAGAGCGGTTAGCGCAAGTAACATCGACACAAGCAGCACATACCAAATAGAACCAGCCATCCACACATCTAATGCATAAATTGCGAAAAAGGCAATAAGAGCGGTTTGAAGAATCGTAAACAGGCCAAATCCAGATACATACCCCGTCACGATCTCCCACCTTTTAAGGGGAGTGGATAGAATCCTTTCAAGCGTACCTTGAGTTCGTTCACGCAAGAAAGAAACGCCTCCGATGATAAATACAAAGAAGAACACAAAGAATCCGATAAGCACAGGCCCCACATTATCAAATAACCCTAAACTATCTGAGCCATGAAGATAATCAAATTGAGGCTTAAAAGGCATTGATTGTGCGGGAACAGCATTTTGCATCGCCTTCTGCACAACACCCATCACAGCCTGATTAGTAGATGGATCACTTCCTTCAAGAGTCACATTCAACTCTGATTGCTGCCTATGAATAAGCGCATCTATTTCCAAATCGTCTAGTGCCTCTTCAGCTTCTGAGAGGTCCATCTTTTGAATCGTAACATCCTGCTCTTCTAGTAACTCGCTCATCTGTTCAGGAACGTTTACTAAGGCAATCGTTGGTTCATAACGATCCCCATCTAACACAAGCCACATTAGCGTTAGTACAAGAAGCGGCGCTAGAAGCATAAGGGCAAGAGATCGTTTATCCCGTCTAAATTGTCGTATAATCCGCAGCGTAATCGCTTGAACATTCATGAACGACCACCTCCATACGCTAGAAAGGCTTCTTCAATTGTCGCTCCACCCGTTTGTTGTTTCAATTCCTCAGGAGTTCCTGAAGCAATCACATAACCATCACGAAGCATTGCTAAACGATCACATTTATCTGCCTCATCCATTACGTGAGTCGTTACAATAATCGAAGCTCCCTTTTCTTTCCACCGATTTAGCTCAGCCCAGATGGATTGCCGCAACACTGGATCAATCCCTACTGTGGGTTCATCCAATATCAATACATTCGGTTCATGCAAAAGGGCAATCGCCAGAGAAAGGCGCCTTTTCATTCCACCTGAATAATTCCGTACAGGTTTATTCATGTGCTCCGTCAGCCCAACAACTCTCATCACATCTTCTATCCGTTCTTTTCGCTTTGGACGCTTCAATCCATAAATAGATGCAAAGAATTCCAGATTCTCACGGGCCGACAGTTCACTATACAACGCATCCGATTGAGCCATATACCCGACCTTCCTCATCTGCTCTAAAGAAGGCATCTTCACACCCTCTACCCATGCTTCACCAGTATCAGCTTCCATAATACCCACAATCATTTTGACAAGGGTGGTCTTCCCAGCCCCAGAAGGGCCTAACAATCCATAGATTTCACCGCTGCCTATGTTCATATTAATATCTTTCAAAACCGCTTCTTCCCCAAACGAATGGGCCATCCCCTTAACTTCAATTACTGTATCCATAATTCTCAACCCCTCTTCCACATAAGTGAGTGATTACTCACTTTTATAGTAAAACAGTTTTGCGCGCTTGTAAAGTGAGTAATCACTCACATAAATAATATGTATGCTTTCATTTGTTTATATGTGTTTGAACAAAATTCTATTTCCACAAAAAAAGAACCCTTTTCCACATGGGTTCTTTAAACGTTGAAAACTGGCTACTAGTCCAACACTCATAAACCAAATCGGCGTCGGATCTTACCACTATATCTCTTATAAGCACCTGATTGCTTCATCTTCCGCTTTTCCATAAGAGTTTGAAAATGAATCTCCTTTTCTTTTAACTCTTTCTGATAAGCCATTCGTTCTTCCTCATCCGTACAAAGTGCTACCAGTTCTTCAATACGAACAATTTCTTTCTTCACTTCCATTTCTTCAGGAAGCATATTCGCGTTCTTCAGGATCGTATAACTCGCCCTTAGATCCTCCGGTACAGCTTGAATCTCAGATAAATCAAGGGGTTTCCCTTTACCCGGAAGATCCTTAAACACACCTTCACGTTCAGCCTGCTTAATCTTCTCCTCAGCCATCATGGTTACGAAATCCAAATCGACTCCACCCCTTTACTTAAAGATCTACTCAACATTACAAAAATTGTAACATAACCTTTAGGAGGTTTCGACACGGATAAGTTAGGCTACATAATTAGGACGAAGACGATTGGGGGCAGCAAAATGGTTAAATTAAGCGATGACTATTTACAAGAAATTATAACTGAATATACACCGTATACCACTCAAGGAGAAGTCGTAGAAAGCCTTCCATGTGTGAGTGAGTTAAACCAAAACGATATCGGCATTGCTGTAATCGATTTGGATCAGAACATTTATACAGCAGGAACGAAGGACCTTTCCTTCTCTCTGCAAAGCGCCTCTAAGGTAGTCAGTCTTATGATTGCATTAGAAGATCTCGGAGAGGAGAAAGTGTTTCAAACCGTTGGTATGGAGCCAATGGGAGACCACTTCAATACTATTAGTCATCTCGAAGCAGATGATGTACATAGACCGTTCAACCCCATGGTTAACGCAGGAGCTATTGCCATATGCTCTCTAATCAAAGGATCAACCGTCGAGGAGCGCTTTGATCGAATCATGATGATGTTAAAGACTGTACTCGGTCACGATGACATCCACATGAACGAAGAAGTGTACGAATCCGAGAAACGAAAAGGAGACCGCAATCGTGCCCTCGCTTATTATATGAGTAGTACAGGTTCTGTAGCCCTTGACCCGGAAGAAGCACTCGACTTATACTTCCGAATCAACTCCATTCAGTTTCAGGTACGCGACTTAGCCTTATTAGGTTTGTTCTTTGCAAATGGCGGCCGGACGATTGAACAAGGAGAACAACTCCTACACCCTGATCATTTAACGACAATTGAAGCGATCATGATGACTTCGGGTATGTATAATGAGTCAGGTCGCTTCGCTGTAAACGTTGGATTTCCATGCAAAAGCGGAATTAGCGGCGGCATTTTCGGGGCTGTTCCAGGGAGATATGGGATTGGCGTCATAGGACCTGCTATTAACCCGAAAGGAAACAGTGTAGGGGGGAGTAAAATCTTAGAACGTCTTTCGAAAGATCTCGACCTGAACATCTTTCATCCAAAAGGTAAGAAATAATTTGAGTAAAACGAAAGACGCCTGGGAGATGACCTCCGAGGCGTCTTTTTTGGTTCAATCTATTCGGATAGTTTCCAATGAGAAATGTTTAATGTCACTTCTCCTGAAGCTGCAAACTGAACGGTACGATTGTTTTCTGACGGGTAATAACGGGCCGTAAAGACCTCTTCCCCACCATTGACGAACATCTCTATAGATGAGGTATCTACAAACAAATGAAGGTCCTCTAAGTTTCCAATCTTACACGTTCTTGATTCCGTACGACGATCTTCAAAGCGTTTACGCTCAAGCGTTAATTCTCCACTCGGTTTGTGATAAACAAGCCTTGCATCATTTCGTAACGTTAGTTCAAACACATCAGAATCATTGCTTTCAAATCCAACATGAAGCTCAAACGCATCCCCTTCGATTCCTTCAATCGTTGTTTCCACATCGTTTAACTCTACGCGTTCATAGGAAACTTCTTCTTTTCGAAGCTTCTCTAATTCTTGTACAGGCTTTTGAATAAGCTTATCTCCCTCAAGTATTAACTCTCTTGGAAGAGTAAGCGTATGGATCCATTTGTGTTTAATCGTTGGATGATGCTCTTCATCCTGGTCAGGTACACCCATCCATCCAACTAAAATACGACGACCATGTTCATCGACAGTGGTTTGCGGAGCGTAAAATTCGAACCCTTGGTCAAGCTCTTTAAAAGAACCGTGATTAAGCTTTCCTGTGTTGTAATTCATATCCCCGACAAAGTATCCAGATTGATAAACATTTTGATAATGGTTACCATCTGCTTCTAACCCTTGAGGAGATACGACTAAGATATGCTTGCCTTGCAGTTCGAATAGATCCGGGCATTCCCACATGAAGCCAAAGTCATCTAGTTGATCGGTATGAGCTCCTGTTACAATCCCCATATGCTCCCAGGCTTCAAGATCTGTTGAACGGAACAACGCAACGCGCCCCTGTAAATCGTGGTTCTGTGTTCCAACCACCATATACCAGGTGTCCTCATGTTTCCAAACTTTTGGGTCGCGAAAGTGAGCGGTATAATCTTCAGGTAATTCTAGTACAACACCTTGCTTCTCGAAGTGAATTCCATCTTCTGATGTCGCCAATACTTGATAGCTTTCTCGGTTCCCTTCTTCATCTTTCACATTTCCGGTATAGAACAGATTCATCTTTCCATTTGCTTCAATGGCACTACCAGAATAACAGCCATTCTTCTCAAACCACTCAGAAGGTGTAAGCGCAATAGGCTCCGCCTGCCAGTTTACGAGATCTGAAGACGTGTAATGCCCCCAGAACTTAGCCCCGTGCCCTGTTTTAAACGGCATCCACTGATAAAACATGTGGTAGGTGCCGTTATATTGAATGAAGCCGTTTGGGTCATTTAATAACCCCACAGGCGGCTGTATATGAAAGCGAAGACGATGAGGGTCGGCTTCTACCTGATCACGAAATTTCTCTATTTCTGCATAAGCCTCTTGGCGAAGCTGGTTATCTCTTTGAGACACAAAAGTCCCTCCTTAGGAAGATAAGTGTTGTTTCACTTGATCGATTGTTGGTAAAGCTGTCATAGC
This sequence comes from Pontibacillus sp. HN14, assembly GCF_021129245.1. Classification (NCBI taxonomy): domain Bacteria; kingdom Bacillati; phylum Bacillota; class Bacilli; order Caryophanales; family Bacillaceae; genus Pontibacillus; species Pontibacillus sp. HN14. The sequence continues at coordinate 140,025 of NZ_JAJOLR010000006.1, read as the reverse complement.
ACCCTTAGTAGAAGCAGCAAGGGCACCTGATACACTAGCCATTTTCGCCATCTCAACAGCCTGCTCAATGGAGAGTTCCTCCATCGAAACATCTGCTTCATTGATTGCATATAAAATACCTGAAACGAATGCATCTCCTGCACCAGTGGTATCAACCGCATCCACTTTCATGGCGTCCACTTTAGCCATTTCTCCATTCGTCACCACGTAACTACCATCTCCACCAAGTGTTACAAGCATAAATGGAATATCATATTTGTCATTCATTTGTTTAATTCCGGATTCAATATCTTTCTCACCTGTAACAAACTCAAGTTCTTCCTCTGAAACTTTAAGCACATCAACCTGATCAAGCATAGAGACAATCGCTTCTTTCGCCTGATCTTCTGAAGACCATAAACTCATACGAAGATTAGGGTCAAAGGATACGACCAACCCTTTATCACGTGCGACCTGTACCGCATGCTTCGTCGCTTGTTTCGCTGGCTCATTAATCATAGAGATCGTTCCAAAGTGAAGGACACGGTGTTCATCAAACAAGGATTCTTCTACATCTTCGACACGAAGCATTTGATCCGCACTTGGATTAATAAAGAACTCAAAGCTTCTCTCTCCATTGTCTGCAAGGGTTACAAATACAACGCCTGTGCGCACGTCTTCTGTAAACGTCATACCATCTGTTTTAACACCATAAGAGGTTAAAGTGTCTTTAAGGAAGTGACCTAATGAGTCATCTCCTACCTTCCCTAAAAACGTAGACTTAGCCCCAAGGCGTGCCAACCCTACAGCAACGTTTGCCGGGGCACCACCTGGGCTCTTCTGATATTCTGTGTTTTCACTAGTCAATGGAATGAAATCAATCAGTGCTTCTCCCAAACTAATAATGCCTTTTGTCATGTTACGCTCTCCCTTCAAGAGTTCCATAGTTATAGATTATCAAAAACGCATAGCGCTGTCTCACATGAATAAAAGAAGTCAGGCAATGGGCCTGACTTCTTGTTCACTTGTTCTATTTTTTCTCTTCTTTCCAACCTAGAAGTAGTGTTGCTAAGAAGGCACCACCAATAGCGATCACAAGGCCGATGATATAGTTCAATGTGTCAGAACCAGTGGTTAAGGCAATCATCGGAAGACCGGTTAGACCAATACCGTTTGCAATGACACCAGTAAAGGTAACGTAGAAGCCACCTAGCGCACCACCGATCATCGCCCCTATGAATGGACGACGGTGTTTTAAGTTAACACCAAAGATGACAGGCTCTGTAATACCTAAGAATGCTGAGACAGCTGCTGGTAACGCAATCTCTTTCGTCTTTTTGTTCTTGGTTTTGAAGAACACAGCCAGACCAGCACCACCTTGAGCAACGTTTGCCATCGCCCAAATTGGTAAAAGGTAGTTACCTGTTTTAGTTAAAATCTCTGCTTCAATAGCGTGGAAGCTGTGGTGTACACCTGTTAAGACAATCAGAGAGTACGTACCACCAAACACAAGACCCGCTAACCCTTGAGCCGTACCGTACACAACATCCAGAACGGTCGTAATACCTGAACCAAGTAAGCGACCTGCAGGGCCAATAACAAGAAGGGCTGCGAAACCAGTTAAGATAACCGTTAAGAACGGTGTCACAAGTAAATCAATTACACCTGGCACAACTTTGCGGATATTCTTCTCAAGAAGACTCATGATATATACCGTTAATAGGACCGGAATTACCGTTCCTTGATACCCTAGCATTTCAATAGAAAATCCGAAGAAATCCATCGTCGGAATTTCTGCACTACCAGCATTCCAAGCGTTTAACAACGCCGGGTGCGTCATAATTCCACCGATAACAGCACCTAGATAAGGTGTAGCACCAAACTCTCTTGCTGCACTAAAACCAATTAGAATCGGTAAGATAATAAAGGCAGCAGAAGAGAACATATCTAACATGGTGAAGATCGCACCATCTGGGTCGCCCCATTCATAAGCTTTCATCAATCCAAGAAGACCCATTAACATACCGCTGGCTACGATTGCCGGAATGATCGGAACGAAAATATTTGAAAGCATACGGGCAAAACGAGCAAATGGATTCATGTTTTGTTTTGCTGCTTCTTTATGATTCACGCCTTCTTTTTGTTCCCCTTGCTCAATGCCTAATTCTTTAGCAAATGGTTGGAACACTTTGTTCACAACGCCTGTACCAAAGATAATTTGATACTGACCTGAACTTGAGAAAGCCCCTTTAACTCCATCAAGTTCTTCAATGGCAGATTGGTCGACTTGGCTTTCGTCACTAATAACCAAGCGAAGACGCGTCGCGCAGTGTGTTGCACTAACTACGTTATCCTTTCCACCTAACAACGGAACTAACTTCTGTGCTATATCTTTGTAGTCCATGTTGTTTTCCTCCCTTTTCAAAATAAGTTAACCCTAAACGTTCTAAAACATAAAAAAGGCAAGACCTAAACTATTTACAAAGGGTACACGTCACCCTCGTAAACACTTTAGGTCTTGCCTGCCAAAACAGTAACAATCCTGCTTTATTGAATTTGTAACTCCATTGTAATGTAAGCGTTGCCGATATGCAACACCTTTACTCTAAAAATACTTTCCAGACTAGGTACGTTCTAGCACTCTCTGGATGTGAAGAGCAATATACCCAACCTCAGAAGCAGGGAATGAAACTTCATACTCGTCTTTGATGAATTGGGCCATTTTCTGCGACAGCACAAAAGCGCCTTCATACTTTGTCTGAATCAGCTCGAGCATGTCCGGGTCCATATCGTGGAACGGTTCCCCTGTTTCAATACGGTTTAATGCAAAATGAAGGTGTGTCACCATACGTTGATGGGAAATCCCCTCAGGATCCACTGTTGAGCCAGATTCCTCTTCTAATACACCGATCATTTCATTAATCATAGTCGTATGCTTCATTGTGTTTTCCATTGTACTGGCACCGAGCTTTGCCGTATGAATGTGTAACGCAATGTGAGCCGCCTCATCTTCTGGAATCGCCACACCAGTCCTTTTTTCGATCAAATCAATCGCCCATAAACCAATCGAGAATTCTTGCGCATAAAGCGTTTTGATTTCTGTAATAAGCTTGTTTTGAATTCGGAAGCCTTGCTTAAGACGTTCAATTGCAAATGAAATATGATCGGTTAAAGAGATGTGAATATGATTACTAAGAGGAACTTTCAAGAAGCCCTCCGCATAGCTGATAATCTCTTCAGCAAGTTCAATTACATCTTCAGGCAGCGTTTTCAACAACTCCTGGAACTTTTTGTTTCCTTCTGACATCACGAAGATTTTCTCAATTTTAGACTGACTGATGACATCATTCTTCGATTTTTGAAAGGCAATCCCTGCCCCCATGACAATCTTTTCCTGATCATCTTCTTTTACAACAACCGCATTATTATTTAGGATTTTATTAATTTTCATATCGCCGCCACCTCCTATACGTTTCTAAAAAATAAAAGGTTGTGTTTATCATGGCAGTTTTCCATGATAAACACAACTTTAGATCGAGCAAATGGCGGCTACTATTTATTTTAAGGTTACTTTTAGAAGTTCCGTTTCACCTTTTGTTGTTTCGCCGCTATTTAAGCGCTCCATATTTTCTACTTCGTCACTGTTCGTAATGATAACTGGTGTAATAGTGCTTTTTGCTTTTTCTTTCACTTTATCTACATCAAATGTGATAAGAGAATCACCTGGTTTTACTTTATCGCCAACTTCAACGTGACCTTCAAAACCGTCCCCTTCCATACTTACCGTTTCAAGACCGATGTGGATTAATACTTCTAGTCCACCCGCTGTCTTAATTCCGATGGCGTGTTTAGTTGGGAACAACTGAACGATTTCCCCAGCGATCGGAGCAACAACATTCCCATCTGCAGGTTCAATCGCCAATCCTTCTCCCATCATTTTTTGAGAGAAAACAGGGTCTGGTACCTCTTCAAGATCTAGCACCTTACCGTTCAATGGCGCTACTAGTACTTCTTCAGAGACTTTGTCTTTTTTACCGAATAATTTCTTTAACATATTAGGTCACCCTTTTTCTGAATATTTGTGAAATAAAAAGACCTAAAACGGGTAGAAGACATCTACGTTTTAGGTCTTGCCTGATCGAGTCAGTTACAATCCAAGCTCTATTGTTTACTTTTAAGAGTAAACGTATCCATAGGGATTGTCAAGCACTGTCAACGTAGTCTACTTCCTATAGTAAATATACCCGTTACACATGGCTTTAACCCAATTCCTTTTAACCAAAGCACATCCCTCAACGAGGGAAAATCTAAAAAAATTACCCCGGAATTTATCCGGGGCTAAATGAGTTATTTACCAATAAATTGTTGCGTCCATACGTTTCCATCCTCAACAAAACCTACGCCAATGTGTGTAAAGTTCTCATTTAAGATATTCGCACGGTGACCTTCACTATTCATCCAAGCGTCAACTACTTCCTGCGGAGTTTGTTGACCTTTCGCGATGTTTTCCCCAGCAGTACGGTACTCAATGCCAAACTGCTTCATCATATCAAATGGAGAGCCATACGTTGGACTGTTGTGAGAGAAATATCCATTTTGAGCCATGTCTTGAGATTTCTTCTCTGCTACATTGCTTAATTCTTTATCAATCTTAAGTGGATCTAACCCTTGAGCTGCGCGTTCTTCATTTGTCAGTTCGACGACTTTCTGTTCAAACTGGCTTAAAGCATTTGTTTGCTGTTCTGTGGTTTGTTCTTTAGCTTGAGCTGGTTCTTGTTGTTGAGAAGTTGGCGCCTGTTGTTCCACTCTTTCTGGTGCTTTCTGCTGCGTTTGTGGTGCTTCTTGATCTGATTTAGGTTGTTCTTGTTTAGCTTGGTCCCATTTTATTTCATAGTTTGATAGATACTTATTAATATATTGATTTATTTGTTCTTGATTGAATTGTTGACCACTTTCAAATTTAAACGTTTTTGTCTGGATTGAATCTTGAGACTGGGCATGCACGTCAGACTGCATCACGCCCCCTGCCATTAGAGTTGATGCTAAAGCAGTCGTAATCGTTACTTTCTTAAACATGTAATCTCCTCCTGTAGTGTTCTTGTTTGGAACACCTTCATCATACCACCGGGTTTTATGTAATAATTTTGGGTAAAAATGGATGAAGGATAAAACGGGAGTCCTCTCAACTTCAGTACGACCTCTTCACAAATTGACAGATCAGGTAACAAGCAGAATTTAGAATACCGCAAAGCAACTACCACTATTTTACTTTAATAGAATTATTTTTAAGAGAATCACTATTGACGTACAATAAAAAACCCCTCCCTTTGTAACATAAGGGAGGGGTTGTAATAGACTTGTTACATTATTTCTGTTGTTCTTCTTTAAGCCATTCTTTCGCCCAGTTAGCCAGGTAGTCATAGTTCCAAACATCGGATGGATAGTCCACAAACATCTCTTCTCCGTCTTCATAAAGCTCTTGAAGGACTTCATTTAAAGAACCCATATAGAAGTCATAAAGGAATTCGTAACTAATGGTTTCCTTTGGCATATAGTTATCCGCACACACTTTCGGATCGGCGTAGTTCACATATGTTCTGCACGGTATGGGTCTAATCTCGTAAGCCATACACATGTTGCTCTCCGTATCCAACATCGGACAAGGTACCTGCGAAGCGATGTATTTCTTCTTAAATTCAGGATCATTCTCATGATCAATGGAAGTAACATGTTCAATTTCTTCCTTATAATTAGCTTTCCACTTCTCTAAATGATCCATAATCCGTTGCTTACGCTCTGCCGGCCAATGGTCAATAATCCGCTTCATCGTCTTCGCTTCTAATTCAGTTATGATGATTGGGAAGTAACAACAAAACGCACAGCCCATGAAACAAGATGCTTTCACATCCATGAACTGCTCCATGTTACTCATTTCTTCATTAACTTGTTGCAAGAACTGTTGAAACCCATCCATTATAATTTCATCAGCCGAGCGTTCACTAGCCAGTAGCTGATCTGTAATGGAAGCAAAATATCTATCGTTTAATTCGTATTGTTCATTTAACAATTCAATACGCTTTAAAATATCTTCATATGACAAATAGTGCTGTGATGTCACACCTTACACCCTTTCCTAATCCTTACCTACTTCCAATAGTTTAACATCAGCCCTCACCTTTGTACTAGTTTCGAAAAAGAATTCCCAGATATATGCTTCTGCATCCCCGGATGTGTGGAACTACAGACTCGCTCTATGACTTCACGCAAAAATTTTTGGGATATCCTTTCACTCGCTTGGAAAAGATGGTACAATAACACCGATGATTAATGCTCTTTATTAAATGCTATAGAAGAAAGGATGTTAGCCATGCATATCGGAAGCAAAGGCTGGTACGTTAATGAACTTAAAAAAACTGGCATGAGCCGTTACGAAGGCCGTAAGCTTGAAAGCTATAAAAAGCACATTCTTGCAAACCTATACTTCGGCAAAGCTGCTAAGTAAGGTTGCTTGAAAAACAGAGAGCCCCTAAAGCTCTCTGTTTTTTTATGCCTTTCTCCACCTCATCCTTCTTTAGCGCATTGGAATATATTGTTCATCAATCACGACATTCGACACCCCCACAAAAACTGGCCTATAAGAGAAATTCTATAGGAAGAAATACATCATTGGAGGAACGCTACATATGTTTTCTAATGCAGAAATTGGTATTGATTTAGGTACTGCGAACGTCTTAATTTACTCAAAAAATAAAGGGATCGTGTTAAACGAACCTTCAGTTGTTGCGATTGATACAGAAACAAAGAATGTATTAGCTGTTGGAAAAGAAGCAAAACAAATGGTCGGTAAAACGCCTAAAAACGTCATTCCGATCCGCCCACTTCGTGAAGGAGTCATTGCGGACTATGACATTACGGCACAGATGCTAAAAGAAATGCTCAAAAAGGTCAGCAAAAAGATGGGCCTATCCATGCGTAAACCAAACGTTGTGATTTGTACCCCTTCTGGCTCTACATCAGTAGAACGACGCGCTATTCATAACGCCGTGAAGAGCTATGGCGCTAAAAACGTCCACCTAATTGAAGAACCGGTAGCAGCCGCAATTGGCGCTGATCTTCCTGTAAGCGAGCCTGTTGCAAACGTTATCCTTGATATTGGTGGCGGTACAAGTGAAGTAGCGATCATCTCCTTCGGTGGCGTTGTTTCCTGCCGTTCTGTACGAAATGGCGGAGATACAATGGACGAAGAAATCATTCAGCACGTCCGTCGTCACTACAATGTTCTAATCGGTGAACGCACTGCAGAAGAAGTGAAGATCAACATCGGCTACGCTCTAGTTGATCACGAAGAGTTAACAATGGAAGTACGTGGACGCGACATGGTAACGGGCTTACCTAAAACGATCACGCTTAGCTCGACAGAAGTTCAGTCCGCTCTGCGCGAGAACTTAGAAAATATTCTTGAAACCGTACGCGCAACACTTGAAGATTGCCCACCAGAACTTAGCGGTGACATCGTAGACCACGGTGTTGTTATTACAGGCGGTGGTGCTTTACTAAATGGTATGGAAGAATGGCTGAGCAGCGAGATTTCTGTCCCAGTCCACCTTGCTCCAAACCCATTAGAATCTGTCGCAATCGGCACAGGCCGTTCACTGAAAATGATTCAAAAACTACAAAAAGCAGCAAAATAACAGCATCTAAGCCTGTCCCCATCTCTGGGGACAGGCTTTTTTAGATATTCGTGGCCGTTTTTCGACGTTCGGCCTCGTTTTTTCGACGTTCAGGCTCTCATTCTCGACGTCCGGGCTCTCTTTCTCGACGTCCGAGCTCTCTTTCTCGACGTCCAGCCTCTCTTTCTCGACATTCTGGCTCCCTTTCTCGACGTCCGGCCTCTCATTCTCGACGTTCTGGCTCTCTTTCTCGACTTCCGAGCTCGCTTTCTCGATGTCCAGCCTCTCTTTCTCGACGTTCAGCCTCTCTTTCTCGACGTCTGAGCTCTCTTTCTCGACGTCCGGTCTCTCTTTCTCGACGTCCGAGCTCTCTTTCTCAACGTCCACTCCCCACCACTCCAACTCGGTTGACATCCCAAGAAGATACCCGTAAAATAATTTAGTGAGTAAAAGCATAAAAGCATAAAAGTGTTAAAGTAAAATATTACATCTAAGACCTTCTTCACTACGAAAGGAATGCACGTTATGAATAAACAACCTAGCTTTCTACTAGCTCTGCTCCCACCAGCTGCCCTTATTGCAGCTGCTGCTTATTCCATTCCAAACGAACTAGGGATGTTTCTCCCTCTACTGATCGGCATTGCCGTAACTTGTATCGTTGGAATGGTTACTGGTTTCTCATGGGAAGAGCTACAAGAATATATGAAAACCGGAGTAGCAAGAGCTTTGCCTGCTATTTTTATATTATTTATTATAGGTACGATTGTAGGATCGTGGATGTTAAGCGGAACCATTCCTTCAATTATTTATTACGGATTAGAGTTTATCCAACCAAACTTGTTCCTTCCTACGATTGCATTAACAACAGGTATTGTTGCGATCACCCTTGGCAGTTCATTTACGGCTATGGCAACAGTCGGTGTCGCCTTCATGGCAATTGGTGCCGGAATGGGAATACCAGACCCATACATTGTGGGTGCCCTCGTTTCAGGGGCATTCTTCGGAGATAAGATCTCCCCTTTATCTGATACAACGAACATTGCCCCTGCAATGGTAGGGGTCAATCTCTTCGATCACGTACGCCATATGCTTTGGGATACAATTCCTGCATTTTTGATCAGTTTAATTCTTTTCTGGTTCCTTGGCTTAAATGCAAGTGGAGATGGTGCTCAATCTGAGAAAATCACTTCCATTATGGACGGACTAACGGACACTTTCACCATTCATCCTTTACTACTGACCCTCCCTGTAATCACGATCCTTCTAATTGTGAAGCGATTACCGGCGGTCCCTTCTCTTGTTATTGTGAGTGTTATTGGAGGAATGGCAGCCTTTTTCGTTCAAGGGAGCTCACTTGCTCAAATTATGGGGGCTATGACAGACGGCTTTGCCCCAAGCACAAGCTCAGAAACATTAAACGCACTGTTTGACCAAGGCGGAGGCATTACATCTATGCTACCAACGATCGGATTAATTATTGCAGCCACAGCACTTGGCGGAGTTCTTGAAGGAACAGGAATCTTCACAGTCCTTTTAAACCGAATTGTTCATACCATACAATCAACCGGATCGCTTGTGCTCAGAACCGTTCTCTCCACTCTCGTTGTCGCCTTTACGAGTGGAGAACAGTATCTTTCCGTCATTCTCCCATCCCGGGCTATGGCTGAAGCATACGAGAAACAGGGTATTCACCCGAAGAATTTATCTCGTACTGTTGAAGCTGCAGGTACAGTTGGAATTAACTTAGTACCTTGGGGAGTGACAGCTCTGTTCGTTAGTAACATTACAAACGTTAGCCCTTATAGCTTTATTCCATTTATTTTCTTTGCCTATCTCGTGATCGCGATTAACCTGTTTTACGGATATACAGGAATTTCTATTACTAAAGCAGAGGTTTCAGGTAAACAAGATGCGAATGAGCAGCAAAAAAGGGACAGGCTCCCTGTAGCACGATAATGTGCTACAGGGGTCTGTCCCCTTTTGTATAGTCTATTAATAATCCTGCAAATAGGTTTTCCATGTTTTCTTAATCATTTTCGTTAAGCCAAGTATAGCCAGAATGTTTGGAATGACCATTAATGCGTTGAACGTATCTGCCATTTCCCATACGAAATCGACTTGAACTAAAGCTCCTAACACAATACAAATCAATACGAGAGATCGGTAAAATGGGATCCCTTTATCTCCAAATAAGAACTTCACGTTCACTTCTCCGAAATAAGCCCATCCTAAGATAGTCGTAAAAGCAAAGAACAACAAACAGATTGCGATAAATGGTGTTCCAAATGAACCAAGACCTCTTGCAAATCCTTCTTGAGTAATGGCACTCGCTTCTAAACCGGACTTATGGGCATCAGTCAACAACACAACCATGGCTGTTAACGTACAAATAACCACTGTATCAATGAACACCCCAACCATCGCAACAAGACCTTGTTGAGCAGGGTGCTTCACATTTGCCACAGCATGAGCGTGAGGGGTGGAACCCATACCTGCTTCATTTGAGAATAAACCGCGCGCAATCCCATAGCGTACGGCTTCTTTAATGGTCGCCCCGAGCACACCGCCACCTGCTGCTTCTGGACTTATAGCAGACTGAACAATTAGTGTGAGCGTAGGAATCACCTGATCCCAATACATTGCCAGAATCACAAGACTCCCTATGATATATAAAAGGGCCATTACAGGAACGACATTCCCTGCGAAAGTAGAGATTCGGCTGATGCCACCAAAAAGAATCAAGCCTACAAAAAAGGCAATAAGCACACCAAGAATGACGTTAAAGAGTGTAGAATCATTCCCTACCGCTTCATTCATAGCGACTGTAATAGCATTCGACTGAACCATATTTCCGACAAATCCAAGCGCAAATACAATCGCAATAGCAAAGAATCCAGCTAAAAAGCGGCTGCCTAGACCATCTCTGATATAGTAAGCCGGACCTCCATGAACCTGATCTCCCTTTTTCACCTTATAAACTTGTGCCAGAACCGCCTCAGCAAAGATCGTTGCCATGCCAAAGAAAGAACTAATCCACATCCAGAAAATCGCCCCCGGACCCCCGGCAGCAATCGCCGTCGCGACACCAGCCAGGTTTCCTGTACCGACCTGTGCCGAGATAGAGGTCGCGAGTGCTTTAAACGAATTGATTCCATCCTCTTCTTGTTTCTTAAATAATGGCGCAAACGTACGCTTGAAACCTTCTCCTAAAAAACGAACCTGAATAAATCCAAGCTGGATCGTTAACCAAATGCCTGTTCCAAGCAAGAACAGGAGCATGACCGGTCCCCACAAGAAACTGTTGATCTGTTCAAATATAGTAGTTAGAAATTCCACAATGTATTCCTCTCGATCTCTTTTCATAATTCACGCATAATACCATAGAAGAGTATCGCACGTGGAAGCGTTTCACGGCAAGACATTTTCCACGGGAGATAGACAGTAATTTATGGGAGGTGGAATATGACGGGACGCACCTCATTTGTCACCCCCCTGAATGATAAGGACCAAAACAAAAAGAGGCCCCTATAAAGGCCTCTTTTATAATTGATCAAACGTTTGATCAAAAGAAAAACGGATAGTACAGACGTCCGATACCGAAGAATGGGAAGCGATATCTTCTGAAACGTCGGAAGCGCCTTGGGTAACCATAGCCACCGCCATACCACCCGTAGCCACCATATCCAAACTGACGTTCATCGGATGACTCTTCTTCTTCCTCTTCTCCCATCGGAACAAGCATATAGACGTTTTCTTTATCTACTTCATCAATAATCCCTTCATATTGAGAACCATCTTGCATTTCGATAATCACAAAGTAATGCATATGACTTTTCGCTTGATTTTGTTTATCTTTCATCGTCATGCCTTGATTGGACATCATACCGTTCCCTTGATTCATACCTTGCTGAGGCATCTGCATCCCGTTGCCTTGCCCCATCATACCTTGCTGAGGCATTTGCATCCCGTTGCCTTGCCCCATCATACCTTGCTGAGGCATTTGCATTCCATTTCCTTGCCCCATCATGCCCTGCTGAGGCATTTGCATTCCATTCCCTTGATCCATCATGCCTTGTTGTGGCATTTGCATTCCGTTGCCTTGATCCATCATGCCTTGTTGACCAGGCATTTGCATATAGTTTGGTTGATACACATTTATCTCCCCTTTATGTTTCTAAGTCGATGTTAGTGTATTCAACCGTTTGGGCAAATGTGACTCTTTTACTGTTCCTGACTCGTCATCTCAATACGATAGAGCTTATCATCATCAGGTTCTGGCGTCCCTCTTCCATCCGTATTATTCGTGACGAAATACATAGAATCGTCTTCAATAAGAAGGTCTCTGATCCGTCCGACTCCCTTTTTATAGATCTGTGAGGTACCCTTCTTCACATCAAATTGTCTGATTTGTTCTCCTCTAAGACCTGCCATATAAAGCTTCCCGTTATGATAGACCAGCCCTGATGGTGCCCACGTATCTTTCCCAGAATGAAAGAGCGGCTTCTCCATTCCAGCCTTTTGCTCATCTCCTCGAATAACAGGCCAGCCATAATTGGCTCCCGGTTTAATCAAGTTAATCTCATCATATGCTCTTGAGCCATGTTCCGCTGCATACATCGTTCCATCCTCAGCCCAAGCCAAACCTTGGGGATTTCGGTGCCCATAACTATAGACATAGGAGTTAGCAAATGGATTACTTTCAGGGATAGAACCGTCCATATTCATTCGCAGTATTTTACCCGCCAGGCTATTCCGGTCCTGTGCACTACTCTCATTCGCTGCATCCCCAGTCGTTATATAAAGAAGCTGATCAGGCCCAATCTCCAAACGCCCTCCGTTATGAATATTACTCCCAGGGATCCGGTCAATAAGAACGTTCTCTTCTTGCCAAGTCCCGTCGACAAGCTTAACCGTAAGAACTCGGTTAAACCGTCCCTGCGCTTCATACGTATGGTATAAAAAAGCCAACCCATTCTCCTTAAAATCAGGATGTAGCACAAAACCGAGGAGACCTCCCTCCCCTTGTTGGACCACCTTTTTATCCAATTGAAGAGGCATCTCTTTTTTCGTCCCATCTTCTTGGACATTCACAATCGTACCCCGACGTTCACTAATGTAAAAGGACTGCCCCACCTTGTTAATATCCCAAGGCACGTCAAGGTTTGAGGCAATCACTTCCCCTCTCTCCCCTTTATTATTTGAAACAGGTTCCCCTTCTTCTACTGGCTCACTCTCGTTACACGCAACTAATAAAAGCACTAATGCCATGGCCCATATGTACTTCACTCAAACCGACCCCTTTTACGTTTTATTACTATCACGATTCCCCATTAAGCATAGAAATAGACCCTTCAAACCTTCAAAGAAATGCTTTTAAATTGTGAGGGAGGCTTCACTCTTATTAGGGCGCATTGCTCATCAACCTGACCGAGAGCGTAAAAGAACAAAAAAACGACCAGAGTCTACCCTCTGATCGTTCTTCCTCATTCAATATCTACTCAAATGTTCCTTTCACCACAGCTTCTTTCTCTTCCACCATCAACTGTCCAAGGGCAAACACAGTGTCGACCTGAAGATCCTGATCGAGCAGAACAAGATCGGCATCTTTACCTTTCGTCAATTCCCCCTTATGAGAAAGTTTCAATATATGGGCTGGGTTTGCCGTCACTGTCCGAAGTGCTGTCTCAAGCTCCACACCTTCTTCTACCACAGCTTCTCTTACGGCTTTATAAAGAGTATCGACTTTCCCTAACTTCAGACCAATAAAGTCCCCTTTTTCATCGAAATCAGGTAGACTAGCTTGCCCATCTGAAGTAAACGTGATCTGCTCAATCGGGACACCAGCTTCTAACATTCTCTTAAGCGCCTGTCCACATTTCACTTCTCCCTCTTCAAGGAATTTCGGAATGGTGCTTGTCGTAAAATCAACATACCCACCTTTTAAAGCATACTGTATTCCTGCTTCAAACAACTGCGGATTCCGGTTCATGTGAGTTGGGTAGAATTGTTTAATTGGAATATCCGTTCCTTCGGCAATCTCCTCTAAAATCGCGACCCCATCAGCACTATCGCCAACATGAACATTCACAATACCAGCTTTTCCTGACAAGATCCCGCCAATCCTTGCTTGGGAGGCAATCTTCGCTAATTCTTCAACCGTAGGCTGAGAAGAACGGTGATCAGCTATGGCAATTTCGCCCGCCCCAATAATGAGATCAATTAAGATTAAATCATCTTCAATCTTCCCTGTTAAGGTCTTCACCGGTACTTGATAAGAGCCTGTGTGAGCGTAGCAACTAATCCCCTCTTCCCGGAGCCCTCTTGCCTTCGCAATGAGGTTCGTCATGGTCCGAGTCGTTCCATCTGTTCCTAACACACCCACTAACGTTGTCACCCCACTGAGTGTTGCATCTGTTAGCTGAAGTTCGGGCGTCCTAGTTTTATAACTTCCTTCTCCCCCACCTCCTGTAATATGGACGTGGGAATCAATAAATCCAGGAACAATTCGTTTTCCTGTAGCATCAATCACTTTCATATCTACAAAGTTATCTGGAACCGAAATCGAATCTTCAATCGCTCCGATCTTTTGATCGACAAGTAGAATGTCTTTCTTCCCGATATAGTTTGGTGCATATACGTCACCATTTTGAATGAGTGTTAACATAGTTTCTCACACCTTTCCTGCTGTCTCTTTATATAAAGTTAAGTAAAGATGCTCCTATAACAAATAAGGATCCTCCAATAAACAATCCAAGGAAGAATCTGATTACAAACTTAAACCAATGATACATGATATTCTTTGAGAATTCATCACGATTCATAGCCTCGCGCCGATAGAGTTTCTTTCGAATCGAACTGACCGGGACACGCTCCATCACACTGAGGGGGCGGGGAGGGGCTTGAGTCGCTCCACACGCAACTTGAGCCAAGAACTCCAAACTAGAGTCATTCATCCTAATCCTGAGTCAGTCTCCTCTAACTTGAGCTGTTATTTTGAATGCTTGAGCCAGTAACCGAAAAAGATGAGCCACACGCCTCCCGGTATGAGTCAATTCGCTGTAGCTTGAGTCGCAACACAAAAACTTGAGCCACTCCCCCAGCTCGAGCCACCACATCAAAAACTTGAGCCACTCCCCCCAGCTCGACCCACCACAACCTAAACTCGAGCCACTCCCTCAGCACAAGTCCACTCCACCACGCCCCTCTCATCAGACAAAAAAAGAACCCCCATAAGGAGGTTCTTTTTCAAGAAGAAAGAACGGGAAGTGTGATCACCACTGTAGTTCCAACGTTCACTTTGCTTCGGTATTGAATAGTGCCGCCTAGACTCTCAACGAACTTCGTGGTCACCATCATACCAAGGCCTGTCCCTTTTTCTTTCGTTGTGAAGAAGGGCTCACCAATTCGTTTAATTTGCTCGGATTCAATCCCTTTTCCGCTGTCCGTTATACAGACGACAACACAGTCAATCTCAGATCGGTACGTCCCCACCACGTTAAGGTCACCAGGACCATCGATGGCTTCAATTGCATTCTTTACGACATTAATAAAAATTTGCTTTAAACGTTTTGGATCTGAAGGCAGGTCAGGGATGGAAGCATCAAAGTCCGTCGTTACTCTCACGCCACCCTGACGACACTGAGCTCTGAAAAGGGCAAGAACATAATGAATAATATCTATAAGATTGATCTTTTCAAGCTCGACCTCTTGATCCGGTTTGGCTAAAAGCATAAATTCATTAACAATCGACTCAATACGTGATAACTCTGAAAACACAATATCTCCGTATTGACCACTCGTCTCACCTGACATCATCAGTTGCAAGAAGCCCTTGATGGATGTGAGAGGATTCTTAATTTCGTGCGCAATTCCGGCAGCTACGCGTGTAATCGTTTCAAACTGTTCAGAACGTGCAATGAGCTCGTCTTTTTCTTTGAGGTCTGTAATATCTTCATGAACACCTACAACCATGATTTTCTCAGCTTTTTCTAACGGATACCCTTTCGTACGAATCCACTTCCACACACCAGGTTCGAATTCAAAACGATACTCACAAGCTATCTTTTCAATACTCATTTGCCTGAGTGACTTAATAACACGGTCCCTGTCGCCTGCATGGATCCGGTCAAGCCAAGTACTATAGTCTTTCTCCACAGTAGGAATGGCGATGCCAAATATGGATTCAAAGGTCGGGCTCATGTATTCCCATGTTTGAAAGTTAGCAGATAACACCCAGAATGCTTCATTGATATTATCCGCAAGCAGAGAAAAGCGTTCTTCTGTCTCTTGAAGCGCATGAATGTATGTGTTCACCTCCGTGATATCTTGAATGAACACCGTTAATTCACGATTCGATGGATAAGCGGTAACATCGACCACCCTACCCCTTTCATAAATATAATCTTGAAATTTCACTACTTGATTTAGTTCAAATGCCTTCTCGTAATGAGTGAAATAATTATGATAGGTGCTCCGCGGGAACACCTCCCATAGATTATGATTACATAGCGTTTCAGAAGATCGTCCTAATATTTCCTCAAGAGTAGGGTTCACGTAGAGAATTTCCCAATCCCTACTAATGACAGCGAAGCCGTGAGGGATGTGTTCTACCACTTCTTTGAGACGGTTATAAACAATCGGACTAGCATTCGGTGAACCAAGCAAGTTCTCAATACTTTTAGAGTTTAGCGATTGATTCTTCATCTGATCATCAATTAAAGAGAGCCAGGTCATAAAATGATCCACAGACTGGGAGTTGGAAATTGTCCCAAGCTGACGCTCAAATTGATACCCCTGGTGGTCCGGCACGCTGGACGGAACTCGGCCTGAGATCATAATTCGATTAGCCGATGTTCTCTTCACGACCCCCTCTACAGGAAGACCCCCGGCGCCTGAAAGCAAAATGGATCTGGTTTCATCTTCATCAATTTCAAACAATTCCTGCTCCGTTTTCCCAAGCAAGGAGGCACACGTATCACGTTTCATGACAGAATGGTCTAAGCGAAACAGTTCCCTAAATCGTTCATTCACATGAACTTGATTTTGCTCCTCGTTCAATAAACAAAGCCAATTCCCCGATACATTAAACATTTCTAAGCACTCATCTATGAGAAAGTGCTCGTCAACTCTTTCTGTTTGAACCACACTCATCCCTCTCTTTTCCTTGCTCGCGTAGTTCTTACTCATTAGATACACGTATAATAGTACTCTCATCATATACTAAAAAAGTAAAAGTTTGTATAGATTCGAGGGTATTATCGGTTTTTCGTCATTGTTCGACATATCTACCAAAATAAAAACCGGCTAGAGGTGTGACCCTAGACGGTGTTTCAATTATGAAACGATCTCCAAAATTCCCCATTCTTATCGATGATCTCTGTAATTTGTTCAAACGGAATTTCAAATGTAGGAAAGCCAGCCACATACGGAGCAATTTCATAAGGAGCGTAATACACAAACAATGACGTTCCATTCACATAAAAAGGCTGGTCAGCGGCCACTTTCACATCCACATCATCAAAGTAATAGGAATCTTCTTGTGATTGGATTTGGTCGTTGACAATTTTCGTGAGTACCTCTGTATAAGGGCTGCCTTCTTTAAATAAATCAGCTAGTTGATAAAAGGTTCCCTCCACAAGGTTAATATTCGCATACACCTTAGTCGGCATAGGGTGGGCTGCTCCGAAGTAATATTGAGAGCCGTTTAACTCAATGACTACTAGGTCTTTATGAAAATATTCAACCGCAAAGTCGCCGAAATAGCTATAATCAAGCTTTTTATCTTTTGGGACATCTTTCACTTGCGATAAATCCCTTAACTTCTCATTAACGGCCTTCTGAATAGCACCGTCTTCCAATCCTCTAACCACTGGATAATAGACCAGGTAGTCGACGTTTGGCTTAAACTTCATCTTAAGAATTCGATATTGGTTGTTGAGACGAATAGTCCGTTTCGGTCTCCACACAACTTCACCTTCTTGTGTTAGATACAGAAGTTCATAATCAATCATCGCTTTAATAAGGGGGCCTTCTAAAGAAAGGGTCCCTTGACCAGGTAACACAGGTTTTCCTTGAGCGATGTTTCCTTTCCGATTGAGAAAGAAGGTATTCTCATTGTCGTGAGCTGAGGCCAATCCTTTCTCGTAATCTGTGACATTTTGATAGCGAAAGGGTGACAAAAGATCACCGTTTAGATTCGCAATAGCATAGTGACTCCCAAGATAAGTCTGTTCAGGAACAATAGCCTTCCCAACCGCAATTCGTTTCTCACCAAGACGATTTAGATCATCATAAATTGGCTTTATGATTTGCTTTCCTTTTTGGTCGATGAGGCCATAACGAAAGATATAGTCTTCAGCCACAGTCACGACGGCGCGCCCTTCTTTAAAAGCCTGCACATAATCGTAAGAAGGCTCTATAACCACACGCCCTCTTTCGTTAATGTACCCATACTTCCCTCCCCGGTCTTCTTGAAAAGCAAGTAACCCTTCTCCATAATTACCGACATACGGGTAATTGTACGTATAAAACGGGTTTCCATCACGATTAATTAATGCAAATTGATTTTCCTTCACCTGCACAACTGCCCGTGCATCTGTAAATGGATCAGCAGATAGATACTGAGCAGGAATGGCTTCTTCACCTTGGTTATTTAAATAGCCGTAATACGTCGTTCCGTCTTTCTCCAGACTAAAAAGGGCTAACCCATTTTGATAAGAACCGATATATGGATAGGGTCCAGGTGTCAGTATGGTCCCTTTTTCATTAATAACCTGAAATCCGTTATCTTTGTAAACCGTTGCCCGCCCTTCACTGAATTCCGTAACGGATTCATACAAAGGTTCAACCACATAGTCGCCCTTTGTGTCGATCACCCCACTGCGATTATCCACTTCCACAACCGCTAACCCATTCTTCTGAAAATCTCGCGCATACGAGTATTGAGGCTTAATCCGTATTGTCCCTTTACGGTCGATATATCCCCATTTCTCCCCGCTATCTGTTTGAACCAGCACTGGGAAACGCTTAATAGACATGCCCGTTCTACCTCCCTAAGCTAAACACGTTTACATTAGTTTATTCGTTTACTTGTGTAATGTGCCTAGGCAGTCGTAAAAGTTAGGTCATCATCATATAGTAAACAAAAAAGGAGGGATCACGATCGCAGATATTAAAGTAAGAGATAACGGACCCTTGTTCGTATCAGGGGAGTTCACGATTAAAGACGCCACCGGGCAAGAATATGTAACCAAGAAAGGCTGTTCCTTGTGCCGATGCGGATTATCGAACAATAAACCATTTTGTGACGGAACCCATAAAGGGGTATTTAAAGACGAATCCCGGGCCCCTAACCCCCCTTAAATCGGTCAGTTCTAAACACAAAAAAGCGGCCTATCTCGCATTCCGAGAAAGCCGCTTTTTCTATTCAAGATACCTCGCTTGCTTTAAACAAAGCATCAACCCGCTGAGCAAGTTCACTTATAAATCGATTCACATCTTCCGGGACGGTGTCCTGACTCTTCCAGTCTACTTCTCTGCTATTAATCATCTTAGGACGGCTTGATACAAATACCCAACCAACGTTCCCTTTCTTCACAAATGCCGTCCAGAGCCATTCTTCTCGCTCCCCAACACTAACGCCCACTAGTTTGTGTTCCGCTCTTCGATTCCCGCTACGCTCAATTCGTTTAAGCTGATGTTTCAAGTTTCCCACTCCCTGCTTTTTTCAACTAGTATGAACGACAGGGAGCTGAAACATACTACTGACTACATCTAATCTCGTTTATTGATTCGACTGAGAATAATAGACTTCTTCAAACGGTTGAACAATGACAAAGCCTTCTCCAGAGAATTTCATCTGAATCGACTCCCCGCTTCCACGGCCGAAGAAACTCTTTAACGTTACGTCCGTCTTAAATTCAGGCTGCAAATGCCCAGACCATGCGACAGTAGCATTTGGATCTGTCATGACAGGTTGATCTGGAGTAACTAAAAGCGTTAAAGGCTCATAATGAGATGTAATCGCCACAAGACCGCGACCTTCTAATCGAATATTAAAAAGCCCACCTGACATCATTCCGGCAACCTTTCTCATTAACTTGATGTCCCACTCAATCCCTGGTTCAAAAGCCAGAAGGTCATTGCCATTTACCGTAATGGCTTCATTGTTCAAGTGAAGAATCGTAATCTTCTTCCCTTGATCGGCTAAATATAGTTTTCCGTTTCCTTCTGCTTTCATAAGAGAAGCGCCTTCTCCTGAGAACGCCTTTTTAAACATCTTACCAATTCCGTGTTCAAGGATCCCTTCCCGTTCAAAACGAATTGATCCATTGTAGGAGATCATCGAACCCATCTTCGCCCACACATCTCCATTCAGATTCACTTCAAGCATACGAGGGGTCTCTAATTCAAAATAATCATTCTCTTCTTCATCTTGTTTCGTCTGGCGAATAAATTCATCAATAGAATAGTTGTTTTTCACCGGTAGCCCACTCCCTTTTCCATTTCTCTATTGTATAGATGGTGAAACTTCATTAGATTTAAAAAAAGCTGTCCCACCTTTTTTGTATGAGACAGCTTCACAAATTATGAATCGTATGATGTCTGGTCCTGGATACTGCCATCTTTCTTATGAATAATAACTTTCGTCCCCTTATTCTTGGCAATCTCCTTCGCTCGATCAATGGCTTCTTGCTTCTGGTCAAACACATCTGAAGGCTTCTTCGCCTGTTCCGTTTGAACCGCCCAACCTTCTTCATGAGCGACGACATGTTCACCTTTCTCGAGAAGTTCTGGGCGACTCTCGGACCGCTGTCCTTGATCGTCACGCTTCTTTAAATCCTGATCACTCATTTGTTTGACCTGATTAATCTCCTTCTCGGTCGCATTATCATACCATTCCTTCGCCTGTTCTGTTGCAATCGGAATGGCCCGATCCTCATCATACCCGTCATCTAACATCGCATTAGCTATATCAATCGCTTTCTTTCTTACAGGGGTTTCTAAATTCTTCAATGAACTTGGATAATCCTTCGTATCCCAAGGCATAACGCCCACCTCCAGTAACCTTTTTCTTACAGATTACCGCAATAAGAGGAACGATAAACCTATTTCGCTACCGGATAGTCTTGCACAAAACGCTTGGCCTCTTCCGGATCACTCGTTTCAAACACTAAAGCCTTCCAAGAAATCTCTGACTGCTTCACAACATGATCAGCCTTTTCGAAGAATAAATAGTACGGCTCTTCTTCCTTAGAATAGTTCGTGTGCGTGAGGAGTCCTTCCCACGTATCTTCAAAATGATCCCCGTGCCGATCCATCCGACATAAAAGATGCCCAGTTTCAAACCATGAATACTGATTAGATAGCTCCTCTAACGGTTGCACACAAGTATGAAACTGATCCTCATCTTCTGACTCCATAACGATATAGTTGCTTATAATAGGCATCTGCCCTTGTTCTTCAACCTCTTCTCTCTTTCGATCCGTACGAATAATCATGTACGCAAGGAAGATCGCCACAATCGCAAATAGTACGTAAATCATACCGGACCATCCCTCTCTTTAATGAAGTTCGTTACTCATTCTAGTATTTCCTCTTTACCTCAATCATTTACTTGTTTTTTAGATTTTAGAGATGTATCCATCTTCTACAATTATTTTTGTTAGTATTTTATCACGGAATCAGCCCAAAAAGAACGGCAAGAAAGTTTAGAATAAAGTCCGCCTCTGCTTGGCTTGTTTCCGTTCCTCCAAAATTCGGGCAAGGTGGTTCGGGAAATTGCGAGACTCCTGCGGCATAAGGAGCCTAGGGAAGACCCCACAGAGAGCGCAAGCGAACGAGGAGGCTTCCCAGCTCGCCGCGGAAAGCGAGTGATCTCCCGAACCACCTATACTCTGAACAAAGCAACGGAAACACTCCTCAATTTAGATCATATAAAAAAACTCGCTCATTTCCATTCGGAAATGAACGAGCTATGCTGCTTATTCATGGATAAGACGATACAACTTCCCAAGCTGGTCTTCAAACTCATCTACTGGAACAAAGCGAGCTTTACGGAACTGCTCTTTACCATCGGCATAAACCATCACCACAGGCACCGTAAAGATCGAAAACTCGCCTGCGATCTCTGGGATTTCATCTGCGTCAGCATGAACAGCTTCAACAGCTGGATATCGCTCTAGCACTTCATCAATCTGCGGCAAAAGAGCATGGCAAACGGAGCATCCTGGTCTTGAAATATATAAAAGATTTAAACCACTTTGTCCAATCGTTGAGTGAATCTCATCCATTGTGTGAACGTGTTTCATAGGTACACCACCTAGCTATAATCTGTTATTCGTATTGTACCACAGGGTGTCCCATCTTACTCCCTTATATGCTCATGGGGGTATTCGAATTTAAAGCGAAATAAGCTGTTGCGCACTCTTAGAGGTTTCATTGATATAAGCCCCGATTTTCTCACTGTCATCATTAAGACTTTCAATCGTTGCGCTCATTTCTTCCATACTTGCAGAAGCTTGCTCGATAATAGCAGCGAGTTCGCTCGTTGCTGCTTCGACCTGACGAGATCGATCTTCAACGTCTACGCTGATGCTGTTGCACTCATCCGTACGTTCCTTTACATGGCGTAACGAAGTTTGGATTCGTTCAAATGAAGAGACAACTTCATTCATGCTGCCTACACTTTCATCCAGTTTCTGACTCCCTGTTTTCATCTGATTCAGTGCTTGAGCGTTACTATCATTTAACTCTCCAAGGTTTGTGGTAATCTTTTTAGCGGACTGACCCGTTACTTCTGCTAGTTTGCGAATCTCCTCAGCTACTACGGAGAATCCTTTCCCAGCTTCTCCAGCTCTTGCGGCTTCAATAGAAGCATTTAGAGCAAGGAGGTTCGTCTGCTCTGTAATTTGCTGAATGTCTTCTGTAAACTGATTCGTTTCTTCAATTTTTCCTGTTAAAATATTAAACGTGTCATTAAGCATGTGAATAACATTCCGCAGCTCATTCATTTCCGTCTCAAGATGATAAATCCGTTCCTGCCCGCCATTAATTTCATCAGAAGCTTGATTCGTCTCTGATTGAAGAACGGTTAGGGATTCTTTCATTGTAGAAATAGTCGTCATTGTGCTTTGAGCATGGGCAGAGATATCGGTGATCTGCTCACTTTGACTTTGACCACCAGCTGAAACTTCCTGAACGGCTAGTTTCATTTCACCTTGTGCCTGAACGTTTTGCTGAACCTGATCATTCACACGAGAAATATTTTCGGCTATGAGCGTAGCCTCTTTTTCTAGCTTTTCTTTTTGTCTAGCTTGAAGCTCCCTTTCCTGCTCAGTAGAAGAAAGAATGGTTTCAAGTTTCTTAAATGTCTGACCAGCCAGATGGACCATTACCCCTAATATGACTCCCATTAGCACATAAATTAACACCATAGAGGAGAGTAGCGTGCCCATTAAATTAGCTTGCTCAGCATTTGACCAGGTATGACTGGCAATTAAAGCAATAAGACCAAGGCTATATCCTGTAGCAAATATTCTACGATCCAAGTGCACGGCAGAGAAAACAGCCAGGAAGAGAAGGATTAAGTCACCGGAAAGGGTCCCCCCTTCTACATAGATTAATAGACCATAGCCAATGATCGGCATACTTACTGCTATGTAAGCAAACATTCTCGGTTTATGTAAAATCCGTTGCAATCCAAACAACAAAATCCAGAACAAAGCTAGCTCCGTTCCGTAGATCGATGATCGAATAATCGTGCCCTCTTGTAAGGAAAGGGCTAGTGCTGACAACATTGCTATACTGTATGTAGATGTCATCAGTACGTTTTTCTTTTTCACGTCCAGTAAACGTAATTCTGAACCATTCATAATTAGGGTACCTCCAGAAGATGTCTTTTCTTTTTTTATCGACACATTCCTCTGTATACTTAAGATAAATGACAAAATTTGTAGTCTTCTTACATGTTATGGATTTTGAACCAGAAAGGACTTTCTCTACATGATTTCAAATGCACTAACGCTCATTCTACTCGCTCTCATTCTTTTAATTCTGATTTCCATCGTTACTCGCTCTTCTAAGAACGGCATCACGCCAACACCAACGAGCCCAAAAGTAAAGGAAGAAGTCACAGCAATCGTAAAGAACTATACCCCTACTACCATCGCTGACTTTGGGGCCGGCTGGGGGACGATGGCTTTCGCACTTGCGAAAGAATTCCCGCACACGGATATTTACGCCTATGAAACCTCACTGGTCCCCTACCTTTACATGAAAGGGATGGCAAAGCTTAAAGGATATTCAAATGTTAGGATTCTAAAAAAAGACTTCTTTACTGTTCGCGCGGGAGAATTTGATTTGATCTATTGTTACTTATTCACCGGAGCCATGAAACAACTGTCCCCTATGTTTGCTTCCTATAATGGGACCGTAATCTCAAACACGTTCGCCTTACCAAACACCGTGCCCACCGCCACCAAAAATGTAGCATCCTGGCTCGGCACAACTCCGATCTACATATATAAATAAAAAAGCGACCCCAAACGGAAAATCCATTTGGGGTCGCTTTACCTTCTTATGTAACCTGCCACCTCAAAGGATGGTTAAGTTCCCGCAGTCGTATCGATTGCGAGGTGGCATTGAAATTAAAATATCATAAGTGATGCAGAAATACAAGTTAGGCTGATTTAGCCGATTCCACAAGAAACGGAACCATTCTTCTGAAGATACTTTTGGTGATATTCTTCAGCATCGTAGAATTCGGAAACCTTATTCACTTCCGTTACAATTTCACTCTTGAAGAGTCCTTTATTATCCCATTCGCGAATCTTAGCTGCTGCAGTTTCTTCTTGATCTTCTGTAGCAAAGATGACGGAGCGATACTGATATCCTACGTCTTCTCCCTGACGATTTCGTTGAGTCGGATTATGACACTCGAAGAAATGGTCTACTAGTTCACTATAAGAAATCACTTCTGGATCAAATTCAACTCGAATCGCCTCTGCGTGCCCCGTACCTCCTGCTTTTACTTGTTGGTAAGAAGGGTTCACAACAGTACCTCCCATAAAGCCGACGCGTGTCGCAACTACGCCCTCAATACGTTCGAAATAAGCCTCTACTCCCCAAAAACATCCTGCTGCGAAAACTGCTGTTGCCATTCTCATCTCTTCCTTTCTTAAAACGACACTTCTTTCTTCGAGAGTACGATCACGGCCTCTTACATATAGAAGAGCCCTCTCTTTTTTATCCAAGAAAGGGCTCGTAAGTGTATATCCGTACGATCCTCTCATCTTCCAGGAATCAAGTTCCTGCAGGAATTGGCACCGTTCTCGTCAATGGTTACATTGACTTGATGGTTGCCGGGCATCAAAGGGCCAGTCCCTCCGCCTCTCTGGATAAGAAGTTTATCGCTATTTAATATTTTATGTTATCCCAAATCATACATGATCCCGTTAGTGAAGTAAAGTGATAAACACCTAATTTTTTCACATATTCTTAAACGTTAAAATTTTCTGATAACCTGTGATATGATATTCGTACTTGCTCCTTAAGGTGAGTATGTTCATTCATTTTGTATCCTCATTATATAAAAGGAAGCTTTCTTTTATGCCTGTATAGTTCAATTTAATAATGAGGGTTTTTTTTATTCAAGGGGGATCCCCTTTTATGCTTCCTAATCCAATAATTAAAGGAGTTTTTCAAAATGGTTAAAGCAATTTCAACGAACAAAGCACCAGAAGCAATTGGACCTTATTCTCAGGCAATTGACCTCGGTCAGATCGTATTTGTTTCCGGTCAAATCCCACTAAATCCAAGCACGATGGAAATCGTCTCTGATGACGTGAGCGAACAAACGACACAAGTTATGAAAAATGTTGGAGCGATCCTTGAAGAAGCAGGCCTAAACTATGCTCATATCGCTAAAGCCAATATTTATCTTGCTTCCATGGAAGACTTCCAAACAGTCAATGAGGTTTATGCAAGCTTTCTGCAAGAACCATACCCGGCTCGAGCAGCGATTGAAGTAAGCCGCCTCCCTAAAGATGTTAAAGTCGAAGTAGAAGTCGTTGCCCACCGCTCCGACGCATAACTTCGTATGAGCCTTTCTATTTGCTGAATTAAGATCATTACATGTGGTTGGGGCCGTTATTTCAACTTTTAATAAGGGGTGGCTGGGGAACGGGGAGACTCCTACGGGAGAAAGAGGTCGACGAGACCCCACAGAGAGCGCAAGCGAACGAGGAGGCTCGACAGCTCGCCCGTTTAAAGCGAGTCGTTCCCCAGCCACCCCAAACGCGCTCAACAAACGCAACGGCCCCCAAGCGCTCATAATAACAAAAAAGCCACCCTCGTCGGGTGGCTTTTTTGTTACCTTGCATTTTCGTCCATGTGGACAAATGGCAAGTCAGTATCGACCTCACCATAAATACGCGACACGTCAACGTCATTCCCTTCTAACCAATGAGCAAAGTCAAATTCTACTGGCTCTTTGTCTCCGCCAAGAGCAATCCAGGCGGTAAGGGTATTTGGAAAGTAAGCAGATGTATGGATCGTTCCTGCCCAGTTGCGATACTGCTTTGAGAATACACCTCGGTCAGAATCATTCATGAGGCGAAACGCTTCATATCCGCTAGTAATTCGCGTTTTTTCCTGATTGATAACATCCATACGACGCTCAGAATCTTTTAAGTAATTTCGATTCTCATCTTTCATGATTTCAAAATGGTTTGTACATACATTTGATTGGCGCACTTCAACACCCCGAGGAGAGGTTTCCACGACGAACGTTTCGCCTTTCCCGTCATAAACGATGTAACTAAAGGAGTGTCGATGAGGAATTTCTTGAAGCATGGCTACCGCTTCTTCCACGTTGGCACACGACTCAAGAATTAATCGACCAATCATACAACAAATAAAGCCATTCCCAGGATTTTTACGGTGCATAAAATTATATCCGATGGCCAGCCCCTTTTCATTAATACCATCCATTCGACCTGTTACACGCTGAGATGGACCAGCTATTGCGTAGCCTCCATCAGTTGGCTGATAGAAGACATAGCGACCTTCATACGTTTTCGGCTGGTAATCGTAGTTACGAATCATGTAGCCATCGCCTGTTACGATTGAGCAACCTGACTTCACATACTCAACCCGGTAACCACCAAACTCCATCATCACACGTTCCATGGTCCAACCAAGGGCATCCCTTAGCCCTAACAATTCATCCCAGACGCCAGGGGCAAACTTCTGAATCGCACGTTTCACTTCCTCTTCTTCAACAGTAAAACGCGGCTTACGGATCTTCCACTGCTTCTCCCTGTTTCGAATCGTGAGAGAATCTTTTAACAGCTCCCCTTGCTTATAGCCAAAGTCATAATGGGTCCCTCGGAATTGCAGTACTTCACTATAGATTTGTTTCAATGTAAAGCTCCCTTTCTAGATGGGCCTCTCCCTGATTAATCTTCATCTTTGATATCGGGATCTTCAGGAATCGGTTCATTTAAATACTCTTGGATATATTGGCGATACTTCTCCACCTGTTCAAAATGGGTCGTAAACTGATTTTGATTAATCAAATAGTGCTCTCCATCGAATAAAGCGCGTATGCGCCTCTCTCTGACAAGCTTTTCTATATACTCCACAGGTAACTCTAAATAGTCAGCTGTTTCTTGTATGGATAAATACATACCTTCACCTTCTACACTTCTGTTGTACGTTCAAATTACCAAACTCAGCATGAAAACACAATTATTCGATAAAAGGCTCGTTAAAGTTTTGTAGATTCGACACTAGTTTTGTCGAATCACCCATAAAGTCCTTACTCTTTTTGGTAGTTATGATACGTTTATGTTATCACGGTAATCGATCTAATTCTCACATGGCAATCATCATGCTTCTCTTCTAATGTTTCATCATTTATTGATTAAAAGGAGCGATTTTTTATGGAACTTGATCAATTAGAACGAGCTTCATCTACACAAGAAACGGATTTAGAAGAACAAACGAAACCATACTTAACAGCTTTAATTGGGTGGAGCCTCCCTGCTATAGAGGCTGCATCCAGATTGAATCGACCATTTGTTGTAGTTGGACCTCCTGACTTTGAAGCTTACGCGGAAAAACATGATATCGCCTTTGTCGGTTGGGACTTCCACAAACTCAATGAAGGATCTGACTTATTGTACAAAAAGTTACATGCACTTGGGGCTGAACTAGCGGTTCCATTATATGAAGAGTGTGTAGAATGGGCCGGTGCCCTGAACGCACGCTTCAGAGAAGAACCTCGCATTTTTAACCGTTCCCTTCTATTACGTGACAAAGGGATGATGAAACGGAAAGCGCAAATTGCTGGGATTAAGGTCGGTGTATTCGAAGAAGCACGCTCTATTGAAGACGTGAAATGGTTCTTAAGACGTGTGAACGAAGCGCTTCTTAAAATTGACGGCGATGTGTATGATCCAATCCATGTAAAACCTCTTGATAAAGCAGGTTCTGTCGGGCACCTAGCCATTAACACGATTGAAGATGTTGAGAAACTACAGGAGCAAGACTTCCCGTTATTGATGGAAAGCCATTTGGACGGGCAAGAGTTCTCGTGCGAAGCGTTTATTCATAAGGGCAAAGTCCGTTTCTTAAATATCACGGAATACATCCGGTTAGGCTACTCAAACTTCGTACCCGCTTCCCCTTCTTTAGAAGAGAAGCGTCCTCTAATTGAGAAGGCTGTCCAACAACTTGTTGATGCGTTCGAAATTGAATACGGCGTCATTCACCCAGAATATTTTATTATGCCAGACGGAACGCTTCATTTCGGCGAAGTGGCCGCTCGAGTTCCAGGGGGACACATCTTTGACTTAATTGAAAAGGCCTATGGATTTAGTGCCTATGAAGCTCAAATTCTATGCAGTGATCCAAATACAACAGACGAAGAATTAGAACTCTTCTTCCCTGATCCATCTAGTGCTGATGGCTATGCTGGGTGCCTAATGGTCCACCCTCACACGGACTACGTGGAGTCGTTAAACATTCCGGAAGAACTCGAAGAACACCCATACTTTGAGAAACATGATCTGTTCACCCCTGCTCAGGGAAAAGTTGCAGAGCGAATCGGCTTTGGTAACCATTACGGAACAATTTTCTTCCACGGAGAAGACAGCGAAGAAATGCGTCGATTACTACAGTTGTACGAAGAATATAATTTCTACCGTTAAGTTTCTAATGTAAAGGGAGAGTAGATATGGCTCAACGTACTGAAGATCTAGTCGAACGTTTCACCCATGCTTTACAAGCTTTAGAAACAGCTGCACCTTTTGCAAAATCACGATACCAAACCGACGTCTATCAAGAAGCGAACCGCCTTCTTCAAACAGAAGACGGGCTAGAGCAACTCTTTCATTTTGCTCATCAATTCGAAGAGATCGGCGTCTTCCAGGATGGCCCATGGGAAAAGGCTGAGAACCTTCAGCCCCCTCTTGTGTCCGGGTCTTTAAAGGCTAAAGGACTGCCAATGATTATAGAAATTCTAAGTGAATTACGAATGCTTGCCATAGCTAAGGGTGCCTTCACACATCCAAAGGTATCAGCTGAAATGGCAGAGGAGTTTTTAAATGAAGTATTAGCTTTGAATTTAAATCTCCTCTTCCCTGACGCCAGCGAAAGTGCACGAATTGAAAAGCATGAAAATGATGAACGAACAAGCGAAGTCTTTCAATTTATCGCAAGCTATTTGTCTACCAATGCATTAACGAAAACGCTCGTGTCTGAAATTACGAGAATTACAGCTCAGCGGCCAATCATGATTAAGCGTGTCGTGTCGATGATTCGAATGGGTAAAGAAATGCTGAAGTCAGACCTTGAATATGAGGAACGAGAATCGCTCCTGACTTATATTGAAGCGATTGAGGGGCCTTCCCCTCTAAGCAAACAATACAAAGACTTAAGCACTTACCGTAGTCGACTGCGTGAGTTGTCCCAGCAAGAATTGCGATCTGAGTGTGTTGCGATGGCCAACTCCATGAGAAAAACTGGCCTCACCTGCCCACATCACGCGACCCTTCTAAGAGTGCTTACGAAAAAGGTCCCTACCCTTATCCCGTATGCTCTTCAGCTGAACGGAAAAGGAAAGGCCAACCTAGAGGAACACCAGGATATGGTAACACAGCTAATTAAAGTGGCGATCTTTCCATCTACCTGTCAGTCCATCTACGGATTAGCTCTGATGCTTGAGCGCGGAGTCCTATCTTCCTCTCCGGTCATGCCTGGTTTAAGAAGGTTAATCGAATTGGATATCCTTCCAGATGTCCGAACCGCCCTTTTGAAAACCGTTCGAAACGGGGAAGGAATGACAGCAAATAGCATCCTGGTCGCCGGTGTCATCAGTGTTCTCGGGCAACCATTAGGAGTCGGGCAAGGGTTTAATCCCACATGCCAAGCCGCGCGCGGGATTAGTCTGTGGGCGCAGCACGCCCCAGGTGTATTGCTAGATTTAATCCCACGAGCAGCGCGGGATGGGGATATAGATTTCACATTCGAAGGCCTTCAGATCCACTCAAAAGATTTAAAAGGCGGCCTGGCCCCTGAGCTTCATACAGAACTTGATCCCGTTTCACTCGTCCTCGTGCCTCACCTGGATCGAATTTATAGTGAAATGATGACAAAAGTAGCTCTGCGCGGCGAAGATGGCCACCGTTGGGTCAATCCTGCATTTTATGGAAGCTGGGTATCGAAAGGATTCAGTACCGTTATTGACCCGCTTACAGGGTTTATCAATGATTTCTCAGGATTCGTACGCTTGTTTTACGCAACGCACCACCCTGATTACAACGATGATTACGAATTGATTTACCCAAATCCGGTTGGGATCTTTATCACCAATGTAAGGGGAAAATTACTCGGCTTCCATGCCGTTTCCATTATCCGAATTGCCAAAGACCAACAAGATCAATACCGGGTTTACTTTTATAACCCAAACAACGACAGCTCTCAAAACTGGGGCCAAAATATCGAACCAAGCGTCATGGGCAACGGTGAACAAGAAGGCGAATGCTCTCTACCCTTCCACGAATTCACCTCCCGCCTATACGCATTCCACTACAACCCATACGAACAAGGCGACGCCTACGCAGTCGAACCCCACCTCATCAACCAGGTCAAACAACTGGCAAAGGAGAGTTGGGGAGAGGACTATACTTGGGTTTAAGAAAAGCGCAGGCGACTGTTTAGCCCCGTACGCATAAGCAAGATGACGCAAGTTCGCGTAGCGGACTGGAGTTAGCTTGCTTATGACGCTAGGGGCTAGGAGCCGGAGCTGGACATCGTGAAAAGCGCTGGCCAGAATATCGACGTCTCAAAGTGTTTCTAGACGTCAGAGTCTCTTTTCTAGACATCACGCGACGCTTTCTCGACGTCAGGCTTTCTATTCTAGACGTCCTGCGATTCTTTCTCGACGTTAGCGTCTCTTTTCTAGACATCACACGACGCTTTCTCGACGTTAGTGTCTCTTTTCTAGACACCCCGCGACGCTTTCTCGACGTCAGTGTCTCTTTTCTAGACACCCCGCGACGCTTTCTCGTCGTCAGTGTCTCTTTTCTAGACATCACGCGACGCCTTCTAGCCGTCAGAATCGCAGTTCTAGACGTCCCAGCACTTTTTCTATCACCAACCTCAAAAAGCTGCCTTCCTAAAAGAAGGCAGCTTTTCTCTTTTCCTATCATATATAACTCTGTCGCTTCTCAAAGTAGTGGCGAATCCCGTTGCCTAGCAAATAAAATCCTACAACAAAAATGGTAATCGCTCCTGCTCCTGCGAAAGGAATCCAAACGCTTCCGAACACATCAGCGGTTGCTCGCTGGAAGAGCACCGGCCAGGCATTCGATGTATTTACGACCTTATATGCCGGTGTGGTCACAGATGGCAAAGCTTCAATCTTGTGACTAATAAACACTTGAATTAACCCAAGCTGCCCAATGACAAACATGACTCGACTAATATCTAACGAAACATTTACAGCCATATGAGGGAACAGTTGAGGGAAATAGTATCGCCTCAGCATTTGAAAAGAGGTATTCCCTGAAGTAATGGCCGTATCCATAAATGGCTTATAGGAGATCTCCTCCGTTTGCTTATACAATACATCACCCACTCTCCCTACTTCCACCACGGCCAAAATGATAATGAGCCAGGTTGTACGGTGGGGGGAGAAATACACATAAGGCAACATAAGGAAAAACAATACAATAAAAATCATCGGAACAAATGATAAAGTTTGATTTAAAAACTGCAACAAAGCTCGGACCGGACGATAATAGAAAGCCCCAAGCCCAAGAGGAATAGCTATACTATAGCGAATCAGCACGACAGACAAGACAACCGCCAACACTTCTTTCGTACCGACCACCAAGCGACTTAGTATATCTCTCCCATAGTGATCCGACCCTAGCCAATACTCACCAGATGGCGGGAATGGAGGAATTGTCATTTCTCCCTCCTCTGTGCGCATCATCCCTTTCGTTTCCACATTCTCATCGATAAATGGAAGGTATGGACCCAGAAAGGCGACAAACAGAAGGCCGACTAAAAAGATACACCCTGCTATTAGCTGTTTGTTCCATTTCACGAAGCCTCGCCTCCTCTTCGTAAAAGCTGATGAGCAGCTAGTTTGCTGAGGAGCTGGACTATTAGAACGATCCCTGTAAAGACGATGATATATTCGATCACAAGTGACGTATCTATGGATTGCGGGCTCCCGACTGTAAAGCTACCTCTGACGCGGAGGGCTTTATAGAACCTGTAAGCCGCTCCTCGATAAGATGTAATTAACTCAACGATAAATAAATTCGACAAAATATACAGCATAATCGTATTCAAATGACTCACAACTGCTAGCCAACAGTTACTGAGCATGTGTTTCCAAACTATTTTGAAACGGTTCGTCCCTTTGCTAAACGCGGTGCGTATGTAATCCTGCGTAGATTGTTGTTCCAAGCTCGAATACGTTAACCTAGCTATGTAAAAGGTCGGATAGATAGCCAGAAAAGTAATCCCAACCACTTTATTCGAAACAGCCTCACTTCCATATAAACTAATACGCGGAAGTCCATAATCCGCAAACGTAATGAGAGCCACCTGAATCATGAGTAACAAGAAAAAATCCGGTACGGAAAGAAAAAATACAGTCGCTTTTTCCCCCAATACATTAAACCGCCTCCGCTTCACGTAAAAATCATAGATTCCTTTTAGCACACCCAAAATCGAACTTATAATAAAACTCGGAACGATCAGCCATAAACTCTTCTTTAAATATCTCCAAACCTCATATTCTACCGAGTGAGTGTGAATGGTATCCCCTAAACTCTTATGTTCCCATGCATATTGAAGAAGTGTCGTCACATTTTGTCGGTATGCTTCCCAAGAGAAATCCGTAATCCCTTCCCTGTATTGTTCAGCCTGCTCTGTTCGGGATAGGTTACGGTCCACCTCCGGGTTCCCTCTCGGAATCAAGACCACGAGTATGAGCACAATCGTTACGAACAACCAAATGAAACACGTCTGGATCAACGTTCTCCCCAAATCTACGCCCCCCTCAAAAAATATTACACCCATACGATCATTCAACAATTTCTTCCAAAAAACCTTTTTTGTAGATAAAATCTCGTAAACTATGAATAAAAGGTAGAAAAATGAAAGAATTCGAAGCTATTTTAAATAAATCGGCTGTATTTTTAGCTCACCTTTAATTTTTCAGACTTTTCTATCAATTACTCCCTCAAACAGAAATTTAAATTTTCTGACGATTATGAGATACTGGTATACAGACTTATAAAATTTGGAAGGGGATGTCCATTAGGTGAAACGTTTATTTGCACTTTTTATCACAATTCTATCAATTGCTGTACTCGCAGCGTGTGGTAGCTCATCAGATTCAAACGGTGACTCTACAAATGGAGATAGCGGGGACAGCGGCGGCGATTCAGGAGAAAAAGAGACCTACACCGTTGCCACAGATGCAAACTTTAAGCCTTTTGAATATAAAGATCCAGACAGTGGAGAGATGAAAGGCTTTGATATTGATTTAATGAAGGCGATTGCGGATGAAGCTGGCTTTAACGTCGAATTTAAGTCCATGCAATTTGATGGACTGATTACAGGAATGCAGTCCGGACGTTACCCACTTGCTATTGCAGGGATCTCCATTACGGAAGAGCGAAAAGAAAGCATTGATTTCTCAGATCCATATTACGATTCTGGTTTAATTTTAATGGTTCAAAGTGATAACGATGAGATTAAATCGATTGATGATGTTGATGGAAAAGAAGTCGGCGTTAAGACAGGGACAACAAGTGAGGCATACTTAAAAGAAAATACAGATGCTAAAATCAAAGCCTTCCCTCAAATTATCAACGCATACATGGACGTTCGAAACGGTCGTGTAGATGCATCTTTATATGACAAGCCAAACGTTGAATTCTACATTAAAGAAAGCGGCAAAGATGAGCTAAAAACAGTTGGAGAAACGCTTCAAGGTGAGTCTTATGGTATTGCAATGGAGAAAGGATCTGACCTTGTAGAACCTGTAAATGAAGCACTCGCTACTCTAAAAGAAAACGGAAAATACGACGAAATCTATGAAGAATACTTCGGCAAAAAGCCAGAGTAATAGAACACTTAGGTTCATAACACCTTAGAAGGCACAATGAAAAGCGCAGCGAGTTATGAACTTGTTGCGCTTTTTTCTATTTCGTACTTAATTAAGGAGCGATTAAATCATGTTTGAAGCTTTTATGGATTCTCACTACGTTCGTAGTTTTCAGGCTGTCTTTCCTGAAGGAATATTACTCACACTAGGAATTACATTAGCTGGTTTATTTTTCGGATTTATCATTGGTGCCATCGTTGGACTCGGGCGTTTATCTAAGAAGAAATGGGTGAACATACCTGCTCTGTGGTTTGTAGAGATTGTACGAGGAACTCCGATGCTCGCACAGATTCTCTTTATCTACTCAGGTCTAACAGAAGATATTATTGGCTTTAACATTGCCGCGCTGCCTACTGCAATTATTGCAATCGCCATAAATGCCGGTGCATATATTGCTGAGATCGTTCGTGGTACGGTACACTCAATTGATAAAGGGCAACGTGAAGCTGGACGAGCACTAGGATTAAGTGAACGTGAAACGATGCGCCATATTGTATGGCCTCAGGCTTTTAAACGAATGATTCCGCCTCTTGGAAACCAGTTCGTAATTAGTCTGAAAGATACCTCTTTATTTTCCGTTATTGCCATAGGGGAGCTTCTATACCTTGGTAAGCAGTACTACAACATAACGTATACACCTTTCCAAACGTTAATAGTAGTTTGCCTCTTATACCTATGCATTACAATACCTGCCTCATTTTACTTAAGAAGATTAGAAAGGAAGCTGGACGTATAAATGATTACCGTAAAAGATCTCCACAAATCATTTGGTAAAACAGAAGTCTTAAAAGGAATAGATGCGAAAGTAGAAGAAAGTGAAGTGGTCTGTGTCATAGGCCCATCTGGCTCTGGTAAGAGTACATTCTTAAGGTGTTTGAATCTTTTAGAAGAGGTCACATCAGGAGAAATCGTCATCGATGGTGACGTCCTAACAGATCCAAAAGTAGATATTAATGCCGTTCGCTCCCAGGTCGGAATGGTGTTTCAGCACTTCAATTTATTTCCTCATAAAACCGTATTAGAGAACATTACATTGGCCCCCATTAAAGTAAAGGGGTTGTCTCAAAGCGAAGCGGACAAAACAGGACACTCTCTCCTTGAAAAGGTTGGTCTTGGAGACAAAGCGGATGTGTATCCTGAGAGCTTATCAGGCGGGCAGAAGCAGCGTGTCGCCATCGCTCGTTCTCTCGCCATGAATCCAAAAGTTATGCTCTTTGACGAACCGACATCTGCTCTTGACCCAGAGCTAGTCGGGGATGTTCTCCAGGTAATGAAAGACCTGGCTGTTGAAGGTATGACAATGGTCGTTGTGACACACGAGATGGGCTTCGCCCGAGAAGTCGGTGACCGCGTGCTCTTTATGGATGAAGGCATTATTATGGAAAACGGATCGCCTTCTCAAATCTTCGATGACCCACAGAACTCCAGAACACAATCCTTCTTAAGCAAAATTTTATAGCATGTAAAAAGCCTAAATCTTTGTCGATTTAGGCTTTTACTTTTTGCGATATAAAATTAGCTCATCATCTGTTCTACGACTCGCACGGCTTTCCCTTCTGAGCGAGGGATGGAGTTCGGTTTATTCACACGAACGTCTACTGAGACAAGGCAATTATTCTTCATAATCGTTCGGATTTGTTTGGATAAGGTATCACATTTCTCATGCTTCAGATCCCCATCAATACTTCCATAAAACGCCTCATCCACTTCTACCTGTAGTTCAACTTGCATCAGGCTCCCCTTTCGCATTAAATGGAGCTGATAATGAGGCACAATTCCTTTTACTTGCAATAGGAAATGTTCGATCTCAGACGGGAATACATTTACGCCACGGATGATTAACATATCATCAATCCGTCCTTTTACTCTCGACATGCGTGCTGTCGTCCGACCACATGCGCAAGGCTCATGGGTAATTGATGCGATATCGCCTGTCCGGTAACGGATAACAGGGAAGGCCTCTTTCGTTAAACTTGTAAAGACCAACTCTCCGTCTTCTCCATCCGGAACAGGTTGCATTGTTTCCGGATCAATAACTTCTACTAAGAAATGGTCCTCTGCAATATGAAGCCCTTCCTGTGCTTCGTGACATTCCATAGCTATCCCAGGACCTAACACTTCACTCAGTCCATAAATATCACAAGCTTTGATATCGAATTTCTCTTCAAGGGTACGCCTCATCTCCTCAGACCACGGTTCAGCTCCGAATATGCCGTACTTAATGGACGTGGCACGAGGGTCTTTCCCCATTAGTTCCATACGCTCTGCAATATTTAACATATAAGAAGGTGTGCCGCAGATGACGGTTGGTTTAAAGTCCTCAATCAAAGTGATTTGTCTTTCGGTATTCCCTCCAGATACAGGTACCGTGGCCATGCCCAGCTCTTCACTTCCGAAATGAAGACCCAGTCCCCCAGTGAACAATCCATAGCCATACGCATTATGAAGGATTTCCCCTTTCTTTCCTCCCGCTAAGGAGATCGCACGCGCTACAAGATCCGACCACATCTGAACATCGTTCTTTGTGTACCCCACAACGGTAGGCTTTCCGCTTGTCCCAGAGGAAGCATGCAAACGCACAATTTCACTTTGGTCGACTGCGAATAACCCAAATGGATAGTGGGCGCGAAGATCTTTTTTCTGTAAAAACGGTAGCTTTTGAACATCCTCAAGAGTTTGAATATCACTCGGCTTTAGGCCTAATGCCTCAAACTTTTCACGATAAAAAGGCACATTCTCATACACTCGTTCTACGGTTTTCTTCAATCCAGCAAGCTGAACGTGTTCCCTATCATTTTTTGAAGCGCTTTCATTTTTGTGCAAAATCATAGATCTTCCCCCATTTTCGTTTAGAATCCCAAAACCCGGCAGACAGAATGAATCGTATTGCACTTAAATTCCGAATAATTTTTTTTCGTTACATCATTTACTTACTAACTTATCTTGAAAGAAAAGGAAAGTCAATAAGTAATCAGAAAATTAAATCTTTTATACCGTCCAATCTTCCCTTTTTCTCGGTGATCTGTGAGATAATACCCCTATAAAAAATAAAGAGGTGGTACGATGAAGAAAATTTTTTACGGAGAACAAAAGGATCAATACGGAGAACTTCGAATCCCTGAGGGAGAAGGTCCTCACCCTGTTGCCGTTGTTATTCACGGAGGATTCTGGAGAGAACCCTTTACACTAGAACTCATGACAGACGCAGCAGAAGATTTAACCGCTCACGGTTACGCCACTTGGAATATTGAGTACCGCCGAGTTGGACAAGATGATGGAGCCTGGCCCAACACCCTCCTGGACGTTGGAAGGGCTCATGATTACGTTAAAAACCTTGCACAAGACTATAATCTGGATATAGACAAAACGATCACTATTGGCCATTCAGCTGGTGGTCATTTAGCTATGTGGCTCGCTGGACGCCATAAGATTCCTGCGACTAGTGAACTTTACTGCGAGAATCCTCACCCTGTTGCAGGAGCCATTAGCCTTGCTGGAGTTGTAGATCCTGAAACAATGTATACTGTCCATCATTTCAGAGACGCGTCCATGGGATCAGAACCCAACAACCCGGTGGCCGACTTATTAAAAGGAAAACCAGAAGAAGTACGGGAGCGTCTGCAAGCAGCTTCACCTCTTGAACTACTTCCTATTGAGGTTCCACATGTGCTTATTCACGGATCATTGGATATCCATGTCCCTATTGGAATCAGCTCTCGTTACCAGCGACACGCTGAAGAACTCGCTGAGTTTGTGAAGTTTGTGGAGCTGACAGAAGCTGAACATTTTATGCTGACAGACACCAAAACAGAAGCTTGGGAAGCTGTCCTTGAAGAAGTCGATTTACTTCTAAAAAGCATATAAGACTCCTCTTCTATAATATACAAACACCATCTCGCGCCCAGTGAATAAGATAAGAGCGTTCACTAAAGGAGGCGTTGATATGGATAAATTATTTAAGGCACGATTAAAAGGGAAAAATGAAGTTCCACCTGTCGAAACCCATGCATCTGGAATTGCAAAATTTGCTTCAAACAAGCATGACACGAAAATTAAATTCGTTTTAAAAATAGAAGATATCGAAAATTTTGTTCAAGCCCACATCCATTTTGGTAACAGAGAGCAGAACGGCCCCGTAGTTGCGTTCTTATTCGGCGCAGACCTTGAAACACTTCCAAATCAAAATGGAATATCGACTCAAAAAGGCGTGGTAACAGGTATCCTAAAGGATGAAGACATTGTGAAAAATGACGTCGGAATTCACTCTATTGCCGATCTTCTCGACTGCATGAAAAAAGAATTAACATACGTAAACGTTCACACCGAACAGAACCTCTCGGGTGAAATAAGAGGGCAAATCGTTCCCCTTCAAGAGGGTCGATAATTCATAGAAAAACCACGTAATGCGCTTTTCTAGATGTCAGGCCTTTGATTCTAGACATGACGGGCTTCTTTTTAGTCGTCCGGCTCAGGATTCTAGACGTCAATGACTCCTTTCTCGACGTCAGGCTCAATATTCTAGACGTCCCTGGCTGCTTTCTCGACGTCAGGCTCAATATTCTAGTCGTCCCTGACTCCTTTCTCGACGTCAGGCTCAATATTCTAGACGTCCCTGGCTGCTTTCTCGACGTCAGACTCAAAAATCTAGACATCACTGACTCTTTTCTCGACGTCAGGCTCAACATTCCAGACATCCCTGACTCCTTTCTCGACGTCAGGCTCAATATTCTAGTCGTCCCTGGCTGCTTTCTCGACGTCAGGCTTAATATTCTAGTCGCCGCTGATTCTTTTCTCGATGTCAGGCTCAATATTCTAGTCGTCGCCGATTCTTTTCTCGACGTCAGACCCGGAATTCTAGACACACAAACGAAAAAAGCCTGCTACTCCACATAGAGCTGCAGGCTTTTCTATTTAGGAATACCACTTATGCCACATGTTGTCGTTTCTTCCTCTTACGAAGCAATCGACTCGTTTTCTTTCCCAGGATACCGCGCCCGGACTTGAACGGACGCCACCTTGAGGAGAGCCAAGGTCCTTCCAATCACTCCACTTTGTCGCTTTCCATGTCTTCTTCCACAAGCTATTATTGTCTCCGCGGACGAAGACATCCAGTCGGTTCGATGACCAGGAGGACGCTGCCGGAGCATTTTCAAACCCTCCACGCGGGGCACCAAGATTTTCCCACTCGCTCCAAGCGGCCCCGTTCCACCACTTATGCCACAGTTTGTCGTTACGACCACGTACGAAACAGTCAATTCGATTGGGTCCCCATGATACAGCACCTGGAGCATCACGTAATCCACCTTGCGGAGAGCCAAGATCTTCCCATTGACTCCAAGTGGCGCCATCCCACCATTTGTGCCACATATTATTATCCTCACCTTGAATAAAGCAATCCAGGCGTCCCGACTGCCAGGAAGCTACTGCCGGTGCGCCTTTCATCCCTCTAGGAGGGGCGCCAAGGTCTTCCCAACCTCTCCACTGTGAACCATCCCACCACTTATGCCACATGCGGTCATTTCTACCACGTACGAAACAGTCAATTCGATTGGCACCCCATGATACAGCCGCCGGATAACTTCTTAGCCCGCCTCGTGGGGCGCCGAGATTCTCCCATTCCCTCCAGCGCGAACCATCCCACCATTTGTGCCACATGGCGTTATCCTCGCCCCGCACGAAGCAGTCCAAACGATTAGGCTGCCAGGAAGCCACAGCAGGTGCGCCCTTCATTCCTCTTGGCGGGGAACCTAAGTCTTCCCATGACTTCCAGCTGGCCCGATAAGCAGGTTCTGTATACGGCTCTACAGGAGGCTGGTACCCATAGGTTGTTGAAGGTTCATAATAAGGTTGTTGATAGGGCACATTCCCTCCCTGCCATCCTTGTCGTAATTGGTTATCATAAGGAGCTTGAATTTGATAAGGATCATAATACCCATTCGAATTCCACATTGATGTTCCTCCTATCCAGGCTATTCTTTACACTTTATGCCCAGGTCAGGAGGTTTAGAGGTCGTCCACTTGAAAAAAAGTCTTATCATCCCTCTTTTTCAAAGTCCGGGAATTTGTTATGACGAACCAAATCGTAAATCACCCTTCCATTACTCGGCTGTCCATCTGGATAATAAACAGGAAGAAAGTCAAATAAGACAAAATAAAACGCATAGAAAATAAACTGCGTCCAGAACGATTCCATGGGAATGCCATCGACTGCTAAAAGAGCGTTAACTCCAATCGCAACAATGATGTTACTCATAATAGGGGCTGAATAAATCACAATGTGCGCCCATTTCTTATCGAATTTCAAAGAATCATAGCTACACCAGCTGTACATAAAGTAATAACGACGAACTTCAAAAACCCCTAGCTGAAAGACTTTCGGACCGCAGCCAACTGTCACTTTCGAACTGCTCGCCCCTAATAAATAACTAGCAATTAAATAACCTCCTTCCCGAATGATTGATACAACGGGCAAAATAATAAATGCTGATAGGATCAGTTTAATGGCTCCTGCAATTCCAAACATGTTCTATTACTCCTTTTCTTTCTTTACAATTTATCCACAAAAAAAAGCCGAAAAGACGTCACATGACGTCTTTTCGGCTTATGTCTAGCTCTATTGTCTAGCCCATTTCCACCTACATCGGTTTATTCTTTTGAATGATTAACGTTATAAAACTCTGATCCAATTGAAAG
The DNA here is from genome assembly GCF_021129245.1 of Pontibacillus sp. HN14. NCBI lineage: Bacteria > Bacillati > Bacillota > Bacilli > Caryophanales > Bacillaceae > Pontibacillus > Pontibacillus sp. HN14. The sequence continues at coordinate 98,988 of NZ_JAJOLR010000006.1, read as the reverse complement.
TCCCAATCTACAAAGGTATCCATGATGTGAACATCCAAAATGGATTCATAGAGTCTCCGATCGAGCATATCTTTCTCTAACCTTCGTTTACTTAAACGCAGCGGCTGCTCATAACCAGAACGAATTAATTCTCTCTCAATATCTACTAGAATTCCTTTTCGTTGAATAACGAGCGTTCGATCATTTAAATAGAGAGAATTGGTCTCTTCCGGTTCTTTTTCTACTTGTGCGCTTACACGATTAATTTCTTTATGCAGCTTATCTTTTGCCGGATATTCGGCAAACGATTCATCTTTGTTCGTTTTATCTTCTGACAGGACGCCGAGGATCACTCCTGTCCGATTTTCTAATGACCAGTCATAATATAGGTTCTCTACATGCAGGTCAGCTACCACGGTTATGGTGGCTTTTAATTCATGCAACACCTGCTTCATTAAGAGATCTCGTGTCTCTTCGACCTTCTGATCGTGCCCTTGAGTACGAAGCACTCGTTCTGTTGGGGTGAGGAAATCCCGAAGATAAAATGTAATAAACGGATGCTTAATGGAAACATAGACCGAAGCCGGCCCTTTGCCATAATGCTCTCGTAAAAGCTTTCCGGTATAACTCGCTAACTCAGCTTGCATAGACTTCTCTTCCATCTCTCTCAACCCTTTTCTCTTGCAGTTTCTATTATTCTTCGATATACCACTTGAGAAAATAAGCTAAACAAAAGATTGCCGAAGCTGCATGTGAGTTGAATTGGAGCGTTCAAAAAAGCCAAAGAAGGCTGACCTTCGATGGCTTCGGTAGACAGTACTTGTGGTTTTCTATTATTGGAGAAAAGTTTATTCATTTCTCCCACAGCTATTATAACGCTGTTTCCATTATTTTTAAATAATAATGTTAAAACTTGGTGAAACAAAGTTATTTATATATTCATGCTCCATTTAGGAAGCTTGAATATAATACATTTTATGGGGTTGGGAACGCTATGTTTGATGAGAGGTTGGGGTGTCTGGGGAACGACTCGCTTTCCACGGGCCCCACACGAGGTGGGGTCGTTCGACGTTGTCACAGGACGTGACGGTTTTAGTCGAACTTCCGCTTCCTTATATGTTCCTCCTCAATCGCTACGCTCATTCCGGGGTCTCGTCTACCTCTCTCTCCCGTAGGAGTCTCCCCGTTCCCCAGACACCCCTGACTATAGTTTTACGAGCGTCCCCACAGCTGTAGGCATACCTTGAAAATCACCAGTTATTCAACCTTTTACTCAAGCGAAAGTAAAAAGAGTATTCTCCCCCTCTAGATCTAACTTAAACATGCGAGGTTTTGGATGGGCGTTTTTTTAATGGCTTTAGTGCTTTTATGGACATTGGAGCTGGTTGTTTTTTCTGATTTAAGTAGACGTAGACGGCTCCGACAAAGAAACCACCTCCGATGATGTTGCCAAGGGTGACAGGGATTAGGTTATGGATGAATCCTCCCATGCTCACGAGTGCTGTGTGAGGGGATGAGAGGGCTAGTGAGAATAAGGCGATGTTGGCAATGCTGTGTTCATAGCCTGAAATGAAAAAGGTGAACACGAGAAGCATCATCAAGAGAATCTTTGAGATATCTTCTTTGACTTGCATTGGAAGCCATACGGCTAAACACACAAGCCAGTTTGCTAAGATGGCGCGGAAGAATAGTTGAGAAGTCGGGACGTTCATTTTCTTCTCGGCAGCTGCAATGAGCAAGGATTCGTCTGGCAGAATTGTTTGAAGTAAGCCTGTCATGTAGATCATTCCGGTAAAGAATAGGATGCCGACCACATTTCCGGCATAACAGTAGCCCCACACCTTTAGCGTATCCACCCAGGTGGTTTCTTTCTTTAATGAAGACACCGTCATATACATCGTATTGGATGTAAAGAGTTCTGAACCGCCATAAATAATTAAGCAAAAGGCAATCCCGAAGAACAAAGCGTTTATCAAATAGGTTGAAGGTGCATGCTGTTCATAGAACGGTTGGGCCAATTGAAAAGATAGAATAAGTGCAAATCCAATATATATGCCTGCGAGCGCCGCCCTTATTAAATAATGACTCGGGCTCACCTCCACCATTTCTTTCTTCCCTAATGCTTTTTCTATAAGTAGGTCAATCGTTTTCTCCTCCATGTTAACCACCACCTCAATTAACTTGTGAACTATTTCACATATAATCATATGCTTGTTTCCTCTAATCAGCAACTGTTCTCACGATTTTGTCATATATAGAATTTGATAGCGCTTCCGATTCTGATATATATTGACATTTCCTATAGATATGGTTCCTCTTACTAAAAAAACCTCCCATACGTGTGTATGAGAGGTTCCGTATACGTTCATTACTTCTCCAGTTTCGCAGAACCAAAGCCTAGTAAACATCCTAAGATGGCTCCACCTAGTACCTCAACAGGTTGGTGGCCGAGAAGTTCTTTTAATTCTTTCTCACGTTCTACAAATTCAAAGCTAGGAAAGTCACCAGCTAAAGAGGCAAAACTATCTTCTAATTCATTAACAAGGCGTGCAATTTCACCAGTGTGGCGGCGAATGCCTTGTGCATCATACATGACAATTGCTCCGAAGACGGTTGCTAGAGCTGTTTCGGTGTGACGTGTTCCTTTATGAGAAGCTAAGTATGTGGCGAGCGCACACACGCCGGCAGAGTGTGAGCTTGGCATCCCGCCTGTTGTGGCAACCTGCGTTACATCCCATTTTCCTGAAAGCTTCTTATGGGTCAGGATCTTAAGTGCCTGTGCGATTCCAATGGATGAGATCGCGGTCAGAATTCCTCGGTTCATTTTCTTCATCGTTTCTTCCTCCAATCAATCATCTCATCTTCAGTATGGACTTATTTAATTCCATTACCCGATATTGAATGATTTAAGCGGAGAAATAGGCATCTATTCACACAACGGCTATAATCCTTTAAAAGATCACCCTGCCAACCCAGGCCCCATACCCTGTTTCCCACAAGTACAGGACAACCACCATAATACAGAACCAGGCTATTCTCCATACTTTCTCGTTTCGAACAAATTGAATGAAATAAAATACGCCCCAAAGCAAAAATGAGAACACGAGCGCGACCATTGCCGCAACATCTATACCACCTTCACCTATCCCAAACGCAAATAAAACGAGAAGATTGAAACAAAGAAGCACCAGTAAAACCAGTATATTATAGATATGAAAAGCTCTTTTATTCAAAGCTTACCCTCCTCTAAAAAGTTCCCTCACCATTAGGGAATTGGATAAACGGATAAACTGGCCACAAAATATAAGAATAAAATAACGTAGCAAGCACCGTTCAACAGAATTCCAAAGACAGAATAAGAGAATTTCTTTCTCAACCTAATCAGCCCAATTAATCCAAAAACGATCCCAATACCAGGTAATGGCATGAACAAAGCACCCGGAAGAATCATACGATCCGTTAGCACCAAAGCGTTCAGAAACACTAAGAAGATAAGGGCTAGGATGATGGATACCATCCCAAAGCGCGTTTCATTAGAAGAGCCTTTTTTCAATCGTAATTCCATAAGCGCACCTCCCCGACTTTCATATGCTGAATTTCCTTTTTGTCACGTAAAGACAGCAATTCTTCTACAGGTCCTGTCACGACACCGCCATAGATTGTAACGCCGTTCTTGTCTAGGTAATCATTCCGTTCTTTAAGGTCAAGCCACTTGGTCCTGGCTATATCTGTTGCCTGTTCTTCATACTGTTCTAACTCCCTCATAACCCGGAGGAATTGCTCCTTGTTCGAGCTGCCATTATCATCGATTCCTTCACGGGGGGACCATACCCGCTCGTTTGAATCCGTTGGATAACCAATTGGCGTTAGATAGCCGCCTTCTGTGCTTTTACCACTTGCCTCAAGACCTGTGTTAACAGCAAACCACTGCCATTCACTTCGCATGGACCCAAGTAGGTTCAATACTTCTCCTTCCTCATAAAGCTGATCAAAGGATACATATACTTCAGCTACCGTGCCATCAGGCAATGCTTCTAAGCGCTCCCAATCAGAATTGGGTGCAGGGTCATCAGGATGATAAAGCTTTTTCTCTTCTGGATGGGGGATATCAAGTGGTGGATCCCCAATCACATACTCCCGGTCCGGATAATCAGGATAATCCACCTTATCGAGCTCATAAAGCACATCCCAATCTCCAATCCGAACCTTCTCCCCGCCTATTTGTTTGTAGAGATCAAGGGAAAACGTAAGGTTAAAGAATCTGGCGCGAACGTCCAGACGATCGTCATCAATGGTGACATTCGGTTCTGTCAGATAAATGGTTTTCGTTGTGAGATCAACAAGCTTTCCTGCTTTCCCGACATAATACATCTTACTGCCTAATTCAAGAACTGGGATAATGAGGAGTAAAACCGTCAGTACAGTCGCAATCAGGGAAAAGCGCTGGTAGAACCATCCCTTCCGGATGACTTCCTGACTATTAATAAAAGGCTCTTCTTTCTCTTCTGACTGCTCCTCAAGAAATGATTGATACACATCAAACTTATCCAAATCTTGCTCCATTTCGTCTTCTTCCTCTTTCGATAATTCCCCTTCCTGATAGCGCCGTAGACGCTCTTTAAAATCATCCGTCATCTTCCTCCCACCTTTCATGAATCCACTTCTTTATCTTCGTCCGTCCGCGGAACAGATGACTCTTACATGTATTTTCTTTGATCGATAAGACTTGTGAAGCTTCCTTAATCGACAATTCATTCACATCCACCAACAGAATCGCTTGTCTCTGATTGTCTGGCAGCTCTTGTAACAACTCGTAGAAGACCTCCTGCTTCGAGCGATCTACCGCTTGATCTTCCGTTGTTACGGAATCAGCCAAAGTCCTGAAATCGCTTGGGTCTTTTGGATGGATCCGCTTCGTTTTCCGGTGATTGTCTACAAAGACTCTGTAAGCGATCGTAAACAGCCAAGGCTTCACCCGCATTGGCGGGTTCGCTCCAAGAGATTGAAAAGCCTTGATAAACGTATCTTGCGTGACATCTTCTGCAAGGTAAGGGTCGCCACACATCGATAAGATATATCGGTACACATCTTTTACATATTGTTCATAGTACTCCTCTATCTCCATGGCTCCCCTCCCTTCTGACCTAACCACGTATTTCATTTGGAAAAAGTTGCAGGTTATTCAACTTTTTATTCTCATTCGCTCCATAGTCAAAAGACCTCGGTTGCTAAGGGAAAACCTTAGCAACCGAGGTCCGTTCCGTGTTGTAGTTAGGCCGTGTCTGTTCTTCTCCACGTCATCACCATGATGAGGACAAAGAACGGGGAAAGCAAAAGAGCAGGACTATAGGTGAACAACAGATAGAATAGGACAGGAATCGCTCCACTTACGAGCGCACCTCTCACGCCATCTGATCGTTCCTTCACACAGTTCCCAGCATAAACCGAGGTAACAAACAAAAGTCCAATCACTACGATATGAATCATGGCCCCAATACTCATTCCGCCCAATCCCTTTCCTTATGTATTCGTAAAACGTTATCAGCCTTCTGTAATATTATTCCTTTAAATCCCATTATAACGAATTCTCCTTCTTTTGATAACGGAAAGCTTCTGTATAAACCACTGTCAGAGAAAACATACTAAAGCTGAACAAAAGGAGGGAATCAACCATGGCAAAGAAAACAAAGAAGCATGACGCAGAACAAAAGCATAAAAAAGGATTTGAACCGAAGAAAATGGATGTAGAATTCGGGCAGGAAGTGGCGGGCGAATTCGGAAGTGCTGCAGCGAATAAAGCACACAAAGAATCAGCTAAACGCGCACGCAAATCAAAGAATCCAGAACAAAATTAATCCCATAAAAAAAGGGCTTCCTCATTACAGGAAGCCCTAACTTCGTTTACGTAAAATCCCATTATCAATACAAATCTCCGCATTAAACTCTTTATAGCCAATCTCGTCAAATTGGATCGTAATGGCATCTCCACCATACTCTTTAATCACACCAGCACCAAATTTCTGATGCTCCACTGACTTTCCGACCTCAATTTCATCCCAGCCAAGTAAGCTCTCATCTGATAAATCAGGGGCTGGCTTTTTCCGTCTTGTCACAGCTCTCTTCTCATCAGGGAACTTGGCAATACGCCTTACATTTGTGACGAACTGGGACTCTGACACACGTTCTTGCCCTTTATAGCCATAGGTTAACAGCTCCAAATGCGTTCTGGCACGGGTCATCCCTACATAGAAGAGACGCACCGCTTCCTCCATCGGCCCATATTCCTTCTTACGGTACTGGTCCATATCATCTTTAGAAGGTACCACTCCGTTAATCAAGTCGATCATATACACTTTGTCATACTCAAGCCCTTTTGCACTATGGAACGTTGTCAGCGTAAGCGAACACGTCTGTTTATTATATTTAGATGTCTGGACCAACTGCTCAAGTTCTTTCAAACGGTCAGCGAATCCTTTTAAAGAACCCAGACCTTCTGCAATCTCCTCAAGCGTATCTAGAACCGTAAATAGATGTTCCCCGTTAAAGCCAAACTTCTCTACCATCTTCTGAATCGCTTTATCGTATCCGAGTCTGTCACGAATAACACGGATCGCTCTGGCTGGTTCCATCTTGTTCATTTCAGCGAATAGCTTCTTCGCCTGGGTCACGTTTTTCTTCTGATAAGAAGGAAGCTCTGTTTCAAGAAGGAGATCAAATACGGATTCCTGACTTTGTCGATTCTTAAGAAACGCGATCTGCCTCTTGGTGATATACGCATTAAACTTCGTATGAATTCTTTCTAGAATATCCGCCCGGCGATCATTGTACGTAAGCCTCATGAAGTTCAGAATGTCCTCAACAATCCAGTGCTTGAAGAACTTCGCATCAATATCTTTCATGTAGAAGTCGATCCCAGCTTTACTGAGCTTATCAGCAAGGGGCACAGCAGAGGCGTTATTTCTATACAGAACAGCGACCTCTTCTTCTGGGCTGCTCTTTTTCACCTGCTCCGTTACATACTTCAGCTGGTCCTCATAGCTACGCATTGCTTTAATCGCAATCGGGTTAGCTGAAGGGTTCTCTGTGAACATTTCTTTGTGAAATCGGTTCTGATTCCGCTTAATAAACTGATTAGAGACTTCAACAATCTCAACAGATGACCGATAATTCTGTGACATCGTCAAGACCGTAGCATCAGGATACGTCTTCTCAAATTGAAGAAGCTTCGTCACATCAGACCCCCGCCACATGAAGATCGACTGGTCATCGTCGGCTACGACACATAAGTTATCTTGAGGCTTAGCAAGCAGTTCAACAATCTCATGCTGAACGACGGAATTATCCTGACTCTCATCCGTTAAGATATACTCAAACTGTTGCTGATATCGATTTAGAATCTCAGGGTCATCCAACAAACTCTGATGACAATAGGTGAGCATATCGTCAAAGTCGAGCAACAGGGAGTGGGTATACTCCTTCTTAAACCGCTCATACGATTCGTAAATAGAAGCTGCATTCTTCACGTTCGCTTTCACTTTATAAAGCTCTTTCCCGGTAAGCATGCGATTCTTCACAAAACTAATATAGGTCATCAGCTCGTCCATCTCATCATCAGAGATTTGTGTCCCGTTCTCATCTTCAAAGAGCTTCTTCAGGATAAATTTCTTATGGAGCGGCACATGTTGACCGTCAAATCCTTTCTTCCACTCGCCCTCATTAATCTGTCCTTCGATTAGCTGAAAGTCTTGCCCTTCTTTCCTTAAAGCCTCCCGGACCACCTTGAAAGCGAAGCTGTGAATGGTGGAGAAATGAACTTTATCATTCGTTAATTCAGAGAAAAACTCATCAAAACGCTCTGACATATCCTGAGCCGATTGCTTACTAAACGTAATCGCCATAATGCGATCCGGCCTAACTTTCTTCTCTAGTAACAAGTACCCGATCTTCATATTAAGAGTTGTTGTCTTCCCTGACCCTGGCGAAGCTAACAGCAGCAGAGGGCCATCCGTATGCACGACAGCCTCTTGTTGCACCTCATTCAATCGAACTCCTGTTGCCTCTTCCATTCTTGTAAAGAAATCCATTAAAGCCTCTCCCTTTCATTTCATGTGAAAAAACGAAAAGAAAAATAGATGGAAGAAGGCACAGCACCCCTCTTCCATCTATTCCTCTCACGCGACTACTTCGGCCTATGTCCTACTCGTATTATATCTTCTATTTCTATGAGATTCTACCTCTTTTAAGGGAGTAAGCTATGTTAAAATATACTATTATAAGCACAACCACGTAGGAGTGAACGACCGATGGATAAGAAGGATATCGCCGGAATTCGCCGGCAGCTGAAAGTCGATAATGACCTATTAAAGATCCAGAACATCTTTAACGTCTATATTATGAGGGAAACAACTGAGATCTATCACCACCAGAGCCAGCCCTTTGAACTGCTAGAGCGAGAACAGCAGGAATTATTTATGAACAACTTCAAGAAATTGCTCACAGGACAGCTTGATGAGAAATTATTTGAACTTAAGTTTCAAAGAGAGGCCGAAAACCATGCGCAGCTCATCCTACATAAAGGCCTCTTAACCAATAATGTTCAGGACTGGATGCAGGAAATGCTCTATATGACAGAGAAAATGATCGCAGAACGCCCCTATGAACATGATGTCGTCATTACGTTCGTCCGGGCAGAATATCTGAAACCGACACGCAGAGGCGGTGGAGAATCGGAAGAAAGCGATCGTGATACCGTCTACTCTCATCCCTTCATTCTCTGTAGCGTAAATAAAACACAAGACCCTAAGAAAGAATATCAATTTGACTATGTGCAGAAAGAATTTAAGTACAACATCGAAGTCGACCCTGTGGTTGATCTGAATACCCCAATGGGAGGTTTCCTCTTCCCTACGTTCACGAATCACACAGCTGATGTGAACCATATTCTTTATGCTTCTGGAAAAGCTCATGAGCCGGATCTTCATTTCGTAGAAGAAGTGTTAAACGGAGAAGAGCCGATGACAGCGATGGAAGATAAGGCGGTCTTTGAGGAAGTCATTCGTGATGTTGTTGGGGACCAAATGAATCCCTCTACGCTTGGAAACGTCTACCGGGAGGTTAACCAGGTTGTTGAAGATCACGAGGAGGGGGATGAGCCTCCGAAGCTCGATTACAAAGACGTTGAACGGGTCCTCACAATGAGCGGTGTCGAACAAGAGAAAATTGATTCTGAGAAGATTAAAGAATCCTTTAAGAAGTACACAGAAAACGATAACTATGAATTAAAAGCAAGCAGTATTGTACCGAAATACAAATCAAAATCCATTAAAATCAATACAAAGCTCGCCAATATTTCAATCAGTCCTCAAGACTTAGAGCACGTCAAACAAGTCAACTTCGACGGAAGACGTTATCTAATGATTGAGCTAGAAGAAGACGCAGAGATCGAAGGCTTTAAGATGTTACCAGAAGCCTTTGGCGGAGCTTCAAAAGCAGAAGTTAATGAAGAGGGAGACAGTTAAACTGTCTCCCTCTTTTCCTTGATCAAACGTTTGATCAATTTAGGATTCGTAAGGAATTCCTTCATCCTCACACCATCTCTTAGCGACTTTGAGAAATTGAGTTTCGCGGTAAGCAACCCAATCTTCCTCAAGGCCCAGATCCCCGACCATATCTTTAAAGCGACGGAAAGCTCCTCGTCCACGGATGGCGCGGAGTAACTTGTTTCCTTTCTCTTCATCCTCTACCGATTGAGCAAAGGATTCCATCACCCTGTACTCGTCCAGGTCACGAGGTGTGGGCAATTCTACGAAGCGGCCATCCTCATCAGCTACAAACAAGTCAGCCCATTTGCGGTTTTCTTGCTGCCAATCAGGTAAATGATCAACTGGTTTTTCATCTTTTGCATCACGAATCTCATCATGTGTAATCTTGACCAATTGACCTGTCTCTTTGTCTAGATAGATATTTACATCGCCATCATTTATTTCTGCGTTTTCTGCAATGGTTTGAAGGTTCACTTTCATCAGTCTCATTCCTTCCTTACTATTTCTTGATCCTATCCTGAAAACTTGTAAGATTCGCAACCACGCACGTTGGTTTTCACTTTAAAGAGCCCGCCTGCATGTGGATATTTCTGAAGGTCTTCTTCACTCATGTCTTTCCTGGCAGTAGTGATAAACAGTTCATTCATGTTCTCTCCGCCGAAGACACAGCACGTTACATTGAGAGCAGGAACCTGGATTTCATCTACTTTTTCACCTGTCGCAGGGTTCCATCTGGACACTTTAGCTCCGCCAAAGTGCGCAATCCAAAGCATCCCTTCTTCATCGATCGTCATTCCATCTGGAGCACCCTCTTCCTGCTCAAATGAAAGTACTGAATCAGGATTCTGGATTTCACCTGTTGCCATTTCATACTGATACCGTACCACCTGATTGTCGAATGTATCAATGTAATACATGTACGTGTGATCCGGTGACCACGCTATTCCATTTGAAATGCCTACCCCAGTGACTTTCTCCTTAACAGAACGGTTCTCATCGAGGCAATAGAGAGTCCCGCTCCTCTTTTCCTCTTCTTTGTCCATTGTTCCTGCCCAAAATCTCCCCGCCGGGTCACACTTGCCATCATTGAAACGGTTATGAGGTAAATGTTCCTCAGGATTACAAATAAACTCGAACGTCTCACCAGCTCCATTATAAGCGTAAAATCCATTCTCAAGAGCAAGCACGGCTCCCCCATTTTCCCTTGGGGCAATAGCTCCAGGAACCTGTCCAACATCAATGGTTTTGTTCTCAGTAGTGTTAGGTTGATAAAAGTGGATTTGTTCCCCCAAGATATCAACCCAGTAAAGCACTTTCTTCTCACGATCCCAACTGGGTCCTTCCCCTAATAACGATTTCGAATCTACGATGAGTTCGACGTGCATCCCTATTCCTCCTCGGTGAGGCTTTTTGTCTTATTTTATACCCTTTCCACCAAGTATGTAATGCCTCCCTTAATAAAATCGATCCATCCCCCCCAATCACCTCACATGCCTATAAGCCTCGCTGATGTTATAATAGAGCCACGAAAGAAACATGGAGGTCGTTAACATGAGAATTGAAGTATGGTCAGATGTAGTTTGTCCGTTTTGCTATATTGGAAAACGTCGTTTAGAAGCGGCTATGAAGGAATTTGAACAAGCCGATCAAGTAGAAATTGATATACAGTTTAAAAGCTTCGAATTAGATCCAAATGCTCCAGTAAATAGCAATCAGACAACAAATGAAAAACTTGCTCAAAAGTACGGGAAAAGCTTGGAAGAAGCGAAAGAAATGACAGCAAACATGACTCAGCAAGCAGCTGCTGAAGGGCTTGATTTTGACTTTGATCGCACCATTCCAACGAATACGTTCGATGCTCATCGTCTGTTCCAACGAGCTTCTGAGAAAGGAATCGGCAACAAAGTATCAGAGCAGCTGTTCCATTCTTACTTTGAAGCCGGTAAACACGTCGGGGACCGCTCTGTCTTAAAAGAAATCGCCTTAGAAGCGGGTCTGTCAGAAGAAGACGTAAAAGCTGCCTTTACGGAAGAGAAATATGCTGAAGCTGTCAGAAATGATGAGCAAGAAGCGGGCCAAATCGGCGTTCAAGGCGTTCCGTTCTTCGTCTTCAACCGTAAATTTGCCATCTCCGGCGCTCAGCCGAAAGAAGTCTTCTTACAAGGGTTACAGAAAGCTTACGAAGAAGAGAAACAAGCACCGGCATTTGAATCCATTGGCGGGAAAGATACAGAAGTATGTACAGATGAAGGATGCGACATCTAAACTCTTCATTAGATGTACAGAAATAAGACAGGGCTCTAGAGCCCTGTCTTATTTTTTAACTAAATAGAATTGATCAAACGTTTGATCAAAAGCTTATCACCTTTGATATCAAAGGGATTTTGCCAATTTTTGAAGGATACTCTTTAAAGGAAAGACAGTAATAAAATTAGTAGTATTGGAACTACTAACACCATGTAAGCCATAGGACGTGCAAAGTTTATCGTCATTCCGATCCCGAACCGCTTCTCTACCAACACAGAAGGATCTTGCTTATTAAAGTAGATCATCCCACCGATCCAGTACCTGTCTTCATCATACTCCTCTATCTGATAATCTTGATCTGTCACAACCACTTCATCTAAATCAGAATCGACTTTCCCCACTTTAATGGCAAAGACGACCGATCCGGCCAATGTGAGAAACATGAAAATAAGAGGTACCAACATGATCATCATGTCGCCAAATATGTTCCCATAAAGCGTCATTACTTGCAGAAATGAGAATAGCATCGTTAGTAACAATGAGACCAATAGCAATAACCAGCTTGTGTATTTACGTAAGTTCATTTGCCTCTTTTTAGACGCTTGTTTATTGGTCGGGCGGATTTTAATACCAGAACGCTTCGTCATCTCGGTGATTCCTACGAACATTCCTTGAAGGACAAGCAATATAAGCGGAAGAGATAACACCGAAAAGACACTCTTTTCCGTATAAGCATCTGGTTTTCCATCCGCTCCCCAGTGGACCGGAATCTGATCTGGGAATTGATTATAGTTAGCTACTGTAAAAGCGATTAATCCAATCGTTAAAAGGACAGGCAGGGAAACCACATACCAAGGCAGCATTTCATCGTTGGCTCGTATAGTAAGGTCTGAGATTTTCACTTGCTTTTTCCCTTCAAACCAGCGCTTTTCCTTCTTCAACTTAGAGATCTTCACATGGAAATAGAAGTAAAGAGCAAGAGACGTAACAATCACGAGAAGCGGCAACATCATTCCCGCTAGCGCCATCTGGACATCGCTCGGACTCGTGCTCATGCTCCAAACTAAGAACGTGATAAGAACCCCAAGAGTTAACACACCGGTAATAAGAGAATAGATTTTCTTCGATCGCTTAATCACCGCGTGTTTCGTATGTTCCATCGGCACCGTCACACCAAACACAACAGTCCGTTTCACCAAGAACGGTATAGAAACTTGAATGACACTCACGATCAGCGTGGATAAGAATAAAATGATCCCTTCCATTTACTTCATCTCCCTTACATTTCTCATTATTGAGTCTACAAGCGCGTGAATCTGTTCATCATTCATCCCTGAAACCATAGCCTCAACAACAGTAGGTCGTAGCTTTTCAGACAATCTATCATGTTGCTCTTTAGAGATATCTTTCGTTGGATCCGCGTTTATAACAGCCCCTGATTTCGGTACGATCGTTATAACCCCTTTTGCCTCCAAGTCATGATAACTCTTATTAATCGTATGCATGTTCACACCAAGGTCTCCTGCAAGACCACGTACAGACGGCAATACATCACCAGCCTGCAATTCTCCGCGAATAATTTCTTCCATAACCTGCGTGCTCACCTGGGAATAGATCGGTATATCCGAGTCTGGCTCAATTTGAATATACATCCTCCCACCTCCATTCTGTTCTACTCTTATTATAACAAAATTGTTCTATTTGGTGTATAACAATTTGAAGAGGACAAAAAAAGACAAGAATCGATTTGCGATTCTTGTCTTTTTTGATTCTCATCTTAGTTTCATAAGAGATCTTAATTTGCTTGTTCTGGCATAACGACTTCCAGACTGACGTTGTCGATCTCAATGGAATGCTCTCCAGCAAATTGGCCCATTAGATATTTTAGAGAAACCGTATCATTTGCTGGCATCTCGAATTGATAAGTAAAAGTATTGTAGTCTTCGGTTAAGGAAACTTTTTCACTAAGGTATCGGTAATAACCAGCATTCTCTAACGTTACCTCGATATCACGTGGTACAGAAGATTTGGCGTCAAAAGATAACTCGTACGATATCCCTTTAGATAATTTTAAACCAGGTTGTTCTACAAGGACGCTCCAAGTTTCATTTCCTGCATTTGTGATATCAACATTCAAGGCTTCATCCACTACCTCTACATTAGCATTAGCATCAAAGTGAACGTAATTAGACCATAATTTCATACCTTCTAAGAAATAGCCATTCGTTAACGGACTCAAATCAACATCACTGTAATCAACATAACTAGATGTTTGATCCAGACGAACGTCATCCATATAAACGTTTGCCGCATCTCCACCCATGTTAAAGATCAGTTGACCATCCAAATCAGACATTTCTTTCGTCATTTCAAATGGAACGGTATACGTGTTCCATTCACTTCCTAAGGAAATAACTTCAGCTTCTTGATAAACCATGGATCCATCCTCATTCACAAAGCTAACGGATATCTCTTTATCTTGTTGAGCCTTCGCCCGGAATGTGAGGTCATAGGTGCTTCCTTTTAAGAATTGCAGACCGTTTTGCTTCAACTGAATATCTTTCATATCAGATCCGCCATCTGCAATATTCATATGCATAAATCGCTCTTCTGCTGTCACATAAGCTTCAGCTTCTGCGCTATTTTGGGTTACTGTTTCCCAGTAGACAAGTCGGCTGAAGTCACCTTGGTCGAATGTTCCGTTATACACATGGTTACCATCTGCTAACGGTTCTTTTTGATTTGATTCATCAACCTGCCCTGTAATGTCTTCTACTCTTACATTCCCAATCCAAACAGGGTTTGTTGAAGTCTGACCCATATTGAATTCTAAACGAGCGGCAAGATCTGTCTCTTGGTTAAGCGTAAACGTATATTCATATGACTGAACTTCACTTGTTAAGTTCATCGTTTGTTCACCAGAGTAATTGGCGTAGCCTCGTTCAGCACCACCAGATACTTTCGTCATCAAGGAACGATTCCCATCCGATTTAGCGTCAAAGCTCACCTTATAGGTGCGACCTTCACCAATCGAAACGTTCTGAATCAATTGCAGGGCCCATAGCGCATTACCCGGATTTATGATTTCCGTCTTGGCAAACGTAGTCCCGTTTACCTCATCTGTTTTAATACTACCTTCTCCAGCAAAGTCCGGTAGCGTAAGGAAATTCCAATATGTGTCGTTCATGTCAACGTTTGTTCCATCCACAATAGTGAATCCTTCATTATAAGATGTATCGTAAATCAGGTTTCCATCCTCTTGCGGTTGTTTCGCATCTTCAGGAAGAGTTTCAGGCTCATAGCTTGGCTCCACAGGTTCCATATAGTCACGACCTGTTAGTTCATAAACCCTCACATAGTCCACTTCCATCTTGCCAGGAAATTCAGTTGTCTCATCCACATCACCACCATACCAGCCACCAACAGCCAGATTTAAGATCATGTAGAATTCTTGATCAAATGGCGCAGGGAATGTGTAATTCGCTGCTTCATTGGTGCCTTTGCTAAACCATTTGTTTAACGTCTGGTACAGTTCACCATCTACATACCAGCGGAGTTCACCAGGCTCCCACTCAAGAGAGTAGGTATGGTAACCTGTGTAGTCCTCCCCTTCAGGGAAGTGGTATTCATCACCCGTATACGTATTGTTCGGCCATTCTTTACCGTAGTGAATCGTTCCGCCAACCGTACTCGTATCTTTTCCAGCTGCCTCCATGATGTCAATTTCACCAGATACAGGCCAGTTGCCGTAAACGCTGTCCTCAGGCATCATCCAAAACGCAGGCCAATAGCCTTGGCCCTCAGGAAGCTTCATACGCGCTTCGAATTTACCGTACTTTTTGCTGAATAAGCCTTTCGTTTTTAACTTGGCTGACGTATAGTCGTATGTTCCAAACTTATCTGATACCGTTTCTTCTTTCGCTTTAATCACTAAATGACCGTCTTCAATATAAGAGTTTTCTTTCGAATCGGTATAGTACTCCTGCTCATTGTTTCCCCAACCAGCAGCAACTCCATTTCCATCCTCATCCACAATCCAGTTTCCGAGGTCGTATGTCCACTTATCAGGATCTATGTCATCTGTTAAGAACTCATCATTCCAAACAAGCGTCCAGTCAGATGCTTCTTGTCCAAATGTATAGACAATCGCTTGATTGATGTCGGACTCAACCAATTTGATTGTATTTTGTATAGACGCTTCGATGTAAACATTACCCTCTACTGTCGCATGGTTCAGTACCGCATTACTAGCGCCTTTTGTTAAGAGTAAGTCCCCTTTAATCGTGACATTTTCAAGTGTAACGTCCGATTGGGTAATAAGAGCTGATCCCTCAACTGTCTTATTGGTGTATGTACCGGAAGTAAACACCGTATCAGCAAGAGACTGAATGTAAGCACCGGCTTGTCCCCACTTCACAGGCTTGTTAGACTTATCATCCGCATCCCATGTTTGATTTGGGAAGAAGTACGTTAATAGCTTAACAGCTTCACCGTGTTTAATAGCTGAATCCCCATCTCCCTCTTCATCTTGCCAATAACCTAGCTCTTCTGCTAGATTTAGGATCTCTTCTTCCTCCTCAGCAAATCCTACTGCTTGATTCAATAAATCTGCGAAAGCGAGTCTTGATGTCGCTGCATTTTCATTAGTAGGGTGAAAGTCTTTATGCTCCATCCACCTTCCTTCAACGTCTTTGCTTTTCGCTGCTTCCACTTGAACTGTACCGCTTAGTACCAAAGCTACCAACAGACAAAATACGAAAAGTTTCCTCATCCATCCAGCCTCCCATTATGTTGTTTTCAATACCGAAACCGGTTTCGTTTTCGGCATAAAAAATACTTCCATTGATCCATTCAAAGCAGAACGAATAGCCGAAAGCGGTTTCGAAATACCGAAAAAAAATGAAAGCGGTTTCTAATTGCTTTAATAGTATCATAGATCCCGGGCCTTTCAAGGAAAGTTTTTCGATATTTTTCTACAAACAGTCCCCCTTTTATGTCTGATTTGTCATGGATGGACATGAACAGCAAGACTTTATTTAGAACATCAACCTCTCTCTCCGATCGGTTTTCTATCATCCCTTTTATCTACCTGCTATACTGAAAACAGATTAAATGTGGGATGGTGAATACATATGAGTAAAACAGTTGGATTTATTGGCACAGGAGTTATGGGGAGTAGCATGGCTCGTAACTTGATGAAAGCTGGGTTCCCAGTAAATGTGTACACTCGAACGAAAGCAAAGGCAGATGAGCTTGTTTCAGAGGGGGCCAAATGGCAAGAGGATGTGGCACAGCTAGCCGAAAGCTCAGATATCATCATTACGATTGTTGGCTATCCTCATGATGTGGAAGAAGTGTATCTTGGAGACCAGGGCATTATCCAGCACGCCAAATCTGGTTCCTACCTGATTGATATGACGACCTCTTCTCCAAAGCTTGCTCAACAGATCTTTGAACAAGCTAAGGAAAAGAATCTTCATGCCTACGACGCTCCTGTATCAGGAAGTGACATTTATGCAGAACAAGGGAAGTTAACAATTATGGTTGGCGGCGATAAAGAACATTTTAATGCCGTACTGCCTGCATTCGAAGCAATGGGACAAAACGTTGTGCTACAAGGACCTGCCGGATCAGGTCAGCATACGAAAATGTGTAACCAAATTGCTATTGCTTCTACGATGATGGGAGTCGTTGAAGCCATAACCTATGCGGAGAAAGCAGGACTCGATACTAAGACCGTCTTAGAAAGCATTCAGTTTGGGGCAGCTGGCAGCTTTTCCCTAACCAATTTAGCACCACGAATGATTGAGGGGAACTTTGAGCCCGGTTTTTACGTGAAGCATTTTATTAAAGACATGAACCTGGCTATCGAATCAGCTGACAGAATGGAACTACCGGTACCCGGCTTAAAGCTAGCTAAAGAACTGTATGACCGCTTAAGTGAAGCTGGTGGAGATAATGACGGGACGCACGCGCTTTATAAGTATTATAAGATGATGGCTGAGGATCAATAGATTTAGAGTTAGATTTAGAGTTAGATTTAAATAAAAGCTGGGGATTCTCTTTTTGTAGAGAATCCCCAGCTTTCTTATGACTTATTTATTTGAACGTTTAAGGATACTCTTAAAGTGCGTAAACGTATCAAAGCTTGCTTTCCCATGGTAAGCTCCCATGCCACTATCGCCTACTCCGCCAAATGGAAGGTAGTGCGTAGTCATGTGATTAATTGTGTCATTAATGGCACCACCACCAAAGGAAACGTTGTTCAGTACATCATCTTGTACCGTTTGATCATCAGAGAATAGATACAGCGCTAATGGTTTTGGACGATTTGCAACTATTTCAATCGCTTCTGATGTCTCGTCATACGTCAGCACCGGAAGGATTGGACCGAATATTTCATCTTGCATCACTGGATCTTCTAATGAAACATTGTCTAGAATTGTTGGCTCAATAAACAGCTGAGCTCGATCTGAATCTCCTCCAACAGCTAAGTCTCCATTATCCAAGAAGTTGTGCAGACGATCAAAGTGTCGTTCACTTACTACGTGGTTATAGTCACTTGCTGACACGTTTTCACCATACGTGTTTGTGATCGCTTCTTTAATTTTAGTGATTAATTGATCTTTAATACGGCTATGAGCAAGGACATAGTCTGGGGCTACGCAAGTCTGACCTGCATTGGCGAATTTCCCGCCTGCAATTCGTTTTGCTGTTTCATCAAGGTCAGCATCCTCATGCACAATAGCAGGACTTTTTCCTCCAAGCTCAAGTGTCGTTGGCGTTAAATTCTTCGCTGCCGCTTCTGCTACAATTCTCCCTACGCCTGTACTGCCTGTAAAGAAGATGTAGTCAACGTTTTCTTTCAGAAGCGCTGTACTTGTCTCAACTTCCCCTTCAACAACACATAAGTATTCTTCAGAGAAGTTGTCATTAATCATCTTCGCTAAAAGCGCTGATGTATTCGGGGTTAGCTCAGAAGGTTTCAACACAGCTGTATTCCCAGCAGCAATAGCTCCTACAAGCGGGTTAACGGCCAATTGAACGGGATAATTCCAAGGCGCAATGACAAGCGCTGTCCCATAAGGCTCAGGTGTAATATAGCTTGTTGCACCAGCATGGGTTGATGGCGTTTCTACTTCTTGTGGAGTAGACCAGGTTGGTAAATGCTCAATCATATGATTGATTTCCGCTACGACGAGCCCAATCTCTGCACGCTTTGTTTCTCCTTCAGGTTTATTCAAGTCCGCTTTTAGAGCATTCAGGATCTCCTGCTCATGAGAGTTCATAAGATTTTTCAATTTATTTAACGTATCAATTCGATACTGCACGTCTTTCGTCTTTCCTGTACGGAAAAATGATTTCTGCTTTTGTATAAGATCTTGATAGTTTTCCATAATCAATTCTCCTTAATAATGCGTTAATAGAATAAATGGATGTTAAAATTTTAATCTTTATTGCATCTATCCTAGATAGAATGAAGCGTGCATATAAAGATACGCCTCAAGTAAGGAATGGTCAATTTATTTGTTTCGGAAAACGAAATAATCGAATACCACAATATTTTATCAATCCTATAAACTCTATAAGACCAGCTTTGAACCACAATATTCCTATACTTCAAAGGAAAGACCTATCCCTATTTCTTAAGAATTCTAGTAAAATGACAATAGATACGAAATGAATCTAGATAAAGAGAGGATTATGCAGCGATGTCTTACCAAATGATTATTCTAGACTTAGACGATACCTTACTAGGAAATGACCACAGCATTTCAGAGCGCAATAAACAGGCCTTAATGAAGGTGCAAGAACAAGGAGATAAAGTCGTACTCGCATCAGGGCGACCTACCTATGGAATGGTTCCCTTTGCCAAAGAGCTTTCTCTGGCGGAATACGGAAGCTTTATCTTGTCCTTTAACGGAGGAAAAATTATCAACTGTCAGACGAACGAAGAATTCTTCAGCCAGACGTTAAGCATCGATGCGGTTTCTCGCTTAGAAGAGATTAGTAAGCGTGAGAACGTGCAGATCCACACCTACGTGGGTGAGGAGATCGTAACAGCAGAGGCCAACCGTTATACCTCCATCGAATCTGACCTAACTGGTCTACCTATTAAATTAGTAGACTCCTTTATGGATGGTGTCACAGAACCTGTTGTGAAAGTATTAATGGTCGGTGAGCCTGAGCACCTCCAAGCCGTCGAGAAGAAGCTTCAAGACGAACTAGGAGACGAGTTCAGCGTGATGCGCTCGAAGCCATTCTTCCTTGAATTCACGGCTAAAGGTATCACAAAAGGAACAAGTATTGAGAAATTAATAGACGAGCTTGGTATAAAACGCGAAGAAGTTATTGCCATGGGTGATAGTTACAACGATCAGGAAATGATTGAATTCGCGGGTCTTGGCGTCGCGATGGGAAATGCACCAGAGGATATTAAAGAGATCGCTGACTTTGTGGCCGATACGAATGTAAATGATGGGGTAGCGCAAGTTGTTGAGAAATTCTTATTGAAAGAGAACTCCACGTATAAATAACGAATTACACAAGACGTAAAAGAAATCCCGAAGAACTAATGCAGTTCTTCGGTTTTCTATTTCAGCAAACGTTATGATTTAACATCATCAAGATTAATAATGGCAAGCGATGATGATTTTCCCACCCCCATTAACCTTCACACTCTTAACAGCGAGCCCCTTTTTTATGAAAGCCTGCTTTCTCCACTTCACCAGCAGAAGCTTTATTCCAGTACCCACCTCACTTTAAGTCAAGGAAATTATTTCCATAAATAATTAGACTTGAAATTCCATCATATGTATATTATCTTTAAACTATATTGCATTACAAAGTAGTAACATGTACTTGTATCGCTTATTTTTTAGCCCCACTATCTTGCATAACAATATAGTTTCACTTGTATAAATCAACCAAGGAGGAAATGAATTGTCTTCGAGTCAGATACTGAAAGGAATCTTAGAAGGGTGTCTCCTATCCATCATTGGAAAAGGGGAAACGTATGGCTATGAAATGATGGAGAAGCTCCATACCCATGGGTTCACCATGGTCAAGGAAGGAAGCATTTATCCACTCTTACTCCGTATGAAGAAAGAAGGGCTTGTCGCAACCACTCAGAAGAAAGTGCCCTCAGGCGGACCGAAACGTAAATATTACTCGTTAACAAAAAAAGGCGAGGACGAATTAGAAGAGTTCAAGAAGAGATGGAGTGCTATTTCTGGTAGTGTTGATTCTTTATTAAGAAAGGAAGGATAACGAAAATGAAAGTGTCTAAGGAAAGTCAGCAATTTCTAGATAACCTGAGAGTCTACTTATTATCCAGTGGAAAAAATGAACAAGAAATTAATGAAATCGTTGAAGAGCTAAAAGATCATTTACACGAGGCTGAGAAGCACGGGAAAGATGTAGAAGAAATCATCGGGCAGTCCCCAAAAGAGTACATGAATCAAGTAGCAGATGAAATGCCATTTGACCTTACTGGAGTGTTAAAGTATATCCCTATTATCTTCCTTGGTGCCTTTTCATTTATACTAATAGATGACGCGATTCGCGGTACTATGGAATATTCCTTGCTTGAACTCATCGGCTATCCCTTAATTTTATTTATCAACCTTTTTATTATGTTTAGAATTGCTTTTAGATATTTAGCAACCAGCTCATTATCCGAAACCAAGCAATGGCTCTTTTTATCCCTCGTTGGAATGATCCCTGCATCCTTATTTATCGTTATTTATTATGTAGATCGCTTTTTTGAAACCCCTTCTATTGAATTTGGAACCGTTGGCGTCATTCTAGCAGTCGCTGTTTCCATCTCCGTCTTTATCGGAGTCGCTCTATGGAGTAAATCATGGGTAACCATTATCATCCCTCTTCTTTGGTTCCTCCCAAGGGTGTTTATTGATATGACAAGTATTGCAGAGGATACAAAGCTCATCGTTTCCGGGACCCTCCCCCTTGCGTTGGTTGGTCTTTATCTATTGATTGTGTCGAAGAGAGAGCAACATAGTTGAGGGATGGGGGGACGGGTCCCTTGTCCCGCGGGACGAGGGGTCAGGTCCCTGGCCCCGCTTTTCTTCATCTGTTACCTTTTGTGTGATTTTTCATAAGAAAAGGGAACAGATAGCACTCCTCTCTTCCCTTTCACATCTGTGAAGCTATGAAAAGGTCACAGATCACCCTCTTCTCTTCCCTTTTACATCTGCGAAGCTATGAAAAGGTCACAGATCGGCTGACTCTGTGACCTTTTTCTTCATTATTCTCTCGGAAAAGTCATAGATCCTGACCTCAAACACATGGACAACTCTAGACAACCGCATGATAAATTCCTCTTGATCAAACGTTTGATCAATTAAAAAACATGCAGCCTAATAAGGCTACATGTTTCTTTTACTGCATATTCTCTATTGGATAGATTGGATAGGTACCTTCTTCTACATAGTTGCCGTGAACATCTGTGATCGTATTCGGCTCAATGATATACTCCACCGAATAAAGATCATCTACTGCAATCGTCTCAAAGGCAAGGCCTATAGGGTCTTCGAAGCCTTCATTATAGAGCTTGATTGCGGTCGACGTGTCATAGATAGCACCGTCTGATAGGTGAACCTCTTCAATTCCAGAACCAATAGGCTCTGAGAATATAACCGTTACCGTATCGTTTGCCTGATCCCCGACTACAAAAATCATCGGTTGAACGCGGTCTTTTGCTTCTTTGTTTTCCACACCATCGAAGACATTCCCAGCCAGATCTCTCAATCCTTCTCGGACCGTTACTTTCGGCTGTTTATATCCATCAACCTCTTCTAATTCCTGAACGGTGATCTGAACAAGTCGGTCTGCCGTGTAAGAATCGAGCTCTTCGTAATCCGTTACCCTACCGCCGACTTTCACATCCGTAATGGTATATCCTTCAACCTCGAACTGATCCTTATGCACAGAGTTTGGATCGATTGGCTCTTGGAAGAATAGCTGGATATGATCGATGTTTCCATTCTCATTAAAGTCTCGTGTTGCAATAGAATCGGGCTTGCGCATTAACTTTGGTTTGCTACTGTCTAGTACAACGACAGGTTCCAAATCAACCTGTTCGCCTAGAAGAGTTTTCGTACCTGAGGTCTCTTCTTGAGTTGATGGGTCCACCGCTGCATTCTGTACAGATTGCACACGCAGAAGTCCATCTGCGATTTCGCTCTCGTCTATGGGCAGAAGAGGATACAGGTTAATCGTTCCTTTACCACGCTTGTTGGTTAAAGTGCTCATGCTCATTTCCGTCTCCCGATAAGGCTCATCATTTACAGAAACGGCGAAATCGCGGAAATCAGCTTCTTTTAGCTTTTGGTTAAAGCGAAGGTGGATATGTCCATCGTCATCAATCACAATATCCTCAAGGGCTGGTTTAGTTGGTTGCTCTGGAATATGAGCTGTCGTCTCTCTCATAACCTGACCACTGTGGTTAGGAATACCTGAAACGACTACTGTGCCTCCGGCAATCGAATCATTTTTGGATTCAATTAAGACTCCTTGATGATCCGCTACATGAGAAAGGGTAAACTCATCAGCCGAAAGCCTATCCCCGTCTTTTGTCTGAACGTTATAATGACTCTGATCTAATAATGCGCTCTCTTCCATTTCTTCTACAAACAGAATATAGGCTGTTTGAGAATCTTGTAGAGAAACATCGGTTGAATCTGGTGAAAGCCACGTGAAATCTACCAATGGAGCTTTCTCCATGCTTGAAAATGTTTCTGTAATCGATTGAGGCTCCATTTCATTCTCGTTTTGAGAATAATCGACAATCCCATTTACAAACAGGGTAAACGTCTGGCTACCAGTTAGGGAAGAAGCTGTTTCAAGGGTTACTTTATCCCCTTTTTCATTTAACGTCGCATGGTTAATCGCCATATTTCCATGCTCTTCCGATGATAGTGCATAGCGAATATGATCTCCTGCTTGTAGCTCTTGAACCTGCTCTGAGAAGCTCACAACGATTTCATTCTGATCTTTATATGTCATTCCCGTTACTTCCGGAGGAGTTGTATCCTCATGAGAGAATGGGTAAACCCCGCCGCGCAGTGGATTGCCATCTTCATCTTCTATAAACGTCGTTCCTTGTGTGATCTGTCCATAATCGATCATGAACTCCTGGTACTCATATAAAGGGAATGGGAAATGAACCTCATAAACCGAGTCGTTTACTTTCGTAATGGACTCATAGCCTTTTACATCCATTCCATAGCGAATTCCTTCAATCGCACCTGAGGTTTTCACATGGCTCACGGGCTGATCGAACGTTAGTCTTACAGTTGTATTGTTTACCGCTTCGACGCTTAGCTCCGGTGTTTCCTGATTCGGTTTAAAGTAATCATTTAAATGCCTGGCTAAGAACGCCGAGAAATTCTGGCGACTGATTTCTTTGGTTGGGCGAAACGTTCCGTCCGTATACCCAATCGTAATCTTATGATGGGCAAGGGTGCTGATATACGAGTAGCCCCAGTAATCTTCTGAAAGGTCTTCAAACGACTCTTCATACGTTCCTTCCAGCTTATACGCATTCACAAGAATTTTAGCCATTTGAGCGCGAGTCAGTTTCCCTTCCGGTTGAAAGGTCCCGTCGCCCATTCCGTCAATAATGCCAAGCTCTTTTGCTTTTGCAACTGCTTTATAAGCATCATGGTCCTTCGATACATCCGTAAATCCAGGGTCTTCAACAGTTTCTAAATCGGGATCCAATTCACGCATAATCATTCGAACAGCATCAATTCGTTTAATCGGTGCCTTTGGGTAGAAGAGCGTGTCCGTAAACCCGTTCACAACTCCTGAATCTCTTAAATAATGAATCTCTTCATCGAAACGAACAAGGTCCTGAAAATCCTGATCCTCTTCAGCAATGACCCGTTCTGTTGAAGTCAGAAAAAGTAGTCCTACGATGAGGGCTACAATAATAGATCTTAATCTCAATGATGTGCCTCCTTGGTGTATGTAATGATTCTGTAACATTTGTAATCTTAACATAATATAGAGGAGAATATGGGATGGGATTTTTATCAAATTCAGGGCCAGGGGGTCACGTCCCTCGTCCCAGCTGGTCGCATCTGTTCCCTTTTGAAGCTATTTTAGTAAGAAAAGGGCACAGATAGCGGTCTTCTGTTACCTTTTGAGTCTTCAAAACTCTGAAAAGGGAAGAGAGACCCTTCCTCTATTACCTTTTGAACTCCTAACTATTGAAAAAGGTCACAGATCGGCTGGGTCTGTGACCTTTTCAACCGTTATTTTTGTTAAAAGGGCATAGATTCTACTCATTTCTCATCACCTCAGGAGAAATTGGGACAAGGAACCAGTCAGTCCCCTAGCAACACAAAAAAAGCGTCTGATTCACACCAGGCGCTTTTATCTTCATATTTTAAGGAATATCATCACAATCCCCAATAAAGGTAATTGGACTAATAGGTGCAGTGAACGTTGTTTCAAATGAATTTCCAAAGACATCATTCGCTTCTACCACCCATGTACCAATGTTACCCGCTCCAATCGTAAGTTCAATCGTGACTTCGAATATTCCTGTAAATACATTCCCTTGAGCTCGTGCAGTTCCGAAGACTCTGGCTACAGTATTGTCTTCGCACGAAATTATAATTCTTCTACCACCAATAAAGTTAATCGTTCTTCCTTGATTACCACCAAACGTCACGTTAAAGTTATCTACTGCCGGGTTACATCCAGGACCAGCTATAAAGCATTGAACAGAGGATACATTAATATCACCTGTAAGTGTTCGAGGAGTTCCATTATCCACCACGTTAACTGTTGCCCTGGCGCTATTGCCAGCTATTCCAATACGGAATTTACATGGGCATTCAGGAGGTAAGCAAATTACATTTGTCCCTACTGACATCGATACTCCTAACCCTTCAGCATTAACCGTAATAAGAACGGATGTGTTATCAATACCCTCAAGTACTGTTATAGGTGCTTCAAAATCACCATTTACATCCGACATAGTCGGTGGAATCGTAACAACGCTAGGAATAGCTGTAAAAGTAATCTCTACACCTTCCTGACCTACGTTTCCACAGCTAATGTTTCCACTTATATTACCCGTACACGTAATGAGCGCAGGCAGAGGGTCAAGTGTAAGACTACATGTTTGACTAGGACAGTTATAATTAACAAGTACATCTTGCATCAGTACATTTCCATCGAATGAGGCGGTAACTGTAATAGTTGCCGCTCCAGAAGTTCCAGGAGTTGCAGATAAACCGACTAGGAAGTTTCCATTTGTGCCTGTAGTGTCCGAATCAGGGGTCACTGTAACGTTTGTGTCATTGCTATTAAAGGTTACTACAGCCCCTTCAATCAAGGTCTCCCCACACCTAACTCTACCTTCTAGTACCCCATTACACTCAAGAAGATCAGGCTCAAATACGAACAATACACATTCTTCCGAACGACAGGAGATTTTCGTAGGCAGGGTAATCGAATACTCCACTTCATCAATGGTAGTAGTGGCTGTAATAGTAGCATCTTCAGGAACTCCAACTTCTACATTTGCCACCACTGTAAAGTTTCCATGCTCATCTGTATAGACTGGATTCATATCAAAAGTCACACGGACAGAATCAGAGGATAACGTTACCTCAGCCCCCACGATTGGTGCTCCACCACACCTCACATTTCCAGACAGTTCACGGCTACAAATAATCGTAGCGGGTACAAACAACCCAACCTCACACGGTGAACAAGTAAAATCAACCTCATCAGCAGGGATCGTTCGCTCCTCTTTCTGGTTAAAAATGACCCAGTCATAGACCTTGTTTGCGCGGATAGCATGAGGATATTTCTGTGAAGGGGATTTCCAAGTACCAGAGATCATTGGTTTAGAAGATTTTTTAGTAAGCGGCAAACACGTTTGCTCCGGTTCCATCAGCGGCCTCGGGGCACATACCCTCCCTTCTATTTCGAGGCAAGTTTCCGCCACCACTTGCACATTCTGGCACGTTTCAATCCACAATTTAACCGAAATAAATTCACCATTGCGACAGACAACACTTGCCCTACATCTAAATTTCGTTGCCTCACATTCAACTTCAGTTCCCTGTGGTGCACAAAGGAGCAGTTGTTCGAATAGCATAAAAGGAATCGGATTAGACAAACACCCGCCGTCTTCTCCATTGATTTCGACTACAACGAAACCTTGTTTCTGAATAAAGACATTCTGTAATGTCACTTCTTGTCCGTCAGGCAGGGTATATAGAACATCCTCACGATCCCCCACTTCCTCACATGTTATCGCATCAGTACGCACAGGGTTCCCCTCTTCATCTGACAAGAAACAACTCACAGTCGCTCCATTCTCAATCAAAAAACAAATATCAGGATTCATCTTTTTGCCTCCAATCTTTCTAGAATGACACTATTAGTTTATTAAGGTTAGAAGGGACGGGTACGCCCTTTTTACGGTAGGGACGAATGGGTGGAGAAGCCTCACCGCCTAAGAATTTTCATGTGGTAGGATCATATTCTTTTGTTATAATAGATGAAATATTGAAAAAGTTTAGATAAGGGGTGAATGCATATGCCTATTAATATACCTGAGACACTAC
Source organism: Pontibacillus sp. HN14 (assembly GCF_021129245.1). Classification (NCBI taxonomy): domain Bacteria; kingdom Bacillati; phylum Bacillota; class Bacilli; order Caryophanales; family Bacillaceae; genus Pontibacillus; species Pontibacillus sp. HN14. The sequence goes on along the minus strand of NZ_JAJOLR010000006.1, from coordinate 71,606 downwards.
CGGCTAAAGACATTTTAGAGAAAGAAAACATCTTCCTCATGGAAGACCCTCGTGCTAGTAAGCAGGATATTCGACCGTTGAATATTCTCATCTTGAACCTAATGCCAGAGAAAGAGAAAACCGAACGCCAATTGTTACGTTTACTCAGTAATTCCCCATTACAAGTAAACGTCGAATTCATTCACACATCTACATATGAATCCAAAAATATTAGTAAATCTCATTTATCACAGTTCTACAAAACGTATGACGAAATCAAAGAAAAGAACTATGATGGAATGATCATTACAGGGGCCCCTGTCGAGCAGCTGCCTTTTGAAGAGGTAGCTTACTGGGAAGAACTCACTCAAATTATGGAATGGACAAAAACGAACGTTACCTCTGTTCTGCACATTTGTTGGGGTGCACAGGCCGCACTGTATCACCATTACGGGATTCGGAAATATGAACTTCCTGAGAAAATATCCGGCGTCTTTCAACACCGTATTATGAATGAAACGAATAAATTAGTCCGTGGAATGGATGATGCCTTTCTGGCCCCCCATTCACGCTACACCGATGTATCAGAAGAAGAGATTCTCGCAAACGATCAATTGACGTTACTCGCCTCTTCGAAGGAAGCTGGAGCGCTATTAATGATGTCAAAAGATGAGAAGCACGTCATGATTACAGGGCATATTGAGTATGAGTCGACGACGCTCGCAGAAGAATATGAGCGGGATGTGGCAAAGGGACTCGATGTGAACGTCCCAACAGGATATTATCCAAACGATGATCCAGATCAGAAACCGCTCAACCGCTGGCGATCACAAGCTTATTTGCTATTTTCGAATTGGTTGAATTATTGTGTCTATCAGGAGACTCCTTATGAGTGGGACTCGGTGGATTCTTGGAGTATTTAAGCGATAGCGCGGGAATCGGGGTCAGGTCCCTCGTCCCAGTCGAGTGCCTCTGTTACCTTTCGCATCCATTTCACTTAGAAAAGGGAACAGAGAGCGGGCTTCTGTTACCTTTTAGGCTTCTAAAACCATGAAAAGGTCATAGATCGCCCTCTTCTCTTCCCTTTTAAGCTTTTAAGTGCAACAAAAGGTCACAGATCGGCTAGATCTGTGACCTTTTTGTCTTTGATTTATCTTGAAATGTCACAGATCAAGTATCCAAAAGGGACAAGGGACCGGGCCCACAACTCCCACAAAAAATGCCTGCCCCAATCAAGGGGGCAGGCATTCTCTTCTTTATTCTTCCGGACTATCCGTTGACTCTTCTTCACCTTCAACCTCTGTTGGCTCTGAAGGTTGTTGCTCTTGTTGAGCTTCCTCAAGTAGAGACTGAATCTCTTCCATAATTCGCCCGGCTTCTTGATAATTTCCTTCTGACGTTTGTTCCTGATACTGATCGAATAGGTCGGATACTTGCTGAAGCACTTGGCTCGATTCAAGCATCTCACCTGTATCAGGCGTCTCTCCTTGCTCCCCTTCTCCTTCCGGCGCTTCGCTGTCCGGATCAATGCGGGATAACAAGACTTCTAAAGCACGGTCAAAGGTCGGCTCCATCACAATCTGGTTCTGATAAGCGACAATCACCTGCTTCACTTCTGGTAGAGACGTTTCATTGGATGATTTGATATAGATCGGTTCCGCATAAAGGATGGTATCCTCAATCGGCAGAACGAGTAAGTTCCCGCGGATAACTTCAGAGCCACCTTGAGACCAGAGGTTCAACTGCTGAGATATATCACTATCCTGGTTAATCCGGTTCTCAATCTGCTGCGGCCCATAGACGTTTTCTTGTTTAGGGAATTCATAAACCATCATATCACCGTAGTTATCACCATCGTTTCGGACGCCCATCCAGGCGATCATATTTTGACGATTTCGTGGTGTAAATGGCGTCATTAGAACGAATTCCTCTTCCTCTGCTTCAGGAAGACGCATGGTCACGTAGTACGGTTCCATCGTTACATCTTCGTTGAAGTATTTCTCCGTCGGAATCTCCCAGTAGTCCTCGCGGTTATAGAAGACTTCAAGATTCGTCATGTGGTACGTCTGATAAAGCTGAGACTGAACCTTGAATAGGTCGATTGGATAACGGAAGTGATTACGCACATCTTCTGGTACCTCTTCTGTGAACAGTTCCGGGAAGATGTTTCTGTATGTCTGAAGGAGCGGTTCATCAGGATCAACAACGTAGAACGTCGTTTCCCCTGTATAAGCATCCACTGTTACTTTAACAGAGTTACGAATATAGTTTTTGCTACCTTCATAGGCTTCCGAATACGGATAATTGCTTTCTGTTACATATGCATCAATCATCCAGGCCATCGTGCCATCATCTCTTACGAAAATATACGGATCTTCATCATACTGAAGAAACGGAGCAATGCGCTCAACGCGATCCATAATGTTTCGCGTCTGAAGCATTTGACTGTCACCTGTTACTTGATCTGACACGAATAAACGGAACGACCCTTCATCAAGTGCAAAGAGCGCGCGATTAATACCTAAAAGCGGGATTCCTGTGTCTGCTTCAAATCGGTTCGACTTGTTCTCATCACCAGAAGGGTAATCAAACTCGTCGACTCCACTATTTACAACAACCGTGTCATATTGCTCTTCCCCGAAGTACACCTGAGGTCGTGTAATCTCAAGTTCCCCTTGTGGAGGCAAGTTCTGAACCATGTATTCCGGCTGCCCTTGTGGGGTAATTTCATGCACATTACTCATTGCAAGCCCGTACCCGTGCGTATAACGAAGGTTTTGGTTCACCCACGTCTGAGCTTGGGACGGTAAGTCTGATGTATTCAGCTCACGGGCACCAAGGAAGACTTGCTGATACTCCCCGTCAATGTTGTAACGATCAATATCGATATCATTAAATTCATAATACGTACGGAACGTTTGAAGCTGATTGTACACATCCAAAATCGGACGACTATCGTTAATGCGCACATTATTAATGGTATCCTGATTCCGTTCTACCATTTCCCGGTCTAGCGTATCTGCTCCCGGGTGCTGAGCTTCTGTCATATCTTCAAGCTCATAAGCCGTCCTGGTCATAGCCAGGTTCTCTTCCAAATACGGACGCTCTTTCGAGAATTCATTTGGCGATACAACGAAGTTCTGAACAATCATCGAAGCCCCCTGCGCTACAATCCCTACAACGATATACAAAATAATCGGCAGAATCATGCTCTTCCATTTGCCGCGGAACAGCGAAATAATGACCCAAATTGTTCCTAAGAGGGCCACACCAGCTAGCACGTATGAGGCTGGATTGTTAATGACATCATCGGTGTAGCTTAAACCATGGACAACACTTTGTTGCGCTACGTTCACTCGATTTGTTAGAAGTGAATAAAACGGTTCAAACACGTGCTGCGCTGCAAGAAGAACACCAATAATCGCAAGCGTCGTACCAAGATGGACTTGCGCTGTTCGGCTTGTGCGATACATAGTGAAGACGGAATACAATCCGATTTCCACAAATAAGAAGAAAATCGCAAGACCAAGCACAGTGGATAGTGCAAATTCAATGAATGGTAATACGAACATGTAGAATGACACATCGCGATCAAAATGGGGATCGCTCACACCAAACGGCTCGTAATTTAAGAACTTAAGCCATGGTTCCCATCCTATCCCCTGTACAATTGTACTTCCGATTAGACCGATGATTAAGGCCAGAAGAAGAACCAATGAGCGACTCCACTTTTTACTCGTTACAAGAGTTGGCAGCTGCCCTTCCGTAAAGTGCCTTAAATACGATTTCCTTACCCAACTAAACGTAATATACGTACAGACAGCAAACAGGATAAAACCAACGATTCCAAGCATAAACTTGCTTGTTAAAATCGTCATGTAGGAATCCTGGTAGCCCACACTCCCCATCCATATGTACTCTGTAATCCAGCTTAGAGACAAGAGGGTGAGAACCAAGAGAACAACCACGACAAGCGCAATTTTCCCAAACCATCCGCCAAACTTTTTCATCTTTTTATTCCCACCAGAGGGAAACCCTCTGACATTACTTGTTTCATTATCCAAACCATCGCCTCCTTTTTCTCTCTATCTAACTATACGATTGAGGTTCTAAAATGTTTCGTGAATCTATATTGAATATAACGAAATGCTCGTGGGACTTCAATCATAGTGCTAATGTTTGTGTTGATCAAACGTTTGATCAATTTTTTAGATCGGGGTCTTGCGGTGTTTGGAAGGGGTGTCGGGCGCGGGAGGTGTGAGGCGGGACGCGGTGTCAGGTACCCAGTCCCGCCTGGGGAGTCTGTTACCTTTTGATGGCTTTTTGTTAGGAAAAGGTCATAGATAACGGTCTTCTGTTACTTTTTGAAGGCTTTTAAGTAGTAAAATGTCACTGATTGCCCCTATCTCTTACCTTTTGAACGCTTTTATCTATCAAAAGGTCACAGATCAGCCCCCTCTCTTCCCTTTTTGAAAGATCTTCTCTCTAAAAGGTAATAGATCAGACGCCCGATAAGCCCATGTGCTATACTCTAGTTAGCCTCTTCAAGAAAGGAATGAAGAAATGCCGCTATACAAACCTCGAACGAAACCTTCCCACTTAACCATTCTAGAAACCCTACAAAAAAGAACTTCTCTATCCTCCAAAGCAAGCAGCGATTATGCCCGCTGGCTGAAAGGATTCGAAGGAGAACAACGATTCGATCATTTTATAGAACCTCTCGCCAATGAAGCTTATTTACTTCACGACCTCTTACTCAAAAAACAAAACACGACGTTTCAAATCGATACGCTTATGATTACTTCTGAGAAAATCTATCTCTTTGAAATTAAGAATTATGAAGGGGACTTTATTTACGAAGACAATCAATTCTACCGTTTACCGAAAAACGAGATTCTAAACCCTCTCCACCAGCTGCAAAGAGCTACCTCATTACTAGGTCAACTGTTAAAATCACAAGGATACACCCTCCCTATCGAAGGGTATGTCATCTTTATCAATCCCCATTTCCACCTTTACCAAGCACCACTCACACCAACCATCATATTCCCAACACAGTTAACATCTTTTCTAGACCAACTGAAGACCTCTTCTCCACTAACCTCTTTCCATAAGAAATTAGCAGAAGAGCTCCATGCGCTCCACATCACTGATTCTTCCTTAAATGAAACACCTTCTTATACATTTGATAATTTACGAAAAGGGATTACCTGCCTCCAATGCTCTTCCTTATCCGTTGAGGTTGAGGGTCATAAGTGTATATGCAAGAGCTGTGGTGCCAAAGAAAAATCCAGCCAAGCGATCTTGCGAAGCGTTGAAGAATTACAGTTGCTGTTTCCTGAAGAGAAAATCAAGACACAAATCGTTTATGAATGGTGCGGGCAGCTTGGAAGTCTCAAGAGGATTAGAAGCGTTCTGCAGAAGCATTTTACGATGAAAAGCGTGAATCAGTGGGCGTATTTTGAATAGGGCCGGGGAGCGGCGGGACGGGGTGTCAGGTACCCAGTCCCGCCCTGGCGCTTCTGTTCCCTTTTGCCTCTACCATACTCCGAAAAAGGAACAGAGAGAGTCCTTCTCTTCCCTTTTCAGCACATAAATCTCTCAAAAGGTCATTGATAGCCTTCCTCTCTTACCTTTCAAGCCTTTAAACGCAATAAAAGGTCACAGATTAAACGAATCTGTGACCTTTTTGACCTCTATTCTCTTCAAAAGGGAAGATATACACTGCTCCTCAAGACAACGACTCAGTTACTCAACCGCTCCATCCAATCCACCAACTCCTCAAAGCGACCATCCGTACGCAATCCTTCTGCCTCTTCCTTCATCCCGGCATTACGCTTAAAGCTGCTCGCTTTCCTTTTCTTTATCTCATCAGCATGCTCTTTCAATTTGTACGCCATCTTTAACGTATCCTCATAAATTTTATGACGATCCCAACGTTCGTTGCGCGCTTTACTAGCAACGAGTCGTGAGCCTGAACCGCCTTTAAATTCTACGTTCCAGGTATAGTTCAGCTCAAATTCGCTAAGATACTGCTCTTGGATAATCTGAAACCACGCTCCACTATATACGCCGGAGAACTGAAGGTTAGGCGCATGTTTCAAATGACCATCACATCCCGCCAGGCAAGGGATTCCCGCCTCGTTCACTGCTTTAACGAAGCATGCAATGTGCGGGTCCAGGTCTAATGCATCTACCTTAAGTCCATTCTTCCGGTTAACGAATGCTCTCCATCTGAAATGATACCCTTCCATACTGACAGGAAACTCTTCCCCGCGGTGCTCTGTGATTTTCTTCATCATCATGACTGGAAACTTGTTCGTAAGCAGTTGAAAACGATCGCCATTCCAGAAGATTGGGATATGCAGTTTGTTTAAAAGCATTTTCAAACTCCTAAGGTCCCTCTTTGAACTTCCACTTGCTAACATTAAGAACGGTCCTTCCTTCTTGACTAGAAACCCTCTCATCTCAAGTGCCTCGTGTAACCTTTCCTGCCCATTCATCATTTCAAGAGATAATAAATTTGACTTCATATCCATCGCCTCCTCATTTATTACCCTTAGTATAAAAGAAAGAGGATTACAAAATTGTAATCCCCTCTCTTGACCTGGAACCAGATCGCTTATGATTCTTATAATGGATGTTTCCTTTTAAAATAGTGTGATCCCAAACGTATAAATTTCCGTCTGTCTTAAGAAGCTTCTTTCCATCGATCCCTGTGGCTTTCTTGAGATCAGAACGAATCTTGTTCATCATCCTTGGGACATAAGAAGGGGACATTTCGACTGCGTTATACCCCCACAGAACTCCAGAGATCTGAGTCACAGTGAGGCCTCCCTCACTCAACAGGATCGCTTCTAAAATCTGCGCGTTTACGGAAGAAAAACTGACGCACTCCTCTTCCCCGTTAAGTTCTGTTCGGTAAGGGTGGATCATCAAGACAACGCATTCTCCACCAGATACACGATCCTCCAATTCATCCTCTGTTTCCACAATCGTTCCATGTTGTTCAGAAAGAGGAACATATCCCTTCTTTTTAGAACCTTTGATAGTCGCTTGATACGGTTTTAAGAACGCTCCGAGAACCGGATCCTGCTTTGCCTTCTCTTCTACTTTAAGTAAGTAACCATATGATTCTTTAAGTAAAAGCAGTTTGTAATAACCGAGGGCCATATTACAAAACAGTTTATAAGTCTGTTTATCATCAAGTCCAAGCTTAAGGGCACGCTCCGCGTAAAAAAGCGCTCCTTCAGGATGATCTTGGCGCATCAACAAAAAAGAAAGATGGTAGCAAGGCCTCGGATCTTCTGGATCAATATAGACAGCTTGCTTTAAATGACGCACCGCACGTGTGAAATTAGAAAACTTCATCTTTTCATTTCTTCCATAGTTCAGATAAAGTCTTGAGAGCTCCTGTAGATAGTCGCTTTTATTCTCTTTATCTACTTTGATGATCTTCTCGTAAAGAGCAATCCCCGCACCAATCCACTCCTGCTCTTCCTCTTCTTCATCAATGCCCTGCATGTTTTCCCAGTCGTGGAGTTGTTGGGTTAGTTGTTGGATGGTCTCCAAAGGCATAACTCCTCATCAAGGTTTATAGTGACTAGCATAATTATATGAGCATATCTTTTTAAATTTATATAGTGAAATAATTTTTAATATAAATAGTTATTTGAAGTAATGGTATAAGTGGTTTTGCCAAATTTCTTCTACAAGCGCCTTAGGATTTCCCTTCTCTATATCGCCAAAGGTGTTCATTGTCATTTTAAGATATAAAACACCATCTATCTCTTCACATTGTAAGGTTTCATTATAGGCATTATCGGAAGACGGATCCAAATGCACTCCATAGTATAAGTTAATACCCTTCATAAAACCTCCGCCTAACCACATTTTAATGCCCGTTTGATAACTTCCTCTATCATATAGCTTGAAAATATGCTTTTTATCTCCAAAGTTTTCTAGATTATAATCAAATCCAGAGTTCTGACTTCTTATATGGGCAAATAGTTCAGTAAACAAATCTTTCATTTCAGTATAACTGTTGGCTAAGAATTTTTCTTTATCTAAATCAGTTACTTCCCTGTTTAACTGAAAATCGCTCCCCGTAAAACGATTATCTGAACCACCCTTAGAAGCTTCCATTATTGCCTTCTGAGGAGATAGGTTTGGCTTCGGGCCAATTGGATTCACTTCATACAAGGGCACATTTTCAATACGATGAAGAAGTTCTTTAAACTTTTCTTCATACATCTCAACATCAGTAAAAGTTATTACATAATAACCTTTTAAATGGTAAGGAATTGATTCTTCAAAATTTCCGCCTCTTAATAAAAATATAAACTTATGAGGATTGTCTTGTAACTCATGTAAACTTAATCTAGTCTCAAAACCAACTCCTCCTTGCATTGATTCAGCTCTCTCAGCGTAATCCTGTGTTAATACAATAATTACTTTATCATTTTCCTTCATGCTATTTATCATCATTTCTTGAAGGTGAACTGTCCCTGATTGAGTCTCAAATTGATCAAATGTAGCATCAACACCATTTCTTCTTAGGTTCCTCACAAGGTCCATTACCCATTGTCTATGTTCAGAATCATCCCAACTGTAACTCACAAATACTTTTTTAATATCCTCAGTCATTTAAAACCCACCCTTTTTCAATTAATCAGGTCAAACCAGATTAATTTTTAACATTATCAAGCCTCTTCTTTCCCTCCTAGTTTCTACATTCAGACTTTAACGCATAAGCCACCGCAGAACCCTGCCCAAATTTATCAACTAATAGATCCTGTGATTGTTTTAAGTTAGCCAGCATATTCTCCTCTACAGGCGAGCCATCAAAAAAGCTCCGCCCAGACTCTTGACTTTCTTCGACTATATACCATTTAGAAGGTTGAAAGGCACACACAACTTTTCCTTTATTAATGCCTACAACATATTCAATATATTCAATTCTTTTTCTATTAATCTTCCAGTTCCCACGAGTAGCTTCGTAATAACTTTTTCCTTCTTTAATGCCATTATGGATCTTCACCATTAAAATCTCTTGCTTCACATTTCCTACCCCCTTGTAAATACAATTAGACCTTGAGAACATATAGGTTAATTGACTCTTTTAAAAGTAAAACTATGTAATTCTATGCTACCATAGATTTATCCTATAATGTTAAAGGGTGGAAATAACATTGCAAGACCTATTTCACAAAATCAAGCTATTCATAAACAAAATACAATACAGAGATTTCTCAGTTGCGTTAAAACAAGATCTTACTAAATGGCAACACAGTAAAGAGTCACTCTGGGCGAAGTCTTTGGCTTTAAAGAATCAGACCGAAATCATTACGAACCATCAAATCGAGACCCTTCAAGAAACGTATAATGAAGTGCTCAAAGACCAGCCACTAAAAGCTATCACGAACTCTTCTATACATAAGCATTTGGAACAGCTTAGAACACTGCCAATCTATAAAGACTACGAAGAAAAACGGAATGAACACAAAAAGGCCATTCGTTCCCTCTTAATCAAACTACCGTCTATCCAAGAAACCAGGAACAAAGTGATCACCATGCATACGGTAGAAGCTTATACATTCATGGAACGCGTCGATCTGTTAAAGAAGTCCTACATCACCCATTCTCATAAACAATCACTACTGGCTTCGTCTTATCAAAACGCTTATGACTTCTTTGAAGGAGGCCACCCGGATCGTACCATTCAACAGTTTAATGGACTGTTCGAGAACCTATCTGAAAAAATCAAGGATTGGAACAAGCATTACATCGATCAAGAACTACGTAACAATCAACACTTCTTTAATAATATCGATGGAAAATCACTAGACCACCAGCAGCGAGTGGCCATCGTAACAGACGAAGATAGCAACTTAATCCTAGCCGGAGCCGGGAGCGGGAAGACGTTAACGATCTCAGGCAAAGTGAAATACTTGATCGAACGAAAAGGGATAAAGCCAGAAGAAATCCTGCTTATCTCATTCACCAAGAAAGCAGCCGGTGAAATGCATGAGAGGATTGCGAAGAAACTAGGCGTTGAGATTGATGTGAAGACATTTCATAAACTAGGCCTTGAGATCATTTCAGAAGCCGGGAACGAGAAACCGGATATAGAAGATTCAATGGACGCCGTTCTCCACACCTTTTTCAAAGAACAGATGCACAAACACAAGAACTACATCCATAAGCTGATGCACTTCTTTGGCGTTTATTTAAAAATCCCTAAAGATATCAGCGATTTTAACACGCTCGGCGAGTACCATGAATATCACAAGAACCTCGACTTTGAAACATTGAAAGGTAAAGCACATAAACAACAAGAACACGTGAAGCAAAGCACGGACCAATTAGCGGCTCAAAAGAAGACGTACCAGGGCGAAACGGTGAAAAGTTTAGAAGAATTCATCATCGCCAACTTCCTCTATTTAAATGGAATTTCCTATACTTATGAGAAACCCTACGAATACTTAACAGGGAATCAACAGTACAGACAATATAAGCCAGACTTTTACTTAGATGATTATGGCCTGTACTTAGAACACTTTGGAATTGATGAAAATATGAGAGCTCCGCACTTAAGTGCGATTGAAGAAGAGCGTTACCTTGAGGATCTGAAATGGAAACGGGAATTGCACAAAGAGAACGAAACAAGACTTTTAGAGACTTACTCTTATTACAATCGAGAAGGGATTTTGCTAGAAGAATTAGAGAGGATGCTCAAAGAAGAAGGCGTAGTATTCCAGCCGATTGACAGTAAGAAGTTGTTCTCGCAAATCTTTGATCACCTTAACAACACCTACTTTCAGGATTTAAAAAAGCTAGTGAAAACATTTATTACCTTATTTAAATCATCTGGCTATGGAGCTGAAGACTTCCAAACGTTAGAGAAGCAAAATAAAAGAAACCTCTCCCTATTTATGAGAAAAAGAAACGAGATCTTCTTCTCCTTGGTGAAGCCGATCTATCACTATTACGAGAAGAGCCTTGCTTCCAAGAATGCCATTGACTTTAACGATATGATTAACCGGGCAACGAGCATTATAGAAGAAACAAAACCTCAGTTTCCCTATAAATATATCATCGTCGATGAATACCAGGACATCTCCCAAAGTCGCTTCCACCTCATTAACGCCATTAGAAAACAAACCGGGGCGAAAGTAATGTGTGTGGGTGATGATTGGCAGTCGATCTACCGCTTCGCTGGCAGTGATATTGAACTGTTCACAAACTTTGAAGCCTACTTTGGCGATCACGAACTACTACGAATTGAGAAGACTTACAGGAACTCCCAACAACTCATTGATACTGCAGGACAATTCGTAATGAAAAATCCGAGCCAATATAAGAAAAACTTAAGATCAGATAAAACAAACGAAACACCGATACGCATGTTCTTATTTAAAAACAGACAAATCATTCAACGCCTTGAAGATATCTTGGATGAAGTCGTAGCCGCAAAAGGAACGAATCAAACGATTATGCTCCTTGGGCGAAACAACTACGACATTCTCATCTTCGAGAAGAGTCCTGACTTTTATGCACAACACAAGAGTGGTAAAGTGACGTACAAGAAATATCCGAACCTTTCTATTCAGTTCCTATCTGTTCATAAATCAAAAGGATTAGAGGCTGATTACGTCATCCTTCTAAACGCTAAGAACGGGAAAACGGGCTTTCCTAACAAAATAGAAGATGATCCCGTACTAGAATGGGTCCTCCAAACGAAGGATCAGTTCCTCTTCTCAGAAGAACGCAGGTTGTTCTATACAGCAATAACAAGAACCCAAAACTCAACGTACATCCTGGTCCCTGAAAAAAGCCCTTCTTCATTTGTGAAAGAACTAAAAGAAGAGTACAACATAGCTTATGAGACAGGAGGGCATGTAGCAGAAGAAACACTAAAATGCCCTCGCTGCCACTCTGGTGACCTTACCATTCGAAATGATTCCTTTGTGGGCTGTAGCAATTACCCTCAGTGCGGGTACACCATTAATGATGTGAGTGTGCTTGAGCATCAGAAGAAATGCAGTCGCTGTGGAGGGTTTATGGCTAAACGAAAGAATAAAAGCGGGGAATATTTCTACGGGTGTAGTAACTATCCGCTTTGTAGTCAGACGGAAAATATAGAGTAGAATCTAGTAAAGAAAGGAAGATTAAATTGGGAGATATTAAACTCTTTCACATAAATGAAAATCACGCAGAAGAACTAGAAGGCCACGCCGTAGCTGTGGAGAAATCACTACAGCACATCATTGAACAAAACTCAGAAGCTTGTCTGGGCGTCCGCTTTCTCGCATCAGAATATAGCACAGGCAAACGTCACGGAGGTCGAATCGATACGTTAGGCATCGACGAGAACTACTCCCCTGTCATCATAGAATACAAACGATCCACAAATGAAAATGTGATTAACCAGGGCCTCTTCTACCTTGATTGGCTGCTTGATCATAAAGGAGAATTCGAACTAATGGTCATGCGCCAATACGGTGAAGAAGTCTCCAATGCTATCGATTGGACAAGCCCAAGGTTATTGTGTATAGCTGGCGGATTCACAAAGTACGACGAACACGCCGTGCAGCAGATCAATCGAAACATTGAATTATATCAATACAAGCACTACACGAACGACTTACTTCTACTTGACTTAGTCAATGCAACGACGGTTCAAGAAACACCGACTGGCGATTCAAAGCCAACCAAAAGTAAAACCGTGAGTGATTACTTAAAGCAGTCTAGCACAGAGCTTAGCGATCGCTATGAATTACTACAGGCTTATCTAGTAGCTCTAGGGGACGACGTGCAAATGAAGACGTTGAAGAATTACATTGCTTTTAAACGAATAAAGAATTTTGCCTGTGTGGAAGTTCACCCGGCTACGAAGAAGATTTTGCTTTATGTGAAAGTCGATCCTGAGACGGTTGAGTTGGAGAAGGGCTTCACTCGGGATGTGCGGAATATCGGGCATTATGGTACAGGGGATTTGGAGATTTCGATTAGTAGTGATGAGGATGTTGAAAGGGCTAAGGGGTTTATTGATATGAGTTATGATGTTAGTTGAGAATATTGAACGCTTGGCGAAGTTGGATTAGTAATATATTTCCCAAAAAGAGAGGGGGTGAGGCAATTCCCCCTCTCATACTAATCATCCTGGACATATCCTTAATTATGGTACGGTTCACCGTAACGTTAAATAGGGTAAAATAGACATTATAGTTGTAATAGTAAGGAGGTACACTCAGCTATCTCCTTACTTATAAAAAATTAAAAAATAGTCATTTCCAAGCTTTCTCTTGTTACAGGATTAATAATGATTGATTTACATTCGTTATTAAGCACATTATTCATTTCCTTTGAACATTTTGGTAATAGTCTTATAGCTACAGTAAGCATTCCAAACAAGTTAAGTAACATTAATATGTCCCCATTCTTTTCTTTAACGCACGAGAACAAGTGATTGTGGGAGGTTGTGTTTAAATGGTTTTTCACTTCATTTATATTTAATCCATTAAAAACTGCTAGCTGAAATTCAGGCTTAATTGATGGACTAAGTATCCCTTCACCTTTCCAGTATTTCCGCAATATACATCCTGTTTTTGTATATTCAAACCCGTTTAAGTATATTGTAGCTAAAGCATACATTGCTTTGATAAGCTCTTTTCTTATTATTTCACCATCAACTTCATACTTTAAGGATCCATTTATTGTTGTAACGGATTTTTTTAAATTAAATCTGACAGGTGTTATATTAGACTTCTGTGCTTTCTTTATCACAGCTTTAATATGATGTGTGTGATCTTGCCCTAGAAAGAACCTAGTACTGATAAGATCCTGAGGATTGTTTATTACCTTCGGATGAAGCTCATAAGTACTCCCCTCTTTACCTATCGTTATTTTACCTGTTGTGCGATTACCACTGCTCTCATTAAAATTAACTTTTTGTTGGTGTGTTTTAATTACACCCTCTTTTGTAGTTATCCCAAGAACTGATCTGATAAATTCTATGTATTTCATATTAGTAAAAGGGGAATCCACTAAGTTATTTGCAACACCATTACATTCTTTACAAACTCTAACTGTAGTTATATCAGAACCACAAGAATCTGGTATAGGATGTTCTCCTACTTTTGTTCTATGTTTCTGCTTTAGACAATAAACACACAAAATTTTCTTTTGCATAGCCATCTCCACTTCCCTTTAGCTATAACTCTTTCTGATACACCTAATTTTATACAGATTCGTAACTTTTCACTAACGCTTCTATTTTATGAACGCAGGGAAAGATACACTGTCCTACTTCACCAATAAGTTAAGAGTTCAGTTTAATTTACTTCGGCACTCTAAAGAAACAACTTTCCTCATTTAATGTTTCCTACTCAGGCACATACATCTTCTTCAACGGAAGTATAGCCCTTTTATCTGTCGGCATATTTTCGTACCACTTCACCACCAAGTCTACTAATTCCTCTAAATCTACTAATCTAACTGAGTTATGTTTAGCTACCACTTCAGCTTGTGAGGTAAATCCACCCGTTGATACAAATAAACAATTAGCATCAATAGGGTTAGCGCCTAGTAATTGTTGAATTTCAGGAGCACCTGCTGATGATTTTCTATGTTTTACTTGCACTTTGATAATAGGCTTTTCAAAACCAAAAGCATCTTTATATGCTAATACATCCACTCCTCCATCAGGCCCTTTAGGGCTTACCTGAACATTATAATCCATTGCTTGTAATAAACCACCCACTAACTCTTGCATTTGCCAGGGATCGAACTTATCTACTTTATCCTGAACCATCACTAATGCTTTATTAACCAGGTCTTGTATGATTTCACTTTCTTCTTCCTCATCTTCATTTATATCCTCAGGTTCTAAGAAAGGGGATTCCACTAACCTTTCAATTTCTTTTCCCCATTCATCAACACGAAATACCGTTAGTACTGAGCCTAAACTGTTTTTAGCTGCTTGTGACAAAAGATCCCGTTCTACCGTAACTTCTTCCCAGTCAACGTCTATATGATTAGGATAATTTGAATCTCCAATCGACTTATCAAAATAATGCTCGCCTCTCACTGTTCCTACCATGTACTCTCTAGTTTCTTTGTAGTAGGTTATTACCTTATCCCCTTTTTTGATGTCTCTACTAAAACGCCAAACTTGATTTACCCAACTGCTTCTGGATCTCGGTTTACTTTCTTCATATACTTCATCCGCCATATCAATCATTTCACTCTTTGATTGAAATTGTTTTGGATCTTCTAATTGCGGCCATCCAATAGATGCAATGCCCTGTTCTTCCCACACTGGAACTAATTCATTATTGTCCCCTGCTCGAACCATCCACCAACGCTTCATTTATGTATCCCCCTTTAATAAGTAAACATTAACCCTTGATCCAACTTATGCTCTTTAATTCCATGTGCTCTGACCTCATACACGAAAACCCGTTCTGTTATATCACTATAATCCTCCAACACCAGTTGTTGTTTAAACTGATATAAATCGTCAGTGACGACGATCAACCTATTTTCGCCCTCAACATCCTCACTAATAAAATCTACGAGTCCAAAAGCAGGTTGTAATTGAACATTCAACCTACCACTTTTCAATTCATACTCCTCAATTAGAGAGAGAAAGTCCTGAGGAATAACACGTCCATTTGATACACCATTGGATGAAACTTTAAATTGTGCTATCCGCTTTACTGGTTTTAGTTGGATGGAGCGTTCCCGATCAATTTCATTCAAACGCTCTTTACTGCGGTCTTCTATTTCATCTATCTGTGCATAAGTCTGGTTGATTAATGCACTATTTTTTCTTTCTACGTTTTCTCTCTGGTATTTTTCTAAACGTTGCTGTAATGTTTCAATCTGCTCTTCAAAAGACTTTCTTAAAAAGACTCTTTTTCTATTAGCATAATCCTCTCGCTTACGTTGAATTGTTTTTAAAAGGTTTCTTGCATGCTTAATGACGTACCGTTTAATGTCTTGGTCTTCTTGAACGAACGTACCCTCCACCTCTAATGTTTGGTGAAATAAGAAATAAGGAGAGACTTGGACAAAACCACCATTCTCGCGTTTCCCAGTCATCATTAACTGTTGTTCAAGCTCACGACCATTTCCATCCACAATCGTTACCTGATTCAACTCAATTTTCATATCTTCAGGAACGGAGGCTTGAACTTCATAAAATGGCAAAACAGCCTGCTGCATTTCTTTAGAGGTCAATTGCATTATTATGTTAAACACGGGGCTATCATTTTGTAACATTGAAAGTTGAGTACTTTCTGAATTCGTAGATAATGCAAAGCGAATAGATTCATCAAAATTGAACATTAACTTTCGTCCACGGGCAAAGTCACGGATCCGTTTAGGAAAACGATCAATACGAGCTGCTGATTTATCTCCCGAGACGCTCACACGTGTCCTCGTACTTTCTAAACCTTGTAAAACGAAGTGACCATAGAACCGCCGAGGAATGCTATGGATTGATACTTTATCAAAAGAGCGTTTAGCTCCTGGTAAATCAAAGTTTTCATTCAGCCGCTCATTCTTAGCTAACTCTAGCAAACGTTCATGTTCTTCGGATAAGGTTTTTTCCATACGCTCAATTACATTATCGAGGTTTTCCCTTCCGATAATGGATTGTTCCATAATAGAAGGTAAATCAGCCTGATGATCTTCTAATACTTCACCGATGAAATCATATACCAGTTCCTGACCAAGGTCTTCTCTCATCTGTTCCATCTTTGTAAGAAGACGTGAAAGCACATCCCCTTCACGAGTATTTGTAGCTACTAAATTAAAGACAAACACTTCGTTCTTTTGACCGATACGGTGAATACGCCCCATTCGCTGTTCCAATCGATTCGGATTCCATGGTATGTCGTAATTTACCATCTGATTACAGAACTGAAGGTTAATGGATTCTCCACCAGCATCCGTAGCAAGCATGATTTGCAAATCTTTGCGAAACTTCTCCACCTCTTCTTGACGCCTGTCCATGGAAAAACCACCCACAATTTTAGCAATATCCGGTACATAAGCCTTAAATTTCTTTTCTAAATAATTCAGTGTATCTTTTGATTCTGTGAAAATTAGTATTTTCTCCCCTTGAGCAAGAAGTCCGTCTGCTCCAAATAAGGTGCTTTCCAGTTCAAGAAATTTTCTCTCATTCTCCTGCTGCCGTACCACATTTGCTTTGCGGATCAAATGATCAAGCATTTCTATTTCCACCTGAAGTTCGTCCATATCAAGTTCTTCAAATTCACCTTCTGCATATTGCTCCATCAATTCCTGATCTTCAAAGGAGCTTTCTTCATATTCTTCTGTGTCTATTAATTGCTGCAACCTCTGTCCTGTCTCCAAAACTTTCTGCAGTCGTTCTTTTCTTCGTAATAGAGAGAGGTAGATTGCTTCCACAGAAGAGCTAAGCCTCCGTTGTAAAATCATCATAGCAAAAGCAACATTCGGTTTATCATTCTTTTTCGCACGGTTAAAGTAATGACGTACGTAGTCTGTCACAGCGTCGTATAGCTCTACTTCTGCAGAGCTTAACTCGAAACCAAGTGTCTTTGTCGTTCGTTTTGGAAACAAGGGTGTTCCGTCAAATTTAACCATCTTTTCTTTTAACCGACGGATTACGTATGGATTACTCTTTTCGAAAATAGAGTCACTTCGATTAAGATGAGAAAAAATGTCATGATCGATAAGGCTCATTAAGTACCTAAAGTTTTCTTTGTCTCCTTTATGCGGAGTAGCTGTTAGAAGCATGCAATGTTCTGAATGACGTAACAGGTTCTCCCCAAGTTGAAACATTTTCGTGCGTTTCACTTTTCTTTTTTTCTGTCCTACTGTGTAAGCTGCCATCTTATGAGCCTCATCTACAATCACTAAATCAAAGTGAGAATTTAGGATCATATTTTTAATATCCTCTCTAGAAGCCCAATACATGGATGCTATCACTTGCTGGTGCATTTCAAAGGGGTTGATTTCACCCGAAGCTTTCAAGTAATCACGAGTTATAATTAAGAAATCTTCATCGAATTTTTCTTTTAACTCTGCCTGCCACTGTTTTAATACTAGCGGAGGAACTAGAATTAACGTTTTGCGAACCATATTTCGTGCTTTCAATTCCCTGATCAGCATACCGGACATAATCGTTTTACCTGCTCCTGGATCATCAGCCAATAGATAACGTACTTGAGGTGCCTGAAGCATCTTACTATAAACCGCTTCAATTTGGTGAGGCAGAGGTATCATATTCTTATTCCCACGAGCCCGTGCTTGAGAGTATTCTTTTTCCGTTCGCAATACGTGATACTGTAAATAGTGTTGAAAGCGATTCTTCCATTGATCTGAAGTTTCATTCTCAGAATAATGTTCCACTTGTTCTAATTGAAATTCTTCTAAATAATTTTCGAAGAATTGATTGGATTCACGACCGACAGCTTCTACCAAAAACAACTCATCATCAATGCTTTCGACATGCTTAATTTGAACAGGCTCTGGCCAGAAAGATCCCCCAACTATTTCACCTTTCTTAAGCATAAAAACACCTCCATTTCCCTCTCAAGTTTAATACAAGGCTTCATATAGGCGTAAAACAAACTCTTCTTCGAGATATGTTTCCTTACCCTTTTTAGTTACTGTATCAATTCTCAGTTTACATTTTTCACCTATCTTATAATGCTTTTCAATTAAGCTAAACTCTACTTGCCTATTACGCTCTTTATTTTCCCCCTTTAGATCAAACACAAGTTCAACTTCATTGGATATTCGCTCATTGCCCTGGTAAAAAGCTGCTCGCACTTTCCGAGACGTGTATTCATCTGTGATGCTTTGTTCCTGATAAAAAGAAACAGGCACCTGATAGTTCGCAATGACTTTATTAATCATAGCTACCGCAATATCCACTGATTGAGCCTTTTCAATGCGACGGTAATCAATCAAAGGAACAACAGCTTCTTGGGGTAAGGCCCCGCCATGGATAAATTGAAGGCCGCCACCAGTTTTAAAACGGTTGAGGCTCTTCGCAAGAACGACTTCAGAATTTTTTAAAGGGGTTTGGTTCTCAGTTAATTTAATTGCTCCTTCTGGAACTGACAAATCATGTCCAATTGCAAAACGTCGGCTACCATCTAATACATTTCCGTCAACAGCTGGGATTTTTCCGTGCTCCTCAATTTGCTTAAATTGGAACAGAAATCCATGATCCGCTGTTATAAAAATTCGCTTTGCTTGAAGACGGGACAAACGATCAACAGCAAATTGTAAATCTTGAATTGCTTGTTGAACAGCCCCGTAGGTTTCACGCTCTGATTTAGCTGAATCCCCTAATGCATCAATGTGATCGTGGTATAGGTAAATCAACCGCTTTCCTCTTAATAATTGCTCGGCTTCACTTGTTTTCATATCTAGTAGTTGTTTCAACTTAAAAACTTCTGTTTGTGATTCAACCGTTTGCAGGATTTTACGGCG
Source organism: Pontibacillus sp. HN14 (assembly GCF_021129245.1). Lineage (NCBI taxonomy): Bacteria > Bacillati > Bacillota > Bacilli > Caryophanales > Bacillaceae > Pontibacillus > Pontibacillus sp. HN14. The sequence goes on along the minus strand of NZ_JAJOLR010000006.1, from coordinate 52,130 downwards.
GTTATCCATTCCTTTAGTCGATTGGCCATCTGCTAATACACCGTTTTTTTCATCGACCTCTAGCTGCCTATGGGGTAGTAATGACGCCATTCCTAATTGTGTGTAAGTTGGATAACTTGCTGCCATTGGTTGGATACTAGACCTACCATTTTCACGCTTCGTTAAAAGGTCATGAAGTTCATAACCAGCTTCATAACGCAAAGCATCTGAAATGATAACGAATACTCTTGTTTGTTCTTTATCCAATATTGGTTGAATCTTTTCAGAAAAGAATGTTCGCTGCGGCATTATTTTTGGTGCATACCCATCTTCCAGTTTGAAATTCATTTCTCCTGATAGACGACCTAAATATTCATTTTCATACCAATTTGTCAAGCGATTAGTAACCTCTTCTAACATCTCTTTCGAATCAAGGCGTGTGAAATGATTCATGAAATGACGATAGGCTTGATCAATTTCGTACAAAGATTCCGCATAACTTTCATAAAAATCATTTTCTTGATGAATTCTATGTACAACAGTCTTTAGAGTCTCCATTCGAATAGCTTCGAAAATGGTTTTATACAAAGCTCTTAATTTACCTTTTGAGCCCCAATGGGTCTGCAAGCGTTGCGCAATTAAATATAAGCGTTCCTCCCCCTGAATTGTTTGATGAAGTAGCTCGTCGATGCATTTTTCTATTATCAGAGCATCAACAGCAGGGAAGGTATCTGTTAGAGAAAAATTAGAGATATCCTGTGTACCTAGTTTCTCCCTCACATAAAATGCCTTCTCCCATTCCTTAATGTGTTTTTCAAGAATATCTGCATCACTCTGCTGAAGCCACTCTTCAATGAAAAGCGCACAAACGTTAGGGGAAGAAGAAGTCCAACGATTTTCCCACTCTTCCACAATAAAACTTGCCTTTTGTTTAAAGTGTTGATAAATGAGTATATTTATCAGCTCTTTGAAAGGTTGATTTATATGATTTAAAGAAACACCAAAATAGCGACCAACAATCTCCAATGTGCGATCTAAGGAGAAGTTACGCTTAATCGACTTCACGAACTCATTATCTTCCAACTGTAAATCAGACGAGAGAATTTGACGTGAAATAACTCTGACGTCAGAAACCGAAGTTTTTGTTATAACGGCCATCATACTAATCTCAAACTGAGTTTCACTCGCTTGCTCAGGTAGTACTTTATGAAGTTTTCTTTTACGCTCTTTGCTATTGAAGAATGATGGATACTTTTCCATCATTGGACGTAAAACCTGATCAGATACGTGTAATGTTTCTGATAGCATAGCTGTTTCATCTGCTTTAAATTCTGTGCTGTAAGACAATATATCCAACATCAAATTATCTTTATCGTTGGGTCTTGGTACATCAGAATAGATTAAATAGGAGTCTGTGACTCTTTGAAGTTCAATCTCCACCTTTAGTTTAAAGAAGTTTTGAGCTGTCAAATACCTAACCTCAACACCCATTAATTGTTGGCGTAGTTCATCAATACTCACTTGAGCCTGCGGGTCATACCAAAACACTATTGCTCGACCTTTAGTTTCCTTTTCTTGTTGTATTTTTTCTTGTAGTTTTTCAATTACATTCACGTCTTCCACCTCTATATGTAAACAAAAAGAGGAGAAAATCCCCTCTTTTTGTTACTTAATCTTTGCTAGTACTTTATCAAATTTGGCGTAGTTCACTTTAACACCATCGTCTAAATCAATATCCATTTGTTCATTCGCATAAGTAGCTAAATGCTTATCAAACTCTTGTAGTTCTTCAATCTTTTTCTGAAATGATGTCTTAGATTTTTCTAAGTTGCGACGATCAGTCGTAGTTAAGCTTGGATTAGCCAAACGAGTATCAATCATATCTATTTCATTTTGATATTTCGATTGAATTTCCTGTAAGTGTTCAAAACGAATTGTTGCCATCGTATCTGGCTGATATCGATGCATATAAATAAGTGTTCGTAACCCTTTTTGTTTCCCTGAATCAACTAACCAATAAATTGGACGCTTCTGGTACATCTTACAATGATCCTTAAAGAATTCGTCTAAGAAATAACGTCGTAATCGCTCCTCTGGTGACTCATTATTTTTAATTTTTAGCGATTCAGCTAACCACCTCATATTTTCAACTACATTATCTGTGCTAAATGCTACTGATAAAAACTCTCTTAAACGTACTATAATATCATTGTCAAAATAATGTTCATCAGTGAACTGAATTAATCCATAAGTAGTTGGTTGAAATTTCTTGTATTTTGATACATCAAATTTACCACCTGCAAAAGAAACACCTTCATAATCTAACGAATAACGTCCTACAACACATCCTATAAAATATGATAAAAATGACTTTGCTTCAGCTTCTCTTTCTGCCACTGAGAAAGGCAAATCCTTAGTTTCTACTTCAGGTTGCATTTCACCTTGAAGTTGATACAGGTTAATAAAAATATGATTTAACTTTTCTTCATTTTCTTTTAATTTATAGAGATTTTTATATGTTTTAGCTTTCCAATCATTAAAAGCCTTATCAATGGCACAGCTTTCATCAAAATAGTTTATTAGTGGGTTACGAACGAAATCCCAAGATAACTCACTTCTATCCCAGTCATCTTTCGCAATATTTACATTTTCTCTACTTAATTCATTGATTTTCTGTTTTACATCTTCATTAACTTCTACAATAGGTATTCTTTTCAAATCCCCAACTTGTGTTGATAATGTTGGATTTAGTGTATCTATATATCTAGGTGTTAAAGAAGAATTTAATAATGCTAGTACATAATAAATATCTTCATAAGCAGGAAATCCACTAGACCCTTTCACATCAAACACAAAACCGTAATCACAATACCTAGCCGCAAATTTTCTCCCTGATATATCTGACCAAGTTATACTTTTCCGAAAATAATATTGCCTCGAAGGTAAATGATTACCCTGATTTTCAAGTAGCTTATAATGTTTTTTATCAAACTTTAATACAAACTCATTATTTCCATACCATTTTCTTTGTTTCCCTCCTTTATTGTATGGTACATACTTAGATTCCGTAGAGTGAAATTCACTAATATTCTCTTTTTGGAATCCAATTTCTTCATAATTCACTTCAGCCCAGAACCTAACAAATTTTTCATTATCCCCTGTAGTTATACCGGCTCTAGGATTTCCAATATCTTCAAAGGAACCGTATTCTAAAAAGGTCTTTTTCATGTTTTCACTCATCCAATATGATAACGGAAATCCTTTAACTTTTTTAAAATCTTCATTTACATATCTATTATAATGATTATTATCATTGTGCAAGTTTAATTGCTTTAAATCTCCCTTATAATCCACAAGTCTTACAAATTCCCCTCTATATCGCTTAATGTAAGTTTTTCTTAACACAAACATAGTAGTTTGAACAATTTCCCCATTTATTTCCGGAAAAGATCCCGTACCTAAATGAACTAATGATAGGAAGTGTGTGTTTTCCAACAGTTTTTTCCTCAGTTTTTTATAATCATCAGTAAACATAAAAGAATGTTGAGTTACTAGGGACGACATACCGTTTAACTTAGTGAATGTATTACACCTTTCAATAAAACAAGCGTATAAATCTGATTTTGACTCCGGGTAATACTTATTAACAAACTCTTTTAAATTTTTATTCATTGCCTTTCTACTACCCATATAAGGTGGATTTGTAATTGATACATCATACTTATTACCTACCACACTACATAAAGTAAGAATGTCCTCAAATTCCCTTAGTTGTTCAAATAATATATAATTTTCAAGTGTGACTTCACTTTCATAAGCCTTATTTATTAAATATAAATAATGTTTATAATCAAGATTAGTTGGAACAATTAATGAACCATAATTTTTCGCATCATAGAAGGAATTATAAATGTGACGTAAATCTCTTTCTTCTTGATTATTACATCCTAAGAAGTGAATAATCTCATTAATATCTAATGAGTTAGTTTCAAGTATTTCATATATATTTAATTGAGGATTCTGCTTAAATATGCGCCTTGATTTTTCTCTAGCTTTCATAATTAATGCAAAAGAGGATAATTGTACTGCGCGATAATCAATATCTATACCATATAAGTTATTTTCTAATATTAGTTTAGGGATTTCAGTGCGTAGATAGCCAGACTCTTCATACATTTTATAAAACAGATCAAATGCATATACAAGTAAGTGCCCAGAACCACAACAAGGATCGATTAATGTAATTTCTTCAATATTGATATTAGAATATCTAATTGTATTTAGTACCTTTTGTACATCTTTTTCTTGAGTTGATTGCTCAATATAGTAATTCATGTTTTCTTTTAGTTCAGAATCAGGGTTTGATTCTAACCATAATTGACCAAGTGAATTTTCGACCATATACTGACCAATCCATTTTGGAGTAAAGAGTTGTGTTGCTGCTGGTATTTCATTTTTCCCTATTTTCTTTTTCTTATTTAGATTACTAAAAACTTTATTTTTGGGTTCTGATATATAAAATTGGTAAACCCAACCAATAACCTCTACTTCTTTAAAACTTTCCGCCAATTCTTGGTTCTTCACTAACTCTATAATAATTGATTCACTGTCTAATAAAAATTCCGGTAATAACAATTCAGTGTAGTCATTTATTTCTTCAAATAAAAAAGGGAAGGACAAATGTAATGCATTACATTGTGCTATAAAAAGTTTACGAAAAGCTTGATTATTATACCCTTTTTGTATCCATTCATTTATTTTTTGATGATCTACGTTTAAATTCATAGTTTCATATTGATGTAGAATATCAGGTTCATTTTTCCCGGTACTACTAGATAATACATTGACTCTATCGGGTAAGTAATTATTCACCTCCATATAACGAATTGCAATAATTCGGTTAAACCAAGTATATGCTACTTCTTCAATTAACTGGTTATAACCAACAGCACTTAAGCGCTGTTGTAACAGATGAAAAGCATGTTTCATTTCTGATGGATATGGCTTACCGTTTACAAATATTTGCCCATAATTTTCTTCAAGCTTCAATTCTTGAATATCTTCTTGAATGCCATATTGTCCTGCTTTCAATGAAACTTTATTTATCAAATCACGTCTTGCTTCTACAGCAAATTTTTTCAATTCAACTTTATTCATTTTTTCACCTCTGTATGTAGAGGGGCGGACTATTAAACTGCCCCTTATTTTATGATTTAATAAAATAGTGTGTTTGTAATTCTTTTATTAAATTCCTTTTCAATGATTCAATTGCCCTTTCCAAATCTTCTTCAGAATTAATAGTATCAACTTGGCTAAAGAAAGAATTGTATAATTCCTGCTCGGTAATAACCTTTGGTTCTCTCTTAACAGTGTCTGATTCCTCTCTTAATTCTTTAATCATCTGCCGTACTTTGACTTTTATTGAATCAATGAGCTCGCTTAACTGTTGTTGATTAATACGCGCACTAGAAATACGTTCGCTTTCTTTTATTTTTTCATAAAGATAACTAGCTTGGTTAGTTCTTGATCGAAGGTATTCCGTAATAGGTTCATATTCGGAGTATTGCTCATGTAAGACTGCTAGTTCATTCAGAGATTTATCAGATTGTACAAGAACTGCCCGCTTTTGTTTATTCGTTTCTTCTTTAATAAGGTTCTTCAAATTAGCCTTTAACTTTGGTAATTGAATGATATCTTTAGTTGGTTCTTCTTGTAACAAAATTTGTTTCATCTGTTGTACGATTTCATCAAGCTTATCATTATGAATGACTTCTATTTCCTGATCATGTTCCATTAAAGTTTTAACTGCTTCATCAAACTTGACGATAGGATTCCCTTCATAAAAACCTTGAAGCTTCTCTAAAATGTCATACCACTCTTCAATATCATCTTCGTACTGTATAAACGTGCGACAAAATTGCTCTGGATCTCGGTTAGCTAATAACTTTTGTGTTCCATTAACGACTGTTCTTATATCACTTTCGCCAGGATACGGGTATTCACTAAAAGCACTTTGCTGGTGTCTTCTTTCCCGAACCTTTTCAATAGGTTGAACAAATTCTTCTTCAACTTTCTCTCTTATTATTTCGTTATAAGTATCATACGTGTCATATGATTGAGTAATTGAGAAGAAATCACGAACCAATGCAATTAATTCTTGTTTCACTTGCTTATCCATTTCTACAATCGGCATAACCACAATTCGATCACGTTCAGATACTTTCTCTAGTCGGTCATAGAACTGATTAGAGTTCGGTGTAAAAGGTTCTCCAGCATAAGTGAATCGTACTTTCCCAGCATTAATTAACCCCATCAAAACACCAATGGTATCCTGTTCTTCCCAGCCATAAGGAATTGTTTTATATTTTTGCACAACCTGCTTTAGGGTCCTTTGGTCATGGGATCGTTCAAGTTCTTCAACAAAATGTTTTATCTCATCCATAGCATTCTTATTTAAATCGCTGAATAAACGTTGCTGGCCTAAATCTTCAGCTACTTTCTCCCATTCTTTCTTGCTGTTTTTAAAAGAAATGGGCTCTTCTATATAATGGAACTTTGTAAATGTGTTACGGATCAACATATCCATAGCTTGATTTACTTTACTTTCGAATTTCCCACTGAGATCACGACGTTGTCCCTGAATATAAAATCCAGCATTTTCACATGCTTTACCTAACAATTCTTCAGCTTTTTGTGCGAATTCATCCACTTCAGCAAGCTTAGATTCATAAATACGCCTTTGTTGCTGAGAAGTTGTACTTGACTGCTTACGGCGTACATAGCTATCGACTTGTTGAATGTATGCAAGAGATCCCTCTGCTTCCGCAACGAGGTCTTTGTCTAAAAGAATAATTAAATGTCCAGAGTTTGCCTGTAAAGCCGCTTCTGAATCGGTCATTCCCTCAGAAAATACTTGCATGGTCAATTCGTGATTCATCTGTCCTTTTAAATAGTTGTCAAACCGCTTATTAAAATCAAAATGCTTAGTATGTTTGTTATACTTGTATTCATACTTCGGTTGACGATACATGACATTAAAAAAGAGATTACCTAATCGTTCTTTTACAGCAGAACCATTATAGTCTTCAACGCGTATTTCACGATTAATTTCTTGTTCTTCGTCTGACAAGAATGAGTATGAACCATCTGCATGCTGCTCAATGAACATGACATTTTGTAGTCGATTTAGTGATTCCTTTATTTTGTATTCTAATGGTTGGCGTTCATCGTACACCGTTTCTATCATAAGTGTGGCAATATTGCTTGGTGTAGATTTAATTTCATCGATCCCTTTGATTAGGTAGAGAACTTCCAACACTTTTACGTCGTATTCTTCTAACCCTTCGTGGTTTCGGGCACGGTCATGCGCTCTTGCAATTGTACCCGTGATCGATGATTCCAAATAATCACGAATAGAAGGATAAAATTCTGCCATGGTAACCATATTATCTACATTTTCTTCAGCATTTAACTGAGCCGCTTCCTGGAAAGCTTTAAGTAAGGAACGTTCACCGCGGGAGGTGTGCTGTCCACCTTCACCCAGGTTACGGATTTTGGTGAAGACTAGCTGGAGTAACTCAATTTGATAAGGAACAAATGGATAAAAGGAAACGAATTCTTCGATATTCCGGTACCCGGAACGCAATTGAGTATTATTTGTATCAAAAGCCAGACGATTATGAATCAGTTTTCCTTCTTGGTCATGAATAGTCTTTAGTGTATCTGCACCAACTGGTTCTTTCTCCAGAAGACGCTTTTTGATTACTTCATCTGTATTCGCACTGGACAAGTTAATTTTTGTCTCAAAGCGTCCTTGGATTTTAGAAAAGTCTTTCGTACTATCGAGATCAGAAACCGTGGATTCTAGTTTTTCCTGTGATGTCACAATTACCCATGCCTGCCCTTGGCATAAATCACCTAGTTTTTCTGTAATTGTTTGTAGATTAAGCATTAAGCTTGTGTTGTTTCCGATATACTGCCCGATTTCATCCGCAAGGAAAACAATACGATAATCTGGCCCCTGACTCTTACAATAATCTGCAACGAGCTCAGCAACTCGTTGAGCATCAATAGCAAACCATTCTCTATTCATATCAAAGAATGTTTCCGCCGTATCTTGGTCATAACCTACTGTTTCAAGAGCTTTTATAACTTTTCTTTTACGTAATAAAATCTTCAAACGGAGTTCTTCCCAAGACTTATCGTTTTGATCATAGATTGTTTGTTTGAATTCTTCGTATTTCCCATCACTATCTAGTTGGCGTTCCATCTCAGCAACCCATAAGGTATCTGAATATCCTAAATGATTATTAAACACTCTCAAAAACACTTCAATAATACGCTCTTTTTCTGAATCCTTAGAAGAAGATGTAGAACGTGAATCAATATTAAATAATAATGCATCCGACTTTTTCTCAGATACTTGCTGCATCATGTTTAAAAGATTCTGGTTTTCGGTCTTATTTTCAAAATAATCAGCAGGTGTTTTACCTGCAATTGTCTGATTATGTAATAAGTAAGATAGTATCTTTAAGAAATGTGATTTACCAGATCCAAAGAAACCTGAAATCCATACCCCCACTTTTGTTGATGGTTGATTATAGACAGCTAAATAATTCTTATAAAATCTCTCAAGATAATGCTCACTTTCTTCGGTCAGGACGTATTCATCCAATTCCGTTTCCACTACATCCTCTTCTACTTGTTCAGCCTGAACGACGTTATTAATTGGACGAAATATATCTTTTTCAAATATATCTTTAATCTGCATCATTTTCCCCTCCTCATGAAATTCGAGATAGTTGATAGTCATCTTCATAATCCAGAATACTGAATAACTTCAACCTTAATCCTGTAAATTCCCCTGGATAAAAAAGTACGATAGGCTTTTTGTACCCTTTACTTGAAATAGCTTTTAATAATTGGCTCGATCGAAGAAAAGGATGTGCTGTACCAACGCCAGTAATGAAAATCAACTCTGCTTTTTCTGTCATATCTTTGAATTGCTGAATCATTGTATTACCCTCGTTAAGAATTGGCTCGATTACATCATTTAACCCAGCTAGACCTTCCTCTTCAGCCACTTCATACAATTCTTCCATTTCATCCTCTTCAAAAAAGGAGAGTAAAAATTCAAATAAGTTCACTTCTTTAATATTCACTTTGGTACGTTTCAACATGTTTTTTAAATAGACACGTACTTGCAACTCATCTTGCGGGGGGTAATCCAGCACAAAATGAGGAATATCACTTCCAATGCCTTTAGGATTGGTAAAACCTTCCTGGTTGACCCTTTTTTCCATCTGCTCTAAACGTTCATAAGTCGATTTCATGATTTATTCACCTTCTCTAGGACTGTAAAAGAGTATAATAAAGGTTCATTCTTCTCAGAATACGTTCTTAAGGATTGAGTCATATGTATCGGATGTATTGAATATTTTGTTTGATCCACTTTTTCAATCATGTTGGCTTCTTTAAAGAACAAGTTTAATGACCTAATAAGACGCTTAACCGTTTCAGCTCTCCAGTTACGAACTTTTTCGTCTCTGTTAGCCTTTTCTTCAAAGAAATAATGAAAGTCATTAGCATACAACGACTCTTGAAGTTCATATTTATAGACGATTCTTTCCCAATAAAACTCTAAAGGGACGCGATATACCTGTAAAAAAGAATACAATGTCAAAGCTCTCCGGTCGTAATCTACTGCATTTAGAAAATGTTGCTGTAATTCATCACCTAAGACTGCTGCTCGTCTATAAACCATGTTAAATCTATTCTTTATACTGACTGGGCTTCGCAACTGGAATAGATTCTTCTCAGTTACTTCATCTAATATTTCAATCTTTGTTTTATTTTGCTTCATGAGTTCAATAACGATATACATCTCATGTTCTGACCATTTTTCTTTCGTAAAACCGGCCGAATATTGCATATTTTTCACCTACATTCTCTTTCCATCACATTTATCACGGTTGGAGAGAATTTTGTTTACGACTTCTAATCTTCGTTTACCGCATTGTTGCTTTAAGACTGTTGTAAAGTCCCCATTCTTTAAAAACTTAGTATCATTGTTGTTATAAAGAGTCTTTACTAGCCCCATCATTTGGTCTTCTTCAATCTCGTTATCCCAATATCGATCGATCACATGATTTATTGATGAAGCTAAGTCTCTTTGTGTTTTATGGAAGAGTTTAATCCCCACTCAATCCACCTCATTCGTCTTACTTTTTTTATACTTAGTTCTTATTTTATATATAGCCCTATCGTATTACAATAGATGTAAAAATAATTTGTTCATTACTAATATACTGTTTTCTCTTTTTTTATCCAAAACTTCCTCCCCTCTTAACTATCCACCGATAAAGAACGAAGGAAATCTCAAGTATTGGGAAAGTATAGCTACAGCGTTACAATTCAGAGCATAGAGGGATAATAATAAGTTAATCTAAATCATTTCATTTATCCCCTATACCTAACCGTAAGTCCCTTCAAAAAGCTCCGCGCAAACTTATCCCCACAATCCTTATAATGCTTATGCCCCTTCTTTCTTAATAAAGCACTCAGCTGCCCCTTTGTCACAGGAACTCCTGCTTTATCAAAGATATCAAGCATATCTTCACTCGTCAGCTTAAGAGCAATCTTCAACTTCTTTAACATAACATTGTTGATCCACTCATCCCCTGAAAGCGCTGGGCGCTCCGGTTGGCCTGGTTTCGGTTCTTGCTTGCCTCTTTTATAAATAATCAATCCATTTAAGAAGCGCTCTACCGTTTCATCATCGACCGTCTCTTCCGCTTCCTCCAGGTCACTATCATTTGGTTTAGTAAGCATTTCACCTACTTCTTCTTTTGTTACCGACATGTCACCGAGTTTAAAGATCTCGACCATTTCGTCATTCTTTAAGTCGAGCGCATATCGCAATCGGATTAATCGATCATTGTTTATCATTGTAAAGACCACCTTCATTTATAAAACAAATCCCGAGAATGGACAAACTCTCGGGACTCTTGTCTTTTGTATTATTTTCTTTTCAACCAAGCTACATTCTCAATATGACCGGTCTGTGGGAACATGTCCACTGGCTGTACTTCCTGGGTCTCAAATCCACCGTCTTCTAGAATGCGAAGGTCGCGGGCTAGTGTTGATGGGCTGCAAGATACATAAACGATTTTCTCTGGCTGCATCTCAATCATCGCCTTCAATAGCTCTTCATCGCAGCCTTTACGCGGTGGATCGACCACGATCACATCAGGATCAAGGCCCTGGCTCTTCCACCACGGGAATACTTTCTCGGCTTCACCTACGAAGAACTCAGCATTGTTCATCCCGTTCAGTTTTGCGTTTTTCTTCGCGTCCGTCACAGCTGGGGCAACGATTTCTACTCCGTATACCTTCTTCGCTTGTTGAGCTAGGAAGAGGGAAATCGTACCGATACCACTGTAGGCGTCGATGACCGTTTCATGGCCTTTTAGGTCCGCATAGGCTAGAGCCTGGTCATATAATTTCTTCGTCTGAACCGGGTTGACCTGGTAGAACGATTTTGGTGAAATCTTGAACTCGATATCGCCAATACGATCGACGATGTAGTCGTCTCCGTATAAGACAGTCGTTTTGTCGCCTAAAATGACGTTTGTTTTCTTCGAGTTGACGTTGTGGACAATTGATTTCACATTCGGATACGTCTCACGGATCTCTTCGACAATTTGTTCAGCGTATGGCAACTGCTTCGTACGAGTCACCATCACAACCATCACATCACCTGTTGTCTGGCCGGTGCGGACCATAATGTGACGCAGGACGCCGCGGTGCTTTTCTTCATTATACGCTTCAACGCCGTACTTCTCCGCAATGCGGCGGACAGCTTCGACCATCCGGTTATTGTGCTCGTCTTGAATCATGCATGTATCCATTTCAATGATTTCGTGGCTACGTTTACGGTAGAAACCGGCTTTCAGGCGCTCGCCGTCTTGTCCGACAGGGATCTGCACTTTGTTGCGGTAGTACCACGGATCTTCCATCCCGATCGTTGGGTGGACGGGGACGTCGCTTAAGTGCGCGATCTTATGCATGGCGTCTTTGACTTGCTTTTGTTTCATATCAAGCTGCAGCTGGTAGCTCATATGCTGAAGCTGACAGCCTCCGCACTGCACATAAACGGGACAAGGCGGGTCGACGCGGTCCTGGCTTGCTTCTGTTACGTCTAGTAGTTTACCGAATCCGAAGTTCTTCTTTACTTTAATCACTTTTACTTTTCCTGTTTCACCTGGTAGAGCATAAGGGACGAAGAGCGGGTAGCCGTCGATCTTGCCGACGCCATTTCCTTCGTGCGTTAAGTCCTCGAATGTCACTTCGATGGTGTCATTCTTCTGTACCGGTGGTGCTGGCTTAGACATTCACATCTTCCTTTGCCGTTCAGATTGCTGAATGGAATCAGCTTAATGTTCATTAGTTTTACCATTTCCGAAAGGAATCAAACAGAATAACAAACGACTCTGAATCTTGCCATTGTGACAAAATCCGAGCCGTTCCTTTTCCTTATTCCTCGTCCCATCGATCTCTTGGGAGAAAGAATTCCAAGTGGCGATATAAATTGACAAATTCCCCGGGCAATAATCCGCCATATTCCCCGTCAATATTTAACTGCATCTTCTCGTTCGTATGAACTTTAATGCGGTTTGCTTTTGTATAGATCACGTTCGGGTCACTGATGTGATTCCCTTTCATCGCAAGTGAAGCGAGACGAATCAGTTCAGCCAGATTGACGCGCTTAATGATCAGCAAATCAAACATGCCATCATCCATCTCCGCATCTGGTGCTAGCTTCTCTAATCCACCAACTGAATTCGTGTTCGACACGAGAAATACCATCACTTCGCCTTCGAAGTACTTCCCATCATATTCGATCTCAACAGACGTTGGACGAATGGAAGGGATCATTTCAACGCCCTTCAGATAATAAGCGAGTTGCCCCAGCATCGTTTTTAATTTACTTGGAACCTCATACGTCAGTTCCGTTAGTTTACCGCCACCTGCGATATTCATAAAGTACTGGTCGTTCACCCGGCCAATATCCAGCTCTTTTGAGAATCCATCCAGAATCACATCAACTGCTTTTTTTACATTACGCGGAACACAAAGCGCTCGCGCAAAGTCGTTCGTCGTTCCGACTGGAATAATCCCGACTTTCGGGCGGTGTTCATGTTCAGCGAGACCATTAATGACTTCATTAATCGTCCCATCTCCACCTGCTGCAACCACCACATCAAACTTACGCTCTACGGCGATTTTGGCTGCATTGGTTGCATCTCCAGCGCACGTCGTTGCGTGTGTCGACGTTTCATAACCTGCTTGCTCAAAGCGTTGCATGATATCAGGGAGCTCTTTTCTTACAGCTTCCCTGCCTGACGTGGGATTGTATATAATTCGAGCACGTTTCATAGGTCCTTCCCCCATCCAAGCCTGTTTTTCCTTACATCATCATAAACCTTTTTCATTCATTTGAAAAGTTTTTCCTATTAGGCTTATTTTCCTTTTTACAACCCACACAAAAGCACGCTGTAGCAGCGTGCTTTCATGCGATGTTTATCTTTTTTAGCGCTTATCCATTTCTTCAACGATAATCTTGTTCACCATTGGTGGATTCGCTTGTCCTTTAGTCGCTTTCATCGTTTGACCAACAAGGAAGCCTAGCGCACGGTCTTTTCCGTTCTTATAGTCTTCAATTGATTGCTGATTCTGATCAAGTATGCCTGTGATGATCTCACGTAGCTGTCCTTCGTCAGAAATCTGACCCATGCCTTGGTCTTTCACGTATTGTCCTGGCTCTGTTCCATTTTCTACAGTTTCAGCGAATACTTTCTTCGCGATCTTAGAAGAAATGGTGCCATCTTCAATTAGCTTAATGACCTTAGCAAGATTAGCAGGTGTTAACGCAACGTCTGATAGTTCTTTCTGTTGCTTGTTCAAGTAAGCTGATACTTCACCCATCATCCAGTTTGATGCTTGTTTCACATCTGCCCCAGCATCAATTGTTTCTTGGAAGAAGTCAGATAGCTCTTTATTGTTTGTAAGAACCATTGCGTCGTACTCAGGTAAGCCAAGTTCATTAATGTAACGAGCTTTACGAGCATCTGGAAGCTCTGGAATCTCAGCACGGACGCGCTCTTTCCAGTCTTCGCTCACGTAAAGAGGTACAAGGTCTGGCTCTGGGAAGTAACGGTAGTCATCCGAACCTTCTTTGACACGCATCAGGATCGTTTCTTTCGTCGCTTCATCGAAACGGCGCGTTTCTTGAAGGATCTCGCCACCTGATTCAAGTACTTTCTGCTGACGCTTTTCTTCAAACTCTAGTCCTTTTTGAACAAAGGAGAAGGAGTTTAAGTTCTTAAGCTCAGTTTTCGTACCGAATTCTTCCTGACCAATTGGACGGATCGAAATGTTCGCATCGGCACGAAGAGAACCTTCTTCCATCTTACAATCAGATACGCCAGTGTATTGAATGATGTTCTTCAGTTTCTCAAGGTATTTATAAGCTTCTTCAGGAGAAGCGATGTCTGGCTCAGAAACGATCTCAACAAGCGGTGTACCCTGACGGTTGTAGTCGACTAGGGAATAGCCGTCGTCACTGTGCGTTAATTTACCAGCATCTTCTTCGATATGAAGACGCGTAATTCCGATACGCTTTGTCTTGCCGTCTACTTCGATGTCGATATACCCATTCTCACCGATCGGCTGATCAAATTGAGAGATTTGATACGCTTTCGGGTTGTCCGGGTAGAAGTAGTTCTTCCGGTCAAACTTTGTATGAGTAGCGATGTCGCAATTTAATGCCATCGCAGCTTTCATTGCGTAATTGACAACCTCTTCGTTTAGGACAGGCAGAACACCTGGGTACCCTAAGTCGATTGGGTTCACGTTTGTATTCGGCTGGTCACCGAACATGTTCGGGCTCGGGCTAAAGATTTTAGAAGCTGTCTTTAGCTCAACGTGTACTTCAATACCAATAACTGTTTCAAAGTTCATTACTTCGCACCTCCCAGGCTTGGCTTTTGTGTATGGAAATCAGTCGCCTGTTCGTAAGCATGTGCTGCACGGTAAACCGTTGCTTCATCGAAGTGCTTACCAATAATCTGAAGACCAATTGGAAGTCCATCTTTAGAGAACCCACATGGTACAGAGATTCCTGGAACACCTGCAAGGTTTACAGGGATCGTTAGGATATCGTTCGCATACATCGTTAGTGGATCTTCTGTCTTCTCGCCTACTTTAAAGGCTGGTGTTGGCGTTGTTGGTCCAATGATGACATCGTAATCCGCTAGTACATCGTCAAAGTCTTTCTTGATGAGCGTACGAGCTTGTTGTGCTTTCTTATAATATGCATCGTAGTAACCAGAGCTTAGCGCAAATGTACCAAGCATAATACGACGCTTCACTTCGTCACCAAAGCCTTCACTACGGGATAGTTTGAACATATCAAGCATATTCTCAGCATTTGGAGAACGACGACCATAACGAACACCATCGAAGCGTGCAAGGTTAGCAGATGCTTCAGATGAAGCTAGTAGATAATACGTAGAAAGAGCATATTTAGAGTGAGGTAGTGTAACTTCCTCCCACGTCGCGCCCATATCTTCGTATACTTTTAGAGCTTTTTGAACGGCCTCTTTTACTTCCTCAGAAACACCTTCAGCAAGGTATTCTTTCGGTACACCGATCTTAAGGCCTTTTACATCACCTGTAAGAGCTTCTGTGTATTTTGGTACTTCAATGTCTGCAGAAGTAGAGTCCATCTGATCAAGGCCTGCAATCGTCTCTAGAATGTACGCATTATCCTCAACCGTACGAGTTAATGGACCAATTTGATCTAGAGAAGATGCGAAAGCAATTAGACCGAAACGAGACACACGGCCATACGTCGGTTTAAGACCTACAACACCACAATACGCTGCTGGTTGGCGGATGGAACCACCTGTGTCAGAGCCTAATGAGAACGGCACTTCACCTGCTGCGACCGCTGCTGCAGAACCACCACTAGAACCACCTGGTACATAGTCTGTATTCCAAGGGTTACGGGTTGCATAGTAGCTTGAGTTTTCATTGGAAGAACCCATTGCGAACTCGTCCATGTTTAACTTACCAACGTTAATCGCTTCAGCGGCATCAAGCTTTTGCACAACGGTTGCGTCATATAATGGATCTGTTAGGTTATCTAAAATTTGGCTGGCAGCTGTAGTACGAAGCCCTTTCGTTACGATGTTATCCTTTACACCAATTGGCATACCGAATAATAGGCCGCGTCCTTCTGGCGTACCTCTTAATTCATCTAATTCTTTCGCACGAGCACGAGCAGTTTCTTCATTTAACGTAATGAAGGCTTTCACGTCTCCGTCTACTTCGCTGATGCGATTATATGCTTCATCCAGAAGATCATTTACGCTGATCTCTTTCTTATGTAGCATTTCTTGAAGATCTGATAATTTATAATCAAAAAGAGACATTCGTCACCCTCCTATTCCAAAATAGATGGTACACGGATTTGACCATCTTGCGTTTCTGGCGCATTCTTAAGCGCTTCTTCTTGTGTAATCCACTTCTTCGGCTCGTCCTTACGCATTACATTCTTAAGGTCCTGAACGTGTGTCGTAGGCTCGACCCCTTCTGTATCCAACTCGTTTAATTGCTCCGCAAACGAAATAATATCATCCAACTGTTTCGTGAAACGCTCCGCTTCCTCTTCAGAAACGTGTAAACGCGCTAAATGAGCCACGTGTTTCACTTGCTCTTTACTAATTCTAGACATCCTTTAACCTCCATTCGTATCGAACATCACATAATAATGATAATACCAAAAACTAAGGGATATAATCAATCTTCCTGCTAAGAAAAGCAACCAGAAAAGCGCAGGCGGGGTGAGAATGAGGAAGTCCGACGTAGACCCCACACTATCTGGCGACAAAATGTTTATCCCTATACTATAACGGAAAGAGCTATAAAAAGAGCCCCTTCTTAAAAGAAGAGGCTCTCATCAAACAATTAGCTATTTGCTTTATCAAATTCAGCTTGAATTTCTTTAGATGGTCCGCCACCTGCTGCGCTAAAGATAATAGCAACAACTGTACAAAGGATAAATCCTGGTACAATTTCGTAAAGACCGAAGATATTTGTCCAGTCTTTACCTTCAACAGGGTTTAACCAATCTCCCCAAACAACGACTGTAGCAGCACCTACAAGGATACCAGCTACCGCACCGTTACGAGAAAGACCTTTCCAGAACAGGCTTAGGAGAATGATTGGACCAAATGCGGCACCAAATCCTGCCCAAGCGTAACTTACAAGCTCAAGTACAGAGCTTTGTGCACCGTATGCTAGAGCAATCGCTAATAGGGCGATCACGGCTACTGAAATACGACCAACCCATACAAGTTCACGCTCAGAAGCGTTCTTGCGTAAGATTGCTTTGTAGAAGTCCTCTGCTACTGCTGATGAAGACACAAGCAGCTGAGAGTCAATGGTACTCATAATCGCAGACAAGATCGCTGCTAGTAAGATACCTGCAATAATAGGGTGGAACAAGATCTGTGAGAACGCAATGAAGATCTTCTCAGCTTCAGTTGAGTCCGGGATCATGCTTAATCCATCTTGTTGAACGATTTTAACACCTAAGTCAGCAAGCTCTCCTGCTGTACCGCCATTGGCTACATAAGCGATACCTACAAGACCTGTGAAGATTGCGCCGTAAAGACCAAGAATCATCCAAGTCATACCGATGAAACGAGCTTTTGGCACGTCTTTAGGAGAACGTAACGCCATAAAACGAGTTAAGATGTGCGGCTGTCCGAAGTAACCAAGTCCCCAGGCAAGGGATGAGATAACACTTAAGACTCCAACACCTTTAACCATATCAAGACGCGTTGCATCAATCTCACTTACCATGGTTACAACTTCATTCCATCCACCAAGTTCGCTGATTGCAACGATTGGTACAGCAAGTAAAGCAACAAACATCAGAATTCCCTGGAAGAAGTCTGTCCAACTTACCGCAAGGAAACCACCTAAGAAGGTATACGAGATAATAACAATCGCACCAATCCAAAGGGCTTGGTTATACCCCATGTCAAAGGATGCAGCAAATAATTTAGCTCCACCTACCATACCTGAGGATGTGTAGAAGGTGAAGAAGAATAAGATTACAAGTGCGGAGATCACACGTAAAATATGTGATGTATCATGGAAGCGATTTTCTAAGAAGTCCGGTACTGTAATGGAATCGTTCGCAACTTCTGTGTAGACACGAAGGCGACGTGCAACAAACTGCCAGTTTAAATAAGCACCAATGGCTAGTCCAATCCCAATCCATGCAGCAGATAGACCTGAAGCATAAACAGCACCTGGTAAACCAAGCAATAGCCAACCACTCATATCAGAAGCCCCTGCACTTAACGCAGCAACACCTGGTCCTAAGCGTCGACCACCTAACACATAATCGGATAGGTCATTTGTCATTCTTGATGCAATAACACCAATTAAAAGCATTCCTAATAAATAAACGATAAACGTAATTAACGTAGCTATATTCATTAAGTTCTATTCTCTCCTTCCAGTAAATAAAGTAATGGTTGATAGGATAATTAATAACGGCATGGGAATAAAGAGCCACATCCATGTTGCAGTTGTTAACATTCGACGCCCCCTCCTTTTCAATGCATTTTATATACAATACCATACATTTTTCTTATAATTCTGACAAGTAATGTATGGTAAGCATAAAGAATTCGCAATTGATATACAACAAGTACTATAACATAAAGAAATTATCAGAACATTGTGATTAATAAGTTCTTCGTATTATTTTGTATTATTATACATCATTTTGTTGCATATGTAATAATATAAATAGAATTGCCTATATGTATTCATCATAATTTATAAAATTAAATCTAGAACTTTTGTCATTTTTATCTTTTTTTAGAAAAAAATCCTAATAGCGACATTTGTATTTCTTACAGCTATTTTAATTACCCTTTCTCATGAGAAATAAAACATCTTTTTTTAAATTATAAAAGAAGCCCAGATCAATCTCTGAGCTTCTTATTCTAGTTATTCACCTTTCAATGCCTGCACAAAATCCTCTTTTAAATCTTCTATATCTTCAAGTCCAATAGATACCCGAACAAGTCCGTCCGTAATTCCTAATTCAGCCCTGCGCTCACTCGGAATAGAAGCGTGAGTCATTTTTGCCGGAACAGAGATCAAGCTCTCTACAGCGCCTAAACTTTCTGCTAGTGTAAAGTACTTTAAGTTCTGTAACAGCTTCTCCGCATTCTCATCACTTCCGACATCAAAGGAAATCATGCCGCCTGCTCCTCTAGCCTGGAGGGCATGGATGTCGTGCCCAGTATGGTCTTTTAAACCAGGGTAATAGATCGTTGTCACTTCCGGGTGTTCTTGAAGGAACGATACAAACGCGTGGGTATTCGATTCGATTTCTTCCATACGAATGCCTAACGTTTTAATTCCTCTCATTAGTAACCAGGAATCTTGCGGTCCTAATACCGCGCCTGCTGAGTTCTGTACGTAATGCAATTCCTCTGCTAGCTGTTCGGAGTTCACGACAACAAGGCCTGCTACCACATCACTATGGCCACCCAGATACTTTGTTGCGCTATGAAGCACAATGTCCGCACCCTTCTCAATTGGGTTCTGCCAATAAGGAGTACTGAATGTATTATCAACGATAAAAGTAAACCCTTTTTCTTTCGTGAGACGAGATACTGCTTCAAGATCTGTAATCTTAAGCAAAGGGTTCGTTGGCGTTTCTACATACACCGCCTTCGTATTTGGACGAATGGCCTCTTCAATCTGATCAACATCAGAAGTATCTACAAATGTCACATCAAGGTTAAAACGACTAAGCACACCAGAAAGAAGGCGATAAGTTCCTCCGTACACATCATCCGTTATGATAAGGTGGTCTCCACTCTTATACATCATAAGAATAGACGTAATAGCAGCCATTCCAGACCCAAATGCAAATCCGGCATGCCCACCTTCTAAGTCTTTAATCAGCTCTTCTAGTGCATGTCGCGTTGGATTTCCTGTTCTCGAGTACTCGTATCCTTTGTGTTTCCCGACGCCGTCTTGTTTGTACGTACTTACCTGATAGATCGGAACAGAAACGGCCCCTGTTTGGTCATCACCTGTAATACCACCATGTATTAGTTGTGTTTTCCTTCTCATATGCTCACTCCTCATAAATTCCTTGGCTTAAATAACGTTCACTGCTGTCTGGAAATACCGTTACAATATGCGTGCCTGGCTTCGCTTGCTCCGCTTCTTTCATTGCCGCTACAAAAGCCGCCCCAGAAGAACTCGCCACGAGCAATCCTTCTTTCTCCGCTAGCACCTTCACCGCGCGGAAAGCATCAAGATCAGAAATCGTATGGATGCTGTCAAAGTAGTCCGTGTCCATATACCTTGGCAGAAACTCCATTCCAATTCCTTCTGTACGATGGGACCCCGCTTCTCCCCCGTTTAGAATAGAACCTTCTGGCTCCACGATCGCGGTTTTAATAGAAGGATTCTGCTCTTTCAAAAAACGTGCCGTTCCCATAAATGTTCCGCCAGTACCGCCACCTGCTACGAATACATCTACTTTGCCATCAAGAGAATCATAGATTTCAGGACCCAGCGTTTCATAATAGGTTTCTGGATTTGCTTCATTATCAAACTGTTGCGGACAAAAGGCATTTAACTCTTGAGCCAGTTCTTGCGCCTTTTCAATCGCGCCTTTCATGCCATCTTCCGTTGGAGTATTAATAATTTCTGCCCCTAACGCCTTCATAAGAGTCTGCTTTTCCATACTAAATTTCTGCGGGACAACGAACATCACTCGAAACCCTCGACCTATAGCGGCGAGAGCTAATCCTATTCCTGTATTACCAGCTGTAGGTTCAATAATGGTGCCTCCCGGCTTTAATTCACCTGACATTAGAGCATGATCGAGCAATTTCTGACCGAGCCGATCTTTAATGCTCCCCCCTGGATTGAAATACTCTAACTTTGCAAAGAGGCGCACACCCTCAGGAACTCCTACATTTCGGAGTTCCATAAGAGGGGTGTGACCAATGAGTTGTTGAATGCTTGTAACGTACTGCATATTGTTCGCTCCTTATTGTTGTTCAGCGAAAACCTCTGTCCATTCATCTCGTTTTTCTAGCAGTTCCTGAGCCAGCTGCTTCGCTCCTTCTAGGCTGTGACTAGCAGCAAATCCACACTGCACTTCGTTACAAGCCGGCACTTCAGTAGCTTCTAGGATATCTTTTAATGCATTTTCAATAACTGTTAGAACATTTTCGTAACTTCCGTCATTTAATACGGCAATATAGAAACCAGTCTGGCATCCCATTGGACCAATATCTAAGATATGATCATGGTGGTTACGACTGAACTCAGCCAGCATGTGCTCTAACGAATGGAGAGCAGGCATGTTCATATGGTCTTTGTTCGGTTGCTTAACGCGAAGATCGTATTTGTATACCTTATCTCCCTTTGGTCCTTCTGTAATTCCAACTAAGCGTACATATGGTGCTTTGACTTTTGTGTGATCTAAGTTAAAACTTTCTACGTTCATTGGCATGGATAAACCTCTCCCTTTTTTATTGAATTTATTTTTTCTCTGCTACCATTACCCAAACATATTTATTCTTCTGCTCAAACAGTACTTCAAAGTCATATTTCTTACAGATTCTTTGCAGTGTCGGAATGTCCGTATAATACTCAGCGGACAGATCATCAGCGAGATTGTTATAGTGCGATGCAATAGCTGTTTCAATGGCTCTCCTTTTTGAAGCTTGCGTTTCGAAAACCGTATCAGCGAAAACAATCCGCGCCCCTTTCTTTAATAAATGGCTGTACTTACTAATCGCCATTTCCTTTTCCTCATCTGTGAGGTGGTGAAATGCGTAACTGCTAACAATAGAGTCGACCTGAACCTCAGGTTTTGGGAACTCAATAAAGTCTCCGTCATACACCTTTGCATCTGGTACTTTAATCTGTGCAATCTTCAACATCTCCGAAGACGGCTCTATTCCAATTACAGAATGCCCCCGGTTAATCAACTTCTTCGTTAAATTGCCAGTGCCGACGCCAAATTCCATAACATTTGGACCCTTTGTATGATCAACGACAGCGTCCAGGATCCCATCGTAATCTGCAAATACTTCTTTATATTCAACGTCCTCCCCAGACACGGTCTGATCATAAGACGCAGCCCAACCATCAAACAAATCAATAAACTCTCTTCCCATACCCTTCACCTCATTGGGGTAAATTTATACAATCCTTATAAGTTTACTCGGTTTTAATCTTATAAAAAATTCTAACATATTCTAAAAGAAAAAGTAAATAGGCATGCGCCTATATTCAAAAGCGCAAGCGTCCGGGTAGCAACGTATAGACTGAACCGTCGTGAGATAAAGGAATCACTGCAACAGAGTAAAGCGTGCCAGACACTCTATGTATCTGCACAGTACTAAAGGGTGTCAGACACCCAGCGGTCCTCTACAGCATAAAAGAAAAGGACAGCGCTTTAGGCGGTGTCCTTTTCTTGTTATTTGTCGTAGATGTGGACGAAGGGTTTGTCTTCGCCTTGTTTTCGGACGATGAGACTTTCCTGTCCTTCATGTGATTCGATTTTCACTTCAATTCCGAAGTAGTTCGGGAAGTTCTCCATAATGAGAGAATAGACGTATTGGGTGAGTGAGACAATTTCGGCTTTTCCTTTAAATTCAATCGGGATCGTGACTTCCATATTGACCAGTTCCCCGTTCTTATAGAAGCCTTTCCCTACTACTCCGATATAGTTCGGGAAGTAGTTGGCGACATCGTTTTGGAAATCCACCATGTCCTCGTATTCTTTCTTGTAGTTTTGCTCCGCTTCATCAGAAGGGAATAAAACGTATTTCTCATCCACCGTCTCCCATTTACTAATCTTCATGTCACTTCCTTCAACTGTCGTTTTCGCCACGAAGTTTCCTGGCACCACAGATGACTTCGCCTCTTGCTGATAAATTGTAATCATAATCGGTACATCTTGAAGGTCTTCCATTTTCCGAAGACGTTCTAACACCTTCTGAGCCATCTTCTTCCCTTGGGTAAGCAACTCATCTCGTGGGATTTCCTCATAATAAGATGCGCCCCACTTCTCTACCTGAAATTCATACTGAGATTTCATCGCAAGTCCGATTGAGATCCCTTTTAGGTCGACCACATTCTCTTCCGTCTTCTTAAAGAAATCTTGTTCTAAGATATGAGACAAGTAGACAGGATTATCGCGATACTGCTCTTCAGATGCGCCCAATTTAAGGGAAGGGTTTAAGCCGTTCGGCGTTCCATTTTTCCCGTCTGAGTTCTCTTTTCTGTCGAGCCAGTCATCTAATATATCCGTGGTTAAGTACTGACCATCCTGAAAGAAGTATTCACCAGGATCATACACTGCTTTCGAATGACGTCTTAGTCCGGTTTCCATCTCTTCAATATCTAATCGATTATCGATTTGACGTACGATAATTCCCCTGGCCTTACTAGGTACATACTCGTCTTCACGCACAAGAGGAAGATAGTACTCATCAGATATACTATACTTCGGCACAATCGCTTTTTCCCTCTGACTGTTCTCCTGCGTTTCCTGCATTAATTTCTCTTCCTGTTTATCATAGGTCGGAGCGCACCCTGCCATTAAAATGACAAGGCTCAATATCCATGCGATCCGTTTCATCCGTCTCCACTCTCCCTATTCCTGTAACGCAGATTGGAAGCGAGCTTCATCCCAGATATCAACACCTAGCTTCTCTGCTTTCTCATACTTCGATCCAGCGTCCTCACCAGCTATGAGCATATCCGTATTCTTGCTCACACTTCCTGTCACTTTACCACCTAATGCTTCAACGTGGGCTTTCACGTCATTTCGGCTGTAATTCTCCATCTTACCAGTAATAACAATGGTTTTCCCCGAAAATGGAGAATCCAAAGCGTCGTCACTTTTCTTACGACCTTTATACTCCATATTCAAACCGAGCTCTTTCAATTCATCAATTAACTCGATAACCGGTTCTTTTTCAAAGTAACGCACAACGGAATCGGCCATCTTCTCCCCGATATCTTGAATCGCAACCAGTTCCTCATACGTCGCTTCACGTAAACGGTCCATCGTTTCAAACTCTTCGGCTAGCATCTGGGCACCTTTCGATCCGACAAAACGAATACCAAGACCAAATAGCAAACGCTCTAATGAGTTCTCTTTCGAAACGGAAATGGATGAAAGAAGGTTATCTGCAGACTTCTCCCCCATTCGCTCAAGCTGTAAAAGTTCATCTTTATCAAGCTTATACAAATCAGCAATGGTATGAACAAGATTCTCACGGAACAATTGGGCAATTACTTTCTCACCAAGCCCGTCAATGTTCATCGCATTGCGGGATACAAAGTGAATCAGTCCCTCACGGAGCTGCGCCGGGCAGTTTGGATTGATGCAGCGCAAGGCTACCTCTTCCTCCAGACGTTCTAAATCACTCCCGCATTCCGGACATACGTCAGGCATAGAGAACGGTTCTTCTTCCCCGGTACGCTGTTCTGTAATGACACGCACCACTTCCGGGATAATGTCCCCCGCTTTTTTAATAACGACGGTGTCCCCAATTCGAATATCTTTCTCACGAATTAAGTCTTCATTATGAAGAGACGCGCGCCCTACCGTTGTGCCCGCTACCTGGACAGGGTCTAAAATAGCGGTAGGTGTGACGGCACCTGTACGACCGACACTTAACTCGATATCCGTAAGCTTTGTAATGGCTTCTTCTGCTGGGAATTTAAAAGCAGTTGCCCAGCGCGGGCTCTTTGCAGTAAACCCTAGCGTTTCCTGTTGCTCAAGGTTGTCTACCTTAATGACAATCCCATCAATTTCATAATTTAAGTTCGGACGTTCCTCTGTCCACTTATGAACATAGTCGATCACTTCATCAATATCGTTACACTTTTTCCATTCTGGATTTGTTTTAAATCCAAGAGACTTCATATACTCGAGGCGCTCACTGTGGGATTCAAGCTCGCCTGCTTCCCACTGGCCAACGCCATATAAAAATATATCTAAATTCCGCTTCGCTGCAATCTTTGGATCAAGCTGGCGAAGA
Source organism: Pontibacillus sp. HN14 (assembly GCF_021129245.1). Lineage (NCBI taxonomy): Bacteria > Bacillati > Bacillota > Bacilli > Caryophanales > Bacillaceae > Pontibacillus > Pontibacillus sp. HN14. Next base: position 26,967 of record NZ_JAJOLR010000006.1, on the reverse strand, counting down.
GAACCTGCAGCCGCATTACGCGGGTTTGCAAATGGCTCTTCTCCGTTCGCTTCACGAGCTTCATTCATCGCTAAGAAAGAACGGTGTGGCATAAACGCTTCACCGCGCACCTCGATCGGCTCCTGCTGCTCAATACGAAGAGGTATGCTTTTAATGGTCTTTAAGTTCTGGGTAATATCTTCACCCGTTGTCCCGTCACCTCGCGTGGCACCACGAACAAGTAAACCATCTTCATATTTTAAGGAAATCGCCAGTCCATCAATTTTCAGTTCGCAAACGTAACTGACGTCTTCTCCGTCGACTCCTTCACGCACGCGGCGATCAAAGTCACGGAGTTCCTGATCGTCAAAGGCATTCCCCAGGCTGAGCATCGGAATTTCGTGCTGAACCTTTTGGAAAGCATCAAGAGGCTTGCCGCCTACCCGCTGAGAAGGAGAATCAGGGGTGACCAGATCGGGATGTTCTTCTTCTAAATCAATGAGCTCACGTGTTAACTTATCATATTCATGGTCCGAAACAGAGGGCTGATCAAGTGTATGATACTCATAATTGTATTGCTCTAACTGACGTCGCAGTTCATCAATTCTCTTCTTCGCTTCTTCTTTATTCATACGTTCACCTCAAAGCTATTGCTTAGTAATCGGGGCAAATTTAGCCAATACGCGCTTAATGCCATTTGGTGCAGGGAAGGCAATATCTAATTCTTTAGAGTCCCCTTCTCCCTGTACTTTCACAACCGTTCCTACTCCCCACTTCTTATGAGAGACTTTATCACCGACTGCAAAATCACCACTCTCAGCACCGGATGCTGCTGATTTTTTCATCGTAGTCGCCTTTCGCTTCGGTGGTTTCGGTTGACCTGTATTGAAGCCTGATGGAGCAGGGTCCTGGAAACCTCCACCAAACGGTGAAGATTGCTGTTGGTTTCTGCCTTCAATTAATTCAGCCGGGATCTCAGAGATGAAACGGCTCTCTGGATTCATATTTGTACGACCGAATAACGTACGCATCTTTGCATTAGTCAGGAATAACTGCTGCTCAGCACGAGTAATCCCCACATAGGCAAGACGGCGCTCTTCTTCCATCTCTTCTTCATCCTGCAAGGAACGACTGTGAGGGAATACACTTTCTTCCATGCCAATCAGGAAGACAACAGGGAACTCCAGCCCCTTCGCAGAGTGAAGCGTCATAAGGGTTACCTTATCATCAGCGAATGGATCCTCATCAGCTGAATTGATATCCGCTACCAGAGCAAGATCTGTTAAAAAGGCAATCAGACTCTTGTCTTCATTCTGCTCTTCAAAGTTCTTTGTAACCGATAAGAACTCATTGATGTTCTCAAGGCGGCTCTGCGCTTCTAAGCTATTTTCATTCTTTAACATATCTTCGTATCCTGTGATCTTAAGCACATCTTCTACAAGATCTGTCGCTGATAAGAAATCCTGTTGCTGCGTCCAATTACGGATCATTTTGTGGAAATCACGAATCGCATTCGTCGCCCGTTTACTAAGTCCGACCTGTTCCACTTCACCAGCCGCTTCATATAACGAAAGGTCGTGGCGCGCTGCATACATTTGTAAGTTATCAAGAGACGTACGACCAACACCGCGCTTAGGTTCGTTTACAATTCGTCCGAAACTAATATCATCATCAGGATTGGCAACAAGACGAAGATAGGCAAGCAAGTCCTTAATTTCTTTACGATCGTAGAACTTCGTACCTCCAACGATCTGATAAGGAATATTTGCTTTCACAAACGTTTCCTCAATCGTACGGGACTGGGCATTTGTCCGATACAAGACGGCACAGTCTTTATATTTAAACTTCGTCGCACGGACCATGTCTTCAATTTTGTTCGTAACGAAAAGCCCTTCGTCACGCTCTGTAGGAGCCTGGTAATAAAAGATCGACTCCCCATCATCGTTATCGGTCCATAAGTTCTTTGGCTTACGACCAGAGTTATTCTGAATGACTTCGTTTGCCGCATCTAAAATACGTTTTGTGGAACGGTAGTTCTGCTCAAGCATAATCACTTTGGACGTAGGATAGTCTTTCTCAAAGGACATGATGTTTGCAATATCCGCCCCGCGCCAACGATAAATCGACTGGTCGGAGTCTCCTACAACACATAAATTCTGAAAGCGACTAGCAAGCATCTTCACCAGCTGATACTGAGCATGGTTCGTATCCTGGTACTCATCGACGTGGATATATTGGAACCGGCGCTGATAATACTCCAACACTTCAGGAAGACGATCGAAAAGCGTAAGCGTCTGCATAATTAAATCGTCAAAATCAAGAGACTGATTCTTACGTAGTGTCTTCTGGTACTTCTCATAAACCGCGGCTGTTTGCTGCTCATAATAATTTCCCGTCGTTTTACTGAAATCTTCTGGGGTTTTCAGTTCGTTCTTCGCAGTACTAATCGCACCAAGCATCGCACGAGGATCAAATTTCTTCGGATCTAAGTTTAAATCTTTTAATACTTGTTTAATAACTGAGAGCTGATCGGTTGTATCAAGAATGGAGAAGTTACGGTTAATCCCAATTCGGTCAATATCTCTTCGCAGAATACGCACACACATAGAGTGGAACGTCGAAATCCACATGTCTCGTGCTTCTGGTCCAACAAGATCACCAACACGATCCTTCATCTCACGTGCAGCTTTATTCGTAAACGTAATCGCAAGCACGTTGCGCGGGGCAACTTCTTTCTCCCCTAATAAATAAGCGATACGGTGGGTCAACACTCGGGTTTTCCCACTTCCGGCTCCGGCCATAAGAAGTAACGGACCATCTGTCGTTTTTACGGCTTCACGCTGTTGTTCGTTTAATCCTTTTAGCAAGTCGTTTGTTAACGGGCTCAAGAGAGCGACACTCCTTTATTCTCGTTCTTTTACGGCTGCTACCGTTTGTAAAGCTTGTTTCATATTATCGTAAATGACATTTCCAACAACAATGACATCAGCATAAGCTTTCATTTCCTTCGCTTGTTCAGGGGTCGTGATGCCACCTCCGTAGAACAGCAAGGTTTGATCAAGCGTTTGACCAACTTTCTCAACTAACCCTGGGTCCCCGTAAGTCCCACTATATTCAAGGTAAAAGATCGGCAAGCGGAACAAGTGCTCAGACATTCTGGCATAGGCAATCACATCTTCCTCATCAGGCATGACGCTATTCGTTGCCTGAAACGCCTTCGATTCAGGATTTAATATACAATACCCTTCAGCAATCATCTCATCCCAATCGGTAATATCTCCATATTCTTTCACAGCTTCGTGGTGGACATCCATCATCCAGCGTTTTTCTGAACTATTTAACACCATTGGAATAAAATAATAGTCATACCCCGGTGTAATAGCTTCTAGATTGGATATTTCTAATATACAAGGAACCGAATACCGTCGTATGCCAGCTAGCAAAGACAACACTTGATCGAGCGTCACATCGTCTGTGCCGCCGACAATGACCGCATCTGTTCCCGATTCACATATTTTCTCTAAATCTTCATCTGAAATCTCTTTATTGGGATCAAGTTTAAACACGTGCTCCCACTTTTTCATATCGTACATGGCACTAGCCTCCGTTTACCATATTCCATTCATCCATTATAGCAAAAATCCCCCCTCAAAACGAAAGGGAGTTCGGCTTTTTCCGGGTAGACTTGTGAATGAAAAAAAGCTATGCTACTATTAGAAAACAAAAAAGTTTATATCATATGATGACGGAAACATAGTATTTAAACCCCCTTCCCCTAGCGATCTGAGGACGGTGCGAGCTCAGAGAACGGTTTAAAGAAACGGCATTCCTGAGTATGCACGCATAAAGTGGATGCTTGCTAACCGAGCAAGTCATCAATCAGGGTGGAACCGCGGGTTTAATCTCGTCCCTGGGCATTGTCCCAGTGACGAGATTTTTTTATTTGTTATGGGACGACATCTTGAAGTGATAAAGGAGGACATACAAATGTCTAAGAAAACTACAATGGATCAATTAGTATCACACTCAAAGCATCGCGGCTTTATCTTCCAAGGTTCTGAAATCTACGGCGGCCTTGCGAACACATGGGACTACGGTCCACTTGGCGTTGAATTAAAGAACAACTTAAAGCGTGCCTGGTGGCAAAAGTTCATCCAAGAGAACCCGCTTAACGTAGGTCTTGATGCAGCGATCCTAATGAACCCAAAAACGTGGGAAGCATCTGGTCACTTAGGTAACTTCAACGACCCAATGATCGACTGTAAAGAATGTAAGTCTCGTCACCGCGCAGACAAACTGATCGAGAACAAACTAGAAGCTGAAGGAAAAGAAATGGTCGTAGATGGCCTTCCATTTGAAGAAATGGAAAAGCTAATCGACGAGCATGACATCGCTTGTCCAACATGTGGCGAGAAGAACTTCACAGGAATCCGTCAGTTCAACCTTATGTTCCAAACGCAACAAGGTGTTACAGAAGGCGCAACGGATGACATCTACCTTCGCCCTGAAACAGCGCAAGGAATCTTCGTGAACTTCAAAAACGTTCAGCGTTCTATGCGTAAGAAACTTCCATTCGGTATTGGCCAAATCGGTAAGAGCTTCCGTAACGAAATCACTCCAGGTAACTTCATTTTCCGTACGCGTGAATTCGAACAAATGGAAATGGAATTCTTCTGTAAGCCTGGTGAAGAGTTAGAATGGTACGATTACTGGAAGAACTTCTGTCACAACTGGTTGAAGTCTCTTGGCATTGAAGGCGAAAACCTTCGCCTGCGCGAACATGGTGAAGATGAGTTATCTCACTACAGTAACGCCACAACAGACATCGAGTACCAGTTCCCAATGGGCTGGGGCGAATTATGGGGCATTGCTTCCCGTACAGACTTCGACCTAACTCAGCACGCTGAGCACTCCGGCGAAGACTTCAAATACATCGACCAGGAAACAAACGAGCGTTACATTCCATATGTGATCGAGCCTGCCCTTGGTGCAGACCGCTTAGCTCTTGCCTTCCTTGCTGATGCTTACGAAGAAGAAGAATTAGAAGACGGCTCTTCCCGTACTGTTATGAAGTTCCACCCAGCAGTGGCTCCATACAAAGCAGCCGTGTTCCCACTTTCTAAGAAACTAGGCGACGAAGCGAAAGAAGTATTCGCTGACCTTTCTAAGCACTTCATGGTCGACTACGACGACGCTGGTTCAATCGGTAAACGTTACCGCCGTCACGACGAGATCGGTACACCATTCTGTATCACGTACGACTTCGATTCCAAAGAAGACGGTCAAGTTACTGTACGTAACCGTGACACAATGGAACAGACTCGCCTGAACATCAGCGACCTTCGCAGCTTCCTTGAAGATCAATTAACGTACTAAAATGCATTCAAAACCCCGCATGCCGACGAACCACGTCGATATGCGGGGTTCTTTTGTGTTTAGAATCGAAATCAATCATTTGTTAACTATTTTTGTCTATTTGTATTAGATCTCTTTTGTTTTCTAATTATTTGATTGTTAAAAAAGTTACACGTGAAACAATTTCCAGAGATAGGGAAGGTGCGGCCCATGTTTTTGGGGGGGAATAGCTCGAGTTTGGGTGGAGCGGCTCAAGTTCGGGGGGAGTAGCTCAAGTTCGGGGGGAGCGGCTCAAGTTTGAGGGGAGCGGCTCAAGTTCGGGGGCAACGGCTCAAGTCAGAGATAAGCGACTCATACGCGGGTGATTCTGGCTCTACTTTTTCTATTTCTGGCTCAAGCGCCCGATGTAGCGGCTCATATTTTCTAAAGGCGGCTCTTCCTCTTGATTTGTGACTCTTGTTTTCCATTTCTGGCTCGAGTTCAAGATAAAACGGCTCCAGTTCCCCCGCTTAGTGCGGAGCGGCTCAAGTTCGGGGGCAGTGGCTCAAGTCAGAGATAAGTGACTCATACTCAGGTGGTTTTGGCTCTACTTTTTCTCTTTCTGGCTCAAGCGACCGATATAGCGGCTCATATTTTCTAAAGGCGGCTCTTCCTCTTGATTTGTGACTCTTGTTTTCCATTTCTGGCTCGAGTTCAAGAAAAACTGGCTCCAGTTCCCCCGCTCAGTGCGGAGGCGACTCAAGTGCGGGGGCAGTGGCTCAAGTCAGAGATAAGCGACTCATACGAAAGTGGTTCTGGCTCTACTTTTTCTCGTTCTGGCTCAAGCGCCCGAAATAGCGGCTCATATATCCTAAAGCCGGCTCTTCCTCTCGATTTGTGACTCTTGTTTTCCATTTCTGGCTCGAGTTCAAGAAAAACCGGCTCCAGTTCCCCCGCGTAATGTGGGGCGACTCAAGTTCGGGGGCAACGGCTCAAGTCAGAGATAAGTGACTCATACTCAGGTGGTTCTGGCTCTACTTTTTCTCTTTCTGGCTCAAGCGCCCGAAATAGCGGCTCATATATCCTAAAGCCGGCTCTTCCTCTTGATTTGTGACTCTTGTTTTCCATTTCTGGCTCTAGTTCAAGAAAAACCGGCTCCAGTCCACCCCCCGCGTAATGCGGAGCGGCTCAAGTTTGCCAAGCATGGCTCAAGCTCCCCGTGAGAGGCTCTAGCGGAATGCAAACCGACTCTAGCCCCCGCGAAAATTCTCCCATCTCTACATAAAAAAAGACTACCCACAAAGGGTAGTCTTCCTACTCATTATTCGTTTTCTTTTTCAGATTCTTGAACGCGATCGAGAGCCATTGCGTAGGCGTCGTTGCCATAGTTTAGGCTGCGTTTGACGCGGGAGATGGTTGCAGTAGATGCGCCTGTGTCGTTTTCGATTTTGTGATACGTGAATCCTTCACGAAGCATGCGAGCTACTTCTAGACGTTGAGCAAGGGATTGTACCTCGTTCATTGTCGCTAGGTCATCAAATAGTTGATAGCATTCTTCTACTGATTCCATTGTTAGAATCGCTTTAAATAATTGGTCTAATTCCTTGCCTCTTAATTTATCAATTTGCATGTGTGACACTCCTTTAGTTATTGCGAGGTGATTGAGACGGATTGGCTTAAGCCTGGTTGTTCAGGTACGATATTGACCCACGTTTTGCCTGGGACGAACCCTAGCTTTTTGCCGTCTTTAAAAGGGTACAGTCTGCCATTTTCGTTTTTCCATGTGACTTGCTGCACTTGTCCTTTTTGGATTAGATATCCGTTCCCACCCGATTGTAAGTCAATGGCGCGGCGCAATTTGCTATCAATTACCCGATGGCCCGTTTCTACAATAAAAATGTTATCCACCGTAGTGGCTTCTTTTGTTTGATAATCTACCGTTGCTTCTCCGTCATTGAACCGTGCGTATGTTTCTTCTTCAGGATTATACTTGAACGTGACTGTTTCTTGAGGTGTGTTTGAATACGTAATCTTTACGTTCGATGCTCGCTGTCCATCAAGCGACTGAATCTCTTCTTCTGTTAAGAACGGAAGAGGCTCATGATTCATCGTTACGCTATAGCCTTTTTGTTTAGCTACATCATAGACAGCATCTAGAAGAATATACGAATTGTGTGGAGCTTTGCGGAAATTCTCTCGTTTAAATAAATTCCGATCATTATCATAGTACATCCCATTCAAATGATCAATTGCGCCTGCTCTTAGCTTGTTCTCAATATACTCAGCCGCCCCGTGGTACAAGTAGATCGCATTGTACCCCTTTGCTATGTTAAAGTAATACTCGCGAGCACTCCGGACAGGACCGACCACTTCAGGCTGCTTGCTATGATAAAACGCTACAAATCTTGTAATACTTCCTTCAGCCAATACTTCATATACGAGATCCGCATCGTTCAACCCTGTTTGAGGTCTGGCGTAGGAATGATTATTAACCATAACAGCCATAATTCGATGACTCACATCGTCATTCGTTTTCTCACCTGTTAAAGGATACATATTGTCAAACTCGGGCTCTTGCTCTTTTACAGGCGTTTCTTTCTCCGTTTGTTCCACTTGTTTCGTTGAGTGTTCTTCGACGTCGCCTTCTGCAGGCTTTTCTGCGCTCGCTTTGTTCGCCATTTGATCGACCGAGCAGGCCGTCACGATAAGGAGCATGAGTAAAAACACCCAGCCTAACGACTTACGCATGTCCATACACACCTTTTCCTTAAGAATACTTTACTGCTTTACCATAGTTATATTTTAACGCATTATTGCAGGAAAGAGTACCTCTTTCTTCTTTACATCCATAATTCCTTTAGGTGTAATCCGTATAAAAGGAAGATGCGTAGATGAAAGGAACAATAACGTATAAACAGGATCCTGAAATGGATATCCATGCTTTCCTAATATGCGCTTTAATTCCTGCTCTTCTGAAATGATGGTTTCCATTTCTTTATCAGACATCATACCAGCCACAGGTAATGGAAGCTCATACACAATCTCACCTTCGTGGGCCAGTACAATCCCGCCTCCGATTTCTTTCATTCGATCGAAAGCCATCTTCATATCAGACTTATTCTTCCCAATGAAGATAAAGTCGCCTGTATTTGAATAAGAACTGACAAGACCACCAAGTGAATGCGTAAACCCTTTAATCATTGAATTCACTTTCCACTTCCCATCTCGGTCGATCAGCATTAAGAAGGCCTCATTATCTGTACCTACAGAATCCCCGGATAATTCAGTTTGCACAGCATAGGGTCTAAGAATGACTTCATTCGCCATTTCCAATCCAAGAGGAATAGAAAATTGCAAATCACGTTCGGTTAACTCCCAGTCAATTTGCAATGGACTTAAATCATGCTTATCCCAATCAAAAGTAGTCATACCATCAACCGCTTGCCCTTCTTGTTTCACCCATTTCCCTTTTGCCAACACCGATACCGGAGTTGGATGCTCGAGGTCCTTTAGAAAGTTAATATGAGCGACGCAACCAGGGGCGATACTCCCAATTCGGTGATCGATTCCAAAGTGTTTTGCAGCATTGTACGAGGCCATGCTGTACGCTTCATAATCCGGTACTCCATTCTCTAATGCAATCTCAATACAACGATCCATAATGCCTTGCTCATAAAAGGATGGCGTCGCTCCATCTGTTGTCATCATCAAACGATCATACACCTTGATATTCCAATCCTTCATTTCCTGCAATAACTTCGGAAGGTCCGGTCGAATCGATGAGTACCTGAGCGCTGTCATATACCCAAGCCGAATTCGATTCCACACTTCTTCCCCTGTCATCGATTCATGATCGGAATCGGTCCCAAGAAGCTTCATTTTCGTTAATGTCTTCTCAGATGCTCCCGGGAAGTGTCCTTCTACCGGTTTTCGCTTCCGCTTTGTTTCTTGCATCCAGTGCAACACACGATCATCATCTTTCAGTACACTCGGCCATGAAGTTAGTTCTCCACCTTGAATAACGGCGTCATGCTCGAGCCAGGATTGAACATCTTCATCACTCAGAAAATGATCTTCTTGCTGAAGTGCTGATTGAGAGTCAAACCGGCTCCACCAGTACATCGAAGCTGGTACATCATTCAAGTTTTCCAATAAAGAAAACGCTTTCTTTTTGTGTAATAAAAAAAGCAACACTAAGTTGTCGTTGATTAACGTGGTTGTTCCGGTTTGCAATGCATATTGAGCTAATCGATGGGGATTATATAACTGAAACGGATGGGCATGTGGTTCGATGTAGCCCGGTACAAGATATTGTCCAGTGCAGTCAACGACCTCAGTCGATTCATTCGAATCCGGCAAGGCATCTCCCACATAGACAATGCGATCGTCGTAAATCCATATATTTGCTTCTATCCATTGTTTTAAGTAAACGTTTAAGTACGTGGCATTCGTTAATACGATCGACGGAGCATGTGCACCATCTACTACTGCTACATGTTCTCGAAGTTGTCGATTGCGCCATCGGTAACGGTGTTCATTCATCGTCCATCACTCCATCTATTGAATGTAAAAGCTTGTCATCTTTTTACTATCGTAACACACGCAAACATTTACTGCATTAACGTTTTGAAGGGAATGAGTAAAAAAATGGTACGTCCAAACATCGGTATTATCAACGCAATGATCCGCATCACACTCGGCTTAACCATGCTCTGTTTCTCCACAGCTAAAATGGTAAGAAAACCATGGAGAGACGGCAACTGGATGATGATCATGCTCGCATCCATGAAAGTAGCCGAAGGCATCGTCCGCTACTGCCCAGTCGTAGCAATGATGGAACAGAACAAACACAACCAAGAAACAAGAGAAGAAGAAGAAAGCACATTTAATCCTTCATGAAAAGCGTAGGCGGGGGCCGTACGTCTAGATTCCAGATTGAGACGAAGAGTTAAGCCCGCTAACGTCCAGATTCCAGAACGCGACAACAAGATTGCGCTCTCTAACGTCTAAATCCCGCCCCTAACGGCGAGATCACGACAGTTTCCGATCGCCCTAATCAACCAGAACACAACAAAAAAACTGGCCCTAGCGCTACAACGCTTGGGCCAGCCCCTCTTATAAAGGAGTGAAGCTATCATGAATATTATGGAATACTTAACCGATATGACGTTTGTAATTGCTACAATTGTTGGCAGTATTGTGGCCATTTTGTTTATTTATATTCAGAAGAAAAAGACGTAGATCGCTGACGTGCAATATCTGTACGGAAGAAGAAATTCGGATTTGGCGCAGCGTGAAGGGCTCTATATACGTCTTCAATTGCCTCGTCCACTCCCGAACCGATTGCTCCAACGAACAACACACGACCTCCGGCTGAGACTAAGTAATCTTGATCCTTTTTCACCCCTGCATAAACTGAAAACGTACGAGCGTTTTCTTCCATACTAGGCAAAGGATGCCCTTTTTCATAAGGTCCGGGATATCCTTTTGAGGCGACAACGACTCCTGCACAAGAAGCTTGCTTCCATTTTAACTGAGGGTCACGACCGTCTGCTATGTCCTCGATGACTTGCATCAAGTCATTTTCTAACAAAGGAAGCACCACTTGAGTTTCAGGATCCCCGAATCTGGCGTTAAACTCAATCACTTTAGCGCCTTCGTTTGTAAGAATGCAACCAGCGTACAGAATCCCAGTAAACGGACGCCCCGCTTGGTCCAAGGCTTCCGCTGTTGGCTTTAAGATCGTTTCAACCGCACGGTCTACTTCACTTCTAGGAATATTCTCAGAGGGAGCGTAGGCGCCCATTCCTCCTGTGTTCGGGCCTTGGTCGTCATCGAAAGCACGCTTGTAGTCTTGAGCTGGCAGCAAAGGATAAACGTTTGTTCCATGAACAAACGCCATCAATGAAAATTCGTCACCTTCCAAGAATTCTTCCACTACAATAGTCTCTCCAGCTTCTCCAAACCGTTCCCCGCCTAGCATCTCACGAATGGCTTGATCAGCTTCCTGTTGATCTTGAGCGATCACCACGCCTTTTCCAGCAGCAAGTCCATTTGCCTTAATCACGATTGGAAATTCGGCTCTTTCTATAAAACGCAGGGCTTCTTCCATCGAGGAGAATACCTGGTGATCACCAGTTGGTATTCCATTTGCAGCCATTACTTCTTTTGCATAGGCTTTACTTCCTTCAATAAGGGCAGCTTCTTTTGTCGGTCCAAATATGTTCAATCCCTCTTCCCTAAAGGAATTCACCACACCTTCAAGCAAAGGAACTTCAGGTCCCACAATCGTCCAGCCGATATTAGCTTCCTTCACAAAAGCAATCAGGGAATCATGATCAGTTTCTGAGATTGACACAAGCTCAGCCTCTGTCATCCCACCATTCCCAGGCGCTGCGAAGATCGTTTCGACTTGGCTACTCAGAGCAAGCTTCTGAACAATACTATGCTCCCTGCCACCTTGGCCTATTACCAATACATTCATGACTTCACCCCTTATTAGTGTTTGAAATGACGCATGCCTGTTAAGACCATGGTAATCCCATGCTCATTACACGCATCAATGGAATCCTGATCGCGTTTTGATCCACCTGGTTGGATAATCGCGGTTACACCCGCTTTGGCTGCTGCTTCTACGGTATCAGGCATCGGGAAGAATGCATCACTCCCCATAGCAGCTCCATAACAGTGGTCACCCGCTTGTTCAATCGCAATGTTAGCTGCCCCAACCCGGTTCATCTGGCCGGCTCCTACACCAACTGTACGATGATTCTTAGCAAGGACAATCGCGTTTGATTTCACGTGTTTCACCACTTTCCACGCCAGCTGTAAGTCTTCCCATTCTTGATCGGTTGGACGGCGATCTGTCGGGATTGTAATAGACACATCATTAAGCGTCCCTTCATCCGTATCCTGGACGAGTACACCGCCACGAACACTTGTCACGAGTTTGGATGCACCATTTTCTTGACTAAGATCAAGTTCTAACAAGCGCAAGTTCTTCTTCTCTTTCAGCACTTCTAAGGCTTCTTCAGAGAAGGAAGGTGCGATCACGATTTCTAGGAAGATTTCTTTCATACGAAGAGCGGTCTCGCGGTCTACTTCTCGATTCACCGCAATAATACCACCGAAAATGGAGATCGGATCTGCTTCATAGGCACGCTCGAATGCCTCATTAACCGTCTCGCCTTCTCCTACTCCGCACGGATTCATATGCTTCACTGCAATCGCTGCTGGTTCGTTAAAATCAAGAACCATCGAGAGGGCTGCGTTCGCATCCTGGATATTGTTATAGGAAAGCTCTTTTCCATTCAATTGCGTTGCGTTCGCAATAGATGCTCCTTTGTAAAGAGGATCTCTATAGAAAGAGGCCTTTTGGTGAGGATTCTCCCCGTATCGGAGCGACTGCACAAGCTCATACGTATTGGATTGCTGCGCTGGTGTGTCTTCTTCTAACAGGCTGTTAAAATAGTTTGCAATGTAGGTGTCATAACTCGCTGTGTGGTTAAACACCTTGGCTGCCAATTGCTTACGAACCCCGTAAGGAACGGTCTCTTCTTTTAAATACGTAAGGACATCCACATAGTCGTTCGGATCCACAATAACCGTCACACCTTCGAAGTTCTTTGCCGCAGCGCGTAGCATTGTAGGTCCGCCGATATCGATATTCTCAATGGCCTCTTCTTCTGTGATCTGTTCTTTCGATATCGTTTCTTTGAAGGGATAAAGGTTTACGACTACAAGATCAATTAATTCAATATGTAATTCGTCCAGCTGTTCAAGATGCTCTTTTTGATCCCGCTTCGCCAGGAGACCCGCATGGACGTTTGGATGAAGGGTTTTAACTCTTCCATCCATTATTTCAGGGAAATCAGTGATTTCCGATATAGATCGAACAGAAAGCCCCGCTTCTTCTAGCGCACGCTTTGTGCCGCCTGTCGATACAAGTTCATAGCCAATCGATTCGAGTTGAGTTGCGAACTCAACAATTCCCTCTTTATTTGAAACACTTAGTAATGCACGCTTTTTCTCTGCCATGTTGCTTTCTCCCCTTTAATACATTGTTTGACGACGGCCGGATACAACTCGTGTTCCACCTGTTGAATCGCTCGTTGAAGATTCGCTCGGTCTCCTTCTACCTTTACCGGTGCTTGTTCCACAATCGGTCCTGTATCCATTCCTTCATCGACGAAGTGTACAGTAACTCCTGTTACCCGCACATTCGCCTCAAGAGCTTGCCCGATGGCATCCTTACCCGGAAAGGCAGGAAGCAACGAGGGATGAATGTTTAAGATTTTCCCCTCATACGCTTTTAAGAGTGTCGGTCCTACCAGCCTCATATACCCGGCTAGCACGCACCACTTGATGGATTTGGCATGAAGTTTCTGCAGAATAGCAGCTTCAAACGTTGCTTTATTAGGATAATCTTTCGCCCGAAATGCGAAAACCTCTATACCGAGTCGCTTCGCTTTATCCACAACAGAAGCTTCAGGTTGATCGCAGACTAACAGCTCCACATGGTAGACCTCATCTTCTCGGGCCTTTTGAACAAGCGTTTCAAAGTTCGAACCGCTCCCAGAAGCAAATACAGCAATTGAAACAGGAGCACTGTTCATTCGTAAGCCACTCCTTCTGTACCTGTGACGCTTCCGATTACCCAAGCCTCTTCCAAAGCTTCTTCTAAGAGACTAAGCGCCATTTCCACATCGGATTCGCGAACCACAATAGCCATGCCAATGCCCATGTTGAAGATACTGTACATCTCTTTAGAGGAAACAGAGGACCTTTCCATCAGAAAATCATAAATAGGTGGAATCGCCCACGAATTCCTTTGAATTGTAACCCCTAAGCCGTCCGGTAACATCCTCGGAATGTTCTCCTCAAATCCGCCACCCGTAATATGAGCCATGCCTTGAATGGCAACTTTTCCTTTTATCGATTGAACAGCTTGCGCATAGATCTTTGTCGGCGTAAGAAGCGTGTCTCCTAACGACACGGGAAAGAGATCATAATCGTGGGATAGGTTCAGGTCATAGGCTTCGATCCACTTCCTAACAAGAGAATATCCATTCGAATGAATGCCACTTGAAGAAAGTCCGATGATTTGGTCTCCCTCTTGAATGGCTTCTCCTGTAATGAGCTCATCCTTCTCGACAGCCCCAACTACAAACCCTGCTACATCATAATCTTCATCGTTATACATCCCTGGCATCTCCGCTGTCTCTCCACCAATAAGCGCACAACCGGCTTGTTCACAACCATCGGCAATCCCCTTCACAATGGCCTCAATTCGCGCGGGAACATTTCGGCCGCAGGCAATATAATCTAAAAAGAATAGTGGTTCAGCCCCTTGGACGAGGATATCGTTTACACACATTGCCACCGCGTCTATCCCTATCGTATCATGCTGATCTAAATCTATCGCTAGTTTCAGCTTCGTTCCAACACCATCTGTACCTGAAACAAGAACAGGATTTTGATAAGAGGTTTTTGCTAGATCAAACAGGCCTCCAAAACCACCTAAGCTCCCCATCACACCAGGACGTTTTGTACGATCAACATGCTTCTTGATCCCTTCTACCGCTTCATAGCCTGCTTCCACATTAACGCCAGCTTCTTTGTATAACTCTCTCATGTCATCACCTCGTTATACTTTCTCATATGGATGAACCGTATTTGGGAAAATTTCTGTAGGATAGTTGCCCGTAAAGCACGCCTGGCACTGGCCGTGACGCAAGGTATCCTCAGGCAATCCAATCGCGTCCTGCAGTCCTTCAACAGATAAAAAGGCAAGACTATCCGCTCCAATCATCTCACGGATCTCCTCAACGCCATGATGTCCGGCGATTAATTCTGCTTTTGTTGACGTATCAATTCCATAGTAGCAAGGGTTCTTAAGAGGAGGTGCGCCAATTCGTACGTGTACTTCTTTCGCTCCCGCATCTTTCAGCATTTGAATAATACGCCGGCTCGTTGTTCCCCTTACAATCGAATCATCCACCATCACTACGCGTTTCCCTTCTACAATGCCGCGAACAGGAGATAACTTCATCTTGACCCCTTGTTCTCTAAGCTCTTGTGAGGGCTGGATAAATGTCCGACCAACATAACGATTCTTTATCAGACCTAATTCGTAAGGAATACCAGATTGCTCTGCAAACCCAATTGCTGCTGAGATACTTGAATCCGGCACTCCTGTCACAACATCAGCATCCACGAAAGCCTCTTTGGCCAGTTCTTTCCCCATACGTTTTCTTGCCGAGTGGACATTTACGCCGTCTAAATTACTATCGGGACGAGAGAAGTAGACATATTCCATAGAACAAAGCGTTCGTTTAAGAGGTTCTGAGAAGCGATCAGAATGAAGTCCTTCCTCATCAATTGTAACCAATTCACCAGGCTCCACTTCCCTGATATACTCTGCTCCGACTACATCAAGTGCACACGTTTCAGAAGAGACAATATAAGCATCTCCTAGTTTCCCAATCGACAGAGGGCGTAACCCTTTTGGATCTAAAGCAACAAACAGCTGCTCTTCTGTCATCATGACGAAAGCATAGGCTCCCTTTAACATCGCAAGTGCCTGCATGATGCGCTCTTTGATTGGTAAATAGCCGCTTCTCTTTATAAGGTGAGCCACCACCTCAGTATCCGATGTTGTTTGCAGAATACTCCCCTGGGCCTCAAGCTGATGCTTTAACGCATGAGCGTTCACAAGATTTCCATTGTGCGCTAAGGCAAGGCTTCCCGTTTGTGAGCGGAAGACAAGAGGCTGAACATTCTCGTACCCGCCTCCTCCTTGGGTCGCATATCGAACATGACCAATCGCCCCATGTCCTTCGAGTCGGTCGAACTGCTTCTCCTGAAACACTTCAGTAATCAGACCAAGCCCTTTCTCTAAGCGGAGCTGCTCTCCATCTGTCGCAATAATCCCGGCGCCCTCTTGGCCCCGATGTTGAAGGCTGTGAAGACCATAATAGGTTAGGTGAGCCGCATCTTCATGCCCCCATACACCGAATACTCCACATTCTTCGTTTAACCCTTTGATTTCAGCTGGCACGGAATAGCCTCCTTCCAATTTCTTTTAAGATCAGGCGTGAAGAGAGAGATGACATCTTCTCCTTCATGTTTCACACAATAATGCTGATGATCGGTGACGACACCGAGATAAGAAGCATCGCTGACTGTCGCTTCGAATGCTTCCTGGTACTGGCCAGGAACAGAGAGAACGTAGCGAGACTGGGTTTCGCTGAACAGTTCTGTAAGCGGATCTCCTTCAATCGAAATGTCACAACCAAGATCGTGTTCAAATAATGACTCGGCAAGCGCTACACCTAAGCCTCCCTCTGAGAGGTCATGGGCGGAACGGACGAATCCTTTTTGAATCGCCGAAAGCACTTGCTCTTGTCTCCGCTTTTCCACCTCCAGGTTAAGATGAGGGCAAGGACCAAAATAATTGCCCTCAAGCACCTTCTGTAATTCACTACCGCTGAATTCAGGTAAGGCTTCACCCACAACGTAGATCAGATCTCCGCGCTCTTGAAAACTTTGGCGCGTAATGTGAGAAAGGTCTTCAATTAAGCCGACCATCCCCACCACGGGAGTCGGATAAACGGATATGCCCTTTGATTCGTTGTATAACGAAACATTTCCACTAATTACAGGAGTCGAGAGAGTCGTACATGCTTCACTCATCCCAAGCACCGCTTGCTTCATCTTCCAATACGTTTCTGGTACTTCAGGACTTCCAAAATTTAAACAATCTGTCAGAGCGAGCGGCCTGCCTCCGGAACAGATGATATTCCGAGCGGCTTCTGCTACTGCAATTTGCCCACCTTGATAAGGGTTAAGATGAAGATAGCGAGAGTTACAGTCCGTGGTCATCGCTAATGCCTTATTCGTACCTTTCACCCTTACAACAGCAGCATCAGAACCTGGAGCTACCACAGTATTCGTTTGCACCATATGGTCGTATTGTTCATACACCCACTCTTTACTTGCAATGGTAGATTGCTTTAGTAACGTTACAAGCGTTTCTTCCATGTTCTCCACTTCAGGGCGATACATAATCTGCTTGTATTCTTCGATATACGCAGGTTCTTGTTCCTCTTGTTCATAAACAGGCGCTTCTTCAGCTAGTGCATCAACAGGCACATCCGCTACGATCTTGCCATCATGCTCTAATCTGAGCACCCTTTCTTCAATCACTTCACCAATGACACTTGCATGCAATCCGTATGGTTCAAAGACCTCAGTAATCTCGTCTTCGCGCCCTTTTTCCACGACAAGAAGCATTCGCTCCTGGGATTCAGAAAGCATCATTTCATAAGCTGTCATATTCTCCTCACGTTGCGGAACGTGATCTAGATTCATGTGAATGCCTGTTCCTGCTTTACTAGCCATTTCACTAGCTGATGAAGTGAGTCCGGCCGCCCCCATATCCTGAATACCTACAAGAGCATCACAGTGGATGACATCGAGACAAGCTTCAATCAGGAGCTTCTCCATGAAGGGATCTCCCACTTGAACAGAAGGACGTTTGCTAGCCGACGCATCTGAGAGTTCCTCTGAAGCAAATGTAGCTCCGTGAATTCCATCACGCCCCGTCGGCGCCCCGACGTACATAACCGTATTGCCAACTCCAGCCGCAATCCCTTTCTGAAGATCTTTTTGATCAATTAATCCGACACACATCGCATTAACTAGGGGATTCCCTTCGTAACAACGGTCGAACTGGATCTCTCCACCAACAGTCGGCACACCGACACAGTTCCCATATCCTGCTATGCCATGAACGACTTCTTTGAACAAATAGTTCATTCGTTCAGAACTCAATTCTCCAAAGCGAAGAGAGTTCAGTAAAGCGATAGGACGGGCTCCCATAGAGAACACATCTCGCAGAATGCCCCCTACACCGGTAGCAGCTCCTTGATAAGGTTCAATGGCAGAAGGGTGGTTGTGACTTTCCATTTTAAAAACAACCGCCTGGCCGTCACCAATATCAACAACGCCCGCCCCTTCACCTGGACCTTGCAGGACGCGAGGTCCTTTGGTAGGGAAATGTTTTAACAACGGCTTTGAATTCTTATAGCTACAGTGCTCTGACCACATAACAGAGAAAAGACCCGTTTCTGTGTAGTTAGGAACACGGCCAAGTACCTCTTTCATCAAAGCGAACTCCGAATCACTCAGTCCCATTTCTTTATATAGTTGCTCTTCTTCAATGCGTGACGGGCTTAATTCAAGCGTGTTGTACATGAGATCCCCTCCAATTTGCTACCATTGACTGAAATAACTTCAACCCATCTTCTGAACCTAGCAAGGATTCTACTGCACGTTCAGGATGTGGCATCATTCCCAGTACATTTCCTTCTTCATTACAAATACCAGCTATATCATTAACAGAACCGTTTGGATTCTTTTCATAAGTAAATAGAATTTGATTGTGCATAACGAGATTCTGATAAGTAACTTCATCGCAATAGTAGTTTCCCTCACCGTGTGCGATAGGAAGATTCAACATTTGTTCTTCATGATATAAATTCGTAAAAGCCGTTTTCTGGTTCACAACGCGCACGCGGTCTGTCTTACAGATAAATGAAAGATTCCGGTTCGGAAGCATTGCACCAGGAAGAAGTCCAGCCTCTAAAAGAATCTGAAATCCGTTGCATACCCCAAGAATAAGCTTCCCTTTCCCCGCCTCTTCTTTAACCGCCTGAAGCACTGGTGCGACACTCGCCATGGCTCCTGAACGCAAATAATCTCCGTGCGAGAAACCACCTGGTAGAAGAATAGCATCATAGCCTGACAAGTCTGTAGCAGAAGAAGGCACCATCTCTACCTCTTCTTGTACATGGGTGTGTATCGCTTCAAACATATCTCGATCACAGTTTGAACCTGGGAATACGATCACAGCGAACTTCAATTTGGAACGACCTCCTCAATGGTATAGCGATATTCTTCAATAACAGGATTGGCAAGCAACTTGTCACACAGTTCGTTGACACGCTGATTCACATCTTCAGTGTTTTCGATCGTCAGTTCAAAGTACTTTCCTACCCGCACTCGTTCTACTTCATCGTAAGCTAATGAATGCATAGACTCTTGTATCGCTGTTCCTTGAGGATCAAGCACTCCTTCTTTCAACGTTACGTAAACATATACCTTATACATGAACAATCGCCTCCAGCCGTTTTAAAATAATCTCATAGATTTCTACAAGATCTTCTATATCATTGCGGAACACATCTTTATCCATCTTCCGATTCGTATCCTGATCCCATAAACGACATGTATCAGGGGAAATCTCATCCGACAATACGATGGAGCCATCGTACAGACGTCCAAATTCTAATTTGAAATCAATCAACCGAAGCTCAATTTCTGAGAACATCACCTGTAGATGGCGGTTAATTTTAAGTGCAGACGCTTTAATCTTCTCTAAATCACTCTGGTCTACTTTTGCCAGCAGGCGAGCATGTTCATCATTTAAGAAGGGATCATCCAGTTCATCACTCTTGTAATAGAATTCAACAACAGGCTGAGGCAGTACAGTCCCCTCTTCTAAGCCAAGACGACGAGTCATGCTCCCTGCCGCTACATTCCGCACAACAACTTCGAGAGGGATAATCTGAGATTGCTTTACAAGTTGTTCTGTATCCGAAAGGGTCTGAATGAAGTGCGTAGGAATTCCAGCTAATTTCAAATAGGAAAAAACATGGGCTGAAATTAAATTGTTAAGGCGACCTTTTCCTCGAAATGTCTGATGCTTCTTTCCATTAAACGCTGTTGCTTCATCTTTATACTCAAGAATTAATTCGTACTCTTCACCAACTAACGAATATACTTTCTTCGCTTTTCCTTCATATAGTAAGGAACCTTTCATGTCGCTACCCCCTATTGACCAGAAACAACTTGGTCTTGATCGATTTTCGCTCGTGCCTCTTCTACCGTTTTACCTAATGCCGTCACATGCCCCATCTTCCTCATCGGCTTGATAAGATCTTTACCGTATAAGTGAACATGGCAATCCATAAACCGGTACGGATTCATGCTATACGCTTCTGCTTCCTCACCAATAATATTCCTCATCACTGCCGCATAAGGGGTGTCTACCTTCATTAAAGGCAGCCCACAAATGGCTCGAATATGTTGGTCAAACTGAGAGACATTACAAGCCTCAATCGTATAATGACCCGTATTGTGCGGACGAGGCGCCATTTCATTCACGAATACGTCCTCTCCAACGACAAACATTTCAATCGCAAACGTTCCTACAACTTTTAAATTAGCGGCTATTCGCACTGCATAGGTCTCAGCCTTCTCCAAAACCTCTTCTGAAACCGGAGCAGGGACTATACTTTCACGAAGCATATGATGTTCATGGTGATTAGCAGGTACAGGGAAGACAGTCGTTTCTCCGTCTATTCCTCTCGTAATAATGACGGAGATTTCCTGGTCGAATGGCAGCCAACTCTCTATAACACAGCTTCCAACACCTTCAATGAACGTCTGCGCCTCTGTGAGCTCATTCATGCTTCCTAACCGCATTTGCCCCTTTCCATCGTAACCTCCTTCGATCGTTTTGATTACGCAAGGAAAGCCAATCGCATTAACGGCTCCTAGTGCTTCATCCGCGTGTTCGAGGACTTGATAAGGAGCCACTGGGATACCGATTTGATCGAGACGTTTCTTCTCCCGCTCACGATTTTGAGTGACTTCTAAGCCTTCCGTTCCTTGAGGAAGCTTTCCTTTTCCAACTAAATACTTGGCTACTGATAAATCTACATTCTCAAATTCATACGTAATCACATCACTTACTTCCGCCAGTCGCTCTGCTCCTTCAATACTATCTAAAGCATACGGAATGTGGATATCAGCAATTTGAGCGCAAGGGCCATTCTCAGCGGGATCCTGTACTGCAATCCGATACCCCATTTGCTTTGCCGAGAGAGCCATCATGCGTCCAAGCTGGCCACCACCAAGTATTCCAATCGTAGAATTAGGTAAGATTTGATTCATGAAGTTCCCCCCTCATTTGTTCAACAGATTCTTTCAGTTCCATTCGATAGTCTTGTAAACGGTTCGCTAGTTCCCTGTCTGATACAGCCAATATTTCAGCAGCAAGGATTCCGGCATTCTTAGCCCCCGCTGCCCCGACTGCTACAGTTGCTACAGGTATTCCACCAGGCATTTGGACAATGGATAGCAAAGAGTCCCAACCATCTAACTTGGATTGAACCGGTACTCCGATCACAGGGAGTGTTGTTTTAGAAGCGACCATTCCTGGTAAGTGTGCCGCTCCACCTGCACCTGCAATGACGACCTTAAGCCCTTTCTCACGGGCACCTTCCGCATATTCGAACATATCTTCCGGAGTACGGTGAGCTGATAAAATTCCTTTCTCATAAGACACTCCTAATTGCTCTAACATCGTACATGCATGTTTCATCGTTTCCCAGTCTGATAGACTGCCCATGACGACACCTACATCAGCCATCTCAATCTTCCTCTCTGCTTAATAGTCACTGTTCTCCCCAAGTTTCTTCCTATTAAAAAAGCGCCTATGAACAACTCTCTAATGAGAGAAGATCATAGGCGCACGTATGTAAGTTCCATTCACGATCATCGCAAAGGGTACACTTGTGTCCAGTCTTCCCTCATAGTCCGACCATTTACGGTGGTCAGGTAGAAACTTACGGGCCTTATCCCCGAGATTATATGAGGTACGCTTTTTTAGTAATTTTTATACTTATACTCTAACAAGAACCATAAGATAAATCAACAATACACGAACATTTTAAAATAAATATACATTTTTGTTCGCCAACAATTGACTACTTTCTTCCTTTTTAATAGATCTTATCATATTAAATATTTTTGCTAGATGGTTTACTTTCGAAGAGGGAGGGTATGTTTAACATACAGATGGCTTCCCACTACCCCTTTTACCAATTATTTGAATATTTATTAATGGCATACCAGTTAAGTAATTATTTATTGACGATTCATAAAAAAATGTTACACTTATATTCGGAACAAAACGTTTATACCAAATGTACAGTTTAAACTAAACAAATTATTACATTTGTATCAGGAAGGGGATTCGATGAATAAGGTAACTCCTGTTTTTTGGATATCACTCGCTATTTCAGCCGTCTTTGTCCTTTGGGGAACGATTGCACCAGGTAACTTAGAAACGGTATCCGGCGAAATCCAAGGATTTCTTACCGACAAATTCGGTTGGTTTTACTTACTAACTGTAGCTATATTTCTTATCTTCTCAATTTACTTAGTGGTTAGTCCATACGGAAAACTTAAATTAGGACAACCAAATGAAAAGCCAGAATATAATACGATTACATGGTTCGCTATGTTATTCAGTGCTGGTATGGGAATCGGCCTTGTATTCTGGGGGTCAGCTGAACCATTAGCACACTTTGCAACCCCACCTACAGGAGATGCAGAAACAACAGAAGCAGCTAAGAAAGCTCTTCGTTACGCATTCTTCCACTGGGGCTTCCACGTATGGGCCATCTATACAGTCATAGCGCTTGCGATCGGTTATTTCAAATTCCGTCGTAAAGCACCAGGTGTCATCAGTGCCACATTCGAACCACTATTAGGCGAAAAAGCTACAAAAGGCGCACTTGGTACAGTCATTGATGTTATCGCTGTATTTGCAACAATTTTCGGTGTTGCAACATCCCTTGGACTTGGCGCAACGCAAATCGCAGGTGGACTTGCTTACATTACACCAATTGAAAACAACAAATTAACTCAGTTTGTGATCATTGCGATCGTAACTGTTCTCTTTATGATTTCAGCTTGGAGTGGCTTAAGTAAAGGTATTAAATACTTAAGTAACACGAACATTGTCTTAGCAATTGGTCTTATTGCAATGACGCTTATATTAGGACCTACCGTATTCATTATGAATACATTCACAACAACATTAGGTTCTTATATTCAGAACCTACCAATGATGACCTTCCAAATGGCACCACTCAGTTCTGATCAGAACGACTGGATCCAAGGTTGGACCGTCTTCTACTGGGCTTGGTTTATCTCCTGGTCTCCATTCGTAGGTACATTTATTGCCCGCGTATCAAAAGGACGTACAATCCGTGAATTTATCATGGGTGTATTACTTGGACCAAGTATCTTCAGTGCATTTTGGTTCGCTGTATTCGGTGGAACAAGCCTTAAACAAGCATTAGATGGAAACACAAGTCTAATCGACTTACCAACCGAACAAGCTCTATTTGGTACATTTGAAGGTTTACCAATGGGGATCATCTTAACGATTATTGGTATTTTACTAATCAGTACATTCTTTATCACGTCTGCTGACTCTGCTACTTTCGTTCTTGGAATGCAAACGACAAATGGTAGCTTAAACCCACCTAACGTAGTCAAGTTAAGCTGGGGTGTCATTCAAGCAGCTACGGCAGCAGTACTACTAGGTGCAGGAGGCCTAAATGCGCTACAAACCGCCGCAATCGTATCCGCCTTCCCGTTCGCCTTTATACTCCTGTTTATGTGCTGGTCCTTACTCATCGCACTTAATCAGGATGCCAAAGCAGCCAATATAAAGAAGAATAAATAATAAAAAAGCTATGGCCTAAGCCATAGCTTTTTTGTGTGCTCTTTTCTATCTACTTGTGATTCGTTTAGCTCAATCCGATACGCTCAAATACGTGATCAACATTCTTCAAATGATAAGTCGCATCAAAGCATCCATCAAGCTGTTCCTCACTTAAAGCATTCGTTATCCGCTCGTCTCCTTCAACAAGTTCACGGAACTGAACCCCTCTTTCCCATGCATCCATCGCTTTTGGCTGCACAAGATCATAAGCGTCCTCTCTCGACATACCTGTATCAATAAGGGATAACAAGACACGCTGCGAGAAGATTAATCCGTACGTCTTGTCCATATTCTTCTTCATATTATCTTCATAGACGGTTAAATTCTTCACAATCTTACCAAAGCGATTCAACATATAGTTTAAAGCAATTGTAGAATCAGGTAAGATGATCCGTTCGGCAGAAGAATGAGAGATATCTCTTTCATGCCATAGAGGAACGTTCTCATAAGCTGTAACCATATGCCCTCTGATAACCCTAGCAAGTCCTGTCATATTCTCAGAACCTATCGGATTGCGTTTGTGAGGCATGGCTGAAGATCCCTTCTGACCTTTAGCAAAGAATTCTTCCACTTCTCTGGTTTCTGACTTTTGTAAACCACGAATTTCTACAGCAAACTTCTCAATAGAAGTCGCAATTAACGAAAGAGTTGATAGGTAGTGGGCATGACGATCCCTTTGTAAGGTTTGCGTTGAGACAGGCGCAGGCGTTAATCCGAGCTCCTTACACACGTATTCCTCAACAAATGGATCAATATTGGCATAGGTCCCAACAGCCCCTGATAGCTTCCCAAATTCAATATTATGAGCTGCCATTTCAAAGCGCTCTAAATTTCGTCTCATTTCTTCATACCATAATGCAAGCTTTAACCCAAATGTAGTTGGTTCTGCATGGACGCCGTGGGTACGCCCCATCATGACCGTATATTTATGTTCTTTCGCTTTGTCAGCTAGAATATCAATGAAATTCTGAAGATCCCGACGGATGAGTTCGTTGGCTTGCTTCAATAGATAAGATAAAGCTGTATCAACAACATCCGTAGAGGTCAAACCATAGTGAACCCATTTACGCTCTTCTCCAAGGGTTTCGGATACAGCACGTGTGAAAGCTACAACATCGTGACGAGTTTCCTGCTCAATTTCTAAAATGCGGTTAATGTCAAAAGAAGCATGCTGTCGGAGTTTTTTCACATCTTCCGCTGGTATGTATCCTAATTCACTCCAAGCTTCACACGCCAACAGTTCAACTTCTAACCAGGCCTTATATTTATTCTCATCTGTCCAAATTGCACCCATCTCAGGTCGTGTATAACGTTCTATCACTATCATCATCCTCCCGTTAAATAAAAGCGCCTATTATCTATAGGTAAAGATAATAGGCTCACTTGTCACGTTCGAAGCTTGTCCAAGTTATGGACAAAGCATGACTGTCTACTGGTATAGTACCAATTGTAGCGGGAAAAAGCAACGTTTTCCGAACGTTTTATTTGTTTATTATTATATTGTTCGTATCAGTTCGTCTTTACGGCATCAAAGATAATTTTACTTCCTATCGGCTCAACTTTCTTCTCCCCATTTTCAACGCGTTCTTGAAAGATCGGTTCTTCGACTCTCCGAATAGGCATATATCCTTCTTCTTTCATCGTATCGAGAACAGAATCAATGGAATCCCCATCTTCAACTATAAATCGTTTTTTCTGTTTACCCATTTTTGTTCAGCTTTCCTTTCCGTACTTGTTTAACCCAGAAACCACCTCGAATTTGTTTCGGTTCATAAGCTACAATAAAAGCCTTCGAGTCAATATTCTTGATGGTTTCATATAAGGATAGTTCATATTTTCTTGGTGTAAGGATTTGCATCGCCAAACGGTCACCTTCCATACCATATGCAAACCAGCTTGTTACCCCGTATCCTTTATCTCTTAGCTGCTTTGTAAATTCGATATCAGGATTAGAGGAAATTACGTTTACAGTTATATAACCAAGAGCCAGTTTCTCTTCAATTTTCATCCCCACAATAACCCCTAAACCGAAGCCTAGCGCATAGGCAACAACATTTTGGATTTGATCGAGGTTATCCAATACGAGACCAAGACCTACAATGTACACCGTAATTTCAAAAACACTAATAAAGGCTGCCCAATAACGTTGACCTTTTAACGTAAAGATCGTTCGAATGGTTAAAAACGATACATACACAATGTTAACCACTAAAATAATCAACACCATGGCCCAGCTATTCTCTAATAAATTTTCCATAAAAACAAAACCGACTCCCCTCTTTAAACGTAATATAGATTTATTCCCCAAAAACGGGACATTCACCCACTTTACAGCTTATGCATACACTATAGCGCAATCCATTATTGATTCTCAATTAATTTCTACATTCTTCTTAAGAATAAATCGAAAAAAATAAGGAGAAAGACTCAAATTATAATTAGTATATCCAAAAGGAGTGAGTTAGGATGGACCCATTTCAAAATATGAACAATTGGCGTCAGAACATGGATCGATTCTTCGGGGAAGATTTCTGGGGTGAATTTGACGGTATTCTGAAACCAACGATTCCTCAAATTAATATGTACAAATCTGATAATGAGCTGCTCTTACTCGTTAACGTACCTGGCCTTGAGAACCTGGATGATTTAGATATCTTCGTTGATTACTCCATCTTAGAAATCAAAGGAATCATCTCTCTTCAATCCTCACAAAAACAATGTATACAAGAAGAAATCCTCCAGGGGACGTTTGAAAGGAAAGTAGAACTCCCTTACCCTGTTCGTGGAGATCGCATGCAGGCGACCTATCGCAATGGAATTGTCGTCATTCAATTGCACCGTATGATTCAAGAAGAAGGCAAACGTAACAAAATTAAGATTAAGTCCTTAGACGAAAAATAAACCCAGAAGATTTTTATCTTCTGGGTTTATTTTAAGTGCATGGCGGCGTCCTACTCTTGCGGGGGTGAAACCCCGACTACCATCGGCGCTGAAGAGCTTAACTTCTG
>NZ_JAJOLR010000005.1:0-303353 GCF_021129245.1 Pontibacillus sp. HN14 | reverse complement strand
TTAATTTTGTTCATATAAAGTCACTCACTTTTTGTTTGTTTTCTGTGGTAAGAAACATTTTAAAGTGAGTGGCTTTTTTTGTCTAATTTAATTTACATAATTTGGTTAATCAACACCCGTATGTCTGGCACGCTTCTTCACTTTACAGAAGTGAAGGGTTTTTTTACGTGTGTTTGTTTTGTTTCCACAGAGTTTTGTAAAAAATGCTACAATAGGGAAGTGATTATTGAGGATAACCTATAGGGAGGCTTATATATGTCGAAAGTACGAACCCAGGACTTGTTGGATCAGTTCAACTTGGAAATCGTAGCAGGTGAGGATGGCGTTCACCGTGAGATTTCTACAAGTGATATTTCAAGACCTGGAATGGAAATGGCAGGCTATTTTAAATACTATCCGGCTGAACGTTTGCAACTACTTGGGAAGACTGAATTATCGTTTTTTAACGAATTAAATCAGGAAGAGCAGCAGGACCGTGCAGCAAAGTTATGTACGGATATTACTCCTGGTATTGTGATTACCCGTGGTATGGAAGTGCCGAAGATGCTTATTGAAGCTGCTGGTGAAGCGGGAGTACCAATCATGCGATCTGCCCATAAGACAACTCGTGTTATTAGTCGATTGACAAACTTCTTAGAAACCAAATTTGCACCTTTTACAGCTATTCATGGGGTGCTTGTTGATGTGTACGGTGTCGGTGTATTGATCACAGGACAAAGTGGTGTTGGGAAAAGTGAAACAGCGCTTGAATTGGTTAAACGGGGTCACCGTCTTGTAGCTGATGACAGTGTTGAGATTCGCCAGGAAGATTATGACACGTTAATTGGGAATTCCCCTTCTCTTATTGAACACTTATTAGAGATCCGTGGGCTAGGAATTATTAACGTAATGACTTTGTTTGGTGCTGGAGCTGTCCGTAGCTTTAAGAGGATTACATATGCTATTAATCTTGAGCTCTGGGAAAAGAATAAACAGTACGACCGACTTGGTCTCGAAGAAGAGACAATGAAGATTATGGACGTTGAAATACCAAAAGCAACGGTACCAGTCCGCCCAGGTCGAAACCTGGCTGTCATTATTGAAGTGGCGGCGATGAACTTCCGCCTGAAACGCATGGGTGTAAATGCTGCGGAGGAATTCTCTCATCGTTTAACCGATATGATTGGCGAGAACAAAGGTGGTTCATCGAAAGGAGGGTTCCCGGGTGCAGACGTGTAGTCCGGATCCAATTAGTCGTGTCTTTCTGGACCTTGGGCCTTTCACGATTTACTGGTATGGTGTCATTATTGCAACCGGAGCTTATCTAGGGCTTTGGCTTGCGATGCGTGAATCTGAGCGTCTTGGATTTAAGAAAGATACGTTTGTTGATTTAGTTGTATTTGCGATTCCAATCGCGATTATTTCTGCGCGTATTTACTATGTCATCTTCGAATGGGAACGCTACGCAAATGGGTCCCTGATCGATGTCATTGCTATATGGGAAGGCGGTATTGCCATTCATGGTGCTTTGATTGGGTCAGTCGCTACCGCACTCGTTTTTGCCCGTGTTCGTAAGTTACCGTTCTGGCAGCTTGCTGATATCGCCGCACCTAGTATTATTTTAGGTCAGGCTATTGGACGTTGGGGAAACTTTATGAACCAAGAAGCGCACGGGGGTCCTGTTTCCCAGTCTTTCTATGAGAATTACATGCAATTCTTACCGAACTTTATTAACCGTCAAATGTGTATTGAAGGCGTAGTGTATCACCCTACATTCTTATATGAATCCGTGTGGAATATTCTCGGGTTTGTATTCCTAATGGTACTACGTCGATTTAATCCACGTCGTGGCGAATTGTTCCTAAGTTATGTAATCTGGTATTCGTTCGGTCGCTACTTTATTGAGCAAATGCGTACAGACAGTCTTTATATTATTGGCTCTCTACGTACCGCACAAGTCATTTCGATTGTACTGATTCTGCTTGCGTCGGCGCTTATCATTTATCGTCGTAAGACAAATCAAGCTGATCGAGATTATGAAGGTGATAAAGTAAACAAGTAAGGAGGGTGTCCCTTGCCTGGTGTGTTACAAAGAGGTTTGAAACAAGGTTTGAATGTAACGTGGACACTTGGGAAAGTCATTTTCCCGGTGACCTTACTCGTAACCATTCTCCGGTTTACGCCGGTGTTGAAATGGATTATGGAATTAATTACACCGATTATGAAGTGGATCGGGCTTCCAGGTGAGGCGGCGATTCCGCTTGTTTTAGGAAACTTTTTAAATCTTTACGCTGGTATTGGAGCGATTGTATCGTTTGATTTTAGTGTAAAAGAAGTCTTTATTATGGCTGTTATGATGTCTTTTTCTCATAACTTGCTCATTGAGTCGACCGTGGCTTCGAAAGTTGGGGTGAAATGGTGGTTTGTCGCTGGAATTCGCTTATCACTTGCCCTTCTTTCAGCCATACTAATTAATGTCTTTTGGCAGGGTGGGTCTGAAATGGCCCAATATGGCTTAATCACTCAGCAACCTGATCCAGAAGGCTATGTGGCGATTGCGCTGCTAGGTGTCAAAACAGCTCTTATGGGTGTCGTTCAACTCGCTGCGATTGTGATTCCGCTCATGGTCGCGATGCAATGGTTGAAAGAAAAGAACTGGTTAAACCTGTTCTCACGTTGGCTCGCTCCTTTTACACGTGTGTTAGGAGTAGAGCGCAATGCATCTATGACACTTGTGGCAGGTCTTGTCATTGGTCTCGCCTATGGAGCGGGACTCATGATTCAAGCCGTCAAAGAAGATGGAGTCTCCAAAAAAGACATGTACTTGTCGCTTATTTTTCTCGTGTCGTGCCACGCTGTCGTGGAAGATACGTTGATCTTTATTCCACTCGGAATTCCCGTGTGGCCACTGTTGCTGATTCGGTTGGTAACAGCTATAGGGCTAACAGCTATTGTCGGTTTTATTTGGAACCGAACCACATCGAAAGGAAAGGAAGCCACCTATGACCATACGCACTCTTCTGTTTGATTTAGACGGAACATTAATTAACACGAATGATTTAATTATTGCATCATTTCTCCATACCGCTGAAACCTATGCTCCTGGCAAATATGGTCGAGAGGATGTTCTCAAATTTATTGGTCCTCCTCTTGAAGAAAGCTTACGCACGATCAACCCTGAAACAGATGTAGAAGAAATGATCAATACGTACCGCACGCACAACCACGAGCACCATGATCGTCTTGTGGAAGCTTATGATGGCGTTGTTGAAACGCTTGATAAACTTAAGCAAGCAGGGTTTAAATTAGGCATTGTAACAACGAAGATGAGGCAAACCGTAGACATGGGAATTAAACTGACGAAGATCGCTGATAAATTCGAGACGATTGTAACGTTAGATGATGTCACCCATGCGAAGCCCCATCCTGAACCGGTCGTTCGGGCAATGAATGAACTTGATGCCAATCCTGAAGAGACGATTATGGTAGGGGACAACACTCATGATATCGAAGCAGGAAAAAACGCTGGTACCAAAACAGCTGGTGTAGCTTGGACAGTAAAAGGACGTCAGGTGCTTGATGATTTGGAGCCAGATTATATGCTTGAGCATATGAGTGATATTTTAAAAATCGTGATGGAGTGATCCTATGAGAAACACCGAGCGTCATCGTGTCAAAGAGGCTAATTCGTTATGGCACATTTATAAAACGGTGCCATTTTGGAAAGTCGTAAAAAACTTTATCGTCATTCAACTGGCTCGCTATACGCCATTTCTACCCGTAAAGAACTGGCTGTATCGCACGTTTCTCCGAATGGACGTTGGAGACCAGGCGGCTTTTGCTCTGATGGTGATGCTCGATGTGATGTTTCCTGAAAAAATCTCGGTTGGACGAAATACAGTGATCGGTTATAACACAACGATTTTAGCGCATGAGTATCTCATTAAAGAGTACCGCTTGGGTGAGGTGAAGATCGGTAGCAATGTGATGATTGGAGCCAACTCAACGATCTTACCAGGGATTACAATTGGAGATGACGCCATCGTTTCAGCCGGAACCCTTGTGCATAAAGATGTTCCTGCTGGAAGTTTTGTCGGCGGTAACCCCATGCGTGTTATTTATGACCAGGATGAAATGAAGCGACGCCAACAGGAAGACGGATTTTTAAAGGACTAGCCACTACTAGTCCTTTTTTACATCTAAAACGAAAATGAACCACCCATCAACACATCACCGCGTTACAGAATAGCAGGGTGTCAGACACCATTTACTCTAGTAACGCTTTAGTGTGAGGAAGGGTGTCTGGCACGTGGTGGTACGTTAAAGGAGGAAAGGGTATGGAATTGCCGAAAGGGGTCTTGTCGGCTGTAAAGAGTGTGAAGCATTTTGAGCAGCTTATCGAGAGTGATGAGGAGGTTATTATCTTATTAGAAACCAGGTTATCGCTCTTACCTAAGTTGGTTAAGAAAGCGCGCAAGCACGGTAAGAAGGTTCTTGTGCATACGGATTTAATTCAGGGGCTTAAAAACGATGATTTCGGTCTTGAGTTCTTGTTTCATGAAGTGAAGCCCCATGGTGTGATCTCAACGCGATCAAATGTGATCACAGCTGCGAAGAAACATAATATATTGGCGATTCAACGGTTGTTTTTAATTGATAGTCAGGCCTTGGATCGAAATGTAGCCATTATGAAGAAAACTCAACCAGACTATGTTGAGGTGTTACCAGGACTTATCCCATCATTTATATCAGAAATTAAAGAAGAGCTACAAATTCCAATAATCGCTGGCGGTTTGATTCGAACGAAAGAAGACGTTCAACTTGCTTTAGATGCAGGCGCTCATGCTGTTTCAACTTCACGTAAAGAATTGTGGGAAATCTAAAAAAGTTGACAGCGTTTTCAATGGGTAGTATAGTGTTCAGTACAAGTTAACATTAGTGGCGGAGAGCAGGAGAACCACACGCACTTGCAGGACTTTTAAGATACGAGGGTCCTATTCAAGAAGCGTGTGGTTTTTTCTATCCCGAAAAGTGGTATAGCTATCTAAGCCAGCATCTTTAGAAAGAAGGTATATTATGACAGAATTTATAGGCGAATTGATTGGCACCATGATTTTAATCATCTTTGGTGGTGGCGTCGTAGGCGGCGTTGTCCTTAAAGGGTCCAAAGCCGAAGGTACCAGTTGGGTATTAATTTCTATCGGTTGGGGACTTGCGGTAACATTTGGAGTTTACGCTGTTGGACAAGTGAGTGGCGCTCATATTAATCCAGCTGTAACGCTTGGGTTTGCAATGGTGGGAGATTTCCCATGGAGTAAAGTGCCAAAATACTTAACAGCGCAATTTTTAGGAGCATTCCTTGGTGCGATCATAGTGTTCTTTCACTATTTACCGCACTGGAAAGCAACAGAGGATAAGGGAGCCAAGTTGGCAGTGTTCTCAACTGATCCGGCTATAAGAAGTCCTTTATCGAACCTTGTAAGCGAAATCATAGGAACGTTTATGTTAGTAATGGGATTATTATTTATTGGAGCTAATGATTTTACAGAAGGATTAAACCCTGCGATTGTAGGTCTTCTTATTACCGCAATCGGAATGTCGCTAGGTGGTACGACAGGATATGCGATTAACCCTGCTCGTGATATCGGACCTCGTATTGCGCACTATGTTTTACCGATTCCAGGTAAGGGAACATCAGATTGGAGATACGCGTGGGTACCATTCCTAGGACCAATTATAGGTGGAATCTACGGCGGTCTTTTCTATAAAGCCATTTTTGTGAACGATCTCATGGTAGCTTTTTGGGTATTTACCGTAATCATTTTGGTTATCTTTTTAACGGCTGCACGTATAGAATTGAAGAAAGCCAACAGCAAAGACGTTCAGTCATCAGGTGCAAACGCATAATTTAAGATAAAGGGAGATGAGAGAAATGGAAAAATATATTTTATCAATTGACCAGGGAACAACAAGTTCCAGAGCGATTTTATTTAATAAAGAAGGGGTAATTGTTGAAACGGCTCAAAAGGAATTTCAACAATTCTTCGAAAAACCAGGTTGGGTCGAACATGATGCGAATGAAATTTGGACGTCTGTACTAGGGTGTATTGCAGATGTACTTAGAAAGTCAGAAATTGAGTCTGACCAGATTGCTGGGATCGGCATTACAAACCAGCGTGAAACAACAGTTGTTTGGGATAAGCATTCAGGCCGTCCTATTTACAAAGCGGTTGTATGGCAATCTCGCCAAACAGCTCCGATCTGTAACGAACTTCGTGAACAGGGCTATAACGACACGTTCCGTGACAAAACAGGTCTCTTACTTGACCCATACTTCGCAGGAACAAAAGTGAAATGGATCCTTGATAACGTAGAGGGAGCTCGTGAAAAAGCTGACAATGGCGACCTAATGTTCGGTACGATCGATACATGGTTAATTTATAAGCTATCAGGTGGAAAAGCTCACGTTACCGATTATTCGAATGCGTCCCGTACACTGATGTATAACATCTATGACTTAAAATGGGATGATGAACTGCTTGAAATTCTAGGCGTGCCAAAGTCTATGCTTCCTGAAGTTCGTCCATCTTCTGAAGTGTATGCGGATACGGTCGACTATCACTTCTTTGGAAATGAGGTTCCAATTGCGGGTGTAGCAGGGGATCAACAGTCAGCTCTGTTTGGTCAAGCTTGCTTTGAAAAAGGAATGGCCAAGAATACGTATGGTACAGGTGGATTCATGCTGATGAACACAGGTGAAGAACCTGTTAAATCTGATCATGGACTTCTAACAACTATTGCATGGGGACTTGATGGAAAAGTTGAATATGCGCTTGAAGGAAGCATCTTCGTTTCAGGTTCAGCTATCCAGTGGCTTCGTGATGGTCTTCAAATGATCCAAGATGCTCCTCAGAGTGAGAAGCTAGCAGGAGATGTAGACTCAACGGATGGCGTATACGTTGTGCCTGCCTTTGTTGGTCTGGGTACTCCTTACTGGGATAGTGATGTACGAGGAGCTGTATTCGGGCTGACTCGTGGAACGAAAAAAGAGCATTTCGTCCGCGCTACTTTAGAATCTCTTGCTTATCAGACAAAAGATGTCCTTAACGCAATGATTAGCGACTCTGGTCTAGACTTGAAGACGATGCGTGTGGATGGTGGGGCTGTGAAGAACAACTTCCTTATGCAGTTCCAAAGTGATATGATCAATACCCAAGTTGAACGTCCAACGGTAAATGAAACAACAGCTCTAGGTGCAGCTTATCTGGCTGGTCTTGCTGTTGGTTACTGGGATAGCAAAGATAAAATTGAAGAGCGTTGGCAGAAAGATCAAACTTTCGAACCGCAGATCTCTGAAGAGAAGCGTGAAGAGCTTTACGATGGCTGGCAAAGAGCTGTTAAAGCAGCCCAAGCATTTAAATAATTCTTATTTTTAAGCAGAATGGTATGCAAATCGTATAATTCTGTTATAATTAAATTACAAGTTAACACGATTCGGTTGGAGAAACGGAGAGACCACAAGTCCTTTACAGGGAAACTGTAAAGGGGTTTGTGGTCTCTTTTTTTATGCCTATGTACTCTTTGAGCCTGATGATGTGAGCGTGGTTGTAAGGCCCATCCCCTCGAGGTCTTAAGTCAAATTGCTGCATGAAGAAAATCGCTTCATTCCGCAGTTTGACTTAAGCTGGTCGGGGATAGACGGGCCCTTCCGCTTTTGATAGCGTCTAGCTGCAGGGCCCATCCCCTCGAGGTCTTAA
Organism: Pontibacillus sp. HN14; assembly: GCF_021129245.1. Lineage (NCBI taxonomy): Bacteria > Bacillati > Bacillota > Bacilli > Caryophanales > Bacillaceae > Pontibacillus > Pontibacillus sp. HN14. The sequence continues at coordinate 295,617 of NZ_JAJOLR010000005.1, read as the reverse complement.
GTCCAACTGCTGCATGAAGAAAATCGCTTCATTCCGCAGTTTGACTTAAGCTGGTCGGGGATAGACGGGCCCTTCCGCTTTTGATAGCGTCTAGCTGCAGGGCCCATCCCCTCGAGGTCTTAAGTCCAACTGCTGCATGAAGAAAATCGCTTCATTTCGCAGTTTGACTTAAGCTGGTCGGGGATAAACGGGCCCTTCCGCTTTTGTAAGGGGCACATCCCTTCAAAATCTCTAGCGTACATTAAGGGATTCTTGGGTATACCATTATTGTAGGCAACTGAATCGGAGTATTGGTAAAAGGAGCGAATATTAAATGAAGACATTTTCTAGTTTACAACGAAATGAGATCTATAATGAGATGGAGAAAGAAACCCTTGATGTATTAGTCATTGGTGGCGGGATTACAGGTGCTGGTATTGCGCTTGATTCGGCTACGCGAGGGTTAACAACAGGTGTTCTAGAGATGCAAGATTTTGCTGCTGGTACATCAAGTCGTTCAACGAAACTCGTACACGGTGGTCTACGTTATTTAAAACAGTTCCAAGTAGCGATGGTAGCAGAGGTAGGTAAAGAGCGCGATATCGTTTATCAAAACGGTCCTCACGTAACGACACCAGAGTGGATGCTACTTCCATTCCACAAAGGTGGTAATTTCGGGCCATTCTCTACAAACGTTGGCCTTCGTGTGTATGACTATCTAGCAGGTGTTAAGAAGAGTGAGCGACGCAAAATGCTTTCTGCGAAAGAAACATTGAAGCGTGAACCGCTAGTTAAACGCAATGGACTTAAAGGCGGGGGGTACTATGTTGAGTACCGTACAGATGATGCTCGTCTAACGCTTGAAGTCATGAAAAAAGCTGTTCAAAAAGGAGCTCAGGCTCTTAATTATACAAAAGTTGTGGATTTCTTATATGAAGAAGGAAAAGTAAAAGGTGTTGAGGTGGAAGACCAATTATCTGGTGAGCGTCGTCATCTTTATGCGAAGAAGATTGTTAACGCAGGTGGACCATGGGTAGATACATTGCGTGAAAAAGATGGTTCAAAGAAAGGGAAGACCTTACAGCTGACAAAAGGGGTACACCTTGTATTTGATCAGCAAACATTCCCTCTACAACAGGCAATCTATTTCGATACTCCAGATGATCGCATGGTCTTTGCGATTCCACGTGACGGTAAAACGTATGTAGGGACTACGGATACCGTATATGAAGGTGAGATTGCGCATCCGAAAATGACGGTCGACGATCGCGATTATATCCTAAGTGCGATTGACTATATGTTCCCAAGCCTTTCTATTACGGCAAATGACGTAGAATCCAGCTGGGCTGGTTTACGTCCATTGATTCACGAGGAAGGGAAAGATCCATCAGAAATTTCTCGTAAAGACGAAATCTTTGAATCTGAATCTGGCCTGATTTCAATTGCTGGTGGTAAATTAACGGGTTACCGCAAAATGGCTGAAAACGTCATTAACTTAGTAACAGAGCAGTTAAAAGATGAAACAGGCAAGGACTATCCGAAGAGCCAAACGAAAGAACTTCCAATCTCCGGTGGTGAAGTAGGCGGAGCGAAAGGATTCCAGAAATTCAAAGAGCGTAAGACAGGCGAGGGAATCGCTTATGGTCTGACTGAGGAACAAGCAAGAGGTCTTGTACAGCTTTATGGTGCGAACGTAGGGAAAGTATTTGAATACTTCCAGAACAACCAGGACGAAGCTGAACGTGAAGGCGTAGACCCTCTTGTATTCGCGATGCTGAAATATGGCATTGAGTATGAGCTAACTGCTAAACCAGTTGACTTCTTTATTCGCCGTACAGGTGCTTTATTCTTTGATATCCACTGGGTTCATAAGCATAAAGAATCTGTAATAGCTTATATGGCTAGAACGTTCAATTGGACTGACGAGCAGATCGACATCTATATTTATGAACTTATTGAGCTACTAGAAGAAGCGGTTACGCCGATTCCGGCTCAATAATGTGAAACGTTTTCCTTCTTTTATTCGTATAGATAAGAAGAATAGTTGAAGAAGGTGAAAGGTATGCAAAATATGCAAGAATTGCTGCGTAATGACGCAAAGCGGCAAGTCCGATTAGGAAGTATATTTCTGGGGGTTACACTTCTCTTGTTCTTATCCCCCTTTCTCTTTTCGTTTAATGTTTGGAATTTGGCTGTTTTAGCGTTACCGTTTTTCTTTATTGGGATCGCTATGATGGGGAGTGCTGCTCGTGACTTTCGCTTCTCAAAGCTAGCTGAGAAGCAGGTGGACGCGGTAGGACATTCCTCTGCCACTGGCTGGCCTATGAAGATGTTTCTAAGTACGGAGGTAACGTATGAACACACCGGACGTCTGTATGATATGCACGGAGACCTTTACTCTTATGTGAAGGAAGAAGGGCCATGGTATTGGAAGTTTGCTTCCGGAATTGCTGCCATCCTCAATGCTCACCCCTTTGCGCCTAGATGGTTTGCTTATTTTAATTTAGAGAACCAGTTAACCTTTAAGATTGAGAAAAAAGGTGGGCTAAAGGGACGGTATTTTGTGAAAACTCCAGATGATTCGCTTGCTTTCTATATGGAAGAAGTGTGGAGAAAAGGCGGAGGATTAGAATTTTATATGTACGAACAAGACCACTTGTTATGGCAAGCTACACCCGATAAGTTTATGGACACGATTACCGTATTAAATCCAGAACAATTGAGCGTAGTTGAAATGAAAAAAGATGCCATCCCCCTTGAAGCCGCAGATCGTTTCGGCTCTAAATCAGGATTTCTCTTACAACGCTATGACCAAGAGGCCATGCCAGAGTCGTTGCAGCTTTTCTTGTATATGATCAATCACCGCCGAAGTATGTAAGCCTATAAGTGCTAGGAAGACCTAGCGCTTATAGGTTTTTTTATTTGTCTTAACATGTCGAGGTGTGCTTAATATGCTACTTCTTTTCTTGAAGCAATTCTCTGGGTGAGAGGTGAGAAAGAAAATTTTCTAATGAAATTTCTCCCAATCTATGATACTCTATCTTTAAATGTTAACCAATGAGTTGTTTTAGTTAACAATGAAAGGGAGGAAAGAGAATGGGAATGAGGAAGTGGACAGCTTTAGACATTACAATGGGGAGTTTGTTTGTTGCTATGATGGCTGTGGGGGCTAATATCACCAGTATTGCTCCGTTTATGGTCATTGGTGGGGTACCGATTACATTACAGACTTTCTTCGCTATACTAGCAGGGTTGGTTCTTGGGAGTCGCCTTGGAGCATTCTCGATGCTAGTTTACATGTTACTCGGGTTAGCAGGTACGCCTATATTTGCACAATTTAAAGGTGGAGCAGGTATGCTGCTTGGACCTACGTTCGGCTTTATCATTTCTTATATTGCAGTGGCATATATTGCTGGAAAAATTGTTGAGAAGAAGCGTACATTGCCTATGTACATTGCGGCCGGTCTCATTGGGATGGCCTTTAACTACATTTTCGGTACGAATTGGATGTATGCCGCTTATGTTCTGTGGTTTGATGCTCCGGAAGGTTTTACCTATACAATGGCCTGGGGTTGGATGATGTTCCCGTTACCAAAAGATATTGCGTTAAGTGTGGTGGCGGCATTCCTTGGATTGCGTCTTGAACGAAGTGTGTTGGCAAACAGTCAGTTCAGACGAGAAAGACGTAAATCCGTAGCGTAACTATAGGATAGGGGGAAGTAGGATGTGGGGGAAGTTAGCTGAAAAGGTGTTGCAAGGAGAAGAACTGACAGATCAGGAAGCAATTGCTGTCTTGGATTGCCCGGATGATGAGTTGCTCGATTTACTTCATAGTGCCTACCAGGTAAGGAAGCATTATTATGGGAATAAAGTGAAACTCAATATGATTATCAACACGAAATCTGGGTTTTGCCCTGAGAACTGTGGATACTGTGCTCAATCGATCGATTCAAAAGCTCCTATTCAGAAATATCGCATGATGGATAAAGAAACGATTATGAAAGGGGCTGAGCAAGCTCACCGCTTACATTCCGGAACGTATTGCATTGTAGCTAGTGGCCGCGGGCCGACAACAAGGGAATTGAATATCGTTACCTCAGCTGTTAAAGAAATTAAAGAAACGTATGACCTTAAAATCTGTGCATGCCTCGGGATCTTAAAGCCTGAGCAGGCAAAGCAGTTAAAGGAAGCAGGCGTCGATCGGTATAACCATAACGTAAATACGTCAGAGAACCATCATGAGGCGATTACAACGAGTCATACGTATGAGGATCGAGTCGGAACGGTCAATTATGCAAAAGAAGCCGGAATTTCTCCTTGTTCTGGAGTCATTGTCGGAATGAAAGAAACAAAAGAGGATGTTGTGGATATGGCGCGTGCGTTAAAAGCGTTAGACGCTGATTCCATACCTGTCAATTTCCTTCACGCTATTGATGGCACGGCTCTTGAAGGGACAGACGAGCTTTCTCCTACATACTGTTTGAAGGTGTTAAGCTTATTTCGCTTTATCAATCCGACGAAGGAAATTCGTGTCTCAGGCGGACGTGAAGTTAATTTGCGAAGTTTACAACCGCTAGGCCTTTATCCGGCTAATTCAATCTTTGTGGGGGATTATTTAACAACGGATGGGCAAGAGAGTACGGAAGATCACCAAATGATAAGAGATTTAGGGTTTGAGATCGATTATGTCAAAGAGGAAGAGCTTGTGTGATAGGTTCATCAATTGAATATAAGAAAAAAGACGAAATCGAATGGGTTTCGTCTTTTTTTGTTCCTTTGTCTTTGTTCATTACAATTCGTAACCGATAACTGTAGTTTATTGGTGTCTACGAGCTTCCTGTTCTTCTGTCACTTGTACAACGGGCTCATCCCAAGGATGGTTTGGGTAAATGCCTTCTTCTATGATGCGCTTTAACAGGTCTTCATCTCTTGGAATAGAAAACTCTAATCGGACCGATGTTACTTTTGTCCTCTCCCCGGCTTCTCCTTCTGTTGGGACGGCGTCTTCAGAAGGAACGAATTGTTCGACTCCATCATTTGAATGCCAGGCGACATTTTTATAATTTCCATATTTCAGCTCGTCGATCGCTAAGACGCCTTCAATTACATTCTCTAAGTGTTCAGGCACCACAAAGGTCCTGATTCGATAGATCGGTAATAATTTCATGTTATTTCCTCCAAATCTTTACTCACAAAAATTTTATCACACCTTTATTAAAGCGGCTAATGAACACCTCCTATCATTTGAAGCACTCTCAGATATATACATGATAAAAATTAATATTTATACCCTCAATGCTCCTCATCCTTGGTATGAATTCCGGCTTTGCTCTCTATAGTTTTGGGGAAGATAAGACGTAGAGGGGAAAGATAGATTCGTTGACGATCTTTCTTTATCATGTTATCGTATTAGCACGCTAAAGGATTTTGATTATTTTACTCAAATCAACGGAATTAGAGAGGGGCACATTGTTTTGACAAATCGTCTTACGTTCGAAAAACCACTAGGAATGCGAGATACGCTTCCTTTTTTCTATCAACAGAAACGAAAAGCTCGTGAAGCTGTTTCCTATAAAATTGAATCCTGGGGATACAAATTTCTTGATACCCCGATGATGGAATACTTAGAAACGGTCGGAGAGGCTAGTGCAATTGAAGAAACGCAATTATTTAAATTACTGGACCAACAAGGGCACACACTAGTTCTTCGCCCGGATCTGACAGCGCCGATTGCACGTGTAGCAGCGTCTCAGCTGAAGGAGCAAGGATATCCTCTTCGTTTAAGTTACGATGGTCCAGTCTTTCGCGCTCAACAGATTGAAGGGGGCAAACCGGCGCAATTTGAGCAAGTCGGTGTAGAGTATATTGGGGAGAACTCGGTATACGCTGATGCAGAAGTCATTGCTTTGCAAATTGAAACGCTTAAGGCAGCCGGTCTTGAAGAGTTTCAGTTAACGGTAGGCCATATTGGTTACGTGAAAGGGTTATTGAAAGAAGTGTTCGGCGACGAAGAGGAAACTCAAGAAGAATTCCTCCGTTATTTATATAGAAAGAATTATGTTGGTTTCCGTAAAGCATTAGGGCAAGTTGATCTTTCTGATGATAATAAAGCCAGAATGAAACAACTGCTTTCTTTAAGAGGTCAGAAAGATGTCTTAGCAACAGCCGAAGAGATCACGACCAATGGAGCTTGTCACCAAGCGACGAGAGAATTAAAACAGTTGCAGCAGCTCCTTGAGTCGTATGGGGTGAGTGACTATGTCTCCTTTGATTTAAACCTCATTAGCCATATGAGCTATTACACAGGTATCTTGTTTGAGGGGTATGCGCCTCATTTAGGATCGCTTCTATGTAACGGCGGTCGGTATGACCAGTTGCTTCCAACCTTCCAATCGAAAGCTTCAGCAACAGGATTTGCGATACGGGTGGATCGCTTAGTTGAAGCTATGGAACAACATGCGAGTGACAAGGGGCCTATTCTTGTAATGTATGAGCCGCATACCTTTGACCAGGGGTTACAAGTCGCGCAAGAACTGCGAACTGAAGGAGAACGAGTGATTTTGCAGAACAAAGCGTACTATGAAGAAGGACAAAACAGCTACAAACAAGTAATTGATATGACGGAAGGGGGCGCTTCTGTTGAATAATTGGTTAACGATCGCCATGCCAAAGGGAAGAATTTTTGAAGAGGCTGCTGAACTTCTGCAGAAAGTTGGCTATGATTTCACAGATGTTGAGGATTCAAGGAAATTGATCTTAGAATTTCCTGAATATAAAGTACGCCTAATGATGGCGAAACCGATGGATGTGGTCACCTATGTTGAATACGGAGCTGCAGACTGCGGAATTGCGGGTAAAGATGTCCTATTAGAACAGGACCGCGATGTGTACGAAGTGCTAGACTTAAACATAAGTGGATGTTACCTCGCTGTAGCCGGGTTGCCTGACAAGCCGCTTAGCAAGATTGCTCCGAAGATTGCGACGAAGTATCCTCGTGTTGCATCCGAGTATTTCCGTGAGCAAGGTGAACAAATTGAAATCATTCCTCTGAATGGTTCCATTGAATTGGCACCCCTTATTGGTTTGACAGACCGGATCGTGGATATCGTTTCATCAGGTCAGACCCTTCGTGAAAATGGACTTGTTGAGTATGAAAGAATAGCGGATATTACATCCCGCTTTATTGTGAATCCTGTTAGTTATCGGATCAAAAATGAACAACTCGACCCGCTGATTGAAGCGCTGAGTGAGTACGTGTAAGGAGGTCGGAACTATGAAGATCATTACGCCGGACAATTTGGATGCATTTAAGCGAACGGTGGACGGAGGAACAGAGGAACAACGGGCTACGGTTCGAACCATTCTATCCGACGTCAAAAAACAAAAAGACCAAGCTGTCTTGTCCTATACGAAACAGCTAGATGGAGCTGACTTGAGTAGTTTGGCTGTATCGGAGGAAGAGTTTCAGGAAGCGCGCAGTCAGTTAGATTCAGAAGATATAGCGATCCTTGAAGAAGCGTGCGCTAACATTCGTGCCTTTCACTTAAAACAAGTTCGGAATTCCTGGTTTGATACAGACGAGGACGGGACCATACTTGGGCAAAAGATTACGCCTCTTGATGCGGTGGGTGTCTATGTGCCAGGTGGAACAGCAGCTTACCCTTCATCTGTGTTCATGAACGTCATGCCTGCTATTGTAGCTGGTGTAGAACGAATCGTTATGGTCTCCCCTCCATCTGAAGAAGGCACATTGCCAGCAGGAGTGCTTGTCGCTGCTGAAATTGCAGGCGTTAAAGAAATTTACAAAGCAGGAGGAGCGCAAGCCGTTGCGGCTCTTGCTTATGGAACAGAATCCATTCAGCCTGTTGATAAAATTGTCGGGCCTGGCAACGTTTATGTCGCTCTTGCGAAGCGGGAAGTCTTTGGGGACGTTGATATTGATATGATTGCCGGTCCAAGTGAAATTGTTGTATTAGCCGATGATACAGCCAGGGCAGAAGACATCGCGGCTGATTTGTTATCACAAGCAGAGCACGATGCCCGTTCATCAAGCGTTCTCGTTACCTCTTCTAAAACGCTAGCTGATGAGGTTTCCTTGGAAGTTGAACGACAGTTAGCAACACTTCCTCGAAAAGCGATTGCCGAAGCGAGTGTTAAAGACTACGGAGGTATTGTTGTTTGCGATAACTTGGCACAAGCGATCGATGCAGTGAACCGTTTAGGTCCAGAGCACTTAGAAATTCAGACGGAAGATCCTTTTATGCTTTTAGGGAAAATTAAACATGCCGGGGCGATCTTTTTAGGTCGATTTAGTTCGGAACCGATCGGAGACTACTTTGCTGGACCGAACCACGTATTGCCGACAAGTGGTACCGCACGATTCTCAAGCCCTTTAAATGTGGATGACTTTGTGAAGAAATCTAGTGTGATTTACTACAGCAAAACTTCCTATGAGAAGAACGCTGATAAGATTGCTCGCTTTGCGAGACTAGAAGGACTAGAAGCACACGCCCGTGCAGTAGAGACGAGAAAGGGGTCAGATGAGTCATGACAGAAGAACGAGTTAGTCGAATTGAACGTGAAACAGGGGAAACCAACATCTCTCTTGATTTAGCAATTGACGGGACAGGAAAAGGCACGATCAACACGCAGGTTCCGTTTCTTACTCATATGCTTGAGTTATTTAAAAAACATGGATTCTTTGATCTAACAGTTGAAGGAAAAGGAGATGTGGAGGTGGATGACCATCACCTAACAGAGGATATTGGCATTTGCCTTGGGCGAGCTTTAAGAGAAGCACTGTTAGACAAAGCAGGAATCAAACGTTATGGATCGTTCTCTCTTCCGATGGATGAAACGCTTGTAACGGTAGCGGTGGATCTTAGTGATCGCCCACACCTTGAGTGGAAAGCGGAATTACCAGCTGCGAAAGTGGGCACGTTTGATACAGAAAATGTTCATGAGTTTTTCTGGAAGCTTGCTTTAGAAGCCAGAATGAATTTACATATCGTTGTTCATCATGGAACGAACACCCACCACATCATTGAAGCCATATTTAAAGCCACTGCTCGTGCGCTGGACGAAGCGACTCAGATTGATCCTCGTATCCAGGGCATTATGTCGACGAAAGGGAGTCTGTAAATGATCGGAATTATTGACTACGGGATGGGGAATTTATTTAGCGTTTCGAAGGCGTTAGAACGTTTAGACGTTCCGTATGTTCTAACAGACGACCCGGAGCAGTTAGCTCAATGTGAAGGGTTGATCCTTCCTGGTGTAGGCGCATTCCCTGATGCGATGAAGTCCCTTGAAGAAACAGGGATGAAAGAATTTATTCTATCTAAAGTAGGAAACGGGAAGCCGTTACTAGGCATCTGTTTAGGTATGCAGCTTCTGTTTGATGAAAGTGAAGAAGGCGGCTTTACAGAAGGTTTAGGGTTGCTGCCAGGCAGTATTGTTCGCTTCACCGGTAAAGATGCTGACGGGAATCGTTTCAAGGTTCCTCATATGGGTTGGAATCACCTGGACCAGCACCAACCGAAATCCCCCCTTCTCGACTCAATCGAAGATGGTTATGTATACTTTGTACATTCCTATTATGCTCAAGCTAAGCAACAGGAAGACATCATTGCAAGTGCCAGATACGAAACAGAGGTCCCTGCCGTTGTAGGACGAGCGAATGTGTTTGGGGCCCAGTTCCACCCGGAGAAGAGTGGCAAAACGGGAATGACGATCTTACGTAACTTCTGTAACCTTGTCCAAGAGAGAGGAGACGAATCATGAGTTCATTTACAATCTATCCAGCAATTGATATGAAAAACGGAAAATGTGTACGGTTAGAACAAGGAGATTTCGATAAAGAGACCATCTATGGTGACTCTCCATTTGAAGTAGCAAAAGGTTTTAAAGACCAGGGCGCTGAGTGGATCCATATGGTTGATTTAGATGGTGCCAAAGAAGGCAAGCGAATTAATGCTGACCATATTCTGAGCGTTGTAAACGAGCTATCTGTAAAGGTGCAGATGGGAGGAGGCATCCGGAATAAAGAGGATGCTGCCTATTACTTAGATCGAGGTGTGGATCGGGTTATTATCGGGAGTTTGGCGATTTCTAATCCTGAATTAACAAAAGAGCTAGTCGCTGAGTATGGAAGCAAAATTGCGATTGGCTTAGATGCTCGAGATGGGTATGTGGCAACTGATGGCTGGCTTACAAAATCGGATCGAACAGCCGTTGAAGTTGGCCAGTACTTTGCAGAAGCAGGAGTGGAAACGTTCATTTATACGGATATCTCTAAGGATGGTATGATGAGTGGTCCTAGTACAGATCAAATCGTTGATTTAGCGAAGCAAACGGGGAAAGAAGTCATCGCTTCAGGTGGTGTCAGGAACATTGCTGATCTTGTGGAACTAAAGAGATATGAGAATCAAAATGTTGGCGGTGCGATCGTAGGCAAAGCCATTTATACAAAAGAACTTCCCCTGCGACAAGCCTTAGATGAGGTGAATTCGTAGTGCTCACAAAAAGGATTATCCCATGTTTAGATGTAAAAGACGGGCGTGTGGTAAAAGGAATTCAATTTGTCCAGATCCGTGATGCAGGCGATCCGGTCGAACTGGCTACGGTCTATGATGAGCAGGGCGCTGATGAGCTTGTATTTCTAGATATTTCAGCTTCACATGAAGGACGTAAAACCATGATTGAAGTCGTTAGAGAAGTAGCAGGAACACTCGCGATCCCTTTCACTGTCGGCGGCGGAATTGGTTCGCTTGAGGATATGCGGGCTATCTTGAGAGCTGGGGCGGATAAAGTTTCCTTAAATTCTGCAGCGGTCCGTAAGCCTGAACTTATAACAGAAGGATCAAATTTCTTCGGAGCGCAATGTATTGTTGTGGCCATAGATGCTCGCTTCGATGAATCCATCGGCTCTTGGCGCGTCTATACGCACGGTGGTAGAAATGCCACGGAATGGGAAGTGTGCGATTGGGCTAAGCACGTCGTCGAACGTGGGGCCGGAGAAATACTATTAACAAGTATGGATCAAGACGGCGAGAAAACTGGATTTGACTTAGGGCTCCTTAAGGCCGTGCAGCAAGTGGTCGATGTCCCGGTTATCGCTTCAGGTGGTGCAGGCAACGCGGAGCATTTCGTTGATGTATTTAATGAAGTAGATGCGGATGCTGCTTTAGCTGCTTCGATCTTCCACTACAAAGAAACATCTGTTCAAAAGGTAAAAGAAGAACTTAGAGAAAATGGGGTGCATGTACGATGAATGTAGAGGCGATCCAATTTGATGAAAAAGGGCTAGTACCAGCGATTATACAAGATGCACGTAGTAAAGAAGTTCTGACTCTTGCTTATATGAATGAAGAGGCAGTTCGAAAATCGGTAGTGACTGGAGAAACACACTTATACAGCCGTTCTCGTCAGGAGTTATGGCATAAAGGAGCTACATCCGGGAATACTCAGTCTATCCAATCAATGAAATATGACTGTGATCAGGACGCCGTTTTGCTTCAGGTCATTCCGGAAGGGCCGGCTTGTCATAAAGGGGATTACTCCTGTTTCCACGAGACGGTATATGGAAACGAGTCGGTTGCGAAGAGCAATCGTTATCAAATTTTAGATGATCTACAGAGTACGTTGGCAGAGCGTTTAGCAACGTTGCCGGAGGGTTCTTATACTTCTCAGCTGTTTCAGGAGGGTGTAGACCGTATTCTGAAAAAAGTTGGCGAAGAAGCTGGAGAAGTGATCATCGCGGCCAAAAACAATGATCCTGAAGAGTTAACATGGGAAACGGCAGATCTGTTATTCCACACGCTGATGCTTCTGACTGAACGAGGTGTTCCATTCGATGATGTTCTTGGAGCCTTAGAAGGAAGAAATCGTAAAAAGTAAAGGGCATGGATAAAAACGGAATCCCTCCTATAATCCCCTTTACAAATATGGTATACTGCTAAAGGAATGTTACGGTTCGAAGATAGGAGGACCTACATGCATACTTCAAACAACAATACTGGAGAAGCTGTAGTTGATAATATAATCCCGTTTACACCTGAAGGGGAATTTTATTTCACTAAAGGTGTTCGTGCATTCAGAAAGCGAGAATTTGGAAAGGCTTCTAAGTGGTTGCGTCGAGCAGTCGAGCTTTCTCCGAAACAGCCTGTATATCAGTGTCAGCTTTCTGTTGTGCATACAGAGACAGGGGAATATCATACAGCTAATCAGATTTTAATGAACGTATTAGCAGATTTCGGACATGAATATGTCGATTGTTATTACCTTATTTCGAATAATTATGCTCATTTAGGATTGTTTCAGGATGCGAAGAAATATGCGAAAGAATATTTAAATAAAGCGCCTGAAGGCGATTTTAAAGAAGAAGCAGAGCAATTAATCTCTGTTTTGGATATAGAGGAAGAAGAGGACGAAGACGACGATTGGGCATTTGAAGAAGAAGATGAACTCATGATGCATCAAGAATCAGCTTTCTATTATATGGAGCGTCAGCAATGGAAAGAAGCTTTGCCGGTTTTAGAAGATATGATTCGCTTATTCCCTGATTTCGTTTCGGCTAAACATGATTATGCCGTATGTCTCTTTTTCGCGGGTGACGAGCAAGAAGCAATAGAGCTAGAGGAAGAGCGGCACGAGCGTGAACCGTTATCCCTTCACTCCATGTGTAACCTGGCTGTGTTCTATTACCAGCAGGGCAGAATAGAAGAAAGTCAGGCACACATACAAAAACTTCGAAATGTGTATCCTATTGGTGAACAACAAAAACTTCGTGTAGCGGCCACTTTAACCCAGGTAGGGGAATATGAAGCTGCTTATGATCGTTTTTGTCGGTTAGAAAAAGGAAAGCTGAAAGGCCACTTATCTTATTATAAATGGTTTAGTATTGCAGCCTACCACACCGGAGAACCTTCTAAGGCGTTAAGCCTATGGGAAGAAGGATGCACAAGGCACCCAAATCTAGCAGAACAAGGCGGACCGTGGCAAGAAGGGTAAAAAAATACCCTCATGAGCATATCGATAGACGAAGTTAAAGAGTTTTTATACCATGAGATTACAGCAAAAGAGAAATGAAAAGGGGTTGAGCGAAGTGAGCGAAGAAACGATCTACGATGTAATCATCGCAGGTGCTGGCCCGGCAGGTATGACAGCAGCTGTTTACACTTCTCGTGCAAACTTAAACACACTTATGATTGAACGCGGAATTCCAGGCGGACAAATGGCTAATACCGAAGAAGTAGAGAACTACCCAGGGTATGAGCACATTTTAGGTCCGGATCTTTCAAATAAAATGTTTGATCACGCTAAGAAATTTGGAGCGGAATATGCCTACGGTGATATTAAAGAAATCATCGATGGAAAAGAATATAAAACGGTGAGAGCCGGTAACAAAGAGTACAAAGCTCGTTCGATCATCATCGGAACAGGTGCTCAATACAAAGCTTTAGGTGTCCCTGGCGAATCAGAGCTTGGTGGACGTGGAGTTTCCTATTGTGCTGTATGTGATGGTGCGTTCTTTAAGAATAAAGAATTAGTCGTTGTGGGTGGCGGTGACTCTGCGGTTGAAGAAGGGGTTTATTTAACTCGCTTCGCAAGCAAAGTAACCATCGTTCACCGTCGTGATTCACTACGTGCTCAGCAAATCCTGCAGCAACGTGCCTTTGACAATGACAAGATTGACTTCATTTGGGACACAGAAGTGACTAAAATCAACGACCAAAATGGGAAAGTAGGAAGCGTTTCTCTTGTGAATAACAAGACAGGCGAAGAGTACGATAAACCAATTGATGGTGTATTCATTTATATCGGAATGATTCCTTTAAGCAAACCATTTGAATCGATCGGCATCACAAACGAAAATGGCTATATCGAAACAAATGAAAAAATGGAAACAAAAGTGCCAGGAATCTTCGCTGCCGGAGATATCCGTGAAAAGGAACTTCGCCAAATCGTAACCGCTACAGGGGACGGTAGTATTGCGGCTCAGTCAGCTCAGCACTATATCGAGAATCTGTTAGAGGAAATTGGCGAAGCATAAGCGTTTCATGTAAGGGTTTATGCAATTGTAAAGATGCTTGTTACTGTACGTAATGAAACGTAATAGCATTTTAATTCTGCTGTAACACGCATGAAACAATTATGGGGTACAATATAATTAACTAATTGACCCCCTTTTAATAAATATATTTGGCACAGGCATAATGCCTGTGCCCCTTTTTTTGTCTAATGAGATAAGCGGTCGGCGGTTTTGGTGTCTAGCTCTGGCGGGGAGGGCCTAGCGCGATAAGCAATCTACTTTCAGTTCGCTACGCGAACTTACAGTATCTTGCTTATCCGTACGGCCCTAACCTTCCCCGCCTGCGCTTTTCATGTCTAGCTCTGGCTCCTAGCCCCTAGCGTCATAAGCAATCTGCCTACAGTTCGCTACGCGAACTTCCGTCAGCTTACTTATGCGTACGGGGCTGAACAGTCGCCTGCGCTTTTCTAACCTAATAAATCATAGTATAATAAAAGAAGAATGCCTCTCGCATTTTTTAAATGAGGTGAATAATGTGCAGCGAGTTACGAATACAGTTTTACGGAAAAACGATGAAGTATTGATGCTCAAGAAACCGCGCAGGGGCTGGTATGTCGTACCTGGTGGGAAGATGGAGCAGGGAGAGCATATAAAAGAAACAGCAGCACGGGAATACAGAGAAGAAACAGGGTTAACACTTAAAGATCCACAGCTTCGTAGTGTATTTACCTTCATTATGAAAGACGGTGAAGAGGTAGCTCATGAATGGATGATGTTCACGTTTTACAGTGAAGATTATACAGGAACGTTGAAGGGAGAAAGTCCTGAAGGGGATCTTGAATGGGTACCTGTGCCAGAGGTTCTGAAAAAGCCTATGGCTGAAGGAGACAAGTACTATCTTCAACATATATTAAACAATGATTCAATACTATATGGCACCTTTATGTACACAACGGATTTTGAGTTATTAGATGTTACACTTGATCCAATGAATCCATAAAAAGGGAGCGATGGAAACATGGTAGATCAAACACAAGATACCCAACTCGTAATCATTACAGGAATGTCTGGTGCCGGAAAAACAGTCGCAGTTCAAAGCTTTGAAGATTTGGGCTTTTTCTGTGTGGATAATTTGCCGCCTGCGCTACTTCCAAAGTTCTTAGAATTAATGAAGGATCCTAAGAATAATATACAGAAAGTCGCCCTTGTTATGGATTTGCGGGGAAGAGAGTTCTTCGATACGCTGTTTGAAGCGCTGGACCGTTTGTCTAAAGAAGACGGATTGAACGAACACATTCTGTTCCTCGACGCAGAGAACCAATCGCTTGTATCCCGTTATAAGGAAACCCGTAGATCTCATCCATTGGCTCCGGAAGGGTTGCCAATGGAAGGCATACAGCAAGAACGCCTCATGTTGGATGAATTACGTGGGCGTGCCCAACAAATTATAGATACAACAAAACTGAAGCCGCGTGAGCTTCGGGAGCGCATTCTTGAATCTTATGCGGAGAAAACTCAACAAGTTTTCTCTGTGCAAGTCGTTTCCTTTGGATTTAAATACGGCTTGCCGATTGATGCTGATCTTGTATTTGATGTTCGTTTTCTGCCTAATCCGCACTATGTGGAACAAATGCGTCCGTTAACCGGTTTAGATGAAGAGGTATCCACATATGTCTTTAAATGGACGGAAACCAATCAGTTCTTGGAGAAGCTGCTCGACTTATTAGGGTATATGTTGCCGCAATACAAAAGGGAAGGGAAGAGTCAGCTTGTCATTGCCATTGGCTGCACAGGTGGACAGCACCGATCCGTAGCCATTGCTGAACATATTGCCAACCACTTTTCGAAAGACTATGTTGCGCACGTTACCCACCGAGACGTCGATAAAAGAAAGGGAAAATAACTATGCCAAAAACAGCTTTGCCTCGAGTGGTTGTACTTGGGGGAGGGACAGGGATGCCGGTCTTGCTAAGAGGTTTAAAGTCCTTCCCAATTGACCTGTCAGCCATTGTTACAGTTGCTGATGATGGGGGAAGCTCTGGACGTTTACGTGAAGAGTTATCGATGCCAGCTCCAGGTGATATTCGGAATGTCATAGCTGCATTATCTGATGCGGAACCGATGCTTTTGGACTTATTCCAGCATCGTTTTGCGAATGGTAATGGACTATCTGGCCATTCTATGGGAAATCTACTGCTGGCTGCTATGAATTCAATCACTGGTGATTTCTTTCACGGCATAAAGGAGATCTCTCGTGTTTTAAACGTAAAAGGAAATATTTATCCTATTGCAAACCAAAATATGTTCCTTCATGCTGAAATGATGGATGGGTCTGTCGTTTCAGGTGAGTCAAAGATTCCTGCATCAGGCAAGAAGATCAAACGAGTCTTTCTAAGCCCTGAGCCTGTTCAACCACTGCCTGAAGCGGTTAAAGCCGTGAAAGAAGCAGACTTGGTTGTTATTGCGCCTGGGAGTTTATATACAAGTACTTTACCCAATATGATTGTGTCTCAAATCGGAGATGCTTTACGCGAAACGCAAGGTGAAGTTGTCTACGTGTGTAATGTGATGACTCAGTACGGAGAAACAACGGATTACACAGCATCTGATCATGTGCAGGCGATTCAAGATCATATTGGAGAAGGATGCCTTCATTCCATTATTGTTCATAACCAGGTGATTGATGGTGAAGTGCGGGAGATGTACGCTGTTGAACATGCATCGCCTGTTATTAACGATCAAGATCAATTACGTAAAATGGGCATTAACGTCATTGAAGGCGATATTATTGATCCAAATCAAACGTCATTACGCCACGATACAACAAAAGTCGCCAAACTATTATTTTCTATGCTAAATCAGTCGTAGTTCATAATAGAATATTGGTGTAGAGGAGGTGAGAGGGTTGTCATTTGCTTCTGAAACCAAAAAAGAATTAACCGGCATCGAAGTGGAGCCGTGCTGCATGGAAGCTGAATTAGCAGCATTAATCCGAATGAATGGCTCCATCTCGTTTTCCAATCGGAACTACATTTTAGATGTCCAAACGGAAAATGCAGCCATTGCACGTCGGATTTATACACTCGTAAAGAAATTGTACGAGCTTCCTGTCGAGCTTTTAGTACGAAAGAAAATGCGTTTAAAGAAAAATAACGTCTATATTGTGCGTATGAAAGAGAATGTTCGAACTCTGTTAAAGGATTTAGAAATATTAGAAGAGCCCTTTACACTGATTCGTACAATCTCAAAGAAATATCAGCAGAAATCCTGCTGTATGCGCGCTTATTTACGTGGAGCGTTCCTCGCGGGCGGCTCTGTTAATAATCCGGAAACGTCTTCCTATCACATGGAGATCTTCACGTTTTATGAAGATCATAACGAATCTCTCTGTGAACTGATGAATCAGTTCGATCTTCATGCACGAGCGATCGAACGACGCAAGGGTTACATTTGCTATTTAAAAGAGGCTGAGAAGATAACAGAATTCCTCAATATCATTGGAGGTCACCAGGCGCTCCTTAAGTTTGAAGACGTCCGTATTATGCGTGATATGAGAAATTCCGTGAATCGTCTGGTGAACTGCGAAACCGCGAATCTAAATAAAACGATTGGTGCAGCATTCCGCCAAGTCGAAAATATAAAATTGATTCAAGGTACAGTAGGACTAGAAGCTTTACCAGATAAATTACAAGAACTTGCCGTCCTCCGCGTTCAACACCAGGATGTGACGCTTAAAGAATTGGGAGAACTGATGTCTCCTACTATAAGTAAGTCTGGTATTAATCATAGGCTTCGCAAAATAGATGAATTTGCTGACAAACTTCGAAAAGGAGAACTTGCCGCTAAATAACGGATTTTCATTCCTTTTTTACGGGGTTCGTGGTATAATAATCTTAAAATTTCGACGCTTCTTATCGGAAGCGTTTTTTCTTACAAAGATGTGATAGCGCTTTCGAAATAAGGACTATTTTTACCTAAATAGATGACAGAGAGAGGAGAATTGGAGTGATCGAGCGGTCTGTAACAGTAGAATTAAGTACCGGATTACAAGCTAGGCCAGCTGCATTATTCGTCCAGGAAGCCAATCGCTTTTCATCCGATATCTTTTTAGAAAAAGAGGGGAAACGAGTAAATGCGAAGAGTATTATGGGACTCATGAGTGTTGCCGTTGGACCAGGAGAAACGATTAAACTTCAAGCAGAAGGAACAGATCAGGATAACGCTATTGAGAAGCTCGTGGAGTTTGTGACCAGCCAATAGGTGTTCGTGATGAATTGAATGTGAAGAAATGAACAACAAAGCTCGAGGATCGATATGGAATCGATTCTCGAGCTTTTTATGTGCTTTTAGACGTAAGGATGATAGCGGATGCTTTTTATCGTTTCATATGCTTGGCAATTCACTAATTCCAAAGCAAGTTCCGACCAGAGGCGGAGCAAAATCTCCCCTTAGGTAGGAGGAGGGAATTGGAAATGGAAACTATAATAGGGGTATAGAAACGGTAAAGGGAGGATTATATGGAAACCATTATTGAAGTAAACGGTATTCGGAAAGGGTATAAGAAGCGGAAAACCAAAGAAGAATTTATAGCTGTAGATGGTGTGTCTTTCTCTGTGGGGAGAGGAGAAATCGTAGGTCTTTTAGGACCAAACGGTGCAGGGAAAACGACCACGATTAAAAGCATTTGTGGACTTCTTGTGCCTGATCAAGGTTCTATTCACATTAACGGGTATGATAGCGTGAAAGAGCGAAATAAGGCCTTACGCCATATAAGTGCGGTACTAGAAGGAAATCGAAATGTATATTGGCGGCTAACTGTAGAAGAGAATCTCGAGTACTTTTCAGGAAATCGTGGGATGAGGAAGAAAGAGGCCAAAACGCGAATCGATCACCTTCTCCACCTTTTTCGATTAGAAGAAAAACGACATGAAATTGTGAATAACCTTTCTCGAGGTATGCAGCAGAAGCTTGCCATTGCTGTAGCTTTAATGGCTGATACAGATGTGATTTTACTAGATGAACCAACCCTAGGGTTAGATGTGGAAACGAGTTATGAGGTCCGTTCTTTGCTAAAGCACATTGCAGAAGAAGAGGGAAAGACAATTATTATTAGTACACATGACATGGCTGTCGTTCAAGAGCTATGTAAGCGTACGGTTATTATAAATAGTGGAAAAGTAATTGCGGATGAATACGTGCAGCACCTTTTGCAGCTTTTCGAAACGAGCGCTTACGATATTCTATTAAAAGAACCCCTCACCGAAGAACAACTCACCAAGCTAGAGCAGCAATTCCCAATCTATAACCTCCAAGACCTAACCTTAGAAGTGAACCTAGAACACGAAGAAGCTATTTATGAGCTAATGAACATCCTGAGTATCAATCGAACAGGGATTGAGACGATTAATCGAACCCAAGTGAATTTTGAGCAAGTGTTTAGAAGGTTAGTGAAAGAGGAGGCGGTCTCATGAGTAGTTTCCTCCAGGTATTGCGTGTGAATACAAAGAAAGAATTTATAGAAATGAAGCGTTATTTACCGAATACATTAAGTTTATTGGCTACGTTTTATATTATATTCCTTGCTCTATTCTTTGGCATACAAGTAGTAGGAGACCCGGCTGAAGCTTCTGCAAATACGCAATATATCATTGTTAACTATGTCTTTTGGTATTTCGCGATGATGACACTCCAATCCACTGGCGGAGCTATCACAATGGAAGCTATGCGCGGAACCCTAGAGCAGTTGTACATGTCACCAATCGCTGCATGGCGAATTCTGTTAGCTCGTGTATTCGGAATGGTAGCAATCCACCTGGCCATAATGATTGTACTCATCTTCGCTTCTATGATGACGACAGGAGAATGGTTACATCTAAATATAGGAGCGATCATTCCAATTCTCCTTCTTACAATCATCAGTATGATCGGTGTGAGCTTTATTATAGCGGGGATCTCTGTCATCTTTAAGCAAGTAGACGCGTTCCTACAAATCTTGCAATTTATCTTAATGGCATTCGCTTTTGTGCCTCTTTCCGTCGCCCCTTACCTTGTTTTTGCTCCTTTTGTAAAAGGAGTCGATATGATGCGCCACATTATGATTCATGGGTATACTCTTGGTGACTTTTCATGGGTAGACTATTCGTGGTTAATCGGGAATGGGATCTTTTATGCCATTTTAGGAATCGTCCTCTACCGATTCTGCGAACGCCTAGCTATGAATAAAGGCTTGCTAGGTCATTATTGACCTGGCATAGTTTGGGCGCTGTTTCCGTTAACTTTAGATGAGTGGAAGGTGGGCCTGGAAACTACTCGCTTTCCTGTGGGGAGCTGGTGAGCCTCCTCAGCCGGCAAAGCCGGCTTCCGGGGTCTCACCTAGGCTCTTCTGCCCACGGGAGTCTCGCAGTTTCCAGGCCCACCTTTTCTGTAATGGGAATAACGGAAACATAGGAAATGCCTTCTTTTTTGCCGGCCTTAAGCTGAAGGCCGTTCGTAA
The DNA here is from genome assembly GCF_021129245.1 of Pontibacillus sp. HN14. Classification (NCBI taxonomy): domain Bacteria; kingdom Bacillati; phylum Bacillota; class Bacilli; order Caryophanales; family Bacillaceae; genus Pontibacillus; species Pontibacillus sp. HN14. The sequence goes on along the minus strand of NZ_JAJOLR010000005.1, from coordinate 275,113 downwards.
AATTCTAGCCAGGGGTGTCTGGGGAACGGGGAGACTCCTACGGGAGAAAGAGGTCGACGAGACCCCGCAACGAAGTGAGGAGGCTCGACAGCTCGCCCGTGGAAAGCGAGTCGTTCCCCAGACACCCCAAACGCTCATTAAACATAACGGCCCTAACTACACTGTTGAACGGAGGCAAAAAAAGGAGCGTTTTTGATGGGGAGATAGAGGGAAAGTTCATGAGTGAAGTCGAAGAGGTGATCTCATGAATAAACGAAATCTAGTCATTATATTACTAGCAGCTGTGTCTATGACGTTCTTTTATTTAATTGTAGAATTAAGCTTCATGGCAGATGTTTCAAAAGGAATGATCTTTGCGATCTTCTTAGTCTTTGCCGTTTTCTTTCTACTCTATTTATTATTTGCTCTTCCTATTCTTATCTATTTACAACGTAAGATCGGCGATCGAAATTATAGCCTGAAGTATTTCCTTTCCTTTTTGGTGGGGTCTTTTCTTGTGCATTTGTTAATAAACCCATTATTAAATGAGTATCAATCGCCATTTGTTACTCCGGAGTGGTATGTTTACGTTGTAAGTACAGCGCTATTTATTTGGCTTTGGGATTCTGCGAAGGTGAAAGTTTACGCATAAGAAAGACCGCACTGATTATAATCAGTGCGGTCTTTTTCTAATGCATGAATTAGCCTTGGCTACGTTCGAATACGTTGTCAATTAGGCCGTAATCTTTTGCTTCTTGAGCGGTCATGAAGTTGTCACGGTCTGTGTCGCGTTCGATGACGGATAGGTCTTGACCTGTGCGCTCAGAAAGGATTTGGTTCAGTTTCTCACGCATTTTGATGATGCGTTTTGCGTGGATTTCAATGTCAGATGCCTGACCTTGAGTTCCGCCAAGTGGTTGGTGAATCATGACTTCACTGTTAGGAAGCGCAGAGCGTTTTCCTGGTTCACCAGCTGCTAGAAGGAAAGCACCCATAGAAGCTGCCATACCTGTGCAGATTGTTGCTACATTTGGCTTGATGAACTGCATTGTGTCATAAATCGCCATACCAGCCGTGATGGAGCCGCCTGGAGAGTTAATGTATAGAGAAATATCCTTCTCTGGATCTTCTGCTTGTAGGAAAAGCATTTGTGCTACAATTGAGTTAGCTACGTTGTCGTCAATCGCGCTACCAAGCATAATGATACGGTCTTTCAGTAGACGTGAATAAATATCGTATGCACGTTCACCGCGGTTTGTTTGTTCAATAACTGTAGGGATTAAATTCATGAAATTCTCCTCCTTTAAATCGTGTTCTAACACTAAGTAAGTACCGAATTAATTTTATCATACATGCAAGGTCAAAAAAGGTCAAACAAAAGGATTGATGTTTTGTTGCTTACTATGTAGATGACCTTTTGATCCCTTATATTAGTGTATGTAGCTCCGGCTACACATACAATCATTTTTTCCCCATTTCTATAAAGCTAAACGTTCATAAGCGTTATTTTCTAAGGGCTCGTATTTGCCAGATCGCCTGATGAATATTCTTCGACAAATCCTTCTCTCTTACCTCCCATACATTCCACCCATTTCGAATTAAGAATTTAGTCCTCTTCTTCAAACGGCGTTTCCTCACAGGATGCAATAGATCTTCAGGTTTATAAAATAAAATGGCAACTTTCACATCTAGCAAAGCAAGATCTACTTGAACTCTTCCTACTTTAACATGGGTATAAGGAAGAAATCCGTAACATCTAAGAGAATAGTAAGTTTTACGAAGACCTGGGGAATGATGAGGAGGCTCGTACGAATCATCTTGTAAACTAGGAATGGGATAACGAAATATACCAAGCCCTCCGATTATTATTAATGAAAAGATTAAGCATACCCATATACCAACCGCCAATGACATAGAACATCACCTCGAAGATAGCATCTCCAAAAGCGGTAGAGGTCATACAGGGTGAAATGGGTCTTGAATTTTCAAAATGGGAACCGTATAATGAAATATGTCCTGAAAAATTAATGACATGCGCTCGTAGCTCAGCAGGATAGAGCGGTAGGTTCCGGTCCTACGTCTGTCGGGGGTTCGAATCCTCTCGAGCGCGCTTATAAAAACGCCTTCTCTCACATTGAGAGAAGGCGTTTTGCGTATCGCGAGGTTTATCTAATGCCGTTTAAAGGAAATGGATAAATGTAAAATTAATCTAGTTATCATGAAAGGTGGAAAAGAATATGTTCAATCGCTTTGATCGAGGACGTCACTTAACACCTGAACAGAAAGAAGAAATGCTAGACCGCAGAAGAGAGAAGATTATGGCCGAAAACGAGGCTAAACATAACTTGGAAGAAGATTCGGATGAAAAAGAAGGTAAAGAGTAAAGAAATATAGCTCTATGGAAGAGATGAAGCCTGAAGTGGAATTTCCGCTTCGGGCTTTTTCGTTTAATAATCTTTGGATAAGCCTAGGATTGATTGCTTAAAAAGCCGGGCCGTTCAATTACATATCGCCAGCCGCCCCAAGCACTCTTTTCGCAACGGACCTTTTAATATAAAGCGGGGATTAGTAGTCCGATTATGGGAGGGAAGCGGCTTTCTTCTATATAAATAGATTTGCTATAATAGTAAATGAAATCGTTTTCTAGGAAGGGCGGAGGTCTGTGTGAAGCATCAATTGAATCAAGAGCAGCGGTTAACATGGAAGATGACGCAAAGGTTGAGTCAAGCTATTGAAATGCTAGCTTATAACGGACAAGACCTTGTACGCTTTCTTCAAGACCAAGCCGAAGTAAATCCTCTCATTGAAGTGTCTGTTACTTCTCCGATTCCAAAAGGGGGACAGAGTGGTTCCTTGGAGTTCGTTCAATCTGTGCAAGAAAAGTCCTTTCATGATCATTTGCAAGATCAGCTGGTAGAAAGTGCGATCCCTTCTACTCTTCTTCCTTTGGTCCAATACGGTATCGATTCTCTTAATGATCATGGCTATTTGGATATCACTGTGGAAGAGTGGAGCAAGGTATGTGGGGCTTCTTTAGCAGAAACGGAAGAGGCTTTGTCATTTATCCAATCTTTGCACCCTGCTGGAGTTGGAGCAAGGTCGCTTCAAGAGTGTATTGCGATTCAATTAAAACGGGACCAACATCCTATGTATATGATTCAGCTCGTCTATGACCATATTCAATGGGTGGCGGACCAGGACATGGAGTCTATCCAAGATGAGTACGGAATTTCGATGGAAGAGGCAAAGCGTGCAATAGAAGTCATTCAGACTTGCCACCCTAGGCCAGGGATTCAGTATTCCTCCGTGAAAGAGGATTATATTGTCCCGGATGGAGAAGTGTTGAAAGTAAAAGGCGAATGGGTAGTCAGACTATCTCCTTGGAATACACCTAAAGTGGTCGTCGATGAAGAAATGTACGCCTTATCAAACGAACATCAAGAAGCATCTGCTTATTTAGAAGAAAAGTATCAACATGCTAAGTGGCTGCAGATGGCTATTGAGCAGAGGAAACAGAATATGAAAGCTATTATGGAAGAGATCGTAAAGAGACAGGTCCCTTTCTTTGAATATGGGGCTAAAGAGATGCAATCCCTACGAATGAGAGAAGTGGCTGAGGTATCGGGGGTTCATGTATCTACTATAAGCAGGGCTGTTCGTCATAAATATGTTCAATCTCCACAAGGAATTGTGCCTTTAAGGGATTTCTTTCAACAAGGTTTGAGGATGAGGAATGGACAAGAAACGTCAACGGAAGCCATTAAACATTTATTAAAAGAAACGATTCGAACGGAGAATAAACAAAAGCCATATTCTGATCAAACGTTAAGCCAAATGCTTTATGATCAATTTGGTATTTACATTTCAAGAAGAACTGTGGCAAAATATCGGGAATCCCTATACATACCATCGTCTACTAAAAGAAAGAAGAGGGGGTGACGTCTTGACGACGACTATTGTTTTATATACGAAGAAAGATTGTCCGTTGTGTGATGAAGCTAAAGAATCAATTGAAACGCTATCCTATGATTATGATTTTGTGATCCGGGAAAGGGATATTTATGAAGAGGATGAGTTAATTGAACGATACGGTCTCATGATCCCTGTAGTAGAAATAGACGGGAAAGAAGTCGATTATGGGAAAATCGATCTTTTTTCTTTAAGTAACCGTTTACAAAGAAAAAAGGGCTAGCAAGTCTGTTGCAAGGGGGTATGGGGACTGATACAATAAATATGTAAGCTTGTCGTTGAGGTATTTTTTTGGCCCGAGCGGGACAGAATACGTCAAGGCGGGACGAAAAAGCTCCCGCTGCAGCTTACATACAGCAAAGGAGCTTTTCCATGAGGGCATTAATTGACTTACAGAGTAAACTATTCCCCGATTTACTATCAATTATGCAACGAAGATATGAAACCCTAACATTAATTCAGCTTATGGAACCAATTGGACGAAGAAGTCTTGCTGATCATTTAAACATTGCAGAACGAACCGTCAGAACGGAAATTGACCTTTTACATGAACAAGGTTTAATTGAAGTGACGACGAAAGGAATGCATGTGACGAATACTGGCAAGAATGTAATCGTTCAGCTGGAAACGTTCATGAACGAATTAAGAGGTTTCAAAGATTTGGAGCAAAAAGTCAAACAACGTTTACAACTCGATCACGTAGTCATCGTACCTGGGGATAGCGATGAACTCTCATGGGTGAAACAAGAAATGGGTAAGGCGTGTGTTCGGTATATGAAGGAAATTCTTCGTAGAGACGACACAGTAGCTGTAACCGGTGGGGGAACTATTGCAGCTGTGGCTGAAATGATGACTCCGCTTGAACAAGCAGGAAACTGTTTATTTGTCCCGGCCCGAGGTGGACTTGGGGAACACATGGAGAATCAAGCGAATACCATTTGCGCTGAAATGGCAAAGAAAGCGAATGGAACGTACCGTCTTCTTTATGTGCCTGATCCACTCAGTGAAGAATCCTATCAGACCATTATCGAAGAACCTTCTATTAAGGACGTGTTAGAACTGATTCGTGGTGCAGGTGTTGTTGTTCATGGTATTGGTGATGCCATTACGATGGCGGAACGACGAAAAACGCCACAAGAAGTTATAGACACGATCCAAGAGGGAAAGGCTGTAGGGGAGGCTTTCGGGTATTATTTTAATGAAGAAGGCCATATTGTGCACAAAGTGCGAACAGTAGGAATTCAATTAGAAGATTTACAACATACTAATTGTGTTATTGCTGTCGCAGGTGGTAAATCAAAAGCAAAGGCGATTTCTTCTTATTTTAACCTGGGGCAATCCAATGTACTCATTACCGATGAGAGTGCAGCAAAAGAGCTAATAAAGGGATCTTCCCTTTAGATAGAAATAGAAACACCTATATACCTTAAGGAGGAATTTTTCATGGCAATCAGAATTGGTATTAACGGTTTTGGACGTATCGGACGTAACGTATTCCGCGCGTCTCTTAAAAACGACGAGGTAGAAGTAGTAGCGATCAACGACTTAACAGACGCTAACATGCTTGCTCACCTTCTTCAGTATGACTCTGTACACGGTCAACTGGATGAGAAAGTAACAGTTAACGGATCTAACCTTGTAATCGGTGGCAAAGAGATCACAGTTCTTTCTGAACGTGACCCTGCTAACCTTGGATGGGGAGATCTTGGTGTAGATATCGTAATCGAATCTACTGGTCGCTTCACTCAGCGTGACGATGCTAAAAAACACATCGATGCTGGCGCGAAAAAAGTTATCATCTCTGCACCTGCTAAAGGCGAAGACCTTACAGTAGTTATGGGTGTTAACGAAGATTCTTACGACCCAGCTAGCCACCACGTAATCTCTAACGCTTCTTGTACGACAAACTGCTTAGCACCATATGCTAAAGTTCTTAATGACAAATTCGGTCTTAAGCGCGGTATGATGACAACAATCCACTCTTACACGAACGACCAACAAATCCTTGACCTTCCACATAAGGACTACCGTCGTGCTCGTGCTGCTGGACAAAACATCATCCCAACAACTACAGGTGCTGCTCAAGCCGTAGCGAAAGTAATGCCTGAAATGGAAGGTAAACTAACTGGTATGGCTATGCGTGTTCCAACGCCAAACGTATCTCTAGTTGACCTTGTAGCTGAATTAGATACTGATGCTACAGCTGAAGAAGTTAACCAAGCTCTTAAAGAAGCAGCAGAAGGCGACCTTAAAGGAATCCTTGGCTACAGCGAAGAAGAGCTAGTTTCTAGCGACTACAATGGTAACCCAGCTTCTTCTACAATTGATGCAGCTTCAACTCTAAGCATCGAGAAGAACATGGTTAAAGTTGTTTCTTGGTACGATAACGAGAGCGGCTACTCTAACCGTTGTGTAGACTTAGCTGTATACCTTGCGAAAAAAGGTCTTTAAGTTTTCGTAAATAAGCAGGAAAACAACTCCTGTTAACCGTATAAATTATGTGTGTCCATCGCAAAGTGCAGGAGGAGAGCAACCTCCTCCTTTGCGATGTTTGTTTGATAGAAGCATGAAAAGAATGGAAGCCCACCACATTTTTACCATTTGACTCTTTTTATGAATTCAAATCAAACCCTTGTTACACGTTTGTCTTCTTCAATAAAAGGAAACGTACATACAGGGGTGTTAGACACATTCCAAGGAAAATATTAAAGGAGGTCCTCATCCGTGAACGTGAATGAGAAAAAAACCATCCAGGATGTAGATGTAAAAGGCCAGAAAGTTTTCTGCCGCGTTGATTTCAACGTACCTATGCAAGATGGTGAAGTAACTGACGACACGCGCATCCGTGCAGCGTTACCAACAATCCAGCATTTAACTGAACAAGGTGCAAAAGTAATCTTAGCTAGTCACCTTGGTCGTCCGAAAGGTGAAGCCGTTGATGAACTTCGCCTTGATCCAGTAGCGAAACGCCTAAGTGACCTACTTGGCCAAACCGTTACAAAGACGGATGAAGCTTACGGAAGTGAAGTGGACAAAGCTATTTCTGAAATGGAAAATAGCGATGTACTTCTTCTTGAGAATGTTCGTTTCTATCCGGGTGAGGAAAAGAACGACGCAGAACTTGCGAAACAATTCGCTAATTTAGCAGACCTTTATGTAAATGATGCATTCGGTGCAGCTCACCGTGCGCACGCTTCTACAGAAGGGATTGCTCATCACCTTCCAGCAGTAGCTGGCTTCTTAATGGAAAAAGAATTACGCGTCCTTGGAAATGCGTTAAAAGACCCTGAGCGTCCTTTCACTGCCATCATCGGTGGTGCGAAAGTTAAGGACAAAATCGGCGTAATCGATCACCTAATTGAGAAAGTTGATAACTTGATTATCGGCGGCGGCCTTGCTTACACATTCGTGAAAGCTCAAGGCTACGAAATTGGTAAATCTCTTCTTGAAGAAGATAAGATCGATCTTGCGAAGCAATATATGGAAAAAGCCAAAGAAAAAGGGGTTAATTTCTACATGCCACAAGATGTAATCGTTGGCGATGATTTCTCTAACGATGCAAACACACAAGTGGTAAACATCGATAGTATCCCAGCTGATTGGGAAGCAATGGACATTGGTCCAAAAACAATCGAACTATACTCTGATATCGTGAAGAACTCTAAGCTAGTGATCTGGAACGGTCCAATGGGTGTCTTCGAGCTTGAAACATTCGCTAACGGAACAAAAGGCGTTGCAGAAGCTCTAGGTCAAACAGAAGGCTATTCTGTAATCGGTGGCGGTGACTCTGCAGCAGCTGTTGAGAAGTTTGGTTATGCTGATCAGATGGACCACATCTCTACAGGTGGCGGAGCATCTCTAGAGTTCATGGAAGGTAAAGATCTTCCAGGCGTAGTAGCATTAAACGATAAATAATAGGTGAGGTGACAGTATGCGTAAACAAGTCATTGCAGGTAACTGGAAAATGAACAAGCTAATGGGCGAAGCTACACAGTTCGTTGACGAAGTAAAAGGTCAAGTTCCTTCATTCGATCAAGTAGAATCTGTTGTTGTAGCACCTTTCCCATACCTTCCTAAACTTGTTCAACAAGCAGAAGGTACAGATCTTAAAATTGGTGCGCAGAACATGCACTTTGAAGAGAGTGGAGCATTCACAGGTGAAGTAAGTCCTGAAATGCTTAAAGATCTTGGAGTAACATACGTTGTTCTAGGTCACTCTGAGCGTCGTGAACTGTTTGCTGAAACAGACGAAACTGTTAACAAAAAGACACACGCTGCATTCAAACACAATCTTGTACCAATCGTTTGTGTAGGCGAAACAGATGAACAACGTGAAAACGGTGAAGCTGAATCTGTTGTAGAAACACAAGTGAAAGCTGCTCTTAAAGACCTAACAAATGAACAAGTTAAAGATGTCATCATTGCTTATGAGCCTATCTGGGCAATCGGTACTGGTAAGACAGCTACAGCTGAAGATGCGAACGCAATGTGTGCTTCTATCCGTAAAGTAGTAAGCGAGTTTGCAGGCAGCGAACCAGCAGAAGCGATCCGTATTCAGTACGGCGGTAGCGTAAAACCAGCTAATGTTGACGAACTTATGTCTCAATCTGATATTGATGGTGCCCTAGTAGGTGGCGCAAGCTTACAACCTGATTCTTTCTTATCTCTAGTGGAGGCAGGTAAACATGAGTAATCAAAACCTAGCAGCGCTAATCATCTTAGATGGTTACGGCATGCGTGAAGAGGAATACGGTAACGCTGTAAAGCAAGCGAACACACCAAACTTTGATCGTCTTTGGGAGCAATACCCACACACAACGCTTACGGCTAAAGGTGAAGCGGTTGGCCTTCCAGAAGGTCAAATGGGTAACTCTGAAGTGGGTCACTTAAATATTGGTGCTGGACGTGTTGTGTACCAAAGCTTAACACGTGTGAACATGTCCATTCGTGAAGGTGATTTCTTCGACAACGATCGTTTTATCGAAGCGATGGAACATGCGAAAGAAAACGACAAAGCTTTACACCTATTCGGTCTTCTATCTGATGGTGGTATTCACAGCCATATTGAGCATTTATATGCCCTTCTTGAAATGGCGAAGAACCGCGGTGTAGAGAAAGTCTATGTGCACGGATTCTTAGATGGCCGTGACGTAGGTCAGAAATCTGCTAAGAAATATATCGAAGCTCTTCAGGATAAAATGGACGAATTAGGCGTCGGTGAGATCGCGACTCTATCCGGCCGCTATTATTCCATGGACCGTGACAAACGCTGGGACCGCGTGGAGAAGGCCTACCGCGCTATGGTATACGGCGAAGGTCCAACGTACCAGGACCCAATCGAGCTTGTAGATGATTCTTATGCAAACGACATTTATGATGAATTCGTTCTTCCATCTGTTATGACAGACGAAGAGGGCAACCCTCGTGCAACTGTTCAAGATGAAGACGCAATTATCTTCTATAATTTCCGTCCAGACCGCGCTATCCAAATTTCACGTACCTTCGCAAATGAAGACTTCCGTGAATTTGACCGTGGTGACAAAGCACCGCAAAATACTCATTTTGTCATGTTAACGAAATTCAGCGAATCCGTTGATGGTTTCGTTGCATACAAACCCGTTAACCTGGATAACACAGTAGGGGAAGTATTAGCGCAGAACAATATGAAGCAGCTTCGTATTGCTGAGACGGAGAAATACCCACACGTTACGTTCTTCATGAGCGGAGGACGTGAGGAAGAATTCGACGGGGAAGAACGCATCCTAATCGATTCTCCTAAAGTGTCAACGTATGATGAACAACCTGAAATGAGTGCTTACGAAGTAACCGATGCTCTTCTAAAAGAGCTAGATGCAGACAAGCACAATGCGATTATCTTAAACTTCGCAAACCCTGACATGGTTGGTCACAGTGGTATGCTAGAGCCTACCATTAAAGCGATCGAAACAGTGGATGAATGTTTAGGTAAAATCATTGATAAGATCACTGACAAAGGTGGACATGCCATTATTACGGCTGACCACGGTAACGCTGACGAAGTAACGAATTCTGAAGGCAAAGCGATGACAGCTCACACAACAAATGATGTGCCTGTAATCGTAACGAAAGATGGTCTTGAGCTTCGTGAAGGCGGAATCTTAGGTGACTTATCCCCAACATTATTAGACTTACTACAAGTCGATCAGCCTAAAGAAATGACAGGCGAATCTTTAATTAAAAAATCTGATCAATAAAAAGGAGAGAAATAACTATGCCATATATTACGGACGTATACGCACGCGAAGTCTTAGACTCCCGTGGTAACCCAACAGTTGAAGTAGAAGTATATACGGAATCTGGTGCTTTCGGTTCTGCACTTGTTCCAAGTGGTGCTTCTACTGGTGAATACGAAGCAGTAGAACTACGTGACGGTGACAAAGATCGCTACCTTGGTAAAGGTGTATCTCAAGCTGTTCAAAACGTTAACGAAAAAATCGCTCCAGAAATCCTTGGTTTCGACGCAACTCGCCAAGTAATCATTGATGAACTAATGATCGAACTTGACGGTACTGATAACAAAGGTAACCTAGGTGCGAACGCAATCCTTGGTGTTTCTATGGCAGTAGCTCGCGCAGCAGCTGACTACCTTGGAATTCCTTTATACCAATACCTTGGTGGATTCAACGCGAAGAAACTTCCAACACCAATGATGAACATCCTTAACGGTGGTGAGCACGCTGATAACAACGTGGACATTCAAGAGTTCATGGTTATGCCAGTTGGCGCTCCAACATTCAAAGAAGCTCTTCGTATGGGCGCTGAAATCTTCCACTCTCTTAAGAAAGTTCTTAAGAACAAAGGCTACAACACTGGTGTAGGTGATGAAGGTGGATTTGCTCCTGACTTAGGTTCTAACGAAGAAGCACTTTCTACAATCATCGAAGCGATCGAAGCGGCTGGTTACAAGCCAGGCGAAGAAGTTCAACTTGCAATGGACGTTGCATCTTCTGAAATCTTCGAAGATGGTAAATACAACCTTAAAGGTGAAGGCGTTACACGTACTTCTGAAGAAATGGTTGACTGGTACGAAGAGCTTGTTAACAAGTACCCAATCATCTCAATTGAAGACGGCTTAGACGAGAACGACTGGGAAGGTACGAAACTTCTTACAGAGCGTATCGGCGACCGTGTTCAACTTGTTGGTGACGACCTATTCGTTACCAACACAAACAAATTAAGCCGCGGAATCTCTGAAGGCATTGCAAACTCAATCCTAATCAAAGTAAACCAAATCGGTACACTTACAGAGACATTCCAAGCTATCGAAATGGCGAAAGAAGCTGGTTACACTGCAGTCATCTCTCACCGTTCTGGTGAAACAGAAGACTCTACAATCGCTGATATCGCTGTTGCGACAAATGCTGGTCAAATCAAAACAGGTGCTCCATCTCGTACAGACCGCGTAGCGAAGTACAACCAACTTCTACGCATCGAAGACGTACTAGCTGGTACAGCAGTTTACGCTGGTAAAAACGCATTCTACAACCTAAACAAATAATAGGTTATAACCAAAAGCCCCTTCATTCGGCCGGATGAAGGGGCTTTTTTATGCAGTAAAGTACTGAAGCGTGTCAGACACGCGGTAGTGCTGTGAAGAGATAAAGCGTGTCTGACACGTGGTAGTGCTGTGAAGGGGTAAAGGGTGTCTGGCACCCTGTCATAAAGTGAAAAGAGCTGCCTCCTAGATGGAGGCAGCTCTTGGTTTATAGATAAGATATAAATTTATTCTTCTTCTTTAGGGAACCAGTTTGGAACGCTTAGGATGTTGGTCCACATTGGTTCTGGAATGGCTAGTTCTTCTTGTTGATTTAGCTTCATTGCTGTACGGATTTGGTCTTCTTCGCCTTTGGCTACTTTTTCGACCCAGTCTGGCTCCATTAGCATCTCACGGCCAAGGGAAACCATTGGCACTTTTTCAAGAGCACCTTCTACGTCGTCTGGTGTATGGAGACTACCAACGCCCATCACAGGGATGATGTTACCTACACGTTCTTGAATCAGATCAATACGTGGGCGTGTATCATTCTCATCTCTCATAGATCCTTGATTAAAGCTAGACAGTGAAATGTGAAGGTAATCCAGGTCTTGTTTAGCTAGGACATCTACAAGCTGTAGCGTATCGTCCATTGTAATTCCTGGTTCTTCACGTTCTTCAGGAGATAAACGGTAACCTACTACAAACTCATTCTTCGCATGCTGTGATACAGCAGCTTTTACCGATTCTACTACAGCTAGAGGGAAGTTCATACGGTCTTCTACAGAACCGCCCCACTGGTCTTCCCGGCGGTTAGAGTGTGGAGAGAAGAACTGTTGTAACAGATACGTATTCGCTCCGTGAATTTCAACACCGTCAAAGCCGGCTTCAATTGCGCGGCGTGTAGCCTCGCCGAAGTCAGCGATGGTTTGCTGAATTTCTTCTTCCGTCATTTCCCTTGGAGTAGGGGAATTAGGACGAAGGGCAGCCACGGCACTTGCGCTTACTACATCTTCATTTGGGATAAGATGTGGAGGGCACATGCGACCGCCATGGAAAATTTGAAGAATGGCTTTTGAACCTTTCTCATGAATCGCATCAGCTAATTTGCTTAGGCTTGGAATCAGGTCGTCACGGTGAACGCCGATCTCACCGTCAAAGCCTTTCCCGTACTCATTTACGTTTGCACAAGCCGTAATAACGGCGCCTACGCCACCGGAACGGCGTTTATAATATTCTAGTTCTTTATCTGATACACTTCCATCATCATTAGACAAGAAGTTTGTCATAGGTGCAAGTAGCACACGGTTTTTTAACGTTACGCCAGACGGTAACGAGTAGGAATCAAACATATATTTACGATCACTCATCTGTATGGCCTCCTTCATTGGTTCCTATTTATCTTGAGAATCTCAATTTAAGAACAAGTTTAGTTTATCACGAGGCCAAAAGCATTGTCTTTCAAAGTGCATTTTACTAGCGGTTACTTCAGCACATTAGGGCCGGGATGCTTGTAGAATAGACTCTATGATTTCAATAACCTCAAGTCCTTCCTGACCTGTAACAGGCAGGGACTCACCCTTGCGAATCCCTTCCGCTAATTGTTCGTAATACGATTCATAACGGCCGGTCTCTGTCGGAATCCGTATCCCTTCTGGATGCTTGTCATTTGTGAGTACACCATCATTTTCTTCATGGCTTACTCCCCATCCGTCATCTCCTGGTACCTTTCCTTCTTTTAACTGATTCTCCTGAGGATCTGTTCCGTATTTAATGAAGCTTCCTTCTGTTCCATGGACCTCGAATTTAGGGCCCGCTGCGCGTACAAATGAACTCGAGTGAAGGATGACTTGTAAAGGACTGTACTCAAGCATAATGTGAAAGTAATCATCCACTTCAGCCCCAGCACGCTGAGCTTTCGTTATTCCATGAACTTGATCCGGTTTGCCGAACAGATGAAGAGCTTGATCAATAAGATGTGCCCCCAGGTCATATAATATCCCAGCTCCAGGAACATCTTTCTCTCTCCAGCGATCCCGTACTTGTGGGCGGTATCGGTCATAGTGGGCTTCGTAACTTGTGATCTGCCCGAGTGCACCGCTTGAGATTAACTTTTTGACGGTTAAGAAGTCATCATCCCAACGTCTGTTATGGAAAGGGCTAATGATTCGCTCTTGATCTTTAGCGATTTCTACTAATTCTTTTCCTTCTTGGCTATGGACGACAAAGGGCTTTTCCATGACAACATGTTTCCCGGCTTTTAGGGCAGCCTTTGCCAACGGATAGTGATATTCATTTGGGGCTGTAATGATAACAAGCTCAATCTCTTTGTCTTGTACAATATCTTCAGGCGTGGCTACAACCGTCACATCCCCTAACTCTTGCTTGGCTTTTTCTGCTTTAGATGTAGATACGGCTACGAGTTCATATTGAGGCATCGTCTTTAAGAAGGGAGCATGAAAGACTTGGCCAGATAATCCGTATCCAATCAGTGCAGTTTGTATGGGTTTCATCATAATCGACTCCTAGTATGTAGATTCTTTTTTACTTTAGCATATAAAAATTCTAAAAGGAAAAGGAGTAGATTTATGTGAGATGGGTATGGGAGTGGGGAGGAGGGATTTCGTATTGAAAAGACATCTGTTGACCTATATAACTCTCATGCTTTCTCTTGTTATAGCAGCCGGATGTTCCTCTAGTTCAACGAGTAACGGAGTAGAAGAACATTCCAATGAAGCGCTGGAAGAGGCGTTATTAAGACATCCTGATTTCCCGGCGCTCCAAGGAAGTGATGAAGAAGCCAAAATCGTCCAAACCCAAAGTGCTGGCAAGCTAGATACAACTTTTTCTTCAGACGTAAAGGTAGAGAACAAAGACAATTCCTATATTATCTATTTACAGAAAACGTGGGAGCAAGATGGACAGGAATATAAGAACTACTGGAAGTATGAGTATGACCCTGATCGAGAGGATCTGAAGCTGATGGAACATCAAGTGGAAGACCGTCAGATGAGTACAATCTAGTACCAACCGAAGGCATGTAACCCAATAAGTATAATAGCAAGATCGGCGATCATGTGGACTATCCAAGATCCTTTATACGTTCCTGCCTTCTCCGTTAAGAAAGAGAAAAACATGCCAATGCCAAACAATCCTGCAAGTGCCACCAGTGTAAGGGGAAGAGAGAACCACCCTTGAATACTTGCTAAATGGTACAACGCAAATAAACCTGACGAATATACATATCCAATCCGTCTTTTACCAAGGGATAGAAGGTTTTGAAAGATAAAACCCCGGAAGAACCATTCTTCGATCCAAGAGTTACCGAGAATGATATAAAACCCGACAGCATAAAAGGTTGTAGGTGTTATGCCAAGGTCCCTTTTAAGATAAGATCGTATTTCTGTAAAATCAATCAGATCTTTCGTTAGCCAATAACTACATAGGAGAACAACAAACGCTACAATGCCGAAGAGCAGTGGAGATTTCCATTGTTCTTTTTTCTTTTTCAGATGTGGTTTAGGGAAGTACGCATAGAATAGAAAAGGGACTCCGATGAACAAGAGGAGTTTAACAGCTGTTTTTACCGGATAAGGCATGCCGATACCTTGTTCGAAGATATATAGAAACAGACTAACAAGAAAAGAGGTCCCAACGACGATTTTGGCCCGATTCATAGTACCAACTCCTTTTTAGTTACATTTTACACTAAAAGTGTTATTTTGAACATAAGGGAGTGTGGGACAGTAAAAAGGTTTGTTTCTGTGATAAGCTGGTAACAAAACAACACAGAGTAGGTGGCGTGATGAAGAAGTGGAAGTGGTGGCAAAAGCTCTTAGCCTTGTTAGGCGTTCTTGTTATAGCCGTTGGGATTGCAGGGTATGTTTATTTACAGCCTTATGAACCCACACAAGTAGCGATTGAAGCTATGAAAGGAACAAATGAAATAGATGTAGAGCAAAAGGGCGACTGGATTTCCTTTCTTCCAACAGAAGCGGAAGACACGAGCATTCTTTTCTATCCGGGTGGTTTAGTGGAGCCAGAGAGTTATGCTCCGTTGGCTCATAAGCTTGCTGAAAACGGGTATCCGACTTACATTTTGAAGATGCCTCTTAATTTGGCCGTGCTGGCTCAAGATAAGGCAGATGAGTTAATAGAAGAAAAGGGGAATCGCTCTTACGTCATTGGGGGACATTCATTAGGTGGAGCCATGGCGGCGAGATACGCTGCGGAACATGAAGATCTCCTTGAAGGCATCTTTTTACTTGGTGCTTACCCGGATGAAGGCGGTGACCTTAGTGGCACGGACTTGTCTTTCTTGTCGATCACAGGAGAGAACGATGGGGTAATGAACCGCGAGAAATATAAAGAAGGAAAAAATTACGTACCGGAAGATCATACCTATATTGACTTAGGCGGAGCGAACCACGGTCAATTTGGTAGCTATGGGTTTCAAGAAGGGGACCAAAAAGCAACCATTTCAGGCGAAAAGCAGCGAGATCAGACGGTTGAACTGATCAGTAATTGGCTCGCAAACTAAAAACAGTGCCTATTCCAACAAGGAATAGGCACTGTTTATTTGAGGTTATTGACGCTTGAAGCCTTCTTGTTCCAGGTAATCTGTAGCAGCAGAGTAGGTCGGGAAGGTTCCGTCGAGCATGTCTCCTGCATAGATATTCCAAAGGTCAAAGTCGAATACAAGTGCTAGTGTATGTCCTTCGTCGTTGACCCATGTTTCCTGGTCTGGCTGAGATAATGAATCAATGGCATCGCGAACGATGGCCTTGATGTCTTCTTCTGAGAAGTCGCGGATGTTGACCATGCCGCGGTCATCAGTTTCTACGCCATCAATATAATAGCCGAAAACAAAGCCGTTTCCATTGGGGTGCAGGTGATAGACGACGTTTTTCTTATCCATCACGCTTTCTTCGTAGTGGAAATTGACGCGTCCAAGGGAGACGTCGTTACGTTTTAATTCCGGGAAAGATTCTATAATCGCTAGTTTTTGTTCAAATGTTAGCATAAAGCCTCCAGGTGTTCTTTTATTATTGTACGTCTCATTATAACATCCTATAAAAGTATTGTACCACCGGGGTTTAAAGTCATTCCTTCATGTTTCCGTTTGCCGGAATTTGAGCGTAGGTGGTTCGGGAAATCACTCGCTTTCCGTGGCGAGCTGGGAAGCCTCCTCGTTCGCTACGCTCTCTGTGGGGTCTCCCCTAGGCTCCTATTGCCACAGGAGTCTCGCAATTTCCCGAACCACCTATCCATATTAGGGGGAAACGGAAATACGAAACGACCCAAAGATCTGCTTCGCTTTACAAAAGAAAAATAAAATTATCTAAAGGTTGTGCTCCTTACTTCAAAAAGTCTTTCTCCCGGTAACGTGGGTTTGGGTAGTCATAGAATCCTTTTCCGGCTAGTTTGCCTGTGTGACCTTTGTCGATGTATTCGGTTTTTAGGTATTCGGCGATTTTGGCTGCTTCTTCGTCTCCTGCGTCTCCTTTGGCTTTTTGGAGGTTGTACGGAGTGTGTAGGCCGATGATGTCTAGGAAGGCGAATGGTCCGACGGGTGCGCCTGTTGAGATCATCCATGTTCTGTCGATGGTTTCAGGGTCTGATACGCCTTTGATGAGTAAGCTTTGTGCGGCTGATAGTAAGGGGACTAATAGGGAATTTAAGATGTATCCTGGTTGTTCTTTATAGATCGGGATCGGTACCATTCCGATTGCTCCTGCAAATTCTAATAGATCTTCAAAGTGTTTCTCGTCTGTTCCTTCGTGTTTCATGACTTCTCCGATGTTGTTATTCCAAATTTCATTAGCAAAGTGCAGGGCTAAGAATTTTTCAGGGCGGCCTGTGAATTCAGCGAATTGACTCGGTAAAAATGTTGAAGAGTTGGAAGCGAAGACTGTATGGTCAGGTGCTAACTTCCCAAGTTTCGTGTAGAACTCTTCTTTAATGGCCACCACTTCCGGTATCGCTTCTACAACCAAATCTGCTTGTTTTACCGCTTCTTTGAGGTCTGTAGACATACTTATACGTTTATATGTAGCGTCCACTTGTTCTTCTGTTGCCTCGAGAGCGTTCTGGTAAATTCCCATATACTTTTTGAATCGGTTATCCGTTTCTTCTAAAGCCTCTTCGGTAATGTCGTAAACGGTAACTTCAAATCCATAAAAGGCGGATTGAAAGGCGATTTGACTTCCTAAAACCCCACCGCCCGCAATCGTAATCTGTTTATAGTCCATTATTTATCCTCCTTCAAATTCCAAGAGCTCATTTACTGGATCTATTTAACATATTCGACAAAAAACGAGCTATTCCTCTTTGTTTTATTCAAAAATATGGAACTGTTAGGTGTGAAATGGAGCATATAAAACGATATAAAAAGGCCAAGGAACTCTGGTTCCTTGGCCTTTCCGTTATCTCTTTACTGAACCCTTATGCATAGCGAGGCTCATTGTACTGACCAAACCATTGATAGCGGTGGCGGGAGAACCATTTGTAAAGGGGCGACCCGACACGATCTGCAAAGGGAATGTAGAGCAGAAGACTAATAGGCACGGTTAGCGGAAGGGAGCTTAGGAGTTTACGAATTGCGTAGTACCCTTCTTTTAAACTGCCTGAAGAAGTCAGCATATGAATTTCATCATAAATGTCGCGGTATTGTAAGTATGGGTACTCGACAGGCGCTTCATCTACTTCTTGGACGGATACCCAATCTACTTTGTTAAACCAATCCAATTTCCTAAGGACAAGTTTTACGTGATAACAGAATGGACACTGAGCGTCATAGAACACCAAATGCTTCTTTTTCATACGATCATCTCCTTTTGTATACTTTACACCCCTGCTCTTGGAATTAAACCTAGTTAGACTGGGTTTTCAGAGGAGTTATGCGCTCAAAAAAAATAAAATATTCTGAAATTAAATAGATGTATATACAAATTAAATTGGATGCGCTATCATGTATATACAAGTTATTAAGAAAGCGTTTTTATATAGAATCAGATTATAGTGGGAGAGGGGATCACTATGAACTTAAAAAAACAAGCTCAACAAATTATCGAGCAAGTTGGTGGCAAAGAAAATATACAAGCTGCTACACACTGTGTGACTCGTTTACGGTTATCTTTGCATGATGAAAGTAAAGTGAATCAAGAAGAATTAGAAAAATTGGAAGCGGTTAAGGGATCGTTCTCAACAAATGGACAGTTCCAAGTCGTAATTGGTCAAGGGACTGTAGATAAGGTTTACAAAGAGATGGTGGAGTTAGGCGTTGGAGAAGCAAGTAAAGATGATGTGAAACAAGCATCTTCTGAAAAAATGAATCCGCTTCAAAAAGCCATTAAGACACTTGCGGATATTTTCATCCCAATTCTACCGGCCATTGTTACCGCCGGACTTCTAATGGGGATTCACAACATCCTCGCTCAAGAGGATATCTTTTATGATGGGCAATCTCTTATTGCCGTGCACCCGCAGTGGGCAGACCTAGCTGGCATTATTAATTTAATTGCGAACACGGCCTTTGCCTTCTTGCCCGGACTGATCGGTTGGTCAGCGGTTAAGAAATTTGGCGGGAATCCGCTACTTGGTATCGTACTTGGTTTAATCCTTGTCCATCCAGAGCTTTTGAACGCATGGGACTACGGAAATGCTGTGAAAGAAGGCCGAGTGCCAACGTGGAATTTATTCGGACTTGAAGTCGAGAAGATCGGGTATCAAGGTCAGGTTCTTCCGGTGTTATTAGCTTCTTACGTATTAGCGAAGATTGAAGTGTTCCTACGTAACCGGATACCGGATTCCGTACAGTTACTTGTTGTAGGTCCTGTCGCTTTACTTGTAACAGGATTCTTAACCTTTATTGCAATCGGACCGTTAATGTTTGGTCTTGGTAACACGATTACAGATGGTTTGGTCTGGGTATTTGATCAATTCTCTGCAATTGGTGGCTTACTATATGGTGCACTTTATCCATTGCTCGTTGTAACAGGAATGCACCACACGTTCCTTGCTGTCGACGTTCAATTAATTGGTAGCACAGGGTCGACATTCTTATGGCCGATACTTGCATTATCAAACATTTCACAAGGTTCAGCAGCATTTGGTGTATGGTTAGCTACAAAGAACGAGAATTTAAAAGGATTATCCGTATCATCTGGTGTTTCGGCTTGGTTAGGTATTACAGAACCTGCACTGTTTGGGGTTAACCTTCGCTATAAATTCCCATTCATCGCAGCGCTTGTATCTTCCGCTATTGCCGGAATGTATATCACCATTCAAAGTGTACGAGCCAATTCCATTGGGGTAGGCGGTGTACCGGGGATTGTTTCCATCCAGAACAGTGGCTGGATATCGTTTATCATTGGAATGGTTATTGTGATCGTTATCCCATTTGTAGTAACCTATGTAATGGCCAAACGCAAAAAAATATAAAACAGACCAGTTAGCAGCCGACCACACCCGGTTGCTATTGGTTTTTCTAATACGTTTATACAACAAGATAAGGAAGGTGCTCATATGACACAGCCATGGTGGAAGCAATCAGTCGTTTATCAAATCTATCCGAAGAGCTTTAACGACACGACAGGAAACGGAACGGGAGATATTCAAGGGATTATTGAGAAACTGGACTACCTCAATCATCTCGGGGTTGATGTCATTTGGTTAACTCCGATTTACACATCGCCTCAGAAAGATAATGGATATGATATCAGTGATTATTTTAATATCTATGAAGAATACGGCACGATGGAAGACTTTGAGCGTCTCTTACAGGAAGCTCATGATCGTGGTATTAAGATCATAATGGACATTGTGGTCAATCACACTTCAACGGAACATGAGTGGTTTCAGCAGTCGAAGCAATCGATAGACAATCCATATCGTGACTATTACTTCTGGAAAGACCCCGTTGACGGCGGTGCTCCGACGAACTGGGAGTCGAAATTCGGGGGCAATGCATGGGCCTTTGATGCAGAGACGGGGCAGCACTACCTGCACCTTTTCGATGTAACGCAGGCTGACCTTAACTGGGAGAACGAAGCTGTTCGTAAAAGTGTGTATGATATGATGCACTTTTGGCTTCAAAAAGGGGTCGACGGTTTCCGTTTAGATGTAATTAACCTGATCTCGAAAAATCAAGCCTTCCCAAATGATTATGAGGGAGACGGACGCCGGTTTTACACAGATGGACCACGTGTTCATGAGTATATGCATGAAATGAACCAAGAGGTCTTTTCTAAATATGAAATGATGACAGTAGGCGAGATGTCTTCTACTACGATCGATGACTGTGTGAAATACACGCATCCTGATCGGCAGGAGCTTGATATGACCTTTAGCTTCCATCATCTCAAAGTAGACTACCCAAATGGAGAGAAGTGGACGGTTGCGAACTTCGACTTTAAAGAGTTAAAGAAGGTCTTGTCTGATTGGCAAGTGGGGATGCAACAAGGTGGAGGCTGGAACGCGCTCTTCTGGTGTAACCATGACCAGCCTCGTGTCGTCTCTCGTTTCGGGAATGATACTGTCTATCACCGGGAGTCTGCGAAAATGCTAGCGACGACTATTCATCTGATGCGCGGTACGCCTTACATTTATCAAGGTGAGGAATTTGGAATGACTAATCCTAAGTTCGATACCATTGAGGACTATCGAGACGTTGAATCTTTAAATATGTATGAAATCTTAAAAGAGCAAGGGAAGACGGACAATGAAATCCTTGCTATTCTTGCGCAAAAGTCCCGTGATAATTCTCGTACACCTATGCAATGGAACGCTTCGGAGCAAGCAGGATTCACCGAGAACACACCGTGGATTCCTGTTGCGAAGAATTATCAGGAAGTAAATGCTGAAGCGGCTGTAAACGATGAGCATTCTGCATTCTATCATTATAAGAAGTTGATTGAGCTTCGGAAACAGTATGATATCATTACATCAGGAGACTACGAACTCTTAAGCTATGAGGATGATCGTGTGTTTGCTTACGCTCGTCATGGAGAATCTGAGAAATTGCTTGTCGTGAACAATTTTTATGGGGATCATACGACGTTCGAGGTGCCAGAATCGATTGATCTTGAAGCATACGAGGGCGAACGCATTCTATCTAATTACGAAGCGTCACCAAATGTAAATCGCGCGATTGAATTACGTCCTTATGAGTCCGTAGTGTATCATTTAACGAAATAAATGAGTGGTGCTATGTGAAACAGAATAAGTTTATGGGCATTTATGAAGAGCTTGTGGAATCGATTAAGACGAGTGTGTATAAGGAAGGAGAGACCCTTCCGTCAGAAAATGAGTTAGCTGAAACATTTCAAACCTCAAGAGAAACGATTCGTAAAGCATTAAATCTGTTATCGCAAAATGGGTTTATTCAAAAGGTCAGGGGCAAGGGGTCAGTCGTACTTGACGTGGGGAAGTTTAATTTTCCGGTTTCTGGACTTGTGAGTTTCAAAGAAGTATCAAAGCATATGGGGGAGAAGACGCGCACGCACGTAAATGAGCTTTCCTTAATTCATGCAGATCCGTCTATTCAAGAAGCGATGCAGCTAGACGAAGAGGCGCTCGTATGGTATGTGAGTCGGTCTCGTGAATTTAGCGGGGAGCGAATTATTTTGGATAAAGATTACCTTTATTATGGGAGTGTGCCTCGTTTGACCCGGGAGATTTGTGAGGATTCTATTTACTCATATCTAGAAGGGGAAGTAGGGCTAACGATTAGTTTCGCGAAGAAAGAAATCACAGTAGAAGAACCCACAGCTGAAGATCGCAGACTCCTGGATTTTGAAGGCTTTGCCAACATCGTGGTAATCAAAAACTATGTTTATCTCGATGATGCGACTCTTTTTCAATATACAGAATCTAGACACAGACCAGACAAGTTTCGCTTTGTAGACTTTGCCCGGCGTTAATCTCGCCTAATTAATATAAACCGAGCATGAAATCAGTGGATTTCATGCTCGGTTTTTTTGCTATAGAGGCTGATAGGATGAACTTCTTTATTATAAGCAACGGCTGTTATTCGTCATGGTCTGTTTTGATTTTTATCGATGCTTCCGGTCTACAGGGGTGTGGTCATGTAGGAGCGGTCGGTCGATAAAGGGAGGTTTTATTACTTAGGAGACACGGATGGATGCCTCGTATTCACACAAAGCGCTGTCTAAGATTTCTAACCCTTGATCGATCTGTTCTTTAGAGATCGTAAGAGGCGGGATCACGCGGATGACTTCTGTTTTGTTTCCGCAGAAGTAGAAGAGCGCTCCTTTCTCTAAGGCAGATTCTAAAATGGTCATCAGCCCTTTACTATCTCCTTCGCCTGTAACAGGATCGACGATGTCAATTGCAAGCATCAGACCCACTCCACGGACATCTCCTATCACATCGTGTTTGGCCGCTAAGTCCGTGAGTTTCTTATGAGCATAGGCGCCTACATCTTTTGTATTTTCGAGCAAGTTTTCTTCCTGGATGACATCAAGAACTGCTAGTGCGGCATTGCAGGCAATTGGGTTTCCTCCATAAGTTGTCGCATGAGAGCCAACAGGCCACTTTTGCATTAATTCTTTAGAAGCGACTGTCGCACTTAATGGGAGCCCGGATGCCATCGCTTTCGCTACGGCCATAATGTCTGGGGTCACACCGAAGTGACTGGCTGCGAACATTTCTCCTGTTCTACCGAATCCAGTTTGAACTTCATCGAAGATAAGAAGTATGCCATGTTGATCGCAAATTTCCCGTACCTTTTGAAGCCAAGCTTGTGGGGGAACGATATACCCTCCCTCACCTAAAATGGGCTCTAGAATCATGCAGGCTACTTCATCTGGAGTAACCTGATGTTCAAATAAGGATTGAATATCCTTTTCTAGTTGTTTGACGCAGAAATCACCCGGGTCTTCTCCTTCAGGACAAGCTTTTGGATTGGCATAAGGGATTTGATAGGTTAATCCATTTGGCTGCATGAATTTACGATATTTGCTCTTAGAGGTGCTTACCCCTAATGAACCCATTGTTCTTCCGTGAAAGCCGCCCGTGAAGGAGATTACATAAGGACGTTCTGTTGTGTATTTGGCTAGTTTAAGTGCACCTTCTACTGCTTCTGTTCCACTATTTGAGAAGAAAAAGCACTCCAGGTTTCCAGGCATAATAGCGGCTAACCGGTCGGCTAATGTAAGAAGCGGTTCATACATAATCACGCCGGATGGACCGTGTGTGAGCTGATCAGCTCCGTCTTTTATCGCTTGCGCAACTTTTGGGTGTCTGTGTCCGACATTTGTTACAGCTATACCAGAGGAGAAATCAAGGTATTCTTTGCCATCTGTTCCGTAATAGTAACAGCCCTCTTCTTTCTCGACAGGCAAGTTAGGAAAGTCTTTTGCCATTGTTGGGGCTAATCTGTCATGTATTGATTCGAGTAAGTGCGTCCATGTCATCGTTGTTCCCTCCGTTAGTACGTTCAATAGTTTATATTAATAAATATACATTAAAGTTAATTTATATACAATATGCATAAAGGGTTTTTTTCATGTTTTTTATAAGAAATGGAGTTTCCAAGACGCTTGCTAAGTGTTTAAGATACTGAGATCGTGTCAGGTTCGACAGCGCGCCTGATTTGTGACCATTAAATGGTTGCGGAGAAGAAGAAACCTGTTATACCCTTAAAAAGTGCTAGAATGCTAGTGAGAAGGGGAACAACATTGAAGAGATTACTTACATTGCTGTTTTGGGTTGGAATTCTATATGTGGGATACATAGGGTATTCGATTTGGACATTTGAAGGAGATCGGCCACTTGAATCTACTGATGCAGCTGTAGTATTAGGAGCTGCAGCTTATTATGATAAGCCTTCTCCTGTCTTAAAAGAGCGTGTGAATCACGCGGTGAAACTATACAAAGACGGCAAGGTTGATCATGTCATCCTCACTGGTGGGAAGGGAGAGGGGGCTCCTTTTGCAGAGTCGGAAGTAGCTCGTGACTATGCAGTAGAAAAAGGGGTTCCGAAAGAGGATACTTTCGTTGATCTGACTTCTAAGATTACAGAAGGGAACATCATCAATGCGAAGCTTATTGGAGAAGAGCAAGGGTTTAAGGACTACACCCTTGTCAGTGACCCTCTTCATATGAAGCGTTCAATGGCGATTGCTAACCAAATTAACCTCGACGCAGTAGCCTCACCGACGGAAACCTCAGCCTATCAATCATTAGAAACGAGAGTTCCGTTCTTCTTAAGAGAATGGGCTTTCTACTTCCTATATAAAGGAAGCCTTATTGTGCCAGACAGTCTGAAACCTGATGACTGGGTCCCGGTAAACCGTTGAAGGGTGCCAGACACCCTTCAGCGCTCTAAAGCGAAGTATGGTGTCAGACACACTTTATTACTCTAAAGCATAATGAGGCATCCTTCTGTTGGGGTATGGGTCTATAGAAGTGAATACATGTTCACTTGTCATATTTAGACATCAGACTATTTACTTTTTTAAGGTGTGGCATTAAAATATAGGTTAAACAAGTACAAAATATGAATCTTTTGTGAGAGTATTCACAACAAGGGATTTTATACATCATAGACGAGACATGCTACTCAATCCTTCATTAGGAGTGGACAACTTGAATGCAACTTTATCGACCCCTAAATTAGTTGGTATTGAAATTGAGAAGAAGCGTAAAGAAATGGTGGATAGCGCTATGCAACGTGGGTTTAATCATGAACGGACGTTGCGACTAAGTCAGGAATTGGATCAATTAATTAATCAGTGGAATGCCATACACGAACTAAGCTCTAATTAAGAAAGCACATGCAGATGCATGTGCTTTCTTTACATTATGAATGTTTCCGTTAGCGTTAAACTGTGCGTAAGGTGGTTCGGGAAATTACTCGCTTTCCGCGGCCCCACACGAGGTGGGGTCGTTCGACGTTGGCGATTGACTTGACGGTCTTAGTCGAACTTCATTATTCCCTTAAAAGCCTCCTCCACGCTGGAACTAGACTGGCTCCTTCTGCCGCAGGTGTCTCGCAATTTCCAGAACCACCTTTGCTATATTAGGAAGTAGAGCTGAATCTAAGCGACGGTCCAGCTGGAGGACCGGCTCATCAAACTTAGATAAGAGAACCGGTCCCTGGACACTCCAAGCACTAGCCGATAAAAGACGGCCCCATCTACAATTAAAGGATACAACTTCTGATTTTGAACAAGTCTATAAATAACAACACTAGATTATAACAGAGTCCTTCGTTATATGAACATTCCCACAAATACTGCTGTGATAAAGCTTGCGAGCGTTCCGCCGATAATGGCCTTAACGCCCAATTGAGCAACCTGGCTTTTCTTAGAAGGGGCAATGGATCCGAGTCCTACAATCAATTGGCCGATCGAAGAAAGATTCGCAAAGTTACATAAAGCTACAGTGAGGATCGCCATTGTTTCTGGTTTCAACGTTTCTTGTCCATCAAGTACCATGTTAAAGGCAATTAATTCGTTGGCAGCAATTTTCGTCCCGATAATGGATGCTGCTTGGAAAGCATCGCTTACTGGGATTCCGATTAGCAGGGCAAAAGGATAGAGAACGTAACCAAAGATTGTGGCTAGATCAAGGTCAACGATGCCTAAGATCCCATTAACTAAGGCCAGTATACTAATAAATGCAATGAGGAGTCCTCCGATATTCAAAGCAAGCTTTACCCCGTTCACTGCGCCGTCTGAAATGGCTTCAAGCACATTCACTTGTTCAGGCTTTTCCATAATGATGTCTTCATTCAATTGAGAAGTCTCACTCTCAGGTTCTAAGATCTTAGCAATTGTAAGAGATACGAAAGGAACGCTGAAAATGGAAATGAGCAGGTATTTCACGTCGATCCCCATACCGGCATAGGCTACGAAGATTGCTCCACTGGCTGAAGCAGTACCCCCTACCATAATGGCAAAAGTCTCCGAGCGCGTCATTTTACTTAAATAGGGTTTAACAAGTAATGGGGCTTCTACAACGCCTAGCACTGTGTTCCCGACAGCACTGAATGATTCTACTTTGCTCGTTCCGAGTATTTTACCTACTATAAATCCGATTCCGCGCACAATAAAAGGGATGATACGTAAATAATAAAGAGCAGCGATAAGAGAAGATATAAAGATGATTACGGCTAATACATTGATGGCGAAAACGAACTGAATATTCGTACCTTCTCCAAATAATCCTCCAAACACAAAGTTGATGCCCTCGCTGCTGAAGTCAATGACATGCTGGACCCCTTTAGCTGCTACATTGAGCATGCTTTGGCCAAAAGGAACTTTAAGCATGAAATAAACGAATAATCCCTCTAGCACTAATCCAATTGCAACGGTGCGCCACTTCACCATGCTTTTATGACTGCTTAATAACCAAGATAAAAAGATAATTCCTGCTAACGAACCGATTCCGAATAAAATGTCCATTCTTTTTCCTCCTGTAAACTTGAGTGGTGTCCAAACATTCAAAACCTTATACGTTTTTAGGTGTAGGACGTCAGACCTCTCGAAAGATACAAAAAATGCACCCACGGTCTTTGTCCTACAAAGAAAGTGGATGCATGTCATGTACGTAGACGAAACCAAATGAAGATCATTCGGCTTTTATATGCAGACTTTCCTTATAGTCCGGCAATTTATGGTTGCCAGGTAGAGACTTATGGACCCTATTTCCATAGATATATAAGGTGTTTGTATGAAGTTGAATACGTGTAATATAGCAAACACTTGTAAAGGAAACAATAGATTTTTAAGATATCTAAATATAGAGAATAGAATGACGAATCCGTGCCGTGTTTGACAAAGCTAGGTGAATCGTTTACATTAAATTTAGTATCGAAGAAATCATTCAATCGAAATCACTCTTGAAGGAGTATGTTTTATGAAGGTCGTTGTTCTTAACTAACCGTTAACTTCATACGGACCCAAAAGGGTTAAAAAAGCTTGCATACAGGCAAGTTTATTTAACTATACAATTTTGGGCAGTTAAGAACAATGAATCATAGCATAACAAGCAAGGTGTAGGAAAGGGCTATGACACATGTGTCATAGCCCTGTTCTATTTTCTTTAGACACCTTTCTAATCGATTGAATGATGGAATCGAATGTTAGCTGCAATGATGCAATCATTGCAGCTTTTTTTAATAGAAATCACTTTACTGGAGTAAAGTGTGTCAGACGCGCTTTACTCTGATAAAGTGTGAGGAGGATATCGGAATTGAATCAGAAGACATTTGAAGTGTTGGATTTTTATACAATTTTAGAACATGTAGCGCGATTTGCGTTTACGGAGCGAGGGAAAGAAACGGTGCTTTCTTTAGAGCCCTCCTTTAATAAGAAACAAATTGAAAGATGGTTAGAAGAGATTGATGAGGCGAAGGAAGTACTGAAGATCAGCAGCAGTGTACCGGTTCATAGCTTGGATGATGTGAGTCAGATGATGGAGCAGGCTAGGAAAGGGATGTTTCTAAGGCCTGATCAGTTCTCCCAACTTCAATCGTTTCTCGATCATTGTGGGAAGTTGAAGCGATTTATGAAAGACAAACAGTATGTGGCTCCCACTGTTGCATTATACGCTGAGTCCATTGAGGATCTAAGTGACCTCGAAACAGAGATTCAGTCCTCTTTACGTCACGGTCAGGTAGATGATTATGCTTCTAAGGAACTGCTGAAGATTAGAAGGCAAAAGCATAATCAGCTTGCAGAGATTAAGGATCGAATCGGACGTTTGGCTAAATCTAAAAAGTTAGCAACGTATATGCAGGAGCACGTCGTTGCAGAGAAAAATGGCCGGTTTGTGCTGCCCATAAAGGCAACGTATCGCAATAAAGTAAAAGGAACGGTGCTTGATTCTTCATCTTCTGGAGCGACCGTTTTTATTGAGCCTGAAGAAGTCACCAGGTTGCAAGAAGAGTTAGAAATGACGCGTCTTGCTGAAGAGCGGGAAGTCGAGCAGATCTTGTATTATTTAACTGCCCTCGTATTGGAACAAGAGCGTCCTCTTCAGATAGCGATGGAAACCATGCATCAATATGATGTGATCTTTGCAAAAGCGAAGTACAGCATGAGCATAGAGGGAAGAGCCGCCACCTTAAACACAGATTATAAAATCGATCTTATAGAGGCTAAACATCCTTTAATTCATAACCCTGTACCTCTTACGATCTCGCTTGGAGAGGACTATCATGCTCTCGTTATTACAGGTCCGAACACAGGTGGTAAGACCGTCACGTTAAAAACCGTTGGACTGCTCACGTTAATGGCACAATCAGGCTTGCACATCCCTGCTCATCAAGGAACGAATCTTCATATCTTCCAGCAGCTGTTCGTCGACATAGGCGATGGGCAAAGCATTACAGAAAACTTAAGCACGTTTAGCTCTCGTCTTGTGAATATAATAGAAATTCTAGAACAGTCCAATGACCATACCCTTGTATTACTCGATGAACTTGGTTCTGGTACGGATCCGGCAGAAGGGATGGGTCTTGCTACAGCTATACTCGACCAACTCTATGACAAAGGAGCTATGCTTCTGGCAACAACTCATTACAACGAAATGAAAGACTTTGCCGAATCCCGGAACGGTTTCCTGAATGGATCAATGGAGTTCGATCTTGAAACCCTTCGTCCAACCTACCGCTTGCGTCTCGGTACGACCGGTAAAAGTCAGGCTTTTGAGATTGCCCTGAAATTAGGGATGCATCCAGCGATTATTGAGAAAGCTCACGAGATTTCTTATAAGGAAGAGAAAACGTATGAAATGCGAGAGGATGCTGATCCTAAATTGATGGAAAAGCAGATTAAGACGAACGCATATGCGAGGAAGTCTTCTAAAAAGAAGAATCATAAGGAAGAAAAGGTTCCTCGTTATAACAAGGGTGATAACGTAACCGTTCTCGCTACTGAAGAAACGGGGATTGTTTACACAGGGCCGGATGCAAAAGGGAATTACGTCATCCAGGTCAAAGGTGAGAAACAAACCATTAACCATAAGAGAATTGCTCTACACATTCCGGCGGAAGAATTGTATCCTGCTGATTATGACTTTGATATTATTTTTAAATCAAAAGATTACCGGAAGATAAGGAAGCAGTTAGACCGGAAACACGTCGATGGTCTAACACTTGAAGAAGAGGATGAATCCTGATTTCAGGTTTATGGACCGTTTCTTTTGTGAATGGTTTAAGGGGTCCGCTATACTAAAAGTAGAAATGGAAAAGCTAGTTGGAGGGATCTTGATGAAAATTGCTGTAATTACAGGTGTTTCAAAAGGGCTCGGCGAATCTGTTGCCGAGAGTATGATGGGAAGAGGGGTACATATTATCGGTGTATCCCGTTCTGATAATGAAAAGTTAAATCAGAAAGCAGAAGAAAATGGTGTCTCTTACACTCATTATCCTTGCGATCTTTCATCACAGGAGGAGCTTGAGTCTGTCTTCTCCCGAATTAACCAACACGTAAAAGAACAGTCGCCACAGAAAGTATATGTGGTGAACAACGCTGGTGTAGTAGAACCAATTGATCGCGTGGGCGCTCTAGACGCAAATCAGGTTGTTAAACATGTTCATATTAATTTGATTGCACCGATGTTAGTGACGAATATGGTAGTCGAGCAATTAGCGGACATTGATGTGGATATCATCAATGTAACCTCAGGGGCTGCAAACCGTCCGGTCTATGGATGGAGCACATATGGTGGTACAAAAGCAGGGTTAAATTACTTCACTGAAACAACTGCGTTTGAACAGAAGCAACGAGGTGGAAAACATAGAACAGTGGCTTTTAGCCCTGGAGTAATGGATACAGATATGCAAGCGGATATTCGCTCCTCTTCAGAAGAAGCTTTTGCCGATGTCGAAAAGTTTAAAGCGCTGAAAGAAGAAGGAAAGCTTCGCTCCCCTTCTGTTGTGGCGGATGGACTTATGAAGCTTCTTGATGAAGGGTTCGAAAGTGGAGCGGTTTATCGCGTAGACCAGTTAATAGACTAAATGAGGTGAAGGATTGTGCAGTTAGAAGAATGGTTTGAGAAGGGGATCCGTCCTCAAGAATACGTAACAGGCATGGAAAAACATCAAGATAATCTAATGAATGTATATCAATCGTTTCAATTACCAGAGGATCAACAATTCTTCGATGATCTTAAAGTGAAACAGCTACGCGTCATCGTCCTCACCGAGGATTGGTGCGGGGACGCAATGATGAATATACCGGTATTGTTAAAGTTGTCAGAGGCAGCTCGTATGGATGTTCGCTTCTTAAAAAGGGATGAACATACAGAACTCATGGATCAATACCTCACAAACGGTACCTCCCGTTCAATACCAATTTTCATTTTTATCAATGAAGATGGAGAGGAAGAAGCGGTCTGGGGGCCAAGGGCACCGAAAATTCAACAGGTCGTTGATGATGCTCGTGCGAACCTGCCCGATAAAGACCACCCAAGCTTTGAAGAAAAGCAGAAAGAAATGATTCTTTTCTTAACAAAGGCATACAGTGAAAACGAAGAATTTTGGCAAGAGGTCTATGCCAGTCTGAAAGAAACCCTTTCAGCATTAGAGATCAAAACGAAATAGTGTATTTGAGAAGTCCGGGGGAAATAACCCCGGGCTTTTTTTGTTAGGGGGGAGCGTTGGATGAAGTCGAGAATCTCTGGACTGATGACGAGAAAGTTGCTCGTGAAGTCGAGAATCTCTGGTTTGATGACGAAAAAGTTGCTCGTGAAGTCGAGAATCTCAGGTCTGATGACGAGAAAGTCGCTCGTGAAGTCGAGAATCTCTGGACTGATGACGAGAAAGTTGCTCGTGAAGTCGAGAATCTCTGGTTTGATGACGAAAAAGTTGCTCGTGAAGTCGAGAATCTCAGGTCTGATGACGAGAAAGTCGCTCGTGAAGTCGAGAATCTCTGGACTGATGACGAGAAAGTTGCTCGTGAAGTCGAGAATCTCTGGTTTGATGACGAAAAAGTTGCTCGTGAAGTCGAGAATCTGGCTCCTGACGACGAGAAATACCGCTCTGACGTCAAGAAAGATGCTGGCGACATCGAGAATCCCAGCCCTGACGTCGAGAACTCCCCTTTACACGCCTGGCTCTACCGCCAAAAACTGAAATCTCTCTCCATATAAAAAGACGAGCCAGTACTGGCTCGTCTTTTTATAACATGCTATAGCGGACTTTGGTTTGGGCGGCTTGGTAAATACGAGGCACTCTTTTTCCGATGGAACAGGTAACTTCATAATGAATGGTTCCTGTTAGAGAAGCGATCTCGTCGGCAGTGGGGACTCCTTTATCACCGTCACCAAATACCGTTACCTCATCATCTGGTGAGATTTTTCCGATGCCCGATACGTCTATCATGCATTGATCCATACATATACTTCCGACAATCGGTACGATGTGGCGGTGAATGGCCATCGTGCCTTGATTAGACAGAAGTCTTGGAAGACCGTCTGCATACCCGATGGGCAGCGTCGCGATGGAAGACGGTTGTTCGGTCTCGAAGGTGCGTCCATAACTGATTGGGGTACCGGCTTCTAGTTTGTTCACGGCAGCTACTTTTGTTTTCAGGGTCATGACAGGTGTCAGATCAATCATTTTTCTAAGATGAGGGGATGGATAAAACCCATAAAGGCTCACCCCTACACGTACCATGTTTAAATGCATGTTTCGATAGCCTATGGTTGCAGCGCTATTTGCGCAGTGCTTAATGGGAATGTATATCCCTTCAGCTTCAATGGATTCAGTTATGGTTTGAAAGGTCTCAAACTGCTTATATGTATAAGTGGAATCTTCATTGTCGGCCTCTGCAAAGTGGGTAAAAATCCCTTCGAGTTCAATAAAAGAAGACTCTTGAATGGCACGTGCGAGATGGATGGCTTCTGTTGATGTTGAAACCCCTATCCGGTTCATACCTGTATTCACTTTCATGTGAACCTTAGGTGTTTTGTTCATTCGTTTAGCGGCCGCTTCGATTTGGTCCAATAGATCACGGGTAAAGACGGTAATCGTTAAATCATGAATCACTGCTGCTTCAATCGACCTTGGAGGTGTATACCCTAGGAGCAATATTGGCTTTTGAACTCCGGCTTTACGAAGCTCGATTCCTTCATCGACGAAAGCGACGCCTAGCCAATCTGCACCTGCATCAATTGCGGTTTGAGCGATTTCTACTGCTCCGTGTCCATAACCATCTGCTTTAACAACGGCCATTAATCGGCAAGCTGGATTGGTGTAATGTTTAAAAGCGTTCACATTGTGTGAAAGGGCGTCTAGTGAGATATCTGCCCAAGTGTCTCGGTAGCTATGTGGATGGATCATGAGAACACCAACCTTTCTTTAATAAAGATAAATGGACTAAAGGCCATAAAAAGAGGATGCCTTAGAGTGGCATCCACTGCTTTTTATCATGGAAAAGGTGCCCTTCACCGAAAGGCACCTGATAGGTAAGTTGATTAGTTTGAGTATACAGCGTTTAATGCATCATGAGAAGGAGTAAACGCATAGCCAAGGTCTCTGGCTACAGCTTCATATGTGACATGACCATTTGCTGTGTTTAATCCTTTTTCTAGCGCCGGATTGTCTTCAATTGCTTTTGAAACGCCTTTATTTGCGATTTGTAATGCATAAGGAATCGTAACATTCGTTAAAGCAATTGTCGATGTACGAGGGACAGCACCTGGCATATTCGCAACTGCATAATGAACGACGCCGTGTTTCACATACGTAGGATCATCGTGTGTTGTAATATGATCAACTGTTTCAATAATACCGCCCTGGTCAATCGCAACATCTACTAGAACAGAACCTTGTTTCATTTCTTTGACCATGTCTTCTGTGACAAGTTTTGGTGCTTTCGCTCCAGGAATAAGAACAGCGCCAATGACAAGGTCAGATTCTTTTACCGCTTCTGCGATATTTAAAGGATTGGACATTAATGTGTTGATTTCGTTTCCGAAGATATCATCCAGCTGGCGAAGTCGCTCTGGGCTAAGGTCGATCATGGTTACATCTGCGCCAAGTCCAATGGCAATTTTAGCTGCGTTTGTACCGACTACACCACCACCGATGATCGTAACTTTACCGCGTTTCACTCCAGGTACTCCACCTAGAAGAATGCCAAGTCCGCCTTTTGGTTTTTCAAGGAACTGAGCACCGATTTGCGCTGACATGCGACCCGCTACTTCACTCATTGGTGTTAGAAGTGGAAGCGTACGGTTGGTTTCAACTGTTTCATACGCAAGAGAAATAACGCCTTTTTCTGTTAGGGCTTTCGCTAGTTCTGGCTCAGCTGCAAGGTGCAGGTATGTGAATAGAATTAAGCCTTCACGGAAATAGCCGTATTCAGATGGTAGTGGTTCTTTTACTTTCATCACCATTTCTTTTTCCCATGCTTCTGCTGCTGAATTGACAATGGTGGCTCCTGCGTCTCTGTAATCCTGATCTTCGAAACCGCTTCCAATACCGGCAGTTGTTTCAACGAATACGCTATGGCCTGCTTTCACCAAGTTTAGTACCCCTGCTGGTGTGATCGCTACACGATTTTCATTGTTTTTTATCTCTTTTGGAATTCCGATGAACAATTCCCTCATCCCCTTTGTTTGTAATCGATTTTGTAATTCCGATTATAGATGGGGAATGAACGGATTGCATTGTGTAAAAGAGAGAAAGTCAGAATCATCTTTTGTAGAAATCAACAAGGCCCTTATTGTTTCAGGCGTTCAATCATCAAATCCAGGTACAATGTTATTTTTTGGTTTGGATCTTTAAAATTAAATCCTGTTAAGTTAGCAATTCGTTTTAAACGATAATTCAACGTGTTGGAATGAATATGCAAAGCCTTTGCTGCTTCGTTTACGTTACTATCACATCGCAAAAATTCACTTACGGTCTCCAGTAATTCTGTCCGGTGTTTCTCGTCATAGGCGCGAAGGGTTTCGATGTATTGATTTGTGTAATGATCACGAATGCGCTTCTCATATAAAGAATCAATAAACTGATAGATCCCTAGATCCTGGTAACTATAGATTCCTTCAACTTCATGAGAGAAACGATCTTTAATGGATAAGACGTGTAAGGCTTCTTTATAACTATCTTGTATACGGACGGGGTTCTTGTACAACGTGCCCGCTGCTCCTTTTAAGAACTCAACGTTAACCCTGTCTTGTATTTTCTCTACAAAGGCGCTAACAAAATCATTGATTTCTTTCCCAGGTGCCTCACTAGAGTGTGGGCGAACAAGTAAGATGAGTTGGTTCGAATCGATCGCGCTGCATACGATTCCTACTTGTCTTGAAGCTTCGATATAGTAATGGATATGTCGTTCCAATGATTGATGGATATCCTCCTCAAATTCAAAGACGACAATAGCCAAAGGTCCTTCTAACTGAATATGATATTTCCTTGCCTGGCTCTGAATCGTTTCAAGATCCGTCAGGTGGTCGGTCAGTAATTGCCAGAAGAACTCTTTATGATCTTCTTCTGATTTACGTTTTTTGATTTGAAGTTGTAACATTTGATTTTTAACGACTTTGGCTGCCCTCTTAAAAAGGTCGAGTTCTTCATCCGTTACGTCCCAGTGAACTTGAGCCCAAATAAAGCCGAGAATTTCGTTGTTTTTACGTACGGATATGGCTACACGCTTCCCTAAACCGACTTCTTCAATAGCTGGAATAATAACCGGTTCTTCGCTTTCAAATAGCTGAGGGATGACCCCGTTCTTCCATAATGTCTTGATGACGTTCTCCGGAACTTTTCTCCTCATAATGGTTGCGATTCTGGCAGGATCGACGTTCTCATCGTGAGTGCTGTATGCCAAAATGCGATGATTCGAATCTTCTATCGTAACTGGGCAGTGCAATAGATCGCTAATACGATCGGCCAGTTCTTCTAACGAGCGGAATGGTCCTTTAAATGGATCTTGGCTCCCGGTATATGTTCCCATGGCAACCTCACCTTCTTTCTGTTTAAGCTCTGTATCTGGTCTTGCGATGCTTTTTGAGGAGGGGGCTGTAATGTTTGTTAGGCGCTTGGGGTGTCTGGGGAACGACTCGCTTTCCGCGGGGCCCCACACGACGTGGGGTCGTTCGACGTTGTCACAGGATGTGACGATTTTAGTCGAACCTCCTCTTGTCGAGCCTCCTCGCTCACTTTGTTCGCTCCGGGGTCTCGTCTACCTCTTTCTCCCGCAGGAGTCTCCCCGTTCCCCAGACACCCCTGGCTAAATTAGTATAACGGCCCCATTACTTGAGCATAGCAGAGAATCCACAACTCAGAAGAGTGTTGATTTAGCATGTTTTCTTTCTTCTGATTTTCGGTGGTGTTTTAATAAATACGAAAGTCTCCCTGGTACATTTTAAGGCACACCAGTGAGGAAAATCTATAAGAATTTGTGGTATTTCCTAAAGCTTACTCAATCCGTTTGTTGTTTTCAACAATTGAAAGCGCTTAAAATTTTACGATTTCACAAATATCTCTTCAAAAATGAGTGATAAAGTATATAATGGGAGAATGTTAAAACCCAAAACTCACAACAAGATACATCGAGAGCAGGGGGTAAATCATGTTAGACGTATTAAATCGAATCAACGATGTACTATGGGGAACACCTAGCTTAATTCTCTTATTTGGGACAGGGTTATTCTTAACCATTATGTTAAGAGGATTACAGTTTAGGAAGCTAATGTATGCATTTAAACTGGCTTTTACGAAAGAAGAAAAGTCGGAATCTTCATCCGATGCTGAAGGAGATATCAGCAACTTTAAAACACTGATGACGGCGTTGTCGGCTACAATTGGGAACGGGAATATCGCCGGTGTAGCCACTGCGTTAACACTTGGGGGACCAGGTGCTATCTTTTGGATGTGGATTGTAGGATTACTAGGAATGGCAACAAAATATGCGGAAGCCTTGCTTGCTATGAAATACCGGGTTAAAAATGAGAACGGAGAATACTCCGGCGGGCCTATGTATTATGTAGAACGAGGGCTAGGTAAGAAATGGAAAGGGCTTGCTATTGCCTTTGCTTTCTTTGGTGCCTTTGCTGCACTAGGGATTGGGAACAGTGTTCAATCGAATACCATTTCTGATGTGATGGATGAAAGCTTTCATATTAACGGTTGGGTGACAGGAGCGGTGCTTGCTGTACTAACTGGTCTTATTATTTTCGGAGGCATTCAGAGAATTAGTACAGTGGCCGGATTCTTCGTGCCTGTTATGGCCTTTCTTTATATTGGCGGTTCTTTACTTATTATTATTATGAATTATGATGCGGTCTTACCTGCGTTTGAAATGATCTTCAATTATGCATTTAGTCCTGTATCAGCAGCAGGTGGTTTTGCCGGGGTAGTCGTAATGGAAGCGGTCCGTAGTGGTGTATCACGAGGTATCTTCTCTAATGAAGCAGGTCTTGGTACAGCCGCTTTAATCGCAGGAAATGCGAAAACGGATCACCCTGTTAAACAAGCGCTTGTAGCCATGACAGGAACGTTTATTGTAACCATTATCGTATGTACGATGACAGGACTTGTTCTTATTATGACAGGGTTCTGGGACCCGTCAGGTGGTGCGATATCAGGAGTGCAGCACGCTGCTGATCTTGATGGAGGAGCTTTAACAAGTGCAGCCTTTGGACATGCTCTTGGGACAGTAGGGGAATATATTGTAGCCTTCTCCGTTATCTTCTTCGGCTTCTCTACCATTGTGGGCTGGTACATGTACGGAGAGAAATGTTTCGAATACCTATTAGGTCTTCGCTACATCATTCCATACCGTTTCATTTATATTGGCGCTACCTTTATGGGGGCTGTCATGCAACTTGATCTTGTATGGGCATTTGCAAATATGGCGAATGCGCTTATGATGATACCGAACTTAATCGCATTATTGCTTCTATATAAAGTTATTGTGCGAGAAACCAATTCGTACTTTAATGATTACTTGCATAAGAATCGGAATGCTTACCGAAAAGCCAGCTGACGAAACATGGATCAGAAATCTAGGAAACTCGTAAGCATACAAAAATAACCTGCCACAAGGCAGGTTATTTTTTATACCTGATTTTCATGCCACAAGGCAAGAATCATACATAATGAAAATCCAAAACTATTCACGAATCCGTGCACGAATACCATTAAAGGGATATCTAATACCGATATTTCGCTGATATGACCGTATCCATACAAGAAAGCAAAACTCATGGATACAAAAAGGGAGAAGAAAGCGACGGTCATGAACGTCCTGGCTTTCGAACTCTTTACGTTTGGTACGATAAAAACTAAGCTAAGAATAGCAAATAAAGCAATCGGTACCACGAATTCTACAACAGACAAAAATTCAATTAGAGGCGACACAGGCGAAAAAGTTATCCCGATCGCTACAAAGATCGGCCCTACTAATAAAAACGCGCCAAGACCGTTGTAAATCCTTCTCACAATGGATTGCGAGGGGCGGATAAAGTTTCCCATTAACCCAAACGCTATAATCGTAACAAAAGCAGCATAATGAAAATGAATCGACGTTAACAAAATTAAGATGTCCTGAAAATGTAACACGTCTACATTTAATCGATGTAAGGAAAGCCAACCTCCACCTATAACAATATATAATAGACCTGCATGGACTAACATTTTAGGCATCGTCTCCCAAGCTCTGGTTTTTACAAGGGATGAGAGTCCGTAAAGAGCAATCAATGCTGTGAATCCAAACCACGGAAGTGATAGGATAAAAGAGACAATGCCCCGATCGATCCAGAAACTAATGCACGCCAGAATGAAACTGATTGGATGGACTGTCAGTAACGTCTGATAAAGTTTTGTATACTCCGTTTTGGCTAGAGAGAGCGTTAAGGGGATCAGTGTGCCATAAGCGAATACAAGAAGCATTTGTACATATTGTTCGGTGTGAATTTCTTTAAATAGAAGCTGTAAGATGACGAAGATCACGAAAGTCGTGGCGCCAAAGATAGAGCGTTTTTTCTCAAGAATAGGAATCACCTCATATCGATTCTATAGTAAAAGTGATGATTGCGAAAGAAGAGGGGGATAGGGGTTGAACATATTAATGAGCGGGGGAACAGGGTTTATAGGACGGGCATTGGTCGACCATTTCGAAAAGCAAGGCCACACCCTCTACATCCTTACAAGAGGGCAATCGCGAGTAGAGGGACTTAGAGAGTATATCCATTGGTTGTCGGAGGATGGAGATGAAATCGATTACCTCTCTCATAGAAAGATAGATGTAGTCATTAACCTGGCAGGGGAGCCGATTGGAAGGGGAAGGTGGACCCCTGAGAAAAAGGAGCGCATTTTACATAGCCGGATTGAATCGACTAAACGCATTATTGAAATTGTAAAGCATTTAAAGGAGAAGCCAGTGGTCTTCATTCAAGGCTCGGCAATTGGCTATTATGGGTATTCCGAGAACGATAGGTTTACAGATCGAAGTCTTTCGCTGCTTAATAGTTTCCCAAGCGAAGTTTGTGATATCTGGGAGAACACACTCCATTACTTAAACCACCCTGATATTCGGAAGGTTATTGCTCGTATTGGCACAGTACTTCATTCTAAAGAAGGCTTTCTAGCTAAGGCTCTCCTACCATATCGATTTTGGGCCGGTGGGAAAATTGCTACCGGAAATCAATTTGTCTCTTGGATCCATTTAGAAGATGTGGTGCGAATTATAGATTACCTTATTTATGAGAAATCCATGCATGGGCCAGTTAATCTAACAGCCCCTCACCCTGTTACAATGGATGAATTAGGCCATACGCTAGCTTCTATTATGAGACGACCATACTGGTTTCCGTTCTCAGAATGGATGATTCGCCGCACTTTTGGAGAAAAGAGTGTGCTCGTAACGAAAGGGAGCTGTGTGCTTCCATCAAAGCTATTACATTCTTCTTTTTCTTTTCAATACCCTACTATAAGGAAAGCGCTATCAAATCTTATGCAATAAATTTTATAGAGAGTAGAAAGCTGTTATATCAAGGGTTGATAGGTTATAGGGGGAGGGGAATAGTCATCAGACGTCATTCGATGTGGTGGTACAAATAGTGACGCTGTGGTAAATTATGAATATTGCAGTTCTTAATATGTAGACAAAGGTATGTGAAATAGTATGAGTAGTTATTCACCGTATTGGATGTTCCAGAAAAACGAATGGGCGAAGCTTCGTGCTAATGTACCGATGACCCTGTCTCCCATACAGATCGAAAACGTTAAAGGAATTAACGAGAAACTCGACATTGAGGAAGTTTCAAATGTTTATCTTCCTTTGAGTCGGTTACTCAATTTATATACGAAAGCTTCCCATGAACTTCATTCCGTTACAGATCGCTTCATGGGGCAACAAACTAAGCAGGTTCCATTTATTATTGGGGTCGCAGGCAGTGTGGCTGTTGGTAAGAGTACGATTTCAAGAATAATGCGTGAACTGCTTTCAGAATGGGATGAACATCCGAGCGTTGATATCTTAACGACAGATGGATTTTTATACCCAAACGAGGTTTTAGAAGAGAAGGGGATTATGAACAGAAAAGGATTCCCTGAAAGTTATGATATTAAGAAATTAATAGATGTTCTAGCAGACTTAAAATCAGGGCGACCTGATGTAGAAGCGCCTGTCTATTCCCACTTAACGTATAACATTTTGCCTGATGAGGTTCAGGTTTTAGATCAGCCTGATATCGTCATTGTTGAAGGTGTGAACGTATTACAAACGCCTAAAACAAGAGGAGCAGACCCTGGGACGTACGTTTCTGATTTCTTTGATTTCAGTATTTATGTGGATGCAAACGAGGACGATCTTTTGAAGTGGTATACAGAGCGTTTTATGAAACTTCGGGATACGGCCTTTCAGGATGAGCGTTCTTACTTTCACAAGTACTCAGGGCTATCTAATGAGGAAGCGATCGGAATGGCTGAGGATATTTGGCGCCGAATTAACTTAAAGAATCTTCATGAAAATATTCAACCGACCCGTAACCGTGCAGATCTTATTTTACATAAAGATCGTGATCATTTAATTGACTCCATCATGTTACGGAAAGCCTAACGAATAGAAGGTGTAAAATCGTTTTAATGATTTTACACCTTTTTCAAATGTAAATTCATAGGTAGGAGGGGCCCTAACCCTCGAAGGTAATAGATCCATGTAGAGTCGAAAGACCCCACATAAAAAAGCCCAAAGCTGCTTTCAGCTTTGGGCTTTCACTATTATTTAGGAGAAAAGGAATTAATCTAAGATGGTTACGTCTACTGTTTTGCGGCCCCAGTTTAGAGCGCCAGATTGAGATGGGATGAATACATCAATTCTGTTTCCTTGAATGTCGCCACCGATGTCACCAGCTACTGCTTTTCCATATCCTTCTACATAGACTTCAGTACCTAGTGGAATGATGTTTGGGTCGACGGCTATAACTTTCTGATCTGGGTTTGCCAGAAGGTTAATTCCTGTGCTCGTAATTCCAGAGCAGCCTGCGCAATTCGCTGTATAAGCCGTTGATTCCATCGTAATGGTCTTTTGTTCCTCTTGAACTTGTTTTTCTTGTGTTGTTGGTTCTGAAGGCTGTGTGCTAGCGACAGTTGATTTTTCTTTCGTTGCTACGTTTGCTCCGTCTACTTTAAGGGTATCTCCAGAATGAATGGTAATTGAGCTTACGTTATTCCATTGTTTTAATTCATTCACACTTACGTTAAATTTCTCTGCGATTCCCCAAAGAGAGTCACCTGATTTAACCGTATATTCATCACTCGTTTGAGTGGATGTTTGTTGTGCTTCATTGTTGCGATTTATAAGCAAGCTTTGGCTTGGATAAATGGTAGTTGATGATAAATCATTTAAATCTTTAAGCTGATCAACGGAGACATCGTAATCCTGAGAGATTCCCCATAATGTGTCGCCGTCATTAACCACTACTTCTTCAGCATTTGCTGTAATTGTTGTTGTGGTTGAGATCGTTGCTACGGCAGCTAGTGATAAAAATAATTTTTTCATTTGGTTAACCTCCTAGGAATAACAATAGCCTTAAGCTGTTGAAATTCGCGCTTTATTGAGTAACGAATTAACTCTACGCCCCACGATAACAAGCGAACGGGGAGAGTCCAATAACAGAATGACAACAATGTGATTTCAGTGATAACAAAAATGTTACATTTTTGTTATAATGGAAATTTTTATAATTAAAGACTCTTTTAATCGACACTTATATTGGTTTAGACAAGGCTTGATCTGTTCTGTATAGAGTATATAGAGGGCTTGGCCTAAAAGTTAAATAAAACTGTTAGACTACATAAAAAAGCCCAAAGCTACATTTAGCTTTGGGCTTGTATCATTTATTTATAGGGTGTTTAGTCTAAGATTGTTACTTCTACTGTTCTGCGGCCCCAGTTTAGAGCATCAGAACGATTTGGAATGAATACGTCAATTTTGTTTCCTTGGATTGCGCTACCGATGTCACCAGCTACTGCTTTTCCGTACCCTTCAACGTATACTTCTGTACCGAGTGGGATTACGTCAGGATCAACCGCAATGACTTTGCGATCTGGGTTTGCAAGAAGGTTAATTCCTGTGCTTGTAATTCCTGAGCATCCTGCGCAGTTTGCTGTATAGGCTGTAGATTCTACTGTGATAGTTTTAGCTTCTTTTTGTTCTGTTTGTGTTTTAGGTTCAGATGGTTGGGTGCTCGCGACAGTTGCTTCTTCTTTTGTTGCTACGTTTACTCCGTCTACTTTAAGGGTATTACCTGAATAAATCGTATTCGAGCTTAAGTTATTCCATTGTTTTAACTCATTGACGCTCACGTTGAATTTCTGACCAATTCTCCAAAGAGAGTCACCTGGTTTGATCGTGTATACATCACTAGATTGAGTTGATGTCTGTTGTGCTTCTTGTGTTTCATTGTTGCGGTTTATGAGTAAGCTTTGTGCTGGATAAATTGTATTTGTTGTTAAGTTGTTTAGTTCTTTAAGCTGTTCAACGGAGACATCGTAATCCTGAGAGATTCCCCATAACGTGTCACCACTGTTGACAACTACTTCTTCCGCACTTGCTGTGATGGTTGTTGTTGCAGAAATCGTTGCTACGGCAGCTAGGGAAAGTACTAGTTTTTTCATGTTGTTATCCTCCTAGGAATTACAATAGCCTTATGCTGTTGAAATTCGCGATATTTTTGAGTAACGAATTAACTCTATGGACTACTATAACAACCTTTGAGGAAAAGCCCAACAACAGAATGACAACAATATGATTGCAATTCTAACAAGGAGATTACATAGGTTTTACAATGGAAGAAAATAAAGAAAAGGACCCTTTTCAAAGGGTCCTTTTTAGTGTATAGAAATTAGTTTTGGCCTGTTTTCTCTTTAACGAATTCTACAACATCTTCAGCTGTGTCCATAGCAAGAATGTCTTCTTTGTAAGAAGCCATTTCTTCTTTAGATAGGGTTAAGATCTGTGTGCGGGCTGGAAGGATGGATGTTGCACTCATAGAGAACTCATCTAATCCTAAGCCAAGAAGGATTGGGATTGCAATCTCGTCTCCTGCCATTTCGCCACACATACCGGCCCATTTGCCTTCAGCGTGAGCTGCTTCAATTACGTTGTTAATTAGGTTAAGGATTGCAGGGTTGTATGGTTGGTAAAGGTATGAAACGCGTTCGTTCATACGGTCCGCTGCCAT
Organism: Pontibacillus sp. HN14; assembly: GCF_021129245.1. Lineage (NCBI taxonomy): Bacteria > Bacillati > Bacillota > Bacilli > Caryophanales > Bacillaceae > Pontibacillus > Pontibacillus sp. HN14. The sequence continues at coordinate 231,978 of NZ_JAJOLR010000005.1, read as the reverse complement.
TGTGTATTGGATCAAGTCGTTTGTTCCAATACTGAAGAAGTCAACTTCTTTTGCGAATTGCTTAGCAATTACAGCAGTGGCAGGGATCTCAACCATCATACCTACTTCAATGTTCTCGGAAACTTCTGTGCCTTCATTTTGAAGTTTTTCTTTCTCTTCAAGAAGAATCGCTTTCGCCTGACGGAACTCACCTAGAGTAGCGATCATAGGGAACATGATCTTAAGGTTGCCGTATACGCTAGCGCGAAGAAGGGCGCGTAACTGTGTACGGAAGATATCGTCACGCTCTAAGCATAAACGAATGGCACGGAAGCCAAGGAATGGGTTCATTTCATCAGGAAGATCTAAATAGTCTAACTCTTTATCTCCACCGATATCTAATGTACGAACCACCACAGGCTTGTCAGAACCTACACCTTCAAGAACGGCTTTGTAAGCATCAAACTGTTCTTCTTCTGTCGGAAGTTGGTTTTTGCCCATGTATAAGAACTCCGTACGATAAAGGCCAACGCCTTCTCCGCCGTTATTCACAACGCCATTTACATCATCAGGCGTACCGATGTTTGCAACAAGTTCAACGTGCTGATTATCAGCCGTTACAGTCGGTTCGTCTTTAAGTTTTGCCCATTCCGCTTTCTTTTCTTCGAATTGAGCTTGTTTTTGCTTGTAAGCTTCAATTTGCTCATCTGTTGGATGAACAATTACTTCGCCTGCGATACCATCAACGATGACCATGTCATCTTTGTTGATTGTTGCGGTTACTTCTTTTGTTCCTACAACAGCAGGGATCTCAAGAGAACGTGCCATGATGGCTGAGTGAGATGTACGTCCACCAATATCTGTTGTAAAACCTTTAACGAATTGCTTGTTTAATTGAGCTGTATCAGAAGGTGTTAAATCTTCAGCGATAATAACAACTTCTTCGTCAATTAGTGCAGGATCAGGGAACGTTACGTTTAATAAGTGCGCCATAACACGCTTCGTTACGTCCTGGATGTCTGCTGCGCGTTCGCGCATGTATTCGTTGTCCATATTTTTAAACAGGTCAATGAACATGTTAGCTGTCTCGTTTAGAGCCGCCTCAGCATTCACGTTTTCTGTTTTAATTTTATCTTCGATTGGTTGAATGAGCTCAGGATCGCTAAGGACAAGAAGGTGAGCGGAGAAGATCTCTGCTTTTTCTTCACCTAATGTTTTGAAGGCGTGATCCTTGATTTTCTCTAATTCGTTTTTGGATGTAGCAAGAGCGGACTGGAAACGTTCCACTTCTTGTTCAGGGCTTTCAATGTCTTTCTTCTCAAAAGAAAGGTCCGGTGCTTCCATACGATAGGCTTTCGCAATCGCGATACCGTTAGAAGCGGCAATACCTTTAATGCTGCTCATGAATTATTCCCCCAGGTTTTCTTTTTTCATTGCGTCAGCAACGCCATTAAGAGCTTCTTCTTCGTCAGAACCTTCTGCTGTCACTTTTACTTCAGCGCCAGATGGGATTCCTAAAGACATAATGCCCATAATGGATTTAAGGTTAACGGATTTACCATTGTACTCTAAGTTAACGTCAGCTTTATATTGACCAGCCGTCTGGACTAGAACAGTGGCAGGGCGTGCGTGAACGCCATCCTCTGATGTGATCGTCATAGTTTGTTCTACCATACAGATACCTCCTGATCTTTTTCTATAAATTTTAATATGAACACATTACTCTACTTTACCCTTTTTGCACAGGTTTTTTCAAGACACCTGCAAGAATTGCTGTAACAATTGAACCAATTAATACAGCTGCGATGTATAACGCACCGCCTAGAAGAGCATTTCCGGCTTCGCCACCAGTCTTAACCGCTCCCGTAAGAATTACGATAATACCGCCGTGAGGGGCAAGAAGGTGCAGGTTGAACAAGTACACAAGTCCACCTGTAATGGTCGAACCAACAACAGAAGCTGGGATAACACGTCCAGGGTCAGCTGCTGCGAATGGGATTACGCCTTCTGTAATGAACGTTGCGCCCATTGCGTAAGCTGTTTTACCTGTTTCTCTTTCTTGTGCAGAGAATTTATTTCTAAAGAACGTTGTAGCTAGAGCAAGACCTAACGGAGGAACCATACCGCCAGCCATAGCAGCTGCAATTGGCATTGTGTTTCCAGCGTCAAGCATGGCGATACCGAATGTGTAAGCCGCTTTGTTTACAGGGCCACCCATATCAACAGCCATCATACCACCAATAATTAATCCGACAACAATTCCGAATGAACCAAGACTATCTAATCCATCTCTTAATGCCGTATAAATGGATACAAGGAATGGATTGACTAGAAGCATAAGGATACCAGTTGAGAATAGACCAAGTACAGGATAGAGAAGTACAGGTTTTAATCCGTCTAATACATCTGGTAATACTTTTAAACCTTTTTGAATCAGTAGCATTAAATAACCAGCTAAGAAACCAGCAAGTAAACCGCCTAAGAAACCAGAACCACCATCAGCAGCGCCTGTAGTTGTGGCAATTAAACCACCAACCATACCAGGAGCAAGTCCAGGACGTCCAGCAATGCTTTGAGCGATGAAACCAGCTAGGACAGGAACAAGTAGGTAGAAGGCTTTCCCGCCACCAATGATGCTTAGCATTTCTGCAAAGCGATTGTACTGATCACTCTCTGGATCAGCTGCGTTAATACCGAATAAGAACGATAAGGCAATTAAGATACCGCCACCAACAACGAATGGAAGCATATTCGAAACACCGTTCATTAAGTGCTTATAAATCCCTGTTTTCTCTCCGCTTCCTTCGCCATCTTCACTTGATGACTGGCCGCTTCCTTGATACGTTGGAGCGTCGCCTTCTTTTGCTTTGGTGATTAATTCTTTCGGTTCGTGAATTCCTTTTGCAACGGGAACCATGACAACAGGTTTTCCTTTAAAGCGGTCCGTTTGCACCTCGATGTCTGCTGCAACAATGACTCCGCTAGCACGCTCGATATCTTGTGATGTTAGAGCATTCTTCACACCGCTAGAGCCGTTCGTTTCAACTTTGATTTTGACGCCCATTTCTTTAGCCGTTTCTTTTAGCTTATCAGCGGCCATATAGGTATGAGCGATACCAGTAGGACAAGCGGTAACAGCAATAACATAAGGCTCTTCATCAGATGAAGCATCTTGATTCTGGCTTTCATTTGCTGCTTCTTCTGCTTCCGCTTCTTCTTCGTCGCTGTTTGCTTTTTCTTTCGCATCAATAAGCTCAACAATTTCGTCTCTTGATTCTGCGTTTAAAAGCTTTTGACGGAACTCAGTATCCATTAATAATGATGATAGGCTTGAAAGCGTTTCTAAGTGAGCCTGGTTCGCTCCTTCAGAAGCTGCAATCATAAAGAATAAGTGCGTTGGTTGACCGTCTAGAGACTCATAGTCCGCGCCTTCTTGTGAGCGTGCGAATGCGATCGCTGGCTCTTTAACGGCTGCTGTTTTAGCGTGAGGAATGGCAACGCCTTCCCCGATTCCTGTCGTACTTTGCTCTTCACGAGCTAAGATAGCTTGCTTAAATTCTTCCTTATCATTTAACCGGCCAGCTTCATCTAGTTTCGAAACCAGCTCGTCAATGACATCAGCTTTTGAACTTGATTCAAGCTCTAAAATCATCGTGTCTTGTTTTAACAAGTCTGTAATTTTCACGTTGATGCCCTCCCTCTAGTTTAAATCCTCAATCGTAATCTCTTTTCTAAGTTGTTCCACAAATTCACGTGTGGCTAAGTCGTCACTAAATGCTGTTGCGCTTCCACAAGCTACGCCATTGGCAAAAGCTTCTGTTAAGCTGTTTGTTTTGACATATTCGGCTAAAAATCCTGATACAACCGAGTCACCTGCTCCAACAGAGTTTTTCACTTCTCCTTTTGGAACGTTTGCGTAATAAGCATGGTCTTTATTTACTAAGATTGCACCATCTCCGCCCATTGAAACAATGACGTTCGTAGCTCCCTCAGCTACTAGTTGTTTAGCGAAGGTGATAGCTTTTAGTGGAGAATCAATGGTTGTATCAAATAATTCACCTAGTTCATGATGGTTTGGCTTCAGCAAGAAGGTAGGTGTGCCAACTAGTTCTTCTAGAGCTTTTCCAGAAGTATCAGCGATGAAATGAGCTCCTTTATCAGCACATCTCTTAGCCATTTCATTGTAGAAGTTAGCTGGTATTGTTTTTGGAATGCTACCTGCAACAACTAGATAGTCATCTTTCTCTAATCTGTTGACCTGGTCTAGCAGTTGCTGTTGCTGTGCTTCTGTAATAGAAGGTCCTGGGCCATTGATTTCAGATTCTTGGTTGGATTTTAGTTTCACGTTAATACGTGTATATTGATCCGTATCAATGAACTGGTGTTTAACCTCTTCTGATTCAAGGAAATTCTGAATGAATTGCCCTGTGAAACCACCGATAAATCCAAGTGCCGTGTTCGTGATGTCCAGTCGTTTTAGTACACGGGAAACATTGATGCCTTTTCCACCAGGGTAGTAGTACGTCGTTGTCGCACGGTTCAAATCACCTTCATTAAATTCATCAACGTGCATGATGTAATCTATAGAAGGGTTTAAGGTGACGGTATAAATCATGATGACACAACCTTTACGTTTGTTTTCGCTTGATAAGGTGATAATCGTTCTGGGTCTTTCTCATCTGTGATCAGGGTTGCTTCTTGGAGTGAAGCAATGCTTGCAAATGATAGTTCATTTAATTTAGAAGCATCGCCTAGAACAAATCTTTCTTGAGACAACGTTAATACGGTTTGCTTAACGAGTGCTTCTTCTGGGTCAGGAGTTGTATACCCGTGAGAAGGATGAACCCCGTTTACGCCTAGAAAGCACTTATCAAACCTGTATTGTTGAAGGCTATGCGTCGCGCCTCGTCCGATCAATGCTCTCGTTTTATGTTTTACAAATCCGCCAGTTAAATACGTGAGGACCTGATTTTCCGTTAGTTCTTCTAGTAAGGTAACACCGTTTGTCACAACGGTGAGTTTACGCCCTTTTAAAAAGGGAATCATTTGGTATGTTGTTGTACCGGCATCTAGAAAAATACAATCACCGTCTCTTATGAGAGAAGCTGCTTCCTGAGCGATCGCCACCTTTTCATCTAGATTTTGAGCTGCCTTTTCGCGTATGCTTAACTCCTCACTTGCTTGATTCAGGCAAGAGGCACCGCCGTGAACCCTTTTGAGCTTGTTCGCATTCTCTAGCTGACTTAAGTCACGCCGAATGGTTGACTCAGAAGCACCTGTTTCGTGAACCAGGTCTTGGATCTTTACTGTCTGATAACGCTCAAGCTGTTCTAATATGATTTCATGACGTGTTGGTGTAAGCATGGTGTGACCTCCGAAACGAATGTAAAATGAGTTCTTACTATTAATATAAAGGAAGCCCTTTCATAAACGCAATCAAAAACATTCAAAATCAATCAAAATATATCAAAAACGATCAGAACCTTCAATGGAAAAGTTATGGAATCTCCGAAAAATCTTCAAAACGAGATACTTTAGGGGAGTAAAGGGTGTCTGGCACCCTTTACTCCCCTAAAGTGTTTCTGTTAATAAAAGGTTGCTGTGGGTAGGGTTTTATGCTACATTATCCTTAGGTATTAGAGCGTTTTAGGAGGTGGATCAGATGTACATGGTAACGTTGGTATTACTTGCGATTGATGCACTCGCAATGATCGTGTTAGTTCTTCTTCAATCAGGTAAAAGCGCTGGTCTTTCAGGGGCGATCTCTGGGGGAGCTGAACAATTATTTGGTAAGCAAAAAGCACGCGGTATCGATGCTTTTATGCATAAAGCAACAATTGTAACGGCTGTTCTGTTTTTTGTCCTTACATTTTTACTTGGGTATATTCTTAACCAATAAGCAACGGGCTTCCCGTTGCTTATTTTTTTATGGTTTTGGGAAGATGGACTGTGGAAAGAGGGTGTGCACTGTCTAAAGAGATGGCGGGCTGTAGAAAGAGGGTTTGCACTGTCTGAAGAGCGGACGCACTGTCTAAAGAGAGATCGGTCTGTAGAAAGGCGTGGAGGCAGTGAAGAAAAAGTAGATAGAACTGAAGAAAGAGGGTGCGCACTGTCTAAAGAGAAGGTGGATTGAAGAAAGAGCAGGAGCACTGTTTAAAGAGAGATCGGTCTCTAGAAAGGCGTGGAGGCAGTGAAGAAAAAGTAGATAGAACTGTAGAAAGAGGGTTTGGACTGTCTAAAGAGAGGGCGGACTGAAGAAAGACGGTGCGCACTGTCTAAAGAGAGGGCGCACTGAAGAAAGAGCCCGAGCACTGTCTAAAGCGAAGACGCACTGTAGAAAGGTGTAATTGCAATGAAGAAAAGTGGTTCGCACTGAAGAAAGAGCCCGAGCACTGTCTAAAGGAGAATCGGAATGTAGAAACCACAGTCCGCAGTGAAGAAAAAGCTGCTCTCACTGGAGAAAGAACCACAAGCTTTGTAGAAAGAGTGATCGCAGTGAATAAACAGACACCGGAGTGTCGAATAGATCCAGTCTCACTTCTCAAAGATCGCACCTCACTTAAATGAAATGGAATGGTTTTCACGAAAAAATTTAAGGGAATTGAGTTTTAGGGTTCCTGACATGTGGACTTTGTTTATGCTAAATGATTCATTTCGTGGTACCATGAAATCATTCTCATTCCCACTAACTATTTCCTCTGTTGAATCAGAACAACGGGTAAAACTAAACAGACTACAACATGAGCCAGAAGGAGCTGTCTTTAAGATGCAAATCAAACTACCAGAACCATTCACGTTTGAAGCGGGAAATCGCGCGGTATTATTATTACATGGATTTACGGGTCATTCTGCGGATGTACGCATGCTTGGCCGTTATTTGGAGAAGAAAGGGTATACCACCCATGCACCTATTTATAAAGGTCATGGCCAGCCTCCGGAGGAGTTGGTGAAAACGACTCCTGAAGACTGGTGGAAAAGTGCTAAAGAAGGTTTTGAGCACCTTCGTGACCTGGGATATGAAGAAATTGCAATTGCTGGATTATCTCTCGGTGGAGCCCTCGGTCTTAAACTGACGTATACGAATCAGGTGAAGGGGATTACCACGATGTGTACACCGATGTTCTTTGACAATGAAGAACAACTAACGAAGAGCTTCAAGCAGTTCGTAAGAGAATTTAAACAGTTAGAGAAGAAATCAGAAGAAACAATTGAACAGGAAATGAATGAGTTATTAGATGATTCCACACAAACTTTTAAAGAGTTAGGCAAGTTGATTAAAGAAGTTCACGATGAAGTGGACACGATTTACGCTCCGACATTAGTCATTCAGGCTGAACAAGACGAAGTGATTAACACAGATAGTGCCAACTATATTTATGATCAAGTGGAAACGGATCATAAGGATATTAAATGGTATAAAGAATCTGGACATGCTATTACGCTGGACAAAGAGCGTGATCAACTTCACGAAGATATTTACAACTTCTTAGAATCACTTGATTGGACAGTGGAATAATAGATAACACTATAAGAATAAGGATTCCTAGAAGGACGGTGGATATAGTGAGTGACCAGTTAAAGAAACAGGTACTCGAATACTTCCATGAACATGACTCTAAGCCTCTATCCGTACAGGAGATTGAAGAGTTGGTCGAGCATGGAAGTGCAGAAGATTTTACAACATTAATGAAGGCTTTAAATCAATTAGAAGAAGAAGGAGAGCTTGTACGAACACGTAAGAATCGTTATGGGCTTCCTGAAAAGATGAATTTAGTTCGCGGTAAGATTCAGATGCATGCAAAAGGATTCGCGTTTTTAATACCTGATGAAGATGATAAGGATGATGTGTACATACACCATTCTGATCTTCAATCTGCGATGAATAATGACCGGGTTCTTGTGCGCGTGGATTCAAAAGGTGACGAAGGAAAACGCCCTGAAGGAATTGTGATTCGTATTTTAGAACGAAGCACACAAGAAATCGTGGGTACGTATGATGACAATGGTTATTTCGGATTCGTAATTGCAGATGACAAACGTATTCCGAATGATATCTTTATTCCGAAGACAGCCACAAATGGAGCGGTTGATGGGCATAAGGTTATTGTTCGTTTAACGAAGTATCCAGAAGGTCGAATGAGCGCCGAAGGAGAAGTGATCCAGATTCTTGGCCATAAGAATGACCCAGGGATTGATATCCTGGCGATTATTCATAAACACGGGATTCAGTCAGATTTCCCTCAAGAAGTTCTGGAGCAGGCAACGAATACCCCTGATGAAATTGATCCTTCAGAGATCAAAAATCGCCGTGACTTACGTGATGAACAAATTGTAACGATAGACGGCGCGGATGCGAAAGACTTAGATGACGCGATTTCTTGCCGTAAGCTGGATAACGGTAACTATCACCTTGGTGTTCACATCGCAGACGTAAGTTACTATGTAGAAGAAGGTTCACCGATTGATAAAGAGGCTCGTGACAGAGGGACAAGTACGTACCTTGTGGACCGAGTGATTCCGATGATTCCTCATCGTTTATCAAACGGCATTTGTTCTTTAAACCCACAAGTTGATCGCCTTACCCTTTCTTGTGAGATGGAGATCGACTCAAATGGTGAGGTTGTTAATCACGAGATCTTTCAGAGTGTGATTAAAACGAACGAACGTATGACGTATGCTGATGTAAAAAGCATCTTAGTGGATGACGATGAAGAACTGAAAGAGCGTTATGAAACCCTTGTGCCGATGTTTAAAGATATGGAGAACCTAGCGTCGATCCTACGTAAAAAGCGTATGGAGCGCGGCGCGATTGACTTCGATTTCAAAGAAGCGAAAGTTCTGGTTGATGATGAAGGCACAGCACAAGATGTTATTTTACGTGAGCGTTCTGTAGCTGAACGTTTAATTGAAGAATTTATGCTAGCGGCAAACGAAACGGTTGATGAGCACTTCCACTGGATGGATGTTCCGTTTATTCACCGTGTTCACGAAGAGCCGGATGAATCAAAGCTACAGCATTTCTTTGAGTTTATTACAAACTTCGGTTACTCCGTTAAAGGGGTTTCCAATGATGTTCATCCGAAAGCATTGCAGGAACTACTTGAAGCGGTGAAAGGCACGCATGAAGATATGGTGATCTCTAAACTGATGCTTCGCTCCATGCAGCAAGCTCGTTATGATGAGAACAACCTTGGCCACTTTGGTCTTTCTTCACCATTCTACACTCACTTCACATCACCGATTCGACGCTATCCTGACTTAATTGTACACCGCTTAATTCGCACGTACATTATTGAAGGAAAGCTCGATCAGCAGACGAGAAAGCATTGGAAGGAAGAAATTCCGGAAATCGCTCGTCATTCATCTGATCGTGAGCGTCGTTCCGTAGATGCAGAACGGGAAACGGATGATCTTAAGAAAGCAGAGTTCATGCAAGATAAGATTGGTCAGGAATTTGAAGGTGTTGTAAGTTCTGTAACTGGGTTTGGGTTATTTGTTGAATTGCCAAATACCGTAGAAGGACTTGTGCACGTTAGTTATCTGACGGATGATTATTATCATTTTGATGAACGCTCTTATGCAATGATCGGAGAGAAAACCGGTAAGGTCTTCCGAATTGGTGATGAAGTAACCGTTCGTGTTGAGAAAGTAGACCTTGAAGAACGGGTCGTTGACTTTGAACTGGTTGGTATGGCTCCGCCAGAAAAGAATCGATCTTCAAGACCCGATCGTCCGAAAGTTATTCATGCAAAACGTAAAGACAAACCGAACGGTCCTAAAAAGGATAAGCGCCAGGGTGAAGGTCGTGGCCAAAAAGATCAGAAGGGCTCAAAAGGGAAGAAAGGCAGTAAGCCATTCTACCAGAATAAAGGGGTCCCTAAAGGTAAGAAAAAAGGCAAGAAAAAATAACAAAAAGACAGGTAACTGCTCTATTGGCAGTTACCTGTCTTATGTTCATGAAGCTTAAACCCATATAAGAGCCAAGGGTCTTGTGTTTCAAAAGCATCGATTGAAAACGTATCTGCAGCTTCTTTCGAAACATCTATCCAAGCTCCGTAAATCTCTTCGTGTTTTGACCATTCATGAAGAATCGTTTCAAAGAGTCCTGGTTGCTGGAAGTGATCATTCCAGAAATACTTTGTATTAAGGTAGAGGTTTCCTTTTTGATCTATTTTACAGAAAAGGAAACGGGTTTGATCTTCATTTACGTAAAACGTGCCATCTTGAAGGTATTCATCTGTTAACAATGAATCATCAAATGGCAGAGGATAATAGGCTTCGTAAGGGAATGCCCCTAGCGCATTCTCTTTTAATGATTGAAGAAATTGTCGCTTTTCTTGAACGGACTCAATCGTGTCCCATACCTTCCCCTTAGTCCCTTTTACGAGTGAAGGATCTTTAAGGATGAAAGGGTGAAGAGTCGTGATGTGGGGCAGATCAAGTTTCGTTAAGGCCTTCCGCGCAGAGAAGTTATGGAGCTGAGTATTGGCGCTGATAAATTCAATTGAAGGAATCGTTCTCAGCTCTTCAATTATCGCCCGTAGAATTTCGGTTCCGTATCCTTTGCCCCGATATCGGATGTCGGTTCGTAAGCGTCCGAGCATGGCAAATTTATTAGAAAAGATCGTGTAACCTGATATGGCAATCATTTGATCCTGATCAAAAAGTCCATACATAACGTTATTTTCACGTTCAAGGAGGTTATGGAAGATGCGTACAACATAGTCATCTTCCATGCCAGTCTGCATGTTTTGTAGAGCGTTATAGTCGTCTGCTGTTAACTTTCGAAGCGTTACTAATTCTGTTTCCATAGGGTCACCCACTTCCGATGTTCATTTTTCCCAATTTAAATAGTCGCACAATGACAACTTATTTGTCTATTAGAAAGTCTGATGCGCCCATTATAATTGGAATTGAGGCCATTTTTTGATACAATATTGTTTACGCAAAATGAGGAGGATATACGCTTATGCCTAAAGGTAAAGGAAATGCAATCGCACAAAATAAAAAAGCCAGTCATGATTTCTTTATAGAGGATACATTCGAAGCCGGCATTGTTCTGAAAGGGACGGAGATTAAGTCTATTCGAGCTGGCAGAGTGAATATGAAAGACAGCTTCGCACGTGTGAATAAGGGGGAAGTGTTCCTTCATAATATGCATATCTCTCCTTATGAACAGGGAAATCAGTTTAACCACGAACCTACAAGAATGCGGAAGCTTCTTCTTCATCGTAAAGAGATCAACCGCTTAATTGGTGAAACACAACAGCAAGGGTATTCCTTAGTTCCATTAAAAATGTATATAAAAAATGGAGTTGCAAAAGTTTTGCTTGGTCTTGGTAAGGGTAAGAAGAAATATGATAAGCGTGAAGACTTGAAACGTAAACAAGCAAAACGCGATATTGACCGCGCGATAAAAAATAGCGGATATTAACTTACAAAAGATACCAATTCATATCCGTTGCTAAAATCGCATTTTATGTTATACTAAGTATTGTCGTTGAAACGATACGGCATATAAATGGTGAGCCATTCAGAGCTCATCTTCCGTTAAAGGAACCATTTACATGGGGACGTTACGGATTCGACAGGGATAGGTCGTGCTCTAGTAGCGGGCCGATTGGCGACTCGTAAAGCGCCATGCCAATAATAACTGGCAAAGAAAACAATTTCTCTCTAGCAGCTGCATAAGCTGATCTAGAGGATCCTTCCTGCCATCGCCCATGTGGTAGATTGAAGGGTCTCAAACTTAAGTGGGCTACGCGTTCATTCGCCACCTTAGGATGAACGAAGAGACCAATAAGGTTAGCTGCAAGGAAGCCTGTCAGTAGGTCGAATTGTTAGCGAAATATAATATGCTGACTACGCTCGTAGAAGCTATTGTAACGATATCTCTGGACGTGGGTTCGACTCCCACCGTCTCCACCAATACATAATTGGTGGTTTTTTTATGTCTTATAATTTGGTTATGTCGTTTATTGGAATGAAATTCTTCGCAATCGAATAAATGTTAAGGTCCAGCACAAGTTTTCCATTTAGGAAGCTTGTGCTTTTTTGTGTTTGTAAGAACATCTCTTTTACTACCAATAAGGGATTTATCGAAAAGGGGAACGATCAATTTAGGGACAGTCCTCTTCCCGGAAAGCGCGCAAAGGTGAAAGTCTCAATATATTCCTTTAAAATGGAGGTAGGAAAAAAATCGGGATTTTATACTTATATCCTATAGGTATCTTCCAAAGGGAGGCTAAACATGACGAACGTCAGCGATAAGGGAACATTATCAACAGAACAAAGAGAGCAACTACTCGGTGTATTGCAAGAACGCTTCGAAAAGAATATGAACCGCCATAGTGAACTGAGCTGGAGTGAAGTTCAAGCAAAACTTGAAGCTCATCATGACAAGTTATGGGTGATCCATGAGATGGAGAGGACGGGCGGTGAACCAGATGTTGTCGGCTATGATCATGACCAACAAGTGTACGTTTTCTTTGATTGTTCACTGGAGAGTCCTAAGGGTCGAAGAAGTGTTTGTTATGATCGTCAAGCATTGGAATCGAGAAAGAAACATAAGCCTGAAACCAGTGCGATGGAATTGGCAGCTTCTATAGGGATTGAAATTTTAGACGAAGAACAATATCGGGCCTTACAGGAGCTTGGAGATTTTGACAAGAAGACTTCAAGCTGGATTAGAACACCTGATGATATAAGAGACCGCGGTGGCGCGTTATTTTGTGATTTTCGTTATGGGCATGTGTTCGTTTACCATAACGGAGCTGAGTCTTATTATGCTTCTAGGGGCTTCAGGGGAGTAGTAAAGGTTTAAGCTTAAATAGAGTCTATTTTAAAACGAAACATTGACACCATGGTCATTCTTCTATAAGATACTAACATAATAAGGATACATTCATGGAAGAGAAGAGTAGGCTGTTGATTTCGTCTTTAGAGAGTCACTGGGTGGTGGAAAGTGATGACGAATAATAGTTGAAGATCATCTCTGAGAAATTCTGCTGAAACGTAAGAGTAGGCAGAATCGGTTACAAGCCGTTATGTTGAAACAAAGTGTCACGCTTTTTTGGCGTGAAATTTGGGTGGTACCACGGATAGATCCGTCCCTGTTTATGACAGGGGCGGATTTTTTTGTTTAGGTAAAAAATCAGGTAGTCATAAATTGAAAGAGGTGTAGATATGCGGAGTGTAAACACGAAGGAAGTGGCAGTTGAGCGCGAGAATCGCGTGAAGCATTATTGGAACACAAAAAATGTGTTCAGACGATCTATGGAAGAACGAGCTGGCGCTGAGACGTTTGTCTTTTATGAAGGGCCGCCTACTGCGAATGGATTGCCTCATGCGGGACACGTTCTAGGTCGTGTGATTAAGGACTTTGTGGGACGCTATAAAACGATGCAGGGCTATCAGGTTCTCCGTAAAGGGGGATGGGACACACATGGACTTCCAGTTGAACTCGAAGTGGAGAAGCAGCTTGGGATCTCAGGTAAACAAGAGATCGAAGAATATGGTGTAGAGAAATTTATTGAGAAATGTAAGGAAAGTGTCTTCAACTATGAGAAAGAGTGGCGGGAGTTTACAGAATCCATTGGGTACTGGCTCGATATGGATGATCCGTATGTCACGCTACAGGACCGTTATATTGAGAGCGTTTGGTACATTTTGAGTGACCTTCATAAGCGGAACTTGCTTTCGAAGGGCCATAGGGTGACTCCGTATTGTCCGAGTTGCCAAACTACGTTAAGTTCTCACGAAGTGGCTCAAGGGTATGAAGATGTGAAAGATTTATCTGCTACCGCTAAGTTCAAAATAAAAGGAACTGATCATGAATTCTTCCTTGGATGGACTACCACTCCTTGGACATTACCAGCCAATGTAGCTTTAGCCGTCTCTAAAGATTTGGATTATGTAAAAGTCCGAAGCGGAGAAGAAATTTATATTGTGGCAGAAGCGCTAGCTGAGAAACATTTTGGTGAAGATTATGAAGTAGTTTCTACCCATAAAGGTAGCGAATTTAATGGAATGGAATACATAGCTCCTTTCCCATTCGTGAAACCTGAGCGTGGTCATTTTGTAGTGGAAGCTGATTTCGTTAATGCCGAAAGCGGAACGGGAATTGTTCACATCGCTCCTGCTTATGGTGAAGATGACTATAATCTCGTTAAAGAACATAACCTTTCGTTCTTTAATGTTGTAGATGGTCAGGGGCGTTATACCTCCGATATTCCTCCATTCGAAGGACGTTTTGTGAAAGATTGTGATGTTGATATTGTGAAATACCTGGCTGGAGAAGGGCTTCTTTTCCATAAGGAGAAATATGAGCACAGCTATCCTCATTGTTGGCGTTGTGATTCTCCGTTGCTGTACTACGCAATCGAGAGTTGGTTCATTAAAACAACGGAATTGAAAGATAAATTCCTAGAGAACAATCAAACGGTTGAGTGGTACCCAAATCACATTAAGGATGGACGATTTGGTAATTTCCTTGAGAATATGGTGGACTGGAATATTGGACGTAACCGTTTCTGGGGAACTCCTCTCCCGATTTGGATGTGTCAAGACTGTGATCATCAGTATGCTCCAAGCAGTAAGAAAGATCTGCAGGATAAAGCCATTGGTGATATTGGGGATGTTGAGCTTCATAAACCTTATGTCGACCGTGTAGAGGTGAAATGTGAGAAGTGTGAGGGAACGATGAAGCGTGTTCCTGAAGTGATTGATGTGTGGTTTGATTCAGGTTCCATGCCATTTGCTCAGCAACATTATCCATTTGAAAATGAGGAGCAATTTGAGAAACAATTCCCGGCAGATGTGATTTGTGAAGGAATTGACCAGACGCGTGGATGGTTCTATAGTCTTCTTGCTGTATCAACGTTGTTTACAGGAAGGGCTCCGTATAAGCGTGTTCTCTCAACTGGTCATATCTTGGATGAAGAGGGACGTAAAATGTCCAAGAGTAAAGGTAACGCACTGAATCCTACTGACGTCGTCCATAAGTTTGGAGCTGACTCGTTTAGGTGGGCATTACTTGCAGATAGTGCGCCATGGAATAACAAACGTTTCTCAGAACGAGTTGTGCTTGAGGCAAAGTCTAAGGTTATTGACACCCTAGTTAACATCCATGGGTTCTACACGCTTTATGCGACGATCGATCACTACACCTATGATAAGAATGATCAAGGAGAGGCTACTCTTTTAGATCACTGGGTGCTTTCAAGGTTACAAACGGTCACGAAGGCTGTTGAGGAAGCTCTTGAGGACTATGACTTTACGAAAGCAGCTAAGCAATTGGAGAAGTATGTGGATGAAGTAAGTAACTGGTATATCCGTCGTTCCAGAGATCGTTTCTGGGAAGAAGGGATGTCAGAATCTAAAAAGGCAGCTTACCATACGCTTCATAAAGTACTGAGCCAGTTAAGTCAGTTAATGGCGCCGTTTATACCATTCTTGGCTGAGGATATTTATGAGAACCTAACGGGTGAGAGTGTTCACTTATCCGATTTCCCTGAAGTGGATACGGCCTTACGTAACCCTAAGCTTGAAGAGGATATGGCCTCTGTTCTTCAGGTCGTTGAACTGGCAAGGGGAGTTCGGAACACGGAAGCCATTAAGACGAAACAACCTTTAGCTGAACTTGTGGTGATTCCTGTTAATCCAGACCAGGGAGAAGCTTTAGACAAATACAGTGATATCATTCGTGACGAGATTAATGTGAAAGAAGTTGTCATTAAACAATCGTCTATGGAATTTGTTCGTTATGAAGTGAAGTTGAACTTCCGTCAAGCAGGTCCTGTACTAGGGAAAAACGTCGGAAGCGTGAAGAAATACCTCGAATCCCTTACGGATGAACAAGCAGCTAAGGTCGTTGAAGACGGTAAAGTCCTTGTGCCTGTAGGTGAGGAAGAGGTTGAGGTACCTATTGACCTTCTTAACGTTGAGCGCGTAGCTGATGCAGGACTTTCTATGGCATCTAATCAAGATTTCCACGTCTTATTAGATACGGCAATCACTGAAGAGCTTCGACTTGAAGGACTTGCTCGAGAAGTCATTCGCGCGATTCAGGATGAGCGGAAGCAACTTGATCTTCCTATTGAGCTGCGAGTGAATCTTTCTCTTAATGGGGACGAAGATGTGCAGAAAGCCATTAAGGAAAACGAAGAGTTAATTCGTGAAAATGTACTTGTAAAGAACTTAACGCTTGGAGAAGTTGATGAGATGAAAGAGGTTACTCTTGGAGATCATCAGCTTAAACTGGCACTAGAGAAGTAATACGGTTTCCATAATAAAGACCCTCTCCTTTTGTTAGGAGAGGGTCTTTTCCATTTAACTGAAAAAACGCTTCATCTTAGCCAAAGTATTCCCTGATGAAGTGCTGGTTTCATGGAAAGCAACGTGGCCATCTGGACGGATGAAAAGCGTATGACCTTTGCGCATGCCTACGTGCTTTTGGAGATCATGATGAACATCATAAATAATAGGAAGTTCATGGTCAGGATTTGATGAAACCGTCCCTCCCCTTGCTACTAGATAAACGGTGACTAGATCTTGATACGTTTCTTTGACCTTTGAAGCGAAGTCATAGGCATAATCAATAACGGCTTCGTCTTGCGCGTCGTCAATGTAGATTAGGCACAGATGACCATGTCTTCGTATGAAAGGATACAATCGTTCATCTGTTGTTCCATCAAAGAAGAGTAAATAGTCCGGGACCCGGTCCCCAGCTTGCAGGGCCTTTTTAGAAAGAGAAGGGTCTCTTAAGGAACGATTTTGCGTAGTTTTATCATAATCGTTATAAACATGAGACATGTGATTCGCTACTCTTTGTTGGACCCAGTTTTGGGTTAACGCCCATTTTCCGGCCCAATTTCGAATCTTGCCTATCGTTCCTTCTAATAAGACAACTCTAAGCATAGCGGACGTTTCCCACAGAACATCCTTTCCTATAGGATACCGTTCGTGATGATAACTATTTAAAAAGGAGTCATGGGCATGCCCCTCAAGGACTGCTCTAATTTTCCAACCCAAATTTACCGCGTCCTGAAGGCCTAGGTTCATTCCTTGCCCTCCGATAGGGTTGTGGATATGAGCGGCATCTCCAACAAAGAAGATTCTTTCCTTTCGATAAGTAGTGACTTGTCTATGAGCTGTCCCGAAATAGGTGAGCCATTTTGGATTTTCGACTTGTAGCGGTTCAGGTAAGATCGTGTCCAGGCTCTCTTGGAGGTCATGTAATGAAAGGTGGTCTTGCCGGGGCTCACCCTGTTTGGAGCGGTCCAGTCCTACCACCCTGTAACTACCGTCTTTATAGGGAAAGAAAGCAGCTGCGCCCCTGTCATTTAAGAATACATTTATATAGATATCGTTAAAGGCAGGAACATCTACATCCCCGAGGAAGAAGGTGAAGCCGTCGTCTTGTCCTTCGAACTCAACATCGAGCACTTCACGAACTTTACTATGTGCCCCGTCGCAAGCCATGAGGTACTTTGCGTGGTATTCGCGAGTTTCTCCATTATGTTCTGCTTTCACATAAACGCCATCTGAATGTTGGGTGACTTCAATGACCTCATGTTCTCTCTTAATTGACTTCCCTGACCGGTTTAGGTGCTTTTCCAGAATTTCTTCGGTTTCACTTTGAGGGATAATCAGAATGTAAGGGTAGCGGCTTTGTATATGATAGAGTTCTTCCACGGAGGGAGTTGTATCTCCAAGATGTAGCTTCGTCCCAGGGCCAGGGTACCCTCGTTCTAAGAAAGGTTTGTGGACGTTTAATAGTTCGAACATTTCAAGTGTGCGAGCTTGGATACCTAAAGCTTTTGAAAGAGTTGAAGGCTCAGACCTTTTCTCTAAACAGATCCAATCCACGCCTTCTTTCTCTAACGCGTTTGCTGCCATTAGTCCCGCTGGTCCAGCTCCGATGATCAGAACATCTGTATGCGTAATAGAAGTCATGAAAGTTTCTCCTTTCGTGAGAAGGTTATATAGTATAGTCTACCCGTTTGACAGAAGAAAAGTTACATACAATGGGCTCTGAAAAAGGAAGAGCTTTTAGATATCCAAAATAAAATCCTCAACCCTATCGCAGGATGAGGATTTTATTAACTGCTCAATAGGACTAATTCAAAGCATTTTTCGATCGTTTGGCTTCAGGAGGGCGATGTGTCACAAACTCCAAAAACGCTTCAGCTGCTAATGTAAAATGATGTTTCTTGTAAATAGCGTACAAGGAGCGTTTCAGATTAAGTTCTGGGAGATATAGTTGTTCAAGTGTACCAAGTCTTAGTTCTTTCTCAACAGCTGCTTTTGAAATAATGGATATCCCCATGCCGGATTCGACCGCAGATTTAATGGATTCTGTTGATTCGAGTTCCATCACAACTTGTAGTTTTGAGGGATTAAGTTGGTTCTGGCGTAGCGATTCTTCTATAACTTGCCTTGTCCCAGACCCCACCTCTCTTGAAATAAAAGGGAGGGAGAACAGCTCATTCGTTGAAAGAGAAGAACCAGAATAATAATTGGGTTTTGAAATGACGATTAATTCATCGCTTTGAAAAGCCTTTTGCAGAAATTCAGGATAAGCAATCATTGATTCGATGAAACCGATGTGCAATTCCCCGCCATTTAATTTGTCTATGATTTGCTCTGAATTATAGATCTTAAGGGTTATGTTAATTTGAGGATAGGCTTGTTGAAAGGCCCCAAACATGTAGGGGAGGATATGCTCACCAATAGTTAAACTAGCTCCTATAACCAGATTTCCATGTACGCTTCCTGAAAGGTGCTGAATGTCCCGTTTGATGTCATTCACTTGATTTAAGATGCTCTCAGCGGATTTGAATAACAACTCTCCCGCCGGAGTTAAGTAGACTTGTTTGGTCGTCCGCTTGAATAATTCGGTTTCAAGAGAATCCTCTAATTGGCGCACATGCAAACTTACGCTAGGTTGTGACATATGAAGGCTTTTTGCCGTTTCAGAAAAGTTCTTTTTTAAAGCGGCGGTGTAAAAAACTTTTAAATGCGAAAAATTCAATAAGACCCTCCCCCTTCTAGAACCTGTTTCCATAACCATTCGCTCTTACCTTAAAAAAACCTCCTTAAAATTACAAAGTGAAATAAGTAAGGATGGATAAGAGGACAGAAGTTATGAGCATAGCTATCAAAGGGCGTAAAGCTCTCGTTCTAATAGATTTGAAACTTACATTAAGTCCTAAACCAACCATGGCCATTGTCAAAATAAAAGTAGTAGCGTTGCCGATGAATGCAATCACTTTTTCACTAAGAGTGATATATTCTCCTACAATAAAGCTCCCAAACAAACTCATTCCAATAAAACCGATTAAAAACCACGGGAAGGGAACGTTTGAGTCTTCGCTAGATTGACTTGAACCCTTTTTCTTCATCCAAAACATTAGTAAGAAGCATAAAGGGACAAGAAGAAAAACTCTCCCTAGTTTAGATAATAAGGCCATAGCTAATCCTTCTTCACCGGCAGGAGCTCCTGCCAATGCAACGTGGGCGATTTCATGAAGACTGATCCCTGCCCATACCCCGTAGTCTGTCATGCTGATAGGCAACAAGGGGCGGACGAGTGTGTAAAGAATAGCGAAGATCGTTCCTGCAAGGGCGATCATCCCAACTCCAATCGCAGTATCTTCCTCTTTGGATTTTATAATGGGCGAAACAGCAGCAATGGCAGCTGCTCCACAAACCCCTGTACCTACTCCTAATAATAAAGCGACAGTCATGTCTGCTTTTATCCATTTCGCAATAAGCAAGGTAAGTGCAATGGCAAATACAATGGTAGCTGTTCCTCTTAACAATAAAGGCAAGCCTTCGCTCATGATGACGCCAATATTCAACTTTAATCCGTATAAAATGATTGCTAGCCTTAGGAGTTTCTTAGCTGAAAATTCAATCCCAACTCGTAAATGTTCGGGGTAATCCCATATTTGCCTACATGCTATAGCTATAAGAATTGAGCAAGCGAGGGGGCCAACAAGAGAGAACCCTCGTAGTTCGGATAAACCATAACCCAGGACGGCGATAAAGAACGTAAACAGAACCCCTCCAAGCATTGATGTTGAAAATAAGCCTTTTTTAGGTAGTGCATGAACGGCCGTAGTCTTTTGTGTGGCGTGTTCCATTAATGAGTTCCTCCTTATAATATTTTAAGCGCTTACAATTACATTAGCATAGAATTTAGCTGTCACTTATACAGATTCTATATGTCACTTATAGAGGAGAATGATAACCGTACACTCAAATACACCCGTTTGATCAGGTGACAAAGAAACAAAATCAGAAACTATTGAATAATTAGAAAATTAATGGTTTAATAAGTGTAATTGGTTGGGTCACTAAACCATTATGAATATAAGAGGGGGATGGGTATGAGGGTTTTAGTTAGTGAAGTAATTTGGCAGGAGGGAATAGATGAATTAAAGGACCAGGGGTTTGAGGTTGTGTACGATGAGGAGCTTTGGACTGATCGGGAACGCTTGGTAAGGTCTGTTAAAGAATTTGATGGTTTAATTGTTCGAAACCAAACGAAAGTAGATGAAGAATTACTTCAGTCAGGAGAGAAGTTGAAGGTAATCGGAAGACTGGGAGTCGGGCTTGATAATATAAATATAAAAGCAGCGAAAGAAAAGGGCATAGATGTGGTATTCGCTAAAAACGCCAATGCAACATCAGTGGCCGAATATGTGATGAGTGCAATACTTAGTTCTAACCGATCCCTTTTTACAGCCTCGCAGGATGTTTTAAAAGGTACATGGGATAGAAGAAGGCATACAGGTGGAGAAATATATGAGAAAACAATAGGGCTGATCGGTCTTGGTGAAATAGCCCACCGTGTGGCTAAAAGGGCGAAAGTATTTGGTATGGATGTAGTGGGGTATGACCCTTTCATTACAGAGTATGAACATATTGTTGCCGAGACCGGAGTCAATGTTAAGAATTCCTTAGAAGAAGTTCTTGCTATTTCTGATTTTGTTTCTATTCATGTTCCATTAAATCCGTCGACTACCTATCTTTTAAATTCAAAAACCCTAAAAGAAATGAAACCGAATGCTTTCCTTATTAATACGTCAAGGGGTGGTATAGTCGATGAAGAAGCTTTAGCAAAAGCCTTACGGGAAAAGCATATCGGAGGGGCTTTTTTGGATGTGCTTGAAAAAGAGCCCATTGATTCAGAGCATCCTTTATTGTTACAGCCAGATGCCATCATTACCCCGCATATTGCAGGCCTCACGAATGAATCACAAGTTAGGACATCAGTGTTAGTTGCTAAAGAAGTATCTAAAATATTAAAGGGTAGTCCTTCCTTGTGTGTCGTATAATTTAAATAGGGAGAGATACACATGGAACCAGTGGAGTTTAAGAGAAAAGGAATTTCCGAACAAGTAGCAGACCATATAAAAAAAAGGATTATGAATAAAGAATATCAACCTGGCGATAAAATTCCAGGGGAGAGAGAAATGGCTACCCAATTAGAAGTAAGTAGAAATACAGTACGGGAAGCGTATAAGATATTAGAAGCTTATGGATACTTGGTCATTAAACACGGTACAGGAATATTTATTGCAGCAGAAGACGAACAAATTAGAAAGATGACTTCTTTTTTCTTTGTGTCAGAAGACCATATAAAAGACTTGTTTGCTATTCGCAATATTTTAGAAATCAATGCGGTCGAATGGGCTGTTAACCGTGCTAGTGAAGAGCAAATGAGTCAACTGGAGAGAATAGTAGAAAGGGCGGAATCAGTTATAACGGAAGAGACAGACTATGATGAGCTGTCTAATCTTGATCATGAATTTCATTTAAATTTAGCTACTATTTCAGATAATATCGTTTTGGTAAGGGTCATGCACAACTTAATAGATCTGTTGCATGAGACTCGTTTTCAGTCGAATAAGATTGAAGGCCGCGCCCGTAAGTCAGTTAAAGAGCATCGGGAAATCGTTCAAGCGATGAAAGATAAGGATCCATCAAAGGCTCGGGACAAGATGAAATACCATTTAGAAAGTGTGGAGAACTCAATTACAAGTCATTTAACCGAAGAGGAGAGGTAAGATGCGAATATTTTCTTCTGAAAGGCTTCACATGTTCTCGAGACAAGTATTATCAGAACTTGGCGTAAGAGAAGATCACGGCGATGTCGTAGCTGAGGCACTCGTTCGAGCAAATTTAGAGGGCGTGGATAGTCATGGTGTTAGTCGCTTGTCTGTTTATTGTAAACGTCTCAAGGATGGACGGATTAAAGCTTCACCATCCATAAGAGCTGATCAGAGCGGTGCTTCTGTCTTGATGGTGGACGGTGACAATGGACTTGGTCATGTGGTGAGTTATGAAGGGCTTCACAGAGGAATGGAGATGGCGAAAGAAACTGGGCTAGCCGGTGTTGCTATTAAAAATAGTAACCATTTCGGAACGGCCTCCTTCTATTGCCAGAAAGCAATTGAAGAGGGGCTAGCAGCCATTGCCTTTACAAATTCTCCTCCTGGGATTGCACCTTGGGGAGGTAGGGCCGCTTTTTTTGGGACAAATCCAATTGGTTTTGGATTTCCGACAGGGAATGAATCCCCTATTGTGATCGATTTATCTACTAGTGTGGTAGCTCGAGGGAAGATTATCTTGGCAAACAAGGAGCATGAGGAAATTCCTGAGGGATGGGCGGTTAATGAGTTGGGTGAGAATACCACGGACCCTGCAGAAGCGCTAAAAGGAGCGGTCTTACCCCTCGGTGGAGCTAAGGGGTCTGCTTTGGCTCTTGCTGTTGAAGTTTTAACGGGTGTTCTTTCCGGAGCAGCCTTTGGACCGAACGTAAACAGTATGTATAATAACTCAAATGAGCAACCCTCTAATATCGGACACTTCTTTATCTTGATGGACATAGAAAAATTTATGACTCTTGAAACATTTGAAGAAACGATTAATGAATTGCTTCTAGAAATGAAAGCTACACCGAAGGCCCCGGGGGTAGAGGATATTCGATACCCTGGAGAAAGAAGGAGAAAAGAGTACTTAAAAAGGTCTCTGGAAGGAATCCCCTTATCTGAGGATGTAATCGAAGAGTTAACGAGTCTTGGAAAGGAATTTGGGGTTTCTTTTCCGGATGAACTTAAGTGTATTCAATAAAAGGAGCATTAGCTCCTTTTTTAGTTTCGTATATGCCAACAGAAAAAAGCTGCCTTCTCTTATGGGAGAAGACAGCTTTTTTCTGTGTTTTTAAGCACTTCTGTATAATTTCGTCATAACAAATTCACGATGACCGAGCGCTTCAGCACTTGTGAGTCGGCCGTTTACAGTACGATAAAGATAGTCCATTAGGCTATCACCTGCGTCGGTTAAAGACAGCTCTCTAGTTAATAGTCCTTTAACGTCGACGTCAATATGTTCACTCATAGTCCCCGCTGTATAAGGGTTGGCTGTTACTTTAATGACCGGCTCAATGGGATTCCCAATAATATTCCCTTGTCCAGTTGGGAAGAAATGAACGACTGCACCAGCTGCAGCCATAAGGGTGATACACTCCGCAGCGGCTGAAGATGTATCCATAAAGTAAAGGCCAGCCCCATTAGATGGCGCTTCTGCAGGGTCTAAGACGCCAACTACTTCTTTTGTACCGGTTTTGGCAATGTTCCCAAGCGCTTTTTCCTCGATGGTTGATAGACCACCAGCAATATTCCCTTGAGTGGGTTGAGAACCAAGAAGGTCAACACCTTTTGATTCAATTTCTCCCACATAGTCATTGTAAACCGCCATAAATTTCTCTTTAAGTTCAGGAGTTGCCATGCGATCTGCTATTAAATGCTCTCCACCTGTTAACTCTGATGTCTCTCCGAAGAATACGGTCGCTCCTGCGTCCACAAGTCGATCAACGGCTTGGGATACAGTTGGGCATGATCCCATCCCTGTTGTTGTATCAGATTCACCACATTTAATACTTACCGTTAAATCACTTAGCTCGATTGGTTCACGTTGCAATTCGGATGCCCACTGCACGTATTCTTTCGCTTTCCAAGAAGCGTTCTTCACCGTTTCGAGATCGCCATTTCCTTCGATAGAGAAGTAAGAAACTGGCTTCCCTGTCTCAGCTATTCCTTCGGCAATCTTTTTTGACCAATTTTCTTCAATACCAATCACGACAACAGCAGCTACATTCGGATTTGCCCCAACCCCAATCATTGTACGGAAATGAAGATCTAGATCTTCACCGTATTGAAGTCTTCCATATGCGTGCGGAAGGGCTAACGTACCTTTGACATTATTCGCAACGGCTTCGCAAGCTGCGTTTGAGATATCATCCACAGGTAAAAGAATGACATGATTTCTAATTCCGACTTTCCCGTTTTCTCTTCTGTAACCGTATAAGGGTTGATTCATCTTACCACCTCGCCGTTTTCATATTATGAGTGTGTACATAATCGCCTACTTGCCAATCAGTAGTTGTAAGACCGATGGGCACTCCATATTTGACGACTTCTTCTCCAGTAGATAATGGTTGTAGGGCTATTTTGTGCCCTAAAGGGATGGTACCTTTTGAAGTGACTTCTACTGTTGAGTCATCCTCCATGTAAACGCCGATTACTTTTTCCCCTTCTTGGATTTCGTTTGTGGCTACACCTACGTGATCCCCTTTATGGTGGATTAGAAATTTGTGAGTTTGTACATGTTGACTGGATGATTCTTTTTCGCTCGTTGCAACTCCAGAATTATAACTTTTCCCCATGATTTCAGCTCCTTAAAAGTAAGTAAAAGGAAATATCCTTATTGTTGGTTAGGTGACCCAACCAATTTATGATTCAATTAAATTAAACCACCAATACTATGAAAAATCAATAAGTTATCTGATTTTTTTTAAAATTCAACATTTTTAACTAAAGACTGATTTTTTTCTTCATTAATAGTCATTACATTTCCTCATATATATAGTTTTTTAATAACTTGTATTACAAAAATGTATACAGATAATTGTTAGATAATATTGAATAATCTAACAACTAGTGGTTTAATAAACGTTAATGAATGGTTGAGCCACTGAAAAGTAATTTGTAAGCGATTACATCGCACCGCTCATCGTTTGGTCTTGTAGTAAGTATTCAGATGCAATAGTCGAAGGGGATTTAAAAAGGGGAGGTAATATAAATGAAAGTCAACGTACTGAGTTTAATGATGGTTTTAATGGTAACTATTTTGATTACAGGGTGCAGTGCAGGTTCCGCGGTTTCTAAGTATCCATCTAAACAAATTACCTATAGTATTCCTTTCAATCCTGGTGGACAATCAGACATTGAAGCAAGAAGACAACAGCCAATGCTTGAGGAGATATTAGATCAAAAAGTAGTTATTACGTATAAGGATGGGGGCGGAGGTGCTATTGGATGGTCAGAACTAGTCGGGAAGCGTCCAGATGGTTATTTCATAACAGGGATTAACATACCTCATATCGTGTTACAACCTCTAGCAAGGGATAGTGCTGGTTACGAAACTGAGGAAATTAATCCTGTAGCGATTTTCCAAGCCACACCAATCGCGCTCGCCGTTTCAAAAGATAGTAGTATTGAAAGCTTAAGTGACTTTATAGATCAAGCGAAAAAAAATCCTGGAGGGCTAACGGTGGCAGGTTCCGGAACGTATTCGGGGCATCATATCACTCTTATGCAATTGCAGGACTTGGCTGATTTTAAAGCTGAATATGTTCCTTTCAGCGGGGCTGCACCATCCATTCAAGCATTTTTAGGTGGGAATACGGATGCTGTCTTAGTTAATTCAAGTGATTTAGTGAAATACCAAGATGACATGAAAGTGTTAGGGATTGGATCTGAAGGTACATTTGAACCAATGCCAGATATCCCTACATTTAAAGACCTTGGCTATAACATGACTGCTTCGATTGATCGTGGAGTAGCGGTTCCACCAAAGACGGATGAGGAGATCATTAAAAAATTAGAAGATGCATTTCTCGAAATTGCCAATGATGAAAAGGTGAAGAAAGAAATGATTAAAGAAGGATTTATCCCAAAATCCATGGGTGCTGATGAATCTCAAGAGTATATCAATCAAAAAGTAGAAGAAATGAAACCTTTAGTAGAGAAATATAGTGAATAATCATAAGAGAAAGGGGGGGCATGAATGTTCGAATTTCTTCCGCAAATCATAAATGCTTTGCTTCAACCAATTAATATCCTGCTTATGATTGCAGGTGTAGTAGGGGGAATCGTTGTTGGAGCTTTGCCTGGACTAACGACTACGATGGCATTAGCTTTATTGTTACCTTTTACATTCACAATGTCTGCAGAAACAGCGTTAATTACATTAGGGGGATTGTATATAGGGGGGATTTATGGAGGATGTATATCAGCTATCTTAATCAACACGCCAGGTACACCTTCTGCTATAGCAACAACCTTTGATGGGTATCCGTTAACCAAGAAGGGTATGGCGGAAAAAGCCCTCAAAACAGCAGCCATTAGTTCGGGGATCGGCGGGGTGCTTGGTGGTATCGCTTTATTATTTCTGACAGGCCCTCTTGCAACTTTGGCATTACGTTTTGGCCCTCCGGAGTACTTTTGGATCGCTATTTTGGGTCTTACTATGATAGCTACCCTTTCAAGTGGCTCCCTATTAAAAGGCTTAATAGGGGGTGGAATAGGGTTGATGCTTAGTACAATTGGTCTTGCACCAGTTGGAGGAGAGGCACGATATTCATTTGGGTTTGCCCCACTACAAGCAGGTTTGGAACTGATTGTAGTGCTTATCGCCTTTTTTTGTTTGCCTGAAGTAATCGGAATGGTTGAAAAGGCGGTCTCAAAAAAAGCGAGTGAAGGAAATGAAAATCACCAATCTAGTATGAAATCTATGTTTCTATATATTATAAAGCGCCCCATTCTAGTTTTACGTTCTTCTATTATCGGTTTTTTTACTGGGATTATCCCCGGTGCAGGAGGGAATGTAGCAGCTCTCCTTTCTTATGATTCTGCTGTTCGTTTCTCAAAGAACAAAAATGAGTTTGGGAAAGGAAACGTAGATGGGGTAGTGGCTTCTGAATCCTCCAATAATTCAGAAGTTGGCGGATCTCTTGTACCTCTGCTCGCTCTAGGGATTCCCGGAGCTCCCCCTGCGGCTATTATGTTGGGGGCGCTTATGATCCAAGGTATTAGACCTGGGCCTAATCTTTTTGTAGAACACGGAGCTCTTATTTACACTTTTTTAATATCTTTTATCATTGCTAACGTTGTTATGTTATTTTCTGGAATTATTGGAGCGCGCTATATTGGGAAGGTATTAAATTTGCCTACATTTTATCTTGCACCAAGCATTCTGTTTCTAACAATTATTGGAGCATATGCTATACGAAATAACGTACTAGATGTATTTTTTATGCTTGGCTTTGGTATACTCGCTTACTATTTAAAGAAGGTTGGTTTTAACCCTGCTCCAATTGTACTTGGTTTAATTTTGGGGCCTATTGCTGAAGAGGGGCTAGCCCAATCAATCATGATTGGTGGTGCGCAAGGAAACATTTGGGGGATGTTCTTTGGACGTCCGATTTCCTTAATCTTAATCATTATGTGTATAATTTCGTTATTATCTCCTTTATATAGCTATTTTAAAGGAACAAAGGACCAAAATGAATCTGATAGCAGGAAGGAGAGTCGAAATGAGGCGATTTAATAAAGAGACAGTTATAGCCTCTGTACTGGTGTTCATCTTTTCATATGCTTATTATGAAGCAAGGCAGCTAAGTGAAATGAGTGGTATCTTTCCTGAAGTGATAAGTTTGATCTCCTTAATACTAAGTATTTTATACCTTGTTAAGAGTTTCTGGATACCAGTGACAAATCGACCATTTGAAGGGGTGGATAAGGAGAAGATCTATGCAGTCATAGGCGGAATGGTCCTCTACGGGATTGGATTATGGTATGTAGGCTTCCTTATTACCAGCCTGTTTATTGTGACAATGCTAGTCTTTCTATTGCAAGATGAGGGGTCAAAGAAACAAAAGTGGGTAAAGGCAGGGACTAGTTCAACACTTATATGTGGAGGGTTTTATTTGCTCTTTCGCTTTGTGTTTTTGGTACCTTTGCCTAATGGACAAATTTTTTATAATTTATTTGGAATATAATACGAAAAGCACTCATACCTCAAAGGATGAGTGCTTTTTTATATTCACGGTAAGTTAGCTTATTGGAAAACCTTAAGAATTCTCATTAAAGTTTAAAAAGTTTACAATGAAGAAAGGAGCATATTTTATATACGAACGACAAAGGAGCAGATAGTATGAACTCAATTGCCTCTGCCATTGTGAAAGCAAATAAAGGTTTGCTTTTCTTTTGGTTAGCTATTGTTATTGTGTTTGGTTATTTTGCATTAGACCTTCCATCAAAGCTTGAGGGGGATGGCTTCCGTACGGCTGGGGAGTATGAAGAGGTGGAGGAGACGCTGAATGAACAGTTTGGCTTCCCGAAATCTTCTATTCTTCTCTTATTTGAGGAAGAAGGAAGTGCGTTTCAGGAAACAATCCAAGGTGTTCTTGATGAGGCGCAGGATATCCCTGCTATTTCGTCCGTCACTTCTCCATTAAAGGATGAGACCATGATGGAAGAGGATACTGCCTATGCCTCTTTAAATATGGATGAAGATCCTGAAGATATGAAGAAGGTCATTGAAGACGTACGTTCTATTGCAGATGAATACAAGGGTGTTTCTGTTACTGGAGCGCCAGTTATATCTGAAGACATTAATAAAGCGAGTCAGGAAGATTTAAAAACAGCTGAACTAATTGGTCTTCCAGTGGCTTTACTTGTTTTACTTTTGGCGTTTGGTAGTGTAGTAGCTTCCATTGTACCGGTTATCGTAGGTGGTATGACGGTCGTAATAGCATTTGGTGTTCTAACTGTGCTTGGAGATAGTGTGAATTTATCTGTCTTCCTTCTCAATGTTGTGCCCATGATCGGTCTAGCTTTAAGTATAGATTTTGCGTTGTTATTTATTAACCGCTACCGTGAAGAACTACTAGATAACGAGCCTGCTGCCGCTATACGCACAACAATTCTGACAGCAGGACGATCGATTCTCTTCTCAGCGATGTGTGTGTTCATTGGACTTGGTGCGATGATGGTTATCCAGATTGATATCTTTCAAACGATTGCTCTTGGTGGAATGGTCGTTGTGCTGATTGCTGTGTTGACGGCCCTTACGCTGTTGCCCTCCATCTTATTCTTATTAGGGCACCATATAAATAAGTGGAAAGTGATTCGGGTGGATCAGTCTTCTGTAGGGCGTTGGCGTACGTTTGCTCGTTGGGTGATGAAGAGACCAATTCTTATTACACTTGTTGCTTTGGCCATTCTTATCGTAGGGATCGTTCCATTAAAGAATATGAACCTTTCGATCCCGACGATTGAGTCCCTACCTGAAAGCTATGAATCAAGAGCAGCCTATGAAGATATTGAAGATACTTTCCTGTCGCCTGATCAAAGTCAAGTTTATATAGTGGCTGAACGCGACGGGGATTGGCTAAGTCAAGAAGGATTAGAAGACTGGAAGACTCTAGAGGAAGAGGCTAGTGGGGAAGATCTTGTAGATTCTGTAGCTACTTTATTTAAAGTAAGTGAAATAGATTCAAGTGAGGAGTTATATCAAGCTCTTCAACAAGAACAAACAAAAGAGCAGCTTCAGCCTGCTATTGATCGTTTTGTGAAAGGGGATCAACTCTTACTTCCGGTAACAATCGATGCTAAAGCTGATGCTGACAAAGCTCAAGCGTTAATGAGAGATTGGATTGATCAAGATTGGGCGGTCGATGTTAGTATAGGAGGTCAACCGAAGTTCAACCAGGAAATTTATGACGAGATTTACGACAAAGTAGGAATCAGTATTGCGATTATTCTTATCTCTACCTTTACGATATTAATGCTTGCCTTTAAGTCCATTTTGATTCCACTTAAGGCGATTTTAATGAATATTGTCGGGCTGACGTCTACATTTGGAATTCTCGTTCTCCTGTTCCAAAATGGTTTGTTTGGATTAGAGGAAACTGATATTGCGCTCGTCCTGCCTGTCCTTGTCTTTAGTCTTGTGTTTGGATTAAGCATGGATTACGAAGTCTTTCTTATTTCGCGAATTCATGAATTTTACCAAGAGACAAAAGACAATCATCATTCCACAGTGGAAGGGCTCGCTAATACGAGTAAGATTATTACCTCAGCTGCCCTCATTATGATTGTGATCACAGGAGCCTTCGCGTTTACAAACGTAATGCCAGTGAAACAAATCGGTATAGGAATTGCCATAGCCATCTTTATTGATGCGACCATCATCCGGCTACTCCTTGTGCCGAGTCTGATGAAGCTATTGGGTGATTTAAACTGGTGGTTTCCCTTTCAGAAAAAGCAACGGTCGAAGGTAAAAGATAATTCCCATTCAGGGTAAAAAAAGCACAAGTCCTTTAAAGGACTTGTGCTTTTTATGGATTTATTCAGTACTCGAAGAAGAGTGAATGTTTCTGTAGCTTTAGGCTGAGTGCAAGGTGGAGCGGAAACCTGACATATCTGGACTCTAGAAACTGTTTAACCCTTCCTGACAAGGAAATGGGGTAACCCCCGAGCAACCCTCAAGCACTCATCAAGGCCCCGTGGATCGGAAAAAGGAGTGTTTCTGTTTAACGAGGGTATGATAAGAAAGCAAACCTTTTGAAATGAAGAACTTTTATTTCTAAGCATTTAGATTTATCTTTCCGATCGGAGTTGGTACACTAACTAATGCTCTAGAAAGAGATTTGGAAAAAACAAGTCTTTGACATAGAGAATAAAATCTTATAAGTTATAAACATCAAAGCCGATTAAAATGATAGGAATAATTATAAATAAAAAAGGAGGCATACAAATGGGTCGTTTATTTCGTGGTTATATTAATACTTCACTCATTGTGAAGATTACGATTGCACTTATATTAGGTATTATTACCGGCCTTGTCTTTGGAGAGGGTACGTCTGTTCTTTCTCCATTAGGCGACTTATTAATGCGTTTATTACAATTCATCATCATCCCGCTTATTTTCTTTACATTAATTGTGGGTGTTAACCAGACCAAGTTAGGTAACCTTGGGCGCATGGGAGGGAAGATGTTCCTTTACTATGCTGTTACCTCTGCTTTGGCGATCGTGGTTGGGCTTCTGGTAGCTAATCTATTTGAACCGGGTTCTGGTATTACTGTTGAGACATCAGAAACGGTGGAAG
This sequence comes from Pontibacillus sp. HN14, assembly GCF_021129245.1. Taxonomy (NCBI): domain Bacteria; kingdom Bacillati; phylum Bacillota; class Bacilli; order Caryophanales; family Bacillaceae; genus Pontibacillus; species Pontibacillus sp. HN14. Next base: position 200,753 of record NZ_JAJOLR010000005.1, on the reverse strand, counting down.
CAAATGATTATCCTGGTGTGGCCAGCGTGCTCTTAAACATTATTCCAAGTAATATCGTAACAGCCTTTTCTGAGATGAATTTATTAGGTATTATCTTTACCTCTTTAGTATTTGGTATTGCGATTTCTGCTATTCGGAATTCTGATGAACATGGAGAACTAGGGGAGCATGTTTATAAGCTCTTTAACGGATTAAATGAAGCTACCTTTAAAGTGATGAACGTGATTCTTCAAATTATTCCAATAGGGATCTTTGCTATTATTGCTCAAACCGTTGGAAATCAAGGAATAAACACGATTCTTGAACTTGGAAACATGGTGCTTGTCCTTTATGTGGCTATTCTTGTTCAGATTGTGCTTTATACGATTCTGATGATTACGTTTAAAATGAGTCCACGGGAATTCTTCTCCCAAGCGAGAACGCCTATGATTACGGCGTTTGTTACACAGAGTAGCTCAGGAACATTACCTGTGACGCTAAATGCAGCGAATCGCTTAGGGTTATCAAAGAGTCTGTACGGATTTAGTCTGCCACTTGGAGCAACGATGAACATGGACGGAGCAGCGATTCGTATTGCTGTATCCGCCGTGTTTGCGGCAAACTACACAGATACGACTCTTGGTTTTACAGGAATGCTTATGATTGTAATTGTTGGTACATTGGCTTCAATCGGCACAGCAGGTGTGCCTGGCGCCGGCATCGTCATGATCGCTACAGTATTTACTCAAGTTGGGTTACCAATGGAAGCTGTTGCGGTTCTAACGTCTATTGATGTTCTTGTTGGAATGGGTGCGACTGCACTGAACGTAACTGGCGACTTAGTTGGAACATCCATTGTTAACCAATCAGAGAAAAAGCATCAAACCGAAGCATCTGCGTAAAAGAAAAAACGAGGCTCTCGATATCGAGAGCCTCGTTTTTTTATGATTGTCTTTCTAACGGGAGAGTCATGCAGCGTATCCCGCCTCCTCCTTTTTCGAGTTCGTCAACTTCTACCTCAATGAGCTTTTTCTTCTTTAATTTTGGATGATTACGAATGATCTTTTTATTGGCCTTCGTACTGATTAAAAGTGTTTCAGGGTCTAGGTTTAAGAAATTAATATCAGCTACGGTGTGCTTAATGTCATTCGTCCATTCCACCTCAAATCCATGTCTGAATAAGAATTCTTCCATCATTAGATAACGGTCATGTGTTTCTGTAAGGATGCGAACCGGTAAATATCTCATATAACTTTTGGCAATCAATACATCTGCTGCGGCTACATTTGCATTCATATCCATGTGCAATGTGTCAGGGCGGCGTGGTAAGTCAATCACACCAATTTCAGAGAATCCAGCTTGAAAGATCTGGTCTTTCATTCTTTCCACTGCTTCATAACTTGATCGAAGACCGGTATTCAAAAAGACCGCATCTTTGTTTAGGACCATAACATCACCAAACTCTAATGCATTTCCGTTATTATTTGCTGTGACTTTAAAGCGCTCAGGCCCAAACCAATCGAGAAATAGAAAGTGAGATTGTATATATTCAGGGCGACGCATGGAGGTCCCCGGTTCGCCTGGGACAAGTGTATTCCCAAAGACACAGGCCAAATCACGAGTAAAGACACGATTAATTAATTGGTGGCTTAGGTGTGCATCTTGTCTTGATAAATGTTTGGAATAGTCAATAACGTGAATCCCGTGTTCCTTCATAGCATCCACCATGTTATGAAAGTGTTCTTGAGCTTTCTTTTGACTTACGGGTTTCTCCCACTGCACGTCAGTAGCCGTTTGAGCGTCAGGGACATCTAAGGTTGACGGGGAACAAACGAGTACAGACTTCAGTTGATCGTACTCATTCCAACAGTTGAGTGATATGTTCATAATAAACCTCCAAATGTTGATTTTGCTCCTTACTATTGCCCGAATTAGCGAATCCATTCCTTCGTTACATAATCCCAATGGTTTATCAAACACTAATACGACTAACGGTTTGGGAGGAGGAGGCAGATGTCAGAAAAGGATAAAGAAGGTCATTTATCGTGGTGGCAAATGTCCCTCATTGGTATTGGGTGTATTATTGGAACAGGGTATTTCCTTGGAGCGAGTATTAGTATCCAAAAAGCAGGATGGTCTGTTTTAATAGCATATTTATTAGCAGGGATGGGGACATGGATTGTGTTTAATTGTTTAGCTAAAATGACGGCTCATCATCCGGAGAAAGGGTCTTTTCGTACATATGCCAAGCAGGCCTATGGAAATTGGGCAGGGTTTAGTAATGGATGGGTCTACTGGTCGTCTGAAATGCTTATTATGGGGAGTCAGTTAACGGCCCTTGGAATCTTTGCTCAATTCTGGTTTCCATCGGTTCCCCTATGGGTTTTTTCAGCCGTCTTTTCTGGGATCGGACTTTTTGTCATTCTTCTTGGAGTAGAAAAGGTAGAAAAAATGGAGAATCTGTTTGGTGTTATGAAAGCAGCTGCGATCATTATGTTTATTCTAATAGCTGGTGCAGCATTGGTTGGTTTCATTGATATAACAGAGGAGATAAATGGGGGAGAAAAGAGGGCTCAATGGTTTGCCAATGGACCTAAAGGGCTATGGATCGCTTTGTTATATGCCTTCTATGCATTTGGAGGAATAGAGGTGATGGGGCTTATGGCAAGAGAGCTGAAGGAGCCGAAAGAAGCCCCGAAATCAGGACAGATTATGCTGGTTGCCTTAACGACTCTATATGTCCTTTCAATCTTTCTCGTGCTGAAACTGACTCCACTTGCTTCTATAAATGGAGATGAAAGTCCATTTTTAACAGCGCTAGCTCAATACAACATTCCTTTTGTAGCCCATTTGTTTACTGCTGTTCTTATCATTGCCGGTTTCTCTACTATGGTAGCTTCTTTATATGCAGTCACAACGATGCTTGTCACGTTAGCTGAAGAGGGTGATGCGCCAAAACGCTTTGCTAAAGAAGGGAAGTGGCGTGTCCCAATCCCTGCCTTTCTTTTGGTGACGTTCTTTGTGGTCATATCCATCATTATTGCCTTGTTGTTACCGGAGAAGCTGTTTGAGTACATCACAACAGCAGCAGGGTTAATGCTTCTTTACACATGGGTATTTATTTTATTTTCTTATAAGAAGCTGATGGGAGAGGGAAGGAAGGATCGTTTGTTGTTTATGGGTTCTCTTCTTTTAATCTTCTTTGCTATAACCGGTACCTTTTGGGATGATGTCAGCCGAAAAGGATTCTTTGTAAGCTTACTATTCCTTTTGGTGATCGCCGGTGCTACTTGGATTAGAAGCAAAAAGGGTAAAAGGCAGAACAGTCTTACTCCACCCGGAAATGGGGATGAATGAGATCCATCCCCTCGGGAGGTTAAGAACGTAAACTTTTCCATTTACTCTTCATTCTCATAAAGGGACATTTCGATAGAGTTGAATCATCATCATGCAGGAAATACTGTTTCCATTCGTAATTCTCTTCCTGCCCATACCACATGAGGCTTGGATGGGCTTTTATTCCATCATAATCCACAAGACGTTTTCGGATCACTTTTTTAAGCTTCTGTCCTAAAGAAGTAGAAGCATTAATTTCATCAAAGACCCACCTAGGTTGAAAGGCGATTAAGAAATTTGAGGAGTACCGGCTTTTTCTCGAGACATGGGCTGGTGTAGCACAAAAAGCAAAATAGGGCTCGCCATCAAAACAGAACTCCCATGAAGGGTCATGGGGGTCTTGTGGAATGTGTTCTGGCCAAGGTGCATCGTCAAGCTGATGGACAACGCTTAGCACCTTCCAGAAACATTGTTCATACTCATAAACAGATGTATGGGTCTCTAGAAGTTCCCTTGTATCACACAGTAACACTAAAGATGCATACATCCCTGTGTCCCGTGATATCGTTCCGTATTCTTTAAGGAGTGACGCAATGACTCTGGCCGCATCTTCATCTTTTGGAGAAGGACAAAATCCAAATCGAAGCATGTCTCCAACAAACCCTTGTTTACCTGGGACGCAAGGGTAAGGATGTTCCGTGCTCAGCATCATAGAGGTGAAGTCATGATAAGCCTCCCGTTGCCATTCCTCTAATTCTGTAAACTGTTCTTCAATCAAACTCTTGGTATACAAACTCACTTCTGTTAACAACCTCTCCTAAAGGATTTACACGGTTATCCTATTAAAGTAAGGAGAGATGGGTGTCTGTCTATCCGCCAACTATAAGCCTGAAAGCCTGTATTCCAAAGTAAAGACCAAAGCCGATTAAAACCAAACCAGATAGGATAGAAATGATTTGTTGAATGGTAGGTGTCACGAGCCTTCTCGTGCCTGTTGCAAGAGCAGCCATTGTGATATCCCATATGGTAATACCGAGGAAAATACCTGAACTGTAGATCAGGATTTGTATAGCACCATATTGATCTGTGGTTTGAGCTAGTATTGATCCATAGATGCCGAGCCAGAACAGAATACTTAACGGATTTGAGATAGCCATTAAAAAGCCTGTCCGAAAAGATTTTCCCAGTGTTTCTCCTCTAGTTTCTGTTCTTTCTAGTGTAGGAGCTTTAGATTTAGCAATACTTTCTACCCCTGTATAACAAAGGACAAAGAATCCAAAGGACCACAAAAATGCTCTTAGAATAGGGGTATCAATAAACTGAGCTACTCCGAAATAAATGAGGAGCATAAACACGCCATCTGCAACCATCCCGCCTACGCCTATTAGCCATGCATGCCAGAAGCCAAACCGGATCCCCTTATCGAGTTGGGCAGCATTAATTGGTCCCATCGGTGCAGAAAGAGACAGTCCGAGTAATAGGTAACTAACAAAGATATTCATAAAGACCCACCTTGTCCATTTCTTACTAATTAGTCTATTCGACAATCATTGATTTATATCCCTCTTTGAGAAAACACCTTATTTGTAACCAGTCCTTCTTCACTTCGTATACAATGAGGTGAAGGAGGTGACAATCTTGAAGGTTATGCAATGGTTAAAACGGATCGCAGGTTGGGGCATCCTTATCTTATCTTTCATAACAGGCCTGACAATTGTGATTAACGAAGGCCAGACGATTGGGATGAAGATCATCCAATATGTTTTCTTTAGTGCGCTCCCTGTATCGCTAGGGTTTCTTTTAGCGAAGGGACGAGAGCGTCTGAAGGATTCGTGGTTTATGTACTTAAGAGTGTATACGTTTGTTACATTACTCTTTCCTGCTTATATGTTTATCATTGAATATGGTTTCATTGATTATAAAGCCGCCCTTAAAACATCTAATGATATTCATTTTGACACCAATTCTGCTCAGTGGATCATAAGTGTGAAGATTCTACTACTTTCAGGGTTAGCGATCCTTTTCTCCGTTCTGTATATAAAAGGTTTCAAATCACTGAAAGGATATGAAATCGGATTGTTCTTTCTCTTATTTGTTTTAAATCCTTTTGTTATGTTTCTCACCAAGGATGATTACCGAGCGATTCGCGATGAGCAGATTGTGTTCTCCCAATTTGGTAATAAAGAAATAATCGGTTGGGATGAGGTTGAAAAAGCTGAACTAGACCCGTATGTCTCAGGTGGGATAGGAGAAGGTAGTGAAGAGTCATTTAAATGGGAGTTTAGTTTTCAAACAAAGAATGGCAAGGTCTATACGTTTGATAATTTCTATTACAATGAGCGTGATGTGAAACAAAGCTTCCAATTGCAAAAGAAGATTGACCAAGAAGGAATCCAACTTACAATTGTTATGTTAGATGAGAATGAATGGGAGCAGTTGAACTCAGAAGATCGTGACGATTCTTCTCTTAGAGATCAGTTTTATGATTTGATCTTTTATGACCCTGTGCAAGATGAATATTCTATTTAGGAGGACATGAAGATGAAGGTGTTAGGGTATCGCTATGGGGAAGTATCGGAACACAGCGAGGCAATGGTGGATTTTCTGCAGAATAAGCTTGGCTTGAAGAATTCCTGGGAGGATACAGAAGACTACCGGGGCGGGATCTTTAAGGCTGGCGAGAGCTGGCTTGAATTCTGGCATAAGAATGAATGCATGAACGCTTTAACGATGCTCCAGATCGTTGTTGATGAAGGAGATGACTTTGCGTCTTTTGCAAAAGAACAAGGTGTCGAAATACATGGACCAATTGAGGAGAACGGGGAGAAGATCTATTCGGTACAAGCTCCAAATGGCATGCCCGTTACCATTGTATCGTCACAAACATAGAAAAGCCCCTCTTTCATTAGGCTCTTTTATAGTTTAGTGTTATTATTTTAAAGGCTTGTTCAATACCAAGAGCTGAGACATTTAAGTGTAGATGGGGCCGTCTTTATTGACTAGTGCTTGGGGTGTCTGGGGAACGACTCGCTTTCCGCGGGCGAGCTGTCGAGCCTCCTCGGGCAAAAATCGTGCCCTGCGGGGTCTCGTCGACCTCTTTCTCCCGCAGGAGTCTCCCCGTTCCCCAGACACCCCTTATCTAAGTTTGATGAGACGGCCCTCCAGCTGTGGGTGGTCGCGTAGATTCAACTCTATTTTCTAATATGGCATGTTTTCCGTTCTTCTAAATATGGCAAAGGTGGTTCGGGAAATTGCGAGACTCCTGCGGCAGAAGGAGCCAGTCCAGTTCCAGCGTGGAGGACCTAGCGAGACAAGTCATCTTTTTTCCAAAGGCTTATCGCCTTTTCCAAAAAGCTGTCTTGTCCGTACGGTCCTAGGCACCACGCTTGCACATTTCTATCTAGGGGAGACCCCACAGAGAGCGCAAGCGAACGAGGAGGCTTTTAAGGGAATAATGAAGTTCGACTAAGACCGTCACGTCAATCGCCAACGTCGAACGACCCCACCTCGTGTGGGGCCGCGGAAAGCGAGTGATTTCCCGAACCACCTTACGCGCAGACTAACGCTAGAAACATTCTCACTTTCCGGTACTCCATATTAGGGACTTATATATAACGTGTAAAAAATCAACAACCAACTTTAGCAGAGCCTTCATTTAAGAGGGGCTTTTCGTTTTCTAGGATTGTGAAGTTTCCAGGGCGTCTAATTCCTGCTTAATAAATGTCATGAGGTCCTGAATCGTTTCTGCAGAGAAATCAAAACGGATGCCAGCTGTCTGATAGACTTCAGGCAGTGATTTAGTGTTTCCAAGGGATAAGGCATTCTTATAATTTTCTAAAGCTTGTTTCGGATTCTCTTTGTATTGCTTATACATTTGAACGGCTCCAAGCTGAGCAATCACATATTCAACATAGTAAAATGGCACTTCAAAAATGTGGAGCACCTTTAACCAACTGTTCTCAAGCGTCTCTTCATGCTCAGACCAATCGACTCTCTCTGTGCCAAAATTTTGTTTTAATTCTTTAAATTTAGCATTTCGCTCCACGGCTGTATGGTTTGGGTGTTCATACATCCAGTGTTGTAGTTGATCAATCACGATACCACCAGGAAGGAAATGGATAATTCCTTCTAACTGTTCCCGCTTGGCACGCAACAGATCTTCCTCATCGTCATAGAAGTGATCCCAATAGTCCATTGTAAGAAGTTCCATCGTCATACTGGCAAGTTCAGCACTTTCCATTGGTGCCTCACGATAGGAAGGGAGCTTGATATCCTCGCTTCGATGGTTATGAATGCAGTGTCCCATTTCGTGAAGAAGGGTGATCATATCGTCATGGGAAGTGTCAGCATTCATGAAAATAAACGACGACTGGGATAGTGGTAGAAAGTCGCAAAATCCTCCAGGTGCTTTTCCTTTTCGAGTATCAAGATCGAGTGTGCCCTTCTTCTGCATATCTGTTAATAAACTTGCGAAGGAAGCATCCAATTTGGTGAAAATGGATGAGGACTTCTCAATTAGCTCTTCCGTTGTATGAAATGGTTTAAGTGGACTTTGCCCTGCAGGAGATGCACTTAAGTCCCACGGTTTCAATGTATCTACTTGAAGTCTTTCTTTCTCTTTCTCCATTAGTTCATTTTTTAGAGGGACCACATGCTCACGAATGGACTCAGCTAGCTGTTTACAGTCTTCCGGGGTGTAATCAAATCGTTCATATTCTTTAAACATATAGTCTGTAAACGTGTTTAGTCCTGCGTTCGTTGTCTTCTTCTGACGTAACGCTATGAGCTCATCCATAATGGATTGAAGAGAATCTTTATGCTTTAATCGCACGTCATTTATACTTGTAAAAGCTTGTTTTCTTACGTCACGGTTGGAGTCTTGTAGATAAGAGCTCATCAGACTAAGTGTTTTCTCCTCACCGTACCAATCTACTGTTAAACTTCCTGTAATTTCGAAATACTGGTTCGTCAATCGATCTTCTTCTACTTCTAGATCGATATTTTCTTCTCGGAATAAATCCAATGCATTTTCTTTCATTTTCATAAATCGCCCATATGTATCCTGGTCTAATTCATCTTTATAAGGTGTATCGATAAATTTCTGATCTAATAACGCCTGATATCGCTTTAGAAGTGGTTCAATCTTCTCCTGATCGCGCTCGACCTTTTCTTTGGCCACTTGGCTATCGCTATGACTTTGAAAGTCGATGTAGTGTCCCCTTAATCCTTCATTAATGGCATCAAAAATTTGAGCCTGATCGAGGATCCACGACTCTAGTTTTTCCACAGAATCTATAGGTTCCTGTACGAGGCGCTCGAATTCTGTTTCGATGGTTTCTGGTTTTGAGAAATCAAAGCGTTCTTGATAAAAAGTAGACATTCTATATTTCCCCCTTTATAAGTACTTCTGCATTTTATCATAAAACAGAAAATTCCAAAATCAAACTTGTAAAATACTCCTTGAAATAGGAAAACTCCTATTTAAAGGGATGTGTATCGCTTACATAGTTGAAGAGATCGCTAGCCTCTTTTTATGAGAATGAATAGGATATACAAAACTTTGTATAAAAATTTAAATAAAGGTATTCACAATGATTATTTATGTGTTATTATACATTATATCTAATAAACATACATTCACAGGGGGACTAACAATGAAGAAACTTGCACTTATTCTATCAATAGTAGCAACGATGGCTGTACTCTCAGCTTGCGGGAGTTCTGAAGCAGCAAATGGAGAAGGAGAGAACGGAAAGAAGACAATCGTTATGGGTACATCAGCTGATTATAAACCATTTGAATTCATAGATACGGCAAACAGTGATGAAATTGTAGGGTTTGACATTGATATTGCTAAACATATAACAGACGAACTGGGTTATGAATTGAAGATTGAAAACATGGACTTTAGCGGATTGATTGCAGCACTTAATAGTAACAAAGTAGATTTTGTCTTTGCCGGAATGTCGCCGAATGAAAAACGCGAAAAGCAAGTAGATTTCTCTGATATCTATTACGAAGCACACAATGCTGTGATTTCTATGGAGGATGCTTCTATTAAAGAGTTAGGAGATTTGGAAGGGAAGAAGATCGGGGTACAGCTCGGTTCGATTCAAGAAGATAAAGCCAAAGAACTTCAAGAAGAATATGATGGAATTGAAGTGATTCAGCGTGACCTGATCCCTCAACTCGTAGAGGAGCTAAAGACAGGACGCATTGATGCAGCCATCATTGAAGATAGTGTCACTAGCGGTTATTTAGAGAAGAATGAAAAGCTAACTCAGTTTATTATGGATCCAAATGCATCAAAAGGTTCAGCAGCTGCTTTCCCAGAGGATAGTGAGCTTGTAGAAGAGTTTAATAAAGAAATTGAGAAAATGAAAGAAAGCGGAAAAATGGATGAGTTAATCAAGAAGTGGTTTGAAAACGGAGGAAAGTCCGAATAAGGCAAGGAGCTGAGTGATATGGAAGAGATCATCCCATCCATTCCCTTTATTTTAGAGGGAATTCTAATAACATTAAAATTTGTACTACTATCTGCTGTAATAGGATTCATTCTAGGAATTGGAGTGGCTCTTGCGAAGCTTGGTAACAACAAATTCTTAGGCAAACTGGCAGGTGCTTATACAGCTTTCTTCAGAGGGACTCCTCTGATCCTGCAGCTTGTTTATATCTATTATGTCATTCCACAATTGACACCATGGAATATTGAGCCGTTTGTAGCAGGGGTGATTGCTTTCTCCCTAAACTCAGCTGCATACATTTCTGAAATCATAAGAGCAGGTATCCAATCTGTTGATAAAGGCCAATTTGAAGCAGCTAAAGCTCTGAATATCCCTTATTTTAAAGCGATGCGTAAAATCATACTGCCTCAGGCAATCAAACACATCTTACCTGCTTTAATGAATGAAGGAATCATGTTACTAAAAGAGTCAGCTGTTATTTCTGTCATTGGGGTTTCAGATATTATGCGCAGAGGGCAAATTGTAGCAGCGGACACATACAACTATATTGGTGCCTTAACCATCCCATTAATCTTGTACTTCCTTATGGTTCGGGTATTAGAAATGTACGGATCCAGAGTAGAAAGAAGGTTGAGTTACAGTGATTAAAGTTAATCAATTATCGAAAACATTTAAAAAGACGCCTGTTTTAAATTCTATTACGACTGAGATTAATAAGAAAGAAGTCGTGGCTGTCATTGGACCTTCTGGGTCTGGTAAATCAACGTTTCTTCGTTGTTTAAATGGATTAGAACAGCCAACAGAAGGACAAGTCTATATTGATGGAACCCAGCTAAATGAGCAAAATGTGACTCAAATTCGCGAGAAGACAGGAATGGTGTTTCAGCATTTTCACCTCTTTCCTCATATGACTGTACTTCAAAATATTACGTTCGCTCCTATGGAGACACATGGGAAGAGCAAGAAAGAAGCTGAAGAGAATGCCATGAAGCTTCTTAACACGGTTGGGTTATCAGATAAAGCACACAGTTATCCGAATCAACTATCAGGTGGGCAAAAACAAAGAGTAGCGATCGCTAGAGCTCTTGCCATGCACCCTGAGATTATGCTGTTTGATGAGCCAACTTCAGCGCTTGACCCAGAGATGGTAAAAGAAGTCTTAGATGTGATGAAACAACTCGCAAGCACTGGAATGACGATGGTTATTGTGACACACGAAATGGCATTTGCCCGTGAAGTAGCCGATCGTATTATCTTCCTTGATCAGGGAGCGGTCGTAGAAGAAACAACCCCCCTCCAGTTCTTTAATCATCCTTCTACTGAAAGAGCACAATCTTTCTTACAGAAAGTATTGTAAGCATAAGAAAAGCCCTCTATTAAGAAATAGAGGGCTTTTTCGTGTTATCCCATACAAAGGCTTTTGTATTCTTAGAATTAGTTAGCGCTTTGTAGTGCTTCTTCAAGCTGATATGTGCGAACTTTGCGTGGAAGGAAGCTGCGAATTTCATCTTCGTTGAAGCCAACTTGCATACGCTTCTCATCAAGCATAATCGGGCGCTTTAAGATGCTTGGATTTTGCTCGATCAGTTCATAAAGTTCACGCATAGAAAGATCATCTAAATCGACATCTAATTCTTTAAAGACCTTAGAACGTTCAGAGATAATCTCTTTTGTTCCATCCTCTGTCATACGAACAATTTCTTTCACTTCGTCTGCAGATAAAGGCTCAGAAAAGATGTTGCGTTCTGTGTACTCTAAGTTATGCTCTTCAAACCAAGCTTTCGCTTTACGGCAAGATGTGCAACTTGGAGATAAATAAAGTGTAATCATGCAATGAACCTCCTATTGGTCATTTGAATGTTACCTTACTTTCTAACAATACATTATATGGATTTAAAAAATGTAAGCTGACTTACATTCCCTAGTATACCACTTGGTATGGAACTGTTCAAAATGATATTCTTCCCAAAAAGAAGGGAATTTGTTCCTCAACTATTAATGTAATTGTAGAAGAAAGGCATAGGCTATATTTCATGTATATGCTTGTCCTATACCCGTTTTTTCACCAAGGTATGCACTGATGGCACACCCGGCTGTTTCAGTTACAAATTGATTATAACATAATACCTTTAGTTTGAGATAGTTAAATTCATACTATTTTACATTGGCATGGGTACTTTAAGTCATTGTGCTTTACTGGATGAATCTATATAAACGGAAGGATGGAAAAGATTTGTAAATACAGGTTTATACAAGTGGATTCAGGGTACACATAATGCGTGGTGAAGCGCTTTCAGTGGTAGTTGTGTATAAACCACAAAATTTGCGAGTGAAGTTTGTTACTCGGCCACGTTGTGGTATAGGTCGTATAGAAGTTATAATTTTCTTAATAGAAAAACATTTAGCACAATAAATGTATTCCTTTAATCAAAAGAAAACGTTACATCAACGGTGAAGGGGTGTGGTGGTCGTGGAAGCGTTAAGTAAGAATTTCTTCTTATTATTATCCAATAGTTCAGTGCTTGATAAGATGGCCAAGAAATGGGGGCCGCGTTTGGGTGCGGATAAGATTGTGGGGGGAGAGTCGTTTGACCAGGCCATTCCATTAATCCAACAGTTGAATAGTCAGGGGCTGCACGTAACGGTGGATCACCTCGGAGAGTACGTTAACTCTAAGGCGGAAGCCAGAGAGCGTACAGAGGAATGTATAAGTACAATCCAGGCTATTCATAATCATCAGTTGAATACGCAGCTCAGTTTAAAATTGACCTCTCTTGGACTTGATATCAGTCACGATCTCGTCTATGAAAATATGACGCGCATATTAGAAGCAGCTAAACAATATGATGTGGTTGTAACAATCGATATGGAGGATTCCTCACGAACAGAGAAGACGTTGGAATTGTATAAACACTTCAAGACAGAGTATGACAACTTGGGTACAGTCATTCAATCGTATCTGTTCCGTTCAAACCAAGATGTTGAGGAATTAAGTGATTACAATGCTTATCTCCGCCTGGTAAAAGGGGCTTATAAAGAATCAGGAAAAGTTGCTTTTACAGAAAAATCAATGGTGGATGACAATCTGAAGAAGTTGATTGCTAAGCATTTATTAAATGGGAATTATACCGCTATCGCTTCACATGATGAGGCAATGATTGAGTTTACAAAAGAATTTGTAGAGAAGAACAACATTCCTAAAGATCAATTTGAGTTCCAAATGCTTTATGGCATGAGAAATCAAATGCAACTTGATCTTTTGAAGGAAGGTTACAAAGTTCGGGTCTATCTCCCATATGGAGAAGACTGGTATGGATACTTTATGAGAAGGTTAGCAGAGCGCCCAGCGAACATCGCTTTTGCGGTGAAAGGGCTCTTTAGTAAATAAATTAGCTACTGCTTGAATAACGAAGAGAAAGGGGAAATGATTGATGGTACAACCGTACAAACACGAACCATTCACAGATTTCACAGTTAAAGAAAATAAGAAAGCTTTTGAGGATGCGCTACAGCAGGTGAAAAGCCAACTAGGTCAGGATCACCATTTGCTAGTGGACGGAGAACGCATCTTAACGGATGATAGAATCGTTTCCACAAATCCAGCGAACACTGAACAAGTTGTTGGACGTGTATCAAAGGCTACACAAGAACTTGCAGAAAAAGCCATGCAAGCAGCTTCTAACTCGTTTGAGTCTTGGAGAAAATGGTCTGCTGAAGCTCGTGCAGGACTTTTACTTCGCGCCTCAGCTATTATGCGTCGACGTAAACATGAACTTTCCGCTTATCTCGTTTATGAAGTAGGTAAGCCTTGGAAAGAGGCGGATGCAGATACAGCTGAAGCTATTGACTTCTTAGAATATTATGCGCGTCAAATGCTTGAAATTGATAAAGGAAAGCATGTAGAAAGCCGTCCTGGTGAGCGCAACCGTTATGTTTACCAACCAATTGGGGTAACGGTCGTTATTCCACCATGGAATCTTGCACTTGCTATTATGGCAGGAACAACAGTGGCACCTCTTGTAGCAGGTAACACAGTGGTTATGAAACCAGCAAGTAATAGCCCGGTAATCGCGGCGAAATTTGTTGAAATTTTAGAAGAAGCCGGACTTCCTAAAGGTGTTCTAAACTTCGTACCAGGCAGCGGCGGCGAAGTTGGGGACTATCTGATTGAGCATCCAAAGACGGCTTTAATTTCCTTTACAGGTTCTAGAGATGTAGGCCTTCGTATTATGGAAAAAGCTTCTGTCCGACAGAATGGCCAAAACCACCTTAAGCAAGTTATTGCTGAAATGGGTGGTAAGGACACCGTTGTGGTTGACAAAGAAGCAAACATCGAAACGGCTGTTGAGGCAATCGTTGTTTCAGCGTTCGGATTCTCAGGTCAGAAATGTTCTTCTGGTTCCCGTGCTGTCGTACACCAAGATGTATACGATGAAGTACTAGAACGTGTTGTAGCTCGTACGAAAGAACTTTCTGTAGGTAACGCAGCAGAGTCAAATGTGTATATGGGACCAGTTGTAGACCAATCAGCATATGAGAAGATCATGTCTTATATGGAAGTTGGTAAAGAAGAAGGACGTCTCATGACAGGTGGTAAAGGCGACGATTCCAAAGGTTACTTTATTGAGCCGACGGTATTCGCTGACCTTGCTCCAGAGTCACGTATGCAACAAGAAGAGATCTTCGGTCCTGTTGTTTGCTTTACCAAAGCTAAAGATTTCGATGACGCGATCGAGATTGCAAACAATACAGAATACGGTTTAACAGGAGCGGTTATTTCTGATAATCGCCAGCATTTAGAAATTGCTGCTCGCGACTTCCATGTTGGTAACCTTTACTTTAATCGTAATTGTACTGGAGCTATTGTTGGGTATCAGCCATTCGGTGGTTTCAAGATGTCAGGTACTGACTCTAAAGCAGGAGGACCTGATTATATCGCTCTTCACATGCAAGCTAAAACAATTTCCGAAATGTATTAATAGAAAAAAGCTTCTCACTTTGGTGAGAAGCTTTTTTTTCATTAGTGATGTTTATTGGCTAGGATAGTCGCAATATTCCACGATCGTTCCTTCTGTATCTGCTGGGTTTACATATATTAATCTTCTTCCGTGCTTATTCGTACGCAAGCTTCCTTCTAGTATGCGGATGCCTTTTTCTTCTAGTTCTTTTATGGCTTCATCCAGATCATCTACTTGATAAGCCACATGGTGAACGCCTTTTCCTTTTTGTTTGATGAACCGTGCAATAGGTGAAGTTGTATTATTCGTTGGCATTAAGAGCTCGGTGCGGAATCCATTTACATCCATTATGGCGATTTCACTTTCAACTCCAGTGGCTTCACTACGGTAATGGTCAATCATCGTTGCGCCCAATACATTTTCATAAAAATGAATACTTTCTTCTATATTTCGAACGGCTACGCCGATATGGTCCAAATGTTTCTCCATGTTCATTCTCCTCGTTTTATTAGTGGAACCATTGTATCATACTGTCTTTGTCTACTGTTTATAGAGCTTCTTTATTCATCACAATATCAGAAATTATAAACAGAATATTAAAAAGACTAGTAATACTCTGCAACATTGCCTTTCCCTTTTATGAGAAAAGTCGCTATAATGAACATTAGGTTTTCTTGTTCGACTCTGCTGTTGAAAGGTAAGGGATTAACTATGGATCAAAAGGAGCTCATTCTTCAAACAGAAGATATACACAAAGCGACTGAGTTTATTAGTTCGAAGCTTGATAAACCAGTCATTGTCGAAAATAAAAATTTTGAATTAATTGCCTACAGTTCCTCATTCGAAGAGTTTGATCAAACGCAACAAAAAACGATTCTATCTAAGAAGTGTCCTGTCTTTATTATTGATCGGCTGAAGAAAGAGGGGATTGTTCAAAAGTTAGAAAGTAAACCTGAGCCTATTCGCATTGAACCTATTGAAGAGCTAGGGTTCTATCAGAGAATTGTAATTGCTGCGAAACATCTTGGTCATACTATGGGGTATATTTGGGTGCAGGAATCTACGTCTTTGTTAAAAGAGGAAGATTTGATCTTTTTAGAAGAAATTACGTCCCATATCGGAAAACTCATTTATGATGCTTATTCGAGAGTCAATGTTAAAGAGGGACGTAAGGATGAACTGTTATGGAAATTAATCCATCATGAATATGGGAGTGAAACTCAGTTTAGACACGATGCGAAACTAGTGAAGCTTCGTCTCCCGGAGCGTTGTGTGGTTTTAATCTTCTCCATAACGGATCCCCAATACAATGATTTGCTAGGTACGTTAAAAGAACTAGTAATCCACTCTCCACTGCGAAAAGACATTCAGTTTCTAAAGACGGAGTTTCAAATTGTCATGTTTGTTCACGGGCGAGCAGGGGCTCCTTTTAGTGCCACCGATACGGCAAGGACTTTTATTGACGAGGTTAAGCAGAACTTGGACGGGGAGTCTTTTTATTACTTTATGATTGGGCTTGGGAAAGAGTATACGAAGTTAATTGATATCCGAAAGAGTTTTCTAGAAGCACTTGAGGTTATTGAAACGGCTAACTTTATTGAGCCTCGGCCAGAAACGATGCCAAGAGAGTTTGCAAAATTAGGTGTTTACAGATACCTGGCCACACTTTACGAAAAGAATAGCTCGGAAGATTATTTCAGTGAAGATCTGCTAGAACTGATGAAAAAGGATACAGAAGGACAAACGAACCTTTTACAAACCCTCGAAGTGTACTTAGCCAATAATGGGAAAGCAAAGCAGACCGCTGCTGAACTGTTTATTCACCCCAACACATTGAACTATAGGCTGAAACAAATATTAGACTTAACCAATATTAATTTACAGGACTTTAATATGAAAAGTTATTTATATACAGAGTTGCTTTTGCTCAATAATGTGCCAGGCTATTATAAGCGTTACCAGGAAGCCATATCGGTTCATTTGAAGAAATAGAAAGCGGATGCCCATAAGCATCCGCTTTTTTCATTGCTATAAATCCAGATCTTCTGTAATCTTATCAATCATTTCTTTGAGTCGATCTGCCTCATCGAAAATTTCTTTATCCTTCTCGTCGTAGATAGCTGAGGTATATTCCGTAATGGCCTCTTTTCGTTTCTTAAGAAGATCCTGGATCTCCCCTTTTTGTTCAAACGTAATGATTTCTTTTTCTAATAATCGGTCAAGAGTATTATTAATCCGCCAAAATTCTTGGTCTTTTACACTTTGGAAATTGGCATATAAATTACGAAGGTCTGTGGACATTCCTACAGAATCCCAGTTTAAGTTGTTATGATTTCCTGCTGACCAAAAGCGCCATGTTGTTTTCGAGATGGTTTCCTTCCAGGATTTCATCACTTCCTCGTCTAATTGTTGAGGGTTGTCCACTGATGTGTAGGCCCCACCACCAGCTTCGGCGACTTCTTTAAGTTGTTGATTCGCTTCTGTGTCTACCTGGAAACCGATGATATGGACTTCAACATCCATTCCTTGATTCGTAGCTCCTTTGGCAGCCTCCACAGGATTTCCTCCACAAGTTTCTTTTCCATCACTCACAATATAGATGAAGTTTTTGGTTTCGTCTGTGCTATTTTCTTTTAAGTCAGAAGTAGCCTGCTGAATGGCACCAGCTAAAGGAGTCCAACCTTTAGCGGAGAAAGAATCCATGGAATCTGTGAATGTATCGTTGTTGTAGGTCGATAAGGGATAGACGGATTCAATACTTTTACATGACACGTCTTTATCTTGTTCCTTTTCAGATCCTTTGTGTCCAAATACGTAGAGAGAAGCCTGTACATCTTCTGGAAGTTCGCTAGCAAAAGATTGAACGGCTTCTTTCGCTGCAGTCATTTTCTTCTCGCTATTAATTTCTTTCTTCATACTTCCGCTAGAATCAATCAGCATAGCAACATTCACCTTGTCGGGGCGATTGTTTAATTCCTCTTCGGTTACGTCTTGAAGAAGGCGACCGTCTGGGAGTTTTAAAGATTCATAGGTGACTTTAAAATCCTGGACGGGAGAAAAAGCTTGATCGTAATTGGCTCTTAGACCGTTTAGAAGGGAGGTAGCCCATTGTTCGGCCGTCCATTCTTCTGTGTCCTTCGTTTGAACTTCCTCTATGTAATCCGATATTGCTAGTTCCGTGGCCTGTTCAGAATCATCTTGGTCAGCTGATTCTGATTCTGGCACATACGATTTATACATTTCACCTGCTTCATTATGAATGAAGGCTTCTCCATCCTTCTCAAAAGAAATGGCTTCTGCTGTCTGAGCTTCATTAGAAGATGATTCTGCTTGTGTATTGGTTGTCTGTTCCTGTTCCTGTTCTTCTGGGGTGGAAGAGGAATCAGATTGGCAGGCTGTAAGAAGGAAACATAAGCATGCCAGGGAACGTAAAATTTTCAAAAAACCACTCCTCTCTTCGTCACTTATTCCATACCCTATGCAAGGAAGAATATTCTATTATTTTACAAGATTCCCTAATAGTATGCCTGAACGTTCGTCATCCATAAAGGGGTAAGAGTCCTAAAATGACTTATATTATATACATGTTTCTCCATATCAATAACATGGGAAAAGTATCCATATAGCGTTACATATTAGGATAGAAAGAAGGGGAAGCATGACAAACAAGAATCATGAGAATGAGAAGAATGAACAGTTAGAGCAGCATAAGGTGGATGATCATGGAAAGGATATGACAACGAACCAGGGGACAAAGGTTTCTGAAGATGAATTTTCTTTAAAAGCGGGAGCACGTGGTCCGACATTAATGGAAGACTTTCATTTTAGAGAGAAAATGACTCACTTTGATCATGAGCGTATTCCTGAGCGAGCTGTACACGCACGAGGATATGCTGCACACGGAGAATTTGAAGTATACGAATCGATGAAAGAACTCACAAGTGCTCACTTCCTGCAAGATCCTTCTGTGAAAACTCCAGTCTTTGTACGCTTCTCGACAGTTGCAGGTTCCAAAGGGTCATCTGAAACGGTTCGAGACGTAAGAGGCTTTTCGACAAAGTTTTATACCCAGGAAGGGAACTTTGATCTGGTTGGTAACAATATTCCTGTCTTCTTTATTCAGGACGCCATTAAATTTCCTGATTTAGTTCATGCTCTTAAGCCTGAACCCCATAATGGGATGCCACAAGCTGCTTCTGCCCATGATACGTTCTGGGATTTTATTGCGAACAATCAAGAATCGGCTCATATGGCTATGTGGGCGATGTCTGATCGTTCGATTCCTCGTAGTTTTCGCATGATGGAAGGGTTCGGAGTTCACACGTTCCGGTTTGTGAACGAGGAAGGAAAAGCCCGTTTCATTAAGTTCCATTGGAAGCCAAAGCTTGGTGTGCACTCATTAGTATGGGACGAAGCCCAGAAGATTTCTGGTAAGGATGCAGACTTTCATCGTGGTGATTTATACATGGCGATCGAAAACGGTGATTATCCTGAGTGGGAATTAGGTGTTCAGGTCATCGAGGAAGAAGATGAATTTAAGTTTGATTTTGATGTACTCGATCCTACAAAAGTGTGGCCTGAGGAAGAAGTTCCTGTAAAGATTATTGGGAAGATGACGTTAAATCGTAACGTTGATAATGTTTTTGCGGAGACCGAACAAGTCGCGTTTCATCCTGGGCATGTAGTGCCTGGCATTGATTTCTCTAACGATCCATTGCTTCAAGGGCGACTATTCTCTTACACGGATACTCAGTTAACTCGTTTAGGTGGGCCGAACTTCCACGAGTTACCGATCAACAAGCCGGTTTGTCCATTTCATAACAATCAGCGAGACGGGATGCACCGTCAAACGATTAACCGGGGCCAAGTAGCCTATCACAAGAATTCACTTGCTCAAAATACTCCGACTCCTGCAGCGCCAGAAGCTGGGGGGTACAAGCATTATGAAGAAAAAGTAGAAGGTCGTAAAGTTCGTTCAAGAAGTGAAAGTTTTAAAGACCACTTCTCCCAAGCCACAATGTTTTGGAATAGTATGAGTGAGCCTGAAAAAGGTCATATCACACAAGCCTTTAGCTTTGAGCTGGGTAAAGTGGGAGATGAATCTGTTAGGCAGCAAGTTGTTGATATGTTAGCCAATATAAATCTGTCTTTAGCACAAGAGGTAGCTAATAATATTGGGGTGAAATCACCTGAAGAAGGTGGTTCAAATGTTACGAAATCTTCGCCGGCATTAAGTCAAATGCAAAGTAATTATAAACCTGATACGCGCAAAATTGCTGTCTTAGTAGGGGAAGATTTTGATGGGGGAGAACTTGAACAAATTCTTGAAAGTCTTAAATCTGATGGCATTCAATCTGCGATCATCGGGGAAACGTTTGGAGAGCAGAAAGGGAAAGATGGTAAATCGTTTGAAGTACAGCATACCTTCTTAACCGCTGACTCTGTATTATTTGATGGCATCTTCGTTGTAGGTGGCGAAAGCGTAAGCAAAAAGTTCCGTAGCGATGCTAATGCGTTTATGCATGAGGCCTTCTCTCATTTTAAACCAATTGGAGCTAGTCAGAAAGGAACTGAATGGTTGAAAGAAGAAGGGTTAGCAGGGCATGCCGGTGTCATTACAGGGGAAGACTCAACCCAGTTTGCGAAAGAGTTCAGCAAGGCTATTGCTGCTCACCGCCATTGGGATCGACAAATCCTATAAGGAAAAAGCTTGAAAGGAATTCGTCTTTTTTGACGGATTCCTTTTTCAAGTGAAATAAAGGAAACCTTTATTATTAGGATTTCCAAGTACCGGGAATAGGTGGTTGTTCGATTACCGAGGTTCTGATCTATTTAAGTGCGATATGATTCTAGTGTTTCTAATGCCCACTGGCACCATTCTACATACATTTTAGCGTATCGTTTCCCAAATTCAGAAGTCAGATAGCTACCAATATGAAGGTAATTCGGAGGACCGTCTTCTCCGTAATGTTCCTGTTGCCATTTCGAGGTGCCATCTAATATAGCTTTTTCCCTTGCTAAAATTCTTTCAAGCAAAGCGATAGCTTCATCAATAGTGATTGCTTGAAATGCTGAAACGCGAAGCAGAAACTCGTCTTTTATCTTGGCAGGTTTGATGGCTTCTTCCATCATCCATTCAATCAAACGTTTTTCCCCTTTTGGGGTGATTGTATATAACTTCTTATTTGGGCTTCCTTCTTGGACGATTGTTTCAAATGTGACAAGCTCTTCATCTCGCATTTTGTTCAACTCTTGATACACTTGTGAATGAGTAGAATTCCAAAAATAGATGTGCTGTGTCTTAAATGTGCTATGTAAGTCATAGCCAGAATGAGGTTCTTTCGTCAACAATCCGAGAAGGGCATATCTTATGGCCACAGTCTACCTCTCCCTTTACTCAACTTGCTACATCTATTATACGCTAGATTAAGTAAAGGGAAAATAGAGGCATGTGTTCCTTATGTTTATTCTTCCCAGGAAACAGGGAAAGTGAGTACTAAGAATTAATATTAGGAGGCTAACCATGTCTGAGAAACGATTAAGTGAACTTGTACAAGGGGAGAATTATTCTGCACAAGAACTAGACAGTTTTGTTTCTACAACAGATGCTGTGCTTCTATCTAGTAATGAGAACCAACTCTTTACAGAGCCTGATCGGGAGTATAAAGTAACAGGCGAATTTGCAGGTTTCTTTGAGCACTCTTCTGATAATGGCGAGAAATATTATCGGAATAAAAAAGCTTATATTGTGGAGAAAGTATAAAGAACATAAGGAAAACAAATGATAAAAAGGACTTAATCTGTTGGGATTAAGTCCTTTTTTAGGTATAATAGGTCTTTCGATTATACAAGCAAGGGAGGGGAAGGGTATGACCCAACGCCAAAATCGCGTGCCTTACTATCTTCAAGTAAAACACAGCATTATTGAAAACATTAAAAATCAGAGCTGGAAGCCCGGTGAAAAAATACCTTCTGAAAATCAGCTTATGCAGGAATATCAAGTGAGTCGTTCTACCATCAGGCAAGCGATTACTCAATTAGCTCAAGAAGGGATACTCGAAACAAAACGAGGGAAATCTACGACCGTTAAGAAGAAGCCATCGGATCATGTGAAAAATCCAGGCGTTATTCAACGAGAAAAAGGAACTGAATTCAGTGTCCAAATCATACGAAACGTTCATGGGAAGAAAATGGACTATGCAAAAAAGATGTTAGGTCTTTCGGAAGAACAAGCCGTCTACATGTATGAGCGTTTGCGCTTGGCAGATGGAGTCCCGATCGCCTTTCAACAACTTTTTATACCTGAACACATCGTAGAGAGTTTGACGGACGAGGATTTGCTCGTTTTTGATTTCCATGCTCATCTAGAAGAGAAGGGAATGCAGCCAAACTATTCTAAAGAATATGTTTCAGCCTCTCTTGCGAATACATATGAAGCTGACTTCCTCGGCATCGTAGCAGGGGACCCGTTAGTTGATATGACAAGAATTACACTAGGGATCGACCAGTCTCCTCTGGAATATTGCAGAACCAAATATTTGCCAACTTTCTTTGATTTTACTGTAGAAACACGAGGATAACGCTTTAGTCTTTAGGCTAAAGCGTTTTTTTATGAGCGATGTGAGGGGGAGCGGAAGTTATGGATAAGAATCGAGCGGAGGGGAGTGGCTCAAGTGGGCGGGCGCGGCTCAAGTTAGCTAGAATTGGCTCGTGCGGGGGAGCAACGGCTCAAGCTTGTGGGGAACGGCTTAAGAAAATCGCATAACGGCTCAAGAGGAAAAAATAACGACTTAAGTCAGGGGAGAGAGGCTTAAGTGGGGCGGAAGCGGCTTAAGTTAGGCAGAATTGGCTCGAATCAGTTGGTAGCGGCCCAAGTTCAAGGAAGGGAGCGAGAGCCACATTAGCACCCTATTCAATGAAATATAACCTAAGAATTCTATAAGATTCTCAGAAAAGGAAATGTAAGGAATGAAACTTGCGAACACATATCATACATGTTAGTATAAGTTTTGTGCTTATTCGGACATGTTAGTTACATAGATAAGCATGAAACTTATGAAACTACTACAATACTTTGGGGGAATATACGCATGAAAGCACTAAAAAGAATACTCCCGGCACTTTTTATCGGAATGTTACTTGTGCTGGCAGCTTGTGGAAATGATTCCAGTTCAGGAGATGGGGATGGATCTGATAAGGAAGATAAAACCATCGAAATTGGCTTGAATAACTGGGCAGAGAACGTGGCAGTTTCGAATATGTGGAAGATTATTTTAGAAGATGAAGGATATTCAGTTAAATTAAATATGACAGAAAAAGGGCCTTTATATCAGGCGCTTGAATCAGATGATTTAGACCTTGCATTAGAAGTATGGTTACCACACACAGATGAAGCTTTCTATGAAGATTACAAAGAAGATGTGGATTTCCATAAAGATCAACCTTGGTTTAATGGTACGACTCTAGGACTTGCAGTACCTAGTTATGTAGATGTAAATAGCATTGAAGAATTAAACGACAATAAAGATTTGTTTGAAGATGGTAAGATTTATGGGATCGACCCAGGCTCAAGTCTTATGGGCTTAACGGATGAAGCTCTTGATGAATATGGTTTAGATTACACTACGGCTTCTTCTTCAGGACCGGCTATGACGACTCAACTTGGAGAATCGATTCGTAAAGAAGAACCAATCCTAGTAACGCTTTGGAAGCCTCACTGGGTGTTTGCGGAATACGAGCTTAAGTTCTTAGAAGATCCAAAGAATGTATATGGCGATGAAGAAAATATTATTTGGATGTCCCGTCAAGGTTTCACAGACGACTTTCCTGAAGTGACAGAGTATATCAACACTTGGGAAATGGACGATCAACAGCTAGGAAGCTTAATGAACATGGTAAAAGAAGCTGATGAGCCAGCTGAAGGGGCTCAGAAATGGGTAGATGAGAACGAAGAACTGATTAACGAATGGTTAGGAAAATAACAAATGCACACAAAAAAGGACTTTTCCCTTAAGGAAAAGTCCTTTTTTCTATTTATCCAACTGTTCCGTACTTTTTGGCACGCTGATCATCTTTGTGGTCTTTAACCACAAGGACAGCGTGGATGGCACCAGGAATAACCCCTAAAATGGTAAGTATTAAGTTGATGATGGCTTGAACGGGTTTTCCTACAAACAAGACCGCAATGGGTGGTAATAGAATAGCAAGTAGGTATAACATGTTTTCCCTCCCGATGGAATGTCTTCTTGCGATTTATTTCTATATTACCCGCTGTTCACAAAGTTAATCTGACTTCATTTCATAATAGACTTACTAGATTATAGGTTTTAACCCTCTTTTTTACGGTTACATAGATAGTACGCAGAAACTCAATAGCCCGATAAGGAGTGGAGTTTAATTATGACATTACAAAAAGACTTAAAGAAACTAGAAAATTTCTATGCAGAAAAACCTGAACGAGTACTTACAATGTACTTAAATACAGATTTAGCTGACCCTGAACAACAGGGCGGTGAATGGAAGATCCATTTCAAAAATGGAATGAATAACTTTGAACATTACTTGCAAGAGAGCGGAGACAAGGATGAATTAAAAAACTTCCGTAATCTAAAAGAACAATTAGAAACATATGTGACAGACTATGAACGTGATCTTTCTAAAAGTTTAATTGTTTTTGCGTCAACAGACGGTTCCCTATGGCACGCTCAGCCCGTGCAAATGCCGGTTAAAACAGAGTTCTTCTGGGAAGAAGCACCTGTATTGGATCAAATGCATGAGCTTCATAAAGAGTTCCCTAAAACCGGGGTTGTGCTTGTTCAGCAGAACGACGTGAAGGTCATTGAAGCTGAATTAGGTGCAGTAGATGACATCAAATATTATGAATTAGATCTTAATACAGAAGATTGGCGCTTACACACTGGTCCTCACCATGCCCAACCTTCTATGGGTTCAGGTGGGAAAAACCCAGGTAAAGAAAAATTTGAAGACCGCTACCGTGCTAATCAGCAGCGCTGGTATAAGAGCCTTGCGCCTACATTAGACAAATTAGCAAAAGATGGACAGTGGGAACGTATTTATCTGGTAGGTAACCAGGACGAAACGGATGAAATCCAAGCTCATATGAATAAGCCTATTGATGAGCATGTTCCAAAGAACCTTCTTGAGCATGAAGAAACTCACGTGCTTAACGAAGTGGTATTGTAATAAAGAAAGAAAAAACTCTGCAACAGTGAGTTGCAGAGTTTTTTCTTGTTTTCCTACATAGATGAAGTGACAGATTTTTCTAAAGCGTGCCACCAGCACCTTTCTTAAAAAAATCTTGAAAATATGATAAAATAATAATTATTAAAAATGAGCTTGAAGGAGAAATAAGATGTATATCGTTGACTCTACTGTGGTGGTTCCAGAGGAAAAAGCAGATGAATTAATAGAGATTTATCAAAACCGATCAAAGAGCGTTGATCAATGGGAAGGTTTTCGCTCTTTTCAACTTCTTCAAAACGACAAAAAGCCTGGGGAATTAACTGTTCATATGGAATGGGAATCCAAGGCTCATTATATGAAATGGGCAACAAGTGAGGAGTTCCAGAAAATACACGAACTGGAGAAGAATTATCCTGACAAAGCGCTTGCTAACATTCCTCCGAAAGTTAAAAAGTTTAAAGTGGTGGCGGAATGAAAGCTTCAGAACGAGAACACATTGTTGATCAAATCGTGAACGAAATCTATGAGGCGTATCCTTTTTTATGGGAACGTTTCGGTGAAAATGGTCGAAAACGAACAAAAGAGGATAATTATCACCATTTAGACCATCTCTCAACAACATACGAAATGGGAGAAGAGCAGTTTTTTATGGATTATACGAAGTGGTTGCAAACGGTATTAACAAGCCGCGATGTAGGCACGGAATTAATTATTGATAATTATGAGCGGTTGTATCGACACCTTGAGGGGCTTGAAGATCATGATGAACAAAAAGCCTATCAGTCCTATCTAAAGAATGGTATTGAATTTTTGAGAGCAACAAATGAGTAAGGGGTGAGGAGATGGACGATTTTTCTAAGCTTGCAAAGTTATTTCTTGAAGGAAATGAAGATGATGCCGTTCACTATTTGTCCCAAATGGGGACAACACCAAATCGGCTTCATCTGTACGAGCAATTCCTTACTCCGACTATGTATCACATTGGGGATCTTTGGGAGCGCAATGAGATTTCCGTAGCGGATGAGCACTTAGCTACAGCTGTATGTGATTTTGTCCTTTCTCAGCTTGATAGTATGAAGAAGCGTGCATCCGAACAGAATGCTAGTAAGGTATTGTTATTTGGCATTGAAGAAGAACAACATTATCTGGGGTTAAAAATGGTCGCTTCTACTTTTAGAGAGTATGGGTGGAATGTCAGGTATCTTGGACCGAACCTGCCCCTTGATCACGCACTGAAACAAGTGAATCGATATAAACCAGATGTGGTTGGAGTATCAGCTGCTTTGTCTTATCGACTCCCAGTTCTAAAAGAAGTGATTGAACATTTAACTCGCCTTGAGTGGTCGCCGACAGTGTTAATAGGAGGCCGAATGGCGAAAGAATATGATTTAAGTTCATTTGCTTCTGAACGGGTTGTTGTGATGAAAGATTTACATCAATTAGAAACATGGATAGAGGGGAATGAAGAAGACATTAATGCGACAAGTTAACAATCACTTTCCAGTTCCCTCCCTAACCATTAATAAAAAATATACGATTCTTGAATACACGCAAGAAGCGAGTGAGATGTTTCATCTGACTCCTTCTTTATGGGAAATCATAGAAGAAGCTAGTCATAAGAAAGTAAAGGATTGGATTGTTCCCACTCTGCCTAAAGTTAAAGTGGAGGTTAATGTCATTACCGCCTCTAAACAAGTCGAACTTGTGGATCTTTATGTGAAATGGGCAAATGATCTACAGGCTGAAATTATGATCATTCCTAAAGAAGGGCAGAACCAGCACGTAAGTAAGATGCTGGACCGATTGCAAAATCGTTTAAATGAAACAAATTTCGAGCTGTTAGAAGAAAAAGAAAAGCTAGAAGATGCGATTCATCAAAATAATTTGTTATCTGCTCCCTTCATTCAGCTTACTTCAGAAATCTCCTTGATTCCTTTGTTTGGTGATATTTCAGAAGAGAAGCTATTTACGATTAAAGATCAAGTACTTTTGAAGGCCCATACGCATGAAACAGATTGTTTATTGTTTGATTTTACAGCTGTAGGAGAAATGCACCAAGACGGGGTATCTGTGCTGAAAGACATCTTCACGAGTTTACTTTACATGGGTAAGAAGATTGTGATTGTAGGGATTAAACCATCTCAAGCCCAACGGCTCCATCATTTACAAATTCGTTTTAACTTATCATTTGTTACTTCATTACAAGAAGCCCTCCATCGATATGGAGCATAAGAGAAGCCTTTTTTCTATCGAAGAAAAAAGGCTTATTTTTATGCCTTTACTATAATAAATGGCTCTATTAAAGTTATAGTTTTTCCTTATAAGACTGCTTAACAGAACAAATACTAAAAAAATCCGCACAAATATGTTTTACTACTATACTAAAATGGAAATATATATGTAATTCGATTAACAATACGCGTTTACGACCTAATAATGGAATTTCCACTATCGTTTGAAAATGTTTTTGTCTCATGTAGCTTTTGGTAAGTTCATATACTTGCATAAAGGAGGGAAATTCCATGGGGAGCAAAGCGATTTATATTTATACCCGGTCCGGATGCGATGAAAGCCAGTCATTGAAAGAATACCTATCAGCTGATCAAATACCATATCATGAGATTGATATTAGTCATTCCAATGATTTAGAAAGTGAATTACTTGGGATCACAGGCACAAACATTACACCGGCCATCATCGTGGACAAAAAGAGTATGTTTGGGAAAAAGAAGCGTGCCGTGTTTTCGGGATATGTCACGAATAAATCTACTATTAACCGGGTTATTCATTAATAAAGCGCCCTTTCCTAAAAGAGCTAATTAGGAAAGGGCGCTTTTACCATTCATTTTATAAACAGGGAGAAGGTGAGCCATACAACACTCAGGCTTATGATCAGACTAGACGCTACATAGAGTAGGGCTTCCTTTATTCTGTTGGTTTGCAAGAGCTGAATGGTCTCCTTTCCAAAAGTCGAAAAGGTTGTAAAAGCTCCGCAAAACCCTACACCTGCGAGTTGCCAGATGGACTCTGGAAGAACCTCTTTTGTTCTAAGTACAATGAATCCAGCTAAGAGCAACGAACCAACTATATTGGCTAGCCAAGTTCCATAAGGAATCGAACCCTTTGAATTAAAGAAGTCACTTAAAAAGAATCGACAAAGAGCACCGAGTCCGCCTCCTAGCGCTACATAGGCAAACATCATTTTACATGCTCCTTTCGACTGTGAGCAGTAAAGAATCCTAGCCAGCTTAAGGTTAATCCTCCTGCAAGGCTAATAAGCACATACATCAATGCTAGAATGTGCGAAGTATGGAGCCATAGCTGTAAGGTTTCGGTGGAGAAAGTTGAAAAGGTTGTAAATGATCCAATCAGTCCTGTACTGATTCCAACCTTAACAGAAGAAGAAAACTTGCTCATAAGAGTTGGGTGAGTGCTTAGATAAGTAAGGATAAAGCAGCCAATGAGGTTAACAAGAAGCGTCTCGTATGGAAACACAGACGCCTCTTCAATCCACAAAGAGACGATGAATCGTAAAGAAGACCCCACAGCACCTCCTATAAAAATCGCAAGGTACATAAACATGGTTTTATCGTTCACTCCCTTTTATAGAGAAGAGAGTCGAATCCCTTCTTATTTACATGCCGGACATTTTCCATAAATCTCAAATTTATGATTTTCTACATCATAGTCTTTTAGTTCACCTGAGACCTGTTGCATCGGGCAAGTGTGAATTTCTTTTGTTTTCCCGCAATCTAGACAAATGAAATGATGGTGGTGCTTGGACTCACATTTCATACGGAAGTGCTTTTCACCCTCAAGATCTGTTACCTCTAACAATTCTAACTCAACGAACAAGTGTAGATTGCGGTAGATCGTATCGAAACTAATACCTGGGTATTTATCTTCCATCATTGCTTTCACATCACGAGCTGTTCGGTAACCATTTTGTTCATAGAAAAAGCGTAACAGATCTTCCCGTTTATCTGTATACTTATGACCTTTTTCTTTTAATTCTTCAAGTGCTTGATTTAAATTCACGTTTTCACCCTCTTTGTACGTGTACGTTGGATTCCTTTCTTCACAAGGATGGTCACTACTAAGATTAAGATAGACGTTAAAACGATGGTGCCACCGGGAGGAATTTCGAAATAATAGCCGAAGATGAGCCCGCTAATCACCGAAATTTCACCAAATACAATCGATAAAAGAATGGCTTGCTTAAATCCGCGGGCAATCCGAATACTCGCAGCTACAGGTAAGGTCATGAGAGCTGATACCAGTAAGACCCCAACAATTCGGATAGAAGCAGCAATAACCAGAGCTGTTAAGACGATAAAAAGGAAATGAATGCGTCTTGCATGAATACCTGAAACAACAGCGTGTTCTTCGTCAAACGAGAGCATAAACAATTCTTTATAGAATAAACCAATGAGCGCCGTAACCACAACAGCTACAATAAGAATTGTCCATAAATCTTGACGACTGACAGCTGTCACAGAACCGAATAAATAATTGAATAAATCTGTATTAAAACCATTGGCAAGAGAGATAAAGATAACACTTAAGCCAACCCCGCCTGATAATATAATTGGAATCGCTAATTCTTGATAGGCTTTGTACACGCGTCTGAGTTGTTCAATGAAGACAGAGCCGATAACGGAGAAACTCATTCCGGCATAGAAGGGACTAATCCCAACACCGAATTTCTTATCAAGCATAAGACCAAAGGCAATGCCAGATAAGGTCACATGGGAAAGGGCATCCGCAATTAAAGAAAGTCTCCTAACAACAACGAACGTTCCTAAGAGCGGTCCAATGAACCCGATCAGTAACCCTGTATATAGTGCGTTTCTTAAAAATTCATATTGTAAAAAGCTTGATAACATAAAGATTCCTCCACTAATGGTCGTGGGTCACAGCGTGAACGGGGTGACCGTATATATTTGATAGATCTTGATCATTTAAATCATTAAATGACTCTGGATCACCGTGAAAATGGATTTGTTTGTTCAGGCAGGCTATATCGCTTGCGTATGAAGTCATTGTACCGATGTCATGAGTAACAAGAAGTAAGGTAATCCCTTTATTTCTGTTTAAATCAGCGAGCATTTTATAAAAGCGATGCACATTTTCTGTGTCTACTCCGACCGTCGGCTCATCTAAGATTAAGAAATCAGGCTCGCTGACAAGAGCTCTGGCGATAAAGATACGCTGCTGTTGTCCACCTGATAGGTCGCCAATATTCTGATAAAGGTAGTCACTCATACCAACCAACTCTACGGCTTCTTTAATCTTTTCCTCGTGTTTTTTCTTAAAGAATCGAAAATAACCAACTTTAGATGTTAAACCCATTGATACAACTTCATAGACAGTTGCTGGGAAACCACTATTAAAACTGTTGGCCTTCTGAGAGACAAAGCCAATTCGGTCCCATTCTTTAAATTTATCTATAGGCTTTCCGAATAAGTTAATCTCTCCTCGTTTTTGGTGCATGAGTCCAAGGATCAGTTTAATTAACGTGGTTTTTCCTGAGCCGTTTGGGCCAACTAGGCCAACAAAGCTACCTGGCTGAATGGTAAAGTCAATGTGCTCTAGTACATCTCTTTGTTCATAGGAATAACTGACATCTTTAATATCTAATACGGGTGTAGGCAATGTGATGGAACCTCCTTCTATTTGCTATTTAACGCGGTTTTAAGCACATCAAGATTATCGCGCATTAAGTCAAAGTAATTGTCCCCTTCATCAATATCTTCCTGGGTTCGTACCGAAAGATTATGAATGGATAAAGCCTTGGCGCCGATTTCGTTCTGGATAATGGTTGCCACCTGATTGGAAACATTTTGTTCAAAGATCATATAGTTCATATTTTCCTTCTTACCTAATTCAATTAAATGCTCAATGTCTTGTTGTGACGGCTCACTGCTTGGGGAAATACCGTTTACAGAGATTTGTTCAACCCCGTATCGTTCCTCCCAATACCCATAAGCTCCGTGCGCTACGAGAAATTGCTTCTTATCTGCCTGAGCAACGGCTTTTTGAAAGTCTTCGTTAAGCTGGGTGAGTTGTTGGTTCAAATGTTTAAAGTTTTGTTCATATACTTCTTTATCTTCTGGATTTAATTCTATTAATTCTTCTTTAATATACTGAGCCAGTTCTTGAGCACGAACAGGATCAAGCCAAATATGTGGATCTTTATCTCCGTGGGTGTGTCCTTCATGAGCGGATTTTTCTTCATGACCTTCTCCGTGAGCAAATAGAGATTCATGAGTTCCTAGTTCTGCAAGCGTTACATCTTCTCCCTCTAGCGCATCCGCAGCGCTTTCTGCAAACCCCTCAAGCCCAGCACCTAAATAGAAGAAAGCATCACTCTCAGCTAAATGGGCCATCGTTTTAGCGGTGGGTTCGAATGTATGAGCGTCTGCTCCTGGTGGATAGATGGTTTCTACGTCAACTGTATTACCACCTATCTCTT
Organism: Pontibacillus sp. HN14; assembly: GCF_021129245.1. Taxonomy (NCBI): domain Bacteria; kingdom Bacillati; phylum Bacillota; class Bacilli; order Caryophanales; family Bacillaceae; genus Pontibacillus; species Pontibacillus sp. HN14. Next base: position 169,338 of record NZ_JAJOLR010000005.1, on the reverse strand, counting down.
CTGTGAAATATTCAATGGGATAAATTGATGTATAGATCGTTAAATCTTCTATAGATGATTCATTATGATTATTAGATGAACAAGCAGTGACTAGAAGCAAGACACTTCCCATAACTAAACTTGTAATCATTTTCTTCATTCTCTTATTCTCTCCTTTAAAAGGTTCCTTAACACAAAACCTTAGTTATTGTATCGTAACGATTCCGATTTGTAAATAAGAATGATTCCGATTTAATAGGGAGGGATAAAAAAACCACCTCTATGACTGAGAGGTGGTAGTAAAATCATGTGTTATGAGCTCATTTTCCGTAACTTACGTAGACGTAATGTTCCCAAAAGAGCAAGCAGACTAATGCAAAAGGAAGAGAGAAACAATCCGTTGTAGCCGCTTCCTACAACTTGATGAAGACCAGAAAGCATAGATTGTCTTATCTCTTCATCTTGTATAACTTCAAATGTACTCTTAATGGATTGGTAATCTTTTTCTTGAAGACCTTCTCCCTCAGGCATATAAAAGGTGACGCCTGCTTGAGCTGGTACAGCTTCATTAGGTAAATGATTGTACACCTTCTCTTCTACGTTCGTGAGTGACCTGGCTAGAAAGCCTGCATACATGGTTGGTCCAATCGTCATGCCGAGCTGACGAAACAAAGAGGTGGTGCCAAGAGCGATCCCTTTCCGCTCTGAAGTATTCTCTGTAGCTAGTACATTAATCGGAGCACCGAGCATCATACCAAACCCTGCACCAACAAATGAACTGGCGACCGCCATTTGCCACAAGGATTCAACCCATAGAGGGAATAGTAAAAATCCTGTTAAAGCAAGTAAACTTGCAGTGACTAATGTATAAATAGGTCCTTTTTTATCGACTAACGTCCCGCCTCCGCCAGCACCTATACCGGATGCAAGAGCAAGAGGAGTAAACCAATACCCGGCTTGTTCACGGGGGATATTCAAATATTGCTCGATGAAACCTGGAATAAAGATCACTGAAGCGAGAATCATCCCTGAGAAGGAGGCCAATAACAATGTCCACCGGAAAGTAGGAGTCTTCATTAAGGTCATGGGCAGGATGGGTTCGCGAGTTGCTCCTACACGCTTTTCTACTTGGAAAAGCACAGCGAACAACACGATAGCTAATAGAAAGAAGGTAAAGAAAGTCGGCTTTAAAAGGCTTTTAAAAAGGTCCTCTCCTTCTAATAAAGTCAAACTATACATAAGAGACAGGACGGCTGTAGTAAGGAAAACGATACCCGCCCAATCCATTTTTTCTTTAACAAGTTCTTGTTCTTCTTTGATAAAACGTCCACCAATAATTAAGAGAAGAACGGATATAGGAATGTTAATCAAGAACAGCCAATGCCAGTTTCCTGTCGCTTGGAGAATAATAGCTCCAAGGTTTGGTCCTAAAATGGCAGCAATCCCATTCATCCCGCCGATTAGTCCAAGGGCACGCCCTTGTTTATCTTTTGGAAATGTATTTAATACATAGGAGCTCGCTATAATAAAGATGCCCCCGCCCCCTAATGATTGCAAGAACCGAGAGGCTAGGAAGAGAGGGAAGGTAGGGCTTAAAGCGACACATAAAGACCCTATACCAAATAGAGCTACCTCAATCATAAATAAACGTTTACGCCCAAACTGATCGGATAACTTTCCTACAATGGGAACGGATATGGCTAATCCTAATGTATATAATGTTATGGTCCATGAACCCCAGGTCGCACTAACGTCAAAGGCGTAAATGAGAGTAGTGAGTGAAGCAGTAATGATGCCGTTATCTAATGCAGCCATAAAGACGCCAATGGCAAATACGAAAAGCGCTCCTTTTAGTTGACGGTTCATGTGGTCCCTCCTAGAAAAAATAGTGTGAAAACGTTTCATTGAACTATAGCAAATAGTAGCAATAAATGATGCCAAAATCAATGTACTCTCATAAGCGGATGGAGACAGGAAGCATAAAATCTCCTGTTTAGGATATACCAATAAGGGTATATTTTGAGTGGATCATATTTTATGAAGGAGGCATTACCATGTTCCATTATACAGTAGAAACATCTAAAAGCTTAGATGAAGCGGTGGACGCGCTTCAGACACAGTTGAAGGAAGAAAAGTTCGGTGTACTCTGGGATTTTAATGTGAAGGATACATTACAGAGTAAAGGTTTTGATTTTAATACAACCTATAGAATCCTAGAAGTATGTAACCCTGGGGAAGCGAAGAACATTCTTGAGAAGAATGCTTTAGCGAGTTATTTCCTTCCTTGTAAGGTGGTTGTATACGAACAAGATGGAAGTACGAAAATGGGTATGCCAAAACCTACTTCTTTAATTGGATTCTTAGAAGATGAAGAACTGAATGATCAAGCAAAGGATATTGAAGAGCGAATGGCTGCTTGTATGGATAAGGCAGCACAGTAATAAATACCCCTAACAAGTATTAAAAAGGAAACGAATAATGAGAGGTCAGCAATCTTATGGTTGCTGATCTTTTTTAATGTTTAAAGTTTGACTAAAATACTTAACGGGGGTATAGTAATATATAAATTAAGCAAAATAAGGAAGTGAACCGATGGATCACTCTATGTTACCTGAAGATAGCGGGAAACAACCTGTAACCCCCCGTACTGATGAAGAAAAACAAAAAGTACTAAATCGTTTGAAACGAATTGAGGGGCAAGTTCGTGGAATTCAAAAAATGATCGAAGAAGATCGGTATTGTGTCGATGTTCTCGTACAAATATCAGCGATTAACGCTGCACTCAAGAAAGTTGGCTTTTCTTTAATGGAGAGACACACAAACCACTGTGTAGCGGATGCCATTCATAAAGGAAATGGTGATGAAGCCATTCAAGAACTCATTAAAGTAATGGAGCAGTTCTCGAAGTCCTAAGGAGGGTCTTCTATGAGTAGTGAAGAAAAACAAATGAATGTAGGTATTACAGGTATGACCTGTGCAGCCTGCTCTACGCGCATAGAAAAGGTATTAAATAAAATGGACGGCGTCGAGGCAAGGGTAAATCTTGCTATGGAAACCGCTCAAATTGAGTACAATCCAGATGAAGTTAACACCTCAGATATTACTGCCCGAATTGAAAAGCTAGGTTACGGTGTCCAGATGGAAAAAGTAGAATTAGATATTTACGGTATGACGTGTGCAGCTTGTTCATCACGTATTGAGAAAGTACTCAATAAAATGAATGGGATTCAAACGGCGACAGTGAATCTGGCTAATGAAACGGGCGTTGTGGAATATCAATCAGGAGTGCAAGACCTAAGTTCAATTATAGCTAAGATCCAAAAGCTTGGTTATGATGCAGAGCCTCGTGTAGATGCTGATGAAAAGTCATCTCAGAAAGAACAAGAGTTGAAGATGAAAAGAGTGAAACTTCTTATATCGGCTCTCTTATCTCTTCCTCTTCTCTATACGATGTTTGAGCATTTATTCGGCTTACCTGTCCCATCCTTACTCATGAATCCGTGGGTGCAGTTTGCACTAGCAACTCCGGTTCAGTTTATTATCGGATGGCAGTTTTATGAAGGGGCTTATAAGAACCTGAAGAATAAGACGGCAAATATGGATGTGCTCGTTGCCCTTGGAACAAGCGCTGCTTATTTTTATAGTTTATCAGAAGCGATTCAGGCAACGATCGGGGCAACAAATACCCCTCACTTGTATTTTGAAACAAGCGCCGTCCTTATAACGCTCATCCTTTTAGGTAAATACTTTGAAGCCATCGCTAAAGGACGTACGACGCAAGCTATTTCATCTCTCCTCAATCTACAAGCGAAAGAGGCTACGGTCATTCGGAACGGAGAAGAAATGAAGCTTCCGATTGAACAAGTCGTTGTAGGAGATCACATACGGGTACGTCCAGGTGAGAAGGTTCCTGTAGATGGAACCGTGATAGAGGGCCAAACGTCAATAGATGAATCAATGATTACGGGGGAATCCATACCTGTTGAAAAAGGGACTGGAGAAGCCGTCATTGGTTCTACCATAAATAAGAACGGAACCATTACACTAGAGGCAACGAAAGTTGGGAAAGATACAGCTCTGGCTGGAATCATTAAAGTAGTGGAAGAGGCTCAAGGCTCAAAAGCTCCCATTCAACGCATGGCTGATGTGATTTCAAGTTATTTCGTTCCGATTGTGGTAGGGATAGCCCTTGTGACTTTTATCGTCTGGATAGCCATAGTGGATCCTGGTAATTTGCCAGCAGCTCTTGAGGCATCTATAGCTGTCCTAGTAATTGCTTGCCCTTGTGCGCTTGGATTGGCTACACCAACTTCCATTATGGTTGGAACGGGGAAAGCAGCTGAACAGGGAATCTTATTTAAAGGCGGGGAGCACTTAGAATCCACTCACCACGTCCAGACAATTGTATTCGATAAAACGGGCACCATAACAAATGGTAAGCCTGTGGTTACAGATTTCGATGGAAATAAAGATGCATTACGATTAGTAGCAGCTGCTGAGAATAGTTCAGAGCACCCGTTAGCTCAAGCCATTGTTCAATATGTGAAAGATAAAGGCGTTCATATTCCAAAAGCAGAATCCTTTGAGGCCATTCCAGGACATGGTATAAAAGCTGTAGTGGAAGGCAAACGTGTATTAATTGGAACAAGGAAGTTATTTGAGGAAGAAAATGTGGAATATAGCTCATACAAGGAGAAAATGGTTGAGCTTGAACATGACGGAAAGACAGCCATGCTCCTGAGTGTGGATGGGAAGTCAAGTGGGATTATTGCCGTAGCTGATACAGTGAAGGATTCAGCGGCTCGAGCTTTAGCTGAGTTAAAAGAGCAAGGGATCGAACTTGTTATGTTAACAGGTGATAACGAAAGAACCGCTCAAGCGATCGCCTCACAGGTAGGAATTGATCGCGTAATTGCCGAAGTTGTTCCAGAGCGAAAGGCAGAAGAAGTGCGTAAGCTTCAGGAGAGCGGTAAATCTGTAGCGATGGTCGGGGATGGTATTAATGATGCACCAGCTCTTGTGGTAGCCGATATAGGGATTGCAATCGGAACAGGGACTGATGTAGCGATTGAAGCTGCCGATGTAACGATCCTTGGAGGAGAACTTTCTCTTATACCAAAGGCCATTCGTATTAGTCATCAAACGATGAAGAATATAAAACAGAATCTTTTCTGGGCTTTAGCTTATAATACTGCCGGAATTCCTGTAGCAGCCTTAGGGTTATTAGCTCCATGGATCGCAGGTGCTGCGATGGCATTTAGTTCAGTGAGTGTTGTTTCTAACTCCCTTCGATTGAAGAGAGTTAAAATATAAATATATTTTAGGAAGGATGAGTAGCATGCAAATTACATTAGCCGTTCATGGCATGACTTGTGGCCATTGCGAAAAAGCAGTTAAGGGAGCCGTTGAGGAACTTAACGGGATCCAAGGTGTAGAGGTTCATTTAGATACAAACAAAGTAGACGTTACGTACGATGATGTTTATGTATCAAAAGAACAAATCGAATCAGCAATTGAAGAACAAGGGTACGACGTTGTTTCGTAAGGTTACTATAAAATGAATACTCTTAAAGAGTAATGAAGCGGAATCGTTGATGATTCCGCTTTTTTTATTGGACCGCTTAATTACAACTGATTATAAGAGTATTTTTTTAATAATTAATATAATTTATTGTTGTAATGAGGTTTCTTATTGGATGGGGGTGGGAATAAGGAAAGTAGAATAGGGAGACCCCCGTACAAAAGGAGAGGATACATAGTGAGTGAGAAGAGAAAGACACTGACGACTGAAGGTGGCGTTCCTGTAGGCGATAATCAGAATTCAATGACAGCAGGTTACCGTGGTCCTACCATTATTCAAGATGTTCACTTATTTGAGAAGCTTGCCCATTTTAACCGTGAGCGTATTCCTGAGCGCGTTGTGCATGCGAATGGTGCAGGTGCATTTGGTTATTTTGAAGTAACAAATGATCTTTCTAAGTATACAAAAGCAGATTTCTTATCTGAAGTAGGCAAGAGAACTGACATGCTTGCGCGCTTCTCTACAGTAGGTGGAGAGAAAGGGTCTGCTGATACAGCACGTGACCCGCGTGGTTTTTCTCTTAAGTTTTATACAGAAGAGGGGAACTACGATCTTGTTGGGAACAATACACCGGTCTTCTTTATCCGTGACGCGATTAAATTCCCAGATTTCATTCATACTCAAAAACGTGATCCTCAAACGAACTTGAAAGACCCTGATATGGCTTGGGATTTCTGGTCTCTATCACCAGAATCTCTACACCAGGTTACCATTCTTTATTCCGATCGCGGTGTACCTGCGACGTTCCGTCATATGCATGGGTATGGAAGCCATACGTTTAAATGGACGAATGCAGAAGGCGAATCTGTTTGGGTGAAGTACCACATTCGTACAGACCAAGGATATAAAACGTTAGATGAAGACACTGCTGTCAAAATTGCAGGTGAAAACCCTGATTACAAAACAGAGGATCTATTTACTTCGATTGAAAAAGAAGATTATCCTTCATGGACGATGTATGTACAAATTATGCCTCTAGAAGATGCAGATACGTATGGAATTGATCCATTTGATGTGACCAAAGTGTGGCCTCACGATGACTATCCATTAATCGAAGTAGGGAAAATGGTTCTGAATCGTAATCCGAAGAACTACTTTACAGACATTGAACAAGCTGCATTCAGCCCTGGTAACTTTGTTCCAGGAATCGACGTGTCACCGGATAAAATGCTTCAAGGCCGTATATTTGCTTATGCTGATGCCCATCGCTATCGTTTAGGGGCGAATTATGAAACATTGCCTGTAAACCGACCAAAAGTTGAAGTGAATAACTATCAACGTGACGGAGCCATGCGCTTTGATGATAATGGCGGAGGTTCTAAAAACTATGAGCCAAATAGTTACGATGGACCTGTGGAAGACCCGAGTGTGAAGCAGGCTACTTATCCTGTTTCAGGCCTAGCGGATAGCACTCCATATGATCATGCCGACCATTATACTCAACCAGGTAACTTATATCGCCTGATGAGTGAAGATGAGAAACAACGCCTTGTTTCTAATATTGTTGGTTCCATGAAAGAAGTGCGTAAAGAAGAAATCCAGCTACGCCAAATTAAACATTTTTATAAGGCTGATCCTGATTATGGTGAACGTGTTGCCAATGCTTTAGGATTAAAAGTACCTGAAGAAGTAAAATAAATGGCTCTTACCTAAAAAGGTGCCCCTACGGGGCACCTTTTTTTATGCGTTTGCGTAATGTTGCATGACTTTAGGCACATAGGCCTTTGTTTCTTCAAAAGGAGGAATGCCGCCATACCGATCCACATTCCCAGGCCCCGCGTTATAAGCTGCGAGTGCTAGTTCCGTATCCTCGTCGTAACGATCAAGCATTTGTCGAAGATACTTGGCCCCACCTTGGATGTTCTGCTGTGGGTCAAAAGCATTTTGAATGCCCAATCCTTTCGCTGTCGAAGGCATAAGTTGCATTAACCCTTGTGCCCCGGCCTGACTCTGTGCAGTTGGGTTATAGTTAGATTCTTGTTTAATAACGGCATGAAGTAGCTTTGGATCTAGATTATATTGCTTTGATGCCTCATCAATATAAGATTGATAGTTTTCCGAGCTCCCTTTAATAGGGAGAGAGCTATAGGGTGCGGAAGCCATGGGAGGAGGCCCGCTCACTTTTTCAGTTGAAGGCATTATAGCCGAAGACTTAGACATCTCACTCTCGAGTAATTGAGTAAATAGTGATGAAGTCGAAAAAGTAGAGGAGGACCCACTACCTAGCGTCCGGATGGCTTGCAACTGGGCGAATTGTTGCCACATTTTTATGTTCAAAGAACCACCTCTTGCATGTATATTGGTATCTCTATTATAAAGGATTTTTAGAAGTATGTGGAAAATAATTTGAGGTTGAATGAAAATAGAGCTATCCCAAAGATTACGGTCATTTGAGATAGCCCTGTGGCTCCAAACTAGGAGGGGGCGTTCGACGTTGGCACAGGAAGTGGCGGTATTAGTTGAACTTCCACTTGGTCTATGGCCTGCCTGCGCTTTTCTGGTGTCCAGCTCCAGCTCCTAGCCCCTAGCGTCATAAGCAAGCTGACTGCAGTCCGCTGCGCGAACTTTCGTCAGCTTGCTTATGCGTACGGGGCTAAACAGTCGCCTGCGCTTTTCTAGTTATAAGGCAATTGATTCGTATATCCACTAAATTGTTGATAGGTTTGTTGCATTTTTTGTTGGTCGGCGGCTTCGATGCTGTACCAGCCGTTTTTGAACATGAGGTTGTATAGGTTTCTTTGGCAGTCTTGGGATTCGTTGAAGATGGTTGAGACGTCTTGGTAAAGGTGGTCGCAACTTGCTTCGTTCATGGCTGTGCAGTAAGAATCCGTCATGTATTTTTCTGTTGCTAACATATCGTTGATAAAGTCACGTTCATTCATTTGAGCATTTTTTGGAACAGATGTTTCAGGGTTTTGTACTTTTTGGCTTGGTTGTTGGTTCATGACTTTGGTCCTCCTTTCTAGTTTAAAGGCTGGTTGTTTTGGGTTGGGGCTGGGTTTTCGTTTAGGTGCTTCAAAAGCGTTTCATAGTGACGTTGGTGCATTTGTCCAGCTTGGTCCAGCGCTGCTTTTAGTTCAGGATTTTGGCAGAATCCTGCGAAAAAGTGAGCTTTCTTAGAAGCCATCAGGTTCCATGAAAGCATGTCAGAAATATAAAGTTGATCCTTGGTGCTCACCATTGTTGGCGGTTGAGGCATAATGTTCATTTGATTTTGTGCGTTGGTTTGGTTTTGTTGCATAAGTGGTACCTCCTTACATAAGACATATTTTTCAAACTTAGATTTCCACAGTTTTAAAGTCTTATCCATGAATTCTGGGATATCTATAGATGCACATGTCAGAATTGGGCGAAAATTATACACGATTTAAATTTTGAATGGTAAAATAGAAGTAGGCATAAAGTGTAACGACTTCATGAGTTTGAATAGGTAGGAGGTCATCATGTGGAACAGGTATTGCGTAATTTCTTTTTGTTCCTTTCTAAAAATAAAGCATTTACGAAAATGGCTAGAAAATACGGTCTCAGATTCGGAGCAGCTCGTTTCGTAGCCGGGGAGACGATGAGTAATACGGCAAAAGTAATTCAAGAGTTAAACGCTAAAGGGATGGACGTTACCATCGATCATCTTGGAGAATTTGTAGACAACGAGGCAGAAGCCAAGCAGCGAACGGAGGAATGTATTGAAGCTATTCGAGTCATTTCAGAGCAACAATTGCATTCTCAGCTGTCTTTGAAAATGACTTCAATGGGGCTCGATGTGTCTGAAGAATTAGTGCTTAAAAATATGCGCAGGATCCTGGATGCGGGTAAGGAATACAATGTTTTTGTCACAATTGACATGGAGGATTACGAACGGTGTGGGAAGACGCTTGAAATCTTTAAACAATTAAAATCCGAGTATGATGGAATCGGTACTGTTCTGCAAGCTTATTTGTATAGAACGGTTGAGGATATCGAAGAATTGAATGCTTATAATCCGAATTTGCGATTAGTAAAGGGAGCTTATAAGGAATCCCCGAAAGTTGCTTTTCCTGCGAAGCAAGATGTGGATCTTAACTTTAAGAAGATTATTAAGATGCATATGTTAAACGGAAATTATACGGCAGTGGCTACACATGATGATCAAATGATTGAATACACGAAACATATTGAAAAAGAATACAATATCCCAAGAGACCAGTTCGAGTTCCAAATGTTGTATGGAATCCGTACGGAGAGACAGGAAGAGCTTGTAGCTGAAGGGTATCGAATGAGAGTCTATGTCCCTTATGGAGACGATTGGTATGGTTATTTCATGAGACGCTTAGCAGAGAGGCCTGCTAACGTTGCCTTTGTCGTAAAAGGTGTCATTGGGAAATAACTTAAGAAAGGACCGGTTTTGAAAGACCGGTCCAAAGCTTTGTAAAAGAATAGAAAATTGTCTGCAAAAAGGATTGCGAAATGTCTGAAAATAATTTATAGTAAAAGTAGAATTAGATCGAATGAGGATCTATTTATTTTTTCGCCGTAAAATGAATGAGTATTCATTCAAATGATAGGGGGAGCTGAAATGAATCGAACAATCAGGCGTGCAGCTGTATTAGGCTCGGGTGTAATGGGAGCTGGTATTGCTGCTCACTTGGCAAACGTAGGAATATCAACCATTATGCTCGATATTGTACCTCGGGAGCTGACAGCGAAAGAGGCGAATGCAGGGCTTACATTAGAAGATCGACAAGTACGAAATCGAATCAGTCAAGCTGGCAAACAAGGACTATTAAAGCAAAAGCCATCTCCTTTAACGAGTAAAAACAATTTAGATCTTATAGAGGTGGGGAACCTTGAGGATGATCTAGAACGTTTAGGTGAAGTTGACTGGATTATTGAAGTTGTAGTTGAGAATTTAGAAGTGAAACAAAAGGTATTTGCTTCTGTTGACGAGTACCGTAAACAAGGAGCAATTGTAAGTTCAAATACATCAGGGATATCTGTTGAGGCTATGGCTGAAGGTCGTTCAGAAGATTTCCAGAAACATTTCCTCGGCACTCATTTCTTTAACCCGCCTCGTTACTTGAAACTATTAGAGGTCATTCCTACCAAGAATACGGATTCAGATGTGCTTCAATTCATGAAGTCATTTGGTGAAGATGTATTAGGGAAAGGTGTGGTTGAAGCAAAAGATACGCCTAACTTTATTGCAAACCGAATCGGCACATATGGACTGCTTGTTACAGTAAGAGAAATGATGAGCGGTGGATATAGTGTAGGGGAAGTGGATTCTGTTACCGGACCGATGATCGGCCGTCCAAAAAGCGCTACGTTCCGCACGCTTGATGTGGTTGGCCTTGATACTTTCCTTCATGTCGCAAAGAACGTGTACGACAAAGTAGAAGGTGAAGAAAAGGATGTATTTGATCCTCCTGCCTTTATGAAAACAATGCAAGAAAAAGGGTGGATCGGAGCGAAAGCAGGCCAAGGATTTTTCGTGAAGAAAAAAGGGGAAAAAGGTAGCGTTATTTATGAATTAAACCCTGAAACCCTAGAATATGAAGATCGCAAGAAATTAAAGACAAAAGCAACTGAAATGGTAAAGCAAGAGAAAGGCCCTAAACGAAAGTTGAAAGCACTTGTTTCAGCCAAAGGTGATCGTGCAGGAGACTTGGTATGGAACGTTGTGAAGCCTGTTTTAATTTACTCTGCTCAACTGGCTGGTGAAATTGCTGATGACCTCCCTAGTATTGATGATGCCATGAAGTGGGGATTCGGCTGGGAACTAGGCCCATTTGAAATGTGGGATGCCATTGGTGTTGAGAAGTCCGTGGCTCGCATGAAAGAAGAAGGAGAAGAAGTTCCTCAATGGGTGGAAGAGATGCTCGCTAAAGGCATTTCATCATTCTATAAGAAAGAAAATGGAAACGTTTACTTTTACCATAATGGGGAGTACAAACAACAATCCTTTAATGATAAAGAAATTCACCTGAAACGTCATAAAGAAGTTCATGGCGTCATTAAGAGCAATAAAGGAGCTAGTTTAATTGATATTGGAGATGATGTTGCTTTACTTGAGTTCCACTCCCAGAGTAACGCAATTGGTTTAGATATTATCCAAATGATTAACTATGCTGTAGAAGAAGTGGGTCGAAATTATAAAGGTCTTGTGATTGGAAACCAGGCAAAGAATTTCTGCGTTGGTGCTAATCTAGGCATGATTTTAATGGAGGCACAGGATTATAACTTCATTGAAATTGAAATGGTTGTGAAGCAATTCCAGCAGGCTATGATGAATATTAAGTATTCAGACAAACCTGTTGTTGCTGCGCCATTTGGCATGACACTTGGTGGAGGAACAGAGGTTACGTTACCAGCAAGTGCCGTTCAAGCATCACAAGAAACCTATATGGGGCTTGTTGAACCAGGAGTTGGTCTCATACCTGGTGGTGGTGGAAACAAAGAACTTTACATTAAGCATTTGCGAGGCATCCCGAAATCAGTTGATTTTGACTTGCAAAAAGTCGCAAACGAAGTGTTCGAAAAGATCGCTACTGCCAAAGTCTCTACATCGGGAGAAGAGGCAAAAGATCTTGGTTTCTTAGATCAACGAGATGCCATTAGCGTGAATGGAGATCACCTAATCCATGATGCAAAACAAAAGGTTCTAGGTCTTGCCAAGGCAGGCTATAAAGCACCGAAACGTGAGAAAATCCCTGTAGTGGGCGAGGCAGGTTATGCAACGATGCTACTTGGAGCTAAAACGATGGGCTTTGGTGGATACGCCTCAGAACACGATATCAAAATTGCTCAAAAGCTCGCTTATGTGTTGGCTGGAGGCCAAGTCGCTCAAGGGACGCTTGTTGATGAACAGTACTTATTAGATTTGGAAAGAGAAGCATTCTTAAGTTTAGTTGGGGAACCGAAATCTCAGCAACGAATGCAACAAATGTTAGTTAAAGGAAAACCACTACGCAACTAAACAGATAGGGGGAAGTATTGTGAAGGAAGCTGTAATCGTTGCAGGTGCCAGGACGCCTGTTGGAAAAGCTAAAAAAGGAACGCTTGCAAATACGCGTCCAGATGATCTTGCCGCTCTGACCATTCAAGAGACATTAAGGCGGGCAGAAGGGTATGACGGTAATATCGATGACGTTATTATCGGCTGTGCCATACCGGAAGCGGAGCAGGGCACAAATATGGCCCGAAATATTGCCGGATTAGCAGGTTTACCGAATGATGTACCTGGTATAACCATTAATCGTTACTGCTCAAGCGGACTTCAAAGCATAGCTTATGCATCTGAACGTATTATGTTAGGACATAGCGATTCAATCATTGCTGGTGGTGCAGAGTCTATGAGTCTAGTACCTGTCCCTGGGCATGTGGTAAAGCCTAACGTAAAACTTGTTGAGAATGCGCCAGGTTACTACATGGGCATGGGATACACGGCAGAAGAAGTTGCGAAGCGCTTTGGTATAACACGAGAAGAGCAGGATGCATTTGCGGTGAGGAGTCATGAACGGGCTGCTCGTGCCATTAAAGAAGGAAAATTTGAAGACGAAATTGTACCAGTCGATGTTATGCACCGCTTTGTAGGGGCTGATAACAAACAGCACGAAAAGCAATTAACGTTTAGTGTGGATGAAGGCGTCAGAAGCGGCACGAATATGGAAGCACTCGCTAAACTGCGACCTGCCTTTTCAGTAGGTGGTTCCGTAACAGCGGGGAACTCGTCTCAAATGAGTGATGGAGCAGCATCTGTATTAGTCATGGAAAGAGGAAAAGCAGAAGCAGAAGGCTTAACACCTCTTGTTAAATTCCGTTCATTCGCCGTTGCTGGTGTAGAACCAGAAATTATGGGTGTAGGGCCTGTGAAAGCCATTCCAAAAGCGTTAAAGCTTGCTGGTTTGAGCCAATCAGATATTGGACTATTTGAGTTAAACGAAGCATTCGCATCACAGTCTATACAAGTCATTCGTGAACTTGGACTTGATGAAGAAAAAGTAAATGTTAACGGTGGAGCCATTGCTTTAGGTCATCCACTTGGGTGTTCAGGTACTAAACTGACTTTAAGCTTGATTCATGAAATGAAGCGTCGAAATGAACAGTTTGGTGTTGTCACAATGTGTATCGGTGGCGGAATGGGTGCTGCCGGAGTCTTTGAACTTATATAAGGGGGAAACCATAATGAGTGAAACAAAGGAAAGAGTATTTAAAGGTGGAAGCTTTTTAGTTGAAGATTTACAGGCAGAAGATATTATTACGCCAGAAGACTTTACAGATGAGCATAAAATGATTGCTAAGACTGCAGAGGATTTTGTTTTAGGTGAAGTGGTTCCAAAGATTGAGAACCTTGAAAATCATGAATTTGAGCATTCTGTTGCCTTACTTAAGAAAGCGGGAGAACTAGGCTTACTAGGAGTAGATGTACCAGAAGAATATGGTGGTCTTAACCTTGATAAGATTAGTTCATCTCTTATTACTGAGAAATTCTCAAGAGCTGGTGGCTTCTCCGTTACACACGGTGCTCACGTAGGTATTGGTTCACTTCCGATCGTATTCTTTGGTAATGAAGAACAAAAGAAAAAGTACCTTCCTCTCCTTGCTACAGGTGAAAAAATTGCTGCCTACGCTCTAACTGAACCAGGCTCTGGATCGGATGCATTAGGAGCGAAAACGACAGCTAAATTAAATGAAGCGGGTACGCACTATGTGTTAAATGGAGAGAAACAGTGGATTACAAACTCAGCGTTCGCTGATGTATTCGTTGTTTACGCGAAAATCGATGGAGATAAATTCACAGCCTTTATCGTAGAACGAGACTATGGTGGCGTTTCTACAGGACCTGAAGAGAAGAAAATGGGGATTAAGAGTTCCAGTACTCGTACCCTGATCTTAGAAGATGCAGAAGTTCCAGTCGAAAATGTTTTAGGCGAAATTGGTCGAGGTCATGTGATTGCCTTTAACATTCTAAATGTTGGGCGTTATAAGCTAGCTATTGGTGGTGTTGGTAGTTCAAAACGCGCTCTTGAACTTGCCGTTAAATACGCGAATGAAAGAAAGCAGTTCAAAACGCCAATCTCTAGCTTCCCGCTTACACAGGAAAAGCTAGGCACCATGGCTGCTAATACGTATGCAAACGAAAGTGCGGTTTATCGAACTGTAGGTCTCTTTGAACAGCGAATGGGTAAACTAACTGATGAGCAATTGAAGGACGGAAAAGCAATCGCTGAAGCGATTGCTGAGTATGCAATTGAGTGTTCGTTAACGAAGGTATTTGGTACTGAACTGCTGGATTACGTTACGGATGAAGCGGTTCAAATCCATGGCGGATATGGATTTATGGCTGAATATGAGGTTGAGAGAATGTATCGTGACTCTCGAATTAACCGAATTTTCGAGGGTACAAATGAAATCAACCGCATGATCGTTCCAGGTACACTATTGAAGAAAGCTATGAAAGGTGAACTACCTCTTCTTCAAAAAGCTCAAACGTTACAAGAAGAGCTTATGATGATGATGCCAGAAGAGCCAGGTACAGAAACATTAGAACAAGAGAAATACTTGTTAAAGAACGCTAAGAAAATAGGCCTCTTAGCAGCAGGATTAGCAGCTCAGAAATTCGGTGAGAAACTTGAGCAAGAACAAGAACTTCTTGTTAACATCGCAGATATTGTAGGGGAGATCTACAATATGGAATCAGCAATCTTACGTACAGAGAAAGCTATTCAATCAAGCGGTGAAGAGAAAAACATGCAAAAGTTAGCTATGACTCAAGTTTATACACAAGAATCATTCAATCGCATTGAAGCACATGCGAAAGAAACGCTAATTGCAAGCGAAGAAGGAGATTCCCTGCGCATGATGCTATCAGCCCTTCGCAAACTAACGCGTCACACACCAACAAACGTTATCAAGAAAAAACGTGAAGTTGCAGCTAAAGTAATTCAAGAAGAGAAATACGTCCTATAATTGACCAACCCAAAACCCTCCCATTTGTTTGATCAAATGGGAGGGTTTGTTTTTCATATAAGCTTACTTAGCATAGGACTTGAAGCTGTGCTTTGTTAATTTGGATGAGGTCATAGCCTCTTAGCAATGGAATATGTCAATTGTGCATGTTTTTGTTAATCCCTATTTGGCAGAAGTGGTTCGGAAAATTGCGAGACTCCTGCGGCATGAGGAAGCTGTCTTGTCCGTACGGTCCTAGGCGCCACGCTTGCACATAATTTTACCCTATGGATTTGTTGTCTAATAATTAGGAAGCTACGGTAAAATATGATAAAATAATGGCACATATTATAAAAAAGGAGGTCCTTCTATGGCGTTAACGGTTTACTGGTACCCACAATGTGGTACGTGTAAAAAAGCGAAGAAATGGTTGGATGACCAAAACATCTCTTACGAAACGATACATATAGTTGAACATCCACCATCTGAAGATCAGCTAAAAACGTTAATTGAACAAAGTGGCTTACCAGCAAAGAAGTTTTTCAATACGAGTGGCAAGAAATATCGTGAACTCGGCATGAAGGACAAACTTCAAGATGCGACTGAAGCCGATATGAGATCTTGGCTAGCATATGATGGTATGTTGATCAAGCGGCCCATAGTTACAGATGGAAATCAAGTAACAGTTGGGTTTAAAGAAGAAACGTTTGAAAATACTTGGAAGTCTTGATGAAGTAAAACATCTGGCTCTTTGAGCCATGTTTAATACATTTAAAATGTAAAAGTAAAATGGAGGGTTATGAATGAGCGTACCAAAAGAGTTGTATTATTCAGAAGAACACGAATGGGTGAAAGTAGAAGGAGACAAAGTACGTATTGGTATTACAGACCATGCACAATCAGAACTAGGTGATATCGTATTCGTTGAACTACCTGAAGTAGGAGATACAATTGAAGCAGATGAACCTTTTGGTAGCGTTGAATCTGTAAAAACCGTTTCCGAACTTTATGCGCCGATCTCTGGTAAAGTTGTAGGCATCAATGGTGAGCTTGACGATAGTCCTGAGTTTGTAAACGAAGCGCCATATGATAAAGCTTGGATGGTTATTGTAGAACCATCTGACCAGTCGCAAATTGAGAAATTAATGTCAGCTGATAAATATCAAGAAATGATTGCTGAAGACTAATATTGGCATCATACTATCCTCAATCGTAGGACACCTTAAGCACAAGGGGTGAACTAAGATGGAGAATAATCGTCAGTCTTCCGCACCACGAACTCGGTCTGCAACAGTACCGGGAGCGAAGGTTACGAACACCACTAAGCACAAGCAACAGAAGCAATCGTGGAGAGGGACAAGTGATCCTTCTCGCGTTGATAAGTATGTAGATTGTGATGAAGAAAACGGTTGGTGTTAAGGGAAATGGCAGTGGGGCTCCACTGCCATTTCTTTATCTATATGTTCATCATCAGGAATTTTATTTATATCAATAGCGGCCTATTTTTTATTATTTTTGCGGTGAAGTGAGAATTTATAATCCAAATCACATATAGTAATAAGAAACACTTACGTTGGAAAAAAGACAGGTGGTTGCGATGAACGAAATCAGTGCACTTGAAAAAGTGATTATCGTAGAGGGCAAAACTGATAAACAGCAGATTCAAAAAGTAATTAATGAAGATGTTGAGATTATATGCACAAATGGAACATTAGGGGTAGAGCGGCTAGAACAGCTTATTTTGGACTATGACCTGGATCATAAAGACGTCTTTATACTAGTTGATGAAGACCATTCAGGTCACAAGTTACGAAAGCAACTCTCTTTCGAACTTCCTCATGCTGAGCATATTTATATAGATCGTTCATTTAGAGAAGTGGCTGCTACTCCAGAAGCAGAGTTAGCTTCAGCTTTAGTAAGCAGAAGTATATCGGTTGATCCTATTTTTTTAACATAGTTAGGTGGTTTTCTTTGCAAACAGTATCTGACCAACCTTTAAACCAGTTCACTCAAAGTGAAAATGATGTTGATTTTCTTTTTATTCATAGCCCCTTTTGTGGGACTTGTCATTTGGCAAGAAAGATGTTGGA
The DNA here is from genome assembly GCF_021129245.1 of Pontibacillus sp. HN14. Classification (NCBI taxonomy): domain Bacteria; kingdom Bacillati; phylum Bacillota; class Bacilli; order Caryophanales; family Bacillaceae; genus Pontibacillus; species Pontibacillus sp. HN14. Next base: position 151,764 of record NZ_JAJOLR010000005.1, on the reverse strand, counting down.
GACAGTAGAGGCGATAAAAGAAGTCCCTCTCAGTGAATTGAATGCAGCCGTTCACCCAGATTTTATGTGGGAATACCAAATAGAAAGTGTCCCATGTCTTTTAATACTTCGCAAAGGAACGACGCTCGAGAAATTGTATGCATTTCACTCAGTGCCTTATCTCTATGAAAAAATGAATTATTATCAGCTATAATAAGAGGCTGTCCAATAGGACAGCCTCTTCTGTATGTCTGCAGTTATTGGCGAAAGATGATTTCCCGAGAAATAATTAGGCGAATCGTGTCTGTAGCTTCTGTAGAACTACAGTAATGTACCAATGGTTTTCATGACTTCCATTACGTCTGCTTTATCTCCAAAGGTTGCTTCAATCATCCCTTGCTGATTAATAACTACAGTTGTAGGGACGCCTGTACATCCGTAAAGGTCATAAATTTCACGTCCTCGATCAATCAAGGTAGGTTGAGACAGAAATTTATTAGCAAACGCAATACCTTCTTCAGCGTTTCTTTCTCTTCCGGTTACATTAATCGTCATCATTTTGACTTCATTTCGATTTAAGGACTGATAAAAGTGTTCTTTCTTTGGAAGGTCTCTTGAACAGTCTGGACACCACGAAGTAAAAAAAGTTAGAACGATTACTTTACCTAAATCTTGTTCCAACTCATATTGACTACCATCTGTAGCTGGAAGTGTGAAGTGAGGTGCTCTCATGTTGCTTGCCTCCTTAACCTATAAATATTGACTCATTAACTACCACCATGCTAACATATATCCTAACTTTATATCGATTTCAGATCTTATCTGGAGAGGTGGAGGGACTGGCCCTTTGAAACCCGGCAACCATCCTGTTTTTTAGGAACGGTGCTAATTCCTGCGAAGCGAAAGCTTTGGGTGATAAGAGAGTTGACGTGATTTGCGTTTCCCTCTCTTTGGGAAACGTTTTTTTATATTTATGTAGTAGAAAGTGATTATTGTGTAGGTTGACGCTCGCGTAAAGAGTTTAGTGGGTAAATTCTGAATGAAACGAATTGAGTGAAAGTTTTATATTGACTGAATGTTAAAGCGCATGCTAGAATTCTTTCTAGACTTAAAAGAGTTAAAGCGTTAATTGAATAAAGGATTTTACTCTTATCACGAGAGGTGGAGGGACTGGCCCTTTGAAGCCCGGCAACCATCAAACTTTGTTTGAAAGGTGCCAAATCCTGCTAAGCATAGCTTAGACAGATGAGAGGACGAATCGGTTTAGATAAACCTTTCTGTCCTCGTGTGGGATAGGAAGGTTTTTTTATTAGGGACCCATATTTGAAGAGGGTAGGGTCTGGGCGTTATTGCTTTTGAAAAGGAGGAACAACCGTGATCTCAATCAAGAATTTACAGAAAGTTTTCAAATCTGGTACAAACCAAGTTCAAGCGGTTGATGATGTGAATTTGAACATCGAAAAAGGAGAAATTTACGGAGTAATCGGATATAGCGGTGCTGGTAAAAGTACTTTTATTCGCTTGCTTAACCGACTAGAGGATCCAACAAGCGGTGAGATTGTAATAGACGGGGAAGACATAGCCAACCTTAGAGCAGGACAGTTACGGAAAGCAAGGCAGGAAATTGGAATGGTATTTCAGCACTTTAACCTTCTTTGGTCTCGCACTGTCAGAGAGAATATTGCTTTTCCTTTAGAAATAGCAGGTACACCAAAACAGGAGCGTCAAGAGCGTGTAGATGAGTTGATTAAACTCGTCGGTTTAACAGGAAGAGAAGATGCTTATCCTTCACAACTAAGCGGGGGTCAAAAGCAACGTGTCGGTATTGCCAGGGCGCTGGCTAACAGGCCAAAAGTTCTCTTATGTGATGAAGCAACCTCTGCCTTAGATCCTGAGACAACGGATCAAATCTTAGATCTGTTAGTAAACATTAACGAACAGTTAGATTTAACGATTATCCTCATTACTCATGAAATGCACGTTATTCGTAAAATTTCACATAGGGTCGCGGTCATGGAAGAAGGAAAGGTTGTGGAAGAAGGGGATGTATTAGACGTCTTCCTTCATCCTAAAGAGAAAGTTACGAAACGCTTCGTAGAGCAAATAATGGGTGACCAGGAGCAAGATGACACCATGGAAACGATGCTAGCTGAGTATCAAACTGGGCAAGTCGTTCGTTTGCACTTTGTGGGTGAGAAAACCAATCAGGCTCTCATTAGTGAAGTATCGAGGGAGTTTCCTTCCGTAAGCTTTAATATCTTGCAAGGGAAGATCACTCAGACTAAAAAGGGTGCTTATGGAACTCTGTTTGTTCACATCGATGGAACAGATGAAGATATCAAGAAAGCCATCCAGTATATATCAGAAACGTCTGTCGAAGTTGAGGTGAATCATAATGTTTCATGAGTTATTTCCAAACGCTAATATAGAAGATCTTGTCACTGCTACGAAAGAAACCTTATATATGACTGCTCTCTCAGTAGTAGGGACCTTTATATTAGGACTGCTACTTGGTCTTCTGCTTTACTTAACATCAAAGCAGAACATATGGGCAAATAAACCATTGAACTTTATCGTCGCTACGATTGTAAACGTGTTTCGAGCGATTCCGTTCATTATATTAATTTTACTCTTATTCCCTTTCACTGAGTTTTTAATTGGGACAATTAGAGGGCCGAATGCGGCGCTTCCAGCTTTAATTATTGGTGCAGCTCCTTTCTACGGTCGTCTCGTAGAAATAGCTCTTAAAGAAGTAGATAAGGGAGTGATCGAAGCTGCTAAATCGATGGGAGCTAAGACATCGACGATTATATTTAAAGTGTTGCTTCCGGAATCGATGCCAGCCCTTGTTTCGGGGATTACGGTAACATCTATTAATTTAATTAGCTATTCAGCCATGGCCGGAGTTATTGGAGCCGGTGGCCTTGGAGACCTGGCTTACCTTAAAGGGTTCCAGCGCTGGGATTTCGATGTTGTCTTCTTAGCAACGATATTAATTGTCATTATTGTATTCCTATTCCAATTTGTTGGAGATTTTATATCAAATAAATTAGATAAACGATAAAAAGGAGAGAAAAAGAATGAAGAAGTTTTTAACGTTATTCCTTAGTGCTTTATTTATTTTCGCACTTGCAGCTTGTGGATCAGCTGAAGAGGACTCAAGTAGCAATGGCTCAGAAGATTCTGGCTCAGAAGATTTGGAAAAAGTGGTTATTGGTGCTTCAAGTACACCGCACGCAGAAATCTTAGAGAAAGCTAAGCCGATTTTAAAAGATAAGGGAATTGACCTTCAGATCGATACCTATACGGAATATATCCTTCCGAATAAAGATTTGGCTAGTGGGGCAATTGATGCGAACTATTTCCAACACACGCCTTATTTAAAAGAACAGAAAGAAGAATTTGACTACGATTTCACAAGCCTTGGACCTGTTCACAATGAACCAATGGGCGTATATTCAAAGAACATTACGGATATAGATGAGATTCCAGAAGGCACTGAAGTGATTATGCGTCGTTCTGAATCTGAGCATGGTCGTATTCTTTCATTATTCGAAAAGCAGGGTCTAATTACGTTGAAGGAAGGCGTAGAGAAGAAATCAGCTAAAATTGATGATATTGCAGAAAACCCTAAAAATCTGAAATTCAGTCCCGATGTTGATGCCGGTCTTCTACCGCAGAACTATGAGAGAGAAGAAGATGCACTTGTAGCCATTAATACAAACTATGCAATCGAAGCAGGTTTAAACCCGACTGAAGATTCCTTGTTTATTGAAGGGGACGACTCCCCATACGCGAACCTTCTTGTGACTAGAACAGAAAACAAAGATAGTGAAGCTTTACAAACTGTTTTAGAAGTTCTTCAATCAGAAGAAATTCGTACATTCATTAAAGAAGAATATAATGGAGCTATTGTACCTGTGAAATAATTAAAACCATCTACTCCCTCCTTGGATAGAATGTAAACTCATCGCTCATAATAGTGGTAGTTACTTTTATCCTGGGAGGGATTTTTTATGGAACAACATCAAGCACAGAACTCAACGGAAAAAGCGTTACTTACGTACAAGCATGGTATGGGATTATTCCAAAAAGAAATGCCAGACTTGGCTCATCATTTTAGTGAATTTTCGGAGGCTTGCTTTAAAGAAGGCAAGATCTCAAAAAAAGATAAACAATTGATGGCTTTAGCTATTGCAGTTGTAGCTCAAGATGAATATTGCATGATCTATCATTCTAAGGGTTGTCTTGATAATGGAGCCACAAAAGAAGAGATGATGGAAGCGTGCGGTGTGGCAGCAGCTTTTGGAGGAGGAGCAGCTTTAAGTCAAGCTGTAACTCTGGTAAATGAGAGTATTCAGGAACTGCATTAATATCTGAAAATTGCATAAATGAGAGTAAGTAAGAGCAATTTCGATGTATTTTAGGGTACGAAAAGGTATCGCTTTTAGGTTTTGTAAATTGTCAAACCACCCTTTAAATCGCGTTTATATGGACTTTGTTCTGGGAATAAGGTTTATGCTAAACTAAATTGGAAAACAATTGAAGGGATGGATTCACTATTAGTGACCAATTGAACTTAAACTACACAAGTGAGATGGAAAAGGCGATGCATCAGTCTCACGGAATAGGCTATCAAGAGTATAGTCGCCGAATCGACCAACGTTTAAAGGTAGAGCAGCGTAGGGAAGCAGAGTACCAAGCAAGTCGGCAAATTGTAGCAGAAGTTGATCGGCAAATCCATCGATAAATATTGTTTATAAAAGGCTTTACTTATAAATTGTAGCAGGCGAACGTTTTCGCCTGTTTATTTTTTTTGGCCTAAGTGTAGCATTTTAGCTAAATCAGCCAGGGGCAGGTGGTTTTCAATCTGATGGTTTTGTTGTTACTATATTATATAGGAAGTTTATAGGCGAAAATCACGTTTTAAACCCCTCATAAGTTTCCACTACCTTGATAGGGATAACTTATAATACCGCGTGGTAAAAAGTTGATATTACTTTCGAAATGATTTAAAATTATAATGAGAATAGATTGAGAATCGATACATTTTTCGTATCCTTAATTTACGATAGTTAGAAACCATATTGGAGGTATCAAAATGGCAGGATCAACACTAGAAATTAAAGATCTTCATGTAGAAATTGAAGGTAAACAAATCTTAAAGGGTGTAAACCTTACAATAAATGGTGGCGAATTCCATGCTGTCATGGGTCCAAACGGAACAGGTAAATCCACGCTTGCATCTGCAGTCATGGGTCATCCTAAGTACGAGATCACGGGTGGAAGCATTCACCTAGACGGCAAAGACGTACTAGAAATGGAAGTAGACGAGCGTGCTCAAGCTGGCCTTTTCTTAGCTATGCAGTACCCAAGTGAAATTAGTGGTGTAACAAACTCTGATTTCCTTCGTTCTTCTATTAATGCTCGCCGTGAGGAAGGCGACGAAATCAACCTTATGAAGTTCATCAAAGAAATGGACGGAAATATGGATGAACTTGAAATGGATAAAAACATGGCACAGCGTTACCTGAATGAAGGTTTCTCTGGCGGTGAGAAGAAACGTAATGAGATTCTTCAGCTTATGATGCTTAAGCCAGCTATCGCAATCCTTGATGAGATTGACTCTGGTCTTGATATCGACGCACTTAAAGTGGTTTCTAAAGGTATTAACAAAATGCGTGATGAAGCATTCGGTTGCCTAATCATTACTCACTATCAGCGTCTGTTAGACTACATCACACCAGATAAAGTACACGTAATGATGCAAGGTCGCGTAGTGAAATCAGGTGGTCCTGAATTAGCTAAGCGACTAGAAGAAGAAGGCTATGACTGGATCAAGCAAGAACTAGGCATTGAAGACGAAACAGTAGGTCAAGAAGCGTAATCAGTTAGGAGGGATATCATGACTGTTGAAACACAACAACTTCCATTCGATAAACAATATGTCAGCCAATTTTCAGAGAAACGAAATGAACCTAAATGGATGACAGACCTTCGTGTAAACGCGTTGGAACAAGCTGATACGCTCCCAATGCCGAAGCCTGATAAAACGAAAATTGATAAATGGAACTTTTCTCGTTTTAAACATGAGGCACAAGGTCAAACGATTTCTTCACTAGAAGAATTACCGCAAAAGATTCAAAGTTTCCTTGATGTAGAGAAGAAAGAGCAGAACCTTGTGATTCAGCGTAACCATACGGTGGCTTACTCTTCTTTATCTCAGGATTTAAAAGATAAAGGTGTCGTGTTCACGGACATCTTCACTGCATTATCGGAACACAGTGAGCTTGTTCAAAAGTATTACATGACAGATGGTGTTATGGTAGATGAGAATCGCCTTACAGCGCTGCATGCAGCACTTATGAACGGCGGGGTATTTGTTTATGTACCTAAAAATGTTGTAATTGAAGAACCAATTCAGTCTATTTTCTGGCAAGAAGATGATGAGGCGGCGCTTTATAACCATATCCTTGTGGTAGCTGAAGAAGGAAGTTCCCTAACGTATGTTGAGAACTATATCAGCGATAATGAAGCACAAGAAACGGTAGCCAATATCGTTACAGAAGTCATTGCAAAAGGAAATTCTAAGGTTTCCTTCGGTGCAGTTGATAACTTTGCAAAAGGTACAACAACTTATGTGAACCGTCGTGGTGTAGCTGAACGTGATGCTCAGATTCAGTGGGCGCTTGGTCAGATGAACGATGGGAACACCGTATCTGAAAACGTTACGTATTTAATGGGCGATGGCGCTCATGCTAATGCGAAGACGGTAACAGTGGGCCGAGGAGAACAAAAGCAGAACTTCACTGCGAAAATCGTTCACTATGGCAAAGACACAGATGGGTATATCCTTCAGCACGGCGTTATGAAAGAAAGTGCTAGCTCAATCTTTAACGGAATCGGTAAGATTGAAAATGGCGCTTCTAAATCGAACGCAGAACAAGAATCTCGTGTTCTTATGCTAAGTGATAAGGCTCGTGGTGATGCAAACCCAATCCTTCTTATCGAAGAAGATGATGTAACAGCAGGTCACGCAGCATCTGTTGGTCGCGTTGATCCAGTACAGCTTTACTATCTAATGAGTCGTGGTATTCCACAACATGAAGCAGAACGTCTTGTTATTCACGGTTTCCTTGCACCTGTTGTAAACCAACTTCCAATCGAAGCGGTGAAGAATCAACTACGTGATGTGATTGAAAGGAAAGTATACTAATGGATATTAACCAGGTTCGTAAGCAGTTCCCGATCTTAGATCAGGAAGTAAACGGACATCCATTGGTTTATTTAGATAGTGCAGCAACATCCCAAAAGCCTCAATCAGTGATTGAGGCAGTGGATGAGTACTATCGAGGCTACAACTCTAACGTACACCGAGGTGTTCACACTCTTGGTACGCGAGCTACAGATGGTTACGAGGGTGCCCGAGAAAAGGTTCGTAAATTTATTAATGCAAACAGTACGGAAGAAGTGATCTTCACTCGAGGAACAACGACTTCCATTAACACGGTTGCTTATAGTTACGGACGAAATAACCTCCAAGAGGGTGATGAAATTGTCATCACTCCGATGGAGCATCATAGTAATATCATTCCTTGGCAACAAACAGCAAAGGCTACTGGAGCTACTCTTAAGTACATTCCTCTTCAGGAAGATGGAACGATTTCTCTAGAAGATGTAAAAGAGACGATTACAGCTAATACGAAGATCGTAGCCATGATGCATGTATCAAATGTGCTTGGTACGATTAACCCTATTAAAGAGATCGCGGAAATTGCACATGAAAATGGAGCAGTTATGTTGGTGGATGGAGCTCAAAGTGCACCGCATATGCGTATTGATGTGCAAGAATTAGATTGCGATTTCTTCGCCTTTTCTGGTCATAAGATGGGAGGCCCAACAGGCATTGGTGTACTTTATGGGAAGAAATCTCTTCTTCAAGACATGGAACCTGTTGAGTTTGGTGGCGAAATGATCGATTTCGTAGGACTGTATGATTCTACGTGGAAAGAGCTTCCTTGGAAGTTTGAAGGGGGTACACCGATAATTGCAGGAGCAATTGGATTAGGTGCTTCCATTGATTTCTTAGAAGAAGTGGGACTTGATGAAATTGAAGCCCATGAGAAGCGGTTAGCTCAATACGCTATGGATCGACTGCAAACCATTGAAGGTGTTACCATTTATGGACCAGAAGATCGTGCTGGGCTGATTACATTTAATTTAGATGATGTTCACCCACATGATGTTGCTACTGTATTGGATGCGGAAGGCATTGCCGTACGTGCTGGGCACCACTGTGCTCAACCGTTAATGAAATGGTTAAATGTCTCAGCGACAGCTCGTGCTAGCTTCTATGTATACAATACAGAGGAAGACATCGATGCATTTGTCGATGGATTACAAAAGACAAAGGAGTTTTTCGGAGATGTCTTTTAATAATCTCGACCAATTATACAGACAAGTGATTATGGACCACTACAAGAATCCTCGTAATAAGGGAGCTCTTGAAGGGGACCATTTAACTGTAGATATGAATAACCCTACTTGCGGTGATCGCATTCAGCTACAGCTGCAAGTAGAGGATGGCATTGTTCAAGAAGCGAAGTTTGACGGTGAAGGTTGTTCGATCTCTATGTCTTCAGCTTCAATGATGACCCAAGCCATTAAAGGCAAAAGCGTTGATGAAGCTGTAAAGATGTCTCACGTTTTCTCTGATATTATGCAAGGGAAAGAAATTAGTGAAGACATGGAAGATGAGTTAGGTGACATTCAAGCGTTACAAGGCGTTTCTAAATTCCCTGCACGTATTAAATGTGCAACCTTAGCGTGGAAAGCAATGGAAAAAGGTGTAGACGAAAAGGAATAAGTTTTTGTGATATACCACCTAAAGGAGGTTTTGACCGATGGCTAAAAAAGCACCTGAGGTCGGCGAGTATAAGTACGGGTTTCATGACAAAGACGTTTCGATTTTCCGCACAGAGCGTGGACTGACTGAAGAAATTGTACGTGAGATCTCTAGACAGAAAGATGAGCCAGAGTGGATGCTTGATTTCCGCTTAAAAGCTCTTAAACAATTCTATAAGATGCCAATGCCACAATGGGGCGGCGACTTAAACGAATTAGACTTTGATGAGATTACGTATTACGTAAAACCATCTGAGAAGTCTGAACGTTCTTGGGATGAGGTACCTGATGAGATTAAGCAAACGTTTGATAAATTAGGTATTCCTGAGGCAGAACAAAAGTATCTTGCAGGTGTATCCGCTCAGTATGAATCTGAAGTTGTATACCACAACATGCAGGAAGACTTAGAAGAACAAGGAATCATATTCAAAGACACGGATACAGCTCTTAAAGAAGATGAAGAGATCTTCCGTGAGCACTTTGGTAAAGTGATTCCACCTGCAGATAACAAGTTCTCGGCACTAAACTCTGCAGTATGGTCTGGTGGTTCTTTCATTTACGTACCAAAAGGCGTAAAAGTTGAAACACCACTACAAGCCTACTTCCGTATTAACTCGGAAAATATGGGTCAGTTTGAGCGTACGTTAATTATTGTGGATGAAGGTGCTTCTGTACACTATGTAGAAGGTTGTACAGCACCTGTGTATACAACAAACTCTCTTCACAGTGCAGTTGTTGAGATTAATGTCAAAAAAGGCGGTTACTGCCGTTATACAACTATCCAAAACTGGGCAAACAACGTTTATAACTTGGTTACAAAACGTGCGGTTGCTGAAGAGAATGCAACAATGGAATGGATCGACGGTAACTTAGGTTCTAAGTTAACGATGAAATATCCGTCTGTTGTTCTTAAAGGCGAAGGCGCACGCGGTATGACTCTTTCAATTGCCCTTGCTGGTAAGGGACAACACCAAGATGCTGGTGCGAAAATGATTCACTTAGCACCAAATACGTCTTCTACAATCGTATCCAAATCCATCTCTAAACAAGGTGGTAACGTAACGTATCGTGGTATTGTTCAATTCGGTCGTAAAGCGGAAGGTGCCCGTTCTAACGTTGAATGTGACACGCTGATTATGGATAACAAATCTAAATCAGATACAATCCCTTACAACGAGATTATGAACGAAAACATCTCTCTTGAGCACGAAGCGAAAGTTTCTAAAGTTTCTGAAGAGCAGCTGTTCTATCTAATGAGCCGCGGACTTTCTGAAGAAGAAGCGACAGAAATGATCGTAATGGGCTTCATCGAGCCATTCACGAAAGAACTTCCAATGGAATACGCAGTCGAAATGAACCGTCTGATCAAATTCGAAATGGAAGGTTCAATCGGTTAAGCTGTATTCGTTATAAACGAATAGACTTTATAAGAGGACGAAATCAACCCGATTTCGTCCTCTTTTTGTATGGCTCTGTTTGATATTGGGATCTCTATGCTGAGGTAGTTGAGTGGAAATCGGGCCGTTACTACATTTGATGAGTGCTTGGGCTTGCCCGGGGACAACTCGCTTTCCTGCGGGGAGCTCGGAAGCCTCCTCAGACGGCAGGCCGCCTTCCGAGGTCTTCCCTAGGCTCTTTACCCCGCGGGAATCTCGTCGTCCCCGGGCAAGCCCTGCCTTCATTTGAATAACGGCCCCGCAGCTTAAGTGAGAGTCACCATTCCATTATTAATTTGGAGTGTTGGTTCGGGAAATCGCGAGACTCCTGCGGCAAGTGGAGCCAGCCTAGTTCCAGCGTGGAGGGCCTAGCGAGACAAGCTATCTTTTTTCCAAAGGCTTATCACCTTTTCCAAACCTCGTGTGGGGCCGCGGAAACCGAACCACCTTACACCCAGACTAAAGCTAACGGAAACATTCTCTCAACTTAAGGAGGACCATATATGATGGCTTATGTGGAACACGTGGCTTTCCTCATGTTTTTAAACTGAAAAAGGTGGTAAGATAATGATAGAATGAGTAATTGTTTATGGAAAGGAATTGTGTGTGTTGGTTGCTCTTATCATGTTGATTATAGGTTTTTTCACAGCTTTTGTTGGCAGTATTGCAGGCATTGGCGGAGGTACCATTTTAGTCCCGTCTATGCTGTTTTTACACAATATATCTGATGCATTTGAGTGGGCGACCCCACAGAAGATTGTAGGGATCTCAGTAGTCGTGATGATCTTTACTGGACTTTCTTCAACGATTGCGTACTGGAAAAGTAGGCGCATTGACTATAAGACCGGATTGATTTTTTTAGTTGGATGTTTGCCTGGTGGTGTGTTTGGATCTTGGTTTAATCAATTTGTTGAGAAGGATTTGTTCTCCATAGCTTTTGGAGCTCTTATGATTGTTATATCCCTGTTATTCTTCTTACCAAGACCTAAACGATCAGAACCATCTACAGAAGAGAAGAAGCTTCATATTCAGCGTTCTTTCACGTTGAATGAAACCACCTATCATTATCAGATTCCTGTCATTGGTGGGTTTTTTATGGCATTCTTTGTGGGATCCTTGTCGGGCTTATTTGGTATTGGCGGCGGTTCTCTTATGGTGCCTGCTATGATACTTCTGTTTGGTTTGCCAGCTCATGTGGCAACAGCAACTTCCATGTTTATTATATTCTTTCTTAGTATTTCAAGCTCAAGTACCCACATTCTTTTGGGGCATGTTCCGTGGATTTATACGTTATGTTTTATACCTGGTGCCTGGATTGGTGGGACAATGGGGGCAAAGGTAAACCAAAGAATGAATGGGAAAACGGTGGAATGGATTTTACGAATCATTCTCATTTTAATCGGTATTCGCTTAATTTGGGATGGAATTAGGTAAGGAGTCGATTAGATGAAGGAAAACATTTATCTTTATTATACAAACGATTTACATAGCCATTTTGAGAATTGGCCTCGTATTGTGGGGCATTGGAAAGATCGGAAGAATCATCATAAGAAAATGGATGAAGATATGTTTCTATTAGATGTAGGAGACCATGTTGATCGGTTTCATCCTATTTCAGAAGCGATGATGGGGAAAGCAAATATTGATTTATTGAATAAAGCAGGTTATAACTGGGTTACTTTAGGGAATAACGAAGGGATTACTTTAAGACACGAGGATTTATACTCGTTATATGATGAAGCTCAATTTGACGTAATCTGTGCAAACTTATCAGCAACCCATAACCTTGATCCAGCGTGGTTAAAGCCTTATACCATTCAGACGACTTCACAAGGCACAAGAATTGCCGTCATTGGTTTAACAGCGCCTTTTTACTCCTTTTACAAGCAGTTAGGGTGGGAAGTGGTTTCTCCATTTGATAAGCTTGACGCCTTAATAGAAGAGGTGGAAGAGGAGTCGGATATTATAGTGTTATTGTCGCACCTTGGTATTAATGATGATGAAGAGATTGCAAATCGTTACCCTGCCATAGACGTGATTATTGGGGGTCATACCCACCATTTATTTAAAGATGGTGAATTTATTAATGGAACGCTTTTATCCGCAGCGGGTAAGCACGGAATGTACGTGGGTCAAGTTGCTTTAGTATGGGATCAGGATAATAAAGAAGTAGCTCGTAAGTCTGCCAGTGCTTATTCTCTAGAAACGCAAAGTGAAGATCAGGAAACGAAGCAGATAATTGAAGATTACGCAAATAAAGCTTCTGGCATGTTACATGAAACGGTGACCCATTTAAGCCAAGATCAAAATGCCAATTGGTTTCAAACGTCTGAGCTAATGAAACGTTTTGTAGAGACACTGCAAAAGTGGACAGACGCAGATGTTGCGATGTTAAATGCTGGTGTCTTGCTAGAAGGGTTTCCTCAAGGGCCTGTTACAAGAGGAGCGATCCATCAGAAATGTCCTCATCCCATGAATCCTTGTAAAGTTGAGCTACGAGGAGATCAGCTTATGGAAGTTATTCGTCAGGCTCATGCTAAACGTTTTATGGAACTGAAACTAAAAGGCTTTGGGTTTCGGGGTGAAGTAATTGGGCGTATGGTCTTTGCAGGAATAGAAGTGCAAAGCGAAAAGGCTCAAGACGGCCAGGAATACGTAACAAGTGTCATGATTGAAGGGGAGAAGATTGATCCGACCCACACGTATTCGGTGGCTACTGGTGATACGTTTACGTTTGGACGTCTTTTGCCGGAGATCGCGAATAGCCCGAAAAAAGAATACTTTATGCCAGAGTTACTGCGTGATCTATTACGAGAAACACTAAAGCAAATGCCTTAAATCATGCACTTTCTTTTGCTGCTTTCATAAATTGTAGCAGAAGGGAGTGGATTACAATGGTTACGGTCGAACCGATATGGATTGAGGGAGTGCCATTTACAGCTGTTTCTGTTGTTTTGCCAAAGACGAATTTATTAGTCGTTACTCATGATAAAGGCTACATCATGTGCGGAGCTTTAGATGTGGATTTATTAAATGAAAAGCTGTCTGATCGAAATATTGTAGCGGGAAGAGCGGTAGGAGTACGCACAATACAAGATCTTTTGGAAGCTCCTTTAGAGAAAATCACAATAGGCTCAAAAGCTTTCGGTTGGGAAGAGGGAATGATTGGGAAAGAGGCTATGTTAAAGTTGGCGAAAGATGACGACTAATCAAGGCCTGTCCGGGGGAGTTTGAGGTTCAGGTTCTCTCGGTTTACATAAGTGGAAGAATACTGAGATAAGCTTTATATAAGGTTGGGGTGTTATGAGATTACTATCAACGTTTTCTTTAGAAGCAGGTCATGAACTCGCTAAGCCGATTCATAATGACAAAGGGAAGGTTCTGATCCATTCGGGTGTATTATTAACAAATAAGATGATTGAACGGCTAAATGATTACGGAGTTACCTATGTTTACATAGAAGATGAGGCCACAAATGATATTGTGACGGAGTTCCCCATTTCAGATCAGGTCCGTAATCAAGCGATTGACCGCATTACGGATACGTTTGATAAGATTAAGTCATCAAATATTAAAGATTCATTTATCTTCGATCGTACAGGGGAAAAGATGAAAGATGTAGTCCGGAAGATCCTATCAGATATTCAGGGTCACAAGAAGGCTGTCTCGTTGCTTTCAGATGTATTTACATACGATGACTATATTTTCACTCATTCTCTTAATGTAACAATTTATACATTAGCGTTAGGCACGGAACTTGGGTTACCTTCTAAGAAGTTAGAAGAGCTTGGGTTTGGCGCGATTTTGCATGATGTTGGGAAGGTGAAAGTTCCAAGAGAAGTTTTGCTCAAACCTGGAAAGTTGAATGATGAAGAATTTAAACTTATTAAAGAGCATTCAGAGGCCGGCTTTAATATCCTCCGGGCGGCCCCGAGTGTGTCCTTGGTCGCTGCACACTGTGCTTATCAACATCATGAAAGACTTGATGGTTCTGGTTATCCACGGGGGTTGTGCGATAAAGATATTCATTACTATGCTAAGATTTTGGCAATCGCAGATGTCTTTGATGCCGTCACAAGTAACCGAGTCTACAGAAGAGCTATGCTTCCTCATGAAGGTCTAGAGATTTTATATGCCGGTTCTGGCACGAAGTTTGATTTACATATGATTCAAGCATTTAGGAGAAGTGTAGCGGTTTATCCGAACGGATTAAGTGTCACATTAAGTGATGGGCGAAAAGGGGTAGTTTCTAGACAAAACACTGAAGTTAGTGACCGGCCTCACATAAGGATATTAGAAGAGAACGGAAAAGCTGTCGTTCCTTATTATGAGGTAGATTTAGGAAAGGAACTCAATCTCATGATTACGGAATGTGATACGACGTTGGTTGGAAAAACAAAATAAACAGTCAATCCCTGTCCTCATCTTGCATAAGAATGAGGAGAGGGGGTTTTTAATATGGGGAGAAATAGGCGAAAGGGAACAATGGCACCACCTCCAGCCAGACAAATCTTTATCATTACATTTATGTTTTTTCTCATAAGCACATTTGTTAGCTTATGGATTATAAATAAAGGAATTGAACCTAAGATTATGGAAATCGCAGAAGCCAGAACAGAACAATTTGCCAAAGAAGCCATTGCAGAAACCGTCAGTAAAAAGATGGCTGAGGATTTGAATGTTAATGATCTCGTTCAATATACGTATGATGATCAAGGGAATGTTGTTTCAGCCGGATTTAATTCGGCTGCCATTAACAAAGTCACTCGAGATACCCTATTTCGCGTTAATCAATACTTAACAAGGTTAGGAGAGGGAGAAGATCCTGATCCTGGCATTTCCTATGACGTGGACTATGATCAACCAGAAGAAACAAATTCAGAAATTGTGCAAGACAAGCGGACGATTGCACGCATTCCTTTAGGGCAAGCCACAGGGAACACGCTATTATCAAATTTAGGACCAGAAATTCCTGTTCATTTTACGTATATCGGAAATGTAAAGGCGGATGCGGTGAAAGAAGAAAAAGAATACGGAATCAATATGCTTGTTGTGGATATAGATCTGAAAGTTGAAGTCAACTTACAGGTTTTATTACCGTTTTCGACTAAATTAATTACGGTAGATACAGAAGTTCCTATTGCTCATAACGTCATTATTGGAAAGGTACCTGATTTTTATAATGGCGGTGGCGGTGGGATGAATCCTTCTATCGAAGTTCCAACAAACCCCTTGCCAGGACCTTAAAATCTTGTTATGATAATACATGTCTTACACAAAAATTAAATTTCATCTACCCTTATCATATCGATGAGGTAGAGGTGCATTTAGCATAAGTAACCAGTTTGAGGATGACAACAATGAGAACTGGCGAAAGGGCTACTTGCCGAAGCGTAACGAAGCGTCAATCTTTCTTACGCTGGTGCATTCCCGAATAGAGAATGTACTGTCATGCAAACCGGACGTTGGATTGCATGATGCGCTACTGATCGAGATGGAGGATAACAATATTATTTGCTATAAAACAGCAGGTAATGATAGGTTATTTTCTCTATCATTATTTGCTGTTTTTTTATTTCCTCTTACTCTTCTGCATTTTAAAGCCAGATTACCACACCAATCTGAGCTCGACAGTACTTGCGTCGTCATGTCCATCGTTCCTTTCCTTCAAGAGACATCAGGCCTGTAACACGAAGGAGACGAATAACTCAACAACACGGAGGGAACGAAAAGATGGAAGGAACGATTTACTCACTTATTCCACCACTAGTTATGCTTGTCTTAGTTCTTGTGACAAGACGAGTACTCATTTCATTAGGAGTTGGCATTTTACTAGGTGCTTTTATGCTCCACGACTTTTCCTTGTCCGCAACCTTATCTGAAGTATGGAAGCAATTCTATACCATTTTCTATGTGGACGGTGCCCTTAATTTAGGGAATTTATTCTTACTCAGCTTTTTACTATTACTAGGGATTACCACAGCGTTTATGACAGCTTCTGGTGGTAGTCGTGCTTTCGGAGAATGGGCCATCCAACGTGTGAAAACACGAAAAGGTGCTCAAGCCATGCCAGCTGTACTAGGTATTATTATTTTCATTGATGACTACTTCAATAGTTTGGCCATTGGTTCTGTAGCACGACCTTTAACGGACCGTTATAAAGTATCAAGAGCAAAGCTTGCTTATTTGATTGACTCTACTTCAGCACCGATTACGGTTATTTCTCCGATTTCAAGCTGGGGTGCTTATATTATTGGAACCATTGGAACTATTATTGCTACCAATGAGCTAACCCAATTTAGTGGCTTAGAAGCCTTTGTTAAAATGATTCCAATGAACCTATATGTATTCGCTGCTATTTTACTTGTGTTCTTAACGATCTATCGCAAATTCGATATCGGCGCTATGAAGAAGCATGAGCAAAAAGCAGAATATAATGGGGAATTGGTTGACCAATCAAAAGATGTTCCTGGTGATTTAAACAATGAATTTAAAGACGTTCAAAGCGGACGCGTTTACCATCTTATTGTACCCATTATCGTATTAATTCTAGCTACGATTGTCGCAATGGTGATTACAGGCATTCAAGGGACAGAGGGGAACGTAACGATTCTTGAAATCTTCAAGAATACAAATGTGAACCGTTCATTGTTTGCTGGCGGCCTATTTGCAGCTCTTAGTGGATTTGTTCTGTATGTTGCTCAACCTGGAGATAAATCATCTCTTGGAAAAGTGGGATTAGAAGGTTCTAAAGCAATGCTGCCTGCTATTTATATTTTGGTCTTTGCTTGGATGATCGGAGCGATTATTGGTGAACTTGAAACAGGGGAGTTTTTAGCGAATCAATTTGAATCCTTAAATATTAATCCGTCTTACTTGCCATTGCTTGTTTTCTTAGTATCTGGTGGTATGGCCTTCTCAACAGGAACTTCTTGGGGAACATTTGGGATTATGCTTCCGATAGCAGGTAATATTGCAGCAAACACAGATGTCAGCATGTTCTTGCCTGCTTTAGCAGCCGTGTTAGCCGGAAGTGTGTTTGGGGATCACTGTTCACCGATCTCAGATACATCCATCCTATCTTCTACAGGTGCAGGGTCGAACCACATTGATCACGTTATGACGCAGTTGCCATATGCACTAATTAGTGCCGGAGCCACTGCTGTTGGATACATGGTTTATGGCATGACATCTAGCGCATTCCTATCCCTTGTGATTACCCTTCTACTTGTAGTGCTTATAGTATTTGCTGTTAATCCAAAAGGGAAACCTTCAGAAGTAAACGAATCGAAAACTGCTTAAAGATCAAAAAGTCCGTTATGTATCATACATAACGGACTTTTTTTATGGAATTTAGGAGATGACATACCTGTTGCAAATCCTTGGAGGATCACCGAAAAGATGACGTAATGGTAATGAATGTATTTAGAGAAAAAGTGTAGGACAAAAAGCCTAAATGTAAATATCTGAAAATTTTAAATATTACTTTACAAGCTGTGATGGGGTGGTTAAAATAAAGACAGCTATTAGTTAGAAAAGTCTGAAAAAAGAAAAAGATTACACATTCTCCTGGGTCAATATGCATAAGCTTGTAACGCAGGAGATGACTGTAGAAGGGGAGGGCTATTCATGGAAAAACGTGCTCAATGGGGAACACGCGTTGGATTTTTGCTAGCAGCAATGGGTTCAGCGATTGGACTCGGTAATATTTGGAGATTCCCGGCGACAGCTTACGAAAACGGCGGAGGTGCTTTCTTCTTACCTTATTTATTTGCACTTCTAACGGCCGGAATTCCACTATTAATCATGGAGTACACAATCGGTCATAAATACCGTGGTTCTGCACCTAAATCTTTAGGGAGAATGCGGAAAGGGTTTGAATGGATTGGTTGGTGGCAAGTTGCGATCTCATTTGTTATTTCTACTTATTATGCTGTTATTATCGCCTGGGCGGTTCTTTACGCAGGCTATGCTTTAAATGGTGCATGGGGGGATGATACGACATCATTCTTCGGAGGAGACTTTCTAAATGCCACAGAACCTGGTGTTATGGGTGGCATGAATATGAAAGTTCTTATCCCACTTGCGATCGTGTGGATTATTACATTAACGTTTCTTGGTATGGGAGTTAAGAAAGGTATTGAACTGGCGAACAAGATTTTCATTCCAACACTTGTGGTCTTATTCTTAATTATTGTTGTACGTGCTTTAACACTTGATGGAGCGGTCGATGGTCTACAGGCTTTCTTCCAACCAAATTGGGACGCGATTGGGGATCCTGCTGTTTGGGTTGCTGCATATGGACAGATTTTCTTCAGTCTATCCATCGCTTTTGCAATTATGATTACGTATTCTTCTTATTTACCAAAGAAATCTGATATCACAAACAACGCCTTTATTACCGGTTTTGCGAACTCATCTTTTGAATTATTAGCTGGTATTGGTGTATTTGCAGCTCTTGGATTTATGGCTATGCAAACAGGTCAGGAAGTTACGGATGTTGTAGATGGTGGTATTGGTCTAGCGTTTATGGTCTTCCCACAAATTATTAATGAAATGCCTGTATTATCAGGGTTCTTCGGTTTCTTATTCTTTGCTTCTCTTGTGTTAGCAGGGTTGTCTTCATTAATTTCGATTACGGAAACCTATGTAGCTGGTGTTCAGGAGAAGTTCAACTTATCCCGTGGAACAGCTGTTGCGATCGGTGGGGGATTATCAGCCGTTATTTCTCTTCTATACGCAACTAAGGGAGGTCTATTCTACCTAGACACGGTTGACCACTTTATTAACAGTTACGGCGTAGCACTTGCTGGATTGTTTGAAGTTGTCGCTGTTGCCTGGTTTGCGAAAGAACTTAAGAATCTCCAAGCCCATGCGAATAGTCTGTCCGATATTATGTTAGGGTACTGGTGGAGATTTTGCCTAAGTATCATTACTCCGGTTGTATTAGGTTATATGTTATTACAAAACCTACGTGTGGAACTTATGAAAAACTACGCGGATTATCCAATTGAATTCTTGTTCTACTTTGGATGGGTGGTTGCCATTGGGGCTATGTTCGTTGGTGCCTTAATGACGGTACGGAAATGGCCAAACAATGAACTGGCTATGCCAACAGAATCAAAAGATGAGAAGGAGGTTGGCTAAACATGAGCTGGATTATCATGTTTGTAATTGGTGCAGTTGTGATCTGGGGAGGTTTAATTGCCAGCATTGTTCGCGCTGTAAAAGCATCTAAATAAAATAAAGGAAATCCCTCTACGCACAAGCGTTAGAGGGATTTGTTATTTTTTCAATTGGCGTGTTTGGCGCTCCCACAGTTTCAAATGAGGGTAGGGGTCAAAAGACCACTCTGAATGGCCATTATCTTTATACATACCATAGTGAAGATGAGGAGGGAACTTCCCGGATGTTCCAGGCGGTCCGTATCCCGATGCACCTACATATCCAATGACATCTCCTGGTTTAACCACTTGCCCGACGTTTACATTTTTCTCAAATCCGTTTAAATGGGCAAAATAATGGTATATATTATGGATATCTCGTACACCGATTCTCCATCCCCCGAATTTGTTCCATCCTTTCATCTCAATTACCCCGTACGAGGTAGCGCGAACAGGGACTCCATAATTCGCAAAAATATCTGTCCCTTCATGAATGCGTCGACCTCCAAAACCTCTAGGGTCCCCCCATGTGTTTTTGTAACTGTAATTGTGATTCAGTGGGACGGGAAAGATGTGTTGGCCTAAATCGATGGTTTTCTCTGTCTTAAATACTTTTGCTGTATTCATAATCGTTTGTACGGATAAATCTCTTTCATAATAATTCCATAGCGCAATCTTTATGTCTTGCTTAGATGTACCAAATCCACTCATCCATTGTGAGAAGGAAACGAGGATATCGGCATCATTAGTTCGGTCAGCAAGGTCATCCCCATTTCCGTCTTGCCCTATTCCTTGGAATAGTTCGATTTCTGAGATAGGAAGGGCATCTTTTTGACTTGGATTTGTGGCACCATTCCACATTTCTCTAGGAATGGTAATGGCGATTACACCTTCAGATGCTGGTTCTTTTTGAATGTTGCGCTCATATTGGTCGACCGCAGCAAGATAGTACCATGGAATTTGAGTAAGGGACTCCATTGTTTTATATAAGTTCATACGTTGTGCTTTAACATCTGGCTTTTGCTCTTCAGCCCATGTTTGGTGAGGGAGAAGGGTTAGCAATAAGACCAATGCTACAATGCGTTTCATGATAATTCACCTCCAAGTGAAGGGTTATAACAGTAGTTTGCGAAAGCTTGAGGGTAAACATAAGTGGTAAATGTTAATAATAGAAGAGGGTTAAAAGCGTGATAAAGGGACTGTTTGTGATAAACAGTCCCTTCTTGAAACATATTCAAACTCGATAAGTTACTGATTCATTCCCTGTCCTTGAGGGACGTCACGCTTATCTTTTTTAGATTTTGTTTCATCATTGTACATCGCTTCACCTTGTGGTGACTTACGCATTTCTTTAATTGTTGATTCAAGCATGTTACGGTAGTTCTTATCGCTTGTTTTCATATTACTTAAAGATGCTAAATCCTTATACATGTTCTTCTGGTCGGTTACATACACTTCGAAGTACCGTGGTACAGTCGAAATTGCTGTTTTCTTCGCAATATCAGCTGCACGATCGCGGTCTACATCGTCTTCTTTCGTGTAGGCGATGAGTACTTCTGAATCCGTAACTAACGTAGCTGCATCTTTAAATGCGTTAGACTGAAGCATGTAACGAGTGATTAAGTCACTAACAGCTTCGCGGTTCATAATACCATAACGTACTTCGCCGAGCTTATCGACTTCACCACGTGAGTAGCGATTGTAACCAAGGCGTTGGGATGAGTTGTTGTTGGTACCCATGTTCTCAACTGATTGATAATTGTAGTTCTTGTTCTTGTTGAGCTCGGGACTATCATAGCCTACGTTCGTGCCGTACCCATCGTTATTTCTATCCATTGCACCCTGGTCTGTGTTGTCAGCACCACAACCTGTTACAACTAAAGTAGTTGCAAGGGCTGATGCTGCAATCCATGATTTGTAATTCAATGGAAACCCTCCTCTAGCATAATGTTGTCTCTCCCTCATCTATAGCTTTAGTCATTATGAAAAGTTCATGCTAGAAAATATTGAGTAAACAAGAAAAGTAAAAGTCAAAATATCCAAAATATGATACACTATAAGCACTATTAAGAGGTGATCGACGTGGTAGAAATTCAAGGAAAGAATTATCAGGTTGTTCTGGACGAAAAAGAGGGCTTCCAAGAAGAAGCGGTTAAGGAAAGATTTAGCGATATTTTAAGTAAATATGATTTTATCGTTGGAGATTGGGGATATGGACAGCTTCGTTTGAAAGGTTTTTATGACGATCAAAATCCTAAGTCTACATTTGATACAAAAATCAGCACGCTAGACGATTATATGTACGAATACTGTAACTTTGGTTGCGCTCATTTCGTTTTAAAGAAAACAGATAAGTAAAAAGGATATGGAAAAAAGCAGGGCAAGCGTATTCGCCCTGCTTTTTTTATTGTTCTTGCGATGGTTTTACTTCTTCGCCTGGGTGGTCATGTGTTGGGTGAGAGCCTGGATCTAAGCGCTGTAAATCTTTATGCAACGATTTATTCTCATAGTTAAAGGCGCTATAATACCTCTGACCAGGCCGCCAGGGTGTGCTTTTATTTTCAACAGGTTGATCTTTATTTCGTGGCGCGCCGTAAGGCCCTTCTGGCATTTGCTCAGGAATTAAATAATTTCGCATGGCTTCTACATTAGCGAAATCGGAGTACTTCTCTTTGTCTTCTTTAGACATAAAAATCCCCCTCCTATGGAATGTAGTGTTCCAAAGAGAGGGGGATTTTACTCGTTTACACGACTTCCCGTAAGAAGTCTCTTAATTCTTCTGCTTCCACTTCTGTTAAATTGAAGGCATGCTCCAGGTGTCCATCTTCCTCAACCTCTGACTGACTTAAAAGAGCGTAATGGTTGCTTTGTAAATTGATCACCATTTTCTTATCTTCATACTTCTTCGAAGAGGTAATGGCTAAATCGTATCGATGGCTCTCTCCCATAAAGCTTACAAAGCGTGTAGAAGTGCTTTCTTCTTGATCGGTAAGAATAAGTCGATCTTCTTTCATGCTTGTGCTCCTTCCTTAACAAATCTTATTATTCGTTAACTAATAAGTGTGGCTTGCGGTCTAAGTGGTGGTTGGCTTTAATGAAGCGGACCGTTCCGGTTTTAGCGCGCATCACAATGGAATCTGTCTCAGAAAGATCATTTCCTAAGAATTTAACCCCTTTTAGTAATTCTCCTTCTGTAACACCCGTAGCTGCAAAGATTGCGTCGTCACTTTTTACAAGGTCATCAAGAGTAAGAAGCTGACGTGGGTCACTAAGTCCCATTTCAATACAGCGATTTGTTTCTTCATCATTCTGAGGAACTAAACGAGCTTGCATGTCTCCATCTAAGCATTTTACAGCAGCAGCTGAAATAACACCCTCCGGTGCACCGCCTGTTCCAACAAAGATATCTACTCCCGTGTGAGGCAAGCAAGTAGCGATGGATGCCCCTACGTCACCGTCTCCGAATAGTTTTACGCGTGCTCCTTTAGCACGAACGCGTTCGACGAGCTCTTCGTGACGTGGACGTTCTTGGATAATGACTGTTAAATCGTGAATACGTTTATTATTGGCTTTTGCCACAATATCAATCGTTTTTTCGATTGGATCATCTAAACTAATTTTTCCTTTTGCATTCTTTCCGACTGCAATTTTCTCCATATACATATCCGGAGCGTGAAGAAGAGCACCGCGATCAGCAGCTGCAATGACTGCCATAGCGTTATTATGTCCTTTTGCTACGATATTTGTACCTTCTAATGGGTCAACAGCAATATCTACAGCAGGACCTTGCCCATTTCCTAATTCTTCGCCAATGTATAACATAGGGGCTTCATCTAGTTCCCCTTCCCCTATTACGACTGTTCCTTGCATCGTAATGGAATCAAACATGGCTCTCATGGCAGAAGTGGCAGCATCATCTGCTTCATTCTTCTTACCTCTTCCCATCCATTGAGCTGAGCTCACTGCTGCGGCTTCGGTTACACGTACAAGTTCTAGAGCTAATTCGCGATCCATTTCATTTCCTCCGATACTTTAAATTCCTTCTATATCATAGCAAAATAACAGCACAATTTAAATGGAATTTGTATTTTGTCGATTTGTGATATCATGAAATAAGATTGTATGGGAAGTTTGCAAGGGAGGGCATATCCATGTATTTTGTTGATCGAAGTAAAATAGAAGAAACATTACAGCATCTGGATTTCTTGATAGGAGTTTATGAAAGACAAAGCTTTGAAGGGGAAACTGGCGCATTAGCGCTTGAACGTCTTGCCCAGATGAGTATAGAATCGGTAATTGATGTAGGGAATATGATGATCGATGGCTTCATTATGCGGGACCCAGGAAGCTATAATGATATTATTGACATCTTAATGGATGAAAAGGTGATTCCTAAAGAGGATGAAGACTGTTATAAGACACTTATAGCTCTACGGAAGCCACTTATTCAAGACTACGTAAACATTGAACCAGAAACGATTCACCAAACGCTTGAAAAAAGTAAAGCAGCAATCGGTCACTACAGTGAACATGTTCGTTACTATTTAAATAACGAATTAGGTCCTGTTTCTGCATTTTCGAACTCCTAATGATTAAAGAGGTGATACAGCAATGGACAAAACATACAAAGGATATTTAATCGACTTAGATGGAACTATGTACAGAGGAACAGAACGAGTGGAAGCAGCATCTGATTTCGTGAAGGCTTTACGTGAAAAGGGGATTCCTCATTTATTTGTAACCAACAATTCTTCTCGTCGGCCTGATCAAGTAGCGGATAAATTAAATACGTTTGATATTCCTGCCGAAGCAGAACAAATTTATACGACTAGTATGGCTACAGCATCCTATATTCGTGCCGAGAAGCCAGATGCAAAGGTGTATGCAATGGGGGAAGTAGGATTGATGCATGCTTTAGAAAATGAGGGCCTTACAATAGCCGATGAAGATTGCGACTATGTTGTGATGGGAATGGACCGAGAGCTGAGTTATGAGAAGTTTGCTAAGGCTTGCTTAAATGTAAGAGCAGGGGCTACCTTCTTATCTACGAATGGGGATATTGCGATTCCGACGGAGAGAGGGATGCTTCCGGGAAATGGTTCTATAACTTCTGTTGTGACTGTATCTACTGGAGTAGAGCCGACCTTTATCGGTAAGCCGGAGTCTATTATTATGGAACAAGCTATGCAAGCGATCAACCTAAAACGTGAAGAGACACTAATGGTTGGAGATAACTATCATACCGATATTTTAGCTGGTATTAATGCTGGCATGGATACGCTTCATGTCCAGACAGGGGTAACCACGAAGGAGCAGTTATCTCAATATGACCAGCAACCTACGTACACCATTCAAACGTTAGATGAATGGATACCACATTTATAAAAAAGAAGCTTTCCGGATATCCGGAAAGCTTCTTTTTTTACTTTATATGACTTATTAATATTCTTCGTTGGCATCGCTATGAGCTAGGCGGCTTGAGGCTGCAGCTGCAATAGCTCCCACGATGTCATCTAAAAAGGTATGACACCCATTCGATTTATCATTTAATTTTTCAAGAATTCCCGGTTTTTGTTTATCAATATAGCCGTAGTTTGTGAATCCGATTGATCCGTACACGTTTACTATGGATAATGCAATCACTTCATCAATACCATATAAGCTCTCATCTGTTTCAATTGTTTCCTGAAGAGGGGATTGAAGCATCTTTTTCTCAGCAAGAATATCAAGTTCAATACCAGTTAAGATGGCATTCTGAACCTCTCGTTTCGCAATGACGCGGTTTACGTTGTGTAAGCATTCTTCCATCTCCAGATTATCGTGATACTTAGATTGAAGATAGTGTACGAGCTCTGCAATGTCATCTAATGTTACGCCGCGTTCTTTTAATAGTTCACGTGCTTTCTGTTCTAATTGTGTCATTTTTTCTTTTGCCATGATTATCACCTATTTCTTAAGTATCGAGTATATCCATACTATTACCTATATCGTATGGTATGAAACTAATTGAAAAACGTGCATGAGATCCAATCATGCTTATCGTTATCATACATATCTATATAGATAAGAGCAACTAAAAGGGTGGTAGGTTATATGAGAGACCAACTTCATCAACAATATCAGGTATACCTCGGTAAAGAGATACAAGAAAATGGGCTGTTTGGTTATGAAGGAAACGACGGATATTATTTCTTAATTCCTTATGAAGAAGGAATGGATGACGAGGTATTTGAGCAACGTTCGATTAGTGAATTTATAAGGAATCAAGGAACGCCTCAGATTGGACTCCCTCTTTTTACAACAGAGGGAAAATTATATACAAATGTGGATGGTCAAAACTATATGTTTGTCCAGGTCCCTTGGGGGGCCACGAGTGACTCAAATGGTCGGTGGCTTACGACTCTTCATGAAGCCGGGAATCAATATCCTTATCAACCCCAACACATTTCAAGATATGGCCAATGGAAATCCTTATGGGAAGACAAAGTTGATGCTTGGTTTGAGCAGTATAAGGTTCAATGGAACGAACGCCCCTGTTCATCTATGAGAAGGCTATTTATTGAAACGTTTCCGTACGTGGAGGGGTTATCAGAATGTGCAATCCAATACTTGCAAGAAAGTGAACAAGATTGGAGATATGAATCGAACGACCAGGGCACCTTCACCTTTCAACGCCTTCATCCTTCCATGATGTCCCAAACCATTTGGCCTCATACATTAGTATATGATCACCCGGCGAGGGATCTTGCTGAATGGATCCGCTACTCTTTGTTAGAGAACGGGAACCAGGCTTACCCTCCTATTCGATCAATGCTTGATGAATATGAAAGTACTCGTCCTTTATCCGTATTTAGCTGGCGTTTAATTTATGCAAGGCTTATTTATCCCGTTCATCTCTTTGATGTCTTAGAACGTACACTAAGTGCGGGAGAAAGGGAGCAGAATGACCTTGAACAAGAATATCGTGGATTGCTTCAGAAGCAAGATCAATATGAGAAACAATTGAAAGAATTCTTTAATGGTGTGCATATTGATTATAAACGTCTTCGGATTCCTATTCTGGATTGGTGAGTAAGAGGAGAGGGTGGAATTGTCCAAGGTACGGATAGGAGCATTTCATCCCATTTATACAGCCTTCTGAAAAAGAAATGATAAGACTCTTCATGCTATAATGGCAACTACTATAGCAATAGAGGAGGATCTAGATGTCAAAACCATTTGTTTATATTACTAGGAAGCTGCCTGAATCGGTGATTGAAGCTTTTGAGTCTGTTTTTAAGATTGAAATGTGGCCAGAAGAAGAAGTACCTGTTGAAAGAGGTGTGCTATTAGAGAAGGTTCAACATGCTGATGCGTTAATTACTATGTTAAGTGACCAGGTTAATCACGAGATATTTGAAAAACAAACCAATCTAAAAGTGGTTGCAAACCTTGCTGTTGGATATGACAATATTGATTTAAACGCTGCCAAGGAAGCAGGAGTTGTGGTAACAAACACACCGGACGTATTAACAGATACAACAGCGGATTTAACATTTGGATTACTTCTAGCTACAGCAAGACGCTTAATGGAAGCAGAACGATATGTAAAAAATAACTCTTGGGAAAACTGGGCTCCTCTCTTAATGGCGGGGCAAGATGTTCATCATAAAACCATTGGTATCGTAGGGATGGGACGAATTGGAGAAACGGTTGCTAAACGAGCTACTGGTTTTGAAATGGAGATCCTCTATCATAACCGCAGTCGTAAAAGGGAAGCGGAAGAAAAAATCGGGGCTACTTATGTAGGATTTGAAGAGCTGCTGAAACGATCTGATTTTGTGGTATGTTTAGCACCATTAACTGAGGAAACGAAGGGGATGTTTAATAAAGAAGCGTTTGAACGAATGAAAAGTCGAGCTATATTCATTAATGCTTCTCGTGGAGCTTTGGTTGATGAAGAAGCACTGTACGATGCTATTCACCAAAACGTGATAGCAGGTGCGGGCTTAGATGTCTTCAAGAATGAACCCATCTCTGCGGATCATCCCCTGTTAACTTTAGAGCAAGTTGTAGCTACCCCTCACATTGGCTCAGCTTCTGAAGAGACAAGGAAAACGATGATGACGCTTTGCCTTGATAATATTCAACACGTCCTGAATGGAAAAGAGGCAAAAACTCCAGTAGGAGCAGGTTAAGGTTGGCGCCTCATTCATAATACTAATTGTATATACATTCAGATGTGAATAGTTTATTGGATGATAAGAAATTTAGATACATGTGACCTAAAACGGCAGGGATATAGCAGGCTGGTGATAAATGGGTGTATTAGATTTTTCGAACTATTATTGAATTACTTGAACTCTCTCTTTTATAATGGTGTTTATATATACAATAGTATACCAGCATGAGGGGGAGGAAAGAGATGTCATTAACGAAAAAAATCTTACTTGGAATGGGACTAGGTGTATTAGTAGGATTACTGCTAAACAGCTTAGACCCTTCCATTTATGATAACACTCAAAAATACCTACTTTATCCAGTAGGTCAACTATTTGTAAGCCTGATTAAGATGCTTGTTGTACCGATTGTCGTTGTTTCATTAATTCTTGGGACTTCAGGAATTAGTGATCCGAAAAAGTTAGGGAGAATCGGAATCAAAACGGTTTTATTCTTCCTTGTCACTACAGCGATTGCCCTCACCTTAGCCTTAGGGTTGGGCTCGTTCTTTCAACCAGGTGCTGGTGGGTCAGCGATGCAAGGTGGGGACTTTGAAGCAAGTGAAGCTCCGCCAGTTGTAGATACGCTCATTAATATCATCCCTTCGAACCCACTTGACGCTATGGTGAAAGGGGACATGCTTCAGGTTATAGCCTTTTCAATCTTTATTGGTATTGGATTATCACGAATCGGAACTCGAGGCAAAGACTTATATAGATTAGTGGAGCAAGCGAATGAAGTCTTAATGTATCTTGTTCAACTCGTTATGAAGTTTGCTCCTTATGGTGCATTTGCTTTAATTGCTGATGCAATTGGTTCACAAGGCAGTGACTCGTTATTGAAGATGGTGAAATATCTGGCCGTAGTCTTACTAGCCCTACTGATTCACCTTGTAGTCACATATGGATCTGCTATTGCGTTACTAGGTAAGATGAATCCAATTCAATTCTTCAAGAACTTCTCGCCAGCAATGGTGGTTGCTTTTAGTACATCAAGTAGTTCAGGTACATTACCAGTATCTATGAAAACTGTTCAAAATAAGCTGAATGTGCCAAAACCGATAAGCAGTTTCGTCCAGCCGCTTGGGGCAACGATTAACATGGACGGTACAGCCATTATGCAAGGTGTAGCAACTATGTTCATCGCTCAGATGTATGGTGTTGACCTTGCCTTTAGTGATCTGGTAACAGTTGTTCTGACAGCAACGCTTGCAAGTATCGGAACAGCAGGTGCCCCAGGAGTTGGTTTAATCATGCTTTCCATGGTTCTAACTTCAGTTGGCCTCCCTGTAGAAGCGATCTCACTTGTTCTTGCAGTTGACCGTCTGATCGATATGTGTCGTACAGCCGTAAACGTAACAGGCGATGCAACAGCAGCGGTCATTATCGCACGCTCCGAAGCAGGCCGCGAAGACGAAATTCCAGTAGTACAAGAGCAACAACAGGCATAATAAAAGCTGTTCTCCCCTGTTGGGAGAACAGCTTTTTTCTACCCTTTGCTCCTAATCCCACAAGTTTTCGTTAGCTTAGAATGAGCGTAAGGTGGGCCTGGAAACCACCCGCTTTCCTGTGGCTCACCTAGGCTCTTCCGCCCAAGAGAGTCTCGCAGTTTCCAGGCCCACCTTTGCCATAATAGGGTGAACTGAAACATTCTCTCAGTTCTCGAGTGTTAGACAGTCCTCCCCCTATAAGGGAACAAATATTAAAAGGCCTTTAATAAACCAACTATAGAAGAAAAGAAAAACATAAAAAAAGCTTGTAGAATCATCTACAAGCTCGTTCATATAGTGAATAGCCAAATACTTGCTACAAATTAAAAGACTTGTTCTACTTCGTGAATTCCAGGTACCTCTTCTACGAGTGCACGTTCAATCCCGGCTTTTAGGGTGATTGTTGAACTTGGGCAGCTTCCGCATGCACCCATAAGACGAAGGCGAACAATTCCCTCATCTACATCTACTAATTCAACGTCTCCACCATCACGTAGTAAGAAGGGACGAAGTTTATTCAATACTTCTTGTACTTCATTTTCCATCATCCATCTTCTCCTTTCCTATATCTCTATTATAAAGTGTGTAAGCAAAAAAATCTATTGTGCGAACTGAATTTCTCGTAGTGTGAAATCGAATTATTTCCGAAGTTTATATAATCCCTCTGCTCACTTTATACGATTCCAAAAATGATTTTATATTTTACAAAAGATTTTGTAAAATGGGAAGTAGGTCATATTTTCTGAGGGGTGAGTGGATGGGGCAAATCGAAATAACGGTCTATGGAGCGGAAGAGCGCTGTGCGAGTTGTGTAAATGCTCCGGGTTCTAAGGAAACATTTGAATGGTTGCAAGCAGCAATTGGGCGCAAGTATCCTGGTGAGCACTTTCAATTTCAATATGTGGATATTTCAACTCCAGCGGTTGAAGAGGAGCATGCGGATTATATAAAGCGAATTGAGGATGAAGAATTTTTTTATCCGCTAATCGTTATGGACGGTAAAGTCATAGGAGAAGGAGACCCTCGTTTAAAAACCGTTTTTTCTGCCATTGAAGAAAAGGGAGTTCAAACGAATGGGTAAGAAAAAGCAGGACTCCTTTCCTGTCTTATAACAGTATATCGGATTTTTAGTTATACAGATTAAAAAACAATGAGTAAGTCCGTTGTCGAATTTGGCTAGAATATGGTAGCATGTATCTTTGAAGAGGGGATTCACCATACTAGTAAAGCAGAGGTGGATCTTGTGAACCCAATAATTGAATTTTGTATAAATAATTTAGCGAGCGGATCTCAAAAAGCTCTAGAGGAGCTTGAAAAAGATCTTGAGCTTGATGTGATAGAATATGGATGTCTAAGCCATTGTGGCTTGTGTTCCCAAAGTTTATTTGCACTCGTCAACGGAGATCGAGTGACAGGTGAAACGCCAGAAGAGTTAGTTGAAAATGTGTATAAACACATCGAAGAGAATCCCCTGTTCTAACTTCACGACCAAAAAGAAAACGCGGGCTTTATTACCTGCGTTTTTCTTTTATTTCCTTACATAGAAGATGCAGGGGGTTTTACAAGTATTAGGTAGCTTGTTAGAATATACTTTGTTGTTTTACCTTGGTAAAGGATTTCTTTAGTATAGAAAAGAGGCTCAAGCATGACAGAGAAATGGTATTATGTAGATTCGGGTTATGCCTCCCCTGCTTATAACATGGCGCTTGATGAAGCGTTGTTAAAATGGCATAGTCAGGGTGAGATTCCCCCAGTTATTCGTTTTTATGGTTGGGAACCTGCTGCTGTTTCAGTCGGTTATTTTCAAAAGATAGATGGAAAGATTGACGTTGATTCTGTTAAGGAACATGGGTTTGAAATTGTGCGCCGTCCAACAGGCGGAAGAGCGGTCCTTCATGATAATGAGCTGACATATAGTGTGATTGTTTCAGAAAACCATACTTCCATGCCTCCAACGGTAACAGAAGCGTATCGGGTTATTTCTGAAGGTTTATTGCAAGGATTCAGAAATTTGGGAGTAGACGCGGAATTCTCAATACCAGAAGGGAAGCTAAAACAAACAGGTTCCGCAGTTTGCTTTGACGAACCTTCTTGGTATGAACTGATTGTCGGAGGACGAAAAGTTGCAGGAAGTGCCCAAACGAGACAAAAAGGCGTTATTCTCCAACATGGCTCCTTACCAATTGCAATGGATGATGTAACATTGTTTGATATGTTTATCTATCCAAATGAGCGTGTGAAAGAAAGAGCTCGTAAAGCATTTGGGGGTAAAGCAGTTGCAATCAACGAGGTTGCGGAGCGAGAAGTGCCGATAGAAGAAGTGAAATCGGCTTTTAAAGCTGGCTTTGAACAAGGTCTCGATGTAGAATTAGTACCATACGAACTATCGGAAGAACAAAAACAAGTAGTAGATGAGCTTGTACGCACTCGGTATGGGACGGATGAATGGACGTATTATCGTTAACAATTTTTGCTTTAAATAAAAGTATAAGGATGTGTAAACATGGCGAAAAAAGAAGAACACGTACGCAAGCCCGAATGGCTGAAGATTAACATCAAGACTAATAAATCTTACAATCGCTTGAAGAAAATTATGCGTGAACGCGGCCTACATACAGTTTGTGAAGAGGCAAGATGTCCAAACATACACGAGTGCTGGAGTGAACGTAAAACAGCTACCTTTATGATTCTTGGTGATACATGTACGCGTGGTTGCCGTTTCTGTGCCGTTAAAACAGGTCTACCAAACGAGTTGGATATGCAAGAGCCAGAAAAAGTGGCGGAGTCCGTAGAGCTTATGGATCTTAAGCACGCGGTTGTAACAGCTGTAGCACGCGATGACTTAAAAGATGGTGGAGCTTATGTATTCGCCGAAACAGTTAAAGCCATCCACCGCCGCCAGCCTGGTTGTACCGTTGAGGTTCTTCCGTCCGATATGGCTGGGGACTATGAGAGCCTCCGTATGCTAATGGATGCTGGACCAGACATCTTCAACCACAATATTGAAACGGTTCGTCGTCTAACGCCAAGAGTTCGTTCAAAAGCAACGTATGATCGTTCTCTTGAACTGCTACAACGCGTAAAAGAAGTAGCTCCAAACACACCAACGAAGTCTAGTATCATGGTTGGTCTTGGGGAGACAAAAGAAGAAATCATGCAGGCAATGGATGATCTACTTGCTCATGACGTCGATATTATGACGATCGGGCAGTACCTTCAACCTACGAAGAAACACTTGAAAGTAGAAAGATATTACCATCCAGATGAATTTGAAGAGCTTCGCCAAATTGCTATGGAGAAAGGCTTCCAACACTGCCAAGCTGGACCGTTGGTTCGTTCCTCTTACCATGCTGATGAGCAAGTTAACGAAACATCTCTTCAACGCCGCATTAAGTACATGAAGGGTTATGAAGAAACTTCAAACGATAAATTAGATACACTTAACTTCTAATGTATTAAATAGAAAAGACCTGCAGATGTCATCTGCAGGTCTTTTAATTTCCGGTTGTGGAAAGGTTTAAAGAGGAACTTTTTTGATCTTCTCTAATTTGAAACCATGCGTCTCTGGCCATCGTAATAATTTTAGGGTCAGATGCTAATTGCTTCTTCTGAACCACTAGAGAAAAATATCGAATAGCTTCTTCATTAAGCCCCAAACGTCGGTTTAATTCTCCAATAAGATAAAGCACACGAAGGGCGTTCATATCGGTATAAGTTAGATCATCCTCTTCATAAGCCCTTTTATACATCTTCAAAGCGAGTCTCATGAATCTGGCCTCTTCCTGAGGTTCCTTCCTTTTTCGATACAACCAAACGACTCTTAGGTATAATCCTGCCAAAACAATAGCTTTCTCTTTCTTTAATTGGGCTGTGTAGATCGCTAACTTATATGCGTTGAGGGCTTCTACTTCGGTTCGTTCCTTGCAATAGTTTTGAGGAGTCCAACGTTTGGCAATGCGATTGGATATCTCTTCTCGGGATTGATCAGACATTAGGTTGGAGAACTGATCTGTGAACGTGTACCCACATTGCTGACATACAATGGGGACGTAAAGGAGAGGGCTATTCTGTTCGTCTTTGTACATAGTACAAAAGTCTGTATCTGTATGAATAGGGCGAGTGAATCGAGACCGGACCTTTTTGGTTTGGAATGAATGAGTACAGAATGGACATTGAACGTGTTTGTCGTATAAAGGATGCATCGATTCGCTCATATGTACCCTCCTTCGCTAATGGTTAGTTCAAATGTACTAAAATAT
Organism: Pontibacillus sp. HN14; assembly: GCF_021129245.1. Taxonomy (NCBI): domain Bacteria; kingdom Bacillati; phylum Bacillota; class Bacilli; order Caryophanales; family Bacillaceae; genus Pontibacillus; species Pontibacillus sp. HN14. The sequence continues at coordinate 118,334 of NZ_JAJOLR010000005.1, read as the reverse complement.
TTAGGTCGCCACAAGTCTTTTTGCTCATGCTTGCAAAGTAGGTACTTGATCTGGTTTGAAAAATTGAAGAGTTTGGGATTTGTTAGTATACTGGAGATAAGAAAGACGTAAGGAGGTACTTGTATGACAATTAACATTACGGATAATGCTAGCCAGCAGATTCAGGAAATGATGAAAGACGAAGAGACTGAAAATGTTCGCCTACGTTTCGGAGTCAAAGGCGGCGGTTGTAGTGGACTATCTTATGCCATGGGTTTTGAGAGTGAAATTAACGAAGAACTTGATACTACATTTGACGTAAACGACATTCCCTTAGTCATAAATAAGCAAGATTTAGCTATTGTGGAAGGAACCACAATCGATTTCAAACAGAACATGATGGGAGGCGGGTTTACCATTGATAACCCGAACGCGATCGCAAACTGCGGTTGTGGCTCTTCCTTCCGTACTGCAACAAACGCTGGTGCACCAAACAAAGATTGCTAATACCCTACCGGATTCAATCCCGTAAGCCTTTAAAAGGCTTGCGGGATTTTTTATTTCTTTTCCCTTTTAAAGAACCAACGCGTGTCAGACACCCTTTACCATTTTACAGTGAAGAAGCGTGTCAGACACGCGTTAGTATTGTAACGGGATAAAGGGTGTGCTCTGTACGTTTAAGTGTGTGGAAATGGGTTAATGGTTTAGTAAGGTCAATATTAGTAGGAGGGTAAGGATGAGGTATTGGAAAGGATTTTTAATGGTTTTGGGTATGTTAGGTTTTATACTTAGTGCTTGTGGTCAAACAGAAGATGATTCAGGGTCTGGAGATTCAACGGGAGAAGACACTGAAATGAATGAGTCCGAAGAAACTTCTTCTGAGAATGGTGAGGGAAGCAATAGCAATCAATCTTCGAGTGATTTTACGAAGGAAGATGCTACGAGTAAATTAACGAATTTAGGCTCTCTTCTTCAACCAGAAACGACTGAAGAGGGGAAGGTTGAAGATTTTGAGACGAAAGATGAACTTGTTGAGAACTTAAATCAAGTTGTGGTGGAAGATGTAGGAGAGCAGTTGGTAGAGGGCATGTTTGAAGAAAAAGAAGATGGTTTGTATGTGAAAACAGGGGAGTATGCTCCATTCTTATTGCCTGAACAAACCTATACATTTGAACAGGTCGAAGAACAGAGTTATCAAATTGTCCAAAAGAACAAGACCGAAATATATGGAGAGTATAAGCTTACAGCTACCTTCGCACCAAAGGATGGTACGTACTTAATTAATCAATATGATGTTGAATATAAAGATCAACCTAAGGAAGATGTAACGACAGAACAAACAAAAGAGGGAGATCAAGAGGAAGATGGAGAGTAACAGAAAAAAGATAGCCCCCTTAGAGGAGGCTATCTTAGGAATTAAGAACCGAATAAGCTTGTAGAGTGCATTGGTTGCACTTTTGCTTTTGGATCCATATATGCTTTTGCATTGTTGACAGCTGTAGGACCTTCACCAAATCCGGAAGCAATAAGTTTTACTTTACCTGGATATGTACAAATATCACCAGCTGCGTAAATGCCTTTGATGTTTGTTTCCATTCGAGAGTTAACGACAATGTTGTTCTTCTCGATGTCTAAACTCCAATCCTTAATAGGGCCAAGGGAAGAAATGAAGCCGTAGTTCACAATCAAGGAATCGATATCAAGGGTTTCTGTACCTTCACCTTTAGATTCTTTCAGTACGACCTGATCAATTGATCCACCAGAACCAACTAATTCTTCTGGATTATATGGAGTCATAATGTTCACACTAGAATTATGAAGTTGTTCTACAGTATGCTCGTGGGCACGGAATTTATCTCTTCGGTGAACAAGTGTGACTTGCTTAGCAATAGGCTCAAGCATAAGCGCCCAATCGACAGCGGAATCCCCGCCACCACAGACCATTACATTCTGACCTGCAAAACGTTCCATGTTATCGACATGATAGAACAAGTTCGATTCTTCGAATTGCTCACAGTTATCGATTTTTAAACGACGTGGAGAGAAGGCGCCGTTTCCGGCTGTTATAATGATGGTTTTTGTGTAGTGTACGCCTTTATTTGTGGTGAGTTTAAAGGTTTCATCCTCTAGTTTCTCAACTTCTTGTACCGCTTCATTAAGCGCAATTGATGGATCAAATTGGTTCGCCTGTTCAATTAAGTTGTCCACAAGTTCCTGCGCACGTACTTTTGGGAAGCCGGCAACATCGTAGATATACTTTTCAGGGTAAAGAGCGGAGAGTTGTCCACCAAGTTGAGGAAGACTTTCGATAATTTTTACACTAGCTTGTCTCATCCCACCATAGAAAGCGGTGAAGAGACCAACTGGGCCACCACCAATAATGGTAATGTCATACACTTTTTCTGACACAATAAATTCCCCCATTCTAAGAGTTTCATTCCAGTTTCTATTTTATCATACTTATGATTGCCTTCTCTTTATCATATCAAAAATCGGCTCGCGGGGAAAAATATTTGAAATGTCTGAATGTCGTTGATTTGTCAATTAAGGGTTGAAAATTGTAGAAAAAAGGACTATGATGATTTTTAGAAAATATTTTACGAAATTATGACAATTCTATTATCATAGGTGTCTTTTTTTATGCCGTAATTCGTGAAGGAAGTCACAATTACGGATGTAAAGATATGCAGTGTATTTTGAAAAATTTATGTAAATGGAAGTGATATGTATGAACAGACCAAACATTGTTGTACTTGGTGCTGGGTATGGCGGAATGATCACTACTGCTAAACTGCAAAAGATGTTGGGCTCAAATGAGGCGAACATTACGTTAGTGAACAAACATAATTACCATTATCAAACGACTTGGCTTCACGAAAACGCGGCTGGTACGCTTCACCACGATCGTACTCGCATCAAGATCAGTGACGTCATTAACTTTAACCGTGTGAATTTCGTACAAGATACGGTAGTAGGTCTTGATCCTTCAAGCAAGAAGATTCAACTTGAGAACGGTGAATTAACGTATGACTATCTTGTGGTAGGACTTGGATTTGAAGCTGCAACATTTGGAATTCAAGGCTTGAAAGAGCACGCATTCACAATCAGTAACATCAACGCAGCTCGTCTAATTCGCGAGCACATCGAGTACAACTTTGCTCGTTATAACAATGAAAAAGAAGAACGTCAAGATCTTCTAAACATTGTTGTAGGTGGTGCTGGTTTCACAGGTATCGAATTTGTGGGTGAAATTGCAAATAAAGTACCTGAACTATGTAAAGAATACGATATCCCTCGTGAGAAAGTTCGTATTATTAACGTAGAGGCTGCTCCAACTGTTCTTCCAGGTTTCGATGAAGAGCTTGTAGAGTACGCTATGAACCTTCTTGAAGGTAAAGGTGTTGAATTTAAAGTAGGCACAATGATTAAAGAGGTAGAAGAACACAAAATTCTTGTTGAGAAAGATGAGCAGCAAGAAGAGATCCCAACGAATACAGTCGTTTGGGCAGCTGGTGTTCGCGGTAACTCTCTAGTTGAAGAAGCTGGATTTGAAACAAACCGTGGCCGTGTACCAGTTCGTGACGATCTTCGTCCTAATGGATACGACGATGTCTTCATCGTAGGGGATTGTGCTTTAATCATGAACCCTGAAAATGACCGTCCATATCCTCCGACAGCTCAAATTGCGATCCAAGAAGCAGAGACAACAGCACGCAACGTTAAGAAGATTGTGAACGGAGAAGACAATCTAGAAAGTTTCAAACCAGACCTAAAAGGTACTGTTGCTTCCCTTGGTGAAGGTCAGGCAATCGGTGTTGTATTTGGTGACAAGAAGCTATTCGGTTGGACAGCTTCTGTTATGAAGAAGATTATCGATAACCGCTACCTTCTTAAATTAGGTGGAATTGGATTACTTCTTAAAAAAGGTAAATTTAATATCTTCACGAAATAAATACGTGAAAAGCAAGGGAGGATATCTTCCTTGCTTTTTTTATGCCAAAAAGCCTTATATGGATTAGCTTCGAGATTTTTAACACGTTTGATCTGCTGGTTTTTGTTGATGACTTCTTTCTGCTAATATAGCTTGTTTTTCTATTTAGAACATAATAAAATATGGTAAGAAACCGTTTTACTATGTGGTCAATGGGGTATTAGGACAGATTGATCAGACAGGAGGAAGCATCGGTGTTTATTTTTCAGGCTATTGTTTCTGTGTTACTATTTTTTGTCTTGTTCTTTGGGATTTCATTTCTCGTTAATATGTTGTTGCGAAAGACATGGCTGATTGCCTTTTTATATCCGATTATTATAATCTTTATTGTTGATAACATATCGACATTTGATTATTTCACAGCCTTTAGTGATTCCCTAGAAACAGCAATGACCCATTTGGTAAATCTCCAAGTGATTGATGTAGTCATCTTGTCTTCAGGGCTAGCTGGTGCTATTTGCTCAGGGATCGTTATTCGCATGCTTCGAGTTAGAGGGTATCAAATGTTCTAAATAAGCAGGAGAGCTCCTGCTTATTTTTTATGGATTCCTTTAGCGGAGTGAAGGGTGTCTGACACCCTTCACTCCGCTAAAGGAATCTAAAAAGCTCTATTCTATTGAATAATTACTGAATTGTTTGGAAAAGATGACACCTAGTGAGGTGTTTACAAACAATGAAAAAAACAATGAAACGTATGTTGATGGTAGTTTTATTTCTGGGTGCGTTAAGCACGACCTTTACGTCCATTACGAATGTTTCGGCGAAAGAGATTTCAGGCTGGATCCAGCAACAAACGAACTCGTTATTCCATTATCAATCGGATTCAAGTGAAGAAAGTTTTCGTTCTATTCGTTTAGCGAAAAAAGGAATGAACCATTTTGCTGCCAAGACTAGGTACATTTCAAGCCAGCAAGTAGAAGGACCGTCTACTATAGAAGAGGCCATGGACCTTTCTCAGTATCCAAGAGAAACGGTGTTGGCTACAGGATACACAGCTGGGGTTGAATCAACTGGTAAAGATGCATCCCACCCTATGTACGGAATTACTTATTCTGGCGTAAAAGTAAAGCGTGACCTTTATTCCACCATTGCTGCTGACCTATCTGTATATCCTCTTGGGACCATCCTTTATATCCCAGATTACGGATTTGGTGTTGTAGCTGATAAAGGATCAGCCATCACAGGAAACAAAATTGACTTATATTATGAAACGGTAGAAGACGTGTATGAAGAGTGGGGTAAAAAACACGTTGAAGTATATGTCGTTAAACGCGGTGAAGGTAAATTGAGTGAGGAAACACTATCGACACTCAATAATAATGAGGCCCTACAAGTATTTAGACAAGATTATAAAGGGTAACGATGTTTTAAAACAGCAGACGAAGAGCTTGGAGTAATATGCACTCCAGGCTCTTTTTGGGTTTTAACATAAGGGTACGAAAAGATTAAAGCATAAAAATACTCTACCGCACGTGCGGTAGAGTATGGATGGATTCTTTAGAACAATAATGTATGTAGAACAATGGTCAACAATACACCTGTTACTCCGCCGAAAAAGACTTCAATAGGCTGGTGTCCGAGCAGTTCTTTTAATTCTTCACGCTTTTGGTATTCTGCCTTTGAGTTCCAAAGACGCGCTTCTTCAACGAAATGGGAAAAATCCTTTAACAGTTGGTTCAGCATAATGGCCTGCTCACCAGCTTGGCGTCTGACGCCAGTTGAGTCAAACATCACGATAATAGCGAATACGCAAGACAGGGCAAAGATATTTGAACCAAGACCTTCTTGGATACCGATACCAGTAGCGAGGGCGGTAACAGCAGCTGAGTGACTGCTTGGCATTCCTCCTGTTGCAAAAGCGAGACCTGGATTAAACTCTCTCATTGCGATGAATTGTATTGGAATTTTTACGAGTTGGGCGAAGACAATCGCAAATAGCGATGCCCATAGAGGAAAGTTGCTGAAGATCTCCATGTGTGTATAATCCTTCCTTTCTGCATGTTGAAACATTCGTACACTGTAGTCCTATTAGTTTAACATGAGTGTAACCGTTACTTGGTGCTCATGATTGTAAAAATTGTGTGAAAGTTAAGTAAGGGGATCGAGAGAAAAGATGAAAAACCGCTTCTCTTCCATTTGTGAATGTTTCAACATTATACCATAATCCTCCTCTAAAAGTCTTGTTCAACGAGGTGTCGGATTTATTGAGGAATAGGATGGATAAACAAAACCAGAATTTACTCAATTGTCGATATTTTTTGTATAATGGAGGTGGAGGTGAATGGATTGTTTACAATACAACCAACTACTGCATTATTTACAGAAACAGATTCCCTTGTATTTGGGCTCTATCATGAAAACAAACAGCATCAACCTGTGTATGGACAGCTCAACGAAGCCCTTGGTGGAGCTTTAGATCAGTACATACAAGATGGGGATCTATCCAATGATTATAAGAAGATCTCTAAAGTGTTTACGTTGAATCAAACGACTGCAAAGCGTATTTACGTGGTGGGACTTGGGAAGAAGAAAGAACTAACTTCTCAAAAGCTGAAGAAAGCGTTTGGCCGTCTCTTCAAGCAATTGCAAGCGGATGGGCAATCAGAATCGACTTTTGTTTTAAATAGCTTCCAGACGGATCAAATTTCCGAGCTGGCTGCAGCAGAAGCTTTATCAGAAGCAATGGTTATGGGCCCATATCAATTTGATAATTATAAGACAAACAATGAGAAACCTGTGACTCAAATGGATCGCGTGACCGTTTTATCGGATCAGGAACAGTCTGAATTACAGAAGAGCCTTGAAAAGGGATCAGCTCTAGGGCACGGCGCGAATACAGCGCGGCACCTTGTTCAATTGCCTGGTAATTTATTAACGGCAACAGATCTAGCTGAATATGCTAGCTCCTTAGCTGAAGATTTTGGTTTTGAAAAAGAAATCTTAGAGAAAGAAGATATGGAACGTCTCGGGATGGGAGCGCTTTTAGCTGTCAATCAAGGCTCAACCGAACCTCCTAAAATGATCGTTCTAAAGTATCAAGGTAAAGAAACCTGGGACGATGTTGTAGGACTTGTCGGAAAAGGGATTACATTTGATACAGGTGGATATTCCATTAAGTCAAAAGATGGCATTGTAGGTATGAAAGGAGATATGGGTGGTGCTGCCGCCGTGTTAGGGGCTATGGAAATTGTCGGTCGCTTGAAGCCTAAACAAAATGTTGTAGCAGTCATTCCTTCTACTGACAATATGATTAGTGGAAGTGCCTTTAAACCTGACGATGTGATTACTTCCTTAAGTGGAAAAACCATCGAAGTACTAAACACGGACGCAGAAGGCCGTTTAGCTCTGGCGGACGGAATCACCTATGCCAAACATCATAAAGCGGATCGAATTATTGATGTAGCCACTCTGACTGGTGGCGTTGTCGTTGCATTAGGGGATTGGATGACAGGCGCTATGACGAATAACGATGAGTTATATGCTAAAGTGGATGCTGCTTCAAAAGAAACGGATGAACTGATCTGGCAGCTTCCTTATAACGAAATCTACAAAAAGCGCGTTCGCTCAAGTGAACTAGCAGATGTAAACAATTCACCAGGGCGTAAAGGACATGCCATTATGGCTGGTTCCTTCCTTGCAGAGTTTGCAGAATCTACTCCTTGGGTTCATTTGGATATTGCAGGTACTTCCCAGGCTGAAGCAGCATATGACCTTGGTCCAAAAGGTCCAACAGGAGTTATGGCTCGTACGCTAGCTACTTATATTATGAATTTATAATGGAATAGAATTTGTACCTACTATTGATCAAGCAACGACCTCGTGAAAAGTGCCGGCTCTCCCCTTAGTGGAGGCTGGCACTTTTGTATTGTGGTGATCGTGTATCCTCTCTGCCACTCCCTGCTATCATACATAAAGAAAGAAACTCACCTTTACCAATGAAAAGCGAGTTCCATTTTACAACAGTCTTGATTTTGGGATTGAGCAGTTAGGGTAAGATGAAGACCGTCCGGATTGTAGCGGATCTTAATTGGGTGCTTGATGCCAGTCCCTTCTAACAACTGTTTCACTTTTTCTTTATTGGACTGTTGAGCAGCTTCCATGACTTGTTGTGAGAAACTTGGGGAAGTGGCGAATTTCTCGATAATAATATGAGCATCTGACATGAGCGACTGAAAGGCTTTGGCCGAGTCTGTTAAGGTGGAAGGATCAACTTCTGGGTAAGAGGGGCGTGATGGTGGCATAGGGTAAGGACCATACGCTTGAGGGGCGCAGGGAATCCACACTGGATAATAATACATACAAAACCCTCCTTCTTCACATAACACTATATGAAGAGGAGGGAAGTTCTGTGCGCTTCCTCTATGCAAATTGTTCGTAAAGCGGTTCTGCTTTCACCATAAAAGCATTTTGGTATTGTTTATAAGTATCTGATGCTCGTTTGAACTGGGAATTGTCTTTCGTATTAAACTCCTCGCTTCTTAGCTCAGATTGTGCCTGTAAAATAGCTTGAGAAGCTTTGGAAGCTACCTGCATGTCCTGGGAAGAAGGGTTTGCGGGAGCTAGTGCTGCGTTACGAACCTGCTCCATTGTTGTTATAGTATCTTCTGGATGATTGCTATCAGGCATTTGAATCGGAACTTCTCCGCCGACGATGTATTGTTGACCGTCTGGCCCTTTTTGTAGATCGTAGCTAATTCCACCTGCAAACTTTCCTCCTACAGATTGATGGGCTTGCTCATGGGCCTTTACTTCTTGTTCCCGAGACTTTAGTTCAGCTAGTTGGTCTTTCTGTTCAGGGGATAATAGATGGCCATAGTGAAGGTCGCTTTTCTCTAGAGAGGTTGTGACGTGTTGAGTATATCCGGCGTGTTGTTCTTTTTGGGTCTGGGTTATTTCTTGGTTGTCTTGGACGGGATGGTTCTTTATTAGAGTGGATTTCGGTGTTTGAATTCTGGAGTATTCGGCTTGAATTCCAATCAATATACTCACCTCCTCATGCTTGGGGATGATTTATTATAGGTCTTAGAGGTATGTCGCTTTGCTTAAGTATAGCATGGTTTGGGGAAGCTGTCTTACAGGAAGTACAACAAAACCTGAATCCATCAGGACCCAGGTTAAGTAAAGTTATTGAATAGCTGCTTCTAAAGCCACTTCAATCATTTCATTAAATGTCGTTTGGCGTTCTTCTGATGTTGTTTCTTCACCAGTAAGGATGTGGTCACTAACCGTTAATACGGAAAGGGCCTCGCGGTTGTATTTTGCAGCAAGAGTATAAAGGGCTGTTGTTTCCATTTCAACTGCTAATACGTTATAAGATGCAAGTTGGTCGAATAGTTCCATAGCGTTATCGCGATAGAAGCTGTCGCTTGTAAAGACGTTCCCAACACGTAGTTTAAGTCCCTGTTTTTCACCTGTATCGTAGGCAGCTTTTAATAAACCAAAGTCAGCTGTTGGCGCGTAGTCAATGCCGCCGAACGTCATGCGGTTCATCTGAGAGTCTGTGGATGAAGTAGATGCTAAGATAACATCACGTACTTTCACGTCTTTTTGAAGCGCTCCACAAGATCCAACACGAATTAATTTCTGCACATCATATTCTTGAATGAGTTCATTAACGTAGATGGAGATCGACGGAACTCCCATGCCTGTCCCTTGAACAGAAATGCGTTCTCCTTTATACGTTCCTGTGTAACCATACATGCCACGTACTTCATTGTAGCAAGTTACATCTTCTAGAAAGTTTTCTGCGATGTATTTCGCGCGAAGGGGGTCACCCGGTAATAGAATTTTATCAGCTATATCTCCTTTGTTTGCACCAATATGTACACTCATCGGAACATACCTCCTTAATTTTCAAGCTTACGTTTCAAAGGTACCACAAGAGTGGTTACAAAACAAATGGTAACGATTTCAGCAGAAATTCGTACGTGGCTAGGTTTTCCATACATCTCTTGGTACAATAAAGAGTAAATGGAAAAACTGATGAAAGAGCCCTTCTTTTTCACGAAAGAGAAAGGGCTCTAATAAACTATGCTTATACTTCTCATCCGACGTAGGAAAGATGTGGAGGAAGGAAAGGGGCTTTTGGGGTAATGAACATATCTATTTCTAAATTACCAGGAATTGGTCAAAAAATCTCTCTTACGACAGCTGAAGACAGTCAACTTGTATTGATTGTGCATCACACTGGTAAGCGGGAACTGTACTTCTTTGAAGATGCTGACAGTGACGAAGCGGATTTCGGCATGGACTTAACAGCGGATGAAACGAGAGAGCTGGGTGCGCAACTTCTCGGCGCAACCTATCAGCCTGTAGATGCCGATAAACTGAAGATGTTCAATAATCAGATTGTGATGGACTGGATCGAGATCAAAGCGGCTTCTTCTCTTACGCAGAAATCAATTGAAGAATCAGAGATTCGCAACAAGACAGGTGCCACCATCATTGGACTAGTAAAAGGAGACGATATCATCGCGATCCCAGAAGCGTATACGACGCTTCAAGCAGGGGATGTGCTGATGGCCATTGGAAAGAAAGATCAAATTTCTTCGCTAACTGCTTTGTGTAAAGGGGAGGAATGATTCCCGTGCATGTTGAAGTGCCCACGTTGTTAGGAGCCGGGCTCGTTCTTTTGCTCATTTTTTGGCTTGGCTTTTTAAGTATCAAGATCAAATTTCCGAATGTAATTTTATATATTTTGTTAGGTATTGTCCTGGCTGACGCCATACATGGAAATGAAATATTGCATTTTGCGAGTGAGATTGGAATTGTGTTGCTGTTCTTTCTTCTGGGGCTTGAGTTCAACATCAAACGATTAGGTGGAATTGCGAAGAAAATCTGGCCTGCGGGATTGCTGGATGTTGCGTTTAGTTTAGGAATCTCGTTTGTAATCTGCTTAGGGTTTGGGCTGGATCTTCTGACATCTTTCCTAATAGGGGGCGTTACATATGCAACAAGTTCCTCCATAACAGCGAAATTGCTTGATGACACAAGCCGAATGGCGAACTCGGAAACAGAGTTTATCCTCGCTCTTTTGATCTTTGAAGATCTAGTTGCTCCCATTATTGTCGCAGTCTTAATGGGTGTGACAAGTGGCGGGGAATTCCAAACGGTGGACTTATTGATTCTTATCGGGAAGATTATAGGTCTGACCGTAGGAGCCATTCTCTTAGGGAAGACCCTGTTCAAACGCTTTGAAGAGTTGCTTGAGAAGATTGATGATGAGGACTTTAAAATTGCCCTTTTAATCGGGATTTCTCTATCCTATGGTGGACTGGCTCTCTATTTAGGTCTTTCAGAAGTATTGGGAGCGTTTCTTGCAGGAATGATGCTTGCTGAAATCGGAAAAATCGAACGGGTGGAACAGACTGTGCTACCTGTAAAAGATTTAATGCTTCCTCTATTCTTTGTTTATTTTGGAACGACAATCGAATTTGGAGACGGTGTTCCGAAAGTTGGGTTGTTAATTACACTCCTTGGTTGGTCATTAGTAGCGAAGATTTTAGTTGGTATGATCGGGGGAAGGCTTTATGGTCTTTCGAAAAGGGTGTCTTTTCGGGCTGGTTTATCCATTTGCTCGAGGGGAGAGTTTTCGGTTGTTATTGCTGCTCTAGCAACAGGTGTTATTAAAGTGTTTAGTGGGATCTACATTGTTATTGCGGCCTTTGTGGGGATGATGTTATTCGAACGTGCCCCGCAAATTACGAATTTAATTTACGGGAAACCAAAGAAGAAGAAAAAGAATTTAAAGGTTCCTGGTTAAAAATAAACGGCTCTCCAGTGGAGAGCCGTTTTCATGTCATTGTTCACGAGAAGTACTGGTGTTCTAACTCATCTACTCGTTGTAGGGCAAGTTTCGAGAAGTCATTATCTTTCTTGTTGAGTTTCTCTCTTAATCCATTTAGTGCATCCTTTAATGATTCTTCATAGGATGGGACCTCATCAGAATAAAAGTGTACAGCTGATTTAGCTACATTTGCTTTTTCAAACTGGCTTAGTGCTTTACGCTGATGGAAAAAGACATTTTCCGTTTGCCCAGGATTATGTAGATCACCTTGTTGGGGGTGTTTTAATACGGCTAGTACTTTGACTAAGTACATAGCACCCCGATCCTCAACAATTTCACCTGCGTAAATCCCTGTTTTATAGTGCGCCTTTACGATTGTTCCAACTTCTAGTTCCGCCATCTCCATTCCCTCCTGATTGGAATCTATTTTCTTTATATCGTATCAAATCTGGAAGGGAAAAGGAATTGTCACAGATTAGCTATTGCCATTGGTTTTGGAAATCGTTATCATCAATAGTAATGAATGGACTTCTGAAAGAGTAAAGGGCGTGGATGCATCATGATGGAATTTCTTTACTTCCCGGAGGACAAGACGGAATACATTCCCGCTGTCATCTCTCTATTAATCTTTGCTATTGGTGCTGTCATTGTCATGAGGTGGATTATAAGCGTAAACAAAAAGCAAGAACAGCGGGCGGAAGAAGAGTTTGGTCAAACCGGTGAACATTCTGTATCTCAAGAAGATTCAAAGGATAAAGAAGAGTTCAAGTAGATGAACGTTAAAGAGGGACATAATAAAGAAATCGAGCATGGGTCTTTAGCGCCTGTGCTCGATTTTTTTTGTTCTAGGCTTCTGTTATGAAACGGGAGGCGTTGGGGTCGGGGGAGCATATCCTTCTTTATATGCCTCATCAATCATATGACGTATGTCTTTAACGGACTGCCCTTTACTGTATTCAATCATTGCTTTAGCGGCAATTTCTAAACATACATTACATTTCGTGCCGTGATCATCCCATACAACAGATTGGTTATCCTGGTCATGAATAAAGCAGTCATAGTTGTTCATATGTCCTACGCTATCTCCGCATCCGCAGTAACAAGGCATTTGTTCAAGCAATTCCTTATGTTGAGCTGCCCCTTGATAAATCGTTTGAATGTCTTCGTGTTTGTTGTCTAAAAAAGAAGGGAGAGCTTCTTTGCTTGCTGTAGTTTCCTGAAGGTCCCCCATTACCTGCTGTTGATCATCATGGTTGTCGTGCTTACTTTCCTCACTTCCGCACCCCGTTAATCCTGTAACCAAGAGCAGCAGTCCAATAAAAAATATGGACATCTTACGCATCTGTCATTCTCCTTTATCAAGCATTTACACTTAGTGTACCGCTTTCATATGAGAAGTTCAATTTGGTTCACAGAATTGAAAAGATTACCCTTAGAAATAAAGACCAAGGGGTTAAAAGAATTGGAACTGGTCAACACTGTAGGGTAAGTATGGTGGAAGGGAAGAGAGTAAATGAGAGTAAGAAAACTTGGTGTCATTTTAGCCCTAACTTTATGGGTGGCAGGGTGTTCTAGTCAAAATCGAGCCGCCTTTGAAATAGAAATGTACAATCCTGCTGGTGATGCACTTGGAACAGCTAAATTCTCAGAAGAGAATGATTCAGTAGCGATTAAACTGTCATTAACAGGCCTTTCGCCAGGACTTCATGGTATTCACGTACATGAGTATCCTGTGTGTGAAGGCCCGGATTTTAAATCTGCAGGAAATCATCTGAATCCAGATAAAAAGGAGCATGGAGCCATGAATCCAAAAGGAACTCATTTAGGGGACATGCCAAATGTGGAAGCAGACTCGTCTGGGAAAGTCAATGCAGAATTAGCAGTCCAGGGAGCGACGTTAATGGATGGAAAGATGTCTTTACTGAAAGATGAAGGGACGTCGTTAGTCATTCATGAAGGTGTCGATGATGGTTTGACTCAGCCTGCGGGAGATTCAGGAGATCGAATAGCTTGTGGTGTCATACAGCTCGAAGAGGCTTCTAAAAAGGACACGCCTTCAGACCCTTCTGAAGATGGAGGACAAGAAGAGAAGAAAGAATAGAAAAAAGCTGCCCATGTTGGGCAGCTTTTTTAGTCATCTTGTTCTGTTAGAACGACTGGTCCTTCTTTTGTAATGGCGATTGTATGCTCAAACTGTGCGGATAATCCTTTGTCCGTTGTTCGAGCCGTCCATCCGTTTTCATCCATTTGAGAATGCCAAGTGCCTGTGTTCACCATCGGTTCGACAGTAATGACCATACCTTCTTTAAGGCGCTGTCCTTTTCCTGCTTCTCCGTAGTGAAGAATATTTGGTTCTTCGTGAATGGAATTACCGATTCCGTGTCCTGTGAAATCACGAACAACAGAGTAGCCTTCTCCTTCAACATACGATTGAATCGCATGGCCAATGTCACCTAAACGTTTTCCGACCTGGCATTGCTCAATTGATTTATATAGAGCTGTTTTCGTCACATCGACGAGACGCTGTGTTTCTTCTGAGACGTCCCCGACTGTATAGGTCCACGCAGAGTCAGCTAGCGCGCCGTTTAAGTTCACAACCATATCAATGGTTACAATGTCGCCATTTTTAAGGGCCTCTTTACGAGGGAAACCATGGCAGATTTCATCATTGATTGAAGCGCACGTGGCAAATTCATAGCCTTGATAACCTTTTTGTTCTGGTGTAGCGCCGTGTTTAGCTAAATAACGATCAACGAAATTTTCAATCTCCATCGTTGTAACACCAGGTTTAATCATTTTTGCGATTTCTTTGTGTGTAGAGGCTAGAAGTTTTCCTGCTTCATGCATCAACTCAATTTCTCGCTTACTTTTACGATTAATCATGTTTCTCACCTTACCTTCTAGAACTGAAAGGGTCTTGGTATTTTCTTTATAGCCCTACCCATTACGATACCATGGATTGTGAATTAATTCGAACCGTTGCCTCGATGGTTATTAGCGGCTTCGACAATACGGTCGATGCCTTCGTTCAATGTTTGAGGAGGTGTAGCAATATTAATACGCATGAATCCTTCGCCTTCTTTTCCGAAGGAAGCCCCGTCGTTTAGGCCGACTTTAGCCTTTGTTCTCATAAACTCTTTTAGTTCATTATGAGATAAGCCTAGTCCCCGGCAATCCATCCATACGAGGTAAGTACCTTCAGGTTCAATAATCTGAATGTGGTCCGTTTCCTCGTGCATGCGTTTCATGAGTAATTCCTTATTGGAATCTAACACTTCAACTAATTCATCAAGCCATTCCTCGCCATGAGCGTAGGAAGATTCAATGGCTGTTACCCCCATGGTGTTAAGCATGTTAATTCCCTGAAGGCCGAATTGAGCATCAATTTTCTTTTTCATTTCAGACTCAGGCGTCACAATATAAGATGCTTGTAATCCTGCAATGTTGAAAGTCTTCGTTGGTGACAAGCACGTAGTCGTTCTGTTTGCAACCTTATCTGATAAGGATGCCATTGGAACATGTTTATGTCCAGCATAGATAAGATCAGCATGAATTTCATCGGAGAATATAAGGACATCGTGCTTCGTGCATAAATCAGCCATACGCTGTAACTCTTCTTTTGTCCACACTCGTCCAACCGGATTGTGAGGATTACACAGAATGAAAGCCTTCACGTTTTGGATCTTTTCCTCGAAATCTTCAAAGTCAATTTCATAGCGACCCTCTTGCAAATAAAGAGAGCTTGTGACAATGCTTCTGTCATGTTTCTTAATGACATCATAAAAAGGTGGATAAACAGGTGTTTGAATGAGAATGGAGTCTCCAGGCTCTGTTAAGGCCTCAACAATGGTATGAAGTGAAGGCACAACCCCTGGACTATAGGTAAGCCAATCCGTTTGGATCTCCCAGTCATGCCTTTTCGATAGCCATTCTTTAATAATGGAATGAATGGCTTCGTCTGTTACTGTATATCCAAAAATTCCGTGGCTTGCACGATCTACTAGGGCATCGATAACAGGCTTTGGCGTCTGAAAGTCCATGTCAGCCACCCACATAGGCAGGATTTCTTTATCTTTAAAAAGTTGCTCTGTAAGGTCCCATTTGACAGAGCGTGTGTTACGTCGATCTACAACTTCGTTAAATGTCATATCGTTTCCCTCCTTGAGTAGTTCCATTTCTATTAGTATGATACAAAAAAATCGTGGAAAAACGAAACAATCCGTATGAGAAAAAAGGGAGAAAAAGAACAAGCGACCTGTTAAGGGGTCGCTTGCTTGGTGGGTAAACAGAATTGCTTAATCTTGTCGGTTATGACAGCAGGGATCTCTTCTGGTAACAAATGACCACTTCGATCAAAAACCTCTAGTTCTGCTGAAGGTAAATCTTGTACTAATCGATATCCAAGTGAAACAGGCAGGACTTTATCTTCTTTACCCCAAAATATTAAACAATTGGCTCGAATATCTCGTAAATGCCTTGCTGGCAGATCCCCTTCACGGTCTCGTATCATTTTAGACAAACATCTGAAGATCTCTTCTTTAAAGAAAGGTTGCATATATCCTTGAATCATCTCTTTATTAATCATGTGCGGGTCATGTACACAATCAAGTAGAGAATGGTACACCCCCCTCTTATATAAATAACGTTTTAAAAGTAATGGGAAAATGGGCAATCGGCTGGCATGCTGTAGCCAAAAGCCAAGCTTTTTCATATAAGTGGAAGGGGCCATTAAGATCAGCTTCTCAATTCGTTCAGGGAAAAGGTGACTGCAGATGAGAGCCACTTGCCCTCCCATAGAATGGCCGGCAATGGAAGCTTTTTGAATATGATGCTGATCCATTAATTCAATGATAATATGGGCAAAATTCTTATATGAGAATTCATAAGCGTCATTCTTATCGCTGTTGCCAAAAGGTGGGTAATCGAAGGAATAGAGATCAAATTGATCGAGCAATTCAGGAATCATATAACGGTAGCAAAACTTAGAAGATAAAAATCCGTGCACAAAGATCAACGCAGGTTTTGTACCTGTAGGAGGAGATGTGTAACGCTGGTAGGCGATGTTAACGCCGTTGTGTTCGAGCCACTCGTCTTCGACATGGATGTTTGTTACGCTCACAGTGCTTTAACCTCCAAAATTAGATTGGATAAGAGAAAAAGATCGTAATAATGTTTATCCTTTTTAAGGAAAAAATAAACGTTTGAATCGGTTGGAATGATTGGGCATAAGGTTATCGTTTACGAAGAGAGGATTTTCATGCAGAAGGCAAAAAAAAAGCAAAGCGCCGAGTACGCTTTGCCTCACAGGGGGAATACGAGAAAGTCTTACATTAGTCAATATTACCGTATTTTATATAGGTTAAACCTCTTTTTTTAATTTTTATATTTAATTTCTTTTAGCATCTCCATAACCTTCAACACATCATCTTCTGAAAATTCTTTAACGTGACGGAGGAACAGTTTCGTTCGTTTGACGCCAACTTCCATAATTAAATTCTTCAACTCCTCATCAACTTCTGATTCAGTGGTTGTGCTCTCTAATAATTCAGAAGCTGGCATATCAAGGACGGTGGATATTCTTAAGATCGTTTGTAATTCAGGGATGTGTTCATCCTTTTCGATTCTTTCAATGGTTTGTTGTCCGGTCCGGACGCGAACAGCGAATTCCTCTAAAGAGAGCCCTAATCGCTCCCGTTGCTTACGAATCTGCTTACCTAAACTCATCAGAATGCCTCCTTATCCATTTCTTGAAACGCTACTACGTTTATCTTATCATACATAAAGGACGATTTAATCTGAATTTGTCACAACATTTTGAACCTCTTTGGGTCACATTCTGTGAAGGGGTAAATAAGGAGAAATCCTAGGGGATGGGGAGAAGCTGTTTATGCCTATGCAATAGGATTTTTGTCCGGTTTCCTTTTGCGAAAAATGAGGTCTTGTGATATAATCATTAATTGCGTGAAAATAAAACGAATATAAACAGATCGGGAGTTGTATAGCAATGGCAAAGTTCGAACAAGGTCAAGTATTGGAAGGTAAAGTAACAGGCATCCAACCTTATGGTGCATTCGTTGCTTTAGACGAAGAAGTACAAGGTTTAGTACACATTTCTGAGGTTACTCATGGCTTCGTTAAAGACATTAACGAGCACCTAAATGTTGGTGACAAAGTAAATGTTAAAATCCTTAATATTGATGAAGAAAAAGGTAAATATTCTTTATCAATCCGTGCGACTCAAGAAGCTCCTAAGCAAGAGAAGCAACCACAGCGTAAGCCTCAACAGCAAAAGCAACAAGCTGCTGCTCAGCAAGAAGAAGGTACACCAGCTGGCTTCAACACGCTTAAAGATAAGCTTGATGAGTGGATTAACCAGTCCAAAGAGCGCGAAAATACTTTCCGTAAGTAATAAAGAAAAAAGGCTGTCCCATAGGGACGGCCTTTTTTTATGGTGATGTGGTCAGAGGAAAGATCCCCATATAACCATACTCGTTTTATTCGGTTTCTGGTTCTGTGCGATCAGCCATTTCTTCACTTGGCTTAAATAGCAAGCTTAGGCTGATTAGACCACTGATGCCCACAAGTGTGTAAATAACACGAGCAAATGCACCGCTTTGTTCTCCGCCTCCGAATAGGGCTGCTACTAAATCGAACTGAAACAATCCAATAAGTCCCCAGTTAACAGCTCCGATAATCACTAACAATAAAGCAATACGTTGTAGAGTACTCATGATCTATTCCTCCTTCATTATTTGAATATGATTCTGTAGTAGCTTTTGTAGTTTTTAAGGAAGTATACAAAAATGTTAAGCCAATGCCTGGAGTGTGTGTGCTGACATTCGTGCCTATATGTTCCCCTTCTTAAGCTGATTTTTTGATCTTTGATTTCATTTTGGACATAATAGACACTGGACTTAATTCTGAAAGGGGAATTTACCAACATGGAACAGTTTGTTTTTCATAATCCAACGAAGTTAATCTTTGGTAAAGATCAGCTAGAGAAATTATCAGAGGAAATCCCTTCCGATGTAAAAAATGTGCTGCTAGTATATGGTGGCGGAAGCATTAAAAAGAATGGCTTATATGACCAAGTTGTCAATAAGTTAAATAATATGAATGTAACGATTACAGAGTTAGCAGGTGTAGAGCCTAACCCACGTTTAGCGACAGTGAAAAAAGGTGTAGAGCTTGCTAAAGAAAATAATATTGACTTTATGCTTGCAGTAGGTGGCGGTAGTGTTATTGATGCTACTAAAACCATTGCAACAGGAGCTAAATACGACGGAGATCCTTGGGACCTTGTAACTCGTAAAGCGACTCCTGAAGATGCCGTTGAATTTGGTACAGTTCTGACACTGGCAGCGACTGGTTCAGAAATGAACGCAGGTTCTGTTATTACGAACTGGGAAACAAATGAGAAATACGGATGGGGTGCACCACCGTTTACAAATCCTAAGTTCTCGATTTTAGATCCAACGAACACATTAACCGTTCCTCGTGATCAAACTATCTATGGAATGGTGGACATGATGAGTCATATCTTCGAACAGTACTTCCACCAGCCAACAAATGCACCCGTTCAAGATCGTATGGCTGAAGGTGTTTTAAAAACTGTTATTGAAACAGCGCCTAAATTGCTTGAAGACCTTGAGTCTTATGAGCATCGTGAAACGATCCTTTACGCAGGTACAATTGCATTAAATGGTATGCTTCAAATGGGCTACCGTGGAGACTGGGCAACGCATAACATCGAGCATGCTGTTTCAGCTGTTTACGATATTCCGCACGCAGGCGGACTTGCTATTCTCTTCCCGAACTGGATGAAGCACAACTTAGATCACAACGTAGATCGTTTCAAACAGCTCGCAGTTCGCGTCTTTGACGTCGACCCTGAAGGAAAAGACGACCGCACAGTTGCTCTTGAAGGTATCGATAAACTTCGTGCATTCTGGACTTCCCTAGGTGCTCCAGAGCGATTAGCTGATTATGACATCGGTAATGATCAACTTGATCTGATCGTAGACCGTGCAATGAAACGCGGACCTTTCGGTAACTTCAAAGAACTTCATGACGAAGATGTAAAAGCAATTTTAGAAATGTCTCTATAATTCACAAGGCAGGCTGTTCGCAGCCTGCCTTTCTGTTTCTTTAGAACGATTTTTGGAGAAAATCTATACTGTATTCGCTTACATCTTTAAGATCGCTTGATTTGCTGTAAGCGTTTCGATAAAGTGAAGTTTAGAAAGATAAGTTGGAGGGATACATAATGACTCACATTCGATTTGAATATGAAAAAGCGTTGCCGTTTTTCGGTGAACACGAATTAACGAATATAAAAGAAACTGTAAAGCTTGCACATCATTCTTTACACAATAAAACGGGAGCAGGAAATGACTTCTTAGGTTGGTTAGACCTTCCTGAACAGTACGACCAGGAAGAATTCTCTCGTATCCAAAAAGCTGCAGAAAAAATTAAATCAGACTCTGATGTTCTTTTAGTAGTAGGAATCGGAGGTTCTTATCTTGGCGCTCGCGCGGCATTAGAAATGTTAAACCACTCGTTCTACAATGAACTTTCTAAAGACCAGCGTGATACGCCTCAAGTATTCTTCGTTGGTAATAGCATTAGTGCACCATATGTGAATGATCTGTTTGATGCAATTAAGGACAAAGATGTTTCGATTAACGTCATCTCTAAAAGTGGTACTACAACAGAGCCGGCTATTGCCTTCCGCATTTTCCGTGAATTCTTAGAGAATAAGTACGGGAAGGAAGAAGCTCGTAAACGTATTTACGCGACTACAGATAAACAAAAAGGCGCTCTTAAAACACTTGCTACAGAAGAAGGATATGAAAGCTTCGTAATCCCTGATGATGTGGGTGGACGTTTCTCTGTTCTAACAGCAGTTGGACTACTTCCAATTGCGGCAAGTGGCATCGATATCCAATCTATGATGGATGGAGCTCAGCTTGCTCAGCAACAATTAAGCGAAGAAGACCTTGAGAAGAACCCTGCTTACCAGTATGCTGCCGTTCGAAATGCCTTATATAGCAAAGGGAAGACCATTGAAATGCTTGTCAATTACGAACCTTCTCTTCAGTATTTTGCTGAATGGTGGAAACAGTTATTTGGCGAAAGTGAAGGCAAAGACCAAAAAGGAATTTTCCCTTCTTCTGCTAACTTCTCAACTGATCTTCATTCAATGGGACAGTATATACAAGATGGACGTCGTGACTTGTTCGAAACGGTTCTTCATGTTGAAGAACCTAAGAGCGATGTAACGATTAAGGAAGATGAACAAAACTTAGATGGTCTGAATTATCTTTCAGGAGAAACGGTTGATTTCGTAAACCAGAAAGCATACGAAGGGACTATGCTTGCTCATACAGATGGTGAGGTACCAAACCTAATCGTCCACGTTCCGAAATTAGATGCTTACACATTCGGTTACATGGTGTACTTCTTTGAGAAAGCATGTGCCATCAGCGGCTATCTTCTAGGTGTGAATCCATTTGATCAACCTGGAGTAGAAGCTTATAAGAAAAACATGTTCGCTTTACTTGGAAAGCCTGGCTTTGAGGCGCAGAAAGCAGAACTTGAACAACGTTTAAATAAATAAGTGTTAGAGCGAGCACCTGGTGAGGGTGCTCGCTTTTTTTGTTGTTCTGGGTAGGGTGGGGAGGACGGCTCGAGTGAGGTGAAGGCGGCTCAAGTGAGGTGAGGCGACTCAAGTGAGGCGAGGGCGGCTCGAGTGAGGTGAGGCGGCTCAAGTGAGGCGAAGGCGGCTCGAGTGAGGTGAAGGCGGCTCAAGTATGGAAATGAAGGCTCAAGTGAGGGGAGAAGCGGCTTGAGAAAGCTCAAAAACGGCTCAAGAGGCCAAAATAACGGCTCGAGAATGAGGAGAGTGGCTTAAGAGGAGAAGGAGCGGCTTAAGAAGGGGAAGAGTGGCTCAAGATGAGACCGAGATGGCTCAAGCGGAATCTCTGTTGGCATAGTGCGGGGTTGCGGCTCAAGTAAGGAGAGTGGGGCTCAAGTGAGGGGAGAAGCGGCTTGAGATAGTTCAAAAACGGCTCAAGGCGCCAAAATAACGGCTCGAGAAAGCAAAGAATGGTTTAAGAGGAGAAGGAATGGCTTAAAGAGAAGTAGAATGGCTCAAGTTCAGGACAAAACGGCTCAAGCCCGGCCCCTAGCCTCAGCCTCACCCTCAACCCCCTGCTACATCTTCACAACCCCTAGCCCCCAATCCAACACAAAAAAGAGGACCCAAAGATGGGTCCTCTTTTTTTATGAAAAATTGAATTATTGAGCGGTATATCCGCCGTCGATGACAATCGCTTGTCCTGTTACGCTTTTCGCTTTTTCGCTAGATAAGAACATAGCGTAGTCGGCGATTTCTTCTACTTGAAGAAGACGTTTTTGAGGTACAAGTGGATAGATCACTTCTTCTAATACTTTTTCTAGCTCAACACCGCGAGATTTCGCAAGGTCTTCCATTTGACCTCTTACAAGTGGTGTGTCTACATAACCAGGTGCAATAGCGTTAACTGTGATGCCGTGCTCGGCACCTTCAAGTGCTGATACTTTTGTTAAGCCGATTACACCATGCTTCGCGCTGTTGTATGCAGCTTTCCCGGCGAAACCAATTAATCCATTGATTGAGGCCATGTTTAGAATGCGGCCATAGCCTTGTTCTTTCATGATAGGGAATACTTTTTTAGTTGCGATAAATGGTGCTGTAAGCATGATATCTTGCATCAGGCGGAATTTCTCTGTTGGAAATTCTTCGATTGGAGATACGTGTTGAAGACCTGCGTTATTGATTAAAACGTCAATTCGGCCGTATGTTTCTACAGCTTGATCAATTGCAGCTTCGATCTCTTCTTCGCTTGTTACATCCGCTTTAACACCGATAGCGTTTAGGCCTTTGTCTGTAAGAGCTTTAGCAGCTTCTTGAACGCCTTCATCGTTTACGTCGGATAGAACTACTTTTGCACCATTCTCTGCAAAAGTCTCTCCGATTTCATAACCAATTCCGCGTGCGGCTCCTGTAATAAATACTACTTGATTTTCGACCATACTATTTTTCCTCCCCAACTTATGTGGTTTTATTTGTTTAGATCATCATTGCGTACCTAAGAAATTATAAGTCAGTTATAGGTTTAACTCAAAAATTTTGATTAACAATGGAATACGCATAATTTTCTTTATTTTAGCAAGAAAAAGAATGTTTGAGATTGAAGCATATTATTGGATTGTGGTTTTTAAAGAAGATAGGATTATTCTGTTGTCCTATAAAGTATGTCTTTTTAGGAACTTAATTGAAATTATATCTAAAGAATTTAACAACAAAAATTAGGAGGTACAAACATGATAGCAATCATTGTAGGTTTAATTGCTTTAATGGTCATGGCGTACTTAGGGTGGTCGATCTTGTGGATTGCTCCAGTCGCTGCGGCTATCGTTGCTTTGCTATCTGGCATGGATATTTTCGATGCTTTTACATCTGATTTCATGACCGGCTTTGCATCATTTGCTAGAGATTTCTTCCCGGTGTTCCTTTTTGGTGCCGTATTCGGGAAATTAATGGAGGTTACAGGGAGTGCCAGAACAGTAGCTTCTTTCTTATCGAAGATTGTCGGTAAAGAAAGGGCGATCTTGGGTGTGCTATTAGGTGCTGCGATTCTTACATACGGCGGAGTGAGTTTGTTCGTTGTGGTATTCGTTATGTATCCTTTAGCTTTAAACCTGTTCAGGCAAGCTGACATCAGTCGTAAAGTGATACCTGGAACAATTGTACTAGGGGCCTTTACGTTCACGATGACAGCCTTACCAGGTACTGCTCAAGTACAGAACTACATTCCAACGGAGTTCTTTAATACGACGATGATGGCGGCTCCGATTATGGGGATTGTAACGGGTCTTATTATGGCGGTGGGAGGCTATTTTTACCTCTCCTATCGTGCAAACAAATTAACGAAAGCTGGTGAAGGATTTACTGAACCAGGTGGAGAAGAGGCCAAAGAAGAAGAGGGGCAAGATCCAAATGTAATCCTTTCTTTCTTACCACTTCTTGCTGTTGTAATTTCCATCAATGTACTAAACCTAGAAATGCTAAGTGCGTTATTAATTGGGATCGTTCTCACATTTGTTCTGAACTTTAAGTCCTTTAAGAAGTTTACAGGTGCCATGAACGATGGTGCTAAGGGTGCGGTTACAGCTGTTGTCAATACTGGTGCGGCTGTTGGTTTTGGTGCAGTTGTGAAGAATGCGCCTGCTTTCCCAGCTATTAAAGAAGCATTACTGAATATTAAAGGTGGCCTAACCATCTCTGATGCTTTATCAACTCAGGTTCTGGCAATGATTACAGGGTCAGCGTCAGGTGGTATGAATATTACCCTTAATGCTCTTGGATCAGAGTATTATCAACAAGCATTAGATATGGGGTTAAATCCTGAGATTTTACACCGTGTTACTGCTTTAGCTTCAGGTGCTTCGATATTGCCCCACAACGGAGCATTGCTAACAGTGTTTGCGATTACGGGAATGACTCACAAAGATTCTTATAAAGATATTTTCTTTGTAGGATTACTTATTCCGTTTATCGCGACTGTAGTGGGAATTTTAATGTCTTATATTGGACTGGTATAAAGCATAGGAAAACGGCACCTCGCTATAGGGTGCCGTTTTTTTATTCGATCTTGGGTGAATACCGATTGTTTGGGTTGGGGTAAGCTAAGAAAAAAGAAAGGCGGGATAACATGATTCCGATTCCTTCTGGGATACAAGGGCAAGTGTTTTCATTGTTTGATCTCGAGCAGAAGCTAAAACCCCGTGGCTACGATATTGGAGGCAACTGGGATTATGACCATGGCTCCTTTGATTATAAAATCTCTGATGAAGTGGGGTATCAGTTTTTGCGAGTGCCCTTTTCTGTGGTGAATGGTCAGCTAGATGATAAAGAAGTAACCGTAAGACTCGGTGAACCATACCTTTTATCACATAAGTATCAGCGAGGATTAGACGACAATGTACATGTTGGAAATCTTAGTGCCTCCTTTGACCAGTTTTCAGAGCCTCAGGACCCTGATGCAGAATTTCCTGAAGAATATATTGAAACTGGGAAGGAACTCGTAGAAGAATTAGAACGGATTTTACTCACTTAGGTTGGAGAGCACAATCAGGTGATCATCTTCTTTAATAATGGATTGAGACGGAGGGTTTATGAATAACTCTCCGTTTTGTTCCATTCCTAACAGCAATTCTTCTTGCTTTAAAAACGCTAAGGCACATTCCTTGAAGGTTTCTCCTACTAAGTCTTTCGGTACTTTCATTTGTTTATATTGCTGTGAAGAAAGCTGAGCGACTAGGGTATCAAACGGTTTAATGTGTGCTTCCCGGTATAACTCGTGGAAAAACAGTGTACTCATGAAATCATTCGAACGAATCACCGTATCAGCACCGGCGCGCCTTGCGTTTGTCACTTGATTCTTTAATAAGATTTCTGTAATGATGAACATATCGGAATTCATTCCTCTAGCGGCTACAGTTGTAAGGATGCTGACTTGGTCCGCCTGATGTTCCTGTTTGGATGGGTCTGATGTGATGATCATGCAACGTGCTTCTGAAATTCGTGCCTTCAAAAGGGTGCTATCTTCAGATGCATCTCCGTTTATATAATGAAGTTTGTATTCTTGATAGCCAATTTGATCGAGTGATTTATCGATTAAGACGATATTTTCTTCTTCTATATAATCCGTAATCATATTAAGTAGTTGTTTCGTCCGTTCATTCCAACCGATGATAATGATGTGATTACTTCCTCTATACTCAACCTTCCCCTCAGATAAGTTTCGTTCGTATTTTACGGTAGAGGAAGAGACAGTCGCCATATAAAATGTAACAAGGCCTCCTCCTGCAATAATCAGGAATATACCAATGATTCTTCCTACTATCGTTAAAGGCACGTAATCCCCATATCCTACAGTGGAGCCAGTAATGACTGCCCACCAAATCCCATCAAAGACTGTAGGAAATGCCTCCGGCTCCACCCAATGCACGAGGGCTCCGAAGAAAATCATAAAAAAGGCTACAGTTAGAAGTAGCCGTAGAAAGACGGGTGTTCGAAAATACCACTGGATGGCTTGATGTAAATGGACCTTCATGCGAAACCTCCGCTTTTTTCTACAAGTATGCCCATACCTGAAACGCATTATAATAAAAAAAAGAACCTATTCAAAATAGGTTCTTTTTCTTTAACACTCCATTGTTTCATTGCCCTGTTTCTTAACTTCAGCAAGTTCGTGGACGTTTCCAAATGGATCATTGAAAGCAATGCGTTCACCGTCTGGGAACCACACAGGTTCTTCGTTATAAAAGCGCACACCCCGTTCTTTTAAATCTTTCATAGTGGCGCGAATGTTTTCGACTTCAAATGTAATTATAGTAGAGGCTTCTTTCCAGATTTCGATCTCCGTATCGCGTTCCGTTTTGTGAAGCGTTAAACGTATGTTACGATCATGGATTAAATCAATGCAAGTAGGGTAGTTATCATGATCGTCTGATCTCTTGAGGTCAAGTACTTCGCTGTACCATTGGATCGCGAAATCTAAGTCGCTTACATAAATATTTATCTTACATATATTCAAAATGAATCGCCTCCTGAATGTAGTTAGATGGTTAGATAAGTAAATGCTAGATATCTTGGTGTATAGTGTATAGACTTCCCTTTATAGAAATTTCAAAACTCCTCTTAGAAACACGAACGTTTATGATGTTTTAGTATTCTATATTCGTTATTTTCCAGAATTGGGTTGAATTCTTTTGGTTAGTCTCCTATAATTAATCTCAACAAAATATTTCGGACGTACTCATATAAGGGCGAGGATAAGGCTCGCAAGTTTCTACCAGGCTACCGTAAATGGCCTGACTATGAGTATTGCACACATTTGTGGATGCTAGGTTAAAGACTAGCTCTATTTTCATTATTTGTAGAAGGAAACCTCACAGATGGCGCGATACTCGTGCCTTTTGTGAGGTTTTTCTTTTGTTGAGTGCGTCTTTGTAGGGGGAGTACTATATGGAACTATTAAAGAAAAGAATTGAAGAAGAAGGCAAAGTTATAAACGACCAAGTACTTAAAGTGGACTCATTTCTAAATCACCA
Organism: Pontibacillus sp. HN14; assembly: GCF_021129245.1. NCBI lineage: Bacteria > Bacillati > Bacillota > Bacilli > Caryophanales > Bacillaceae > Pontibacillus > Pontibacillus sp. HN14. The sequence continues at coordinate 91,416 of NZ_JAJOLR010000005.1, read as the reverse complement.
GGTGGATCCTCTCTTCATGATGGAGATAGGTGAAGCTTTTAGGGAGCGTTTTCGACAAGATGGCATAACGAAGATTGTCACCCTTGAATCTTCAGGCATCGCGCCTTCTGTGACAGCGGGTTTAGCGATGGGGGTAAAGGTTTTGTTCGCAAGGAAAAGGAAATCTTTAACGCTTAAAGAAGGGCTAGTTTCCTCTAAGGTCTATTCCTTTACCAAACAAGAATGGAGCGAAATCTCTTTGTCCTCTGAATATTTAACATCAGATGATCGTGTTCTGATCATTGATGATTTTCTTGCAAATGGACAAGCTGCTCAAGGCTTGATCGATATGGTGAAACAGACTGGTGCAACAGTAGGTGGTATTGGAATTGTAATCGAAAAAGGCTTTCAAACGGGAGGAGATACACTGCGCGAGCAAGGAATAAAAGTCGAATCATTGGCTCGTATACAGTCCCTTCAAGATGGACGTGTCACATTCTTTGAAGAAGAGGAGGTTCACGTATGAAAAATATAACGATCGGCCTTCAACATGTGCTGGCCATGTACGCAGGAGCGGTCATTGTTCCTTTAATAGTCGGGAGTGCTCTTGAGTTAAATGCAGAGGAATTAGCTTATCTCGTCTCCATTGATTTATTGATGTGCGGAGTGGCTACCATTCTGCAGGCTGTCAGTAATCGATTCTTTGGTATAGGTTTGCCGGTTGTTTTAGGATGTACGTTTACAGCAGTAGCTCCTATGATTTCTATAGGAAGCAGTGCTGGGATTACGGCCATCTATGGAGCCATTATTGCTGCTGGTTTGTTTGTTCTCTTGTGTGCACCGATCTTTGGTAAACTCGTTTCCTTCTTTCCGCCCGTGGTCACGGGCTCTGTCGTAACAATCATTGGCATTACACTTATTCCTGTGGCTATGGATAATATAGCAGGCGGTGCGGGGAGTGAAGATTATGGAAGTGCCTCGAATCTACTCCTTGCTTTTGGCGTTCTTCTATTAATCATTGTGCTTCAACGCGCGTTTACAGGTTTCATTCGTTCAGTTTCCATTCTAATAGGGTTAGTAGCAGGGAGTGTGGTGGCCATCTTTATGGGGAAGATCGATGTCTCTTCCTTGGCAGATGCTGCGTTCTTTAGAATACCAACACCTTTTTATTTCGGAGCTCCTACGTTTGAATTAGCGCCCGTGTTAACGATGATTCTAGTGGCGATCGTAAGTTTGGTTGAATCAACGGGTGTCTATTTCGCTCTTAGTGACATTACGAACAAAAAGATTACGGAAAAGGAAATTACGAAAGGGTACCGTGCAGAGGGCCTAGCAATTTTATTCGGTGGTTTTATGAATGCTTTCCCGTACACAACTTATTCGCAGAATGTAGGGCTTGTCCAACTTTCAGGTGTGAAATCACGCAACGTCATATACATAGCAGGAGCTATGCTGATTGGTATTGGATTATTTCCGGTAATAGGCGCGATTACCACGTTAATACCAGAACCTGTTCTTGGAGGCGCTATGATCCCGATGTTTGGGATGGTTATTGCATATGGGATTAAAATGTTGAGTCAGGTTGATTTAAAAGAGCAAGAGAACCTGTTAATTATCGCTTGTTCCATTGGGATGGGGCTTGGTGTTACCGTTGCTCCTGACTTATTTGCGAAACTTCCTGAACAAGTTCAGATTCTCACAGATAATGGCATTGTGGCAGGAAGCCTAACAGCGATCCTGTTGAATTTGTTCCTCAATGTTATTCCAGGAAAGATGAAGAAAGAACAGCCCAAAACAACCGAATCCATTGCTTCGTAAATAGAAAGGAAAGGCCCAATCAATCAATTGACTGGGCCTTTTTTGTGGTGATTCTGGTCAGGTGCGCGGTGCATGAGAGGGCCGTGGGGGGGCAAGATAGTTGACAAAGGTACGTGAGGGGGATAAGATACGAACGTTTGCAACGATCAAGACCACCTTGTTGGAGGAATAACATGAGCAACATGAATAAAGGAATTTTACTATTATTAAGCGCTGCCTTCGGTTTTGCGATGATGTCGACGTTCGTTAAACTTTCGGGGGACCTACCAGCGGTTCAAAAGACGATGTTTCGCAACATTGTCTCTGCTTTTATAGCATTTGGGTTCGTTCTCTATCATAAAGAACGCTTCTTCGGGAAGAAAGAGAACCAGAAGTACTTGCTATTACGATCATCACTTGGAACGCTAGGAATGGTGCTGTATTTTTATTCTATTGACCATCTTGTGCTGTCGGATGCCGATATGTTGAATAAACTAAGCCCGTTTCTTTTAATTATTTTTTCCGCTTTATTTTTAAATGAGAAAGCGCGTAAGTTTCAAATTGTTGCGATCGTGATTGCGTTTTTAGGCACATTGCTCATTATTAAACCTGAGTTTTCTGTAGAGACCATTCCATATATGGCGGGTGTTTCTTCTGCAGTCTTTGCTGCCCTTGCCTATACGGTTCTTCGTTTCTTAGGTGATAAAGAAGAATACTACACAATTGTATTTTACTTTTCTTTCTTCTCGACGGTTGTGTTGTTGCCGTTCACGGCCCTTCTTTATGAACCGATGTCTCTTCAGCAAACTCTATATTTATTGTTGGCGGGAGTCTTTGCAACAATAGGTCAGTTTGGGATCACGCTTGCCTATAAATTTGCGCCGGCCAAGGAAATTTCAATCTTTTTCTACACCAATATTTTGTTCTCAGCGGTAATCAGTATCGTCGTGTTTAATCAAGTTCCAGACACTTTAAGCTTCCTCGGTTATGCTATTATTTTCGGGGCTTCGTTTTATATGTTTTGGAAGAATAAAAAGGTTGGAACAGCCTAGCATTGGTGTAAAGTCAAGGAAATTGATAAGATGAAGGAAACGATTAGGGAGGAATAGTGGATGGAACAAAATGAACAGAAATTTTTGTTAGAGATGCTACAGACTCCATCACCATCGAGTATGGAAATGGAGATTCAGAAGAAATGGATAGAATACGTCAAGCCTTTTGCGGATGAGATTCGAACAGATAATGCTGGAAACGTGATAGGGGTATTAAATCCTGAAGCAGATTTTAAAATTCTCTTGGCTGGTCATAGTGACGAGATTGCTCTAGTAGTGAATCGTGTAGATGATCATGGCTTCTTGCACTTTGATAAAATGGGAGGCATTAATCCAAAAGCGGCTGTAGGAATGAAAGTAACCGTTCTTGGGCAAGGCGGAACTCTCACTGGTGTCATTGGTGTGAATGCTCAACATCACGGGGGGCTAAAGGGTGATTTTGGCCTTGATGATTTATTTATCGATTGTGGAGCAAAATCGAAAGAAGAGATGGAAAAGTTCGTTCAAATTGGAGACCTTGCTGTATATAAACGTGAACCAGAAATCATGATGGACCGATACATATCCGGGCGTGGTTTAGATAACCGTACAGGTTCCTTCATTGTAGCAGAAGTATTGAGAAAACTCTCAGAGAAAGATATTAATGTTGGAGTATATGCTGCGAGTACAGTAAATGAAGAAACAAACATGGGCGGAGCTTATTTTGCAGCTGCTGGTCTGGAACCGACGATGGCCATTGCTGTAGATGTTACATTTGCAACGGATTATCCATATGTAAATAAGAACAAGCACGGAGACATTAAGCTAGATGGTGGACCTGTTCTAGCGAAAGGTGCTCCTATTAACATTAAGATTAATCGCTTGTTAGAAGAAGCAGCTCGTTCTAAGGGGATGCGTGTTCAGTATGAATTAACGCCGCGTATGACAGGGACGGATGCGGATAAGATGCGTCTGACAGGAAAAGGAGTTCCGATTAGCCTTGTTTCCTTGCCATTACGCTACATGCATTCACCAGTCGAAACGGCAAGTATCAAGGACATTGATGAAGAAATCGATTTACTTGTGACGATGATTGAGAAAATGTCCGGAGAAGAAAGCCTTAATCCGCTAGAAGATTAACATAAAGATCTCCCTCTCAGTGTAAATGCTGAGGGGGATTTTTAATATTGTTTTGTTGAGAAGGAATGTGGATGGGTTATTTGTTGTCATTTAGTTCCGAAGATGAGATCGGCTGCATAATATAGCGAGTTAGGACAACAATTTTAACAAAAATGAATGAATGTTCATTTTGTGAAACATTTTACTGTTCAAATTCTCAATTAGACGTTATAATGAGAATTGTACTCAATAAAATACGATTCCATCTTCGGGGCAGGGTGAAATTCCCGACCGACGGTGAGGGGCCCACTTGGTGTCCTAAGTCCGTGACCCGCTTGGTACTTATGTGCCGATCGGTGGACCTGGTGAGAATCCGGGACCGACAGTTACAGTCTGGATGGGAGAAGATGTAGAGCGAAAAATAGGTATATATGATACCTTTATTTCCCTATGGTCTTTTATCACCCCTGAAGCGATTTTTAATGCTTGAGGGATTTTTTGATGGAACGAACGATAGGATTATTCGCTCACCTTCATCTGGGATGTGAATCGAGAGTAAAGATGAAGGAGGAGATCGATGATGAAACCAAGAGGTCAATCATCCAAATTATTCAAGCTCATTACGCTCTCGTTAATGAGCACCATTTCACTATTATTAATGCTGTTGGACTTTCCACTGCCGCTTTTACCAGGTTTTCTAAAAGTGGACTTTAGTGATGTTCCAGCTTTATTTGCAGCATTAATCTTTTCACCGGTAGCCGGTATTATTGTAGAGGCTATGAAAAATGGCCTTCACTTCATGCTAGGAAGTGGAGATCCTATTGGAGCAAGCGCAAACTTCATAGCGGGAATCATGTTTATCCTGCCCGTTTCCTTGCTATATCACCGTTTCAAAAGTGTAAAAGGTGTTGTATCTGGCCTTGTTACAGGTACCATCGTAATGACACTTGGTATGTCTGTTTTAAACTACCTTGTTATTCTACCAGCCTACACATGGTTGATGGGCTTTGAGGTAGAAGGGACAAAGATGGCCTACGTAACAGCCTTCATTATGCCGTTTAATGCGATGAAAGGAATCATTGTAGGAATGCTCTTTGTGCCGTTGTTTATTAAAATGAGGCCTTGGTTTGAACAGAAACGAACAAAAACCATCAACGCTGCTTAGCAATAGATATAAACCAAGTCCCCTGCACCTATGTGTGGGGGGCTTTTTTTATGAAAGCACATAGTTAAGGCATTTTAGTGTGGATGAAGGCCGTTCTGTTTAATGAGTGCTAGGGGGAAAGCGAGTGATTTCTCGGGCCACCTTACACTTAGACTAAGGCTAACGGAAACTTTCTCCCAAATTCGTAAGGAGGCTTATAAAGAAAAGAGCATCGCACTCTAAGTAGAGTGCGATGCTCTTTTATGCATAGGAACTGTCCGCTTACACGTCGCGACGTTTCTTAATGCTGTATTTCGTATGAGCCACAACAGTTTTCTCAAAATCTAAGTTTCGCTCGTTGAAGTCATCCATAATGGTCATATCCACAACCACAGAGTTTTCTAACTTCGAGGAAGTTACGATTCCTTCAAGTTGTTGTCCATCTCGTTGGAAGGTAATGATATCACCTTCGGTTGCTTTATCTTCTTCCTTTATTTTTTCATCTTCTACAGGTTCTTCTGCATTTTTCTTTTCAAACGCAGCATTGATTAAGTCTTTACTCATATTTTCGTCAGCCATGAGAGGATCCCCTTCCTAGTAAATGTATTGGCATTTTAAATTCTGATTGATTAATGGGGGCGAGAGGTTTTTCTTAACTATACCCTAAATGGATCGCCCTCATTCTTCCTAGAGTATTACTCTAACATGATTCTTTTTTCTATTTAAACAAGAAGTTCACATAGAATCAATAACTTCTTTCTACATTTTAATGGAATTGTGAAACGTTTACAAAGAGAAAGAAGGTTTGGTTCTTACATAAAGAAGGTTTCGGTTGGGTTTAACCTATAGAATGTAAAAGCCAAATAGGTCGCAAATGATGTCCATAAAAAGTATGGGACGAGAAGCCAAGGGCTAACTTTATTGTATTTGCGGATCATGATGATTAATAAAGCAGTCGTAACAGCAACAATAAACGTATCGACTGTCGCTAGCATTAATGCCTTTAGTTCAAATTGGAAGAAGCTAAATAGTTGGTTCGTTACATAATTAATAATTAGGACTGTCCACAGTGTAGGAGAGAAAGATCCTTTAGAAGCCCATGCTAAGACTAATGAAAGAGCAATAAAAGCAAACAATACTGCCCATATAAGCCCAATTACAGACCCTGATGGAGTCCAAGAAGGTTTTTCTAAGCTGTTATACCATTCTTGGTCGATTGGAAATAAGAACCCTGCAATGCTGAACAAGCCATATATAAGTAGAAAAAGAAGGATACCTTTAACTATTTTGTTCAATTGTTCGCACTCCTTTCACATGGATTAGACAAAGACGAAGGCAAGCTAGCGTAACATCTATGTTACGTAGCTTGCCTCATATATGCCTTTTCCATTAAGAGGATTCTTCTTGCTCCTCCACCAAGTAGCGAGCTGTTGGCATAGCTTGTAAACGTTCAAATGGGATTGGTTTACCTGAATGTTCGGAATATCCATATGTCCCTTTTTCTATGCGTTCTAAAGCAGCATTAATTTCATCGAGCTGTTCTTCCGCATGTTCACTTAATGTATAGGCCTTCTCCCGTTCAAATTTCTCTGTACCAAGATCGCCAGGGTGGCTATTTACGTTGGATAACTCACCAACAGAATTGCCCTGGTCCTCTTCGTTATTTAAGTAGCCATCATGGTTATGGTGTTCTTTTTCAGCATCTTCTTTCATTTCTAATAGCTGCTTTTTTAATTCTTTTAATTGATCCTCTGTTAACATGGTGAATACTCCTTTCACTTGTAGGGAGAGGGAGGGCTATTTCTTTCTTGGCACGACGCCAACGGTACAACGAGACAGACAAATGAGTTCATCTTCTTCATCTACTACTTTTATTTCCCATACCATCGTACTTTTCCCGATGTGTGTTGGGGTAGCAATCCCATACACGGTGCCACTTCGTTTCGCTTTAATATGGTTTGCATTAATTTCAATGCCAAATACGTTGTATTGTTCCATATCCACATGAAGAATTGAACCAATGCTTGCCGCTGTTTCTGCGAGGGCGACGCTTGCACCTCCGTGTAAAAATCCTAGAGGTTGGTGCGTGCGTTCATCTACAGGCATAGACAACACAACACGTTCTTTTGTCATTTCAACCTCTTCAATTCCTAAAGCTCCCAGTAATGTATTTTTAGCAGTTAAATTCATATAATCGATCCTTTCTTTTTTATTTCCTTTTCAATCTGGAGTCAAACATAACAAGTCTCTATATCTTAATTCCGCTTTGAAGGAATGCATTCCTCCCTTAAACCAATATCTCTTATCTTTTGTTTTGTTGGATGGGAAACTTAACGATTATAGTCGTCCCCTTCTGTAGTTTAGAAGACACGGAAATAGAGCCGTGATGAGCGTGGACTATTGCTTTAGCAATACTCATTCCCAGACCGCTTCCATCACTCTCTTCTTCACTATTCGTGCCGCGGAAATAGCGAGTAAATAAATTCTTTTGTGTATGCTCGTCCATACCGATGCCGTTGTCTTGAATGGAAAGAAAGATCCAATCTTTCTCAACCTTAGAGGTAATCGTTACGGATGTTCCTGTTGGATTGTGTTTTAAGGCATTAATGATTAAATTATCAAGCAGCCGCTCAATCCATTTTGGGTTTGCCTCTAATCTAGTATTGGGTTCAACGTTGACGCTAATCGTATCATATTCCTGATATTTATTGAGGCTCCGTTCTACTGTCTTTTTCAAATCAATTATCTCATACTCAATAGGCAAGCCTTGCTGTTTCAGTTTAGAAATAAGGGAAAAGTCCTGGATCAACTCGAGCATGTAATCCCCTTTCTTCCGAATTGTTTCCCCCATGTCTTTCAATTCTTCTTTCTCCCACTCATAGTAGCCTGTCTCTAGCATATGACCATATCCCTGAATGGTTGTCAGGGGAGTACGAAGGTCGTGAGAAATGCCGCTCATCCACTCTTCACGTTGTTGATCGAGTAGGAGACGTTCTTTCTCCGCATGATCTAATTGTTCGGCCATGTCATAGAATTCCTGAATCACTTCTTTATACAGGCGATAACGAAGGCGAATCTTGTTCTTTTTGTTAAATAATTTTTTGCGTTCCCGTTCTGTGAACACCTCTTCATAATTTCCATTGCGCATTCTTTCAAGCCAACTGATAAAGAGTAAGAGGGGTTGCCCGTACCGAATGCCATGCCAAATAGATAGAGCAATCAATAGAAGAAGTGTTGCTGACCCTATGCTAATCAGTACAATTAAAATTTGTTGAATCGAAGAGAACTTCCATTTTCCTTCTTCTGTTGGTGTGTGAAGGATCCACGTAGTTTCGGGAAGTCGCTTCGTCATAATTTTTGTATCATAATTTTGAGGTTCAGAAAGCCTTGCTGGAATTTCAATCGTTGTATAACGTTCAGGGGAAGGGCCAGAACCAATCCGCTGTAGAACTTCTCCTTCAGAGTTTACAACATCTAAGTAAACATCTGTTTCTTCCATCTGTTGTTTGATTTGAGAAACCCCTTCTTCAGAAACCCGTCCTTTCTCCTCAAAAGACTGAACCCATTCGTCTAGCTGTTCTTGCTTTTGGTTCTGGTACCCTAAAATATAGAGGTAGGGTTGGTCGTAAAATAAGGAATCGATATAAGTAACAATTTCATAAGTTTGGATCGATTCTCGTTCTTGAATGGCCAGAATCTCATCCATTGTATATGTATGCTGAATGGAGGAAGGCACATTGGCAGAATACAGGGCTTCCCCGCTTCCATCTATAATTTGCATCCACATGTCTTTTTCTTCTAATTCGTTGATCCACATTTCTGGTATATCTACTTTACCTTCCTCAATCCAAGCCTCAGTTGCAATTGTCTCCAAAGCCCCTTTAGGGTAATTTCGGTTTACATCTTCATTCATTAGGAAGTTGACTAGCATAAAAAAGACAATGAGTAAGACTGTAATAATGAATACGCTTAAAAAGACAAATTGAATGGAGAAGTGGAAACCGATTCTTCGTTTAATGGATTTCATATTGAAGAATCCTTTACCAATTTATAACCAAGACCTCGAACAGTAATTAAGAATTGAGGATGGCTTGGGTTTGGTTCGATTCTTTCACGTATGCGTCTGATATGAACCATGATGGTATTGTCATCAGCGATATGGTCCATTCCCCATACAGCATCGAACAAATCAGCTTTCGTAAAGACTCGATTTGGATTTTTAGCTAAATAAAGAAGAAGTTTATAAACCATAGCTGGACAAGGCACAGTCTTGCCATTAACGGTTAACTCTTTCGTTATTTCATTTATGGAGAAGTAACCAAAGTCATGGACGAGTGTTGGTTTATTGTCTGAAGCTTGTGTATGGTGTATTCGCCTCTCTACCGCTTTCATACGCGCTACAATTTCAAGTGGATTGAAGGGCTTCGTGACATAGTCATCTCCTCCCATAGCAAAGCCAGTTAGCACATCTAGGTCTGAGGTTTTGGCTGTTAAATACAAAAGGTAGGCATTCGTTTTCTCGCGTATCTTTGGTCCTAAATCAAATCCTGATCCATCTGGCAACATAACATCGAGCAAAATGACATCATAGGATAAATGGTTAATTTCCTGCATAGCTTCTTCGGCTGAAGCAGCGGTTTGTATCGATGTGTATCCTTCTTTTCTTAAGACTTTCTCCATCATGGTTAGAATGGAAGGTTCATCATCAACTAGTAAAATATTCATGTATTTCCACCCCCGAACTATCCTATCATAGCTACCTTACGAAAACCTTAACAATGAGCGTCGATTTGTTTGATATAAGTAAGGTCGTGTTCCTTTTTTAGTAAGGAAAACGTTGTACAATGAATGTATAAAAATGGATGGCGGGAGTGTTTTTGATGATGGTAAGTAAGAATATAGGGATTTATGTCATGATTTTAGGTGCGATTGGGCTTATATTGTCTGTTGTGGTGTTCAATCATTATGAACATATAAGATATGTGCGTTATGGGTTTGGGGCTATATTTTTTCTAGGGACAATTATAACCCCATCCTATGTAGGGGATGAATCCTATGGAGGGAAAGGGTGAGATGGAGAATAGAATTGGAGTTGTCGATCGGTTAAGGGGATTGTGTTTATTCGGAATTCTGATGGCAAACATGCTAATCTTTCAATATGGAATATACGGGAAGGATCAACTAAGTGTGTATTCTGTATCCAGTATGGACCAAGTGGTACATGGGGTGCTGAAGGTTTTCGTGGAGACCAGTTTTATGCCTATCTTTGCCTTTTTATTTGGATATGGGCTTATCAAGATGACAGAGTCTTTAGATCGAAAAGGGTTACCAAGGAAACGTTTCTTGGTCAGACGCTTTATTGGCTTAATAATAATCGGTATCTTTCATGGGACTCTTCTGTGGGAAGGGGATATTTTACTTTCCTATGGGATGACCGGTTTCGTGTTACTTCTGTTTATGGGACGCAGGAGTAAAACATTAAAGATCTGGGCGCTGCTTCTATTCGTTATCATAGGTGGATTAGGCCTTGGCGGAACGAGCTTGGTCACTTCCGAGGAGGAGCAGCTGGTGATGGATGAATATGTGAAACAAACGGAGATCATTTATGGAAGCGGGACATTTGGTGAAATAATGGATCACCGCTTAAATGAAGATCCTCTGATGATGACAGGGGGAGAGTTGGTCGTACTTCTTATTTTGTCCCCTATATTGACATTGCCGATGTTTTTATTCGGTATGGTAGCGGCGAAAGAACGTTGGTTTTATGAAGTTCGTACCAGGACAACAAAATGGCGCCGTAAAGCAGTTCTGTTTGTAGGATTAGGCATTGCCCTAAAAGCAATGAATGAAATATGGCCTGACTTTATTGGGAGTGGGGTTGGATATGCGTTAGGCGGACCGGTATTAGCGTTTGGGTATATTTTTGGGTTTACTCTATGGCTTTCCTCTCGTCATTCGATCTTCACTAAAGGATTAGAAAGGGTTGGGAGGCTCTCGTTGAGCAACTATATCCTTCAGACAATAATTTGTGTCAGTGTATTTTATGGGTTTGGCTTTGGATGGTTTGGAGAACTTGGTATGCTAACGGGTGTAGCGCTCTCAGTGCTCATCTTCTCGGCACAGTGGTTCATAAGCCTGCTTTATCTATCGAAGTTTCAAACAGGGCCCCTTGAAAAGCCGTTGCGTATGTGGACGTATTTCTCCTGGAAAGGGAAAGCCAAGCCTAACGTAGGGAAGAGGGAAGATCGGACCTTTACGGCTTGATGAAGAATGTAAATGGAATTTGGTTTCATGTTCGTCTTATTAGGTATTGGATTATAAATACAAACGAAAGAGGCACAGATCATTAAGATCTGTGCCTCTTTAGAGGGGTCAACCCTTTTAACACCAAACGTTAGCTTCCTTTTACCATGATACGGGTATAATAAACTGGAATAATAGCGATAGTCCAAGTAAGAATCCAAAAATTGTATTGGTTTGAGCCGTGTATTTCATAGCGGGCATCATAGTAAGAGGTGTGGAATTGTTTGAGAAGGTCTGAACTGCCCCTTTTGGTTTAGCTAAGCTGATCAATACTAATAAGGACCATAACGGGAGTAACCCGATTGCGATATACACAATTGTTAAAACGTAGGCTATACCGAATAAGGAGGCAAGAAAGCGGATGGCTCCTTTTCGTCCGAATAGGATTGCTAGTGTTTTGCGTCCATTCTCCTGATCCCCTTCCAAGTCGCGAATATTGTTCGCAAGAAGGATCGCTCCAATTAAAATGGCAACAGGGATAGAGATGAGAACGACTTGAGACGTCAGGGTATTGGTTTGGATATAATAACTGATTCCGATGATGACTGTTCCCATAAAGAAGCCAGAAACGAGTTCACCAAATGGTGTATAGGCAATTGGGTATGGACCGCCTGTATATAAATAACCACATAGCATCGATACGATTCCAATTGCAGCAATCCACCAAGTTGTTAAGAGGCAGATATAAATCCCAAGGACCATTGCGACACCGAAGAAACTTAGAGCAAGTCCCAATACTTTCTTGGCTGGGATATTATCGCGGACAATAGCTCCGCCGATCCCTATGGATTGCTCTGTATCTAAACCACGCACATAGTCATAGTACTCATTAAACATGTTTGTAGCTGCTTGAATGAGGATGGAAGCCAAAAGCATGGCAAGGAATAAACCTATATGAAACGAACCATCTAGCCCCGCCAACATTGTACCGATAAAAACAGGTACAAACGCTGCAGTCAACGTGTGGGGTCGCAACAATCGCCACCATACTTGCCAACCTTTGCGCTCATTCAAGGCTGTTTGTATATCTTTTTTGTTCATGCTTTGCATCTTCTTCTCTCCTTAATCATGACCATTTCATCATAGTCCTATTTCAGTTTAGGCAAACTGTATGACACTGTCAACATAGAAAAAGCCTTGATTACCTACCATTGAAGAGCTTGCAGGGTGCGAAAGCCCACATGAAGTGGGATGGTTAAAAGTTGTTTATTGTCGGGACGGTTGTAGTCAAACTCCGGCTTATCCTGCCTGCGCTTTTCTTTTGATCCATCTCCGGCTCCTAGCCCCTAGTGTCATAAGCAAGAGAACTGCAGTCCGCTTTGCGAACTTCCGTTCTTTTGCTTATGCATACGGGGCTAAACAGTCGCCTGCGCTTTTCTTTAGTGTCCAGCTCCGGCGGTTAGGACCTAGCGTGATAAGTCAACCCACCTGCGCTTTTCTTTTTACTTGAGCTATGTTGAAAAAGGGAATAAAATAAAGGTGGGATTTTTATGATTTGTAATGATTTTTTCGATATAATAGTACTGTTGTGCCAAAATATATAGTGACAAAGTCCCTGATGATTGGAGGGCATTTATTTGATTGAAACAACTTCGTATTATCATGAAAAGCTTTATAAAGCTCTTTCAAATAGAAAGCATATTGAGAAACCTCAGCTTGTAAGTGTCACCACTAAGCTGGATTCGGTTGATTCCCTTGGTTTTTTTCAGGCTGGGAAGGTTTATCAGGGAGAGCGGGTTTATTGGACAAGTGCTGATACGACGTTCACCCTCGTAGGCGTTGGTTCAGCCTATACATTTGAGGCGGATCGAAACCGTTTCTTCTCAACTCGCCAAATGTGGAATGATCTCTTAGGGGATGCTGTTGTTCTGAACCCATATGAAATACCAGGTACAGGGCCTGTAGCTTTGGGCGGTTTTTCGTTTGATCCGCTAAAGGAAGGTGACGGAACTTGGGAAGATTTTCCGAATAGCAAAGTCTTTATTCCAATGTACCTTTTAACAGAGTGGGGAGAGGATACGTATCTAACCCTTAACCTTATGATTCATCCTAATGACAATGAAGAGGAATTATACAACATTGTTACGAAAGAATATCAGAACCTGATTTCAGGCCGTTATAAAGAAGAAGAGCGTGTAGAGGTTACAGGACAAGAAGAAATCCTACCTGCTGAATTTAAACAAATTGTCTCAAAAGCGACCGATCATATTAAGACCGATCAAATCGGAAAAGTTGTATTAGCCAGAGAGATGGTTGTTTCCTTTTCTGATGATCGAAAAGCTGCGTCAGTTGTTCGAAAGCTGAAAGAAGAACAAACACAAAGTTATATATTCGCCTTTGAAAGCGGAGATTCTTGTTTTGTAGGAGCCACACCTGAACGTCTTGTTAAGGTAGAGAATAACGAGCTATTATCTACTTGCTTAGCAGGGACTGTTCCGCGAGGGAAGACTCCGAGTGAGGATGAAGCTTTAGGAGAAGCGCTTTTGAATGATGAGAAAAACTTACAGGAACATGATTTCGTGGTTCAAATGATTAAAGAAGCTGTAACAGGTTGTTGTGAAAATGTTCACGTTCCGGACGCACCTGTCTTGTACCCGCTTCGCAATCTTCAACATCTCTATACTCCTGTAAGTGGAACTCTTAAGGATGGGGTTTCATTACTAGATGTGGTCGAGAGGCTTCATCCGACACCAGCATTAGGAGGTTACCCAAGAGAGGACTCTTTACAGTTCATTCGTGAATATGAGCCCTTTCACAGGGGTTGGTATGCTTCTCCTGTAGGTTGGTTTGATAGCTATCAAAATGGTGAATTTGCAGTTGCTATCCGCTCAGCCCTATTGAAAAAAGATGAGGCAGTTCTTTTCTCTGGGTGTGGGGTTGTAGAAGATTCCGATCCGGAAGAAGAATATCAGGAAACAGCAGTTAAATTCTTACCTATGATCCACGCCCTAGGAGGAAAAGAATGACACACACAGAAACTTTGACCAGATACGTGGCCAACTTTGTAGATGAACTTGTTCACACGGGATTAACAGATGTTGTTCTTTCTCCTGGATCAAGGTCGACACCATTATCAATGACATTCGCTGAGCATGAAGACGTTCATCATTGGATTCACGTTGATGAACGTTCTGCTGCTTTTTTTGCCTTAGGAATCGCAAAAGAACAACAACGTCCGGTAGCACTTGTGTGTACATCTGGAACAGCTGCGGCAAATTATTATCCTGCTATTGTGGAAGCTTTTTATAGTCGAGTCCCACTCATCGTTTTAACAGCGGATCGTCCACACGAACTCCGCAATGTAGGGGCTCCCCAAGCTATTGATCAAATTCATATGTTTGGTCAATACGTAAAATGGTTCGAAGAGATGGCGCTTCCTGAGAGCAGTGAACAGATGCTTCGTTACGTACGAAGTAAAGCAGCTAGAGCCTTTCATACAGCTCTTGATCATAACGCGGGTCCGGTTCATCTGAATTTCCCGTTTCGCTCACCGCTTATCCCTGACTTCACTCTTGACCATTTATGGGGCCAACGTACTGAACGATCGTTTCATTATGCCTATAAAGGGGAAAGAAAGCTTCAACATGAGGCCGTTGAAGAGATTAAACAACGCGTAGAAAAGCATCAAAAAGGGTTGATTGTATGTGGTCCTCAAACTGATCCGGGACTACCAGAAGCTGTTACACAGCTTGCCCGGTATTTACAGCTACCTGTCTTAGCGGATCCTCTGTCCCAAGTGCGGGCTGGGCAGCATGAGAAAGACCATGTCATTGAAGCTTATGATGCGATTTTGAAAAGCCCGGGAGTCCGAGAGCAATTTGTTCCTGATTTCATTATCCGGTTTGGTGCTATGCCTGTTTCTAAGCCTTATTGGCTTATGCTTCAAGACCACCCAGAAATTGAACAATATGTGGTTGAATCCTATGAGGGATTTAGGGATCCAAGTGGAAATGAAGCTTCCTTGATCCTAGCTGACGGAAAGCAATTCTGTGAGACGTGGGTCAACCATCTAGAGTCTTCGTTCTTTGACGTTGGTTGGTTAAAGAAATGGCAGGAAGCGAATCAAAAAGCAAAAGCTATTCTGACAGAGGTTGAAGGTCATAACTTGTCAGAAGGTCATGTATTTACAGAGATTTTAAAGAGCTTCTCTGAAAAAGGGACCCTATTTGTAGGAAATAGCATGCCTATTCGTGATTTAGATACATTTATGTTGACCACTCCTAAATCAGTCAGAACTATGGCTAATCGGGGGGCCAACGGGATCGATGGCGTTGTTTCAAGTGCACTCGGTGCAGCTGCTCATGGAGAAGACGTTACCTTAGTGTTAGGAGATTTATCGTTCTTTCACGATCTAAATGGTCTCTTTGCGGCGAAGCAATTTGGTTTGAACCTTCGGATTGTGGTTATCAACAACGAAGGAGGAGGCATTTTCTCTTTCTTACCTCAAGCTGAGCATAAGGACCACTTTGAACCACTGTTTGGAACCCCTTTGTCTCTTGATTTTAGTAAAGTTATTGAGATGTATGGTGGTTCGTTTACACAGGTGAATTCAAGGAATGAATTTCAGGAATTAACGTCTAGTCTCGTTGAAACAAAAGGGCTTTCCGTCATAGAAGTAAAAACAGATCGTGAAGAAAATGCTACTTGGCATCGTCAGAAGTGGAAGCAGATCGAACAAGCCTTATTAGAAGGGTAATGGTGGACGATGTATATAACGATACACGAACAAGACTATTGGGTGGAAAGCGTAGGGCAAGGGATACCTGTATTACTTTTACATGGTTTTACAGGTACTCACTCTACGTGGGATAACCTGGTTGAAAACGATCAAAACCGTATACAATGGATACGGATTGACCTTCCTGGCCACGGGAAGACAGAAGCATCAGCTGGGTTTACCATGGAATCGGTATGTAAAGATATCAGTGAACTTCTAGAGCACCTTTCCTTGCCCTCTGTTCATGTAGTAGGCTATTCTATGGGAGGGAGAACAGCTCTCTCCTTTGCAATGGCATACCCTGAAATGGTGAGGAGTCTTACGCTTGAAAGCGCAAGTCCAGGACTTCATTCCACACAAGATCAACTGGCCAGGCAAACAAAAGACGAAGGATTAGCCCAATCTTTAGAGAAAGATGGTATTGAAGCTTTTGTGGAAAAGTGGGAGAATCTTGATATGTTTCAAAGTCAAAAGAACTTACCACAAGAGATTCAAAGTGAGATACGTAGAGAGCGTATGAAACAATCTCCAAAAGGTCTAGCTGCCTCATTAAGAGGTATGGGGACAGGGGTTCAGCCATCATGGTGGGACCGCTTATCAACATTTACAAGCCCTGTCCTGCTCCTAACAGGAGAATGGGATGAGAAGTTTACAGCCATTGCAAATCAAATGGAAGATCACTTCTTGCATGCCTCTCATCACAACATTCCACAAACTGGTCATGCAATTCACGTGGAACAAGCGCAAACTTTTGCTAAAATAGTAAGTGAATTCATCTTTTCTAGTGAGACTAGATGAAAGCGCTATAATTAAAAGGAGGAATATACATATGTCAGCAGTAGAATGGATTAATGAACGTCACTATGATGACATCCTTTATCAAACTAATGATGGAATCGCGAAAATTACGATTAACCGCCCAGAGGTACGTAATGCTTTCCGTCCTCATACCGTTAAAGAATTGTTAGATGCGTTTTCTTACGCTCGTGATGATTCTAAAATTGGTGTTATTGTTCTTGCAGGTGCAGGAGACGATGCATTCTGTGCAGGTGGAGACCAAAAAGTTCGCGGTCATGGAGGCTATGTAGGGGACGATGAAGTTCCACGCCTTAACGTTTTAGACTTACAACGTTTAATCCGTGTGATTCCAAAACCGGTTGTTGCCATGGTTTCAGGTTATGCGATTGGTGGAGGCCACGTTCTTCACGTTGTATGTGACCTTACAATTGCAGCTGATAATGCAATCTTTGGACAAACAGGACCAAAAGTCGGCAGCTTCGACGCAGGTTATGGAGCTGGATTATTAGCCCGTATGGTTGGCCATAAGAAAGCTCGTGAAATTTGGTACCTGTGCCGTCAATATTCTGCTAAAGAAGCAGAGGACATGGGCATGGTCAATACCGTTGTTCCATTAGAAAAGCTTGAAGAAGAAACGGTACAATGGTGTCAGGAAATGCTTGAGAAATCACCTACAGCGCTACGCTTCTTGAAAGCGTCCTTTAATGCTGATACAGATGGCCTTGCAGGTCTTCAACAAATGGGTGGCGACGCAACGCTTCTTTATTACACAACAGATGAAGCAAAAGAAGGTCGCGATGCGTTCAAAGAAAAACGCAAGCCAGACTTCAAACAGTTCCCGCGTTTCCCATAAATCGAACGATAATCAGAGGGTGCCTGTGATGAGCTCTTCTCCTACGGGAGAGCCTCATGGGCACCCTCTTTTCTTTGACTATGCCAAAGGCAACTGTTCAGTAATCGGGCAAAATTGCTGTACACTCGAAGCTGAGAGAATGTTTCCGTTAGCTATAATTGAGTGTAAGGTGGTTCGGGAAATCACTCGCTTTCCGCGGCGAGCTGGGAAGCCTCCTCAATCGCTACGCGCTTTCCGGGGTCTTCCCTAGGCTCCTACTGCCGCAGGAGTCTCGCAATTTCCCGCCCCACCTTTGCTATACATGGTGTAACGGAAACATGCCATATGCGAAACCCCTTCAACCGTTGGCGCCTTTAGAATGCGGGGCTGTTTCTAGAACAATAGCCAGGGCTTGCTCGAGGACATCGAGACTCCCGCGGGGGAAGGAGCCTAGGGGAGACCCCACAGAGAGCGATAGCGAACGAGGAGGCTCCCCAGCTCCCCGCAGGAAAGCTAGTTGTCCCCGAGCAAGCCCAAGCACTCATCAAACGTAACGGGCCCATTTAAATCAAAATAAACCATAGATTTTATGAGAATCTTATAACAAACAAGTTCTGGATGGAATTGTAGAAAGGGTGAGGAACATGAGCGAACAAACAATGCCCAATTGGTTAGATCAACGTGCATTTTTAACACCTGAGCGCACGGCTCTTGTGACGGATGAAGAGAGCTTGACGTTTGCTGAGCTTCAGCATCGAGCAAAGGATAGGGCTTCTCGATTATCCACTCTTGGAATCCATAAGGGAGATCATATTGCAGTTTATGCGAAGAGCTCTGTTGAAATGGTTCAGATCGTGCACGCACTCTCCTATTTGGGAGTTGTTGGGGTGTTATTAAATACCCGTTTAACCATTGATGAGCTAGTCTTTCAGGTTACGGATGCAGGGTGTGTGTATGTAGTGGGGGAAGACGGATTTAAAGATACGCTCCATGAACTTACACAAAAAACAGACATTCCTTCTCTTTCCTTTGGAGAGCTGATGAGTTCTGAAGCTCGTTCTGTTGATTTTCTGAAAGAGGTCACAATGGAAGATCCTTACACAATTTTATATACGTCTGGCACAACCGGTTCTCCCAAAGGGGTTCTCTTATCCTATAGTAATCACTGGTGGAGTGCAGTGAGTTCTGCATTGAACCTTGGCATTACGGAAAAAGACCAATGGCTGGCTGCTTTACCCCTTTTCCATGTAGGAGGACTATCAATCCTTATGAAAAGTGTTATTTATGGCATGCCTGTCCACCTCCATACTTCCTTTGATGTCGAGAAGGTCCATGATGCCATTATGAATAAAGGCGTTACGACGGTATCAGTCGTAACGGTTATGCTAGATGGTCTGATGGACCGACTGGGTACTGAACGGTATCCTGATGAATTTCGTGGGATGCTCTTAGGGGGCGGTCCTGCACCTGAACCATTATTATATAAAGCAAAAGAGAAATCTGTTCCCGTGTTCCAATCGTATGGAATGACGGAAACATCTTCACAAATTGTAACGCTAAGTCCGGACTATGCATTAAACAAAATCGGATCGGCAGGGAAACCCTTATTCCCAGCGCAACTTTCAATTGAAGTAGACGGGAAACGAGCAGCTTCTGATGAAATAGGAGAAATCGTTGTTAAAGGCCCGATGGTGACGAAGGGCTACTATCGAAGACCCGAAACGAATGAAGACACCATCCAAAAAGAATGGCTACGAACAGGAGATCTTGGCTATGTCGATGAAGATGGCTTCTTATATGTAGTGGACCGCCGGAAGGATTTAATTATTTCAGGTGGTGAAAATATTTACCCAGCGGAGATTGAAGGGGTTTTAAGCGGAATGGATCAAGTAAAAGAAGTGGGTGTGGTTGGTAAAGAAGATCAAAAATGGGGGAGTGTGCCCGTAGCTTTTATTGTCAGAAGGGAAGGCACGTCTCTAACAAAAGAAGATGTTCTAACCTTTTGTAACGATCGTCTTGCTTCTTATAAACAACCAAAAGAACTCTACTTCGTCGATCATTTACCGCGTAATGCCACCAATAAGTTGTTACGCAGAGAACTGGCTAACTGGCTGAAACAGAGGAGAAATGTTCAATGAACCTCGCTTCTGTGAAACTTTATCGGTACACAATGGAACTTGTAACACCTTTTACGACACATGCAGGAACCGTGAAAGAACGAGAAGGCATCCTAGTCGAAGCAATGGATGCTGATGGGTGTTCAGGCTGGGGAGAGGGGGTTGCGTTTTCGACTCCTTTTTATACAGCTGAAACGGTAGAAACGTGTTGGGTGATGTTGAGGGATCATTTTCTTCCTGTACTGGAAGAAGGAAAGGTCCAACATCCCTCTGAGCTACCGGAACTTTTGAAGAAAGAAAAAGGCCATCAAATGGCAAAAGCAGCCCTTGAAGGGGCTCTTTGGGATTTGTATGCTAAACAAAATAACCAATCCTTTCCTTCTCTTATTGGTGGAACACAACCTTCTATCCCTGTGGGTGTCGTGATAAGCTTATCCGAGAATCTGAATGAACTCGTCCCTCTATATGAATCACTAGGTTATAAGCGAATAAAAGTGAAGGTGCGAAAGGGGCATGAGCGTGAAGATATCGAAGCGGTTAAGGGTCTTTCCTCAGACCTCTCTATTATGTTTGATGGAAATGGAGCCTACGAAGAAGAGGACTTAGATCACCTGGCTTCATTAGACGACCTCGGGCTTCTGATGATCGAACAGCCTTTCGCCGCTGGTGATTTCTATTTACACCGAGAACTACAAGGACGTATGAATACGCCGATTTGCTTAGATGAAAGTATAGAAAGCTATCATGATGCCTACCAGGCTATTCAATTTGGTAGTTGTAAAACGATCAATATTAAGATTAGTCGTGTAGGTGGGCTTACGGAGGCTATGAAGATTTATAACCTATGCGAATCATCTGGAGTAGATGCGTGGTGTGGAGGGATGCTTGAAACTGGAATTTCTAGAGCTCATAACCTTGCATTTGCCTCCCTCCCTGGCATGACCATTCCGGGAGATTTATCTGCTTCTAAGCGTTATTGGCATGAAGACGT
Organism: Pontibacillus sp. HN14; assembly: GCF_021129245.1. Classification (NCBI taxonomy): domain Bacteria; kingdom Bacillati; phylum Bacillota; class Bacilli; order Caryophanales; family Bacillaceae; genus Pontibacillus; species Pontibacillus sp. HN14. Next base: position 70,588 of record NZ_JAJOLR010000005.1, on the reverse strand, counting down.
AATCATCCCAGAAGTCGAGTTACAAAACGGTCAGGTAGAAGTCCCACATGATAAGGCCGGGATTGGTTTTGAAATTAACCAGAGACGCATCGAACAAATTACAGAACACACATTTACCTATCACTTTAAAGAGCATTCGTCCTAACGAATGCTCTTATGTTCCCTATAAGCGGCCTTATATGGAACGTTCGAAGTTGTTTCCAATGCTCACCTTACGCGCCATCCACAATTAACGGGAATACTCCATCAAACCTACCCTATTATGGAATAAGAATAGGGCAGGGTAGGTGGTCCTAAAGACACCTTATGTAAGCGGATTAGCGATATGGACCTATGAGTAAAACCGATCATTATTGCCTTCATAGGTTTGTTCACCTCTAAAAACGGTTATTTCTTCACTATCTAATCGTATTGGAGGCTAAAAGGTATGAATCGTTTTACAATTCCAAGAGATATTTACTTCGGAGAAGGGGCGTTAGAGACGCTCGAATCCTTAGATGGGAAGAAAGCTATCCTTGTAATCGGTGGTGGATCGGTTAAGGAGAATGGAAACTTAGATAAAATTGAAAGCCATCTGGCTAAGGCTAATATAGAAACGAAAGTGATTGAGGGCATCACAGAAGAGCCTTCGACTAATTTAGTTCAAGAGCATCTTGGCACGCTAAATGATTTTGAACCTGATTGGATTATCGGCATTGGTGGTGGCTCCCCAATGGACGCTGCTAAGGCAATGTGGATTTTCTATGAACGCCCGAATCTTTCATTTAAAGATGCAATGGAACCATTTAACTTGCCAGGTCTTCGCACAAAAGCGAAATTTATTGGCATTCCAACAACAAGTGGTACGGCATCTGAAATTTCAAACTTATCCGTTATTACGGATTCAGAAACAGGGGTTAAACACCCGTTAGCTGACTTTGAATTAACTCCAGACTTAGCTGTTATCGATCCCGTTATGGTCGAATCGATGCCGCAAAAAGTGATTGCTTATAGTGGTATGGATGCTGTAACACACAGTATTGAAGCTTATGTGGCTAAACCACGTACGACGTTTACGGATTCTCTGGCTATTGAAGCTGCTGAAATCCTAAATGAACATCTGCTTAGTTCCTATAAAGGCAACCAAGATTCGAGAGAAAAAGTTCACTATGCTCAAGCAATGGCTGGTATGGCATTTGCGAATGCAGTGCTAGGTAATGTGCATAGCATGGCGCATAAGAGTGGACCAACATTTGAAGTGCCACACGGCTGTGCGAACGGTATTTACCTTCCGTATGTGATTCAATTTAACCGCAGTGTCGTAGGAGATCGTTTTGCTAAAATGGCAAAACGTCTTGAGTTACAAGGCGATACACAAGAGCAGCTTGTGGATTCCTTGATTGAATGGGTTCGTGAATTAAACCGTGAAATGGGTGTACCGAACACACTTAAAGAATTTGGCGTTTCAGAAGATCTGTTTAAAGAACATGTGGATCAAATGGCGAAAAACGCGATGGATGATCCTTGTACGGGTACAAATCCACGCGAGACTTCTGAAGAAGAAATGAAGAAGCTATTTGAATCAGCTTATTATGGGAAAGATGTAACATTCTAATAGAATCATTGCTTGCACCGCCTCCATAAGAGGCGGTGTTTTTTGTTTTGCATTCCACCCGTGTTATAGCTAGCGGTCACACTTTTTTAGTTTCCATTTACATAAAAAGAATGAAAGAATCGCGTGCATAGTTCGTTGTATATTTGGAAAAAGTAAGCACCGAGACCAGCAAAAGGAGACGATGGAATAATGAAACGAATCTATTGGATAGTACCATGCTTAGTGCTCGCACTGAATATTGTCATGACCCCTGTCATGAATCAGGCTTCAGCAGAGGAAGAGGAACGTGGGGTGTCAGTATCGGAAGGAATCGATCAAGTACTTGCAGCTATTGATACGTTACAAATGGCTGTACAAAATAATGCAAAGTTATCTGAACTTAACAAAGCGGGAAAAAAGCTTGATGAAGCATGGGATGTAATTGAAGATCAAGTGGAAGAAAAGAGCCCGAAAGATTATAAAATCATTGAAGAGAGCCTTTATCCTTTGATTGGGGAAGCTCAAAAACCTTCTCCAGATGTGAATAAGATTGAGCAGTTAATCGTTGAAACGAATGAAAAACTAAAGAGTTACCAAGCGACTTTGGAGCAATAAAAAAAGATCACCTGAAAACAGGTGATCTTTTTTATTTAAGCAGCGTCATCTACACTAGTTAATCGTCTTTTTCTCATTGCTACAATAAAGTAGCCAATTGTTATAATCACAGATCCTAGTAAGAAGATAGCTAATATGCTACTATCTTGCCACATTAGACTGTAATCACCTTCAGAAATGACGGCTTTCAACCCTTCTACAGAGTATGTCATTGGTAGAACTGGGTTAAAGATCTGTAGTGGCTCTGGAATTAATTCTAATGGGAATGTTCCAGCGCTTGTTGTTAATTGCATGATTAAAATTAAAATCGCGATAAAACGACCTGGGTCTCCAAGGGTTGTAACAAGGACTTGAATCATGGCCATGAACGTTAGGCTAGTTAATATACTAAACAAGTAGAAGTAAGGAACACTTTCTACTTCTAACCCTAACCCATACAAGATCACACTAGCGGCAATGACCGCTTGAATAAGTCCAGCACTCACGAGTACACCAAATTTAGCAAAGAACCAGCTGAATGCATTTCGTGGTGCAGCGGAAGGTTCTCTGACTGGGTAAACGATTGTAATGATTAGCGCACCTACAAATAGTCCAAGAGATAAGAAATATGGAGTAAATCCAGTTCCGTAGTTAGGGACTTCATTAACGCTATTCTTATCTAAATCTACTGGTTTGGCAAGCATCTCTTCAGTTTTCATGCTCGTTTGGACGTCTTGTGCTTTTGAGCTAGCTTCTGAGAGGTTGCTTTCGAACTCGCTTGTGCCTGAAGTTAACTCATTTGTTCCTGAAGAAAGGTCATTAGCGCCTTTTGCAAGCTTTTGAGACCCGTCAGCTAACTGAGATGAGCCGTTAAAGAGTTCGTTTGCTCCCTGGTTTACTTGAGCAGCACCATCAGCTAATTGAGCAGCACCTGTGTTAGCGCTAGTCAATTTATCATTAAACGTTTGGACGCCTGCTGCAAACTTCTCTTGTCCTTGAACGAGTGCAGAAGCACCGTTATATAATTCGTTCTGACCTGCAGAGAGAGCAGTTGCCCCTTGTTGAAGCTTGGAGTGAGCTTCTGAAAGAGAGGCCATCTGGTTCGGAAGAGAAGCTGTTTTTTCGACCACTTGCTGTGAACCGGTAGCTAGCTGGCTCGTGGCCCCTGATAGCTGCTTGGCACCTTGGTTTAATTGTTCAAGTTGCGCTAGAATTTTCTGTTGTTGTTCTTCAGGCATTTGTGCAATCACGGGTGCCAATCCTTCTTTTAGCCCCCCTACTTTTTCAGATAGGGTAGCAGCTGATTGGTTTACCTGCTGAGCACCGCCATTCAGGCTTTTTAGAGAATTTGAGAGTTCCTGAGATGACTGTTCTAATCCACCTGATTGTTGAACGAGTTGTGCTAACCCTTGTTCGAGTTGAGCAGCTCCATCTTTAGATTGGGATAGTCCGTTTCGTAATTGAATGGCTCCATCTTTTGATGAATTGGCCCCTGAAACGATTTGTCCATATCCGTTTTGAAGAGCTGAAAGTCCTTGGTTAAGTTCATTGGCTCCTGTAGCTACTTCAGAAGTACCTTGGCGCAATTCTTGCGTTCCATCTGTAAATTGAAGTTGTTTATCGGAGAACGTTCTTAGTTTTTCCTTTAATTCTTTAGCTCCAGAGTCAAGGTCTTTGGCACCGTTATTCAAATCACCTGCTTTTGTACTAGCATCGGCAAGACCTGTTTTCAATTCATTAAATTGCGCGAACATCGCATTGGCATACGTTTCAGACATCTCATCAGCTAACTTTGCTTTCATTTGCTCTGTTGCTGACTCACCAATTTGAGCAGAGAGGAAGTTAAATCCTTCGTTTGGTACATATTTTAACTGAAGTTTCTCTGGATTCTCGTCTAAGATCGTGGTAGCGGAAGATGAGAAGTTTTCCGGAATTTCGACAAGCATATAATACTCATGATTGCTTAATCCATCGTAACCTTCTTCCTTAGAAACCACTTCATATTTGAAGTCTCCGCTATCCTCTAAATTATCAACAAATTCTTTTCCGACTGTAAGGGGTTCATCGTTAAATTCGGCCCCTTCGTCTGAGTTGACAATAGCGACTGGAAGTTGATCCATACTGCCATATGGATTCCAGAACGCCCATAAGAACATTCCACTATAAATAAGCGGAATCATTAATACCGCAATAAATGGTATAAGTACTTTTTTGTTGCTACCGATGTGTTTTAATTCGGATAGCCATAATTTAAAACCATTCATGTAGTTACCCTCCTAAGTAATAAATGACTAAATCGTTCATTTGGTCATAATGCGGCAAAAGAAAAGGATCATCAATCATCAAGATGGTGATAACCCTTTAAATACATATTCATCAAACAAATGCATGATGTCTTCTTTTTCGAGTGGTTGATGACGTTCTTCCCAGTCTATGATAAATGCTGTATAGAGTTTGAACATCATAAAGGCCGTCATTTCTGGGTTGCAAGATCGGATATCTCCCCGTTCAATTGCTTGTTCAATCTTTTCGCGAAGATAAGCAGTGATTAACCCTTCAACATTAGCAAGAGCTTCCTGAACCGCAGCAGTCCCCATTTCTTTGGCTTCTTGTACCATCTGAATGGTTAGTTGATGGCTGCGCCGATATTGAAGGAGCTCGTATAAAGCTAGATGGACATTCTCCTTCAATGGCTTCTGATCATCAATGACGGACTCTGCTTGTGTTTTCATCTCTGACAAGAGGTTAGAGATGATTTCCTGGAAAAGTTGTTCTTTGTTTTTGAAAAAGTTATAAATCGTTCCTTTTCCCACATTAGCTGCTTTTGCAACATGATCCATTGTCGTTGCTTTATACCCGAATGTGGCGAACGATTGATTAGCCGCTTGAATGATTTGTTGTTTTCTGTCGTTGGACATTTTTCATCACCTGACCATTTGAACGATTTAGTCATTTCGTCTAAATTTGATTATACACCTTTCATTTTATCGTGCAACCTTTTTTTATCATTCATTTTCTTGAAATTTTACCATATGTGGAATCATAAGAAAGGATGAGCAATTCGTTAGGCACACGAAAGAAATCTTGTTACACTGTCTCATACTAGGTAAGAGAAATAGCTCTTACCATCATCATACTTTAAAGAAAGAAGATGAAACAATGAGTGATAACAATCAAACGAATATACTTCAGTCGATCCCTTTCTCCGTGTTGGATTTAGCTCCTATACGAGAAGATGGCGGTCCGGCTGATTCTTTTAAGAGAACTGTAGATCTGGCTCAGCATACGGAGAGCCTTGGATATAACCGCTACTGGCTAGCGGAGCATCATAATATGCCTTTTATCGCAAGTTCTGCTACTTCAGTCTTAATTGGACACGTGGCTTCACAAACGTCTACGATCAAAGTGGGATCAGGAGGAGTCATGCTTCCGAACCATGCGCCACTAGTCATCGCTGAACAGTTTGGAACACTGGAATCCTTATTCCCTGGGCGTATTGATTTAGGGCTTGGTCGTGCGCCTGGTACTGACCAGTTGACAGCGCACGCGTTAAGGCGTGGAGGTCAGAGCGGTCCCCATGACTTCCCTGATCAACTTGAAGAGCTCAGAAGCTACTTTGATCCTTCACGTGGTCCAGCCAATCCACATGTACGTGCTTACCCTGGTGAAGGATTAGATATACCGATTTGGTTGCTGGGCTCAAGTGGATATAGTGCTCAATTGGCAGGAGAAGAGGGGCTACCGTTTGCGTTTGCCAGTCACTTCTCTCCTCGAGACACTGTTCCGGCACTTGATTTATACAAGCGAACATTTACGCCATCTGATTCTTTATCAAAACCTCATGCAATGGTGGGAGTAAATGTGATTGCTGCAGAAACGGATGAAGAAGCGGAGCGATTAGCTACGACCCTCCAACAGCAGTTCTTAAACTTGATAAGGAAGAATGAATCACCTTTACCGCCACCTGTTGATTCTATGGAAGGGATCTGGACAGAACGGGAGAAGCAAGCCTTAAAACAGCAATTAGGTTCTTCCATTATTGGTAGTAAAGAAACCGTGAAACATCAGCTAGAATCCTTTATTGAAAAAACAGGCGCTGATGAAGTGATGGTCATCTCCCAAATTTATGACCATGAAGCTCGTCGTCACTCTTATGAACTCGTAGCTGAACTGTTTAAAGGAGAATAGCATCTAAAGAGCAGGCTGATGTCTGCTCTTTTTTTAACAAAGTAAAGGAGTAAAGGGTGTCAGGCACCCTTTACTCCTTTACTTTGTTAAACTATATTTATTTTGGTTTCTCTGATGGAATTTTAGAAAGTTGGGCAAAGTAATCTAGAGTACATTTAAAGGAGGAAGCATGTATGCTTGAAGGAAAATCTGCTCTTATTACTGGCTCTGGTCAGGGAATTGGCTTTGAAATTGCAACAGAGTTTGCTAAAGCTGGCGCAAAGGTTATGCTAAACGATATTAATGAGGAAACATTAAATAAATCCATAGAGGAACTAAGATCTCAAGGTCACACAGTAGATGGCGTAGTGGCGAATGTTGCGAAAGAAGAAGATGTGAAGAACGCGATTGAGAAGACGGTCGAGAAGTTTGGTTCGATTGATATCTTAGTCAATAATGCAGGTATTCAACATGTTGCCCCTGTCGAAGAATTCCCTAGTGAGAAGTTTGAGTTAATCTTAGATATTATGCTCAAAGGGCCTTTCTTTGGAATTAAATATGCCTTCCCGCATATGAAAAAGCAAGGATATGGTCGTATTCTAAATATGGCATCGATTAACGGTTTAATCGGTTTTGCAGGCAAAGCTGGTTACAATAGTGCCAAACATGGTGTAATAGGTCTGACAAAGGTTACAGCTCTAGAAGGTGCTGACCACGGAATTACGGTGAACGCTATTTGTCCAGGATACGTAGACACACCACTTGTGCAGAATCAATTAGAAGACTTGGCGAAGACACGAAATATCGATAAAGAAAAAGCTTTAGAAGAGGTTATTTACCCACTTGTTCCTCAGAAGCGCTTGCTACAAGTTCAGGAAATTGCTGATTACTCGATCTTCTTAGTGAGTGACAAAGCGAAAAGTATAACTGGCCAAGCGGCTGTTATTGATGGTGGATATACCGTTCAGTAATGGATGAAGATACTCTAAGAGTACAATGCTCTTAGGGTATTTTTTTTACTATGAGAAATGGTTCCGTTAACTTTAACATGAGCGTACGGTCCTCCACGCTGGAACAAGACTGGCTCTTCTGCCCACGGGAGTCTCGCAGTTTCCAGGCCCACCTTTGCCATGCAAGGATGAATGGAAGCATCTTAATCAGATACGGCAATATGGCGGCCCCATCTTGGAAAACTTTTTTACATCAATTGTTCCATATAAGGCCTTTTTTGTGGAACACCGTAGAAATCAACAAAGCCCATTAATAAGAGTGCTATTCTTGCACAAAAAACAAGAGCCTGGATTCCAAGCTCTTGTTTGGCTTTTCTAATGGATTAATTAATTCCCATCATAGCTAAGAAGATAATCGCTATGGTGGCGACCATTGGTATGAGGAGACCGACGACGAATACGTCTTTATAAGAGTCTTTATGTGTTAAACCTGTAACGGTGAAAAGCGTCAATAAAGCCCCGTTATGCGGCAGGATTGAGGCACCTGAGGCTACGGATGTAATTCTGTGAAAGGCTTCAAGACTTAATCCTTGATCAACTGCAATATTGTAATACTCCTCACCAAGGGCTTCAAGGGCAATTCCCATACCACCAGAAGCTGAACCTGTAATCATAGCAAGAAGTTGCACAGCGAAGGCTTCGGAGAAATAAGGGCTTAATGGAATATCAAAAATTAATTCTTTAACCGTTTCAAACCCAGGGGAAGCTGTTACAACTGATCCGAAACCGACAGCCGCACTCGTGTTAATGGTGGCCATAACAGAACCTGATGCGCCTCCATTAATCGCAGGGATGAAGTCTTTGTAATCCTTAAAGTTAAAGAGCATGATAAGAATAATCCCGATTAAGAGGGCAATTAAAATACTAAGGTCTTTAAATACGTTCAACGTGACAACTACAGCAATAAGAGGGATGACAGATAAAATCCAATTTGGAAGTTCATCCTCATTGATTTCCTTCACCTGGTTATCACCTTCAGGTTCTGTAAATTTGTCATCTTTTGAATCAAGTTGTTTTTGTCTGAACTTTAGGTATGCATAACCACCTACAGCCATAATTAGTCCTGCCACAATACCTAGGATCGGAGCTGCCATTGTATCTGTTTTAAAGGTATTGATTGGAATAATATTTTGAATTTGCGGTGTTCCAGGGATCGCTGTCATTGTAAAGGTGAAAGCTCCTAAAACAAACGTAGAAGGAATTAATTTACGTGATACGTTTGCTTCTCTGAACATCGCTACAGCAAGTGGATAGACTGCGAATACGACTACAAATAAACTAACACCACCGTAAGTAAGGATGGCTGCTGAAAGAAGCATTCCTAGAATAGCGCGTTTCTTTCCGATAACGCTAGAGATTTTATAAGCAACGGATTGAGCTGCACCTGTATCTTCCATCAGTTTCCCAAAGATTGCACCGAATAAGAAGATCGGGAAGTAATCCTTCGCAAACCCTACAAAGCCTTCCATATATGTTCCTGTATAGGCATCGAGAATGTTCATACCACTTAATAGAGCCACGATTCCTGATACTAGGGGGGCAATCCATATAATGGACCAACCAAGGTAAGCCAAAGCCATTAAGAGGATAAGACCGATAATAATACTGAGCATAGTGAACCTCCTGATGTTTTAAGTTATCGGTTTTACTATGTCCCATTCGACTGTATTTTATCGATTCCAATATTCGATTCCGCCTAAAATGGTTGTTTCTATGAAAGAGTTTGTCATCTTAAAATAGCTACCTAAAAAACCATGAACCGAGTCGGTTCATGGTTTTTGGTTAGGAAAAGATGCGATCAATTTTGTCGATATCTTCTTGTGTTAACTCTACATCTAAAGTTTGTAAAGTGTTGACGACTTGTTCAGAGCGTTTGGCACCTGGAATAATGGTGTCAATTCCATCACGAGTGAGGTACCAGGCAAGCACAATATGTGCTACTTCGGCATTATGGCGATCAGCGATGGACCTGACTTGATCCACTTTTTCTAAGTTCTTTTCAAATTGTTCCCCTTGGAAATGAGGCATGTTCGCACGTATATCATTAAACGTTGTGTTTTTATCATATTTACCAGCAAGAAGACCTGATGCTAAAGGAAAGTAAGGGACAAAGGACAGATTGTTTTCTGCGATATATGGAAGCAAGTCCTTCTCAGCATCGCGGTTTAACAAATTGTATTCACTTTGTACCACATCAACGTACCCATCTTTGTTTGCTTCTTTTAACTGGGATAAAGAGAAATTCGAAACCCCAATCGCTCTGATCTTCCCTTCATCTTTCAGTTCTTTAAGAGTTCTTACGGCTTCATCCTTAGGAGTCTGTTCATCAGGGAAATGGATATAGAACAAATCGATATAGTCCGTCTGGAGACGCTTAAGACTATCTTCAACAGCTTGCTTTAGGAACTCAGGAGAATTATCAAACACGACATCTTCTCCGACAAATTTATGAGCACCCTTTGTAGCTAACACCACTTCTTCACGTTTACCAGTCTCTTTAAGCACTTCACCAACAAGCTCTTCAGAGCGCTTAGGACCATAAATGAAGGCTGTGTCTAAAAAGTTAATGCCATGGTCTAAGGCAGTCTTAACTAAATCTTTTCCGACTTGCTCATCAAGATTAGGGTAGATATTATGACCTCCAACAGCGTTTGTACCTAAGCCAATTGGATTGACATGGAGGTCTGTGTTACCTATTCTCGTTTGTTTTTCCATTGTTTGTCGCTCCTTTTTATTGAGTTGGAAGGACCTTTGTTTTCTCTAAGTAATCAGCGATGCCCATAGCGGAGACCTCGAAATCAAGCTCTAGTACGCCATAGATCGCATGGTCTCTTGGCACTCCTTTAGAGTCTAAATAAACCGCTACTTTCTCATAAAGACGTTCTTTCAATTGAGTGAGGTCTTCATCATTACGTGCAGCTTCATGGCCTGCTTCCATAAAAATAGGTAACCATTTTGCGACCGATTTAAACACTTCGTTTGGCTGGTCGGACATACTAAAATGACCAAAGTAGATTCGGTTTATAGGCAACAGGCTTACTTTTTTAATGGTTTCTAGCATGACGAATGGGTCGAATTGATTGGGAGATGTGGATGGTAAATATAAAGACAAGTCATGATCTTCCGTATGTGGATAACGGATGCCGCATGCATCGCCTGTAAACAGACCTTGGCTTTCTGAGTCGTAAATTGAAATATGATGGTTAGCATGACCTGGTGTATGGTAAAACGTTAGTGTAGCAGAAGGTCCGATTTGAAGTTCCTCTTGGTCTTCAACGACTTTGATTTGATCTTCCGTAATAGGGAGAATCGGATCAAATAACGGTTCAAATTGGTCTCCGTAAACTTGTTTGGCACCCGCAATCAATTTAGTAGGATTAACTAGGTGACGTTTTCCTTTTGGATGGACATAGATGGTAGCTTGAGGACACTCTTGTACGAATAATCCTGCACCACCAGCATGATCGAGATGGATGTGGGTCAGGATAATATTTTTTACATCCGATAATTTGAATCCTAGATCTTTAAGACCTTTCTTTATGTAAGGGACTGAAGGACTTGGACCTGTTTCGACTATGGTGAGATCCTTATCGTCAATCACATAAATCCCTGTGCGGTTTGGCATCCCCAGATCAAATCCATCAATTACATACGTTCGGTGGCCAAGATAGATTGGAGCTTTTTCTTCCATATATATCACCTCTCCTTGAATAGTACCTCTATTTTACAAAACATTCAGATTATTGAACAGTGTAACGCTTTCAAAGAGAGGTGAGGTTGTAGTGAACTTAATACCCTTTACCTAAAAATCCGTCCCGGTCAAATGTTTTCCGATCTGTTTTTTTAGCTTGGTCGATAAATTGCTCGTGGAGAGAGGAATGCTCTTCTTTATCTTTTCTTTTCAATGTTTCTGTTTCTTTTTTGCCATCCATAAGATCACCTCCGTTGTGGGATTAGATTTTGTTGTTTTGTAAAAAGTATGAAGGGAAATGATGTTTGGAAGTCTGAAAAATTGTTATGATAAAGAAACGAACGGATATTAGAGAAGGAGTGAATGGAATGAGAGCTATTATACATAAAGAAATTGAAGGATTAGATGGTTTACATCACGAAGAGTGTGACGCACCAGGAGTCGAAAAAGGGAAGGTGAAGGTCCAGTTGAAAACAGCTGGCTTAAATAGACGCGATCTTGCTGTGACAAATCGACATAAGGTGGAGCAGCCTCCCCTTATTTTAGGCTCAGATGGAGCTGGCATCATTGCAGAGGTAGGCGAAGGTGTCACAGGCTGGAACGTTGGGGATGAGGTTGTCATCAATCCTGGTTTAGGATGGAAGCATAACAGCGATGCGCCACCCCAAGGCTTTGAAATACTGGGTTTACCTGATGATGGTACGTTTGCAGAGTATATCGTTTTACAAGAAGAGAACATTGAGAAGAAGCCATCTCACTTAACTTGGGAACAAGCTGGTGTCCTACCTCTCGCTGCACTAACCGCTTATCGCGTATTGTTTACAAGAGCGAAGATTAAAGAAGGAGATACCATTTTACTTCCGGGGATTGGGAGCGGCGTTTTAACGTTTGCATTGAAATTCGCAAAAGCAGCTGGTGCAAAGGTAATTGTCACTTCACGCAGTGAGGAAAAGCTCGAGACGGCAAAAGAGCTAGGGGCTGATCTGGCTATTCCGACTCTTTCTGATTGGGAAGAAGAACTCGCAGAAGAACAAGTCGATGTCGTTGTAGAGAGTATTGGTCAAGCAACGTTTGAGAAATCCCTTGGTGTCGTAAGAAGAGGGGGGACGGTTGTGACATTTGGTGCAACGACAGAAGATAAAGTAGAAATTGATATTCGTAAATTCTTCTATGGCCAATACAATCTTCTAGGCTCTACAATGGGAAGCCGTGAAGAATTTCAAGACATGCTTTCTTTCATAACGGACCATAGCATAACACCTGAAGTAGATAAAATGTTCGCCCTTTCCGATTACCAAGATGCATTTGCTTACATTAGAGATTCGAAAAACTTCGGAAAGATCGGTTTTACAATTAGCTAATAGAACAAGAGGAGGTTCGTATACCTTCTGAATAAGAGCATGGAATGGACACTCATTTCATGCTCTTTATTTGTGTACGTGATTCTTCTGGTAGAAGGTTTGACCCAAAAGACTGTTGTCGCGTAAACTGAATGTAAAGCAGGCTTAACCACAAAGGTGATGACATGAAAAATTTAATAAGAGAAAAACGGACGGAAAAGAAAATCACACAAGAAGATCTATCTATTCAACTCCAGGTCTCAAGACAGACGGTCATTTCTTTAGAGAAAGGGAAATATAAACCTTCTCTCATCCTGGCTCATAAGTTAGCTCAAGTATTTGACTGTTCTATTGAAGACTTATTTATATTTGAAGGAGAAGAGAATATTCAATCAACATAAATGCAGGAGTTATTCTTGCTTTAGCAAGGTAAAGGGTGTCTGGCACCCTTTACCTTACTAAAGTGATTTTATCCCTATCTTCACTTCTTTTGTTATCGAATGAATAGTTCATGTGCCGTTAATAAACACTAATGGAACAATAAGACTATTTTTACTATAAAAATAGGCAAAATTCATGCATAAAGATGATATTTCTTTTATAATACAGATAACTATATGTGAAATCATTCACAATCATCCTAAATGGAAAGCTTTAAGGAGACAGGATCGCTATGAATGTATTAAAACAACATGCCAGGAAACAAAAAGCTACCAGATTTCTGCTTATTGTTTCTTCTCTTCTATTAGGGGTCACGGTCATTGCACAAGCATTGCTGTTTGTATCCATTGTAGACCATATATTTCTTAAGGGAGCACAATTTGAAGAAGTTATCCCTGATCTAATAAGCTTATTGTTCGTGTTGGTTGCTCGTTCAGCTTTGACGTATTGGAATGGGCGAGCAGGGGTCAAAATGGCTTCGAGGGTAAAAGAGCATTTCAGGTCACAACTTGTTTCTAAGTTTTCAAAGAATCCTCTACAAGCATCTATGAGGGGCCAGTCGGGGCATAAAGTAAGCACTGTAATGGACGCTGTTGATGAGATTGATGGCTATTTCAGCCAATATATTCCTCAGGTTATTCAAACGTCTATTGTACCGATTATGATTCTTGTTGTTGTATCAATGGAGCATTTCTATTCGGGCCTGATTATGATGATTACTGCACCATTTATTCCCTTGTTCTATATCATTATTGGGATTATGACAAAGAAGAAGTCAGAAGAGCAGTTGGACAAAATGGCGATCTTCTCAGGACGCTTTCTCGATACACTCCAAGGTCTGACTACCTTGAAACTTTTCGGTCGAGCTCGTTATCAAAAAGAGCTGATTGAGGGTAGCAGTTTAGATTTCAGGGACGCGACCATGGAAGTGCTAAAGATCGCATTTGTTTCTTCTCTAATGTTAGAACTGATTTCAATGTTAAGTATAGGGTTGATTGCACTTGAAATAGGTTTGAGACTCGTCTTGTTTCAATCTATTACTTTCTCCACGGCCTTTTTTGTTCTTATATTGGCGCCCGAGTTTTATCTGTTTCTTAAAAACTTAGGCCAGGCCTTTCATACAGGAAGAGGGAGTGCCGGAGCAGCCCAGAAGATTTCAGACGTCTTAAATACAGAAGACCATCCTGTTCAATGGGGGAATGATTCTATCCAGAATCAAGAGGAACCTCCTTCTATTCGATTAGAAGGTGTTCACTTTTCATATGAAGCAGAAGGGTTTGCATTAAAGGATATTAACATAACCTTACCTCCTTATAGTCAGACTGCTATTGTAGGAAAAAGCGGATCAGGAAAGACGACTCTTCTTCATGTACTAGCAGGGCTCGTGCCGGTCTCTGAAGGGTCCATTTTAGTGGATGGCCATAAACGCTCAGAACTAAAAGAAGAGGAGTGGTTTGATCAGATTAGTTATATATCTCAGAGTCCTTACCTCTTTTCCGGTACAATTGCAGACAATATAGCTGTTGGTAAGAAGGAAGAGGTTTCAAGGGAAGCTATCGAGAAAGCTGCTGAAAAAGCAGGCATTGCTCCCCTTGTGAAATCACTCGAACATGGATATGATACCCCGGTTGGAGAAGGTGGTCGGGGGTTGTCAGGAGGAGAGAAACAACGTCTGGCTATTGCTCGAGCTTTCTTAAAACAACCCACTATCATTTTATTTGATGAACCTACAACTGGATTAGATTTGCAGACGGAGAAAATTTTACAAACCTCCATACAGGAACTTAGCCAAAACGCCACAGTCATTACGGTTGCTCATCGCCTCCATACGATTAAGCATGCGGATCAGATCTTGTATATGGAAGACGGAAGGGTTCTAGAGCAAGGAACTCATACAAATCTCATCGAAGCAAATCCTCACTACCGGAACATGGTGAGGACGCAACAAGGAGGTATGGCAACGTGAATGAACTGAGAGCGGTTGTGAAGGATATGATGGTAGAGAAGAGGGATATCTATTTATCGGTGTTGTTTGGCTTTTTAGCAGGCATTACAGCTGTTGCTTTATTTGCCTCAAGCGGTTACTTGATTTCGAAAGCTGCCTTGCTGCCACCGATCTATACGTTATCTCTCATGATTGCTTTTTTGAAAATTATGGGGTTTGCTCGTGCCTTTGGGCGTTATTTGGAACGTCTCTATTCCCACAGAGCTACATTCACCATGCTAAGTCAGCTGCGGGTCAATTTTTATGAGAAACTAGAGCCATTGGCGCCAAAGATTTTTCATAAATATCGATCAGGAGACCTTTTATCAAGGATTGTTAGCGATATTGACCGGTTGCAAAATTTCTTTTTACGGGTTTATTATCCACCAATTGTGCTCGGATTGATTTTCTTCGCAACGATTCTTTTTACAGTCTTTTACTCCATCACCGTGGCGTTATTATTGCTGTTTGGCTTGTTTCTGACAGGGGTCATTCTCCCGGCATGGTTTGCTTTTAAGCAACGAAGAATCGAAGTCCGATTACGTGAAGAACGAGGTGCTTTGTCTAGTGAAGTGACCGAATTCTTATATGGATTTATGGATTTAAAGCTTTATCAGCAACTCGATGCGAAAGAGAAGGAGTTAGAAGAAGCATCTGTTCGTTATATTGATGAGCAGGAGAAAGAAGGCAAGATGGCCTCGTATCATCAGTCATTAAATAGTATGGTGACACTCCTGGTATCATGGCTTGTTATTGCATTTGGAGCTTATCTGGTGGCAAATAATCAATTAGATGGCGTATTCTTAGCAATGCTCATCATGATTTCATTAACGGTATTTGAAAATGCTGTACCAATGGCATTAGTTCCTGCTCACTTTGAAGATAGTCGTAGGGCAGCCAAGCGCCTTCACGAAGTTGTCCAGGATGAGGAAGAACAAGTAGAGGTAACGAGTAGTTTGCCTGTAGACCAAGCATTTTCAATCGACTTAAAAGGCGTATCGTTCTCTTTCCCTGGAGAGGAAAGAGATTCTTTGAAGGATGTGACCCTTCACATTCCAGCAGGTTCAAAGACGGCGATCGTGGGTGCTAGTGGATCTGGGAAATCTACTCTATTTCAATTGCTGTTGAAGTTTTACAACCCTGCAAGTGGATCGATTTTATTTAATGAGACCCCACAACATGAAGTTAGTCAAGAAGACATCTGGGCACGTACCAATGTGGTTCAGCAAGAGAATCACTACTTTTACGGAACCATACGGGATAACCTTCAGATCGCAGACGAGCATGCTGGAGATGATAGACTTTATGAAGTTCTGACCCATGTGGACTTGAGTCATTTTGACTTGGATCAGTCAGTTCTTGAAAAGGGAGAGAACTTATCTGGCGGGGAAAAACAGCGTCTGGCAATTGCGAGAGCGTTGTTAAAAGACGAATCGTTATGGTTGCTCGACGAACCGACTTCCTCTCTTGACGCTGTTACTGAACAACATATATATGAGCACGTATTCCAAAGAGCAAAGCACGATACCCTCATTCTTATTAGTCACAGACTAATGGGGCTTGAGAAGATGGATCAAATTATTGTGCTTGACCAAGGCGAAGTCGTAGAATCAGGTTCTTACCAGGAATTAATGAGGCATGAGGGGTATTTTTATAGAATGAAACAAATCGAAAAAGAAGTGCTTGTATAAACTTTTGGAGCAGCTTGAGCATCTTATTAGGGATCTTAAGCTGCTTTTTCTATGCGTTAAGAGTCGTGCTACAATGAGTTTATTAAACAACGGGGAGGAGGGGGAGCGTGCTTGAGTTATTTCTGCCAATGTTAGAAAGATTGGGCATTATTGTTACAGTAGCCTTTGTGATTACGAGGTTTCGCTTTTTTAGAGAGTTGGTTGATAAGAAGACTCTTACCTCGAAGCAGCGGTATGTTGCTATTGGTTTTTTTGGTCTATTTGGCATTATTGGAACTTATACAGGGATTACCTATGATACGTTATCGTTTGAGTACGGTTCGTTTGCTTATAAATTAAGTGGGGAAGAAGCGATTGCCAACTCCAGGGTAATCGGTATTGTCGCCGCTGGATTATTTGGTGGATATCGAATTGGAGTTGGAGCAGGTTTAATTGCGGGTCTTCACCGATTTTCATTAGGCGGATTTACAGGATTGGCATGTGGTATTTCAGCTGTTATAGCAGGTTTACTTGCGGGAGCTTTTCATAAGAAGGATAAATCTCTCCGTTTGAAAACAGCTTTATTCGTAGGCGCATTAGCTGAGACTGTTCAAATGGTTGTTATTTTAGTGATGTCAAAGCCATTTACCCAGGCATTTGAACTGGTTCAAGAAATTGGTGTGCCTATGATAGTTGCCAATGGGGTAGGCTCAGCCCTTTTCTTACTCATTATAAGAAATGTTTTACATGAAGAAGAAAAAGTGGGGGCGCTTCAGGCTCAGAAGGCCTTGACCCTAGCTGAGTCAACCATTGCCTATATGCGAAGGGGGTTAAATGAAACGTCTGCTAAACGTACGTGTGAAATCATCTTTAAGGAAGTGGATGTTAGTGCCATATCAATGACAAATCATGAAGTGATCTTGGCCCATGTAGGACTGGCTGATGATCATCATAAATCGGGGGAAGTTATTCAGACATCAGCTACGAGGGAAGTGATTCATACGGGTACGAGACTGATTGTGAAGCATGAAGATATCCATTGCACAAAAGCCAACTGTCCTCTTGGGGCTGCTATTATTGCTCCTTTAAAGAGAAAGAATGAAGTGGTAGGCACACTTAAATTCTACGTAAGATCGGAGAAAGAAATTTCCAATGTGATACTTGAGTTAATTCAAGGTCTTAGTGCTCTACTTGGGCAACAGTTAGAAATTGCAGAGGCTGAGAAAGCTCAGGAATTGGCCCGAGAGGCTGAGGTCAAAGCATTACAAGCTCAAGTAAATCCTCATTTTTTATTTAACTCGTTAAATGTAATTGTTTCGCTAATAAGAACAGAACCTAAAAGGGCTCGTGCAGTCTTAATTGCTTTATCGAAATATTTCAGACAGAATTTGAGTGCTACAACTCGGAAGTGGATTACATTAGAAGAAGAGATTCACCATGTGAAAGCCTACTTATTAGTTGAGGAAACACGTTTTGTGGATCATCTTCACGTGGAGTATGAGGTAGATGAGGAAGCACTAAAGGAACGGATCGCCCCTTTGACCTTACAGCCATTAGTTGAAAACTGTATGAAACATGGAGTGAAAGAACAAGACGGACAAACGGAAATACGTGTAGCCGTTCAGAAGAAATCACAGGGGGTCCTTGTTTCTGTAACAGATAATGGACCAGGAATTGCTCCTGAAAGGCTGAAGAGTCTTGGTAAGATTCAAGTGGAGTCTGAAAAAGGAACTGGGCTTGGTTTATATAATGTGAATGAGCGACTCGTCCATATGCACGGGGAAGCAGCTTGCTTACACATCGAGAGTGTACTAGGAGAAGGAACAACGATTTCTTTTTTACTTCCTAGGAAGGAGGAAGCGAATTGGGTAAACGTATAACGGCTGTAGTTGTAGATGATGAACGGTTTAGCCGCGAGGAACTGATTTATTTATTAAAAGAGCATGAACGTATTGAAATTATTGGAGAGGCTGATTCAGGCGAAGATGCGGTGATGAAAGCTCTTCAGTTGCAGCCTGACGTATTGTTTTTGGATATTGAAATGCCGAAAATGAATGGACTTGAGGTAGCTGAGTCACTCCAGGAATTAAAGAAAGTACCGGATATTGTATTTGCTACAGCTTATCCGGATTTTGCTGTTGAAGCCTTTCGACATGAAGCGGTTGATTATATACTGAAACCATTTGAAGAGGAACCAATTCGTGAGACAGTCGATCGTCTA
Organism: Pontibacillus sp. HN14; assembly: GCF_021129245.1. Classification (NCBI taxonomy): domain Bacteria; kingdom Bacillati; phylum Bacillota; class Bacilli; order Caryophanales; family Bacillaceae; genus Pontibacillus; species Pontibacillus sp. HN14. The sequence continues at coordinate 51,897 of NZ_JAJOLR010000005.1, read as the reverse complement.
GAACGAAGGCTCTTAAATGAAGGCAGTGCAGAAAAAGGAACAATTCCATCAAAGCTCGCTGTGGAGGAAGAAGAAGAAATTACGTACCTAACACCGTCTGAAATTATGTATGTGTACCGGGATGGACGTGTAACCAAAATTGTAGACCAAACCCGTACTTATGAAACGAAGCGTTCTTTAAAAGAAGTGGAACAAAGACTTGAACCATTTTCGTTCTTTCGGATCCATAAGAGCTATCTCGTTAACCTACAGTATGTTAAACGACTAGTGCCCTGGTTTAATGGTGCCTATCATCTTGAGCTAAGAGGGAGAGATGAACAACTGTCTGTAAGCCGAAATTATGTTAAAGAATTAAGGAAACAACTTGAGCTTTAAGAATGGGGAATACAAAATCCCCATTCAATTATTCTGTAGTGGTGAGCCTTTGTGAAACTACCTCTATCATTCTTATCAATTTAAAAGGCATCCACTACACCTTAGTTTCTATTTAGAACATCTTAACGTAAGAAATGAACATGTTGAACAGATTCCTCTATATTGTAAGCGGTTACTTGGTATGATGTTTGTAAGCGATTACAGAAGAGGGAGGACTCCTATCATGATTACATTTCTAGTGAGTATTGTTTTATTGATTGTTGGGTATTTAACTTACGGTAAATATGTAGAGAAAGTTTTTGGGGTAAACACTGAACGTCAAACACCAGCTTATACAAACGGTGATGGTGTTGACTATTTGCCGATGGGGGAGAAGAGAAATTCATTAATACAGCTACTCAACATTGCTGGTGTGGGTCCCATCTTTGGTCCTATTCTAGGAGCTTTATACGGACCGGTGGCCTTTCTTTGGATCGTATTTGGCGCCATCTTTGCTGGGGCCGTACATGACTATTTAACAGGGATGATTTCGATTCGTAACCGAGGAGCTCATTTGCCTGAACTTGCAGGGAAATTTCTCGGTAAAGTGATGAAACACGTTGTGAATGCGTTTACGATATTACTACTCATTCTGGTGGGGACGGTTTTTGTTACAGCTCCTGCTGATTTAATTCATAATATGGCAAGTAGCTGGCTTTCACTTCCTGTTATTCTACTAGCCATTTTCGCTTATTATTTACTAGCGACTATGTTGCCAATTGATAAAATCATTGGACGTTTCTACCCTATTTTTGGGGCGTTCTTAGTGATTAGTGCAGTTGGAGTAGGACTTTCCTTAGTATTTACGGGAGCTCCTATCCCAGAAATTGAGTTAACCAATATGCACCCTGATGATGCACCGATCTTTCCGCTATTATTCTTAACGATTTCTTGTGGTGCTCTATCAGGTTTCCATGCTACTCAAACACCGATTATTTCTCGTACCACACAGAAGGAGAAGCAAGGTCGACGTATTTTCTACGGTATGATGATTGCTGAGGGGATTATTGCCATGATCTGGGCTGCTGCAGCTATGAGTCTATTTAACGGTTCGGAAGGACTAAATGAGATTCTTGCTAATGGTGGACCAGCAGCTGTGGTAAGCGAAGTGTCTGTTAAAATGCTTGGGGCTGTAGGAGGTACGTTAGCTGTACTTGGTGTGATTGTGCTTCCGATCACGTCTGGTGATACAGCGTTCCGTAGTGCTCGTATGATTATTGCGGATTATATCAACGTTTCTCAAAAGAAAATTGTAAGCAGAATGTGGATTGCTATTCCTTTATTTGTTATATCTTTTGCACTGACAAAAGTTGATTTCACCCTTCTATGGAGATACTTCTCCTGGGCGAACCAATCGACAGCGGTCATCGCGTTATGGGTAGGGGCCATGTATTTATTCTTATCTCGTAAGAATTACTGGATTGCAGCGGTTCCGGCTACCTTTATGACCATGGCGACATTCACGTATATCTTAAACGCACAGATTGGATTTGGTCTATCGATTAATATCTCTTATATTCTAGCAGCTATCATTACGATTGGGGTTGTCATCTCTTTCTCTATAGCAGCTCGTAAAGGATTGAATAAAGAAATCCCATTAGAAGAAGAATGGAAGACGACTGCTTAGCGGCTGTACTTCCTCATTAAAAGCCCGCAACCTTTAAAGGTTGCGGGCTTTATTTAATTAGAGTGGGCAGGGACTCTAGCTTGTTCAATGATCTTTTCGATATGCTTTCTGAAGAGATACATTACAACTAAATGCGCCTTCGCTTGGGTATATTTATATATAAACCAAGGCAAGGAAGGCATATAGTCATGGATCGCCACAATGCATTCTTGTTTATCCGGGATTTTTCGGAACTCAAGCCTTCCTCTAACATTTCTCTTAGAATTTTGAAAGGAACCTCCCGTAATGTAGAAAAGAGCTCGATCCGACGTGCTTCGTTCCTGTGAATAACTTAGCTCTAATAAAGGTGTACGAATTAACTTAAGGCAAATTTGTGTGTTATCTTGTTGGTCTGTCTCTGTATGGACAAGTGGGTTCAAAGTGTCGGACAACCACTTTACATAATAGCTAGCAGCCCAATCAGCACTTTTACCTGCTGGTAAAGGAATGCGTTGAACGGACCTCACATCGTGTTGAATATCAGGAACCTTTAGTCCTTGAGAGTTGGGTTGTTGTTTAGCAGCTTGCTGTTCCTCTTCTTTCTCATCTTCAATAGCTGTTTGAACAGCTTCTTTAAAGGTCACCTTCCCATAACTAACTTCAGAATCCATATTCTCCTCTTTAGCAGTCATCGGATGGACAAGACTTTCTACTAATGGATAGACCATTTCTTTTGGTGTTCCAGTCGTCAGACTCACCCAAAGCCTGGACAGTTTAACAGTCATGAAAGGAACCGGGAAAAGTCTTGGTTTCTTACCTAACGATTCAGCTGTTTGAACCATCATATCTTGATAGCTCATAATCTCAGGGCCACCCACATCAATGGCTTTATTAGATAAATGATTGTTTCCGATGCTTTTATTAAGAGCATGGAGAACTTCTTTAAGGGCAATAGGGTGTGTCTTTGTTCTTGTCCATTTAGGTAAAGCCATCACCGGCAGCCTCTTAACAAGCTTCTTAAGGATCGGAAATGAGGAGCCCTTAGGTCCTACAATTAACCCTGCACGAATGGTCGTAACAGGCACTCCATAAGCTCTTAATATCTCCTCTACCTCTAGTCGGCTTCTTAAATGTCTTGATAACTGTTCCGATTCAGGGATGATTCCACTTAAGTAAACGATCTGACGTACGCCTTGTCTTTTGGCAGCTTGAGCGAAATTATCTGCTAGGATGACATCCATATCTTCAAAGGATCCTTGGCTAAGTTTCGCTGAGGGAAGCATGGAATGAACTAGATAAACTGCAAAATCAGCTCCTTCTAATCCTTTATCCGCATCCGTCATGGAATACAGATCGCAAGAACGCCATGTGATATGCTCGGTATCTTGTTTGTTATCTCCATTTCTTGACAGAGCGATTACATCAGCGTATTTCGTTAATTTCTTCAATAAATTCTGGCCGATGTATCCACTGGCTCCAGTTAAAGCAACGACTGGGCGTCGTTTCGTTTCATTCATATGAATTCCTCCTACTGAAAATCGGACTTCAGGGTTTGTTCCTACATGAGAACAGAACGCTTATGTTGAAAAAGCTTCTGAGATGGACATTTTATCTGCTTGTGTCGTATTTGCTGAAAGGGAGCGCTCCATAATTCTTATTGCGTTCTCATTATCTTCCTCATATTCAGAAGCCACACAGTCTGCAGGAATCCAAATATTATATTCCCTCATATAAGCATCATTAGCTGTAAAGAGGACACAGATGTCTCCGGCGATCCCAGTTAAAATTAAATTGTTTACTCCAAGTTGATCCAATAGAATGCTTAACTGAGTTCCAAAGAAACCAGAATGCTTGGGTTTAATGATAAAGTAATCATCATCTTCAGGTAAAATCTGACGGATGACGGGTTCTCCTCTCCCATCTCTGCATTCTTCAATGAGGTCTGAAACATTTTCTTGCCATAACCCAAAATTATCATTTACATAAATAACTGGAATCCCTTGTGCTTTGGCTTGTTGCTTCAGTTTCTGGATGGATGGGATGATTTCTAGTGTATTGTCTAACAAGTGTTCACCACCATCGAAATCCATTTTATTGACCATGTCAATTAGAAGCAAAGCCGTATCATGTTGCGACATGTTATTACTCTCCTTTATATGGTTCAGGCCCGGCCGGGATTTGTCGCTTATGCTCTGTTTGTTTATGGAGTTCTTCAATTCTTTTAGCGTCTTTATCAGAAACTGTTTCTCCGCGAAGGTAGGCATCAATTGTATCGTATGAAACCCCTAATTCGTCCTCGTCAGATTGTCCTTCCCACAGCTCTGCACTAGGCTTTTTATGAACAATTGACTCTGGGACTTCTAGATACTCTGCCAATTCCCGAACTTCTTCTTTACGTAAATGAATCAAAGGAACCAGGTCTACACCGCCATCTCCGTATTTTGTGAAATAACCAGTATAATCTTCAGCAGCATTATCTGTTCCAACTACTAAATAACCGTAGTGATGGGCAACAGCATACAGTGTACTCATTCGGAGACGTGCTTGTAAGTTTGCCCCTCCTAATTGGGAACGGTCTTCCTGCCAATCTCCCTTTTCTTTAAGTTTTTCTCGTATCGTAGCATGTGTTGTTTGGTATGGGTCCGTTAGGTTTATACCAATGTAATTTAGGCCAATTTGTTCTACAAGCGTTACAGCATCTTCTTGATCTTCTACTTCTTGATCTATCGGAAGGATCACTCCTAGTGATTGTTCGGGGAAGGCACGTTTAACAAGGCAAGATACTACTGCGGAATCAATGCCACCACTAATTCCTACAAGTGCTCCCTTAGCCCCTGCCTCTTCTACTTTTTCCTGAATCCAATGTGTTAAGTACTCTACTTTTTTTTCCACTGTTTATCGATCCCTTCTGTTAAATTGATTTCTAATTAGCTAAGTTCCTTCTTTTGGTAAAGAATAAACGTTTGTTCCCTTCTTAAGTGTCCCTGTGACAGAAGAACTGAGTCCTAAGGATCGAATCGTGTCGAAATAACTAGTAATTTTAGCACATTAAATAGTAAAAAAAGCTTAATCTTTCTGAACTATGTACGATATTAATAGAGAACTGAGTATAAAATCACATTTATTTATTAGGAGATTAGGCTATGAAACCAATAAAAACAATGACAAAAGTAATGGTAGCACTCACATTCCTCCTTGTATTTCTTCCTAGTAATCTAGTCGAAGGAGAGGAAGTAAACACCACAACGTATTGTGAAGTAAGTTGTTGGGAACTACTTTTAAACCAAAAAGATTCCAATAAATGGCTTAGTGAAGGTGGGGCAGGAGAGGAATTTATGCAAGCCACATCTTTACTTGTAGAAGAAATAGCAGGAACCACAGAGAATTATTACTCCATGAACCGAGAATTGGGCGCGCGCTCTGAATTGTTCATACAACCCAATACCTCCAACATCTTTGAACTCGATCGTACTCCTTCAACTAGAATCTCCATCCAAGGAAATAAAGGCTCTACTCCAATGACCACTTTATCTGGTGTGAATGAAAAATTGAAAGGCTTAGTAAATAAGCATTTGAAGAGGTTAGGATTCCCTGTCAGCAAAGCTGTAGCTTCTTTACCAAACGCATCTTTTCTTCAATCATCTGAACCAGGAATGAACCTACTCATCTCAGATGCACAATGGTCGGCGTTTTATGAAGGGGAAGACTATACTAATCCTGATTTCAAAGAACAGGCGATTAAGTCCGAATCTTTTTATCAATATGTATCAGCTATTCAGGATGCCATTAATGAATACCATGCACAAAAAAGTGTATGGATGTGGAAGTCAGAACCAGTTACTAAAAATCCAGATGAGACAATTGAATTTCTCGCGAACCAACAAGTAGATCAACTATATATGCGTTTTTATCCAAAAGTGGACAAAGAAAACTACCAATACTTTATTGAAAAAGCAGGAAACCAGGGGATTAAGGTACATGCTTTAATAGGTAGCCCATTGTGGGGGCAAAAAGCTTATACAAAAGATGCAGTGAAACGAGTAGATCTCATTCACGCTTATAATCAGAAAGTAGAAGAAGAACAACGGTTTGTAGGCATTCATTTCGATGTGGAACCATACTCACTTGAATTGTGGGACAATAACCGAAAGAAAGCGGTTAAGGAATGGAAGCAATCAGCAGAAACGTATGTAGAGCATGCCAAGGATTATGGTTTTATCGTTGGAAGTGCCTTGCCATTTTGGACTGACAATCGTTCTGTAAATGATTATGAAGAGAATTTTTATCAACAGTTCATTGATATGCAGGATTACGTTTCCATCATGAGTTATCGAAATACAGCGGTTGGACCGAATAGCATTACAACTTTAGCGGAAAATGAAGTTTTATATGCAAAAGCCCCTAAAGTGGAAGTGGGTGTTGAATTAAACCCCTATAAGATTGATTACGTTTCATTTGATGGGAAGTCTTTACGGTATACAGAAGGTGAAATAGCGAAAGTAAGAACGCATTTTATGAATGAAGACTACCCTGGTTTTAAAGGGATCGCGATCCATAACTATACAGCTTGGAAAAAGAATCAGTAATGTTAAATCGATAGAGGTTGTCTCTCAAGGGGCAGCCTCTTTTTTTAGTCCATCAAAGATATGTAACAATATGGAATATTAATTTCTGGTAAATATTCTAAATATTTTGTAAAATTAATCATATCAACGTAACGATTTCTTCATATATATAAATATGGAGGGATTTGCATGAAACAGTTTTTTTTGTTTTGTGTCTTTCTTATAACTGGTTTTTTTATTTATATAGAGCTTGCTGAATTTGATACGAAAGAAACGATTGTAGCGGTCGTTGATACAGGAATTGATGCATCACATCCTATGCTTGAGGGCCGTGTCGAAAATGGATATGACTTCTACAACTGGGACCTAGATCCGATGGATGATCATGGTCACGGCACGCACGTTGCGAGTATTATTCACTCAGTCGCTCCACATGCAGTGTTGTTACCGGTTAAAACGTTAGGAGAGAACGGTAAAGGAGTTGGGACTTCGTTTCTTGGTATCTTCTACAGTGTCGTTAAAGGTGCGGACATTGTAAATTTAAGTATATCTGAAGTTGAGAATCCTCTTACATCATGGGTGATACGGTTTGGAGAACGTAAAGGAGTCGTTTTCGTTGGGGCAAGTGGTAATGATGGGTTGACCAATCGCATTAGTTTCCCTGCAAGACTGGATGAAGTAATTGCAATTGGTGGTTATAATACGTACAGTGATCATCTTTATGAGAATGGGAATCGAAGCCCGGATTTGGATTTCTTAGCCCCGGGTGTACTGATTGAAGGAGCTAGTCCTGGTGGTGAAGTTGTTCGTAAGACGGGGACTAGTTTTGCGGCGGGTTCAGTGTCTGGGATGCTTGCATATTTTAAAGAAATCCAACCTAAAATGACAACGGATGATGCTCGTTTGTTGCTGCGTCTTACTTCTTTTTATGAGAAGGATGGATACAGGGTATTAGAACTTGACCGATTCTTAGCTACTCAATAGAAGGGGGCATAAGTCCCCTTATGGGGAACACTTGAAGCTGAGACATTTTAATCTGGGGGTGCCGTTACGTTTAATGAGTGCTAGGGGGGTGTTGGGGACGACTCGCCCGCGGAAGGCGAGTCGTTTCCAACACCACTTAGCTATAGCTTTACGAACGGCCACGCATTATAGCAACGGGCCTGCCAACGAGGTCTCGAATATGGTATGTTTCCATTACTTTATATAGCAAGGTGTATCGATTCCCATAAAAGGAAAAAGAGTGTAAAAATTATGGATATAAAGATGTTAGAAGAATCTTCTTGTAGTAAAATAATCATAGGGCACATGTTTTAGTGATTGTGGGCTCATATTAGAATACATATACTATTACTGAACATAAGGGAGGGTTTTTATGGAAGGGAAACCATTGCATTATGATGGAAGTGCTCCTGTGAGTGGGGAGTTATCGGAGTATCAACCGGTTGAGTTTACAGATGAAATGAGAAAGCAGATTTCGGCAAATCCATATACTCATCACGTTAATGAGACTGAATGATAAAAAGACGAAAATCAATTTTTGATTTTCGTCTTTTTATGTTTTAAGAGTGAAGAAACGGATATAAATTAAGGGAGGGTAATGGTAAGGGAAATATTTGATAGTGCGAATATCTTATATTCTGAAGCTTTTGGAGCAATTTAAAAATAAATAAGCATAATACTTGATAATAAGAATATTAGGTACTATAATTAATCTCGAAATAAAGATAATTTAATTCGAGATAAATACTAGGGATGTAGAAATAGCGCAAACTATTTTTACGAAAAGATTAGAAAGGTGAGATAACAATGGCTAAAGTATTATATATTACAGCGCATCCGCATGATGAGGCAACTTCTTACAGTATGAGTGTCGGGAAAGCATTCATTGATGCTTATAAAGAAGCGAACCCTGGCGATGAGGTCGTTCATGTTGATTTATATAAGGAGGATATCCCGCAAATTGATGCAGATATCTTTAGCGGTTGGGGGAAACTTCAATCTGGTGATCAGCTAACAGAATCTGAACAAGGCAAAGTGAATCGTTTGGGTGAACTGAGTGATCAATTTGTGAATGCTGATAAATATGTTTTTGTTAATCCGATGTGGAACTTCTCGTTCCCTCCTGTTATGAAAGCGTATATTGATTCAGTAGCGGTAGCAGGGAAAACGTTCAAATATACAGAACACGGTCCTGTTGGCCTTCTAACAGATAAGAAAGCCTTTCATATTCAAGCTAATGGAGGTTTCTACTCTGAAGGGCCGGCTGCTGGTTTAGAAATGGGTCACCGTTATTTAAATGCCATCATGCAGTTATTTGGTGTTCCTACATTTGAAGGACTATTCGTAGAAGGACAAGCGGCGATGCCAGAGAAAGCAGAAGAAATTAAATCAGACGCTATTGCTAGAGCTAAGGATGCAGCGCAAACATTTTAATAAAGATAAAAAGGAGCCGATCAAGAGATCGGCTCCTTTTTTTATTGCACTCAGTCCAGTCTATACGTTGCTAAGCGGGTGCTTGTGCTTTTGTTTACATCTAGCTCCAGCACCCAGCAACTAGTAGGCTTCCCTCACCTCCGGTCGATAAGTCAACATCGATTCGCTCACGCTCATCGTGTTTCCTTTATCTCACTGCGGTTCAGTCCAGCCTATACGTTGCTAAGCAGGTGCTTATGCTTTTGTTTACATCTAGCTCCAGCACCCAGCAACTAGTAGGCTTCCCTCACCTCCGGTCGATAAGTCAACATCGATTCGCTTACGCTCATCGTGTTTCCTTTATCTCACTGCGGTTAAGTCCAGCCTATACGTTGCTAAGCGGGCGCTTGTGCTTTTGTTTACTTATTCATATATTTGTCTGTTTCCCACTGGCTTACTTGTAGGGAGTATTCTGTCCACTCTTCTTCTTTTTCATCAAGATAGATGTTTGAAGTGTGATCACCTAAAGCGTTCATAAGGACCTTGTCTTTACGAAGGGCTGTTAGCGCTTCTTTTAGGTTTGTTGGAAGTGTTGGTACTGTGTCATCGTGTACTTCGTAAAGGTTACGTGTTTCAGCTGCGCCTGGGTCGACTTTGTTGCGAATACCTTCAAGTCCAGCCTGGATTGTTACGGCTAAGGCAAGGTATGGGTTTGCAGTTGGGTCTGGGTTACGAACTTCAAAACGAGTTCCTTTACCGCGTGTAGACGGTACGCGGATCATACAACTGCGGTTTGAGTGAGACCATGCAATGCTTACAGGTGCTTCATAACCAGGAACTAAACGCTTATAAGAGTTAACATTTGGATTTGTGATGGCTGCAATACCAGGAGCATGTTTCAGGATTCCGCCCATGAAATGCTTCATTGTAACAGAGATACCATCTTCATCTTTCTCATCGCAGAAGACGCTCTCGCCATCTTTGAATAAAGAAAGGTGGCAGTGCATACCAGAACCATTTTCGCCTGCAATTGGTTTAGGCATGAACGTTGCATGGTAGTCGTGGTTCGTTGCTACGTCTTTAACAACGCTCTTGAATGTTTGGATGTTATCAGCTGCGCGTAGCATATCATCAAAACGGAAGTTAATTTCGTGCTGTCCCATAGCTACTTCGTGGTGAGAAGCTTCCATTTCAAATCCGAATTTCTTAAGTGTGCGTACGATATCACGGCGTACTTTATCCCCTTTATCAATTGGAGAAGCGTCGAAATATCCACCGCGGTCATTCATTTTCTTAATTGGGTAACCTTCATCATTCAATTTGAACAAGAAGAATTCTGGTTCTGGACCAACGTTAACGGTATAGCCCATCTCAGCAGCTTCTTTCATTGCTCGTTTTAAAATATATCGCGGGTCACCTTCGAAAGGAGTTCCGTCCGTTGTATAAATGTCGCAAATGAAACGTGCAACGGGATCTTCATCTACTGTTGAAGGTAATACTTTAAACGTGCTTAAGTCTGGATATAGATACATATCACTTTCTTGAATATCAGAGAAACCAGAAATAGAAGAACTGTCGAACATAGCTTCGTTTTCTAGAACACTTTCAAGCTCTTCAATAGGGAGCTCAACGTTTTTTGTGTCTCCAAGCATGTCTGTGAATTCAAGTCGAATAAATTCTACGCCTTTGTCGTGAACTTCTTGCTTAATGGATTCTTTAGTAAAAGTCATTTAATACCCTCGCCTTAATAGTTTGTAGTAGATTACTAGCATTCAAAGTCAGGAATGCATAACCTTTTATTTATCATGTAAGGAATTCTAACATAAAGTTTCATGTTAGGAAAGCTGACATGATGTATTTTTGTAGGGTCAATTTCAAGAAAGCCTGCTGTATTCGCTGTTAGAAAATGAAAAATAGATCTTTTTGACTATTCAGATACTATCCTGTGATAACATCGATCATTACCGCGATAATTAGGATCGGAGCAACATAGCGTAATAAGGCATACCATACGTTAAAGACCGATCGTTTTAATGTACTTCCTCTCTTTAACTCTTCATAAAGGTCAGATTTCTTCATTTTTAATGGAACAAAAATAGAGATTAATAATGCTCCTGTAGGCATCAATATATTGCTTACTGCATAATCAGCTAAGTCGAAAATCGTTTTATTCCATAATGTTAGATCACCTAAAATTCCAAATGATAGAGCAGATGGGATTCCTACTGCAAAGATTGCCAAACCGATTATCCATGCATATTTCTGGCGTAACTTTTCGTTTCCTTTTGATAAAACAGATACGATAATTTCTAGCATCGAAAATGCAGAAGTTAACGCTGCGAATAGGAATAAAAGCAAAAAGGCTGTGAAAAACACCATTCCAAGTGGCATCTGGTTAAATACGGTAGGGAGGACATTGAATAAAAGTACGGGTCCTGACCCTGGCTCAAGTCCAAAGGAGAAAACAGCAGGGAAAATCGCTAGACCTGCTAGAAAGACAATCAGTATATTAATTCCTACGATTGAAGAAGCGGCCTTTGGTAAGCTTTGACTCTTCGGTAAATAGGAGCTGTATGTGACCATCACCGAAACCCCTACACTTAATGTGAAGAAGGACTGTCCCATTGCTTCAAGGATTGTTTGAGAAGTTAGCTTTGAGAAATCTGGTTGAAGGAGAAATAAGATTCCCTCTGAAGCCCCTTCTAACGTTAAAGATCTTATAACTAATATTAAGAATAATACAAATAAAGCAGGCATCATGATTCGACTAGCTTTCTCAATTCCCTTTTGAATCCCTCGTGAAACAACAAAAATAGTAATCAGAATAAATAAGAACTGAACGCTTATGCTTAACAGAGGGTTCGATATGGTTTGGCCAAATACGGTTCCGTATTGGGTTGAGGTTAAACCTGACATTCCACCTGTTATTGTCTTTATTAAATAAATGACAATCCATCCTCCGACGACGCTGTAAAAGGATAGGAGAATGAAGGAAGTGACCATACCTAATATTCCGACATAATGCCACTTTGTCCCTTTTGCAATCGTTCGGTAAGAATCTACTGCATTGCTCTGAGCTGTACGTCCGATGGAAAATTCGGCTAACAATAGCGGTAAGCCTAGTAAGATTGTGAAGGCGATAAAGGTGATGAAGAAAGCCCCACCCCCGTTCTCTCCTGCAATATATGGGAATTTCCATATAGCGCCGAGTCCTATAGCGGATCCGGCTGCTGCTAAAATAAATCCGATCTTTGAAGACCACTGTTCTTGCTGACTCATACTCATCTTCCTCTCAAGCTTATTGTTCTCTACAAAAAAAGTCGCCCCTACAAAAATGTAGGGGCGACTTTTATCGCGGTACCACCCTAGTTATGAAACAGTTGTTTCATGACTCAATACGTGTAACGGTCGTCACCGTCTCCATGCCATTGCAGAAGAAGCTCCAGAAATGAAATTCACTCTGTCTGTTTGTACCGATTTCGCACCAATCCTCGGTTCTCTGTGGCAGGGACATAAGAGTTACTTGCTTTCCTTCAAAGCTATTCGTTCATATGAAGTTATTCAATTTTTATCATGAACAGGGAGGGGTGTCAATAACTAGTTTAGTGTATTTGGTTTATGGGAAAAATATCAAGTTGCTTGCGCGGTTCTGATGTGTTTAGAGTTAGATAGAATCTTGACCCACATTTGTATAAATGGTCCTAGTAAAAAGACACTAACCGCTGTGCCGGCTCCAATCGGCCCTCCTAGTAAATAAGCTAATACTGTTATGGTGGCTGCGATGATGGATTGGGAGAAACCGAGTGACAAATGAAACCTCTCGCTCACAGTTACAAATAATTGATCGACAGGGGAGCGAGGGAGTTTTGTGTAAAGATACAAACTTATGCCAAAACTGGCTATCGTTAAAGCGCAAATAAAGGTTCCTATTCTAAAGACTAAAGGTAAATCAGAAAGGGAAACATGATGTAAGGCAAAAGTTAGCCAGAAGTCAAAGAAAACACTTTCAATCAGGATAGGTATGAAAGCTAACCATACAGGTTTTCTTTTAGCTAAAAAAGCATTTAAAAATATGATTATGACTTGTGAAAGGGCAAACCAAATTCCGGGAGTCATACCAATTGAGTGGCTTGCCCCGACGAAGAAAGCTGACCAAAACCCGGCTCCGATGGTAGACTTAACTGAAAGAGCAGTTCCTAGATGTGTGATCAGCATACCGAATAAATAAAGACTAACGCGTTTTATCCTCATTGAATGAACTCCTTTGGGTGTAAACTTTTAGTAGATTGGAGGTGAGTAAGTGAACTTACAAAAGCTTCAGTACTTTATTGAAATGGCGAAACAACAAAGTTTTACAAAAGCTAGTGAAAAACTATATATATCCCAACCCGCTTTAAGTAAGCAAATTAAATTGCTAGAAGAGGAGTTGGGGTTCGCTCTATTTATGCGTTCTTCAAAAGGGGTAAAATTGACTCCTAAGGGATACGCTCTTTACCAGGAATTGCAACCCTTATTCTTTGCTATTGATCAAAAGGTTTATCAACATATGAATCATGATCAAATCAGATTCGGTTCGACGCCAATATTAAGTTCCTACTATCTTCATGAGCATTACGAGAAGATTCAACACTCTAATATTTTTGTGACAGCTATTCAAGACGATAACCGCGACCTTTTACCAATGCTGCACCAGGGTGAAATTGATGCTGCTATTGTCCAAGATGTTTCGAGCGCGGAGGGACTATATTCCCAATTCTTATTTGAGGACGTCTTTGTTGCGGCGATCCCCCAGTACAACCCCCTAGCGTCTAAGGATGAAGTGACTTTAAGGGAGTGCTTTCATTACCCTCAAATCGCAACGCCGAAAGGGACACCCTTTTCAGAGAAAATACATAAAAGAATGGAAGAAGAAGGGTTGAAACCAGATGTTTTTGAAACGCATTATCATGCGATGGCGGGTTTTGTTTCTGTTGGTGTGGGAATCGCCTACCTTCCTGAAATGATGAGCAAGCACATTGAATATAAAGGATTAGTTTTCGTGCCTATTAAAGATACTCCATTAAAAAGAGACATGTATCTTTTCGCTTCTACTCAGCCTTTGCTCGATTTATTATTGGATCTTTTCCAACGTTCTTATCTTTAAGTTTAACGAAGGATGTTTTATGAGCGGAAATACCAATTAGTCATGGCGCTATAACCTCAGGTTATAGCGTGGGCCACATAAGTCAGATGGGATGTGATCCTTGTGCTTCTTTTGATTGGTATCGCTATGGGTTCTTTCACAATACGATAAGAATCTCAATCGGGATGAAATTACCCGGGAAATATGTCGACTTATGGGAAATTGAGTCTAGAGCTAATATCTTGTAGAATGTCACCATAAAGTTTGAGAGGAAAATAGGTGTTAACATGAAATCATATATCGTTGTCGGCTCTGGTATTTTAGGAGCTTCCACAGCCTATCATTTAGCTAAACAAGGGGCTCGGGTTACATTGGTTGATCGCCAAGATTCTGGACAAGCTACCGATGCCGCGGCTGGTATGGTCTGTCCTTGGCTTTCTCAGCGCAGGAATAAAGCTTGGTATCAGCTCGTGAAAAATGGAGCCAGGTATTACCCTGAGTTAGTTCGAGATTTAGAACAAGATGGACAATCTGATACAGGATATAAGCGTGTAGGAGCTCTTAAGCTTCATACAGAAGAGGCGAAACTGGATAAAATCGTCACATTAGCGAAGAAACGACGTGAAGATGCACCGGAAATAGGTGAGATTACGAAGTTGAGTCGGGAAGAAACGAAATCTATGTTTCCTCCGCTTTCTGATGAATATGGAGCGGTTTATGTGAGTGGCGGCGCACGAGTGGACGGTAGAGCGCTTCGAAATGCGTTAGTTAAGGCCGCTGAGAAAAGAGGAGCACGTATTCAATATGGGGATGCTACCCTTTCTTATGAAGGGGCGACCGTGACGGGTGTTACCGTAAATGATGAATTCCTATCTGGGGAAAAGGTGATGGTTACCGGAGGAGCTTGGTCCAAAGAGATGTTAGAACCTTTAGGGGTTCGCTTCCTTGTCTCATCTCAAAAGGCTCAAATTGCTCATGTCGGTCTGCCGGTTAAAGAAACGGGCGATTGGCCCGTGGTTATGCCTCCTACGAATAAATATATACTTCCATTTGATCAGGGGAGAATTGTGATGGGGGCTACACATGAGGAAAATGAGGATTTTAATGATCAGGTCACAGCCGGAGGTCTTCATGATATTTTCTCACAAGTATTACCCATTGCTCCTGGTTTAAAAGAAGGAGTATTTGTTGAGAGTCGCGTTGGCTTTCGTCCATACACACCTGGATTTCTGCCCGTTATAGGTGCTGTACCTGGAGTGAACAATCTCTTGGTAGCAAACGGGCTTGGAGCCTCTGGGCTCACGAGCGGTCCTTATCTAGGGTTTGAATTAGCTAATTTAGCTTTAGGTTATTCTTCAGGAATTGATTTAACCCCATATGATGTTTCAGGTGCAATTGAATAAGACATGCATGCAGATGCACAACTCATGAATAAGACGAAGAGTTGTGCATCTATCTGTGTAGAAAAGAGGGTACGATATGCTGAGGTATATGTTGGCCGTCTTCATCGGCTCTTGTTCCTACGGGGTATTATCGACAATCGTCAAACTTGCTTATCAAGCAGGTGCAAAGACTTCGGTGGTGACTGTTGGACAATTTCTGATAGGATGGTTTATTTTATTCGTTTGTTACTTCTTCTCAAGAAGAAAAGAAAAGATTTCGTATCAAGATAAAGGAAAGTTAATGCTTGCTGGAATTCCAACAGGCCTCGTCGGGGTGTTCTATTATTTGGCGCTTGTAAAGGTCGAAGCTTCTCTTGGGATCATTTTACTTTTTCAGTTTGTGTGGATTGGAATTGTTTTAGACTATTTGTTCTTTAAGAGAACGCCTGATAAAGGGAAAGCCATGAGCGTGATGATTTTATTTGTTGGGACCCTTATGGCGAGTGGGATCATTCATGGAGGTCTAATCGGTGCTGATCTGATAGGGATCGTCTATGGCCTGCTAGCGGCGGTGTCCTTTTCTTTATTTATTTTTACGAACGCTAGCATTCTTCCGGCCCTTCCCCCTGTTCAAAGAAGCTATTATATGGTGACTGGGAGTACCCTTGCAGTTCTCGTCATTTTCCTTCCTTCTCTTATGAATTTGAATGGGGGGGATTCACTCCTATCGCTAGGGACGTACGGAATTATGCTTGGATTGTTTGGGGTGGTGATTCCACCATTTCTTTTTGCTTATGGTATGCCAAAAATAGGAGCAACCCTTGGAAGTATACTAGGCTCAGCAGAACTGCCTGTAGCAGTAGGGTTATCAATGTTTGTCTTGGGTGAAAGGGTAACGGTTATACAGTGGATCGGAGTGGTTATTATTTTTATAGGGATTATTTTCCCTAATCTTTACAAGAGAAGGTAATCGGATCGTAGGAGCACTTTCATGTTGTTTTCTAGGTACTTCACTTATACTGATTTTGGAGGTGATTTTCATGGGAACAAACATGCAGAAACAGTATGATGAGTATATTGCTAAATTTAAAGCGAATGCTTCAATCGAGACTCAAGGTAAAATGCAACAAGCTATTGATGAGCTTGAGGCGTCTGACCTGGGTAAGGGTTTGAAAGTTGGAGAAAACGCTCCAGCCTTTACACTGCCTGACGCCAAGGGAGAATCTGTTGATTTATACAAAGAGTTACAGTCCGGGCCTGTAATCATTACCTTCTATCGCGGTGGCTGGTGCCCTTACTGTAATATGGAACTTCGCGCATACCAACAACTAATGAAAGAGATCCATAACCAAGGTGCAAAATTGATTGCCATTAGCCCTCAAACTCCTGACCAATCTTTAACCACTGCAGAGAAAAATGAACTAAACTATCATGTTCTTAGCGATGTAGGTAATAAAGTAGCTGATCAATTTAACTTAGTTTATCCGTTGCCTGACTACCTCGTAGATGTGTATAAAGAAAAAGGTCTAGAAGTAGATAAGCATAATGGTGATGATACATGGACGTTGCCTGTTGCAGCTACCTATATTATTAATCAGGATGGAACGATTGCTTATGAATATACAAAAGCAGATTACAAAGATCGAGTAGAACCATCTGAAGTTGTAGAAAAGCTAAAATCATTATAACGAAAGCCCCGGGCCATAGGCCTGGGCTTTTATTTTATATGTGGAGAGACCTTATTTTTTGTTGAGTGAGATGTTCCAGAATAAGTCTTCCGTGTCAGGGTTTCTGGGATATGGCTTACTCAAACTTTCCTACTTCCAAAAGTAATAGGTAGAGAATGTTTTCGTGAAAAAGTAAAAATATAGGTTTTACTCTAAGGAGCAAGGGTAAATGAGGACTATTGAACTAGAAATGGGAGTGATTAGGTGCATAGCGAGTATACCTTTGAACTTTTGCACGAGATTAGAAGCTTTAAAATATGGGCAATTGACCGGGGACCATACGGGGAATGGGAATCAGAATATGAACAATGGCTGGATATATGGAATGCCGCTGACATGATGATTCATCGTTTACCTGCTGAAAAATGGAGCCCTAAAGTCACTACCGATGTATTATATATATTAGCGAGAGATCATAAAGAGGGGCACATCATACAAGAATTAATCAATCATCCTGACCAACTCTTGCATCTTGCCTATAGGGCATTAACGTTTCCTGCTTACCCTGACTATGAAGCAAGATGGCAAATTTCTTATGGATTAGGGAAGATGGAGGTTTATAAAGAACAAGCTCAAAATTTATTGCATCAGGTGGCGGTAAATGATCCCCATTCTTATGTGAGACGAAAGGCCATTATGGGGTACGAGAATAAAATCAAATCACCTGTAACATGAAGCGTTTTTCTTGATTAGAAGAAAAGCGCTTTTTTATGGCTACATTACACTGGTTCATTACTAAACGCTTGAACCTAACGCTAACAGAACAACTCTCCAGGCGATAAGTGATTCGGATAAGTACCTTCAATCTGGCCTTTTATCACAGCAGCGTCTTCATTATAAGCCTTCCTTGCCAGTTCAATAGAGTTATAGGAAAATATAGAGAATAGAATTCAATATCTGATAATAGGAGCGAATGCAATGGAAGGTAAAGATCTGCTAAAGGTTAACAATAAGAATTTCGTAGTAATGGGAGTGGCAAATGAGCGTAGTATCGCTTGGGGGGTAGCGAAATCCCTCTTTGATGCAGGGGCTAATGTTATCTTTACTTATCGTAAGGAACGATCATTTAAGAAGCTTACAAAGATTCTTGAGAATGAACAGCTAGAGGCGACACATATCGTGCAGTGTGACATTAATGAGGATGAAAGTATTCAAGGAGCGTTTCAGAGTATTGGTGATCAGGTTGGTACAATCCATGGAATTGTTCATTCCATCGCCTTCGCCCACTCCGAAGATTTAAAAGGAGATTTTATTGAGACAAGTCGAAGCGGATATGCTTTCGCACAAGATACAAGTGCTTATTCCTTAATAGCTGTAGCGAAAGCGAGTCGCCCTTTTATGACGGAAGGTGGCTCTATTATAGCTATGAGTTACTTAGGGGCAGAGCGTGTTGTCGAAGGGTACAATGTGATGGGGATTGCCAAAGCTTCTCTCGAGGCAACGGTGAAATACTTAGCCTCAGACTTAGGCGAGGATCAAATACGGGTGAATGCTGTATCGGCGGGTGCGATCCGGACACTTGCTGCTAAAGGAGTACCCTCTTTCAATGAAATTCTTCGGCATATCGAAGAAAAAGCACCACTTAAGAAGAACGTAACTCAAGAAGAAGTAGGGGATATGACCCTTTCTCTCCTTAGTCATTTATCTAGAGGCGTAACAGGAGAAGTGATTTACGTCGACTCGGGGTATCACATAATGGGATAAAGAAATAAGAGGTTCCTTTATAAGGAGCCTCTTTTCATTTATTTGCGTTGTTCTTCTTTCGATCGGTTCATTGTGTAATAGAAAAGAAAAATACCCGTCAAATAGCATAAAGCCGTAAAAAAGAATAAGGAGCAGGTGATTGGTTCAAATAATGTCAGCATTCCGAAGACCAACTGAATAATTGCAGCAATGATTAGAAATGTATAGGTTCTGGACACATGCTGCCCAATTCGCATGTAATGGACTGTAAGAAACGATAATACGTTTGTTGTTAAACTTATAACAAGAAAGATGCCAGCAAAAATCATAAATAAGATGGCCATTGTACTAATGAATTGCAAGAATTCATTGGTTTCTGTGTCTGGTAACCATTGGGTGTCAGTTGAGAGGAAAAAAGAAGAGCCTCCTAAAAAGAATGCAAACCAAAACCCGATAACGGTCCACACCATTATATATAGATTTAACAAGGCCTGTGCAATAGCTCCAATTAACACCGGGAGAACAGCAGGATTTTTCATAACGAATTCCTCCTTAACGGTAAACGCTATTATTGAAGGAAGTATATGCGAGTTATACCTGCTAACATGTTTGTTTTGTGAAACGAATCGGTGGTTTCAATCGTATTTATTTATTGAAAGGGAGTGGGATTGTGGATATACAAGGGATTAACCATATTACGTTTTCTGTATCTGATTTACCTATGTCTATTAAATTTTATGAACAGGTTCTGGGGGCAACTCTGTTGGTAGAAGGAGAAAAAACGGCTTACTTTGATTTAAATGGGTTGTGGATTGCGCTTAATATGGAGAAGGAAATTCCTCGGCGTGAGATAGAAGAATCATATACGCATATCGCATTTACTGTAGCAGAAGAGTCATTTCAAGATGTGGTAGCTCATTTAAAATCATTAGATGTTCGGATGTTAAAAGGGCGGAAACGGGATGAGCTTGATAAAAAATCAATCTATTTCACAGATCCTGATGGGCATAAATTTGAGTTTCATACGGGGACATTGGAGGATCGCTTGTCCTATTATCGACAAGAAAAGGAGAATATGAGATTCTATACATAGAAAGCGGATTCAATTTACAGATTGTTTGGAAAAAGAGGATGAAAGTTTGATGGACAATCTAAAAGATCGTGATAAAATATAAAGAAATTGAAAGTACATATAAGGGAGTTTGGGTAATATGAAACGTTGGGTTAGGAAGACCTTTACGATATTAACCGCCATCGTGACGCTAGGGTTATATGTACCACCTACAACACTTGATGCCGATACAACAGAAAAGAATAAAACCTTTACACCAAAAGAAAATATAGAAGAAAATAAAGCCTCATCGATTCATTCAGCCAATTCTGATCATTTCTTGGACTTACCTGATCTGTCAGATGACGACCATCATTTGGATCCGGAACAACACCTGACTAATCTTGGGGAAGTCGCGAAGGAACAAACGATGACCAAATTAGGGTCTCGCATTTTGGGTCAAATCGATCCGGTTTTTATGGATGATATTCTTGTAACAATTGAAAGTGAAGTAAAACAATTGGTTGAACAAGCGGATGAGAGCAATGTGTTGCAGTATGACATCTCGCTTGATCCTGCTCCAGGTTATGGAGAGAAGATCTTTCATGTGTATAACACCCTTTCTAATGCTGAACTTGCAAGGTTTGATGTGAGAAGAGAAAATCGTCCTGGAGAAGGGTATTGGTTTAATTTTCACTATCACGTAAGTCAAGACCAGTTTGAGAACCATCATGCGGTAGCTGATTTATACTGGGATAAAAACACCCCTCCTAAATGGATGGCATGAATAAAGATCTGTATAGGTCCATATCTCGAATACTCTAGATAATAAAGAGCCCAGACTTCAAGGTCTGGGCTCTTTTATATCCACCGAATCATTCCTTTAAAAAGGGGTTTAACCTTTTGATCTTTCGCATAAACTCATCAAACTGAAAGGCATTTCCTTTGGTTTGGTTATACCACTTCCTGGAGGTTTCGAGCACCCAAAGGGGAATTGCTTTTCCTTTAATGAGTGGATAATATTCTTCGTATCCTTGCTTTAATAGCTCCCATCTAAGGTCGTTCCCTTCATGCACATATTCAGAAACATCAATAACCTTGGCATGCCCGTGCTGCAAAAGAATATTCTTTAAATGGATATCTCTAGGGTTCAATCCCTTCATTTGTACAAATCTTCGTGCTTGTTCCACATCTTCAACAACCTCTGGCGGGATGAGAACGCCTTGTAATAAGCAATCGTAAAGAGATAATCCTTCTTCGAAACTCAGAACAATGTAGTGAGGTCCGGAACCATAAAACGTAGAGAAATAAGGGGAAGGACCAAGGGATCTGTAAACAAACTCCTCATTATCTTTTTTCTCTAGTTTGTCTTGTGCATAGACTTTATAAGCCATATGCGGTTGATTCACATGCCTGAAGACGGCAGCGTCTGTTCCCACCCCTATGCACTCAAAGTATGGGGGGATCTCTTTTATAGTCACCGGTTCATTGTAGGGGTTAGAGCTGACATGTATTTCATCAATCCTGGCAGGTACGTCAAGCTTATTCATAGCACAACGCCTTTCTATAAGGGGGTTGGTTAATCTATGTGGATCGTTCCTATAATATTCCCATAGCTTTGTGTATTTAGGGCTGTTCTTGTTTTATAAGAAAAGGGCAACTGTCCGGGAAAAGCGAGATATAAGAAAACCGCCCAAGACTTTGTTCGTAAAGACAAGCCTTAGGGCGGTTCTTAATCGTTATTGATTTAAAATGATTTCTTCAAGATCATCTACCATTTCGTTAGCAGCCAGGTAACCACCTGCTGTATTCCAGATCGCATCACTTACTTCGTGAACATTTCCCTCTTTTACAACCTCAAGGTTTTGGAACAATGGATCGTTCATCCATTCTTCTGCTAGCTCCGTAGCAGCACCATCTCCGGTTTCATAGGTGAAGTAGAATAGAATGTCACCATCCATGGCCGGAATTCTCTCTTTCGTTGCTTTCTCCATAAAGCCATTTACATCTTGTGGTTCTGGGCGCTCGAACCCAATTTGTTCTAAAATAACTCCAGAGAAGGAATCTTTCTGGTAAATACGTGCGTGATCTGGAAGGAAGCGGACAACAGAAACTTTCTGATCAAGTTTGTCCCCTGCTTTCTCAGCAAAATCGTCTAAACGTTCTTGATATTTAGTAAGAAGTTCTTCACCTTTGTCTTCCATATTTAATGCTTTTGCGTAGGTCTTAAAGTTATCTTGCCATTCTCCTTTAAGCGTTTCAGAGAAGATCGTTGGAGCAACTTCACTTAGTTGGTCATAAATTTTTTCTTGGCGTAGTTTATTTCCGATAATTAAGTCAGGGTCTAGAGAAATGATTTTTTCGATATTTACTTCTGACTCGGTTCCGACTACTTCTACATCTTTCATGCGATCACTAATATGATCGTACCAAGGGTCTCCTGTCCAAGACTTTACAGCTCCGACTGGTGTTACGCCTAGGGCTAGTAAAGCTTCTGTTCCTTCGTTTGTTAAGATGACTACTTTTTCAGGTTTTTCTTCAACAGTTGTTGTACCCATTGCATGTTCAACTGTGTAAGGTTCAAAATCACTCGTATCTTTCTTAGTTTCGTCATCTGATGAAGTGTCTTCAGAAGATGAGCCACAAGCGGCTAGGAATCCTACCGTGAATAGTAACATAAGACTAAGTATGAAATGCTTTTGCTTCATTATGTTATGTCCTCCTAATTGATTATGATTATCATTTACATCTAAGTTGATAATAGCTGTAAACGGATAAAGAGTCAAGAGTAAATGACAATGATTCTCATAATCGTTGACAGCGTTTAAAAGAATCCATACACTTGTAAGTAAGAGTAGTATGTAAGTCACGTTAGGTAGGGGAAGAATATGGTTTTACAGTCCAATCGAACAAGAGGATTCGGCTTTTTGGCAGCCTTGATCATACTCATGATTTGTATGGGATTAAGTTTAGTACTCGGGTATACCGATGTTACATTTCAAGATGCCTGGAGAGCCTTTACAACAGAAGAACAATCAAACACTTTAATTGTTATTCGATCATTACGTTTACCAAGAGTTCTAATTGCCGCGAGTGTAGGAGCATCGTTAGCTTTAGCAGGTGCTTTGCTCCAAGCGCTAACAAGAAATCCTCTTGCTTCTCCTCAAATATTTGGGGTCAATGCAGGGGCTTCATTCTTTGTTGTGATGGCGATCGCTGTCTTCCAATCCCTTCCCCTAGGAATGATGGCGTGGGTTTCATTTATCGGAGCGGCTGTGGCGGCAACGATTGTATATGCCATAGGATCCATTGGGAAAGAAGGGTTGACTCCAGTTCGATTAACATTAGCTGGAGCAGCTATAGCGGCGCTTTTCTCTTCTTTAACCCAAGGCATTCTTGTCTTAAATGAGAAAGCTTTAGATGAAGTACTGTTTTGGTTAGCTGGTAGTGTGCAAGGCAGAAGTCTAGAATACTTACAGCAACTGCTTCCTTATCTCCTTGTGGGGTGGGTTGGAACATTCTTCATCGGGAAGCATTTGAATATTTTAACAATGGGCGAAGATTTAGCGAAAGGTCTTGGCCAGAAGACAGCTTATATTAAGCTTTCAGCAGGAATACTCACTGTCCTGTTATCAGGCGGTGCGGTAGCGATTGCAGGTCCAATTGGATTTATCGGAATTGTGGTACCTCACTTTGCCAGGTACATCGTTGGCTATGATCATCGATGGATTTTACCTTATTCCGCGATATTAGGTGGTATTCTTTTGCTTTTAGCCGATATCAGTGCGAGATTTATTATTATGCCTGAAGAAGTACCTGTCGGTGTCATGACGGCAATTATTGGTACTCCATTCTTTATTTATATTGCCCGAAAAGGATTGAAATCAACATGAGTAGATACGTAAAGATACGCTCCAGAAAAGATCGCATATCCTTTTTTCTAGAAAAACGGGCTTTGATGTATTTTAGCCTCTTTTTTGGCTTGTTATGCTTCTTATTTGTATTAGCAGCTTCCCTCGGAGAAACCTTTATCCCTCCACTTGATGCTATAAAGGTGTTCTTCGGAGGAGGGACCGACGTGCAGAACTTAATTATTGAAACGTTGAGGCTCCCTAGAATGATTGTTGCGTTATTTGTTGGAGTAGGGCTAGCTTTAAGTGGGGCCATCCTCCAGGGGATGATCCGAAATCCTTTAGCGTCACCAGATATCATCGGGATATCGGGAGGGGGAGCGGTTGCGGTTGTTTTATTTTTAACACTATTTAGTGATGAAACGGACTCCTTAACCGTAAGTATTCATTGGATGCCAGTAGCCGCTTTTATCGGAGCTAGTTTAGTTGGGATTTTTGTTTATCTCTTAGCGTATAAAAATGGGGTCTCCCCCATGAGAATTATCTTGATTGGTATCGGTTTGTCGGCTTTAACTCAGGCCGTAACCAATACCTTAATGATTGTAGGGCCCATCTATAGAGCTTCTCAAGCTAATGTGTGGCTAACGGGAAGTGTCTACGGGGCTAACTGGGCCCAGGTGAAAATTATTGTTCCTTCCATACTGATCCTTGTACTGGTATCTCTATTAATTTCAAGAAGGATAAACGTACAAGAGCTTGGAGAGGAATTAGCGGCAGGTGTTGGTTCACACCTCCAACGGGACCGCTTCTTATTCTTATTAGTAAGTACAGCTTTAGCTGGTATTGCTGTCTCGTTTGCTGGTGGTGTTGGGTTCGTAGGATTAATGGCTCCTCATATTGCAAGGAGGCTCGTTGGTTCTTCTTATGGCGCTTTACTGCCTCTATCTGGTTTAATTGGAGCGATCCTTGTAATAGGCGCAGACTTAATCGGTCGTACATTGTTCTTGCCAAACATTGTTCCTGCAGGTGTATTTACCGCAACAATCGGGGCGCCTTACTTTATCTTTTTACTATTTTCAAAAAAGCAGGCTTAAAGGAGAGGTACACATGAATAATTTTAAAACAGATCATGTAACGCTTGGCTATGGGGAAAAGACCATTCTGAATGAATTAAATATAGAGATTCCAAAAGGAGAAATCACAGTCTTTGTAGGAGGAAATGGTTGTGGGAAATCGACTCTTCTTCGTTCAATGGCTCGGTTATTAAAGCCTCAGAGTGGTCATGTCGTACTTGATGGCAAAGCCATCTCAAAAATGTCTACTAAATCTGTGGCACAACAGCTTGCGATTCTTCCTCAAAGCCCAGTCACTCCAGAAGGATTAACCGTTCTTCAGCTTGTTAAGCAAGGGCGCTATCCTTATCAAAATTGGTTTAAACAATGGTCACAAGAAGATGAAGATGCTGTAGAGCAGGCGCTTCGAGACACTAATTTAGAAGAGTTGAAAGAGCGTACAGTTGATTCGTTATCAGGGGGACAACGTCAACGAGCCTGGATTGCCATGACGCTGGCACAGGATACGGATATTATCTTACTGGATGAGCCAACAACCTACTTGGATATGACCTATCAGATCGAAATATTGGATCTCTTATTTGAACTAAATGAACGTGAGGGCAGAACTGTTGTGATGGTTCTTCATGATTTGAACCTCGCTTCAAGATATGCGCACAATATCGTGGCATTAAAAGACCAGACTGTTTATGCACAAGGGAAACCTGAAGAAGTCGTAACGTGTCAATTCGTTCAAGACGTATTTAGTATGACGTGTAACGTCACGAGTGATCCGATTTTCGGTACGCCAATGTGTATTCCTTATGGACGTGGGCGTTGTTTAATAAAGGAAAGTGTGATGGCTAGTGAACCTAACGCTGGCTGAAATCGAGACATTAGATGATCATTTCAGATACTATCACCCGTCTTATTACGACAAGAAACAACGTTTAGAAGAGATCCGTTTAGATGCCTTTACAGATGAGGAACTATTTACGGCTGTGCTCAAACAAGTTAGGTCCTTTCTGTCATCTGAATCCGAAATGGCGACGGCCTCTTTGCTCTCAAAAAGGTTAGGGTATTATTTTGTGACCGGAATGCTTGCTCCAATGAGCCTCTACTCTAAAATGCCTGTTATGGAATTAGAGGATAAGAAGTTGATCCGGATAGATGATACAAAGATGTGGTTTCCTAAATGGAGTAATGAGTCCCGTGAAGTTCTTCTAATTGAAAATAGAGATAGGGAAAAGGCTGTTTCCAACCATTTCAAACAGTTAATTGAAAAGATGATCTATCCCATATTCAATACCATTAACCAGGTGACGCGCCTGCCTATGAAAACAATGTGGGAAAGCTTTGCTACGTATGTGTATTGGTTTTATGAGCAGTTTGCTCATGAAATTGCTGACGAAAAACAAGCAGATACGGTTCGCCGTGACTTTAGAGTCCTGCGTGAAGTAGAGGCGCAAGTTTTCAGGCAAAAGCAGAATCCGATTGATTCTTTCACGTTGCGTAAGGAAGAAGGGAAGGAGAAGCGGAAGTTCTGTTGTCTGACTTACCAATTAAATAATGAGCACTCCTATTGCAAAGTTTGTCCGCTTCTTAAAAATTAAGAAGCGGCTTTTTTGTTTTGCTCTGTTAAAGTTGGTTGTTGATTTTTTACACGTTACATTTTAGTCCCTAATATGGAGCACCTGAAAGTGAGAATGTTTCCGCTAGCGTTAGTCTGAGCGTAAGGTGGTTCGGGAAATCACTCGCTTTCCGCGGCCCCACACGAGGAGGCTCGACAGCTCGCCCGCGGAAAGCGAGTCGTTCCCCAGACACCCCCAGCACTAGTCAATAAAGACGGCCCCATCTACACTTAAATGTCTCAGCTTTGGGTATTGAACAAGCCTATAAAATAACAACACTAAACTATAACAGAGCCTTGTGTTCAAGCAGCACTTAAATCGCCTGCTTTGTGTAAATGAACTTAAAACAAGGAGTTTCACATGGAAGGTTGGTTATTTAGTCATGAGGGATTTCTTCCGTTTTGCGCCCCACGATTGTTGGGGCGCAGGGGGAAGTGGGTAATGAGAGAAGCAAATGGGGGTGGTAGCATTCGTGTGTTTCTAAAACATTGTTTAAAAAAGAGGCACTGAGCTTTGGGCTAAAGGTCGTGTTCATTTACATACCTATAATGCTTTTTGTTGTTCACTGCTATTAGAATATGTTGTAGGAGGGGTAATAGGCTTTGCAGGGGTGTGTTGGATTTGATCAATAATGTAATTCGCAACAAATTCTTGTAGTTGCTCTTCTTGGCAATGCTTAACGATTTGGAGTAAATCTTTGTGATCCATTTGCTCAATAATAGAATGAACAAATAGAGGTAAGTAATCATCCGTTTCGAAATATTTCTTGTATAGCTCGGCTAAACTATCGGCTATTTTCATAATCAACTTCCTTTCCCTCATTCTCAAAAGTCTATCTTTGTTCATTACCTTATGCGGCTTTTTTAAAATGTTGTTCATAATTCGATAAATAAGTGCAAAAAGTATAGGATAGGAGGGTGAAGTTTATGGAAAATAAAAAAAGAACGTTTTATATCAACCTGGGCTCTCGAGAAATTTCTCAAATTAGAGATGGCAATAACGATGTCTTTACCATCCAAGCAACAGAGGAAGAAATGTTTAGGTTGCGGCAAGTTCTAAACGAGGTGTTTGGGGCAGATGAGCGGTCGTTTTGGCGATCTCATATTCCATTTCGCCATTACTCCGAGGATTCGGAGAATGATGATTATGATTATTCCATGCGAGAGGCTTATAAAATGATTTATGAACTGGGAGACGACAAAACGAAGGAATTTATTAAGTCGATTGGTATGGATCATGATGAAGACTCGGCCAGAATTTATGGAGAACACGATCCCCTAGCATAAAAGAAGAGGTCACTCAACGAGTGACCTCTTCTTGAGGATTGCGTACCTCAACGGTTTGTGATGCTAGTAAGTTATTCAAGAATAGGATGGGGTGAAGGCTCGAGGCTGAGACCCTTCAGTGTGGAAGGGGCCTTTATGTATAAAGGGCTAGGGGTGTCTGGGGAACGACTCGCTTTCCGCAGGCGAGCTGTCGAGCCTCCTCCTTCACTTCGTTCAGTCCGTGGTCTCGTCAACCTCTTCCTCTTGCAGGAGTCTCCTCGTCCCCCAGACACTCCTTGCCAAAATTGGTTTAACGGCCCCACAGCTAATTCCTGGGGTAGACTCAGCATTTTGCTTTGTAATTTGGTATGTTTCCGTTATCTACATATGGCAAGGTTGTGCGAGAAATTGCGAGCCCCCTGCAAAATGAAGCAAAGTTGTGCAGTCTTTCTCATTTTCTTCTCCTCCTCGGAATCAAATTGTTTGATTTCGAGTTTATTTCATGCTGTAAAAGGAAAAAAGGTTAGTAACACATCATAAGAAACAGGGGGCAACAGTTATGAACCTAGGTAAGTCTATTGCAATCATTCCTATTATTTTGGTAGCGTTACTAATAGTGATATCAAATCAACAGCCTTCATCACTAAGTGCCGAGAACCAATTATCAGGAAGTGATCACACCGGTCATACAGACATTACGTTCCACCAAAAACAAGAAGAAAAACCTGTACTTACATCTTCTGTAAACGAAGTGGAGGAGAAAACTGTTTTAACAGAAGAAACCATAATATCTCTTACCAATCAATTTATGGATCAACTCATACAAGAGTCCAATCAAGGCTATAGAGTCGCTGCATATGATAGTAAAGAAGCGTTAATTGAGTCGTTCTCATCCATAGCAAAAAAATCAGTTGCTAAGGAATATGTTGATTTTTATTATAAAGAATATAATAATGGACTGTATATCCTTCCAACTGATACACCACCTTGGTTTAAAGAAAATGAGTCGTATACCACCGAAACAGTAAAAGGTGACCGTATTAAAGTGACTCAAGAGAACACAAGCGAACTATACGGACAGTACACTGTTTCATTTTTCTTTATGCACACAGATGAAGGTTGGGTTATTGATGGCATAAACCATTCATAGTGAATAGGAAATGAAGCAATAAAGGCAGTTGATCGTTATTGATTACGTTTTATGATTATTACCATAATGAAGTGAAGCTTTCTTTTACCGATCATCCTTTTTCTGAATACCCGAAACATGTGTGGGTCATTAGCCGTTACAATGGAAAATGGCTTCTTACAGAACACAAAGACCGGGGAATTGAGTTTCCTGGTGGGAAAGTGGAAGAAGGAGAGACTCCAGAACAAGCGGCGATTCGCGAAGTGATGGAGGAAACCGGTGGAGAGGTAGAAGCTTTATCCTATATCGGTCAGTATCATGTAGACGGAAAAGGTGGATGTATAATAAAAAACATTTATTTTGCAACCATCTCTAATCTGACTAAACAGGAATCTTATTTCGAAACGAAAGGACCTGTTTGCTTAGATTCGTTACCGAAAGGGTTAGAGCGAAACTCTCAATTTAGTTTCATGATGAAAGATGAGGTATTGCCTCACAGCTTAGACTACATTAAGAAAACTCAGCTCTTGGATTAACTTCCGAGAAGCTGAGTTTTTTTCTTTTTCATTCTTTATTCTCTAATGAGTTTTCGTTCTAGCCGTTCAACAAGTTGATACATAATGGCAGCAAAGATCGCAATGATCATAAGGCTTGAAAGGACTAATGTGAAATCAAAAACTTGGAATCCGTAAATGATTAAGTAGCCTAATCCTTTCTGAGAAACAAGAAATTCTCCCACAATAACCCCAACCCATGAGAGTCCGACGTTCACTTTGAAGGTCGATATAATGGTAGGTGAAGACGCGGGAAGGATGGCTTCTTTAAAAATCTGAAATCGATTTGCCCCAAAGCTTGAGAGCACCTTAACATAATTTCGGTCGACACCTTGAAAAGCCGAATAGACCACAATGGTGGTAATGATTACCGATATTATTGCACCCATCGCTATGATCGAGAAATACCCAGGTCCAAGGGCTACGATAATAATAGGCCCAAGCGCTACTTTAGGCATTGCATTTAATATTACAAGATAAGGGTCAATGACTTTCGAGAGCTTAGGGAACCACCACAAGGCGGCCGCTAGAACGATTCCTAAGAGTGTGCCAAGGACGAAGCCCGCTATCGTTTCGAGCAGGGTTACACGCATATGAAGGAAGATTGATCCATCTGTTATTTTCGTTACTAATAAATCGCCAATTTTAGCTGGTGAGCTAAAGAGGAGGGGATCTACCCATCTTAATCGACTGCTCACTTCCCATAAACTAAAAAAACTGATGAAGATCAACAATTGCCATAGAAATATAGAACGTTTTTCTTTTTGAAGATGCTTTAAATACTGTTTAAAACGAGCTTCATCTTGCGTTTGATTCGGATTCAAGCTGATCTAACTCCTTCCAAATAGTTTGGAACAAATCATTAAAGTCAGCGTGTTGTCTTGCTTCAAATGGAGTGAGATTGCGTAAATGGTCAGGAACTTGAAACGTTTTTGCAATCCTCCCAGGGCGAGCTTTAAGCACATACACAGTGTCACTCATCGCGATTGCTTCCCCAATATCATGAGTGACTAATACTGAGGTTTTCTTGTATTGTTTCAAGGTATCTGATACGAGATTCTCAAGTTTTAGTTTGGTCTGATAGTCAAGTGCGGAGAAAGGTTCATCAAGTAGCAGGAGCTTCGGGTCTGTCATGAGGGTTCTTGCTAAAGCAGCGCGTTGTCGCATCCCTCCTGAAAGTTGGCTTGGATAAGAAGATATAACACTCTCAAGGCCGATTTCTTTTAAGATTTGAAGAGCTTTCTCTTTTTTCATTTCCGTGACCGTCCCTTGAATATGAGGACCAAGTAGAACGTTTTCTTGTATGGTCTTCCATGGGAACAAATAATCTTGCTGCAACATGTAACCAATATTATTGTGGTCACTTGGCTGCTGTTGAATGGTTACGGTTCCTTCTGTTGGAGTCAGTAATCCGGCTATGATGGATAGTAGTGTCGTCTTTCCGCAGCCGCTAGGGCCGAGGAAGGAAATAAAGTGTCCTTCCTCAACAGAAAGCGAGATGTCTTCAATGGCTTTCGTGAACCCTTGTTTTGAGAAGTAATGGTGAGTGATCTGATCAAGGCTGAGGAAAGTCATTGTGTTCACTCCTTATTCATTACGTCTTCTGCAATGTCCGTGTTAACGAGCGTCTCATGATCTACATCTTCTGGGAGTTCTCCCGCTTCTTCCATAATTGCCTTTAGGTTGTTCCATTCTTCTTTATCAAGAACAGGGTTTTCAGCATAGGACCCTTGACTTTTATAACGATCGACAACCGTTTCGATTAATTCCAGTTCCGTGTCTTCAAAATAGGGTTGAATAACATCGGCGATTTCTCCCGCTGAGTGGTTTTGCACCCACTGCTGAGCTTTATATATAGCACGCGTGAACTTTTTCATTTCTTCTGGGTTCTCTTCTAAGAAACTGTTCTTAGCCATGAAAACTGTATAAGGGACATGACCCGACTCTTCACCAAAGGAGGCAACAATGTGACCTTTTCCTTCACGCTCAAAGATACTAGCAGTTGGTTCAAACAGTTGTACGTAATCTCCTGTACCAGAAGCAAAGGCATTTGGGATATTGGCAAAGTCTACATTCTGAATCAATGTAAGGTCCTCTTTAGGGTTAATTCCTTTCTCTTTTAACACATATTCTCCGACCATTTGTGGCATTCCGCCCTTCCGCTGTCCAAGGAAGGTACTTCCCTTTAAATCCTCCCATTTAAAATCGGGCTGTTCCTCTCGGGCAACCAGGAAAGTACCGTCTGTTTGGGTAAGCTGAGCTACGTTAATGACAGGGTCTGAAGCTCCTCTTGCATAGACATAAATGGACGTTTCAGAGCCAACTAGAGCAATATCTGCCCCATCAGATAGAAGAGTGGTCATTGTTTTGTCTCCACCCCAAGTAGTGGCTAATTCAACCTCAAGGCCTTCATCTTCGAAAAAACCTTTCTCTAAAGCTACGTATTGTGGAGCATAGAAGATCGAGCGCGTTACTTCAGCTACTTTAATCGTTGTAGGCGATTGAGAACATGCAGCTAAGGGGAATGTAAGTAAAGCAAGCAGCGAAACATATAAAAGAAAGCGAATCTTTTTCATTACGGGTAATCCTCCTGTAAGATCATTATCATTAGCTACGTTATCGTATGTCGCTGCTAAAAATTGTGTGAATGCCTACAAAGGAGTTTTCTTATGCAAGATGGTACGATCCTATCAAGTCAACGATATCCTTCCCCTCATCCAGATTTAAACGTGTTCCTAGTGACGTACTGGAGTGATGGACTCAGAGTAAAAGGTTTCTTAGTTGAGCCGAAAGAAGAGGGAGAATACCCGGGATTTTTATACTTACGTGGAGGCATTAAGGGTGTTGGTAAGGTTCGAATCGGTAGAATTGTTCAATTTGCTGCACAAGGGTTTGTTGTGTTCGCACCTTGTTATCGTGGAAATATGGGCGGAGAGGGACGAGAGGATTTTGCCTTAAAGGACCGTGAAGATGGCCATAATGGAGCAAGGTTATTATTTAATCATCCAAAAGTGAACGGAGAAGTAAACGTATTTGGTTTCTCCCGCGGTGGAGTAATGGGACTATGGACAGCCCTTGAGGTACCTGGGATTCATAAGGTTGTATGCTGGGGAGGAGTTACAGATGTAGGTTTAACCTATGAAGAGAGGGTCGATCTAAGGAGAATGCTAAAACGTGTCGTCGGTGGAGGGCCTAACAAATATCCTGAACGTTTTGAAGCCAGGACTCCGCTAGGTAAAATAGGGGAATTGCGTACCCCGGTCTGCATCATTCACGGGGCTAAAGACCAAAATGTATCTGTTGAACACGCTCGTCTTCTTGAACAAAAATTAAGGGAGTTTGACATACCGCATACGAGTTGGATCTATCATGATTTGGATCATTACTTTCCACCTCAAATTAACAGAAGAACTGTGCAGCAATTAACAGATTGGCTCAAGCAATAGGCTTTTTGGTTGATTTACAGTGTTCCATGTAATCCCCCCTCTAAAAGGAGTACTTGAAAGTGAGGAAATGTTTCCGTTAGCGCTAATTAAGCGTAAGGTGGTTCGGGAAATCACTCGCTTTCCGCGGCGAGCTGGGAAGCCTCCTCGTTCGCTAACGCTCTCTGTGGGGTCTTCCCTAGGCTCCTCTTGCCACAGGAGTCTCGCAATTTCCCGAACCACCTTTGCCAAATGTTGAAGGAACGGAAACAAGCCGAATTAGGAGGGGGAATGGTGAATCTGTGCCAACAATTAAGTTGCGGGGCCGTTTCGCATATTTTAATAAGGGGTGACTGGGGAACGGGGAGACTCCTACGGGAGAAAGAGGTAGACGAGACCCCGGAATGAGCGTAGCGATTGAGGAGGCTCGACAGCTCGCCCGTGGAAAGCGAGTCGTTCCCCAGTCACCCCTTACTCTCATCAACATAACGGCCCCATCTAAACTTAAATGTCCCAGCATCGAGTTTTAAGTAACCCTATCCTATTCTGGAATAAGCTTATACACAGCACTAAATTTTAACAGAGCCAAACAATAAAAACGGCTATCCTTTAGAGGATAGCCGTTTATTTATATATTTGGAGATGTGGGAGCGAAATTTACGTTCTGAACGTTGGGCCTGATTTGCGGATTTCTTCGCTGACCCCGTCAAATTTCTTGAAGTTCTCATGGAACTTGGTAGCAAGTTCATGAGCTTTCTCTTCATATTCGTTTTCATCTTTCCAAGTGCGCTTTGGAATTAATACATCATCTGGAACTCCAGGACAATGAACAGGGATCTCTAGTCCGAAGATTGGATCGACAACTGTTTCAGTAGAATTGAGTTCTCCTTCTAGAGCTGCATGAATCATAGCGCGGGTGTGGCCAAGCTTCATGCGATGACCTTCCCCATATGCGCCGCCAGTCCATCCTGTATTTACAAGGAATACGTTTGAGTTGAACTGATCAATCTTCTCTCCAAGCATTTCCGCATAGGTTGATGCATGCCTAGGTAGGAATGGAGAGCCGAAACACGTGGAGAATGTTGCTTCTGGACTTGTCACTCCTCGTTCTGTTCCTGCTAGTTTGCTCGTATATCCACTTAAGAAATGGTACATCGCTTGTTCCTTAGTCAGCTTGCTAATCGGTGGTAAGACGCCGAAAGCATCCGCTGTAAGAAAGATAATGGTATTTGGATGACCAGCGATACTTGGCTCAACGATATTATGGATGTTCTGGATTGGGTAAGCGACTCTTGTATTCTCTGTTAAAGTTGTATCATCGTAGTCAGGTTCTCTGGTACCTGGGTGCAAGATGACATTCTCAAGAACAGACCCGAACCGAATAGCTTTATAGATTTGAGGCTCGTTTTCTTCAGATAGATTAATGCATTTTGCATAACATCCACCTTCGATATTGAATACGCCACGATTTGACCATCCATGCTCGTCATCACCAATTAAACGACGCTCTGGATCGGCGGATAAGGTCGTTTTCCCAGTACCGGAAAGTCCGAAGAATAACGCTACATCTCCCTCTTTTCCAACGTTAGCAGAACAGTGCATTGGGAGTACATCTTGTTCAGGTAGAAGGTAGTTCATAACGGAGAAGATCGACTTTTTAATTTCTCCAGCATATTCTGTACCACCGATTAGGACGACGCGGTGTTTGAATGAGACCATTATGAAGGCTTCTGAATTCGTGCCATCTTGGGCTGGATCTGCTTTAAAGGAAGGGGCAGATATTACAGTGAATTCGCTTACATGTTCGGCGAGTTCATCTTCTGTTGGACGAATAAATAGTTGGTGAGCAAAAAGATTATGCCATGCACGTTCGTTGATAATTTGGATTGGTAAACGGTAGCGTTCGTCTGCTCCAGCAAAACCATTAAATACAAATACCTCTTCTTTTTCCTTTAAGAAATCAACTACTTTATGGTAAAGGTTTTCAAAAATCTCCTCTGAAATTGGTTGGTTTACACTTCCCCAGTCTACAGTGTCTTTTGAAACTTCGTCTTTCACGGTAAACTTATCTTGAGGCGAACGGCCAGTATAACGTCCTGTTTCGGCTCTGATCGCTCCTGTTGCTGTTAATGTACCTTCGTTCCGCTGAAGAACTTTTTCAACGAGTTCTCCCACACATAAATTGGTTAATACGTTAGGTTGTGTAATTAATTCTTTGATTATGGACGCTTGATTCACCGTATTCATGCTCAAGAACCTGCCTTTATTTTAAATTTTGAACTTTGGATCTTTGCCAAAGCCATTTTAAATTACGTAAATGCCTATGCATTCTATTATCCAATCCGGGGTTTTAAATAGCGGATCAGATGCAATTTGTAATTAGTATAACACATTCATTTTATTAGTCCATACTATTTTATAATGAAATTACGGCGAATTTGTGACTATAAATGTAAAATAAATTAAAAAGATAGGAGATGGTAGCAAGGATGTGAGCTAGAAAATGATCGGTGCTATATAAAGGTTATTAGAGAACAGAACAAATAGCTACCGATTTGATTCCTTAATTTACTTCGATGTTCGAGTAGCTTTTTCCTTTTTAAGAGTTATCTTTATGAAAAAGCTTATAGAACGGGTTACAAAATGAACAGAAATAATGGTACATGTAGCGTCAAAGAGCATTGATAACGCTCTCTACTTAGTTGACAGAAGGGGGCGAAAACGTTATGATAAGTCGCGAACGGAAACTATCTTATCCAGAGAAGGTGGAGGGACAGGCCCTATGAAACCCAGCAACCGTCATTTATACATGAAAAGGTGCTAACCTGATGCAGGGAGAGATCCTTGAACGATAAGAGCGAATGGACCCTTTCCCTTTGCTCGTTATGGGAAGGGATTTTTTATACTTTCAAAAGTTTCTAAAGCTTTAAAGGTATAATGGTAAATCATCGGCATTTGCTATATTTAGCGGATTTCGAGGTTTTCTCATGTAGATTTTTCATTCGTTTATAATATATGAATAAATACCGGTATGTTGGTTTGAAGTGATGCTATTTCCTGTAATTAAGGAGTGCACAACCTGCTGGTTTATTTTACTGAGATAGATAGCTGGGTGATGAGTTCCGTCTCAAAGATAAGAGTATTTTAAAGGAGGAGTTTGAGGGAATGGCTGCAAATCGCCGCTTGTTTACATCAGAATCAGTTACAGGAGGGCATCCGGATAAAATCTGTGACCAAATTTCTGATGCTATACTAGATGAAATCTTAAAAAATGATCCTAACGCTCGCGTAGCATGTGAAACAACTGTTACAACAGGGTTAGTTCTTGTATCAGGGGAAATCTCAACAAATACGTACGTGGATATTCAATCAATTGTCCGTAATACGATTAAGGATATTGGCTACACGCGTGCGAAATATGGTTTCGATGCAGAAACGTGTGCTGTATTAACAGCAATTGATGAACAATCACCTGATATTGCTGCAGGAGTAAATGAAGCGCTTGAAGCACGAGAAGGTCAAATGACTGATCGTGAAATTGAGAATATTGGTGCGGGAGACCAGGGGTTAATGTTTGGTTATGCAAATAACGAAACTCCTGAACTAATGCCACTTCCAATCTCTTTAGCTCATAAACTGGCGAAACGTTTGTCTGACGTGCGCAATGATGAAACCGTTCCTTACCTTCGTCCTGATGGTAAAACTCAGGTTACCGTAGAGTATGACGAACATGATCAACCTGTTCGTATTGACACGATTGTCATCTCCACTCAGCATCACCCAGAAATAACACTAGAACAAATTCAAAAGGATTTAAAAGAACATGTCATTGCTCCGATTGTTCCGACAGAACTACTTGATGAGCAAACTAAATATTTCATTAATCCGACTGGTCGCTTTGTAATCGGCGGACCTCAAGGGGATGCTGGTTTAACAGGCCGTAAGATTATCGTGGATACCTACGGCGGATATGCCCGTCACGGTGGTGGAGCATTTAGTGGTAAAGATGCAACGAAAGTTGACCGTTCAGCAGCTTATGCTGCCAGATATGTAGCGAAGAATATAGTCGCTGCAGGATTAGCAGATTCTTGTGAAGTTCAGTTAGCTTACGCAATTGGCGTGGCTCAACCTGTTTCCATTTCTATTAACACATTTGGTACAGGGAAAGTTTCAGAAGAGACGTTAGTTGAAGCGGTTCGTGAGAAATTCGATCTTCGTCCAGCTGGCATCATTAAAATGTTAGACCTACGCCGTCCAATTTATCGTGATACAGCAGCTTATGGTCACTTCGGTCGTACAGACGTTGAGTTCCCATGGGAGCAAACGGATAAAGCAGAGGACCTAAAACAATTATTGACTTCTAAATAACGTAAGAGCATGGAATTGCCTGGCAGTTCCATGCTTTTTTTGTTCTGAACGATAATCTCATGTCCTTTGTCCGGTGAAAACATGATAAAATGTGAGAGTCTGTCGGAATCATGGTATAATTTTAACTTAAGCGTTACCGACGATAAATTTACGGGTAAAACGAATAATTGTGAAGCATGCATGTAGTTTTGTATGGAAACCAGCTCGGTGAGAAGGATATCGAGTGGTCTCTGACAATTACAACCATTTTGTGATAAACTGAAACATCAAAGTGTGAATGAAAGTGAGGATCTTCGTATGTGCGGTTTTATTGGTGTCATTCGAGACGTTCCATCTCCAGTAGATGAAGAACAAAAACAGTCTTTTAAGCGAAGAAACGACATTATTACTCATCGTGGCCCAGATGATGAAGGGTATTATCATGATGATTACATATCTTTTGGTTTTCGTCGTTTAAGTATTATTGATATAGAAAGCGGTCATCAACCACTAAGTTATGATGACGAAAAGATTTGGATGGTGTTTAACGGGGAGATCTATAACTATGTAGAGCTTCGTGAAGACCTTCAAAAGCAAGGGTATACATTTGAAACAGAATCGGATACAGAGGTAATAGCGGCCTTATTTAAAGCTAAACAAGAAGAAGCTTTTTCGTACCTTCGTGGTATGTTCGCTATTTTAATATGGGATAAGGAAGAGCAAACCTTTTACGGTGCACGTGACCCATTTGGCATTAAACCATTGTTCTATAGTGAACAAAGTGATGGCACTTATTTCGCTTCTGAGAAGAAAAGCATCACCCTCCTTCAGGAGAATGAGCTCGTTAACACAGAAGCATTGCAACATTATTTAAGTTATCAGTATGTTCCGGAACCTCTTACACTGACAGATGGAATATCTAAAGTAGAGCCTGGTCATTATTTCGTGAAAAAGCCAGGGAAAACGATCAAGTTCCACCGTTATTGGCATGCTACTTTTACTCAGGTGGCAGGAAGCGAGAGTGAATGGATTAAACGTATTCAGGACGTGATGTACGATTCAGTCAACAAGCATATGCGAAGTGATGTGCCTGTTGGATCGTTCTTATCCGGAGGAATCGATTCTTCAATTATTGTTGCTATGGCGCGCGAGTTCAACCCGAACTTAAAAACGTTCTCCGTTGGGTTTGAGCGTGAAGGCTTTTCTGAAG
The DNA here is from genome assembly GCF_021129245.1 of Pontibacillus sp. HN14. Taxonomy (NCBI): domain Bacteria; kingdom Bacillati; phylum Bacillota; class Bacilli; order Caryophanales; family Bacillaceae; genus Pontibacillus; species Pontibacillus sp. HN14. Next base: position 13,471 of record NZ_JAJOLR010000005.1, on the reverse strand, counting down.
TGGATGTGGCCAAAGAAACAGCTGAGAAACTTGGTGTAGAGAATCATTCTTACATCATTACACCAGAAGAATACGTTCAAAAGCTTCCAAAAATCATGTGGCATATGGATGATCCTTTAGCGGATCCAGCTTGTGTTCCGCTTTATTTTGTAGCACGTGAGGCGAGAAAGCATGTGACCGTTGTACTTTCTGGTGAAGGGTCTGATGAATTATTCGGAGGATATAACATTTACCGAGAACCTGAATCCTTGAAGATGTTTGACTCAATGCCAGGTATGGCAAAGAGCTTGCTTTCTCGTGTTGCTAAGGTTATGCCAGAAGGCGTAAAAGGGAAAAGTTTCTTAGAAAGAGGCACGACCCCGTTGCGTGAGCGCTATATTGGGAATGCGAAGATGTTTGAAGAAGCGGAGAAGCAGCAGCTTCTTAAAGATTATCATAAACATGCGAACTACCAATCCCTTACACGCTCGCTATATCAAAACGCAGATGCTTATCACCCTGTAAACCAGATGCAGTATGTGGATATTCACACATGGATGCGCGGTGATATCTTACTAAAGGCTGATAAGATGACAATGGCTCATTCCCTTGAGCTTCGTGTTCCATTCCTTGATAAAGAAGTCTTTAATGTAGCACGTGAAATTCCGGTTGATATGAAGATTGCTGATGGAACGACAAAGTCCATTTTACGTAAAGCTTCACGTGGAATTGTTCCTGACCATGTCCTTGACCGTAAGAAGTTAGGATTCCCTGTTCCAATGCGTCACTGGTTAAAGAACGAATTGAACGGATGGGCAAAAACCCTTATTCAGGAAAGTGAGACAGATCATTTGATTGATAAGCAGGCTGTCTCTAAGTTGCTTGAAGACCACGTTCAAGGAAAGGGAGATTATTCTCGTAAAATATGGACGGTATTGATGTTTATGCTCTGGCATCAAATCTTCGTTGAACGGAAATTTCCCATCGAAGAATTAATTAGTGAAGACCAAACAAAAAGCAAGCTTACCATTACTTAATGGTAATTGCTTGCTTTCCCATTTGCACCCAGGCTTCTTTAAAGTCGTCTTTGGGTGCTTTTTTCTTTTTACCTGTTAAGGGATCATTGAAATACATAAAGTCTTGATCATAACCTGTTATTACAACGGAGTGCTCTTTCATGGTAATCCGTTTGGTTCCGTTGGGAGTTATCCACTGTTCAAAATAAGAATCAGGTAGTGATTGGTAAAGGGTGTTCGTAATGATCCAAACGGGATGTCCGTCATCTAGATGCTCGAGGATCTCATAGAAACTTCCTCCTGAGAAATCAATTACACGGTCTCCTGCATACTGGCGTGTAAGTTTGGCAATCGGTTTATGATAAACGCCAAATCCAGGTTCACTTAAGTTGTACATGTTACCAACGAACCCTTCATTAGGATCACCGAAATGAATTTGACCGTCGATATTCTGATAGGCTTGTTCAGACTTTTGAACTTTTTTGGCTAACGTCATTTTATCTACGTCGTAATCGTGATGTTGTAAAAGCATGCTTAAAGAGGTGACTTCGCATCCCCTTGGTAGTTCAGGGTACTGATTGACCGCTTCGACATCGATATGCACTTCTGATTTAAGATGGTATTGTTCAATTAGAGGGTTCTTTATCGTTCCATCTTCTGTGTTCTTTTGATTAGCTGATACGTGTTGAACCTTGGAGGTTTCTTTCCACAAGCCTTGGACAGATTCTCTTATGTCATCTTTATGTTTCTGAACGGTGAATGTCCCTAGAGTTAAGGAGCAGATCACAAAAAGGGCACTATACCATTTTAATAAACGTTTATAAGAGGTTTGTTTTTGGCTGACTGTCCAAAGGAGTACAGCTAGAACCACAGAAGTGGAAAATAGCAGAACATACATAAAAGCAAACGCCTCCTAATAAATGAGACTTTCAAAGGTTGGTTTTAGAGATTTGGACGACTGGGGGTGGTCGTTTTATAGTACTGTCCTTTTTCCACATATTCTCTTCTAATTCGTTCCATATCCCTAATGTCTTCATCGGTTAATTCTCGAATAACTTTAGCAGGGCGTCCAAATGCAAGGGTGTTTGAAGGGATTTTTTTGTTAGGCGGGACTAAACTTCCTGCACCGATAAAGGCACCTTCTCCGATTTCAGCCCCATCGAGAACAATCGATCCCATACCGATTAGGGCGTTTTGTCTAATGATGCTTGAGTGTAACATGACTTGGTGACCAATGGTGACATCGTCTTCAATGAGTAACGGTTTCCCGGGGCTTTGGTGGAGCATGCTTTGGTCTTGGATGTTTGAACGCTTGCCAATATGCACCCGATCGACGTCACCTCTTATAACGGTCTTAAACCAGATGCTTGCTTCTTCTTCTATTGTGACATCTCCAGTAATGATGACGTCATCAGCAATATAGGCCGTTTCATGAATGGTTGGCATATGTCCTTTATAAGGGTAGATCATTTGAATCCTCCGTTCGATTGTGTTGATATTATAAGTATAACAAATGACAGCACCCTATAGGGGAGAGGATGATTGGATGAAGCATATTACCGTAGAAGATGCTAAAGGGATTATAGTCATCGTTCATGGAGCCTTCGAACATTCAGGTAGGTATAATGACTTGGCGAACCGCTGGGTGAGCGAGGGATATGAGGTGGTTTATGGTGACCTTCCGGCTCATGGGAATCATGAAGGGATCAAAGGGCACATCGACCACTTTGAAGAGTATTTAGAAGAGATTGCTAGCTGGATCAACGAGGCGATGAAATCAAATTTACCTATCTTCTTGCTAGCGCATAGTATGGGTGGACTTGCTGCAATCCGGCTGCTGGAGGAAAACGAGTTGCCCTTGAAAGCCGTCGTTCTTTCATCACCGGGGCTAGGCATAAAAAACCCACCTCCAAAACCTCTTCAGGTCGTAGCTAAGGGATTGAATGTTGTGGTGCCTAAGTTACAATTAAACGGCAATTTGAATCCAGAACACGTAACGAGGAATGTTGACGTTCTTAAAAGAGACCAGGGAGACCGCTTAATGTTAAAAAAGGTTTCTGTACGCTGGTATAAGGAGTTTGAAAAAGGGATCGAGCGTGCTTTTAACAAAATTGACACCTATCAAGATGTTCCTACGCTTGTGATGCAAGCTGGGGATGATAAAATAGTAAATAAAGAGGCGACATTGAAATGGTTTAATTCACTCCACATTCATGAAAAATTTTATAAAGAATGGGAAGGATTATATCATGAGATCTTTAATGACCCTGAAAAAGAAGATGTATTTCACTATGCGAAATCGTTTGTAGAAATGCATCTTTAGAATAGTTGTATAAAAAGGAGGTTGCTTCCTTTGGCTTCCATACCAAAACGTGCCGTTCCATTAATGGCTACGATCTATCGGAAGATATTCCCTCAGGTCCACAGGGAATTAAGTTATTGGAAAAATCGAGCTGAACAGATTCCGAATGAGGAGCTTCGTAAACAAGCACTCGACTCAATTGAAGACAAAACATTCCACTGTGAGGGTGGCTCGATTTATGCAATTTTAGCAGGAGACAATCGAAACAATGCCATTCAATTTGTGGTGGCGTATCAAACCATATCGGATTACTTAGACAACCTCTGTGACCGGAGTACCTCCCTTGATCCTGAGGATTTCAGAGCACTCCACTTCTCGATGAGGGATGCCCTGACGCCCGGGAATCCGATACGTGACTACTATAAAGAGCGTGAAGAGAAGGATGATGGAGGATACTTACAAGATCTTGTGAAGACTTGCCAGAACCTTCTTGGACAGTTATCAAATTATCAACAGATTCAATCTTATTTATATGAATTAGCGGATTTGTATTGTGATTTGCAAGTTCATAAACATGTGAAGATGGATGAACGTGTCCCTCGTTTGAAAAGGTGGTTTGATGACTATCAGAACCGATGGGAGGACTTAAGTTGGTATGAATTTTCGGCTTGTTCAGGCTCCACGCTAGGCATCTTCTGCCTGGTATCCTATGCGCATGGTGAACATTTAACGCCAGAGGTGGCTTCACAAGTCTACGATGGATACTTCCCGTATATGCAGGGGCTTCATATCTTATTGGATTACTACATTGATCAACAGGAAGACCTCGAAGAAGGGGACTTGAATTTCTGTACATATTATGATCATGAAGATCATATGAAGGAACGTTTCCTGTATTTTATTGATCAAACGAAACAGCATGTAAACCCGCTTCCTCATTCCTCTTTCCACCATATGGTGCAAAAAGGTCTTGTTGGACTTTATCTGGCTGATTCTAAGGTCCAGAAACTCCAAGGAGCTCGCCCATTAGTAAAAGAGCTATTAAATGTAAGCGGGACAAAAGCTAAATTTTTCTATATGAATTCTAAGCTCTATCACAAAATAAAGCCCGGTCTCGCATAAGAGCCGGTTTTTATTTTTGCTTTACTATAATAAAGCGTGCCAGACACCCTTTACCTTACTAAAGGGTGTCTGGCACGCTTTTGTGTTTTATTTTTTCTCGATGGCCAGAATGAATGGCGGCGTATTGACTTGATTTAAAAATCCGTACCGCAGGACATTGTATTGTTTTTGGTCTAATTTTGAGAGGGATTTAAGAAGAGCTTCTTTTTCCTGTTGTCCACCTTCATGCCCGTGGTAGACGACAAGTACTAATATCCCTTTCTTTTTGAGTCTTTCAAGAATCCCTTGGACGGCCTCAAGAGTGGAAACAGCTTCAGTTACGACTGATTTATCACTCCCGGGTAGATAACCAAGGTTGAAAATTGCCCCACCTAGGACGGCGTCTTCGTCTATATACTTCTTAAAATGAGCATGGTTATCCATAATAAGATTAACGTTGTAAATATTGTGTTCCACTAAGCGGTCATGAGTGGATTCTATGGCTTGTTCCTGGATGTCAAATGACAGCACATTCCCTTTTTCACCAACCAGCTTGCTTAAAAAGACAGTATCGTGTCCATTTCCGGCTGTACCATCAAGAGCGGTTTCGCCGGGCTCGATTGATTGTTCTAACAAGTAATGAGCATAATCTAAAATACGGTACAACATACATAAGATCTCCTTCTTCTGATGTTCTTCGAAGCTTTTCCTATCATGAATTGTAGCACGTATATATAAATAGCAAAAGCGAATTGAAATGCATAGGAATAGCCCTCTTGCACAATATAGGAATGAGGTGATGATGATGGCGACACGTGATTCCATAGAAAATATGGTAGAAGTGGCAAAGAGAAAAATGGAAGCTGCCAGAGAACAATTAGAACAAGCAAACCAAGTCGGTTATCAACCAAGTGACGAATATAGCCAGGTGCAACTTGGCTTAGAAGAAGCAGAAACTGAAATTCAAAAGCTGATGCATAGTGCGAACCATCAGCAAAAAGATCAACTTCACCGTTTGCATCTGCAAGTTACACAAGTATTAAATGATATGATCTTAGATCATGAAGATTTAGGGGAATACAAACAGCAATAGGTCAAGGATCCTGCACATGAGTGCAGGATCTTTTTTATTCAAAAAGTTTCCAAAAAAGGATTGACGGGTCATTATGAATTAGTGTACTATTCAACTAGTACACTAATTCATAATGAGAGGAAGTTAACTATGACTGCATTTCAAGGGCTTTGGAAAAAGGAGTGGAAATTATCTTGGCTGTTTCATACTCTGTTAATTTCACTAGGAGTATTGATCACGGCCGTAGTCTATTTGTGGCTCAAAGCAAAAGGTCAGGAGCCGTTCATTAGTATTCCGCTTGTCATTATCCTTACATTGCATATCTTTTATCTGGCTGGTTACTTATTGTTTTCGTTAAATAAAGAAGGGTCAAACCTACACATTTGGCTTCATTCTCCTCAATCAATTCACAAGATGCTCGGAGCTAAGTTCTTAAATGGGGCTTTGTTTATGGTAGTGTCCATGATTATTTTTAGCGCTCTTTTACTTTTTCTCTTCTTCTCTTCTGGGGAATTGAGTTTCATCTTTAGCGATTTGGTAAAAGGTGCTTTGATCGCTAATGGGTACATCTTTTATCAAGCTGTAGTATTAGGGGTTTTTGTTTTGCTGCTTTGGTCCGTGTATCGGTTGGTGAATCAATATACAGGGAAATGGGGACTCCTCCTTGTCTTGATTTTAGCTATTGGACTTATGTTGGTGGAGTCTTGGATTTTGGATTCGGGATTAATGATGACGTTCAATTCCTGGACAGAAGTCAAAGTTGATCCAAGTCAGCTCTTCCCTTCTATATATGATTTTTTCAATAACAATTATAACGTCAATGAATTAGAAACAGTTCCTTTTAGTTACGGAGAAAACATAGTGAATATATTGTTCAGCGTTTTCTATTACTTTGTCGCTGCATATATTCTTGATCGAAAAGTTGAGGTGTAACCGATGCCGATTGATTTTCAACAAGACAGACCAATTTATCAGCAACTTATGGATCGCTTATCAAATGAAATCGTAAGGGGAGATCGTATGCCTGGGGACAAATTACCTTCTGTTCGAGAATATGCGGTTGATACGGGGGTTAATCCGAACACGGTATCGCGCGTATACCGGGAGTTGGAACAATTAACGATTGTGGAGTCAAGAAGAGGGCAAGGAACATTTGTAACAGAGGATCAGAAGCGTCTAAATCAGCTGCGTGAAGAGCTGAAAGAACGTCAAATCGATCGGTTCATAACAGAAATGAAGCAACTAGGTTTTTCAGAAAACGAAATGATACAAGGTCTTCAAGCGAAGGCGAAAGGGGAGGGAAATTAAATGATCTCATTTCAACATGTATCAAAGCGGTATATAAAACATAAAGCGCTCCGTGACGTGACGTTTAACTTAGAGAAGGGCAAGGTGATAGGAGTAGTCGGTGAGAATGGAAGTGGGAAGTCGACCACTCTGAAACTTATAGCTGGTTTACTCCGCCCGACAAGTGGCGAGGTTACAGTGGATGACCAAAAAGTGGACCGAGGCATTAGTCGTATGGTCGCCTATATGTCAGAGCTTGATCATGTCTATCCATTCTTTACAGTAGGAGAAGCGGTTGACTATTTTGCTTCTCAATTTAATGATTTAGACCGAGAGAAAGCAGAAGAAATCCTGTCATTTATGAAGTTAAGGAAGGACCAAAAGGTAAAGACGTTATCCAAAGGGAATAAAGGACGCTTAAAGATGACGATTACCTTGGCACGTAAAGTTCCTTATATCTTATTGGATGAACCTTTCTCTGGCTTAGATCCTATGGTAAGGAATGCGATTGTAAAAGGCTTGATCCGCTTTGTGGACCTTGACGCACAATCCTTGATTATTACAACTCATGAAATCAGAGAAATTGAACCTGTTCTAGACGAAGTTCTTGTGATTAGAGAGGGCCAAGTACTTGGACATGAACTAGTGGACGATATTCGATCAAATGGAAGAGACATTGTGGGATGGATGGAACATTTATACGAAGGAGGGCACATCGATGGCTGATTCTGTGGTGCAATTAAAGGGCTTGCGAAAAGATATTAAAAATAAGACCATCATTCATAATTTAGACCTTGATCTGTATGAAGGTGAAGTATTTGGTTTTCTAGGTCCTAACGGCGCTGGTAAAACCACCACCATCCGGATGATGGTAGGTCTTATGAAGCCGACTGGCGGAAATGTCGTAATCGGAGGAACTTCTTTACTTGAAGATTATGAGGAAGCAATCAGTCAGGTCGGTGCCATTGTTGAGAATCCGGAGTTATATAATTACATGTCAGGGTACAAGAATCTGGTTCACTTTTCTCGTATGCATAAAGGAGTCACCAAAGATCGAATTCAAGAAGTGGTTGATCAGGTTGGGCTCGCTTCACGTATTCATGAAAAAGTGAAGACGTATTCCCTGGGGATGAGACAGCGCCTGGGCTTAGCGCAAGCGATTCTTCATAAACCTAAATTCTTAATCCTAGATGAACCAACAAATGGTTTAGATCCTGCGGGGATTCGTGAATTTCGCACCTATTTAAGGAAAATTGCTCGCGATGAAGGAGTTAGTATACTAGTGTCTAGTCACCTTCTTTCTGAAATTGAGCTTATGTGTGATCGTGTAGGAATTATACAAAAAGGTAAACTGATTGACGTTCGAACAGTAAAAGAGGAAACGGACACGTCTAATTGGACATTTACGGTTGACCAACCGCTTCGTGCCAAGGAGGTCCTCGAGGAAGTGTTTGAGAATGTGGAGGGAGAGGTTAACGAACGTTCTCTTTTATTATCAATCCCCGAGAGTGAAGTGCCTCAGTATAATAAAGCCCTCGTAGAAGAAGGGGTTCTGGTTTATGGCATAGCGAAAACGAAATCGACCTTAGAAGATGAGTTTCTTAAAGTGACCGGAGGTGAGCAGGTTGGGTAACTTTTTTAATTTAATTCGTAATGAATGGATGAAATTACTCCAGCGGAAAAGTACGTGGATTATGGCCATTATATTGGTGGTAGCTGTGTTTGGAATCGTTGGACTCTTAAGGTGGGATTATAGCAATAACGACAACCCTGCCCAATCCCCTACATGGGAAGAGCAACTTCAACAACAGATTAGTGCATACGAAACACGTAAAGAGGGAGTGGCGCCTTCTTCAAATCAGTATAAAGATGCTGTAGAGCAAATAGAATTAGCGCAGTATCGAATCGATCATGAATTAGCCCCGCTTGAAGGGGGGACTTATTGGTCTACTGTTAACAATTCTGTATTATTCTTTTCTTTCTTAGTGCTATTCGTCATTATTGTTGCCTCCGGAATTATTGCGAATGAATTTTCGAAAGGAACCATTAAACTTCTAGCCATACGCCCGGCAACTCGAGGGAAGCTTCTTTATAGTAAATATGTGACTGTGCTGCTGTTTTCCGTAGCGATTACAGGATTGTTATTGGTATGTGCACTAGTTTCAGGACTTTTCTTCCCATTTGATTCTTATACGTATTTAACATGGAACGGGGAGACTGTGTCAGAGTGGCCAGCTATTGTTGAAGTTCTCCAAGCGTATGTATATTCTATGGTGAATTTAGTAGTAATGGGGACGGTTGCTTTTATGATCGCAACTCTTTTTAGGTCAAATGGACTCGCAATTGGGTTAAGTATGTTTTTATCATTTGCCACTTATCCGGCCATGAATTTATTGCAAGGGTATGAATGGGCCAAATATCTTTTGTTCGCTCACAATGAATTTGCACAGCACCTGACGCAGCCGCTGTTTGACGTTACGCCTGCCTTTTCATTATTTATCATAATAAGTTATTTGATTATCTTCCATGTGCTTACGTACATTTCGTTCAAGAAGCGGGATATAGCGGTTTAGTCAGGCTGCCTTGACATTGGTGGAAGAATTGCTTACAATTTATTATCATAACAAACGGTCTGAATAACTGTGATAAGGACTAGTAGTAAATGTGTCAAGAACGTAGAGAGGTAGCGGTTGGTGGAAGCTATCCTTGGCCTTTATGAACTCCCCTTTGATGTTGCGATCCTGAACGAATGAGTAGGGTTCGCCGTACTCCGCGTTAAGGATTCGAGTGAGCGTCAGTTGGCGCTAATTTGGGTGGTACCACGGGTATTGTAAACCTCTCGTCCCAGAGTTTGGGGCGAGAGGTTTATTTTTTTATAACCGAAAATCACATTATTCAGTACAAGTTCTAGGAGGTCACAGGAATGGCATACGATCATAAATCGATCGAGAAGAAATGGCAAGACTACTGGGTTGGGGAGAAAATTTTTAAAGCTGACAGCAGTAGTGATAAAGACAAATTCTATGCACTAGATATGTTCCCTTATCCATCAGGAGCTGGTCTGCACGTTGGGCACCCTGAAGGAATGACAGCTACAGATATTGTTTCTCGTATGAAACGTATGCAAGGATATGAAGTTCTTCATCCAATGGGGTGGGACGCATTTGGTCTTCCGGCTGAACAATATGCCCTTGATACAGGGAATGATCCTGCTGTATTTACCAAGCAGAATATTGATAACTTCCGTCGCCAAATTCAAGCACTTGGCTTTTCTTATGATTGGGACCGTGAAGTAAATACAACAGATCCCAATTACTATAAGTGGACTCAATGGATCTTCACGAAACTATATGAAAAAGGCCTAGCTTACGTAGATGAAGTGGCTGTTAACTGGTGTCCTGCACTTGGGACCGTTCTTGCCAACGAAGAAGTAGTAGACGGCGTGAGTGAACGTGGCGGGCATCCTGTTATTCGTAAACCGATGAAGCAGTGGATGCTTAAGATTACAGCCTATGCCGATCGTTTACTTGAAGATCTTGAAGAGCTTGACTGGCCTGAAAGCATTAAAGATATGCAACGTAACTGGATCGGGAAATCAGAAGGAGCGGACGTTCACTTCGATGTGGATGGACACGATGAAACGTTCACTGTATTCACTACTCGCCCGGACACTCTATTCGGTGCTACGTATGCGGTGTTGGCTCCAGAACATCCTTTTGTAGAACAAATCGTTACGGCTGAACAGAAAGAAGCAGTTCAAAGCTATCTTAATGAAGTGACGAAGAAGAGTGACTTAGAGCGTACAGATCTTGCTAAGGAGAAAACGGGTGTCTTCACAGGTGCATATGCCGTGAACCCTGTAAATGGAGAACGCATCCAAATCTGGGTAGCGGATTATGTGCTAATGTCTTATGGATCTGGTGCTATTATGGCCGTTCCAGCTCATGATGAGCGTGACTATGAATTTGCTAAAACGTTTGATCTTCCAATCCGTGCTGTAGTAGAAGGTGGGAATGTTGAAGAGGAGGCTTACACGGAAGACGGTAAGCACATCAACTCAGACTTTCTGAATGGATTAGATAAGGAAGAAGCCATTCAAAAAGCAATTGACTGGCTTGAAGCAGAAGGGAAAGGGGAAAAGAAAACCTCTTATCGCCTTCGAGACTGGTTATTTAGTCGCCAACGTTACTGGGGTGAACCAATCCCTGTCATTCACTGGGAAGACGGTTCAGTTACGGCGGAAAAAGTAGAAAATCTTCCACTAGAACTACCGAAAACGGAAAATATCAAACCTTCAGGAACAGGAGAATCCCCTCTTGCCAATATTGAAGATTGGGTAAATGTAGTTGATCCTGATACAGGCATGAAAGGTCGTCGTGAAACGAATACAATGCCTCAGTGGGCTGGTAGTTGCTGGTACTTCCTTCGTTATATTGATCCTGATAACAGTGAGCAACTAGCTGATCCTGAAAAACTTAAAGAGTGGTTACCGGTTGATATGTATATCGGCGGGGCGGAACATGCGGTTCTTCACCTTCTATATGCTCGTTTCTGGCACAAATTCCTTTACGATATTGGTGTGGTACCGACAAAAGAACCATTCCAACGTCTATTCAATCAGGGTATGATTCTTGGGGAAAATAATGAAAAGATGAGTAAGTCTAAAGGGAATGTTGTAAATCCTGATGATATCGTCGAAACGCATGGCGCGGACACACTACGTCTGTATGAAATGTTTATGGGACCTCTTGAAGCCTCTGTAGCCTGGTCTACAAATGGATTAGACGGAGCTCGTCGATTCTTGGATCGTGTCTACCGTTTATTTGCTACTGACGATGGTCGTCTCTCTGAAAAAGTTGTTAAGGAAAGCCAAAGCACAGACCTTGAACGCTCTTATCACGAGACGGTGAAAAAGGTAACGGAAAACTTTGAGGCTCTTCGCTTCAACACAGCTATTTCTCAGATGATGGTCTTCATTAATGATGCTTATAAAGCTAACGAAATCCCCGCACAGTATGCTGAAGGGTTTATGAAGTTGCTATCACCAGTAGCCCCTCACCTTGCAGAAGAGCTGTGGAGCATTCTGGGACATGAAGGAACGATTAGCTATGAAGCATGGCCTGTACACGATGAAGCGAAATTAATCGATGACGAAGTAGAGATTGTCCTTCAAGTCATGGGGAAAGTACGCTCTAAAGTGAATGCCCCTAAAGATGCTTCTAAAGAAGAATTAGAAAAACTAGCAATGGCAGATGAGACGATCCAGGAATGGATTGAAGGTAAAACCGTTCGTAAAGTCATAGCGGTACCAGGGAAACTTGTTAATATCGTTGCAAACTAGAATGAGAAAGAGGCTGCTAAAAAAGCAGTCTCTTTTTTATCTATTCAAGCGCTTCTATGGAGAGGTGCTTTTTTAATTTTGTCTTAAAAACCCCTTAAAACAAAGTATTCTTATCGGGATAAATACCCATAAACGTATCTCTTGACTTCAAGAAAAAATGATATAAAATTAGGCAGTGCATAAGAAAAAAGGGGGGCTAGCAGTGTATGAAGTGCAAGAATTAACTGCATCAGAATTAGAAGTTATGCTAAAAAATAATGTCCGTACACATATAATAGATGTACGCGAATATGAGGAAGTTGCACAAGGAATGATTCCATCTGCTAAGCATATTCCTCTTCAACAAATTCCTGATTCATTAAATTATTTTCATAAAGATCAAGAATATATTATTGTCTGTCGAGCTGGAGTAAGAAGTATGAATGCGTGTTTATACTTAGCTCAACATGGTTTCACTGCCACTAATCTTGCTGGCGGAATGCTCGATTGGAATGGAGAAGTTATATGAGAAATAGCAAGGGGGTAACAGCATGGAAACGTTAGGTCTTACGGCGCTTTTTATTTTATTGGCTTTTTTCATTACTAAACAATTTATTTCACCCCTACTCTATATGAAGAAGATCGATCAACATTCTATCTCTGATGATTATTGTGTAATAGATGTAAGAGACTATGTGTCTGCTCATCGCAGCCCTTATCCAAAAGCAGAGAATATTCCTCTTTCTTATTTACCTAGAGCATTAAAGGAACAATTTGAATGCTCTAAGGAGATTGTTCTTGTTAGTGACGATCTAAGAGGAGTCAGAATGGCTGCTAAAATGATTCGAAAAAAGAAACAACAATCGGTTTATTATATTCAACCTATGTAAAGAGAGTCGCCGCTATCCTTTGTGGATGGCGGCTATTATTTTGGATGAAGCAGTCGGAGGATGATTTTTATCTCTGGCGTGTTGACGGGGAAATGTAAAGCTTTCGATTCTGTGGTATAAAATACTGCTAAGACGATCTAGGAGATCTATTATTTCTAAGCATTATAAGTCTACTATTAATAAAATCTTAAAAAATATTAAAAATGCGTTGACGTTTTTCGGTCTATGCTGCAATATTGTTTTTGCTGTCGCGATAACGCACAGCACAGTCAACATTGAGCAAAAGAAAACATTAAGAAAATGTTAATTTTTCATTGACTCCATGTTAAGACATGTGATAACATATAATTACTTTCCTCGACAAGAGGACAAGTTACATTTGATCTTTGAAAACTGAACGAAACAACATGTAACGTCAATGTCTTTAAATTGATTTTTAAAGCCAGTAATCATTTATTTTGATGCTAGGCAGACTCACATTTTATGGAGAGTTTGATCTTGGCT
>NZ_JAJOLR010000017.1:0-1312 GCF_021129245.1 Pontibacillus sp. HN14 | reverse complement strand
AGCCAAGATCAAACTCTCCATAAAATGTGAGTCTGCCTAGCATCAAAATAAATGATTACTGGCTTTAAAAATCAATTTAAAGACATTGACGATACATGTTGTTTCGTTCAGTTTTCAAAGATCAAATGTTTCATTGGTGGAGCCTAGCGGGATCGAACCGCTGACCTCCTGCGTGCAAAGCAGGCGCTCTCCCAGCTGAGCTAAGGCCCCTTATTTAAATGGTCGGGAAGACAGGATTCGAACCTGCGACCCCATGGTCCCAAACCATGTGCTCTACCAAGCTGAGCTACTTCCCGCAAAAAGAAAATGGCGCGCCCGAGAGGAGTCGAACCCCTAACCTCTTGATCCGTAGTCAAACGCTCTATCCAATTGAGCTACGGGCGCTTGATATTTGCAATGGTGCCGAGGGCCGGACTCGAACCGGCACGGTAGTTACCTACCGCAGGATTTTAAGTCCTGTGCGTCTGCCAATTCCGCCACCCCGGCAGGACTTTTTAAATGGAGCGGAAGACGGGATTCGAACCCGCGACCCCCACCTTGGCAAGGTGGTGTTCTACCACTGAACTACTTCCGCTTATGAAATTATGGTGCGGGTGGAGGGACTTGAACCCCCACGTCGAGAGACACTAGATCCTAAGTCTAGCGCGTCTGCCAATTCCGCCACACCCGCACGGTGTGTATAAATGGTGAGCCATGGAGGATTCGAACCTCCGACCCTCTGATTAAAAGTCAGATGCTCTACCAACTGAGCTAATGGCTCCCTTAATCTATATCAGACTTATTATAGTAAAAATGGTGCCGACCGAGGGACTCGAACCCCCAACCTACTGATTACAAGTCAGTTGCTCTGCCAGATTGAGCTAGGTCGGCTTCATGATCTTTAGTTTTTAAAGTAAAATGGTGGAGGATGGCGGGCTCGAACCACCGACCCCCTGCTTGTAAGGCAGGTGCTCTCCCAGCTGAGCTAATCCTCCATATATGTAAAGCCTGGCGGCGTCCTACTCTTGCGGGGGTGAAACCCCGACTACCATCGGCGCTGAAGAACTTAACTTCTGTGTTCGGCATGGGAACAGGTGTGACCTCTTCGCCAATACCGCCAGACTTTTTCTCTTCCTTTTTTTCAAGGACAAGATATATTGTACTTTATTTATTCAACAAAGTCAACAGGTATTTTAGATTTTTTCTAAGTACCTTCAAAACTAGATAAGAATTATGACATAACCATTTTCACTTTAGTTAGATAAGTCCTCGATTTATTAGTATCGGTCAGCTGCACGTGTCACCACGCTTCCACCTCCGACCTATCAACCTT
>NZ_JAJOLR010000004.1:0-309512 GCF_021129245.1 Pontibacillus sp. HN14 | reverse complement strand
TTAATTTTGTTCATATAAAGTCACTCACTTTTTGTTTGTTTTCTGTGGTAAGAAACATTTTAAAGTGAGTGGCTTTTTTTGTCTAATTTAATTTACATAATTTGGTTAATCAACACCCGTGTGTCTGACACCCTTTCACACTCTAAAGAACAGAAGCGTGCCAGACACGCTTCTGTTCTTTATTGTAATAAAGTGACTGTAGTAGTTTGTACTTTTCTGAATATTGATACTTTCTTTAAACCTCTTCCATCTTCTTTTATGTATGTTACCATATACTGTAACAATCCATGAGGAGGAATATGATTATGCACCTGGAAGAACTGCTTCAATCCTACGTTAAGGAGTTCAACCAACAACCCGATTCACCCAATGAGTTACTAGACTATTGTCAACGCTTGTATGTAAATGGAGATCTTGATTGTCATACGTATCGTCAGTTATTTCAACACTTACACGAAGAAGGTGCTACATCCTCTCACAATGAAGTCGAAACGGTCTAACCGATGCTTTTTGCATCGGTTTTTTATATGCGCTTTCATACCTCCCTCCACATACTTCCACCTCTTTTCTCCATCACCCTTTCATTCATTTCCCAACTCTCGGACATGATAAGAGAAAAGAATTTAGGAGGCATTGATCATGTCAGGACAACAACAGAACCAACAATCACAAAACCAGCCCCCGCAACATCAAAACCAACAACCAGGGTACGAGTATGAGATGAACCCACTACCAGAATTTATTGACCCTTCCTATAAACCAAGTGGAAAGTTAAACGGAAAAGTCGCTGTCATCACAGGCGGAGATAGCGGAATCGGTCGTGCGGTCGCTGTCCACTACGCAAAAGAAGGCGCAGATGTAGCCATTATTTTCTTGAATGAGAAGCAAGATGCCGATGATACGAAAGCGATCGTGGAACGTGAAGGGAAAAGGTGCCTGTTAATTGGAGGGGACCTTGGGAACGAGTCTTTTTGCCAAACTGCTGTAAATGAAATCATGCAAACGTTTAATGGGATTGATATTCTAGTCAATAATGCTGCTGAGCAACATCCTCAGCAAAACTTTGAAGACATTACATCTGAACAATTAGAGAAAACGTTCCGCACAAACGTATTTGGATATTTTCATATGACAAGAGCAGCTCTCCCCCATATGAAACCAGGAAGTACCATCATCAATACCTCTTCCATCACGGCGTATCAAGGATCAAAAGACTTAGTCGATTACTCCGCCACAAAGGGTGCGATTACAGCCTTTACTCGATCCTTATCTGAACAACTCGTCAGTAAAGGCATTCGCGTAAACGGCGTGGCGCCAGGTCCAATTTGGACACCACTCATTCCCGCTTCCTTCGATGCACAAAAAGTATCTCAATTCGGTTCTAATACACCGATGAAGCGAGCTGGCCAACCGAAAGAAGTAGCACCGGCTTATGTTTATTTAGCTAGTCAAGACGCAGCCTATGTAAGCGGACAAATGATACACGTAAACGGCGGCACCATCGTCAATGGGTAATCCTTTATTAGATTAAAGAGCTACAGTGTGTCAGACACCCTTTCGTGCTTTAACGAGTTGCAGAGTGTCTGACACCCTTTCGTGCTTTAACGGGTCTCAGGGTGTCTGACACGCTTTACTTTTCTACCGCAGTAAAGCCTAGGATCCTGCTCTGAACTTGAGTTGCTTTTGATTAGACTTGAGCCAATTTCCGGGGATTTGAGCCAGTGATTTTGACGTTGAGCCGTTTTCTATCAACTTGAGCTGTTAATTTTACCTCCTGAGTCACTTTTTCCATATTTTGAGCCACTATCCTCACGCTTGAGTCAATCTCCCTCAACTTGAGCCGCTTTCCTCGCGCTTGAGCCCTTCCCCCTCTACTTGAGCCCTTCCCCCTCAACTTGAGCCGACCTCCTCACGCTTGAGCCCTTCCCCCTCTACTTGAGCCGCCCCTCCTCCTCACACTCCCCCCAAAAACACACAAAAGCCCCCTCAGTTAAGAGGGGGCTTTTGCATCTATAATGAATTTAGGGGGTAGCCATTTCAGGTGATTCGATGGTACGTGTTTCTTCATTTAGGACGAGCTCTAGAGGTGTTCCTTCCTCTTGTTCGATCGTCGTTTCATCCTGGTTTACCGTAATCTTCAGAAGATGACCGCGGAAGTTGATCTTGAATGAATAGTCCTTCCACTCTTCTGGAATCATTGGATTAAAGTGAAGGGTTCCATCTACTACGCGCATTCCGGCGAAGCCGTGTACAATGGATAACCAGGAGCCGGCCATACTCGTAATGTGAAGGCCGTCTTCTGTATCATTATTATAGTTATCAAGATCTAAGCGTGCGGTGCGTACATACATTTCATATGCTTTCTCCTCGTACCCGAGTTCTGCTGCCAGGATCGAGTGTACACAAGGGGAAAGACTGGACTCATGCACCGTCATCGGTTCATAGAAATTATAATTACGCTTCTTCTCTTCTTTCGTGAACTTATGATTTAAGAAGTACATTCCTTGAAGCACATCTGCCTGCTTAATGAAGCAAGAGCGAAGAATGCGGTCCCAGGACCAGTTTTGATTCAACGGCAGGTGCTTCTCCTCAAGATCTCCAACAGGCATGATTTCTTTATCAAGGAACCCATCTTGTTGCAGGTAGACTCCCGTTTCTTCATCATAAGGATAATACATTTTCGAAATGATCTCTTTCCATCGATCGAGTTCATTAGAGGATAAACCTAACTGATCAAACAGCTCATTGTAGCGCGTGCCACCTTGTCGTTCAATGAATAACGCTACACCTAGCGTATACTCAAGCGTCCACGCTGCAATACGGTTTGTATACCAGTTATTGTTTACATTGTTCTCATATTCATTTGGCCCCGTCACGCCAAGAATCATATAGCGGTCTTTACGAGGGTTATAATTCACACGACTTGCCCAAAAGCGGCTGAGCTCAGCTAGAACTTCAAACCCATAATCAGATAGGTAAGCCGTGTCGCCGGTATAGTTCGTATAATTCCAGATCGCATGAGCAATCGCTCCATTACGATGGATCTCTTCAAACGTGATCTCCCACTCATTGTGAGACTCTTCCCCGTTCATCGTGACCATCGGATAAAGCGCTCCCTCTAAACCAAGCTTACGTGCATTCGCCCGTGCCTGATCTAAGTGGTTATAACGATAGATTAAAAGATTACGAGCAATCGCCGGGTCCGCTGTGCCTAAATAGAAAGGCAAGCAATAGGCCTCTGTATCCCAATAGGTGCTTCCACCATACTTTTCCCCTGTGAATCCTTTCGGGCCGATATTTAAACGAGGGTCATCTCCTGTATACGTGTTATACAGTTGGAAGATGTTGTAGCGAATGCCTTGCTGCGCCTCTTCGTCACCGCCTACTGTTACGTCAGCCTTTTTCCAGCGCTTTTCCCAGGCTCCCTGGTGTTCTTGGAGCAACTTGTCATACCCTTTTTCAAACGCTTCTGTTGCAAAGGCCTGAGCTTTCTCTGCGAGTTCTTTAGAATCGTAATCCCTGCTTTGGGTAATCGCTACGTATTTATAGAACGTCACCGGTTGCCCTTCTGTAACGGCTACATCCATGACATTATCAATGTATTCCTCCTGGTCATCCATAGCCTGAATGGATACGTCGTCCGCTCCCTCTACCGCTGTTCGCATAGCGGCTGAGACTTCAAATTCTGTCTTACGGGTTTTCATCGTTAACACACCCGCTTGTTCAGAAACCTCATGATGGACTGGCTCCCAAAAGTCTTCATCATAGTTCGCATCTTCGTTTCGCACATCCCCGTTTAAGAAGGGCTGGAATGAGATTGTCCCACTAAAGTTAATAGGCGTTACCTCATATTGAATGGCTATAAGCTCTGGCTGAGCAATGGAGAAGAACCGTGTCGCGTCGACTTGCACATGCTCTCCATTCCCATTTTCAGCTGTGAACGATCGACGCAAAAGGCCGTGTCGCATATCGAGTTCCCTCTTGAACTCCATCACGTTCCATGTGTGTAAATCAAGCTCTTCATTTTGAACAACTACTCGAAGCCCTGTTACGTTTGGAGCATTTAAGACTTTAGCGAAATATTCAGGGTATCCATTTTTCCACCACCCTACGCGGGTTTTATCAGGGTAATAGACACCTCCGATATACGTCCCTTCATGGGTTTCTCCCGTATAGGTTTCTTCAAAATTGCCACGCATCCCCATGTGACCGTTCCCAATACTCATTAAGCTTTCGGCCAGACGATTGTCTTCTGGATGGAGACTTGTTTCAACGACTTTCCATGGATCTACTTCAATGATACGTTTCATAATGGCTCACCTCTGCCCTTCTAAAAGTATGTGGAACCGCATTTCTTATAACGCTCTCTAGATCTCTATGAGGTAGAAGCTCCGTTCACATTTACATGTTGACTGGATTGGCGACGAATCACTTGATAAGGTACGATAATCCGCTTAGCTGGCTCATCTTGATTGTTTACTTTTTCAATGAGACATTTGGCTGCTTGATTTCCTAAGTTATAAATCTGGATATCGACTGTGGTCAGAGAAGGCCTTGTAATCTCTGAGATATAAAGATTGTTAAAGCTTACGATGGATACATCATCAGGGACTCTGATCCCATTCTCTTCAAGCATTGTGACTACCCCGATACTCATTAGGTCATCGACAATAACGACACCTGTAGGAGGTTCATCAAGCTTAAACAACTGATGAACAGCTTCACGGCCACCAGACTTTAAGAACTCCTTGTGAATCTGGTACTCATCCCGGAGTGGAAGACCCGCTTTCTCTAACGCCATCTCGTAGCCACGCATACGATCTTGTGTGACGACTAAGTCTGTGTCCCCTCCGATAAACGCAATTCGTTCGTGGCCCTGGTTAATCAATTCATTCGTAATATCAATAGATGCATTCACATTATCGTTATCGACATGCGTAATGCGGTCAATGTGTTCACACGGTTTCCCGACAAGAACAAACGGAAAATCTTTCTCAAGTAAGAAGTTAATCACGTTGTCATTTACTCTTGAATAGAGCAAAATAATGCCGTCTACACGATTTCCATAAACCATACGCTGAACACCTTCATACACTTCATCTTCCGTTTCACCCGTCGAGATATATAAAGAATAATCCAGTTCATGAGCGACTGAACTAATTCCTCGTAATACTTCAGGAAAGAACGGGTTTTGAAGTGCTTTATCGGCCGATGACTTCATCACAATGCCAAGCGCTTGTGTAGATTTATTGGCTAAACTTCTTGCGTTTACATTCGGGTGATACCCTAAGTCTTTCATGGCTCTCCTTACCCGCTTCTTCGTATCCATGCTGATTCTAGGGTGATCGGCTATGACTCTTGAAACAGTAGAAGGAGCAACATTCGCTGCTTTTGCTACGTCTTTTATTGTAATTCCCATTATTCTCACCTTCTTAACATCGATTCAGGATTCTGTCGTAACGTCTACTTTCAAACCCTGCTCGGTCCAAACTCCTGATTGTACCTCTCCATTTATCCGCACTTTCTGATGATCTTCTAAACCATGGAGGACAAAGGAACACTTCTTATATGGTAATGACCATTCCAATTCATTCTTGATGGATATGGCTACTTGATCTTCTTGACACTCTATGGATATTCCAAGCTTCATGGCTTCACCCCTACGATACTTGGTTGTCTCCCCATCATCATCGTAAACGATCGTTTCATAGTTGCCTTTTGTATGCGCATAAGCATGAAGCTCTAATTCTTGTTGTTCTTCCTTCGCACGCTTTCCGGATGGACGTTTAGCAATGACGGTCCCTCTCTTCACAAAAAGCGGCAACGTATCAAGCTCAGCATGCACAAGATGAGTTGTGCCTCCTTCGTAAACCGTACCTCCGAAGTAATCAACCCACTCTCCTCCTGGTAAGTAAACAGCTCGATCTGTGACTTCTGGCTGCATAATAGGCGCCACTAACGTATTGTCACCAATCATGAACTGATCGTATAGGCCATAGGTTTTCGGATCACTAGGATATTCTAGCATGAGAGGCCTCATAATCGGGAGACCCGAGGTATGAGCTTCATAGAATAATGAATAAAGCTGTGGAAGCCACTCATATCGCAACTGAATATACCGTTTTATAATCGTTTCATATTCCTCACCAAATTGCCATGGTTCTTGATACAGGGTTCCAATTGCTGAATGGTTACGGAAATAAGGAGTAAACGCTCCTACTTGCGTCCAGCGAGTCAGTAATTCCCCATTTGTATCATGGGCGAATCCACCCACATCCGGTCCTGTGAATGCCACTCCTGACAAACCAAGATTCATACACATCGGCAAGGACATCTGCAAGTGTTCCCAGAAGCTCCGGTTATCCCCTGTCCAAACAGAAGCATATCTCTGAACTCCCGCAAACCCAGCTCTTGTTAACAGAAATGGACGTTTCCCATCCAAATTCCTTTCAAGCCCCTCATAGGTTGCTTTCCCCATCAGAAGACCGTACAAGTTGTGTAACTGACGATGCGTTTTCGGATCACCGTCATGTTTATGGATGACGTCTGTATCCATTGTTTTTGTTTCATTGAATACAGCCGGTTCATTCATATCGTTCCAAATGCCTTCTATGCCAAGGTCTGTATAAAATTGATGTAAATTCCCCCACCATCTTCTGGTACGTCCATCTGTGAAATCAGGAAAGGCGCTGACCCCTGGCCAAACATCACCGAAATAAAGGTCTCCTTCAAGATATTTGCAGAAGTGATCATTCCACACACCATTTTTATAGGTGTCATACTCCGGATCCTTCTTTACGCCTGGATCGACAATGGGAACGATGCGGATGCCATCTTCTTTCAGATCTTCTACCAGCTTCTTTGGATTCGGGAAGCGATCTTGGTCAAAGGTGAAAACACGGTACTCGTTCATGTAATGAATATCAAGATAAATGACATCTAGTGGGATTTCTTTTTCCTTAAACGTCTTCGCTAATGCGCGTACCTCTTCTTCACTCTCGTAACTGTAGCGGGATTGGTGGTAGCCAATAGCCCACTTTGGTGGCATCGGCATTCTCCCTGTAATGTGCGTGTATTGTTCAATTACGTCTTTAGGCTCTGCTCCGGCCAAGACGTAATAATCAAGCTTTCCGCTCTCTCCTTTAAAGGAGTACGTTTCTTTTTCTGTTTTTAAATCAAAGGTGGTCTTTGAAGGATTATCAAAATAAATCCCGTAAGCCCGTCCGTTTCGTAATGCCATAAAGTAAGGAATGGATTGATACAAAGGATCTGTTTCCGGGTTGTGAGGAGCATAGACATCTGTATTCCACATCGTCAACGATTCTCCGCGCTTATCCAAGAAACCGGATTTCTCCCCGAATCCGTAAAAACGATCTTCAGGTTCCATTTTCTTAAAGCAAATCACTTCACCTGTCTCCTTAAAACCAATGCCTCGATTGCCTTCCCCTACAAGCTCTTGTCCGTCGGGAGTGAATACCGATAATCGAAATGATTTCTTCTCAACAGATGCTACAAGCCGATCCGAAGTGATTTGAACCCTGTCTTCCGTTTCTTCCACCGTAAAATCGACTTCCTCAGGGTGAGCAACCACGGCCGGAGTCGAATTAAGCTCCGGTAGCCCCGCTCTGTCCATCACAACTCGGATAATATCCGAGCGATAGAATTGAAGATGAACATAAGCCCTTTCACACGTGAACGTCACCCCACCATTCCTTCTCTGAATGGATGTAATACTTCCAACATCCTGATACAACGCATGTTCTGTTGCCAGATTCTGCCCAGGATGTATGGCGAAACTTGTATCTTCAAGCATTCCATTCCCTCCTTTCTACCATTACTCTGATTGAGTTTTCTTGTTCTTACGGCTAGTAAGAACAACAAATGCTATAAAGCCTCCCATAACAAGAGCGAGTACTCCAAAGAAAATCCAGTTGAGCCCTGTATCTTCTTCGACTATATAGACATCCGCCGTTTCACGGTCAAGTCCAATTTCATACTCTCCGCTACCATTATCTCGTACGATCGAATCGTAAATCAGCCCTCTGAGCTGCTGTCCTTCAACGACTTCGCCGAGTACAGCTGATTTCGTTTCTTTACTATTATTAATGGCCACATACGCCGTTTGATCTTCATAGGTTCGTTTGAATACGCCAAAGGCACCTTCATCAATGACTTGCTCAAAATCCCCTTGGGTCAGTACCGGAAACTCCTTCCGAATCGCAGCGAGTTGCTCCATATGTTGCTTTAATTCTTCGTCTCCAGCTTTGAAATTCATCATGCGACGATTATCTGGATCATCTCCTCCATCTAATGGAATTTCAGACCCGTAATAGACAATCGGCATACCTGGAGCTGAATACATGTACGTAAGAGCGAGCTTCCAGCGTGTAATCGGGTTTTGCTTCGCCTCATTCGCAAGTCTTGTAAAACGCTTGTTGTCATGGTTATCCATGAACGTTCCGAGCGAGTGAGGGTTTTCATAGAACGCTAAATTCCGCTGCCACACATTTCCGAGTTCAGATACCGATTGACCCGGCTCTTTAAAGATTTGGGTAGCGGTTTCAAAAAATGGATAGTCAACGAACGAATCAATGCCTACTTCTTCATAACCGGCAATATAGCGTGGATCCTCGCTCCACACTTCACCCATTAAGAAGAAATCAGGATCAATGCTTTTGACGTGCTCACTAAACTCCTTCCAGAAGTCTTTTGGCACGTGCTTGACGGTATCTAAACGAAAGCCGTCTACTCCTGTTTCTTCTATCCAATATTCAGCTGCATCAAATAAGTATTCTTTTACTTCCGGGTTTTCCGTATTTAAATCCGGAAGACCTGAAAGCCAGGAATTCTCAAGCTGGTCCTGTGAACTTCCGACCATGCGAGACTCTTCATGGAACCAATCCTCTTTCGACGGATCCGTGAGCCACTCATGTTGATAGCCTGTGTGGTTCACTACAAAATCAAAGACCACTTTCATATCCCGCTTATGAGCTTCTTCTACTAATTTCTTCGCATCTTCCATCGTTCCAAAATGCTCGTCTACTTTCTTAAAATCGCTAATCCAGTAGCCGTGATAGCCCTTTGGTTCGTTTTCCATAATCGGTGTAATCCAAATCGATGTAAAACCTAAATCTTTAATGTAATCAAGCTTCTCAATAATTCCTTCAAGATCCCCACCTTGATAGGCTTTGGGGTCTTTTGGGTCTACATTGTAATCATTCGAAGTATCCCCATTGTTAAACCGATCGACCATAATAAAATACATTAACTCATCTTGCCAGCTTCCTTCTTCTTTTTCCGCAGCTTCGGCTCCGAAGGCGTAAAAAAGAAGAAACGGAATCATGACGAGCGTAGTCAACACGCACTTTTTCATTTTCCGCTCCTCCTTTAGGATCGTATTCTCTCAAACTCTAGAATACATGAAATAGTAGCCTTCTGCCATTACCCTTTTGTTGCACCAGATGTTAATCCGGAGATGAGGTAACGCTGTAAGAATAAGAATACGAGCGCAATCGGGATGGCAATTAAGATAGACCCAGCCGCAAATCGAGTGAAGTTATTGGCAAACTGGTTGTTGATAAAGTTGAATAATCCAAGAGCTAATGTAAAGTTCTCAGGACTTGAAAGCACAATTCGCGGTAATAAGAAGTCTGTAAATGGAGCCATAAAGTTAAAGAGCGCCACTACCGCTAAGATCGGCTTCGCAAGAGGAAGCATGATTTTAAAGAATACCTGGAAGTGTCCCGCACCATCCATGCGTGCTGCTTCATCTAATTCACGAGGGATCGTATCAAAGTAACCTTTAACAAGCCATGCGTTAAATGGAATTTGACCGCCTACGTAAATTAAGATTAAGCCCCATAAGTTGTCTAGTAATCCAATTAGGTTTAAAAGAATGTATAGAGCTACCATTCCCATTAATGCCGGGAACATTTGAAGAAGCAAGAATGCGTATAGTCCGTTCTTTCGTCCAACGAACTTGTAACGAGAGAATGCATACGCTACAAATGACGTAATGATAACGGACGCTACAGAGTTTACAACGGCTACGAATACACTGTTCTTATACCAGATCAAGTAATCACTGCTTGGATCTGTAAACAACCATTTATAGTGTTCAAATGTAATGTTCTCTGGAATCATGGAAGATGAGAACATATTCGTACCTGGATTTAACGAAATTCCGACTGTCCACAGGAGCGGATAGGCGATTATGATGAACATGAACAAAATAAACGCGTATATGAATCCCATCTCAAGCCGAGATTTTGTCTTTTTATTCATTACATCTCACCTTCCTCTTTATAGGCTGCTGTTTTTCTAAACTGATAGAATGCAAAGGCAGAAACAACAAGTCCCATAATAATGGTAATGGCCGCTGCCATGTTGTAGTTATTCGTATCGAACGTTAATTTGTAAACCCACGAAATGAGAATGTCGGTACCGCCGGCATTTTGACCACGCACGGCTGGCCCACCTTCGTTAAATAGATAGATAATATTAAAGTTGTTAAAGTTCTGCGCATACTGCATGATGAGTAGCGGCGCAGTGGCAAACATGATGTGTGGGAATGTGATGAAACGGAATTTCTGTAAACGCGTCCCCCCATCAACATCAGCTGCTTCGTACATATCTCTTGGTATACTTTGCAGAACCCCTGTAAATAACGCAAACACAAACGGGAATCCAAGCCATGTCTGAATCATAATTAAAGCGACTTTACTCCACGTTGGGTCTGTTAACCAAGGGATCATCAGACCGAACTGGCTTAAGATATCTTTGTTGATCGCACCGAATGTATCGTTAAACATCGCAGAGAAGATTAGGATCGTTACGAAAGCTGGAACGGCCCAAGGAAGGATTAAGAACGTACGAATCGTTCTCTTAAATTTCACACGCTCATCATTAACTAGAAGCGCTAAGAATAGTCCAAGAGCAATTTGTAAAGTCGTTGCTACGACTGTCCAAACAATGGTCCAGCTCAATACATTTAAGAAAGATTTCTTCCAAATTGATATCGATACCAGATCAACGAAGTTCTGGAACCCTACCCAGCTAAGTAAATTTCTTGGCGGGGAATTGTATAAGTTGTAGTCGGTAAAAGCTAATGAAATCATAAAGGCAAGAGGTAATACAACAATAAATACAAGCATAATTAGACCAGGTCCGACCATCATGTATGGGAAACCTGCATCATAGGCATCTTTAATTTGTTTACGTACAGATGGTACTCGCTCCCCTTGAGCTAACAGGCGTGCATCGCGCTTGGCATCAATGATGTTATACACATAGAGCGTAACAGCAAAGGCGATCACGATTAAACTAACGAGCCCTTCTATTAATAAGATAATGGAATGGTCTTCCCCTTTTACTTCACCTAACGTAATGAAGCCCCACACCCCATGAATGATAAAGTTCAACATAGTGATCAGGAAAGCTGCTTCAATGATGATGAAGATAATTCCTTTTAGTAGTCTCTTATTATAGATTTGCCCTAAACCTGCAAATACAAGCGAGAGGATTGTAGCCAGTTTAACGTTATGATCTTTTTGCTTCACATCTTTGGTAGCAGGTGATGGTTGTGGCATACTCGTTTCCCCCTTTGTGCTTCATGGTCTCCTTATAGCAGGAGATAAGTGGCTTACCGCCGTGCAAGCGGTTGCTCAAATTTTGAATAATAAGTGGATAGGAGAGCCCCCTCCTATCCACCCTTCTTGTTACTGACCGCTTGCTGCGATCTGATCTTTAATAATTTGTACGGTTTCTTCCATAACTGCTTTCGGGTCATCCCCTTGAGCTAGGAATTGAAGAGCGTTACCCGCTGGTTCCCAAACTTGTTGCATCGCTGGAACAGATGGCATTGGCTCACCGTAGTTTGTTTGCTCTGCAAACGCTGCAGTTATTGGATCCTCAACGATTGCTGAGTCTTCAAGTAAAGCTGTGCGTGGAGGAATTTCTCCAGCCATTTCATAGTAAGTCATCGCATTTTCTTCGTTTGTCATAAACTTCATAAGGTCTGTAGCCCATTCTTTGTTTTCAGAGAAAGAAGAAAGCATCCAAGCTTTCACCCCTACGAAGGATTGCATGCGCTCACCATTCGCTTTAGGAAGCGGAGCCGCGCCAAGGTCATCGCCAAGTGCTTCTTCGTAACCAGGACGAGACCATGGGCCTGTCATAACAACCGCTGCTTTACCGTCGTTAAACAAACCGTTCATAATATCAGGGTTTACTTCTTTTGGAATATAGCCTTCTGTGAAGAATGTTTGAATGTTACCAGCACCTTCAACAGCGCCTTCATTATCTAATCCAATGTCATTTACATCGTACGTACCGTCTTCTTTACCAAATACATAGCCTCCAGGACCAGCGAAGAACGGATAAGCAAAGTAGAAGTTGT
Source organism: Pontibacillus sp. HN14 (assembly GCF_021129245.1). Taxonomy (NCBI): domain Bacteria; kingdom Bacillati; phylum Bacillota; class Bacilli; order Caryophanales; family Bacillaceae; genus Pontibacillus; species Pontibacillus sp. HN14. The sequence goes on along the minus strand of NZ_JAJOLR010000004.1, from coordinate 297,115 downwards.
TTAATTCAGCTAAGAATCCATAGTTTCCACCACTTGTTTGTTCTTCTGCAATCGTCATCAGCTCATCCATTGTTTCAGGAGCTTTGTCGATCATAGATTTGTTGTAGAAAAGACCATACGTTTCAATTACAGCTGGTGCACCCCAGATGTCACCATCATAAGTCATCGCACTAATTGCTGTATCTGTGAATCCGTCTTTAGCGTCACCTAGATCAACTGGCTCAGCAAGACCACGTACAACAAGGTTTCCTAAACGGTCATGAGGTTGGAAGAATAGATCCGGACCGTTACCAGTAGGACCATCTAAGTCTAATTTCTCTACTTGGTCTGTCATGCTAATACGATTCATCTCAATGTTAATTCCTGTTTCTTCTGTGTATTTATCAGTAATCTTTGTAATAGCTTCAACCTGTTTATCATCGTCATTTACCCAAATCTTAAGTGTATCAGGCTTGTCAGATTCTCCTTCAGTGGATTCTCCGCTGTCACCTGACCCTCCTTCAGCTGTTTCGTCGCCGTCGGAACTGTTGTCACCGCTACAAGCAGCAAGAACTCCAACGGATAGTACCATTGCAAGTAAAAGCATCAGAAACTTTTTCATTACAATTGACCTCCCCTTTTGATCTTTTGCAACCGTTTGCATTAAACTCTAAAAAAATATAGTTTTCTAGATTAATTGACGCTTTGTGTAAGCGGTTGCACTTGTCTTACCTTTATTATACATATAATTTCTCATGACACAAATACTTTTTTTAATTTTTTCAAAATTAATGTGTCAACCTTATGACAAGCAGGCTTTTCCAAACATTTTAGTTCTCTGAATCGCTTTTTGAATCTGGTATTTTCTAATTGACATCTTTATCCGATTAAAATAGCCTTTAAGTATCAAAGAACATGCAAGCGCTTGCTTATAGATTCGTAAACTACTGAAGAGGAGTGGCTTTATGCTACGAGAAGCAATTTACCATCGTCCAACGAACAACTTTGCCTATGCCTATACGAAAGAAGAACTTCATCTTTACTTACGTACTAAAAAAGGAGATGTCGATCAAATCGAACTGATTCACGGAGACCCCTATCACTTTGAGAAGAAAAGTGGATGGCAATATGAAAAATCTCCTATGACGTGTTCTGGCACTGACGCTTTGTTTGATTATTGGTTCACTTCTGTAAAACCTCCCTACCGCCGCCTTCGCTACGGCTTTAAACTGACAGACAGCCAAGAATCGATCGTGTACGGAGAAAAAGGATTTCTAGATGAACCAACATCAGAAGACATGGGCTTTTATTTTGCTTTCCCTTTCCTTAATGGAATTGATGTCTTCACGCCTCCTGAGTGGGTGAAAGATACAGTATGGTATCAGATTTTCCCTGAGCGATTCGGAAACGGAGACCCTTCATTGAATCCAGAAGGTACCGTTCCCTGGCGCAGTGAAGAGCCAAAAGTCGACAACTTCTTTGGCGGTGACTTTGAAGGGATTATACAACATCTTGATTACTTAGTTGAATTAGGCATTACAGGCATTTACATGACGCCGATCTTTAAAGCCTATTCGAACCATAAATATGACACCATTGATTACTATGAAATTGACCCTCAATTTGGGGATAAAGAAACCTTTAAGAAATTAGTAGATACCTGTCATGAGAAAGGCATCCGTGTCATGCTTGATGCGGTCTTTAACCATAGCGGTTACTACTTCCCTGCCTTTCAGGATGTTTTAGAAAATGGTGAAGATTCGATTTATCAAGATTGGTTCCATACGAGAGAGTTCCCTCTTCAAGAAGAGCCTCACCCAAATTATGATACGTTCGCCTTTGAGAAATCGATGCCTAAGTTAAATACAGAAAACCCTGAAGTAAAAGATTACCTTCTTGGGGTCGCCCGCTACTGGGTAGAAGAATTTGATATCGATGGATGGCGCTTAGATGTTGCGAATGAGGTCGATCATCAGTTCTGGAGAGAATTCCGATCCGTCGTGAAATCAGCTAAAAAGGACGCGTACATTTTAGGTGAGATTTGGCATGACTCGATGCCGTGGTTAGAGGGAGACCAATTTGATGCGGTCATGAACTACCCGTTCACAGAAGCTTCCTTAAACTACTTCGCCAAAGAAAAAATGAACGCTTTAGAATTCTCCGATGAATTAACGAAAGTACTTCATATGTATCCAGACAACGTAAATGAAGTCCAGTTTAACCTGCTTGGCAGTCATGACACACCGCGAATTCTGACAGAAAGTAAAGAGGATAAAGATAAAGTGAAGCAACTCTTCCTCTTCCAGCTATCCTTTATTGGAACACCTTGCATTTACTACGGAGATGAGATTGCGATGACAGGCGACCATGATCCAGGTTGTCGCAAGTGTATGATTTGGGAGGAAGAAGACCAGGACCGTGAGATGTTTACCTTCGTTCAGAAGCTCATTCAATTACGTAAAGACATTCCAGTATTCGGGAATCACGGAGACTTCCGCGTATTGCATGCAGACCCTGAACAGAATACGCTTATTTACAAAAAATCAAATGCAGATACCACGCTTCTGTTTATTTTAAATCCCACCGATTCATCAAGATCCATCCCGATTCCAGAAGCTTATCAAGACCTAAAAGGGACGGATGTATGGAGTGGGGATACGTTAGATTTGTCTAATTCTACTACATTAGAACCTTACCAGTTTCAAATCATTCACTATTAAAGTCAGAGAAAGAGGGATCCATAGGGATGCCTCTTTCCTTCTGCTTATGAGGAGCCCCCATTATGAAGGCACAATCCAAAACGAAAATGACCCTTTTCTCGTTAACCTGGCCCATTTTTATAGAAATCATGCTCCATATGTTAATGGGAAATGCCGATACACTGATGCTCAGTCAATATTCCGATCACTCTGTAGCAGCTGTAGGGGTGTCAAATCAGATTCTATCCGTGGTCGTTGTGATGTTTGGCTTCGTCGCAACCGGAGCCGGTATTCTCGTTGCCCAGCATCTTGGAGCGAATAAGGACGAAGAAGCAGGATCCATTGCGATCAGTTCGTTAAGTCTGAATTTATGGTTCTCTCTCCTATTGAGCACAGGATTATATCTCTTCAGTGAACCCATCCTTCGAGTTATGGATCTTCCTCGGGAGCTAATGGATGAGGCGCAGCTGTATTTGCGTATCGTCGGAGGCTTGATTTTCATACAAGCCCTGATAATGACCACTGGAGCTGTGCTAAGAAATTACGGCTTCACGAAAGATGCGATGTACGTCACGATCGGAATGAATATTATCAATGTGATCGGAAACTACTTTGTTATATTCGGTCCGTTTGGATTTCCTGTCCTTGGCGTGGAAGGAGTCGCCTATTCCACTGCAATCAGTCGCTTTATCGGCTTCATCGTCTTAATTGGATTGCTAATTAAGCGAAGTGAAGGGGAACTTCCGCTTCGTTCATTCTTCCGTTACCAGAAGAAACACGTCTACGGACTACTCAGAATTGGCGTCCCCTCCGCCGGTGAACAGCTCTCCTATAACGCAAGCCAAATTGCTATTACGTATTTCATTGCCCAAATGGGGACAACGGCCATCACAACGAAAGTGTATGCGCAAAATATTATGATGTTTATCTTTCTCGCGGCCATTGCCATCGGTCAGGGAACCCAGATTCTGATAGGGCACTATATTGGTGCTAAGAGATTAGAAGATGCCTATAAACAAGGACTCAAAAGCGCCAGATTAGCCATTGGAATTTCTGTCGGAATGTCGATCATCGTTTATTTCTTTAGCGATGCATTACTCGGGATTTTCACATCCAATGAAGCTATTATCGAGAAAGGCTCACTTTTACTGCTCCTGACCATCCTTTTAGAACCAGGCCGAGCAACAAACCTAACCGTCATCAGCTCCCTCCGTGCAGCAGGCGATGTCCAATTCCCCGTTATCATCGGAATTCTATCCATGTGGGGCATCAGCGTAACCTTCGGCTGGTTCTTCGGCCTCTACTTAAACATGGGACTAGCCGGAATCTGGATCGGCTTCATCACAGACGAATGGCTCCGCGGGCTCCTTATGACGAGGAGGTGGAAGAAGAGGAAATGGAAGCAAAAAGCCTTCGTCTAACTCTCACGTTAACGCTCTAAAGAAGATCAGCGTGTCAGACACCCTTTGGTGCGTTAGGGCGTGAAAGAAGCTACTCCTAAGTTTGGAGTAGCTTCTTTTTAATTCATATTTCATATAATTTGCCTGCCGGGTCTAAACAGGGCATTTCCGCTTTTGTTATCATCCAGCTCCGATGCCCCAGACCCTCGGGACATAAGCGGTTGATCTGCATGAAGGAAGAACACTTCATTCCGATCCCCCACTTATGCCTGCCGGGTCTAAACGGGGCATTTCCGCTTTTGTTATCATCCAGCTCCATTGCCCCAGACCCTCGGGACATAAGCGGTTGATCTGCATGAAGGAAGAACACTTCATTCCGATCCCCCACTTATGCCTGCCGGGTCTAAACAGGGCATTTCCGCTTTTGTTAGACGTCTATCTTCACATTGTAAGTTTTAAGCCAGTGGTTGATCTGACCAAGGTGAGCGAGTAGCTGTGGTCCTGTCATGAGTTGCCCGAACCATGGTGCATCGATCGCTTTTCCTTCACTGTCGACAAGTTGCTGAATTCGTTCTTTCTTAAACAGGTTAAACAACGGCGCGTTTGGGTCGTCAAGAATTTCCCCAAGCCAGCTTACAACCGCTTTTGTGTAGACTGGATTGTGCGTCTTCGGATACGGGCTCTTCTTCCGGTATAGCACATCGTTTGGCAACAATCCTTCTAACGCTTTTCGGAGGATTCCTTTCTCTCTGTCTCCGTACCGCTTCATCTCCCACGGCACATTCCATACGTACTCAACTAAACGATGATCACTAAATGGCACACGTACTTCAAGACTTGCGCCCATACTCATGCGATCCTTCCGATCAAGTAGCGTGGTCATAAACCATAGCTGATTTAAATAAAATAACTGACGTCGCTGTGCCTCTTCTTTCGAGTCCCCACTAAACGCTGGGGTCTCAGCAATCGTATCCTGATATCGCCCCATCATGTAGCCATGCAAATCGAGCTTAGAGCTCCACTCATCTGTCAGCAGTTCATTTCGCACACCTGAGGACCGGATCCACGGGAACCCTTCTCGCGATAAATCTTCCTGGCGATAAAACCAAGGGTATCCTCCGAATATTTCATCCGCACACTCTCCAGAAAGAGCCACGGTCACATCCTTCTTAATCTCCCGGCAGAACCAGAGCAGCGAAGAATCCACATCAGCCATACCCGGAAGATCACGCATGTTCACAGCCTCTTTCAAGAGACCTGCCAACACGTCATTGTTCATAACAGATGACGAGTGTTTCGTACCAAACGTATCAGACATTAGTTTGATAAAGTCGCCATCGCTGTTCGGTTGGAATGTGTTTGCTTTAAAATACTTTTGATTTCCATCAAAATCAATCGAGAACGTCTGAAGAGGATCTTTTCCCTCTGCCTTCATATGATTTGCGGCAATTGCAGTGATCGCACTGGAGTCGACCCCACCGGACAGAAAAGTTCCAACAGGTACATCAGAAACTAATTGGCGCGTGACGGCATCTTCAAACAGTTCTCGAATCGTTTCCGCCGTTTTCTCCACAGAATCTGTATGCTCATGGCTTTCTACGTTCCAATAACGTGTAATCTTGAGCCCGTTCCGACTATACACCCCTACATGACCCGGGCGCAGTTCTTTAACACCTTTAAACACCCCGTGCCCCGGTGTGCGAGAAGGCCCTAATGCCAAGATTTCACTTAATCCTTCCTCATCAAGGATAGGAGAAATATCCGGATGAGCGAGAAGGGCTTTCAGTTCAGAAGCAAACACTAGCCCTCCAGCGTTCTCCGTGTAAAAGAACGGCTTCACCCCAAGGCGGTCCCGGGCGATAAAAAGCGCCTCCCTTTCCCCATCCCAGATCCCAAAAGCAAAAATTCCATTTAAGCGATCCACACATGCTTCTTTCCACTGCATATAACTCTTAAGTAAAACTTCTGTGTCAGAATGAGACTGAAAGCTCCAACCGAGACTGGCTAGTTCTTTCCGAATATCTTCTGTATTGTATAACTCTCCGTTGTAACAAATGGTATACGCATGGGAACCATTCTGAAAGGTCATCGGCTGCCTGCCACCCTCAGGATCCACTACAATTAAGCGCTGATGACCAAATGCAACGTGAGGCTTAATCCAGGCATTGGATTCATCAGGACCGCGGTAGTGAAGTGTTTTTGCCATTTTTTCAACGGTGCGTTCGTGTTGTGTGAGATCCTTCTGATAATCAACCCATCCACTAATGCCACACATCTACACTCATCCTTTCTATGCTAGAGCTTGCGATTCATTTTGTCTTCCTTCCCTAACATATGCCCAGATGAAAAAGATGTGATTTTTGTTAAACTACATAACAAGTTCCTGCCAAGTTGAGGATAAGGTGTGCCGGGAAACCACTCGCTTTCCTGTGGGGAGCTGGTGAGCCTCCTCAGCCGGCAAAGCCGGCTTCCGGGGTCTCACCTAGGCTCTTCTGCCCACGGGAGTCTCGCAGTTTCCCGGCACACCTTTTTCGTATTAAGAGTAACAAGCGCCAGGGGATGGGCCGTTAGTGTAAATACAGCTAGGGTGTCTGGGGAACGGGGAGACTCCTACGTGAGAAAGAGGTAGGCAAGACCCCGGAGTGAGCAAAGCGAATGAGGAGGCTTGGCAGCTCGCCCGTGGAAAGCAAGTCGTTCCCCAGACACCCTAACCGCTTAACAAAATTAACGGCCCCTCTACTTGTGTAACCTATAAAAAAAGCGTTGAATTGATGTACAATTCAACGCTTTTACACATTTCATTCCATGATTAACTTAATGGTAAAATTCCCATTGGCAGACGACCGAATCCTAGGACTAGGGCGATGATGATAGCAATGAAGAATTGAATCCATGCGCTTTTTGCGGATACGCGTTTTTGAGCGCGAACGGCGATCATTTCGACTGCGAAGATGACCCATAAGCCAGCTAAGCTTTTTATAATCGCTTCTCCTAACATTGCGCCACTTGCGTTCGCGAAATACACGGCAATCAGGCTACCACCAGAGTATAAGATTAACAAGTAATCCAAACGTAAAATCATGTGAAAGACTTTACCGACCTTTGGCTTTCCTAAACGATCAAACCATACCGTCAGGCCAAGCAAGATTAATGCTAATACCCATGACGTGATATGTAAGTGCGTTTGTCCATCCATGTTTTTTCCTCCTTTTACATACAACTTACCACCGATATCATACCAAAAAAACATAAGAACTGCGAATGTTTACTCTTTCCTTTCCTAACTAACAAAAAATTCTGAAAAGCTGTTATACTGTTGGTAGATTCTTTAATTGATGGAGGGATACAATGACACATACAAGTGAACAAATTATTGAACAAACTCAGGAATATGGGGCGAAGAACTATCATCCCCTTCCAATTGTCATCGCCAAAGCAGAGGGTGTATGGGTAGAGGATCCTGAAGGCAATCGATATATGGATATGTTAAGTGCTTATTCAGCTGTTAATCAGGGCCACCGCCATCCTAAGATTATCGATGCGCTGACTGAGCAGGCTTCACGAGTAACCTTAACGTCTCGTGCGTTTCATAATGATCAGCTCGGTCCTTGGTATGAAAAGATTTGTAAATTAACCAATAAAGAAATGGCCCTTCCTATGAATACAGGCGCAGAGGCTGTGGAGACAGCGATTAAGGCTGCTCGTCGCTGGTCATATGATGTAAAAGGCGTCGCGGAAGACCAGGCTGAGATTATTGCATGCGTAGGCAATTTCCACGGGCGCACAATGACAGCGGTTTCTTTATCGTCTGAAGCAGAATATAAGCGTGGATTTGGCCCTATGCTTCCAGGAATTAAGGTCATCCCATATGGAGATGCCGATGCATTGCGTGAAGCCATTACAGAGAATACAGCTGCGTTCTTATTTGAACCGATCCAAGGAGAAGCTGGTATTGTCATCCCTCCTGAAGGGTTCTTAAAAGAGGCTTATGATATTTGTAAAGAGAACAACGTACTTTATATTGCAGATGAGATTCAAGCTGGCCTCGCACGCACGGGTAAAATGTTTGCTTGTGATTGGGAAAATGTATCTCCAGATATGCTCATTTTAGGTAAAGCACTCGGTGGAGGCGTCTTCCCGATCTCTTGTATCGTGGCTAATAAAGAAGTACTAGGTGTCTTCAACCCTGGTTCACATGGTTCAACATTTGGCGGAAATCCACTAGCATGTGCTGTGTCCGTTGCTTCTCTTGAAGTATTAGAAGAAGAAAACCTTGCTAACCGCTCTCTGGAACTCGGTGAATATATGATGAGCGAGCTTCGTTCCATCGATAACCCTAAAATCAAAGAAGTGCGCGGCAAAGGCCTCTTCATCGGCGTTGAAATGACAGAACCTGCACGCAAATACTGTGAAGAACTAAAGGCTAAAGGGCTTCTTTGTAAAGAAACCCACGAAAGCGTCATCCGCTTCGCCCCTCCACTTGTTATTGATAAAGAAGATCTGGACTGGGCCATTCAACAAATCAAAGACGTATTAACACCAAAAGCGTAAGCTCCCCGTTCAGCAACGTATAGACTGGACTGAACCGCCGCGAGATCTAGGAAACACAATGAGCCCTCGGCGAATTGATGTTGACTGATCGACCAGAGGTGAGGGAAGTCTACTAGTTGCTGGGGAGCTGGAGCTAGACGAACCAAAAGCGTAAGCCCCCCGTTCAGCAACGTATAGACTGGACTGAACCGCCGCGAGATCTAGGAAACACAATGAGCCCCCGGCGAATTGATGTTGACTGATCGACCGGAGGTGAAGGAAGTCTACTAGTTGCTGGGGAGCTGGAGCTAGACGAACCAAAAGCGTAAGCTCCCCGCTTAGCAACGTATAGACTGGACTAAAATGCAAAAAGAGCGCCGGAACTTTTTTAAGTCCCGGCGCTCTTTTCTTATAATTTCTTAATCTCTTGATCCGTTGGCATAATAATAGCAGCGGCAATATAAAGCAATAACGCAAATCCGCCTGTGAAAAAGCATAATACAACCATGGAGATGCGCAAAAGGCTTACATCAATATTATAAAGTTCGCTAAGTCCACCCAAAACGCCTGACATTTGATGATCTTGCGTGGAACGATAGAGTTTTTTCATAAGACTTCCTCCTGTAGCTTTCTATACCTTTTCTACGGATGAGCGAATTCCAACGTTTCACTTTTCTATCAACCTACTACAATGCCTTCACATATCCTCCATCAACGACAAGCGCCTGCCCGGTTACATAGGTATTCGCAAAAGATGCTAAATACACCGCGGTTCGGGCGAATTCTTCCGGTGTCCCGTAGCGTCCAGCGGGAATCATCGTCTCCATCTCAGCCTTTACCTCCTGCACCGAAAGACCACGTCTTTTAGCCATCTTTTCGTCTAGTTCCTCAACACGCTCTGTTTCAATACGACCGGGCCCAAGTGTGTTAACAAGGATGTCTTCACCTGCAAACTCACTAGCCAAACTTTTGGCTAATCCAACGATCCCTGTTCGGAACGTATTTGATAAGATTAATCCATCGATTGGTTGTTTAATCGAGGAAGAGGCGATGTTTAAAATACGCCCTCTGCCAGCGTCCTTCATATGGGGGATCGCCAGGCGGCTTGCCCGAATAAAACTAAGTAAATTCAGTTCAAAAGCTTTCTGCCAATCCTCATCAGTCATCTCCATAAAACTCCCCGCTGGCGGTCCTCCTGCATTGTTCACAAGAATATCCACGCCACCAAGCTTATCAGAAGCCGACTGGAACAACGCTTCTATACTATCCCCGTCTGTAATATCACACACTTCCGTATGCGGGGCTGCTCCTGTTCCACCAGCTTCCTGATGAATCTCTTCCGCTGCTTTTAAAAGATGTTCAGCATTTCTACTTGATATCAGCACTTCTGCTCCTTCGCGGACAAATTCCGTTGCAATTGCTTTACCGATGCCTTTACTCGATGCTAACAGAACCACACGAGCTCCTTTTAACCCTAAATCCACCTAAACCCCTCCTTCATTCTGTACCTCTATTGTACTGAAAAAGAGAAGGGGATTTCCAAGATTATGGATCTACTAGCTCCACGATCTTCTTCTGCCCCCAAGGAGCGACAGCCACTTTCGCTAATCTTTCAGAAGTTTCGAAGGACCTGCCCGTATTCTCTTCTACATAAAAACGCTCAATTCCATAGCGAATGCGAACCTCATCTTTCGTACTGCCTTTGTATTGACCTGTAAGAAGAACCTCTCCTTCTTTCGTCCCTAACCGTTGATGAGAAACAGCTTCCGCTTCGTAAACACCCTTGTTCTGCTTTACCTTCACGTACACTTTTTCGTTCCTCTTCGGTTCATCACCGACCCATTTTTCCTTTGAAATGGTTGAGATTTCATAATTTACGACTACATAATCCCCGTAAAAAAGATCGGTAGGATCAACGGGCGCGGTCTTCAGTTGAATCGTTTCCCCGAATACATCGATTGCATAATAGGCTCCGGCCATCCCGATTACATACAAGACTTGGAGGCTGACCAATAATGAAAACAGCCAACGCTTCATCATTCACCGCCCCCTTTCTCCTCACCAGATAACCGGTGGCGCCCTTTGTGTAACACATAGCTTAAACCGAATAAAAGGATACCGCCAATAAAGAAAAAGACGGACTTATTGAGAAAATCCCACGCCAACTGGACGTAAGCGATCAGAGTGCTAATCAAAAAGGCGCCCGTACCGAAATTGACAAGATGGGCCGACACCCGCTGCGTCCCCAAAATAAGATACCCAATGGATAAAGCATACAACAGAATAAGAGCGACGATCCCTCCGCCTTCTCCAATATATACGACAGGAAGAAACAACAAGAGGTTCAAAACACTAACCACCCTATCCTTCGTTAACAGAACAAGCAGACCGATCAGAAGGAGTTGAGCAATCAAGAAAACGACGTGAACCTCAAGTTCTTCCATTACCCACGAATCGAGCAAAAAGACTTCAATCGCTTTTAACAAGAAAGCTGCCCCGACCATTGTCATTTGTAAAGAAGGGAGATTGAAGAATCGAAGCGAGGCCCCTACATAAACCCCCAACCATAAGAAGAGTAACCAAACGTAATCGCTTCCACCTGCAAACACGAGGACAAGGGATTGGAGCACATATAGAAACCCGTATAGAAGGCCAAGGGAATCCCGGCGCAACCGGACAACCTCGAAGCCGCCTCCTAGAACGAATAGGAGAAAGATTCCGATATGAGCTTCCCCGTAGGTCATCCAACTATAAATCTGTCCTGCTGTTAAGATCACAAAAGCCAGGTATAACAGCGCCCTTTCCCTCCGCACTCCGTAAATCAATAGAGCAGCCAACCCCCAGAGGAAAAACGTGGTCGCATGAGTAGACATATAATGATACATCTGTCCGGTCAGGATCATAGCCGCTCCAAAGAGCAGAATACCGATGGCATAAAACGATGTACCAAGAGCTTTAGAACCTTTTTGGTAGGCTCGATCCCCAAAGAAATAAAAGCCAACAAGGGCAATTAGTAAGATCGCCATCTTTACAAGGTTTGGCATCACAGGCCAGTTGGAAGCCACAAAGGTCAGAAATCCAAGCCCGATAAACACCCCACCAAACATCGCCAGCAACCCTCTTGAATTCCGATTTGGATATCTTTTGAGTAATTGCTCATACTGCTCGTTTGAAATGATTCCTTCTTCTACCCAGACTGCCCCTTCTTTCTCAACCCAAGACCGTTTCACACTCTCTCACCTCACCATTTCTCAAGACTTCTTAAGAGGTTGTACCTGTCTGTATGTGAAGATCCTCCAGATCCACTCCAATAAGCCGTACCTGAAGAATTTTAACCATACATAGCTTCCCACAACTTGAAAGGCATAAATGATGACAACGAGTACAACGCTCCACGCCGGTGAAACACCTCCATATAATCCAAACCCTACCCCATAAAAGAGCACAAAACATAAGACCGATTGGAAAATATAATTACTTAACGAAAGCTTCCCAACATACTGAAACGGAATGAAAAGCTTTTCTCGTTTGTTAAAAAGCAGGGTGATCATCGTCATATAAAAAATCGCTGATGCCGTCCCGCCAATATTGTCCTGTGCCGTACTAAACCACTCGGGATTTCCGTATACATAAGGTCCCATCTTAAAAAGAACAAATAGCAGAAAGCTAATGACACCAATGCGTTTAAGGACAGCTGAATGTTTCCAAGGCTCGTGTAGCCACCTTTTCTTCGCTGCAATAACGCCAAATACCATGACAGGAAAGATCGAAGCCGCGAGAAACACCCACTGGTATACAGATGCATACACCAGTTGCCACGTCTCCCAGTTCTCTGTCCAAATGGTAAGTAGATTGTCGGACTGATAGGCTGCAAAAGCTTTATTAATTAAGAATTGATTAGCTTCACCAAGCTGGTCTCGAAAGCTATAGTATCCATACGTTACATAGCTCGTGAAGACCAACAAGATGGTGAGCGCCCACCAGGCCATAGCTTTCACAGAAGACCTTAATAATGGAAGTAAAAGGAAACCTAGTACCCCGTATGTTAACAAGATATCCCCATACCAAATCAGTATCCCATGAATGAGTCCAAAAACAATTAAGACGCTTAACCTACGTATGAGAACTTTCGAATAGAGCAGCCTTTTCTCTTCTAAGCTTTCCTTCATCATATACAGTCCAAATCCAAATAAGAACGAAAATAAAGTATAAAAACTGGCCTGGAAGAACAGATCAATTCCAGCCTGAACAGACCGGTTCAGATCGCCCGTCCACGCCTCTTCCCCGCCAAACAGAAAATAAGGGGCATTAAAGGAAGGCATATTCACCATAAAGATCCCAAAAATCGCTAATCCTCTCGCCGCATCAATCCACGGCAGTCGCTTACTTTTCTTCATTCTACACCTCCTCTATTTCGCTTGTACCTTAACTGTACGTTACCCTCCCTGAAAGAAGCAATTCTTTTTAGGTGATTAACACGTTCTCTTTCTCCGCTCATAAACTAATCATAAAGGAGGTATGCCTATGCCAGCTCAGGTGGGAGCCGTCAAAGTTGTGAACATATCAAGCTCAGCTATCTTTAATATCGGAGATGTTTATGCCATGGCTCCCCAGAGTTCTGCGAAAACCTTTGCTGGGGGAGGATCCTTTAACACAGGTGATGGCATTCACATTGATTTATCTCAATCCAATACGACCGTCTATGACCAGGATGTCGTAGACCAATCAACAGTTCAAGATACTGAATTTTAAGGAGGATGGATGATGTTTACCATTCATCAATCTATCAATATTCATTTCTTAAAAGTGGGCTCTGTGTCCAATTCATCAGTTTTCCAGATCGGTAGCGCTGGTGTCATTCAAGCTCGCTCAAGTCTTTACAACACCGGCGGTTATACAGAACCGGCTGAAGAAGCAGAAGCTGTGGAAGAAGGCCCGCTCGTTCCCTTATCGACTTCTTAACCTGCACACATTTTTCCTAATTCGCATACAGTATGCTAGGTAAAAGCCCAGAAAGGGGGAGATCTCTTGCAATATATGGATTCCTGGACCCAGTACTTAGAGAAGCTGCATAACCTGGTGGATTCGCAAACCAAGCAAATGAAAGAATTGGAGAAACGAGTTAGTGAACTAGAGCGAAAAGCTGAGGAAACCAAGCAAACACCTTCTACCAATATTGAAAAAATCGAATACAACTTTGACCAACTAAAGATCGAAACCCTCGAAGGGACCCTGAATATTGGCTTAACTCCTCAAAACGGGAAAGAATTCGGTATAGAAGATTTCGCTGTGGAAGAAAAGCCTTTTCCTCCTAAATTGAGCGGAGGTCAGGCCGTAAAAGATCAAATACTAAGTGATCTGCAAAACTACCTATCAGGTCAAGGCCCAGCTGACCTCCAACAAATTGCAGGACAATATGGTCGTCACTATGACGAAACGTACCAACAATTTATTCTTCAAGACGTCCAGAAGCAGCTCGATCATCGAGTTGGTGAGTATTTGCAACAGGCGAATACTAAAAACGGCGTGACCGATCAAGCTCAAATCGATGCGATCGTTAACCAGATTAAGCAAGAAATTCATGAATCCCTTCACCATTTTGTGCAAGGTCAAGCGCATAAAGGAGATGAATAGAGTGAAGTTTGAAGTTCATAATTGTGGTTTACATGTAGGGAACATCCGAGTAAGCGGAGTTTCCTCTTCTTCGGTTTTTTTAATTGGAGACAACGAGTCGATTGCGTTATCCTCTATCTTTGATACCCCTCCAGAATCGGTAATCTACGGACCACTCGTTCCGTTATCTGAACGGAAGCGATCGAAAGAAAAGAGAAAAGACGATGTATAAGCGCACTTCCTGTGTCAATCAGGTCAAAATTAATTCCCTTATCTTAAGCTCTATATTTGAAATTGGAGATGCTGAAGAAGCCGCCCCACGGTCAAGGGCCCTCGCCGTCCAGAAAGAAGGGGCGCTCTTTACAGATGAGGATTTCCCATTTAGCGGTTTCCCCGTCTATACATCCGAGCTTCCCCTATTCGATAAACAACTGAGCATTGAACAAACAAGAGTTCCTTGTGATCCTTATATCCATGTAGACTCCGTCCACATTCAAGGTATGTCATCAGCTGCGATCTTTCAAATCGGGAATCTCGACCATATTGATGCAGAAGTCCGCATTAAACATTTCCGCATCTTAAAGGAGATGGATGACGAACAATAACTTTTAGGTTGCATACCCTATGAAGAGAGACTTTCTATAAGGAAGGTGATCACATGCCATCCATTGTCGGACCTATCAAAATCAACAGCGTAGGCGGTGGAGTTATTAACTTTGGAGATTCCTTTTACATTTCTCCAAAAAGCTCCTCAAAATCAAACACAGGATCAGGAAGTGCCAACACGGGCGACTTTATTAATACAAATAACGGCATCAGTTCAACGAATCCATTTGATCCTGATGGCGTTGACCAGCCAACAGTTGCCACCTAGCATCTACCAAGACGAAATTACGCCCTGTAATTTCGTCTTTTTGTGAGGCTTTTAGCTAGAAGAGGCCGTTACGTTTAATGAGTGCTTGGGCAGGCTTTTGGACAACTCGCTTTCCTGCGGGGGAGCTGGGAAGCGAGTGTTTTCCAGGCCCACCTTACACTCAACAAAAGCTAACGGAAATATTCTCTCAATTTCTCAGTTGAAATAAAACACGGCCAAGGAGTCTCAGCTCCTTGGCCGTGTTTGTTACTTCTTGCGGTTGGATTTTTTTATGGTGATTTTCTTTTGTGGGTCTTGTTTTTTCACCCACTTCAGATACTTCTCCATATCCGGGTGATCCCGGAGACGTTCAAGCGTGTTATAAAATCCGGCCAGTTCAGCATTTGTAAACAATGCATGGATCTGCTTGTGGCAAGCTTTGCATAAGTCAGCCGTTGGTCCTTCTGCACCTCCGAACTGACGGGGGACCAAGTGGTGCTCTGTTGTTTCTAGGGGGCTTCGTCCGCATAGCTCACACGTCTCCTGATGGGCCATTTTCTCACCTCTCGTCTACTCGAGTTAACAACGTTGCATCAAAGAAATACAAATACTGTGCCGTGATTGGTTTCTTCCAAATTCGGCTCAGGGCTTCTGCATAGAGGGACAATTGGGTGCTGTATCGTTCTTTTAACGATTCCTCCGTTTGTCCTTCTTGTATTTTATCCGTCTTATAGTCAAGAATGATCCAGCCGCCTTCACCAGGGAGGATACAGTCGATCACACCCTGAACAAATACAGTTTCATCGGTTTCTTCCTTCCAGTCTGCGTACACTTCATGAGCGGGAATGGTTAATGTGAATGGTACTTCCCGATGGACCTCTGAAGACTCGATGACCATCTCACCCATCTCACTTTCAAAGAATGCTTCGATGGCTTGGATGTTAATCGCATCCGCTTCTTCTCTTGTGAGGTGTTCTTTCTCGACATAGAGTTCCACATACTCTTCAATTTCAGCGGCTGATAATTTCCTCGTAAACGGCAGATGCTGCATAACCGTGTGCATCGCACTACCCGCTTCTGCTGCTGTTAAAGAACGGTTTTCCTGCATAAAACGAGGGCGCTTTACGATCGGTTGCTTAAACTCCCGAATTAAAGAATCGGCGCTATACTCATCAGGCACTTCACGCTGGCGCTTCAATTCAGTCACAGACTGCTTAGCCCGGTGGTGAATCGCGTTTTGGTGAGGGTACATAAAGGATAGGCGCCTGCTCACTTCATCCTCTTCCTCATGCGTTTCACCCACCTGTTTCCACTCTCGAATCGCTTGTTCTAAAGCTTCACTCTGTTTCTCTTCCACACGATTTGGATTCTGATAGGCACTGCTATGCAGAAGACTGATTCTCCATGTGGATTCATCGTGAACGATTGATTCTGGTACGCGCATAATGGAACCCGTGCCCCGTAATTCTTCATTCTGCTGGTGGCGAATAAGCGCGGGTGCTACCCAGTCCAAGTAAGATTTGGATTCTAATCGGTAATGAGCCGGGAGAACCCAATGAGGATGTTCAACCCATTCTCGCCACTTCAAAAGCTTCTTCTCAAGAGAAGCCACATTTCCGACCATAACGAGCTTCTCCTTCGCACGTGTTAAGGCCACATACAACACACGCATCTCTTCAGCCAGGAGCTCCCGTTGCTTTTCTTTCTTTAAAGCATGATAGGCAAGGGTTGGATACATAATCCGTTTATTCGGATCGATAAATTTACTGCCGAACCCGTGATCTTTGTGTAGTAAGTATTTCGACATTAAATCCTGCTGATTGAACTGTTTGTCCATACCACCTAACAGGACAGCCGGGAATTCAAGACCTTTACTCTTGTGGATTGTCATAATCCGTACCACGTCTTCTTGTTCTCCGAGAGCTTTCGCAGCACCAAGGTCTTCCCCTCGTTCTTCAATTCGTTCGATAAAACGAAGGAAACGGAATAATCCTCTGAACGAGGTTGCTTCGTAACTCCTTGAGCGGTCATAAAGGGCTCGGAGATTGGCCTGACGTTGACGTCCCCCTGGAATACCCCCTACGAAATCGTAATAACCGGTTTCGCGGTAGACTTGCCAGATCAGCTCTGATAAAGAACCTTGGCGGGCACGCACACGCCACGTTTCAAGCCTCATCAAGAAATGCTCCACTTTCCCGGCGAGACGGTCATCGTCTCCGACACGCTTATAGGCCTGAAGCGCTTCATAATAGGAAGCCTTTCGTTTTGCCAGTCGAACGTTTGTGAGCTCGTCCTCATTTAGTCCAACAATTGGGGAACGAAGGACAGATGCAAGAGGGATATCTTGTCTCGGATTATCAATGACTTTTAACAGGCTGATCATAATTTTTATTTCAATGGCTTCGAAATAACCTGAAGATAGCTCAGCATAAACGGGTATCCCTTGTTGCTTTAACTCTTCAACAATCGTTGGGGCCCACGTCATCGAACGCATCAGAATAACAATGTCCCGGAACTGAATGCTTCGCTTCATCCCGGTTTCTTTATCCACAACCTGCAGCGCTTCTTCGTCTCCGTGACCAAGCCACTGTCTGATTTTTTGCGCGTAGGCACGGGCTTCAATTTGGGCCTTCTCCAGATCTTGAAAGCCTTCTTCGCCCGTCTCAATAGCAGTTGGGTCTTCTGGTGCTTGACGATCAATCACCAGGAGTTCTGCATCCGCATCAGCAGAGGTCAATTCGTCGTAAATGGTGTTGCTATAAATAAGCTCTGCATCTTTGTCATAGGTCATCTCTCCGACCTCTTCATCAAGAAGCTGACGGAAAATATAATTGGTCCCGTGAAGGACTTCTTTTCGACTTCGGAAATTCCGAGCTAAGTCAATTCGCTCAGAAGGATGGTCTTCTCCAGCGAACTCTTTATACTTTTGCAAGAAAAGCGTCGGTTCAGCGTGACGGAAGCGATAAATACTTTGCTTTACATCCCCTACCATAAAGAGGTTCCCAGCATGTTCACCATCTGTCACCATTCTCAATATGGTCTCTTGAACAAGGTTTGTATCCTGGTACTCATCCACTAACAGTTCGGTAAACTGAGCCTGGTACCCCTTCGCCACTTCTGAAGGCGATATGTCCCCTGGTGTAGAGTTCTCATCCATTAAGACTTGCAAACAATAGTGTTCAAGATCGGCAAAGTCGACGAGGGCTTGTTCTTTCTTCTTCTTCTGGAAACGTTCGTGAAACTCTTTCACAAGGACCATCAGTTGATCAACGACTGGGGCTAACGTCTTCATATCGCCTAAGTGCGCCGGAAGAGAGCGGGCGAACCAGTCTTCTTTTAAAGAAGTGAATCGTTTCTTGTAACGATCTCTGAGCGTCTTCACCTGATCTTTCAATTCATCCGAGCACTCCACCTTTTTACGGGACAGAGCTTTAAAGCCACCTGCGTTCTCCATAAACTGCTGAAGCTCGTGCCAGGAAATGTCCACAAGACCAAGTGCCTGCTGGATTTTCTCCCGGTCATCATCAATGGCCTCGGCGTAATGATACGGACCATCTGGCTCACGGGTCAGGTTTAAGGCTTGTTCTGAATCCGCAAGCATAGCGTGAAGCTGACTCTTCACTTCCCGTTTTAAAATCGTTAACCACTCGATCTCCTCTTCAGGGGTGTCTTTTGTCACATGATACATCCCTGATACTTTCTCCATCCACGTCTCTGGCCACGGATTTTGCATCGCAAAGTTATAAACGGACAGCATAAGCGATTCAACTTCCTGGTCACTCCTGTCCCCTGAGAAGCGATTCACAACTTCAAAGAAGGCTTCTCGCTCTTCTCCGTCTTTCCCGTACCATTCTTCGAACAGATCCTCTAAAATTTCCTGACGAATAAGATCTCCCTCGATCTCATCCGCAATACGAAATTGTGGATCAAGATCAAGCTGATAGGCATAACGACGGACCACATCTAAACAAAAGGAGTGAAGCGTTGAAATGGATGCACGTTGCAAGAGTGATAGTTGTTTCTTCAAGTGCATGGAACCTGGATTCTCTTCTAATGCTTTCTCAAGGGCTTCTCCTACACGGTTACGCATTTCCTGGGCCGCTGCATTTGTGAACGTCACAACGAGTAACGTATCAATATCTGTCGGGTTGTCCTGATTAAGTAGTTTTTGAATGATTCGTTCCACGAGAACAGCGGTTTTCCCTGATCCGGCCGCTGCCGAAACGAGAACATCCTTACCGCTCGTGTAAATAGCTTGTTCTTGTTCTGGTGTCCAGGATGGCATTATTCATCATCCCCCTCTTGCTTCACAATTTGTTGCAATATATCTTCATCCTTCATTGGTTTAATGGTTCGGTATTGGTTCTCTTCAAGGGTCGGATCGAACTGACAAACAGAACGGAATTCACAGAACGTACAAGCCACTTGCTGATTCTTCTGAAATGGATTGAGATTCACCTGTCCATTTGTGATCGATTCGCCTGCTGATTTCATTAAATCACGCACGTAGGTCTGGAGATGCTTAAAGGCTTCTTCTTCAGCCGTTTGTGAACCTTTACGGAATCCGCCCGCTTTCTTCAATCCTGCCGGGACAATCTTACTCATCCCTGTATCTAAATTGGTATCCATCATTTTCACAATGTTCTCATCCTCAACAAGCAACCCTTGCATTTTAAACTTCTTAAAGAGCTCGTCCTGAATTTCTGTGTCTTGAAGAAGCTGTGATCCTGAAATCATTGGGTTATGGACATGGAAATAGAGGACTCCAGCAGGCGTTGCCTGTGTGCCGAGCCATGTATCTGAATGAGAAAGAACGACGTCTAAGTAGGCAAGCATTTGCAAGGCTAAGCCGTAATAAACTTCTACGAGATCAAGGCCTTTTGCACTCGACTTATAGTCAATAATACGAAGTAAAAGCCCCTCATCTGCTTGAGCCCGGTCCACACGGTCGATTCGTCCTCGCAGCATGAGCTGAAAGCCATTGGCAAGATCAAGCGTCATTGGCGGGATCTTTTCCTCAGGACCAAATCCAACTTCAAGCCCTACGGGTGCGAATTGACTTCGTTTCGCTTGTTCACTGAGCATATGAGCCGCTCGAGCAACGACATCCTGCAATTTCTGCTGAATGTACTGATAACGGTTTGAACTATAGAGAATCTGGTGTTGCAGCACTGGAGATAGCTCTTGTACTGCTCTTTGTGCATACTGATTTGTGTCGTTCTCCGTAATACTATTCCAGTCGCGCCCCTCTACCTGAATCCACTCTGTAATTTGCTTTAACGCCTCGTGGAATAACTGTCCAATATCTGGCGCATCAAGCTTATACACAGAGCGTTCTTGTAATCCAAGACCGTACTTAGCAAAGTGCTGATATGAACAGCGATAGTACGTTTCTAAACGTGACACGCTCGCATTGACCTGCTTCGGATACAAATGATCCGTCGTGTTACGCCCTAAATTGGATGGTGTATTCTTATAGAACAAGCTTAGTAAAACCCGCTTCGTATCAATGGAATTCGTGTCATGAGCAATAAACCAGTCAAGCACATCCCACCAAATATCCTTCATCGGATATCCTCTTAAGTAACGAGACAATTGGGCGGTCAGGACAGAACGCGTTTTCTGAGGAGTGGTAATAAATCGTTCCGTCTCCTCATGATCATCTCCTTCTTCAAGAAGTGCCTTCTCCTCACAGTGAGGGAATAGTTCTTTCATACGTTTAACCATAGATGAAGGAACCTTCGCCTTCCCTTCCTCATTACTAAGAGGATAACTGACCCATAAGTAATCAGAAGCAGCTGTAAAGGCGAGATACACATAGAAGTGATCATCGAGCAGCTGACGCTTACTGCTATCGGCAAGTTGCACACCGTGTTCAGCCAGAAGTTCTCGTTCCTGTTCAGAAATCATTCCTTCCGCCTGTGGCTTCATCGGCCATAAGCCTTCATTTACCCCAAGGAGAAACGCACTCTTAATTCCTGTAATACGCGAGCGGTCTACGCTCCCGACAATAACATGGTCCATACTCGGCGGAACGTGAGCGAAGTTTAACGATTCAAGGCCCGTTTCCATTGTGGTGCGGTAAAGTTGTAAGGAAATCTTATCATTCCCTATCATTTCAACCATTTCGTCCATTAGTCCAATGACAGCATCCCACACTTGTTCCTGTTCACGGGACTTCTCAATCTGCCCCCGTTCGTCATACCAGTCACGCCAATGATCCAGCGTACCGGGTACTCGTAGTTCTTCAAGCCACTGAAACAGAACTTGAGAACGTTCTTTTACTGTAGAAGCTTCCCGGATTTGCTCATCGAAAGGAAGAAGAATCTTCACGACCTGATCGCGTAGCCGATTAATGCGTTCTTCTTTCTTTTTCTCCTCATCCGTCTGCGATAAATGGTCGAATCCTCTGAAACGCTTGTATCTCCAGGGCTCTTCACTAATCCAGCGTTTCTTCGTCCGGACGCCGTACTCGAGGCAATAATTCTCAAGCTCATCAATCGCATCTTGTGTAAGGGGATCCCTTTTGTCCCCTAGTGGGAAGAAGTCTGTTTTTAACAAACGGAAAATCGCCTCATAGCGCCAATTGCCTTCTATGACATCAAGGGCTGATCTCACAAACTCAACAAGTGGATGGTTCAGCATGGTCCTTTTCTCATCAATAAACACCGGAATCCGGTAATCTTCAAACACCGTTTGAATAAGGTCATGATAAACATCAGGCTCACGAATAAGAACAGCCATATCCTGATAGCGATATCCATGATCACGCACAAGTTCAATAATTTCTTGAGCGACCCCTTCTACTTCAGCACGAGGATGAACCGCTTGAGCGACTGTAATTGGAGCTTGCTCCTGGTATCCAGGTGCAGGTCTTGTTGTAAAATAATGCTCGAGATGCTCAAATGCCGGACGTCGCTCAAACCGTCCTTCCCCGCCGTAGACATATTTCACCTCATCAACCGGAACATTTATTTCTCGTGCGGTTCGCTCTAAATCCTGAAACGTATGAGCCGTCTGGTGGAAAAGATCCAATTCATCAATTTCCCCGTAGCGCGGCTGGTCTAATGTCAAAGCAATCGTGACACGTTTCGCTTTCTTCATCAGCGCTTGTAACACAACAAGTTCTTGCGGGGTAAATCGGTGGAAACCATCCAGATAAATTTCAGCTCCATTCAGGGAGTCTGCTTCCTCAATCTTCTCTGCAAGGAGCTGCAGTTGGTCCTCACTATCGATATATTGCTCACGAAGGGCGATCATAAGTTGCTCGTATATGTACGATAAGTCTTCTAGTTTATGTTGCAACGCCTCTTCACCAGCGTATGGGTGCTTATAATCTCCGATGGATCCTATATATTCATTCAACGAATCCGGAGTGATACGGTAACGCTTGAACTCCGTAATCATCGTTTCTAATTGTTCAATAAATCCTTGCTTCTCGATTGCTTTTTGGAACACATTCCAATCTGATTTCCGTTCTTCCGTGATCTTACGAAGCATCATTTGAACGCCTGTAGAACTAATCATTTTCTTCGTTCCGCCACCTGTTTCCTGAAGCACACGCCAGGCAAGGCGGGAGAAACTAAATACTTGAGCGCGAATACTTCCTTCAATACCTTCTTGCTTCAAAAGGGCATATTCCTGCTGGAACGTCATCTGATCCGGTACCATATAGAGAATCGGAGCCCCTTGAGGAGAATCTTTCAAGCTCTCTCTTATTTCTTCAAGACACTGTGTACTCTTTCCAGCACCAGCTCTTCCTAATAAAAATCGTATACTCATTCCTTACCTCCACTCTATGAACGTTTTCGAAAGGTTTGCATACAGTACGACTACGATTGTATAGAGGAGTGATCTGATGAAACCAAAGCGTATGGCAGCAGCTCTGATCTTCACCGGTATCTTTATCGCAAGCAACCTTTACACCATGCTCCCTCTTCAGGCTCAAATCGCAGAGCTGTATCACCTATCTGACTCACAGGCCTCTCTCAGCAGTTCCATGTTTATATTTCCTTATGCCATTGGACTGTTCTTCTTTGGCATGTTAGCCGATAAACTGCCACACAAAAAAGTTCTCCTGACCGGAATGGCTTCTCTTGCCGTTGTTACAGTCCTCGTCGGTCTTATGCCAACCTATTGGTTATTCATTGTACTGCGAGCTTTACAAGGAATACTTGCTGCAAGCTTTGCCCCGACAGCCTTTGCTTATTCCTTTGAACATTTTCATGGAAAAACACAAGCGTTTGTCATCGCTATGATCAATACCGGCTTTTTGATCGCTGGGATCTTTGGGCAAATGATCGCCGTTGAATTGGCACGCTTCGGATCTTATCGGTCGGTCTTTTTCGGCTTCTTTATCCTTTATGGCATTTGCTTTTTATTCATGAAACAGTCTCTCGTTCCATCGAAGCCCAAACCCTTTCAAACGTTATTTTCATTATCTCCTATTTTATCATTTTTTCAGTTCAGACCCTTGCAAAAACTATATGGAATTGCTTTTTTTCTCTTGTTCACTGTCATGATGTTTTACGGAAGTTTTGAGTGGATGATTGCCAGAGGAGAGATCGACATCCCCTTTTCCCTGCAATCATTTCGAATGATCGGTCTGGTCGGAATCATACCCGCCTTCTTCGCTGGCCCCCTGCAACAACGCTTCGGGGCCCCATTTGTATTAGGATTCGGACTCCTTACGTTAACCATTGGCTTCTCACTACCCTTACTCGCGCTCCACACATGGACGCTCCTTATCGCATCGATTCTAATGATCGCTTCCACCTCAATCACAATTCCAATGGTCATCCTACTAGTCGGCCAATTCAGCCAGCACTCAAGAGCCAGCGCCGTTTCCATCTATTCCTTCACCCTCTTAACAGGAGCAAGCATCGGAAGCATAGCCGCCTCCCTAATCCCACTCCCAACCATCCTCCTCACCACAGCCATCCTCTTTATGGGCTTAGCTTTTATTAGCTTTCGTATGGGAGGAGGCATTAAAAAGAGCACTCTATCCAAATAAGGATAGAGTGCTCTCTTATGTTAGAAACGTAGGGCTAGTTTGCTAATCGGCCAATAGCGAACATCCACTTTCCCTACAATCGTATCAATAGGAACAAACCCGAAGTACCGACTGTCTAAGCTCTCCCTTCGGTTATCTCCCATGACGAAAATATGTCCTTCCGGTACCTTTTTAGCACCATTTTCAATCTCCTCAAGGCTAAATGATTTCGTTAACGGCTTTCCATCATTAACCCGAAAAGGATCTAAGTATGGCTCGTCTACCTTTTCACCATTCAAATACAATGTATCATCTTCATACCGAATCGTATCTCCAGGTAAGCCAATGACTCGCTTGACATAGTCTTCTTTCTCATTCGCATGAAACACAATCACATCCGAATGACCGACGTCCTGCAGATCATAAACGACTTTATTCACCATTAATAGATTACCATCATAAAGCGTGGGTTGCATCGATTCCCCTTCAACCACGTAGCTTGCAAACAAAAACGAACGAAATACCAGGGCAAGGGCGATAGCGAATACAATGGTCCGAAACCATCTCCAGGCATTTTTCATAGTCATGATTTCTCCTCCAGAAATTGTACTACTATCATTTTACCCACATTCTTTTTGCCCTAATCGTTCGCACTTACGTTTTCGTGAGAGCGTTGCTGCAACTTCCGCTCAATCACTTTCCCGATAATCCAAAATATCGCTATACAAATTCCCACGACCACCGTCTTA
Source organism: Pontibacillus sp. HN14 (assembly GCF_021129245.1). NCBI lineage: Bacteria > Bacillati > Bacillota > Bacilli > Caryophanales > Bacillaceae > Pontibacillus > Pontibacillus sp. HN14. The sequence goes on along the minus strand of NZ_JAJOLR010000004.1, from coordinate 272,300 downwards.
AGAGGGCTCTTTGCAAATTCCGTAATGCTATGCCCCACATAGGAAATCGTAAAGATCATAACAGCTTTTCCTAACACAACAGCTAGTACAAATTGCTGAAAACTTACTTTCGACAAAGCCCCTACTACATTAATAATCGCAGAAGGAGAAAAAGGGAAGCACATTAACAAGAAGAGCGGACCGAACCCATGACGCTCAAGCCATTCTGTTACCCGCTGCACCTGCTTATTCCGTCTTATAAACAAGAAGAATCTCTTCTGTCCTAACTTTCGAATCACCCAGAAGACAAATACAGCCCCGAGAACCGCTCCGATCCATGAGAATAGAAAACCTTTAAATAATCCGTATGCAATTGAGTTTCCTACCACAAAAATAAAGAGAGGTAAAAAAGGGAGCAATGCTTCGAACATCGGAAGCAAAATACCTGGCAAAGGGCCCAATGCCTCGTACTGCTGCAACAGTTGCATAATAAAATCATCAAACGTGTCATCTTTAATCATTTGTTTTAACGCTTCTAAGTCCAAGTCTTGAATATTCATCATTCTAACTCCTAACAGCGATATAAGCTTCAATAAGGATCGCCTTTTCCAATGCTCTGCTCATTTATCAAAACAATCATAATCTTATTATAAATGGTAGCCACAATGTTGTGAAAAGAAACCTACTTCCCCCATCTCGAACATGTTTTTTTACAACATGGATACCATTTCCAACATACATCTATTTGTTTCTTCATAAAATTACGTTATAATAGAACATATGTTCTCATTACAGGAGGGAACGAACATGCGGTACTTAAGTGAAGAAGATCGAGAGCTTGCCTCAAGGTTCCTCTTCTTATCCATGGCCATTCTCGTCATCGAGAAAGACACGCACACCATAGAACAAGGGTCATTCAAAATTAAAGAACCTTATATGGAATTGTTACGAAAAATGGCCCATAAGGCAAAATCAGAACGAAGGTATTTAAGAGGCCTAATGAAATCTCGCCAACTCGATGTGATGCTCCTATCCAAAAATGAATCATTCTCCTCTTACCTGTTTATTTCAGGGAGTCACGAAGAAAAACGAAATTACTTTAACCCAGCCATTCGGAAACACGTCGAAACGATTATGTATGAATTAATGCGGAAAGTGATGCAGCCCACTCACGGGAAACTGGCTAGCAGTACGGAAGAATCTTCTTAACCCCACTATTCCAGGAAAAGCACCCTCTAAAAAAGAAAAGAGACGCCAGAAGTGGCGTCTCTACTGTCTATTAGGCTTTCGGATGAAACAAAGGGGGCTCAGCAACATGGTCAAATTGAGGCTTTGAGACATATTGCAAGCGGTCGTTTAATTTGTATCGGAACTGGGCTGTACGCTGAATCTGATTCCAGATCGTCCCTTTAGATACATCTAAAATTACGGATTGTTGGTTTTTAAAGACTAACCGTGTCTGCTGATGGCCGGCAGGTTCAATCATGTCCACATGGGAATGAGCAATCCAGGAGCAATTTACATTTTGAGGAGAAATCGTAGGGAAGAAATACATACCGCTCATTGGGTCAATGGCGATTGGGGCTTTGTGTGTAATACCGGTTACATCTCTTGTTCCGGCTTGTCGACCTTTCAAACTCGATCCAAAGTATTTACATGCATAATCCACAATGTGCTTTGGCGATTGATTCACATAAAAGGATTCCTCTCCCTCCATCACAAGTGAGATCATTTTTCCATCTGCTCTTTCATCAGCCAGAACAGCTTGCGTGAACGGAGACACTTCGTACCTCTCTTTCCACATATCCATACCTTCATCCTCTCTTTTGGTTTCAACTACCCCTTCATTGTACCAAAATAATCCATATATGGAGTGAATCACTTACAATCCGACAGAAATTGAATTTCTGCATCAAACATAATGGTAATTTTTTCTGTTATACTGAGGTTACGCCCCGCAATAGTCAGGGTCAGTCGGCAATTCCCATTCATCTACATCCTTCGCATGTAGTAAAAAACCATCATCATTCATCCCAAAGTCAGGATTCAGCGATGTATTGATTTCAAGCTCTGTAAGAGGGCCATTTCCCATGACTTACACCTCCTTCTCTCCCTCTTAGATTGCGCTCTCCCCATATAATTAATCAGATTGGAGTGACACAAAATGTGGTGGAATAAGAAAAAGAAAAATGAAGATCAAGAGCAGCTTGAAATAAAAGATTTATCCCTTAAAGAAGTCCGAAAAGCCATCCATGAATTTTCAGATCACCTCCCGGACGGAGTCGAACTACGAACGGTTATTAACGAAGACCTCACACTCGACTATAATCTCTTAGCTCCTTACCTCAAAGGAATCCCAAAGAACACCTATTACATGTCGAAGGAAACGTATGAACTATTCGAGGAACAAGACCAGCAACTTGCCTTAGACCTTGACCTGGTCCAACGAGCCGTTGACCATTATATACAGCAAAATAAAGAACTCCCTGTAATAGAGCACGACCCATACTTAAAGGTCAATTACTTCAAGCTCGAAAACGCCGGTCTCCTCCACGAAAGACCCAACCGGGACTTTTACATGACAGATGAGGAGCATATGATTACGTATAAAAAGCCAAGTGAATAGCATAAGGGTTCATTCAATCGCTTCTTTCATGTATACGTCCACAAACTTTTGGATAACCTACTACCATCTAGCTCCTTTCGTATAAAAGCTCTGGTCTGGGTTGTTTCTTCGCAAACAAAAAATCCGACTAACCTACGACATTACGAAACGGAGCTAGTTTTCTGTTTTAAGCATAAAAAAAGGGCCAATGCGATCGAGGCATTGGCCAAAAAGAGACGACTGGTTAACTTTTGAGTGAGGGAATTACTTGTGAACGATTAGTCCATGACGACAAACCTCGTTCACCTTGCATGTACGCTCAACAACATACATACAAACAAACAAGACTCCATAAACGGGCTACGACTTTTGCAGACAACGAATGTCCTACAAAAAAACGAGGCCGTTTAATTTGTCTTGAGTCTATTCTAATATAATCCTGGTCAAAAGTAACCGAAAAACATTTGCGGTTTCACGCAACCGTTTGCGGGTTTTGCATAATATTCCAAAAATTCTACCCGCTGACGTTTCGCATTTTTCCAAATTACGTGTAAAATTTTCTCACAACGAGCAATCATTTACAAGTTATATTAGTATATTTTCCTGCGGGAATCAATCGCCCTGCTCACGCTCCATCATTTCCGTTCGAATCCGTTCAATCCTTTCACCGAGGGGAGGATGGGTGTATCTCAGCCACACAATCCAATTCGATGGAGATAAATCACTCTTAGACTCCCTTGCTAAAGCCTGGTAACTCTCGAGGGCTGGCTGCAGATTCTCCGTGTGATCGATTGCATAACGATCAGCCGAACGTTCCATGTATCTAGACACATATAAGTTGATTGGCTGTGTTACAAACATGAGTAACGTTACTAGAAGCAATAATACAGGGACAGCTCTTAGGTCAGAACGGTCACGCAACTGAAGGCGGTCATGTGCATTTCGGTACAGAACGGAATAAAGGGCAGAAAGGCTCCATAAAAGGACAAAACTAAGTAAGACATAGCCCGCTACTCCTATATAAACATGATGTTTCACATAATGGGCAATCTCATGAGCTAATATAAACAACACTTCATTCTGGCTCATTCCAGTGAGCATCGTATCCCATAATACAATTCGCTTTTGCGCGCCTATTCCGGTTACATACGCATTATAGGTTGATGTTTTTTCACTCATATTGACTTGGTAAATGTGGTTCTCATCGATCCCTGCCTCACCTGCTAATTCTACAATGGAATCTTTCAACCCACCACTTTCAAGGGAAGTGAAATCCTCAAATAAAGGATCGATCCAGATCGGCTGGACATAAATAATGAAGAAAGCAATGGGGAGCGAGATCAACCATAAGACGAGCCACCATCTATTCGGAAACTTGCGGATCAAACTGCGAAATACCGTGATCAAAACTGCTACCATAACTATAAAGAACCCACTTTGAATACTCCACTCCACTATCCAATCCAACACAGGCTGATTGCTTATATCAGCATTCTTAGACATCGCGAACCCGAGTGCATCAAGGGGGAGTGAAAGAAGCTGGATCACTGCCATTAAGATCAACCCAAAACTAAACGACTGGATCCACCTCCTCTTAAGCCGGTTCTCTATTCGACTCAGCATTCCTTTATGCCAACCAGACAAGATAAAGGCGAGTAATACAATCCATGGGAACGTTAGAACAGTGAATGAGTATGCATGGCGGTACGCTGCGTATCTCGAATCAACATATGTATCCACTTCATAGAACCATCCAAAGTACACCCATAACAGGACTAAAAAGATACCATAAGCTCCGATTAATTTCTTCAAGACATCCTCTCCTCTTCTCTTACTATTGTACAAACATCCGTCCAAAAAATTCAATTTGTTGCCATAATATTGTAACGAGTTGTTCACTGATCGCCCTATTACCACTGTGGTCACTCTAGTAATATAGAAGTAAGCACAACGGTTACAGGGGGAATGGATATGCAAAAGAAATGGTACATTGTCTTTATTTCTTTATTAGTCATTGGAATTGGTCTTGGAATATCTTATTTGCAATTCTGGCGTGATGCGGGCGTTCAACTTCCGACAGGTGTAGCGATGAATACCGCACAAGGAGAGGAATATGATTTAGCTTCTATGGATGAAAAGGTTCGGATTGTTGAATTTATGTATACGAAGTGCCCGGATGTATGTCCTCTTACGACTCAACGCATGATGCATTTGAAAGAACAGTTTAAAGACAAAGGTGTATACGGAGATCAAGTTGAATTTGTAACCGTCACCATCGATCCGGAGAATGATACAAACGAACGTCTACAAGAGTATATGAAGAGTTTCGGGGCTTCCGAAGACCCGTCCTGGATCTTTTTACGAGGATCTGTTGAGGACACAAAGAAACTAGCTGAACCGTTCCGTTTTCTCTTTAAAGATAATGGCACAGACTACCTTGTCCACACTTCTTACGCTTACCTTCTCGACAAGGATAATTATCTTGTAGGAAAGTTTCCAATGGGAGAGGCTTTTAATAAAGACCAAGTGTATAACACTGTGATGGATCTAGTGAACTAACGAAAAAAGAAGAGCATTTTCCGAAAAGGAAAATGCTCTTCTTTTTTATTTCTGCAACAACGTCTTATCATCGGCTAATGATTTGCCGCGAGCTTTTTGGAAGGCTTCTAATAAGTCTGCCACTGTTAGCTGTTTCTTTTCTTCCGCGTCTGCATGAAAGATGATTTTGCCTTCATCCATCATAATCAAGCGGTTTCCAAGGGAGAGTGCTTGTTCCATGTCATGCGTGACCATTAACGTCGTCAGTTGGTGCTTATCCACCACGTCTCTTGTTATCGATGTAATGTGTTCAGCTCGGGCTGGGTCGAGCGCGGCTGTGTGTTCGTCAAGCAAGAGAATACGCGGCTCCGTAAAAGTCGCCATTAATAGTGAAAGAGCTTGACGTTCTCCTCCTGATAACAGTCCGACCTGTGTGTTGAGACGGTCATGGAGATTCACGTTCATATCTTGAAGAAGCTTTTTGAACTCTTTCTTCCTGGCTGCGCTTACCCCACGTCCAAGCCCCCGCTTCTTTGTCCGTCCAAGGGCTAAGGTCAGGTTCTCTTCTATCGTCATGTGAGGGGCTGTACCAGCCATGGGATCCTGGAACACTCGGCCAATCCACTTCGATCGCTTATGTTCAGGGAGGTAGGTCATATTTAAATCATCTACTGCCATAAGCCCCTGATCAGGGAACAAGACACCTGCAATCAAGTTTAAAAGGGTAGACTTCCCTGCCCCATTACTCCCAATCACCGTGAGGAAGTCTCCTTCCTCAAGCGTCAGAGATACCCCGTCAATCGCGCGTTTCTCATCTGGTGTCCCTTTATAGAAGGTTTTCTCAATCTGTTTGAGGTTTAACAACGTCCTGTCCCCTTTCTTGTCTCATTTCTGCTGTTAAAGCTTTCTGCTGACGCCTGCGCTCCATTCTTTCTTTAAGCTGACTTGAGAATGTCGGAATAACAAGGGCTCCTGTTACAATAATAGCCGTAATTAACTTTAAATCACTGGCTTTCACAAACTCGACCTGCATAGCCACAGCCAGAATGATTCGGTATAAGACAGCTCCTAATACAACAGCAAGTGTTGTACGAGCGATCGACTTACGTCCGAACACCCCTTCACCGATAATAACGGATGCAAGACCGACAATAATCATTCCAACACCAAGTCCTACATCAGCAAAACCATTGTACTGAACGATTAAGGCCCCGCTCATCGCAACAAGGGCGTTCGAAAGACCAAGTCCAATCATAATATAAAGGCCCGTATTCGCTGATAAACTCTTAATCATCTTTGCATTGTCCCCTGTTGCTCGTAGTGCAATTCCTGACTCTGTCTGCAAGAACCAATCGAGCACCTTCTTCACTACAATAATGAGAAGCGTTCCAAACAGCAGCACATAAAACGTATTCGGCGCAGCCCCTTCTATTCCAAGCGCTTGAAAAGGAGCCATCAATGCACCATCAATACCGGTAGACGCCCACCAGTTCTCAATTTGAGAAAAGAGTGTCTCTTCATTTAGAAGAGGAATGTTCGGACGCCCCATAATCCGTAAGTTAATGGAGTAAAGAGCAATCATCATCAAGATTCCTGATAATAATGGGTTAATTTTCCCTTTTGTATGAAGAAAACCTGTTATACACCCTGCGATAAACCCAGCGGCTCCCCCTGCTAGCGTAGCTAAGAATGGTGATGTCCCATTTACCATTAGAACCGAGGCAACAGCTCCGCCCGTCACAAAGCTACCGTCTACTGTAAGATCAGGAAAATCCAGAATGCGAAAGCTAATATAAACACCAAGCGCCATAATGGCGTACAATAATCCTGATTCAATTGCGCCGACTAGTGCTCCTGTCATGATGATCCCTCCTCTACTTTTCTATGATCTCAGCTTCTTCTTTCCAATCATCTTGAATGTCTACGCCCATTTCTTCCGCTGCCTTTTGGTTGATTTGAAGCTTCAAGTTTTGTGGATAAGAAACTTCAATGTCGCCAGGATTCTTTCCTTCTTCGAGAATTTCAATTGCTTTTTGTCCTGCTTCAAACCCAATGTCGTAGTAATCAAACCCATACGCTGCGAAGCCACCGCGCTCCACTGAATCTAGTTCCCCTACAAGGACAGGAGTATCTTCTTCCTGACCGACAATCAATACAGATTCAAGAGCACTGACGACGGTATTATCTGTCACGATGTAGAGGGCATCTACTTTTCCAGCCAATGATTCCGCTGCTTGTTTGACTTCAGCTGAAGTGGTAACCGTAGCTGTTTTAATTTCCAATTGATCGCCAGCGATCTCTTTCACTCGTTCAACTTGAGAAGAAGAGTTTTGCTCGCTCGGGTTATACAGCATTCCCACCTTCTCTACACCCATTTCTTCTTTCATAAAGGAAATCGTATTTGGAATGGCATCCGGATGCGTATCTGTAGTCCCTGTCACATTTCCTCCTGGTGCTTCCATGGAATCAACTAAATTTGAGCCCACAGGATCTGTTACGGATGTGAATACAATTGGAATATCGTCCGTTGCATTTAGTGCGCTTTGAGCACTACCTGTTGAATTGGCAAAGATCAAATCAACCTCATCTCCAACAAAATTATCCGCGATGGTCTGATTGTTCTTTGCATCGCCCTGAGCGAGTTGTACATCGAACTTCACTGAAAGATCGGCTTCATCAAAAGCGGCTTTAAACCCTTCTTGTGCTGCATCTAATGAAGGGTGCTCAACAATTTGAGACACACCGATTGTATAATCATATGATTGCTCTTTCCCATTTCCTTCTTTCGCCTCTGAACTCGAACAGCCAGCGACTGCCATGATAGCCATGACGCTTACGACCAATAACCACTTCTTCATTGTTGCTCCCCCTCTTATGTACTTTAGCACTTTTATGCTTTTATGCTTTTACGCACTAAAATTTGATATGTACTAAACTATCGGATTTTCTACTAGATTGCAAGAGGGTTTGTTAAATTTGTTAGAAAATTCTTTACTTGTTCTTACTGAGAGAATGTTTCTGTTTTGTTTTAAATGGAGTAAGGATGTCCTGGAAACGAACCAAATAAAAATCGAGTATAAAACCCAAATGGATTCTATACTCGATCTAGTTTCTTATTCATTTGCTCCCATTGATGGAGACAAACCATTAATGCGTAATCCGTTCCCGCAAGCTCTTTCTTAAGATCTTACCGGTTGTGTTCTTTGGTAATTCATCTAAGAATTCGATAACCGTTGGCAACTTGTACTTGGCCAAGTGCTCTTTACAATAGGCTAATAACTCCTCTTCTGAAATCGAAGTGTTCACCACAACGAATGCTTGTACCGCTTCTCCGAGGTTTGGATCAGGCGCGCCTATGACAGCGACTTCTGTAACATTAGGATGTTGATAAAGGACTTCTTCTACTTCACGAGGATAAACGTTGTACCCTCCTACTAGAATCATATCTTTCTTTCGATCCACAATGAAGAAATACCCCTCTTCATCCATTCTGGCCATATCTCCTGTATACAACCAGCCATCACGGAGCGTCACTGCTGTCTCTTCTGGCAACTTGTAATACCCTTTCATGACGTTCGGTCCGCGAACGACAAGTTCTCCAACCTCTCCAACAGGCACCTCATCCCCAAGTTCATCGACAACCCGGTTCTCAACGTGCCAAATATTTTGACCAATGGAGCCAGCTTTTCTCGGACGATCAAGAGGATTAAAGCACGTAACAGGTGCGGCCTCAGATAATCCGTATCCTTCTGAAACAATAACCTGGAAGGCTTGTTCAAATTGTTTCAACAGGGCCACTGGCATTGAAGCTCCCCCTGAAATGCACAACCGTATACTTTTGAAATCATCTCGGTGGGCCTCTCCCCCCTGAAGCAAGTAGTTATACATCGTCGGGACACCTGCAAACACAGTAGCTCCTTCATTCTTCGCAACCTCAAACACATCTGCTGGCGAGAACTTTGGAAGGATTAAAACGGTTCCCCCATTCATTAAAGGAGCGTTTAATACTACGGTGAAGCAGAATACGTGAAACATAGGAAGAGTCGCAATAACTTTGTCATCAGGACTATATTTCAAATAATCCGCTACGTCTTTGGCATTAGAATAGACATTCTTATGGGTAAGCATGGCTCCCTTAGGTTTCCCTGTTGTACCAGACGTATAAAGAATGATAGCCACGTCTTCCTCATCAACGTTTGGCCTTTCGAGTGACAGTTCTCCATCCTTCACCAATCTTGTAAACGATTTCATTTTATCGTTTAACAATTCGCGTGCACTCGCTGGATCAGCTCCGGTCTCTCCCACAATGTAATGCTTAATTTCTGGAAAATCTGAAGCCAAAGCAGCAAACTTATCCATAAATAAATCCATGGTAATGACGCCGTTAACATCGCCATTCTTTAAAATATAGCGCATCTCTTCCACAGTATAAATTGGGTTAATTGGGATGACTGTAAGTCCCAATCGCAACGCCCCATATAAGCCAATCACATAGTAAGGACTATTACCTGAGACGAGCGCAATATGATCCCCTTGTTTATACCCTAACTCTTTTAAACTGGACGCAAACTTCGTAACTGCACCTTCTAACTCCATGTAGCTCGTTTTCTCACCTTGAAAAATAAAAGCCGTCTTTGATGGATTGTCTTTCGCTGTTACTGACAGTTGATCACTTATGTTCAAAAAAGCCCACTCCCCTTCATCATGAATGAATAGTCATTCATTTTTAAGTAAAAAAAACAGTCACACTTATTATAAAATACTGACAATTTTTGAGCAAGCCCATACATTCAGAATCTACTAGATTAAAAGCCCCACACAAATGGGTAATAGGTGAATAGAGAAAATAAGGAGGGGTTACTTTTATGAGTCAGGATCAACAACAAACGGACGCTCAGACTCAAAGTAAAGAAGATTACGTTGACATGAAAGTTGGTCACCATGATTTATTCTTTAAAAAGCCTTATCAAATCCTTTATACATTAAATGATATTCTCCTAGGCCTTTGGTTTTTCATCGGAAGTATTTGCTTTTATTTTGAGGGAACGGTTAAGACCTGGGGTGTCACCTTATTCGTTATAGGGAGTTTTCAATTATTAATCAGACCCACTATCCGCCTCGTTCATCGAATTCATTTAAAAAAATACTACAAGGAAGAGTATGAACAAAAGCAATAAAAAACCGCTTGAGCAACTCGCTCAAGCGGTTTTCAGTATGTTTAGTAGATTAAAGATAAGAAATCTTCTTTTGAAATACGGCCAAGATAGTGAGAAATGTCTAAGTCCTGGATCGCTTCATCAATCGCGCTACGTTCATAGCGTGTCCCAATCAAGCGATTCTCAATCTCACTTACATCTCCTACACCAAAGAAATCACCGTAAATCTTAGCATTTTCAATCATGCCCTTCTTCACATCTAGACGGACATCAACTGTCCCTCCGTCAAAACGATGTGAATGCTGGATATTAGACGCCGGGGATTTCCCATAATTCCAATCCCACTGCTGGTAACGTTCTTCTGAAAGGGCGTAAATGTTTTTCCAATCTTCTTCTGTTAGTTTATATTGAGGAACATCTTCCACATTCTCAACATCGAAAATATAACGAAGAATCATTGCTTTAAACTCTTCCATCGATAACTCTTCTGTTAAGTATTCTGAAATATTCGCTACGCGACTACGGATAGATTTTATCCCTTTCGAGCGAATTTTCTCAGATTTCACACGTAATGCAGATACAACGTTCTCAATTTCTGAATCGAACATCAACGTACCATGACTAAACATGCGGCCTTTCGTAGAGAATTGAGCATTTCCTGAAATCTTACGGCCATCCTCTAGCTGAATATCGTTGCGCCCGGAAAGCTCTGCTTTCACGCCAAGTTTTTGCAGGGCATCTGTTACAGGTTTTGTGAACTTTGCAAAGTCATTAAAGCTGTTCCCATCATCTTTTGTTAGGAAACTAAAATTCAAGTTCCCAAGGTCATGATAGACAGCACCTCCACCAGATAGGCGACGAACGACGTGAATACCGTTGTCCTCAACATAGTCCGTATTAATCTCTTCTATTGTATTCTGGTTCTTCCCGATGATAATGGAAGGTTTGTTGATATAGAACAGCAAGTAGCTTGTATCATCATCAATCTCTAAATTCTTAAGTACATATTCTTCGATCGCTAAGTTAATGCGCGGATCGTTAATCCCCTCATGGTCTACAAAAAGCATCATAGTCCATTCCTCCTATTCGTCTCTATCGACTTTCATTGTAATGGATTCGCTCCATCTATTCAATTCCCGTGACTATGCTTCTGAGTCCCAAATTAATCCTTCCTCGGCTAATTGAATCTTCCCAGCGTACTCCTCAGCTGCTTGATCTTTTAAATCCTGGACGTTCCCAAAGTGCGGTAAATGACTTAACCACAGCTCTCCCACCTTTGCTTCTCGAGCAATCTTACCTACCTCTTCACTCGTCATATGGCCTGGATTTGTCCCATCCATTCCTTTGTAAAAGTTTGAATCCGTAATAAGCAAGTCCGTTCCTTCGCTAAACGAGATGAACCCTTCTAAATAGCTTGAGTCTGCTGTATAGACGAACGAAGATGTACCGTCAGAAATACGCATCGCATAACATGGTACAGGATGAGCTGTCTTCATAAATTGAATGGTAAAAGGTCCAACTTCAAGTGTCTGCTCAGGGTCATAGCCTATGCCCTCCGTACGATCATGCGTAAGAGCTTCAAACCCAGCCTGATCTTCTTTATGTCCATAGATCGGCAAGACTTCTTCCGTTTCATTTAAAATGTTCTGAACCTTCCACGCATATTGCATCACGCCGATATCCGCTACATGGTCAAAATGATAGTGAGACAGAATGACTGCATCAATGTCCATCACATTTACTTTCGACTGCAAGTGCGCTAAAGCCCCACTTCCACAGTCGACAAGGAGCGTAAAGTCTCCAGATGTCACAAGATAACTAGATGTAGCACTATTTACTGCAGGGTATCCACCCCAAAATCCATTTACGGTTACTTTCATGTTTATAGATCCCCCTATCGGGTATTTTAAAAAAAGTACAAGTTGTTATAAAACAAAGTGTTGTATTATTCAATCTGTTATAATACAATAAAAGTACACAAACTAACTGGAGGGATTTTCCGATGATGAGTCCAATCGAGTTTTTCAAAACACTTCCTGAAAAGAAATGTACTGCTTGTGGCAATGCAATCCAAGAGCAAGCTGACTGCTATGGCGACGTTTGTGAAGAATGCGACGACCCAGCTCGCTAACCTCAAGAGAATAGCTACTCTTAATGTACCTCACGATCTACAACCTAAACAAACAATAACGTTCCACTCTTAAGAACAGTATCCACTGTTCTTTTTTCTTGTCTATTTATCAAACAGTACTAGTACAGCTTGTGCCTATTTTATATCACCTAGAATAAAGACAAGAGCATACAAAAAAAGCATTCCCCTTTATTCGGAATGCTTTTCATAATCCCATTAATTCTTCTATAAAGGAACGCTGTCCTTATAGTGTGACTAATTTTGATTGACGAGTGGTGGAAGCTCTCGCTTGTAAACGGTGCTTGAAAACGTGCTCTTCCCTTTTTAAGCTATACCCGTTCTCCACCTGATGGATTAACAGTTCGACACAACGTTCTCCCATATCTTGTACAGGTTGCTCTACGGTGGTAATGGATGGCTTCATCAACATAGAGATCGCTTGATTATCGAAACCAACAACGCTAATCTCTTCAGGTACTTTCACACCTGCTTGAACGGCTTCATAAATAAAACCGGCTGCGACTTCATCTGATCCTGCAAACACTCCGTTAATGGAAGGATAATTGTTCCGTATTTGGTGAAACAACGCTCGCCCACTCTCAACGTCCACCGCAGAGCTAAACACCTCTGCTTCTAGACGTGGTAGCCGCCTCTCGTGAAGCGCTTTCAAAAATCCTCGCTCACGATGCCGGAAGACGTAGCTATCTTCTCCTCCGTGTAAAAACGCAATTTCCGAAGCCCCTTGTTCAATCAGGTGAACAGTCGCTTCATAAGCTGCCTTAGCCTGATCAACATGTACAACAGGCACTTGCGCTTCTTCTACATTCTCATTGCACAACACGATTGGACCCGATTGTAAGTATCCTTCTATTACTTCCCATTCATTTTGGATAGATGTAAGGATGATCCCGTCTACTTGTTTCTTGCGGAGAAGCTCTAGATAATCACGTTCTTTCTGAGGGGAATCATGTGTTTGGCAAATAATCACCTGATAGCCCCATTCAGAAGCTTTCATCTCCATTGATTCTATTAAATGATTAAAAAAAGGATTTGTAATTCTAGGCAGTAACACGGCGATTGTTTCTGTCTTTTGGCTTCGAAGTCGCCTTGCAGATGAATTTGGCACATATCCTAAAGCTTTCATAGCATCTTCCACTCGGCTACGCTTTTCCTCTGACACATACGGCTGATCATTAATGACTCGAGAAACCGTTGTCCTAGACAACCCTGCAAATCTTGCAACATCCTCAATTGTTGCCACTGTAAACGCCCCCTGATGATAAAAATCCGATACTCGATTCACAAAATGAAATCGTTTTCATATATACGATTCTACTAGTCTTTGGAATTTCTTGCAACATCAGAATAAAGCGCAACCGTTTGAATGTTGCAAACAGTACCTATGAAACAGCTTTCGGAGCAGGAAGTAATTCTAGACGTTGAGCTGTTTAATCTCGATGTTGTCCCCTGTTTCTAGACGTCCTGCTTGCTCTTCTAGACGTCAGCGCTCTCTATCTCGACGTCACTGCGCTTAATCTAGACATCCTCTCCCTTTTTCTCGACATCCATACGCTTAATCTAGACATGCTCTCCCTCTTTCTCGACGCCCTTACCTCTGATCTAGACGTCAGTCAGCTCTTTCTCGACGTCACTGTGCTTCATCCAGACGCCGAGCCGCACCATCTCAACCACCACCTCATAAAAAAGAGGGCAAATCCATAGATTTACCCTCCCTCTACTTTAGCTCTGTTTTAAATAATCTAGTACATGTTCAACCGCTTCTTCACCCTGGTCAATACAGTCAGGTATGCCAAGGCCCTCGTAGGAGGCTCCGGCGAGGTAAACGCCAGGTAGTTCATCGACGAGATCGGCTTTAATTTGTTTCAAGCGATCTTTATGCCCAACGGTATACTGAGCCCGCGAATCTCTCCAGCGAGTAACAACAGAGAACTCCGGCTCTTGTGTAATATTCATGGTCTTATTTAAATCTTTTAAAACGAGATCAGCAATCTCTTCATCTGATAGGTCGACAGCTCCCTGATCGCTTGGCTTGCCAACGTAAGCGCGGAGGAGAGCTTTCCCCTCAGGCGTTGTATGAGGCCACTTCTTATGTGTCCACGTACAAGCCGTGATGCGGTAGTCGCTATTTCTAGAAACGAGAAAGCCTGAACCATTAATGTCTTGTTGTATAGCGGATTGATCAAAGGCCATAGCCACATTGGCTACAGAAGTAGCTGGCATGTCCTTAAAGGAATCCATAAAGGAGTATTGTGATAGCATCGACTGGGCAGAAGCGTGCGGTGTGGTGATGACTACACTGTCTGCGTGAACCTCTTCTCCATTCTGAAGTTTCAGATCATATCCATCTGCTTTTTTCTCTATGCTTGATACACGCGTTTCTAAATGAACGGAGCCCTCATTTAGAGAATCAGCCACAGCCTCTACAAGGGAACCTAATCCACCTTGAAGCGTTCGGAATGGACTTGGTTTCTTGTTCCCTTGCTTATTAGCCGGTTTCGGTACGGTTTTTTGAAGTCCTCTTACGATTCCACCGTACTTCTGCTCAATCTGATAGAAGTTTGGGAATGTCGCCATTAAGCTCAAGTTGTCGATATCCCCTGAATAGATTCCTGATAATAACGGTTCGATCAGGTTCTCGACCACTTCATCTCCAAGACGGTTACGGAAAAAGTGCCCTAGAGATTGATCACCTTGAGGTTTACTTTTTGGCTTAATGAAATCTCCCGCAGCGCGCAGTTTCCCGATCGGGGAAAACAAGGTCGAAAAGACAAATGGGCGAACTTGGACGGGTATTCCCATATACGAACCGCTTGGAATTTCGTGAAGCTTTTCATTCGCTAGCACGTAGGATTTTCCAGTAGACACAGAGACAAGATCTTTTGAGAGTCCCACTTCATCAATCAACCTGAATACGCTTGGCTTTCTGGCTAAGAGTGAATCAGGGCCTCGTTCAATTGTGAAGCCTTCCCTGTTCTCTGTATGGATCATTCCGCCGAGACGGTTACTTCCTTCTAATAACTCCACACTATAAGGCAAATTATGCTCTTTTGCTTCTTTCTGCAAATAATAGGCTGTCGATAATCCTGTGATTCCGCCACCTATTACAACCACTTTTTTCTGTTCAGACATCGCTATCCCCTACTTTTTAGCCTGTTTTAAAACCACTTCTGCTAGTGTGCTAATAAATAATGGATGAGTATTCGGCATTTCTGGACGGTAGTATGAAGCACCTAACTCATCACATACAACTTTACACTCATAATCGTTATCATAAAGAACTTCTAAATGATCAGAAACAAACCCAACAGGTGCATAAACAAACGTACGATACCCTTTTTCGTGGTAAAGATCCCTCGTTAAGTCCTGTACATCTGGTCCGATCCAAGGATCTGGTGTGTTTCCTTCACTTTGCCAACCAATTTCATAGTTTTGAATCTGAAGTTGATCCGCAATCAGGTCAGCCGTTTTCTGAAGCTGATCCGGGTACGGGTCTCCGTTTTGAATGATCTTTTCAGGAAGACTGTGAGCCGAAACAATCAGAACGGATTTCTCACGCTCTTCTGCTGGCATTTCTTCATATACTTTGCGAAGCGCTTCGGTCCAGTATTGAATGAATCCTTCCTCATCGTACCAGCTCTCAACAGACGTGATCTTCGTTACACCATGTTTTTCCGCCTCTTCTTGGGCACGTCCGTTATACGATTTCACGCTGAACGTAGAGTAGTGAGGGGCCAACACAATTGATACAGCCTCTTCAATTCCATCATTCGCCATTTGCTCAACAGCATCTTCAATAAAGGGATCGATGTGCTTCAAGCCTAAATAAAGCTTGAATTCCACATCCTCCTGAACTTCATTCAACTTTGCTGTTAAAGCATCTGCTTGTTCTTGTGTGATGCGAGCAAGTGGAGAAATACCGCCAATTGCTTCGTAACGACCGCGTAGTTCATCAATCATCTCTTGTGAAGGCGTGCGTCCACGACGGATATGCGTGTAATATCGCTCCAGATCCTCTTCTTTATAGGGTGTACCATATGCCATTACAAGAAGTCCCATTGTTTTCTTTGCCATTCGTTAACACCTCTTCTATGCAAAAAGTTTATCGTTCTTACGACTGTTTAGAATACTCATGAATAAACTGCGTTAATCGCTTAAGAGTCTCAGGTTTCACATCAGGGAAGACACCGTGGCCAAGGTTAAATACAAAACCTGGCTGACTCATCCCTTGGTCTAGTATAGCTTTTGTACGTTCTTCTATCGTCTCCCAATCGGCTAGCAATATGGCCGGATCAAGATTTCCCTGAACTGTTTTCGTAATCCCCATATCTCGTGCTTCATGGATCGTTGTACGCCAATCAAGTCCTACCACGTCTAAAGGCAGGTCATTCCAGTCATTCGCTAGGTGAGTTGCCCCCACACCATGCATAATAAGGGGTACGTTTTCTGAGCGTAGCTCGGAGAAGATTCGCTCCATCACAGGCTTGATAAACTGACGGTAGTCCCGCACACTTAGAGCTCCTACCCAGGAATCAAAGATCTGAATCGCTTTCGCTCCTGAATGAATTTGCGCACGTACGTAACGAATCACAAGATCCGCCAGTTTGTCCATTAATAAGAACCAGGCTTTCGGATCCGTGTACATCATCGCTTTTGTCTTATGATAATTCTTCGAAGGTCCGCCTTCAATCATATAGCTCGCCATCGTAAACGGTGCCCCGCTAAATCCGATTAATGGAACGTTTAACTGCTCTTTTGTTAGAAGTTTAATGGTATCTAAGACGTAAGGAACGTCAGATTGCGGATCAATTTCACCAAGCTTTTCAACATCAGCTAATGAACGAATTGGGTTATGGATGACAGGCCCAATTCCTTTTTTGATCTCCACATCCACGCCAATTGCCGGTAGAGGTGACATGATATCTTTATAGAGAATGGCTGCATCAACGTTATAGTTTTCCACTGGTAAACGGGTTACGTAAGCGCATAACTCTGGTTGATGAGTAATCTCGAATAAAGAGTATTTCTCTTTCAATTTATTGTATTCAGGCTGGGAACGACCGGCCTGCCTCATATACCATACAGGTACATGGTCTGTCTGTTCGCCTCTGAAAGCTTTTAAGATTGTGTCATTAAATGAATTTGTCATACCGTTCTCACCTTTCACATTGATCATTTGCACGTCGACAGTGATCAATTGTTCATCTACCAATATACCCATTGACGAATGTTATGTATAGATTATGAAGCAGATTGTCATGATTTTGTCGATTACTTATTATTTCCTATCCCTATTCTACACAACATTGATGCGAAATGAAAAATATTGTCGAACGTTTTCATAAAAGAAGCCACATGCAGATGCTAGTGAGCACTGCTGTGGCTTTGTGTGTTGGTCTATAAAATGATCCTTTTTAGCTCAGTCCAGTCTGTACGGGGCTAAACGGGTGACTTCCGCTTTTGGGTTCATCCAGCTACAATCACCCAGCCCCTAGTAGACTTCCCTCACCTCTGGTCGATAAGTCAACATCGATTCGCTTACGCTCATCGTGTTTCCTTTATCTCGCGACGGTTCAGTCCAGTCTATACAGGGCTAAACGGGTGACTTCCGCTTTTGTTTTCATCCAGCTACAATCACCCACCCCCTAGTAGACTTCCCTCACCTCTGGTCGATAAGTCAACATCGATTCGCTTACGCTCATCGTGTTTCCTTTATCTCGCGACGGTTCAGTCCAGTCTATACAGGGCTAAACGGGTGACTTCCGCTTTTGTTTTACCATTCAACTCTTACTTTATTAGAAGCCGTTCCCTCCAACTTGGTTAGGGGGTCGTATGGGACGATGTAATAGGTTTCGTCATGGAGTAAGGTTAGGCGTTTGATAGTGTAGCGTCCTCTTCCTTCTACTTCTCCAATTCGCTCATCCTGGCCGTCTTCTTCTCTGTATATGTGATAGACGACGCGGTCATCTCTTGAAGGTGTCCACGTGAGCTTCGCTTGCAGAAGCGTCAGGGAACCGAATGAAAGGTTTCCATTCAGGTCTTCAATGACCGGGAGATCAATTGGCGGTGGTATGTCTTCCACTCCATCCGGTTGTGTGAACGAGCTTTTCAGTTCCTTCACCTGGCCTACTCTAGTCAAGACGTCTTTCATTAGCTTGGTAGGATAGGAACTTCCCCCGTCTAAGTAATGCTTCTCGTCTGATTGGTCATATCCCATCCAAACGGAACCAACATATTCAGGAGTGAACCCAACAAACCAGGCATCTTTTGTCTTCTTATCTACATATGGATGCTGAGTGGATCCCGTTTTCCCAGCCAGCGCTTTCTCATACACCCCGCTTCGTCCTGTACCTTCTGTTACAACAGATTCTAGCATCCGTGTAATGGACCAGGCCGTTTGAGGCTTAAAGATTTGTTTGGGTTCTGGCTCATAGTTGTGAACAAGTTCTCCGTCTTTATCGTATATTTCAACGATCGTGTGAGGTTCAATCATTTCACCGTCATGGATAAACGTTCGATAAGATCGGACCAGATCGACTGGCGTCACCCCATTTTTCAATCCGCCAAGAGCGATAGATAACCCATTATCTTCAAGGTCCATCCCTAACTTTTCTAAATAGTTCTTGGAATAATCAATACCAATTTCGTTTAAAAGCCATACGGCTGAAGCATTTTTGGATAACATGAGCGATTTGTAAATCGAAATATAGTCATCATACTTGAAATCATAGTTTTCAGGCGTATACTCCCCGTATGACCGCCGCTTGTCTACCAAGAGAGAGTAAGGACTGTACTGCTCCAGATCCAGAGCAGGTCCATAGACGGCTAGTGGCTTCATAACAGATCCAGGCTGGCGCTTTTCTAACAAACGGTTCATGTCGCCTCGCTCGTTGTTACGGCCTCCGTGAGCTGCTACCACCTCTCCTGTTTCCTGGTCCATTAACAGAAAGGTTCCTTCTACACCTTCAACAGAACCAGGGAAATATTCATCACTCTGCATCACTTCGTGAGAAATACGCTGAATCTCCTCATCCATGCTTACTACAATCCGGTATCCACCTTGATACAATTCTTCCTGGCTGAGGTCGTATTCTTCTTTCGCCTCTGTTACGACGAAATCAAGATAACTATTAAGCCAAGGCTTTTCTTCTTTGCTTCCATGGTTAATGCCAAGATTTTTGCGTTGCAACTCTACAGCCTCTTCTGATGTTACATATCCCTCATCATGCATCCGACTAATCACAATGTCACGACGATCTTTCGCGCGTTCAGGGTGCTCTACAGGATCGTAGTAATTCGGTCCTTTCGGAAGTGCCGCTAGTAACGCGCCTTCTGTTATAGAAAGCTCTGAGACAGGTTTATTAAAGAAGTATTGTGAGGCTGACTCTATTCCATACAACCCATTCCCAAAGTAAATCGTATTTAAGTAGTATTCGAGAATCTTCTTCTTTGGTACGTTTCGCTCTAAGTATAAAGAAGCCATCACTTCTTTGATCTTCCTTGTCCACGTCTTATCATGGGTTAAAAACAAGTTTTTCGAGAGCTGTTGTGTAATCGTACTTCCGCCCTCTACCTTCTCCATAGCAATTAAATCACGGTATAAAGCTCTGGCTGTTGCGATCACATCAACACCCGCATGCTCATAAAAACGACCATCCTCAATGGATATGAACGCATTTTCTACGTGATCTGGAATATCCTGAATCGGTACAACCGTCCGATTTTCTTTATACAATTTTGTTAATTCTTCTCCGTCTCTTGTTTCAATCACAGATGCTTCATCTAACACTAAGAGACGCTCATCTACGATTCTCTTCCCGCCGATAAGTAAAGTAAAATATCCGGCAAAAGCTAACACCACCATACTTGCTACCACAATGATCAGCCAGCGCCATCTCTTCACCCAGTCGGGGATCTTCATTTCTCTCCAATTCATGCCGTTCACCTCGATCGTTCTATTGTGCATTGGAGCGCTTGTTCCTTACCAATATTATACGCTATCACAAAGATTTAGAAAAAGCCTTCCTTCTTGCTTGCTTTTTAAATTCTTTCGTTGCTACACTACATTTATAGAAAGGAGACGTTTTCATGAATGTATATATGACACTTGGCACCTATGATTACCTAGCTTCTTTAGCAGAAAAAAACGATCAGAAAATCTTCATTATGCAGGGTGAGAATTCCGCCCTTGCTTATACGGAAGGGGAAAATATCTTCCAAGAGCCTCGCTCTTACGAAACCGTAGACCATCAGGGAGAGCTCCAGGAAGAAGGATTTGTTGTGATGAACAACATCCCTGTAACAGACGAAGGACGTCCACTCTTTGAAGACCGCTTCAAAAACCGTGCAGGTGCGATTGAAGATTCTCCTGGTTTCCAGGCCATTCGCATTTTACGTCCAGCAGAAGGCAATACATATGTTGTCTTCACACAGTGGAAAGATGAATCAAGCTTCGAAGACTGGAAGAATTCCCAAGCCTTCCAAAAGGCTCACAAGAACTCCGGCCCTCAAAGTAAAGAAAAGCCATCTTTCTCAGCAGGACCAGCCTACTTAACGAAGTATCATATGACAAAACCAGACTAATCATACACAAAGCCAGCAGAAAGCTGGCTTTTCTTATGCCTGCACACTTTCCCGCATTAAAGTACAGACACGTGCCAGACACCCTTTACTAGAGTAAAGGGTGTCTGGCACGTGCTACTAGATTCCAGTTTATTCTTTTGAAATTGATAGGGTATGTTGTTATAGTTAGATAGGTTTTCTATATCTATACATCAGGAAAGGATCGTGCAACGATGAAAAAACAACTTATGTTTTTAGCTAGTTTAGCATTCGTATTCGTCTTAGCTGCTTGTGGGTCAACAGAAGGCGATGAGAATGCAAAAGAAGCAACGACGTGGGATCAAGTGCAAGAAGATGGAGAAATTGTCGTCGGTACCTCTGGCACATTGGTCGCTACCTCTTACTATCCGGAAGATTCTGATCAACTATCAGGCTATGACGTAGAGGTCATGCGTGCCGTAGGCGAAAAATTAGGCGTTGATGTGAAGTTTCAAGAGATGGGGTTTGACGCTCTATTCGCTGCCATGAACAGTGGACGAATCGATGCAGCCATCAATGACATAGAAGTAACAGAGAAACGCGAAGAAAACTACGCGTTCACAACTCCTTATAAATATTCCTATACAACGATGGTTGTTCGTGAAGATGGATTAAGCGGCATTGAAACACTTGAAGACCTTGAAGGCAAGAGAGCCGGAGGGGCTGCTACTTCTGTGTTTAGTGATATCGCTCGTCATTACGATGCTGAAGTGGTCACTTACGATAACGCTACAAACGATATTTACCTTCGTGATGTAGACAACGGCAATACCGATGTTATCATTAATGATTACTATCTATCGAAACTAGGAATCAATGCGTTTCCTCAGTTTGATCTCGTTCTTCACCCAGACATCAAAGTGCACCCAACCAAACAAGCGATTCTTCTTGAACAAGAAGACAGTGAGCTTCAGAAGAAAATGAATGAAGCCCTTGAAGAGTTACGTGAAGACGGTACGCTAACAGAATTATCAAAGAAATTCTTCCTAGGAGAAGACGCATCTAAACAGCCTGAAGGTGAAATTACTGAAATCGAAGGCTTAGAGTCCTAAAGGGAATGAATACTCTATGATTAGTCCTACTTTCTTTCAAGAAATGGAACTCGACAAGCTCTTTAACCCGCGTCTTGCATGGGAGAGCTTACCTACTGTTCTAGAAGGACTTCCTTATACCATTGCCATCTCCTTAGCCGGGATGGCAATTGGTCTATTACTAGGATTCTTTCTATCTCTAGGTCGCTCTTCATCTCGATTTTACTTACGTTGGCCATCAAGACTCTATATCTCATTTATGAGAGGGACCCCTATTTTGGTCTTCCTCTTTCTCTTATATTTCGGATTGCCATTTATCGGCATTACGATGACGGCCGTAACAGCATCTGTCATTGCGTTCGGGTTAAATAGCGCGGCTTACAACGCGGAGATCATTCGGGCCTCACTTAAAAGTGTCTCAAACGGACAATGGGAAGCCTCACGTGCACTAGGCTTTAGTTACTGGCAGACGGTACGCTTCGTCATTATCCCACAAGCTACAAGAATTGCCCTGCCTCCGCTTACAAATGTGATGCTTGATCTGGTTAAAGCCACTTCACTAGCAGCTGTGATCTCTGTCCCTGAAATGATCCAGCATGCCAAGATTGTCATCGGTCGCACAGGTGACGCCATGACCCTTTACTTGCTCGTCGCCTTTATCTACTGGCCACTCTGCATCATCATCGCAACGATCCAGGAGCGTTTAGAAGCCCGCTACGACTTTCACAAAAAATAGGCTTAGGGGGCCGTTTGCATTTAATGAGAGTTAGGGGTGTCTGGGGAACGACTCGCTTTCCACGGGCGAGGTGTCGAGCCTCCTCAATCGCTACGCTCATTCCGGGGTCTCGTCTACCTCTCTCTCCCGTAGGAGTCTCCCCGTTCCCCAGACACCCCTTCCAAATAGAGTAGAAACGGCCCTCTGCTTGAGCCTGGATCAAAGATAAAAGTCCTGCTTCCTTATGCGGCATGTTTCCGTTTCTTCTACATAAGGGAAAGGTGGTTCGGGAAATTGCGAGACTCCTGCGGCAAAAGGAGCCTAGGGGAGACCCCACAGAGAGCGAATGCGAACGAGGAGGCTTCCCAGCTCGCCGCGGAAAGCGAGTGATTTCCCGAACCACCTTTTGCTCTGACTACAGCAAACGGAAACATTCTCTCAACTTGTAGCGTCCCATATGAGTTAGCTTATATGGAGCGCTCAAAAAAGCCCAGTGCTCACATCTATGAGCACTGGGCCTTTTTTTATTTATTGTTGCGGAGCATCCACATATGACAAATGAAAATGATGATAAATGCAGTAAAAGATAAAAGCGGGATGGTAATGAATCCTCCCCAATTAATATACTCACTACCACACGAAACAACACTACATCCTTCCCCAGCTTCCTTCAAGAACGGCAACTTCTGCATCCCATAATGATAAGTAGCTACGAGCACACCAGCTCCGCTCATAATGAGTCCGGCTGCTCCGTATCGAAGATCCTTACGGGCCAGGGAGATTCCGTATAACAAGACAAGTGGATACATCAAGATCCGCTGATACCAACACTTCTCACAAGGTATAAAATCCATCACTTCAGAGAAGAACAGGCTTCCGAATGTCGCGATGACAGAGGTTAGCCATGTGAAAAAGAGTACTTTTTGTACGCGTTCGCTCATTCAAAACATCTCCAATTAAAAAGCATTCTCCCCTTAGTATAATAAAGCTTCCTATGGGATTCTAGTAAAAATAAAGTGACCCACTCAGGATTGTTGAAAAATAGGGAGCTAAGAAAATGTTTCTGGCAATTTGGTTTCATGTATCTGCGCCAGCCACATAAAAACGGAGGTGAAATCTAGTCAGATTTCATCTCCGCCTTCTCTATGAATCGTTCGATGAGCGTATTAGCCCATTTTTATGTGCGTATACGGCTGCTTGTGTACGGTCCTGAACGTCTAACTTACTTAAGACATTGCTGACGTGGGTCTTGACCGTTTTAATACCAATAAAGAGTTTCTCACTTATTTCCTGATTGGTTAAACCATCCCCAATACACATCAGCACTTCTAGTTCACGCCCTGTTAAGTCATCGTGTAGCTTCCTCTCTTTCGATCGGAAACGTGTCATCATCTTGTTGGCAACCTTAGGTTCAATATAGGTTTCTCCCTTGGCAGCTTTCTTGATGGCCGAGGCAATTTCATCGGCTGAAGACGTTTTTAACATGTAGCTAAAAGCCCCCGCTTCAAGAGCAGGGAACACCTTTTCATCGTCATAGTAACTTGTAAGAATGATAATCTTACAATCAGGGTGTTCAGCCATAATTTGCTTCGTTGCTTCAATTCCGTCGCCGTCTTCCATCATAAGATCCATTAGCACCACATCTGGTTTTTCTTTAAGGACGAGCTTTGCCCCCTGATTCCCACTAGATGCTTCTCCTACAATATCAAGCGTCGGTTCTGTCATTAAATAAGCAATGACCCCTTTACGAACTACATCATGATCATCTACAACCACAACTCTGACCGTTTCACTCATCCACATCCGCCTCCTGATTTGGAATTCTTATATCAATGTAAGTTCCTTCTCCTGGCTTGGATCGAAGTGTCAGTGTACCACCGATTTCGTCCGTTCGTTCCTGCATCGTTTTTAAGCCGTAAGAGGTTTTCTTATCTTGGTTTACATGAAACCCTTTCCCGTTATCGCTAATATGTAAAAATACTTGATCGCTGATGCTTGTTAGAGACAGTTGTACGGCTGTTGCTTCGGCATGACGTAAAATATTCGACAAAGCTTCCTGTACAATTCTGAATAGGTGTTCTTCTGTGCCATCTGATAAATGAACTGTATCATCTAAATCAACCGAAAAATCCATCTGACACTTCTCTTCTAATTCATGAATTAGCGTCTGAATTCCTTCATGTAACGGCTCACCAGACAAATGAACAGGGCGTAAATGTAGCAGCAACGCTCTCATCTCAGTCTGAGCTTGCAGTGCCATGGATGTAATCTCCTCAAGCTGAGTTTTGGCACGATCAGGGTCCTTATCAAACAAACGCTCTGTTGCTTGAGCCATCATGGTTAGTGCAAATAGCTGCTGGCTGACAGCATCATGAAGATCACGAGCAAGACGCTGTCTCTCTTCAATCGTAGCAGCCTTATGAGCCGTCTTTGCGAATTCAGATTTCTCATCGGCCATTCGCTGCAGGGATTTGACCTGGTTTTGTAATTTTCCAGCCAATTCATTTAGTTCTTCCCCCATATGACCAAATTCATCATCAGAGTTCATATAAATTTTAGCATTGTAATTTCCTTGAGCTAATGATCGAATCATTGTCGTCATCCCATCAAGCTTCTCTTTAATTGTACCACTTGATTGAAATCCTACATAAATCGAAACGAGTCCTGACACCACGATAAATAATCCAATAAAGAAGAAGATGGCTTGAGAGGTCAACCACTCAGGTTCCTTCAACACATAGAACCCTAATAATACAGACAATAAAATCAGGAGGGTTAGGAACACCCCATAAAAATGAGAGCGGATAAATACGTATCGAACACTATTTAGTCTTTTAAGCATTTTCTCATCCCCTACACTCGGTCCAGACGTATATTGCCAACCTTGAAATCGACATAAAATGTTACTTTTCTTGTTGCCGTCCCGTAATCTGGTGTCTGATAGTGCATGACTCGGTTCAATCCATCTGCCTTCTGATCAAGAATTCGTATATCGCCTGTTTTCACACTCGCTTCAATACGAAAAGCGACATTTTCAGGCATTAATATTTTCACATCTCCTACGACTCCGGATAGTTTAAAAGGTGTATCTTTCTCAGGGATAAACGCCTTTGTGAAATCAAACTTGTAATCCCCCACTGCATTCCATAAGTTCATCGGTTCTACTGACCAATCACTATTTGTAAAGGAATAGTCCCCAATGGCGCTTTTCTTCCTCTTAAAATCCTCTGAATCATGTTCATCATCAAAGCGGATCTCGACTTTTGGCTTCGTGCCTTTAGATGTAAAGATTCGAACACCGATTAGCACCAATAGTAAAGGCCAAAGCAACCAAATATCACCTGCTGTAAACGTCATCCACCCGAATCGATCCATAACAAGGAAGGCAGCAAATACGGTCGTAATCAAACCAAGCGGCCAACGATCTCCCTTCCCAAATAGGCTATCTAAGATAAATTTAATCCCAATAGCGAGAAGTATGAAAGGATAACTATAAGAAAATACTTGCCACATTTCCAGGGAAATAACGTCAAGATTCGCTAATAATATAAAAATTCCACCAACAATTAATGCAACTGCTAGAATAAACTTTGTAAAACCTACTCGTTTCATCATAACCACCCTTTTCCTCATAGCGGAAGTTCTATAGTTATCTTAGCGCTTTTTTGTTTCTTTTAGAACATGCTCTGGGTGGTCTCCTCCTCAGCCTCTAGTCGGAGTTTCACTCTATTAGCCATCCATTCATACAACCAGATCCAGACGATAGCAAAAACAAACCCAAACATGAACCCAGCTAACACATCTGAGAGATAATGCGCTCCTTCAAACACTCGACTAACCCGATTAAAAAGACAAGCATAAATCCTATCCCCGCGCTTACTGTAACTGTTAAACGAGACTGAGCTCTTCTGGTAAGAAAATAATAAGCGAGCACAGCACATATTAACGAAACCATCGCGTGACCACTAGGAAAACTAAACCCTTCCACACTTTCATTAAGAAGAGGTCGTTCTCGTCCTATAGCGCTCTTTAGGGAGAGGTTAACTCCATATCCCACTAGAACACCAAAAAACATCATAACCGCTTGAAGTCTGTTTTTCTTCATAACCCCAAGGATGAAAATAAACAAGAGAGCCACAGGTCCAAGAACCTTACCTGATCCAAAAGGTGTGAGAGCAGCAAAGAACTGGTGCACCCCTTCTCCCGATTCTTCTGCAAACTGAGCAGCCCAGTCATCTAACAAGCCAGCCTGATTTGTCAGGACAAGAATCATTAATGTTAACGCAATAACTAGTCCAATCACGGTTAAGAAGTGAAGGGACCGTTTAGAAAAATAATCGTATGATTCCAATCTGTTCCTCTCCTTTCTCATCTATTTTACTAGGGTCGGGGGCTTATGTTTAGTTTTTTCTCATCAGGGTACATTGATATTGTGCGACATGATAAACATCGAACAAATCTAAACAGGGGTGATTATGATGGATCAAAAAGTACAAAATCTAATTGATGGCTTAAACGAAGACTTAGCACACGAATATGCGGCAAGCATTATGTATACGTACAATGCTGCGGTTGTGCAAGGACTTTACTACCAAGTTTTAAAACCATTCTTTGAATCTGAAATTGGCGATGAGCAAGGTCATGCACTTTACCTGGCTGAAAAGATTAAAACACTAGGTGGCACACCAACAACTAAACCAGCTGAAGTTAAACAACTTTCAGACGTTAAAGATATGCTTGAAGAAGCAAAACGCGCAGAACACGACACAATTCTTCGTTACGAAGAACGCAAGCAACAAGCTGAAGAACTTGGATACACAGAACTTGTTGTCAAATTAGACGACATGATCGCTGATGAGACGGGTCACATGGAAGAAATGGAACGTCTCCTTGCAGATCCACGTTTACAATAAGGAACTATTAATAGAAAAAGCCGTGCCGCTAGCTAAAGTGGTACGGCTTTTTTGTATTCCACAAACGTTTTCAGGCTGTTCATCCCCATCCATCTGAATGCGTCATGGAAGTTAAGGATCTTACTTAATTCTCATACTCCGAGTTGTCTGTATATTCATATTTTTTCGTCTTTGTTATAATATGGCTAACACAAGGAGGGAAATTCATGGATTTACAAAAAATCTTACAAGACATTGATGCCTATTCCGACGAAATGGTCGACATTCGTCGCTACTTGCACCAACACCCTGAACTATCATTTGAAGAAACAGAAACATCGAAGTATATCGCAAATTTTTATAAAGAATTAGACATTCCCCATCAAACAAGCGTTGGGGGAAATGGCATTTTGGCTACGTTAGAAGGAGGCAAACCTGGTAAGACGGTTGCCCTTCGAGCGGATTTTGATGCCCTTCCAATCCAAGACCAAAAAGACGTTCCTTATAAATCCACTGTCCCAGGCGTTATGCATGCGTGTGGCCATGATGGTCATACAGCTTCTTTATTGTGCCTCGCCAAAGCACTAAAGCCGCATCAAGAAGACATACCAGGAACCATCGTCTTCTTACACCAGCACGCGGAGGAGAAGCCTCCTGGTGGTGCTAAAGGGATGGTCGAAGCAGGTGCGCTTGAAGGCGTTGATGCTGTATTTGGAACGCACTTATGGAGCAATACACCAGTTGGAACCATTGAAACAGCTCCAGAAGCCTTCTTTGCGGGAGCCGATGCCTTTGAAATTACGATTCAAGGTCAAGGGGGCCATGGTGCACAGCCTCATCAAACGAAGGATTCGATTGTAATCGGTTCTGAGCTTGTCACATCCCTTCAGCAAATTGTAAGCCGCAAACTCGATCCGTTAAAATCAGCCGTTGTCACAGTTGGCACGTTTGAAGCCGGCACGACGTTCAATATCATTGCGGATACAGCAACCTTAAAGGGGACGGTTCGCACGTTTAGCCCAGATGTCCAAGAGCTCATCATCAAAGAAATGGAGAATCATGTGAAAGGGGTCTGCACCTCACATGAAGCAAGTTATGAGTTCAATTATATGAAAGGGTACCCACCTGTCGTGAATCATCCTGAGGAAGCTGCTATGGTAATCGAAGGAGCATCAAACACACCTGGTGTTGAGAAGGCCCAGTATGTTGAACCTGTGATGACGGGCGAGGATTTCTCTTACTATATATTAGAACGTCCCGGCGCCTTCTTCTTTACAGGCGCACAAAAAGAAGGCCACGCCTATCCTCACCACCATCCAAAATTTGATATTGATGAGCGTGCCCTTCCGATTGCTGCGAAAACACTTTTCCAATCATTCCTTGCTTATCAGAATAATCAGTAACCCATTAAACGGAGACGGTACGCATTTTGTGCTGTCTCCGCTAATTGTTCCATTAGCTTTGTATTAGCCCAGGCTCCCACAACCGCTCCAAATCCAGGGACAAGCTGAAGCATTTTAACAAAATCAATCGAATCCCGGTACTCCAGTTGCAACGTTTTCCAATCCACCTCTTTGATCGTTTCCTTCTCATCTTCCCAGTTCAACACGCGATGAAGAATTTCTTCACGCTTCTCATCACTTGAGAATGCAAGCATGAACACATGGAGCACAAACATCCTCTCTTCATACCTCTCAACAGAAAACCCGTATAGCCTTGCTGTATCAAACAAGAATTTCATCTTTATGCTAAGTAAGAGCGGAAAATCCGCAAGACCAAGCGCAATACCTCCAGCCCCAGTCCCAGCCCCTTCTAAAGCAGCAGTCCGCTTGTAATATTTCAACCTCGCTCCCACTTGCTCCTCGCGCTCTTTCAGCGTCCATCCTTCACCCACTTCAATCGGATAAATATAGTGAGAGCTTGTTAACGAAAGTTCAATCATTTGCTTCACGCTTCCAGAGACAACTTTATGGACACGCTCTGGCACCCAGTTATTAATCGTTGTCTGAATCCGCTTTGATTTCCTCTGAATAATTGGCCCACGCTTCTCCAATCCTTTGGCCCAGCTGAGGGCTTCCCGATGCTTTCGTTCCTCATAAGGTGTTTTCATTTTTTACCCTCCGATACAACTTTCCCTTATTAAAAAGCCGACCCTAAAATAATTAAGGGCCGGCGACGTTTTACGTTAATCGCTTTGTTAAATACATATGTGACAAATAGTAACTGAATAAAGCCCCACCAATCCATACGATTGCTAGACCTAGCAGGTTC
Organism: Pontibacillus sp. HN14; assembly: GCF_021129245.1. NCBI lineage: Bacteria > Bacillati > Bacillota > Bacilli > Caryophanales > Bacillaceae > Pontibacillus > Pontibacillus sp. HN14. Next base: position 242,363 of record NZ_JAJOLR010000004.1, on the reverse strand, counting down.
CCTAGAACAAGGAAAATCACGCCTAATAATGCGGTTTTCACAATCAGTAGTTGGAATAACCATTTCGTCAACGCTTTTCTCCTTGATTCAATTCGCAGCGGATAAAGATCGAGCCATAACACCTCTCGATGATGCTGCCAAAGGGTCACCATCTGGAATCCGCTTAAATAAATGAACAAGAAACCAAACGCAAGTTTCATCCAGACATTTGGAACAAAATAAACAAACGCTCCCGCGATTAAAAGAAGACGGATATATAACCCAAGGTAATCACTACTTCTGATGAACGTAATTCTGTATAGATAGTCAAACGTCTTATCGCTTTTGAACGGAATTGGATTTTTAATCAAACGAACGAGCCAATGGCGCTTCTTCACACTATTTTTCAAGTGAGGAACATCCGTAAACATATTGGCAATTCGGTAAAACACTTGCATACGCTGCTGATCCTTTTGAATCAATACATCCCATGCAATTCCTTTTCGTTTCTTCGCCAAGCTGTAATCATACATCATCAACCCGAATAACAGAATGGTTGTCACGCCCGCAAAGATCCAATTTCCTTGCACAAAGAAATAGATCGTCAATCCATTTAAGAGAAAACGAAGGACAGGATCAACATAGCCACTCCATCCCACTCGACTATTCAATTCCCACCAATGAGACAGCGTGTTCCATGCCTTTAGAATGAGAATGACAATGCCGAATAGGACAAAGGCCGATATCTCCCTATCTGAATAGGTTGTGAAGTACAACGGCCCAAAAGCAACCACCACAAAGAACAGTCCAAACACCTGTAAACAGAAGCTATACACAATGCCGCTCCTAAAAAAGCTTGATAAACGGTGCTCCGCAGGAAGTAAAAAGACTAAATCGGCTTCCCGTAAAAACGTACGGATCGGACTGTACGTTAGTAAGGCTGCAAAGACAACCCCCATTACGAGAGCTGTTGGAAAACCAGCATCTAACGTGGCTAACCATTGTTGGTAGTTATATGTCATCCCTGCTAAAAAGAAGAACATTGCAAAAGAAAAATGATCGTTAAACATTAACCGTAAATAGCGACCCATCTCTTTCGTATGAGAATCAAGTCGCCCTCGCCACAGCTTTTGAGGTTCAATTTTAAGCATGATCTTCTTCCTTTGTTAACTGCACGTATAAGTCATCCAACGTCGCATCTGGCATAGAGAAAGATTTCCGCAGTTCTTCAAGGGTCCCTTTGGCCCGAATTTCTCCGTCGTGCAAAATCACAAACCGATCACAATAGCGTTCCGCTGTGGCTAGAATATGTGTCGACATCAGCACACCTGCACCCTGGTCTTTCATCTCGTTCATTAACTGAAGATACGATTGAATCCCTAACGGATCCAAACCAACAAAAGGTTCATCCACGATGTATAAAGAAGGCTCGACTAAAAAGGCACACATAATCATGACCTTTTGTCGCATTCCTTTTGAGAAATGAACAGGGAAAAAATCTAATTTTTTCTCCAGACGAAATTCCTTCAACAAGGGCTGTAAGCGCTTTTCAAAAACATCTTCTGTTAACCCATATGCCATCGCGGTCAGACGAAGGTGTTCTCTAAGCGTTAACTCCTCATATAAAATGGGCATCTCCGGAATATAGGAGAACTGACTCCTATACCCATCTGGGTCTTCCTGAAACGTCTTCCCATTTACAGTGACGGCCCCCTGTTTCGGTTGCATGAGTCCAATAATATGTTTAATCGTTGTACTCTTACCGGCTCCATTTAGTCCGATTAAGCCAACAATTTCACCCGGCTGTATATCAAATGAAATGCCGTGCAAAACGTTTTTGTGCGTGTATCCACCTACAAGATCTTGAATATGTAATAGTGATTTCATTTGTATCCCTCTCTTCTTCTCCAAATTTTATCATTCCCCTGACACTTTGCCAAAAAAATCGTAACTTTTTTGTATAGGTTCTTCCGATTCTGCCCATAATAACTCTTGAAGGCAACGGGAGACGTTGTCCAGGAGCAAATCACTGTTCACTACGTTCAAGGTTTAAGTTCTTCTTAAAATTTGAAATGAGGTGTCTGTGAAAGACCAAGCTGAGATAAACTCCACCATCTGGTAAGAGCTTTATAAAAACACGCATTCACTAAATGAGGTGTTGACAGCAGGTATATTCGCGAGCTTTAGACACGTTCCTGCAGAGTCCATTCCGATGATCTCTGCACATTAGTGGCAACCCCACGCGTGTCAAAGTGTTTCCCAAACATCCGTTAAGGATAGCAACGTCTCCCTAACCTTCTTACAGGCAGGGTGTCTCTTATGAGGCACTCTGCTTTTTGTTTGTTTTGCAATGATGGCTGAGGTCCGTTACTGTAAAAGTGCTAGGGCAGGCTTTGGGACAACTCGCTTTCCTGCGGGGAGCTGGGAAGTCTCCTCGTTCGCTATCGCTCTCTGCGGGGTCTCCCCTAGGCTCCTCTTCCCGCGGGAGTCTCGCAGTCCCAAAGCCTGCCCTGGCGTTATAATTTGCGAACGGACCGCCTGTGTATACTTTTATCATCCCCCACAAATGAGGAAGGTTTTCGTTTCCCCAAATATAAAAAAGATGGTTGGGAAACTGAAAGACGGCTCGCAAATTGGAACTTGTCCTATTTTCTGATACGATATATACACACTATAGCCATGTGCTGAAATGGAGGAGATTGGATGAGTCAAGATTGTATCTTTTGCAAAATTCGCGATGGAGAAATTCCTTCTGCGAAGGTGTATGAGGATGAAGATGTGTATGCATTTCTAGACATTAGCCAGGTCACAAAAGGCCATACGCTTGTGATTCCGAAAGAACATGTAAAGAACGTATACGAAACGTCCTCTGACGTTGCCGAGAAACTTTTCTCACGCGTGCCGAAAATCGCTAATGCGATTAAAGCGACGTATGAGCCGGTTGGATTGAATGTCCTTAATAACAATGAAGAAGCAGCAGGACAGTCTGTTTTCCACTTACATATTCATCTTATTCCTCGATACGGGAAGAATGATGGATTTGGGGCAAAATGGGAAGAGCATTCAAATGAGTATTCCACAGAACAACTACAGTCCATTGCAGGTGAAATCGCCGCCAACATTGGTTAGATTTCAAGCTGTTAAAATCTGAGATGTTTAGCTTTCGAGAGACTTTTGATATAATAGAATTAGGCTTTCGCAGCTGGTCAAGAGGACACAGCTGGAAGGTAAGATGAGACTAGTTTAGAAGAGGAGAGATGTAAAGTGAAGAGTCGTCTAGACACGCGTGTGTTAGTATTGTTGTCGTTAATTGTTGGGATTGGTGCTGTATTGCATATTTTCGCTCCGCCTATTGTGAATGGGATGAAGCCTGATATGCTCTTGATCATGATGTTCCTCGGAATCATTCTATTTCCTAAGTTCCAATATGTCATGTTATTATCCCTTGTTACAGGAGCGATTGCTGCTTTAACAACCGGATTACCTGGAGGTCAGATTGCCAACTTAATCGATAAGCCGTTAACAGCGCTTGTCGCTTTCGGAATCGTGATCGCTGCAGGTAAATTTACGAATAAAAAAGTCCTGGCAGCAGGTGTTACCCTTATCGGTACACTGATTAGCGGAGGAATCTTCCTATTCGTAGCTGTTAACATTATTGGACTTGTAGAAGGAAGCTTTATGATCATGTACGCCACAATCGTCCTTCCGACAGCTGCTTTCAACACTGTAGCCATGACGGTTATTTACCCGATCGTTGAGAAAATCTCAAAACGATCCCGCATCGCAACTGCATAAAACGTAAGAGTGCGTTCCTTTTGAGGAGCGCACTCTTTTTATTTCACTTCATATTGGTTGAGAGCTCTACTTTGGGCTGGCGGGCAAGGGTTCAATGCTGTTTTTTTGTTCCTGCTTCTTCTTTTTTTCTTCATTCAAACTCTTCTTTCTACACTAGATCGATCGTTTCTACACTACAAAACAACTTTTCTTCATATCCCTTTTCTCTTTCTGCATTCCGATTCTGGTTTCTACACTCGGCTTCCTCTTTCTACACTCAGAACCCCGTTTCTGCACTCTGCCCCCTCTTTCTACACTCAGAACCCCGTTTCTGCATTCCCCCTCCTTTTTCTACACTCAGAACCTCGTTTCTGCACTCCCCATTCTCTTTCTACAATCAAACACCCGTTTCTGCACTCTCCTCCCTCTTTCTACACTCAACGCCTTCGTTTCTTCACTCCTCCTTACTCTTTCTACACTCACAAACCCGTTTCTGCACTCCCCCTCCTCTTTCTACACTCACAAACCCGTTTCTGCACTCCCCCTCCTTTTTCTACACTCAGAACCCCGTTTCTGCACTCCCCCTTACTCTTTCTACACTCACACCCCCGTTTCACCACTCCCCTTACACTCACTTATGACTTTTCTATAATAAATAGAGTTTATACCTCAACACAAAAAGGAAAAACGGATATAATAGAAGATAGTTAGGAAAGGAGTTGTGGTTATGGGAAAAGGGAAATCATTACTACTCGGATTCGTCGTAGGAGGAGTCGTGAGTGCATCAGCTACACTTTTGTCCACTCCTTCAGCTGGTACTAAGATGCGCCAACAAGTTAGAGATTCTAGTGACCAACTCAAAACTACGCTTGCTAATCTGCAGGGCGAAGGAAAACAATTAACAGAACAAATTGCTAAAACATCTAAAGAAGGTGCTTCGTTATTACGGGACCTTTCAACGGAAGTGAAACAATCAATCGAGAGTTGGAGACAAACGATTGAACCCCACCAGAAAAACATTCAAAAACATTTACAAGAAATTGAAGAAAGCTTGAAAGAGCTTGAAGAAAAAGCAAAACAACAATAATGCAAAAAAGGTGCACCCCCGATTACAGGGAGTGCACCTTTTTTGCATTATTCTTTTGGCTGTAGATCTTCAATTGAATCAATATCCATATACTTTGGTACAACTAATCCGATCTTTGCGCCATCAAGGTTTTCACCCAGATCCACAAATTCATCTTTAAACTTCTCATAGTGATCTCCGTGTGTACGCGGTAACCATGCAGACGTCATCGCATCAGAATCACCATCTGCAATAGCCTGGAACATTGGACCAATACCAGCTTGAGTTAAGTCTGTTTCAAATCCTTTTTGTTTTAACACTTCAGAAATCACGTGCGTGGAGCTAATTTCAGATTGCCACGGTACGTATGCTAATTTAACGGTTCCGCTTCCATCTTCAATTCCTTTTGTCCACTCGTCCACTTTATCCCCATTATTCTCAATCCAGTTCTTCGCTGCTTTTACAGGGTCAGTGCCCTCCTGAAGCTCAAGCATGACACTTTGCATATCATCAGGCGTCCATTTGAAATTATCAAGAATTTTTGCCGCTTTAGGCATATCTTCCTCGAAACCTTTACGAACAATGGTGTTAATATGCTCTGTACTACCATAAGCTTCTTTCGGATCTTCTAAGTACTTTAAATCATATTCAGCGAATTTCCAGTGCGGGGTCCAGCCCGTTACAATTATAGGCTCTTTGTTTTCAATGGCATTCCCCAGTTGTTCTGTCATAACAGCAGAGGAACTTGAAGAAACCTCCCAGCCTTCCAAATTATCATATTCTTCTAAGGCTTTATCTGTTGCCACCATAATACCAGCACCAGATTCTATACCTGTTAATGTGTAGTCAAGTTGTTCGCCAACGGATTCTTTGCTATCGCCAGAATCACCGCCATTTGATGAATCATCTTCTGTTGATCCACAGGCTGTTAGGGCTAGTGATAACGATAAACCAGCCGTTAGTCCGAGCTTTTTCCAGTTCATGATTTAACCCCTTTTGTTAAGTAAATTATAGATAAGATTTAAAAAGAAAGCCCACCTACTAAGGTAGGAAGGCTTATCTTTTTATGACTTATTATTCTGCTGCTTCAAGATCTTCGATTGATTTAACATCCATGTAGTCAGGAACAACTAAACCAATCTTAGCACCTTCAAGGTTCGCTCCAAGGTCTTCAAGTTGATCTTGATAAGACTCATAAAGGTCTCCGTGTGTACCTGGTAACCATGCTGCTACCATTCCATCAGCTTCGCCTTCTGCTACCGCTTTCCACATAACACCGTTGTCTAATTGGCTAAGTTCTACTTCGAAACCTTGCTGACGAAGAACTTCACCGATTACGTTTGTAGAAGCAATTTCAGAGTCCCAAGCTACATAAGCAAGCTTAGCTTCAGTACCGTCTACTTCTTCAGCACCTTTTGTCCACTCATCTACTTTATCTTGGTTTTCATCAATCCAGTTTTGCGCTGCTTCTTCTTCTGGAGTACCATTACGGATTTCAAGCATAACAGATTCCATGTCACTTGTTGTCCAGTTGAACTGGTCTAAGATCTTGTGAAGGTTTGGCTTTTCGTCTTTAAGACCTTGTTTAGCCATTGTTTTAATTTGCTCTTCTCCACCAAATACACCTTTTGGATCTTCAAGGTAGTGTAAGTCATATTCAGCGAATTTCCAGTGTGGCGTCCAACCTGTTACAACGATTGGCTCTTCATCTTCAATCGCATCACCAAGCGCCTGAGTCATTGCACCGCCTGAAGACGTTTTAACTTCCCAGCCATCTAGGCCATATTCTTTAATGGATTCTTCTGCTTTACCTACAACACCAGCACCCGCATCTACGCCTGTGATGGTATAATCCATTTCTTCACTATAATTGGCAGTTTGCTCAGTGTTTTCACCGTCTCCGCCTGAAGTGTTTTCCTCTTCAGAACTATCATCTGATCCACAACCTGCTGCTACTAGAGACAATGATAGTCCCGCTGCAATACCTAAACGTTTCCAATTAAGATTAAACATACTAATGAAACTCCCCTTTTCTAATTTTTAACTAATTGAGCTTTATTGAACTTCTTAAATTAAGAAGGTACAACCGAATCTTATTCACCTTTTTGCGAATTCAAGCTTTGTGTAAAGCGGTCAATGACAATCGCAAGGATTACAATAGATACACCCGCGACGAAACCAAGACCAACATCGTTACGCTGTAAGGCTGTGATAACTTCTTTACCTAGACCTTCTGCACCGATCATGGATGCGATAACAACCATGGAAAGAGCTAGCATTACGGTTTGGTTAATACCAGCCATAATCGTCTTCTTCGCCATTGGCAACTGTACTTTAAATAGTTTCTGTAAGCCTGTTGTACCAAAGGCATCGGCGGCTTCGATTAATTCAGTAGATACCTGACGAATACCTAAGTTTGTAAAACGCACTGTTGGCGGTACCGCGAAGATAACAGATGCGAACACCCCTGGAACCATCCCAATACCGAAGAATGCAACGGCAGGAATTAAATAAACAAAGGCTGGCATCGTCTGCATAAAGTCTAATATTGGTGTAAGTATGGCTTGAACAATATTGCTTTTAGCCATCCAAATTCCAAATGGAACACCAACAATAACCGAGATCAGACTGGCTGTTATAACGAGGGAGAACGTATCCATTAACTGCTCCCACATCTCTTGGTTGAGGATAAACCATAAGCCTACAATCGAGAATGCAGCCAAACCAATTCGCTTTCCTGTTACAAAGAATGCAACAATCGCAATCACTGCGATAAACACCCAAGGGTTAATCATTTGAAGCGTTTCACTTAAGAACTCGATAAAGGAATCTAAATTATTTTTTACAGGATCAAATACAAACTCAAATGTATCTGTAATCCACTCAACAGAGTTATCAACCCATGTTTTTACTGGAATCATTGGTAATAGAGTATTACTCATTGATGGACACCTCACTTCCTGCTAGCGCTCCAATAACGGCTCCGCGAACAATAATTCCGCGTAGTTTTCCGTCTTCTACGACAGCAATCGGTACTGGTGAATTATGAATGATATCGAAAATGTCATTCATTGATGTATCAAGATCACATGTTGGGACATTTGTTTCGATAACGTGTGCTAAGTCTTTCACATTCTCATCGATCGCTTGTCTTGCATTATCAGCTGTTACATAGCCTTTTAGATTACGAGATCGGTCTGTTACGTAAATACTAGAAAGACCTTCTTCACGCATACGTTCAAGCGCTACACGTGGACCATGCTTCTCGATGTTAACCGTTTCAGGTCGCTTCATAATATGTTGGGCTGTCAGAACCTTCGAACGGTCTACATCTTCAACGAATTTCTCTACATAATCATTTGCAGGGTTTACTAGAATATCTTCCGGGGTACCGATTTGAACAATGGACCCATCTTTCATTAACGCAATACGATCACCAATGCGAAGTGCTTCATCTAAGTCGTGCGTAATGAAAAGGATTGTTTTCTGCATGCGCTCTTGCAGATCCAGAAGTTCATCCTGCATTTCTTTACGAATTAGTGGGTCAAGAGCTGAGAACGCTTCGTCCATTAATAATACTTCAGGATCGTTCGCAAGCGCTCGTGCTAACCCAACACGCTGTTGCATACCACCAGATAACTGACCTGGGAATTGATTAATGAAACTTCCAAGTCCTACAAGTTCTAAAGACTCTTTCGCTTTCTTAGAACGGTCAGATTTATCAATGCCCTGTACTTCTAAACCGAACTCCGTATTTTGTAAAACAGTACGGTATGGGAACAAAGCAAAGCGCTGGAATACCATACTCATCTTTTCACGACGAACGCGACGCAAGTTCTTGCTATCCATTGCAGCTAAGTTCTCATCGTTAATATATACACTACCTTCAGTCGGCTCAATTAAACGGTTGATTAATCGAACTAGTGTAGACTTACCACTTCCGGAAAGTCCCATAATAACGAATATTTCGCCTTCTTCAACTTCGAAGGAAGCACGGTTTACACCGACTGTATTTCCAGTTTTCTTTAAAATTTCTTCTTTCTTTAGTCCTTCGTCAAGCAGCTTCTGTGCTTGAGATGGATTCTTACCGAAAATCTTTGACAAGTTTTCTACTTTGATGATCGGCACCTAAATTCACCCCTCTAATACATTTTCACTATTTCTAATGAACTATTTTTCGTTTTTGTTTCGTTCAATCACTCACCTTTTATACTATATACTGTCTGTTCGTTTAGTACAAACGATAAATTCTTTGATTTAAGAACATATTTTTCGTACAGTTTAAACTGAACACACTGTCGCGAATAAAACCTTTTAATTTCTCCATTTTCCTTCAAAATGCTACCCAATCTGATATTTCCATATTTTATTACTATAGTGTAATGTGAGTGGTAGTAAACGAGAAGGAGGTTCCTTCATGTCTGAAACTGAGAACAACAGTATAATGAGTGAAGTTCAGTATCATGCAATAACAGAATTCTCTAAAACCATTGAGATGTTTAGTCTTACACCTTCAGAAGCGTTACTGTTTAGTACCCTTTATATAGAAGGAGAACCGATGACTCTTGATGAAATGAGTGAAGCACTGGCAAAAAGCAAAACGTCGATGAGCACAGGTATCAGAAGTTTACTTGACCTCAACTTGGTTGAACGAGTTTGGAAGAAAGGCGTTCGTAAAGACCTCTATGCCGCAAACTCCGACTTGTTCAACAAATTTATGTCCTCATACATCCACAAATGGCTTGACGCTGCCAATCGCCAAAAACATTCATTAGAAGAAACAAAATTGCTCTTAGATAAAGAAGAGATGGAAAGCAATGAAGCGAATCGTTTTGAAGAAAAGTTAAACGAAATGATTGAATTTCATTGCTTGATTTCGAAAGCCTTTTCAGAAATTGATCCATCTACTTCTGATCAATAAAGAATCCCCGGTTCAACGAATGAACCGGGGATTTTTTAATTTACTTAAAAAATTTTTAATGAATTTCAAAAAAACTTTACTTTAAAATACCCCTTTATGACGGGATTAAACGCCTTTTTGCCCTTAAAGTCCCATTTTAGACACACATTAGAACTTCTCTTATAAGGGTTTTCTTGCGATAATAATGGTGAATACTGTCCATATGAAGTTAATAATCTAGCAATCATCAAGAGAGGGGGAAGGCTATGAGAGATGATACTACAATCCAAGATGCTATACTTTTTAGTCACAAAATGGCGCAACTAAGCAAGGCCTTATGGAAAATGATTGAAAAGGATTGGCAACAATGGATTAAACCATTTCATTTAAACATAAATGAACACCATATTCTGTGGATTGCTTATCATTTGAGGGGAGCCAGCGTGTCTGAAATCTCTAAGTTCGGGGTCATGCACGTCTCTACCGCCTTCAACTTTTCCAAAAAGCTTGAAGAACGTGGCCTACTCTCATTTTCCAAGCGTGAAAATGATAAGCGTAATACGTACATTCAGCTGACTGAAGAAGGAGAGTCGCTTCTCCTTGAAACCATGCAATCCTACGACCCAGAAAACAATGCCGTCATCCGCGGCAGTATGCCCTTAAAAGACATTTATGGGAAATACCCTGAATTTATAGAACTTATTGCCCTAATTCGGGAAATATACGGAGATGAATACATGGAAATCCTCGATCGTTCCATGGAAAATATAGAGTCCGAATTTAACCAAGGGGAACAATCAACTAGCGATCTTACTACTGAAGATAACGTTGATTCTTCTAACGAAGACTAGTTCCCCTGCGTACATGTTCAAATGCAATCATAAGTTCGGAATAATATCCTTCTTTTTTTATGGCCAAAATGGCCTCATCTGGATGCAACTTCATGTTCAGCATCCCAGCAAAATGGATCAGGAGGGGCGTAAAATCGAGCAAACCTTCTTCAGCTTCTTCATGAAAACGAGCATCTAAGGTTGCTAATAACGCCATAACCTCCTGCCATTCCTCTTCTGTTACCCCTCGTTCAATCAACATCTTTGTAAAAGGGTAGTCTTTCATTTGCTCACTGTTCGCTAACAGCTGCACATGAAAGGCTATTTTTTTTGTGTTCACATCCGTTTCATACATTAGGACTCTCTCCTCAATTTCACTCTTCATTCTATCCCTTTTCAACGTACATCCCCCAAGGCTTCGGGGACTTTTTTATTTTTTTACAAAAAGCCTATTGATTTCTTCTATAAAACATCGTATCATTCGATATGCCAATCTTATTTGAGCAAATCATTCATTATAAAAATTCTACTATACAAGAGTATACCTTGTCACAAATAAGGGGGTTATTGAGTATGAATCTTAACTGCTGGAAATCCTTTAACATCACGAAAGAATTTGGCTCAAACCGAATTTATTTATTGAGCTTAATGCTTGGTGTTCTTTCTTTTATTTTACTGTATGTACCGTTTGCGATGTACCATCAAAGTCATCAAGTGCATGACTACGGTTTGCTTCCGCTAGCAGCTTCTCTGTTTTTGTTGCCAGCGATTCACAAACTAATGCACATGATTCCATTGGTTCTTCTAAACAAACGCGTTCGTGTTCGCTGGAAATTAAAAAAAGGCGTTCTACCAACGTTTTCTTATAGAAGCTGCTCAACGTTATCTAAAACAACATCGATCATGGTGGCTCTTGCACCTACTGTTCTGTTATCTGTACCTGGTTTGATTACAAGCTTTGTATTCCCAAATTACTTCGCTTATATCATCCTGTTTACAGCCGTAAATATCGGACTTTCGTTCACAGACTTCTTGTGCGTTAATCAATTCATGCGCGCACCAAAACAATGCATTATTGAAAATGTAAGAGATGGGTATGATATCTTAATTGACAAATACAAAAAGTAAACCCAGTAAACCCTTTTAGATGCAGGGAATGAAGACTATTCCAGAATGGTACTCATTGCTAATGCATTTAAAAGGGTTTTTCTATACATATGAGCATTTTTACTGTTCAACTTTTTGTTTTTTTGATACAGTAATTTCATAGGTGCAAAAGGAGGTTTCTATTCATGTCAGTATTCTTTGTACCATTTGCGCTTTTCATCTTATTCGTCTTTAACTCTTTAACCCATTCCCTGTGCCTTAAAACAGAAATGGCTGTTGAAAAGCAACCGAAAGTGTTCCGAACGATTAACATTTTAATCACCATACTATTGATTTCGTCCTACGTCGAAATCCTGTATACCTAAAACAACGTCTCTTGCATAGAAGACGTTGTTTTTTTATTGATACGTGTATGTTTCCATTTGCTTTGGTTGAGTGTAAGGATGGCCTGGAAACCACTCGCTTTCCTGTGGGGAGCTGGTGAGCCTCCTCAGCCGACTACGTCGGCTTCCGGGGTCTCACCTAGGCTCTTCTGCCCACGGGAGTCTCGCAGTTTCCAGACCATCCTTTTCCATATTGGGTTAAATGGAAACACACCATATATCGGAGATACACCTTAAGAGCAAAGTTACATAGAGAATAGGATGCTAAGACCCTCCACATACTTCATGGGGCCGGTTTTCAACCTATCGCTAGGGGGGCCGACTAAGACCGTCACGTCCTGTAACAACGTCAAGCGACCACACGTCGTGTGGGGCCACGGAAAGTGATTCGTTCCCCAGCTAGCCGATGAATGTACCCGTTTAACAACTCGGAGAGATACTCTAGCCTAGCATATTTCCGTTCCTTCTACATATGGCAAAGGTGGTTCGGGAAATTGCGAGACTCCTGCGGCAGTAGGAGCCTAGGGGAGACCCCGGAAAGCGCGTAGCGATTGAGGAGGCTCCCCAGCTCGCCGCGGAAAGCGAGTGATTTCCCGAACCACCTTACACCCAACAAACGCTAACGGAAATCTTATCTAACCAGAAAACCCTCTGCCATCTGGCAGAGGGTTTTCTGATTAGATCCGATCTCAGGGATGATTAGTACAACCAAGATGCACCAACGATAATTAACAGAATGAATAGAACGACGATTAAAGCGAAACCGCCGCCGTAACCTCCTTTGCTCATGAAGCCACCCCCTTTTCTAACTTACTACCGTATCATATGCAGGGGGTGCTGGTTCTGGATAGGCGGACGCCCAGGTTTTGAAAAGTTTTCCTCTAACTTAGGGATAGCCCTATTGTTTTATCCCCTCAGTATGTTATATTATTTCAAGGATTAGGTTGTCCGAAAGTTGCCTTCACGGGGCTTTCAAATGCCTTTTAGAGCCAAATGATGCTCTAACTTTTGACACAATTAAAGGATTAGGAGTGTTTACCTGATGAAAAAGATTGCTTTAGCAACGACACTAACTGCAGGTGTATTAGCTTTATCTGCATGCTCCGATGCACAAGGAGACGATGAGGCAAGCAAAGAACTAGTCGTTGAATCGAAGAACGGAAACATTACAAAAGATGAATTTTACCAAGAGCTGAAGGATCGCTATGGTAAACAAGTTCTTCATGAAATGGTTGTGACAGAAGTTCTTGATGACAAATATAAAGTAACCGACAAAGAAATTGAAAAAGAAGTAGAAAAATACAAAGAACAAGTTGGCGGTGAGTTCGACCAGGCGCTTTCACAAATGGGCTTCAAATCTGAAGAAGACTTCAGAAAAGTAGTCGAGCAAAGCCTGATGCAACAAAAAGCTGCGAAAGCAGAGATCAAAGTGTCAGATGAAGAAATTCAAAATTACTACGATCGTATGAAAACAGAGATTCGCGCAAGCCACATTCTGGTAAGCTCAGAAGAAAAGGCGAAAGAAGTGAAACAGAAAATCGAAGAAGGCAACAAAGATTTTGCTGCACTAGCTAAAGAATACTCTGAAGGACCTTCTGCTTCAAACGGAGGCGACCTTGATTTCTTCGGTCCTGGGAAAATGACTCCTGCCTTTGAAGATGCTGCTTATGATCTTGAAAAAGGCGAAGTGAGCGAACCGGTTAAGACGGAATTCGGCTGGCACATTATCAAGCTAACAGACGAGCGTGAGAATGAAGATGTGAAGCCTCTTGAAGATATGAAAGAGCAAATTAAAGAAGACCTTCAAGCTAAGCAGTTAAACCAAGAGAATGCTAAGAAAACGATCGACAAATTGATCGAAGAAGCTGACGTTAACATTAAAGCTGAAGGCTTAGAAGACATTCTCGATAACACGAAAGAAAAAGAAGCATCAGAAGACACAGAATCAGATTCTGATGAGAAATAAGATTGTATAGAAAAAGGCTGAACCTACAAGGTTCAGCCTTTTTATTTAACTTGGCATCGTTTCTTTCTTTCGTTTCGCGTCATCGATTCGGTCCATGTACTTTTGACCCTCTTGTTCAATGAATTTTTGTTCCATTTCCTGTTCTTTTTTCATCGCTCGAAGCGCCATATATCCACTAAATAAAATAAATACAACCATTGCGATTACCCACCATGGAATTCCTGCAATCATGGATTCTTCCCCCTTGTCCACTTTTAATACAAGCCTATGCGGCGTTGAAGGTGAATATTCCTGACCTTATGTTTAGAGAATGTTTCCGTTACCTTTAATTGAGCGTAAGGTGAGCCTGGAAACCACTCGCTTTCCTGTGGGGAGCTGGTGAGCCTCCTCACCCGGCTACGCCGGCCTCCGGGGTCTCACCTAGGCTCTTCTGCCCACGGGAGTCTCGCAGTTTCCAGGCTCACCTTTTCCTTATAAGATATAACGGAAACAAGCCATTTTTGCGCTTAACACTTCGGGTATCATAAGACCTTTTAGAGCACAAAAAAAGCATGTCTGATGATAGACATGCTTCTTCCAAGGGGGAGACTTAGTCACCCTTTGGTACGTATTTAAAGATCTCGCCTGATTCAACGACACGGATAAACTTCATGAGCCAGCGGTAATACTCTTTCGCGTACTCTAATCGGTCAATATCTCGTTGGATCATTCCTTGTAACTCTTCGTCGTCTGTATCATCCATAATGGATCGAAGTTCAGAGATCGCCTCATCAGCTTCTTCGATGTTTGTTTCGGTATGGTGTCGCCAACGGTTCCCGAATAAAGATGTGAAGGATTTATACCAATCCTCTTCAGATTTATATAAATCTTTACGTACTCCTTTTCGGAAAGCTGGTTCAACCATCTTCATCTCTGATAAAGCTCTCACACCAGTCGACATACTTGTCTTACTCATTTCAAGCGCATCACGCATATTATCTAGCGTCATTGGCTGATCTGCAAAGTAAAGCGTTCCATACAGTCGACCTACTGAAGAGGTGATTCCGTACAGGCTCATGTTTTTGGCGATCACTTGAATAAATTTTTCTATTGTTTCTTCATATTCTGTCCATTCTTGACTTCTTTCTTTATCTACCAATGGACGACCCTCCACTAGCTTTATTCGACATTGTCCTCAAGTATTTTATCACTATTATTCCAAAAGTGCGAGGTCATGACAAATAAAAACTTAATTTTTATAAAAAAATTTTTTTACGTTCTGTTATTTTTTGATTAATTGCATCATTACACGTGAACAGAATGACCTGTTGATCCTGTGAAATTTGTTGAAGGACCTCTAACATTTCATCCGTTCGTTCGTTATCGAAGTTTACAAAAGCATCATCAATAATGAAAGGTAAAGGATGTTCTTCTTTTATCGTTTGACTTAAGGCTAACCGTAAGGCTACATATAATTGTTCTTTTGTACCTTGAGACAGGGACTCAACAGAGAAACGATACCCATCTTTCCTCTCTACCGTCAGGGCACCTTCTTCCGGCATCCATACACGTAAATATGTACCTCTTGTTAGGATGGAGAAAAAGTGGCCGCAATATTCAATAACAGCTGGCATTCTTTCTTCCTGATACATTTGTTTGGTCCTTTTTAAGAACGTATGGGCTACTTTATAGGTTGCCCACTCTTTCGCTAACTCCCGGCTCTTTTCTTTTCCTAAGGTCACTTCATGTCGTTTCTTTGAATACCGGTCATCTTTTTCAAGATACTGAATCGCTGAACGAAGATCGGCTAATTGCTGGCGCTTTTCTTCGATCTCCTTTTCGACCGCTTCGAGCTCTCCTCTCGCACGCTCGAGAGCTTCTTTCAATGAGGGTTCATCAATCTTCATTGACTTGGCTTCGGATGATGCGTCATTGTCCATATAGATGGTATCAATTTGTTTCTCTACTTGATGAAGTTCTGCCTCTATATTTGCTATCTCGGTTGCCATTTCCCCTTTCTGAAGAAACGACTCCGCTTCTGTGACACATGCTTTATCATACAGCTGTTGCAACTCCCTTTGGATCGGCCCTTGCCTTTGTTCTAGCTGCTCGAGTTGCTTCTGTAGATGGATGGAACGTTCCGTTAACTTAGAACGGTCACGCTTCGACTCTTCTGCCTTTTCAACATAGTCTGCTACGTTATTCCATATGAAACCTATTTCCCCTTCACGTCCTAGTTGTAAACGGTCTGCAAAGAAAAATAATTGATTTTCTAACGTTTTTTGACGGGCCGCGATGGATTCAATTTGTTCTTGCTTTTTCCACCATTCATGTTGTCTGGTCTGGAGGTTTGAGAGTCGCTGGTACACTTTTGGCCAATAGGTTTCGGACACATCACGAAGAAACGGATAGTTCTCCACCTGTTCCTCTATCACTTGCTTGATCCTTTGCTGACGTTGGCCTAGTGTATGAAGCTGTTCTTCTAATTGAATCTCCCTCATCCTTAAGGTTTGCCCCTCTTGCTCATATTTCAGGCGCTCTTGAACAAGGTGATCTTGTTCTTGTAACTGTCTCTCCCATTCTGAAAGGGTAGCAGTAGACACCTCTTCCCCGCGTCTGTCGTTTGTTGGTGATTGAACCGTTGATTGCTTTAATTGATTTACGAGTAAGAGAGTTGCGATTAATAGGATAGCGCTGAAAATAAACCAGATCGGATCAGACAAAATCCATCCACTTATCCCACCTGCAAAGGCAAGGACGATTCCTACAACCGCCATTTGGTTCCCAAGCTTTGATTGTTTCTTAGCAAACTGGTTTCGACTTTTAAGCTCTTCCTCTTCCATCTCTTTCTTCCATACATTCTCCCTGGCATTGCTTACCTTGGCTCGTAACCGGGCTTCTTCCTCTTCTGAAAGCCGTTTATCTCTATGTTCACTCACATAGCGCTGTATGCGTGACTGTTCTTCCTGATTGGCTCGGATTTCTTGGTGCAATCGATCCTTGTCTTCTTCAAGCGACGCTTTTTCCCGGCTCATTTGCTGCCATTCTTCCTCTAAGTAGAAAGGCAAGGAAAGATCTAAGAGCTCTTCAAATGTGAGCTGAATGCCTAATTCATCTAGCTTACGAGATATTTGATCCTGCTCTTGAGTAGATTCAGCTATCAACGTCTCCAAGCGAGCATCATTTCGATCATACTCTGGCTTTCGCTCCATCCACTTCGTTCCCTCATCGACAAGGTCCGCATCATAATCAGGCACGCCCTCCCTCTCAGCTTCAATCTCTTTAAGAGATTGTTGCACGACTTCTCGTTCACTAAGGATGGGCATCTCTTGTTCTTTCCATTTATAATACCGCTCAAGTCCCTGTTCAGGGAACGAAAGATGATCAGGTAACGACGTCCGCTTTTCGGTAAGTTGTTGATAACGGAAAATCAAATGGGCAGCTTGATTGTGTTTTTCCAAACGATCTTTATGAAGCGTACCGGCAGAGCGCTTCTCTTGTAACTGATTCAGTTCATTCGAGGCTTCATCTTCCTCCATTTTTAAATCTGCATATTTCCGTTCTTCTTGTTTTAACTGAGCTTGTGTTCCTTCCATTTCCTTAACTAGGGCAAATTGTTCGTTTAACTCCGGTTTCTTCCCCTGTTTCTTAAACAACCTCTCCATCTCTTTCTCAAGTTTCGATTCCACCTTGTAGATTTGTTCAGAACCGGTCATACCAACCCCAAACAAAACATCTCCAATAGCTTTAGAACCGATTGTATGAATATGTTGGATGTCATGAAGATCAAAGGAGAAGATGGCTTCAAATGTAGGTTGATCGATCCCTTTTAAATAATGCCTCAACCAGTCCTCCTCACGCTCAGTTCCATCGTCAAATAAACATCGCGCTTTTCCACCGTTCTGATTCATTTCACGCTCAACCGTAATCAAACCGTAAGAAGGATCTTCGATGACTAAACGTCCTCCAACCGTTCCTCCCATCTTAGGCACGAATGCTTTCACCTTTTTAGGTGGAAAGTTAAAGAGCATATACATCATAAATTGCCTCAGCGTGGACTTGCCTGCTTCATTTTTTCCATAGAAAACAGTTAAACCATCCTCTCGGAAATCAATCGTCTCCTGCTGCCATTTCCCAAAGCCATATATGAAAGCCTGTTTTAATCTCATTCTGTCCGCTCCTTCTCTAATAAGGATGTGAGCAAATACGTCTCTGCGTCTCGGACGATCTCTTTCTTCTCCTCTTCTGTAAACGATCCTATATACTTGCGACCTTGTTTATGCGAAGTTAATTCGCTCACGATCTGATCCACTTCTTGTTTTTTCGAATCAATGTGACGAATTAAATCAGCAATAAAATGAGACCCTTCTTTCAATTCTTCACGATCCCACGTCGGCTTCGTTTCCGTCACAAGACTTTGAATCCAAATCCAACTGGACTCCTCTTCCTCTGCCTCGTTCCAGATATCAATAAGATCACGGAGCGCCTCTCTTTCCCGCGCCCCTTCCATGTTGGACCCTTCTACAACCACTTTCACCAATACAGGTGCTAATGTATTTCTATTCTTTTCTTTCCAGTGCTCTACTTGTTCATAAAGCTCAATGCTAGAATGGACAGAATCAAACGACACATCCATAAACCGTATGGCACTCGTAGCCAAAAACGTGAGGGTTGTATCCCCCTCTCCTAATTCAATAAGGTAGCAGCCCTTCTCCCCACTCTCATTCTGATGCCGGCCTTGTATGTTTCCTGGGTAAACCACAGGCGGGTCATCCTGCAAGATCTGTCGCTTATGAATATGGCCAAGAGCCCAATAATCAAGACCCACCTCATTTAATTGTCCCAGCCTAAAAGGAGCATAGACATCATGGTCGGTATTTGTCGCAATACTCCCGTGTAACATTCCGATATGGAACACATCTTCTTCCGACCGCTTGTACTCCCCTACCTTCTCTTCATAAACCGCTCTTTCGGGGTAACTAAATCCTTCAATGTTCGCCACGTGTTCTCCATTTTTATAAAAAGGAACGACCGAGACAGATTCCTCTTTAAAAATAGTCACATTCTCCGGGTATTCAACAGGATAGAAGCTTCCCCCTGTATGATCATGATTTCCATGGGAAACAAACACGTTGATTCCTGCTTTATGTAAGGTTTGAAATCCATTCTTTAAACGAATCTGGGCTTTCAAACTTCGTCCATCTTGATCAAATAAATCTCCCACCATTAAAACAAAATCCACTTTGTTCTCAACAGCGTGAGAAATGACCCGTTCAAATGCCTGAAATGTACTTTCTACCACCTCTTGATATAAACGGCCCGCAAGCCCTGATCCGATCCCTTTAAAGGGACTGTCCAAATGGAGGTCTGCACAATGTATGAAACGAAGCGTCGGCTTCATATCTCAAAGCTCCCTTCTTAACCTATTGCTTGTATTTTACCAGAGGAATCCACCGAAAGCACGTTCGCCTTATAATTCATTCGGATCAGGATACGCTATGAAAGGAGGTGATTATAAATGGCAAAGAGAAAGAAGAATCCTTCAGAACGTGGAAAAAGTGCTGCAAGTGTTAAAGGCTCTCCAAACAGCGGACCTGTCGAGCGTTTCCGTGATGAGCCTGATCATCAAACAACGAATATGCAATATAAAAAAGAAAACACAGCCGGGGAATAATCCCAGGCTGTGTTCTGATTATGATTCTTTTTTAGATAATTGAAAGGCACGTTTGAAACTTTTTACTACATTCCCTTTTCCATACATCAACACGCCGCCTCGATAAATTCTTCCTCCAATAACAGCAAGAAGAAGAATGGTCCCAATAAGCAGTCCAATCGAGACCCCTACTTCCCAAAGAGGCACGTCAAGCATCCCTACCCGCAGAAACATTAACATCGGCGCAAAGAACGGAATAAATGAAGTTACTGTAACAAGTGTGGTCTCAGGAGCGTTCAAACCATACATAGCGATCATAAATGCCGCTACGATCAGTAAGATCATTGGAGTAACGACTTGTTGCGCATCCTCTGTACGACTGACAAGAGACCCAAGCATCGCCGCAAGCGTCGCATATAACAAGTATCCTAATAAGAAAAAGATTACAGCATAAACGAGTGTGGTCGCATTCGCATCACCTAATCCGAAATAGGTAAAAATGCCACCTTCTAGTTGATCCATATTCCTAGAGACCGACTGAACCCCTACGAGTAGAATCAAACCGAATTGGGTAATTCCTAACAGCGCAATCCCTATAATTTTTCCAAACATTTGCGTCACAGGGGAGACACTCGAAATTAAAATCTCCATCACTCGAGATGACTTTTCCTGAGCCACTTCTTGCGCAATCATATTTCCATACATAATGACTCCAATATAAAGAAGGAACAGCATGACATATACCAAACCTCGCGCCTCGCTTAGCTCTTCTTGTGTCTTAGCTTTCTTATCGAGGGCGACCTTCTCAAAGGAAACAGGGGCAAAAATTCCATTCACGGTTTGTTGGTCGATCCCCGCTTGTTCAGTCGCAACAGACACCTTCACTTGCTGAAGAGCTTGTTGAAGACGCCCACTAATGGAGCTCTCAGCGATTTGCTCGGTATAGTACGTACCTGTCGGGATCCCTTCACTAGTTTGAAGCATTAACACCCCTTGATACTCTCCATCCTGAACCGCTTGCTTCGCTTCTTCCGCTTCTCCCTGGAAGGATTCAAGTTCGAGTTCAGCTTGCTGGGCATTGACTTGTTCTTCTAAATCTTTAAAGAAAGACCCTTCCTCATCCACCACGGCAATCTTTGGCGCTTTACTTTCACCATCATCAAACGAATCCATTACATTTTGGAAGTTCGTTAAAGCGAAAATTAATAATAGGATAATACCTGTCGTAATGAGAAACGTCTTCGATTTCAGCCGGCTAAGATACGTATGACCGAGAACGATCCAAAACTTATTCATACGAATCCCCCACTTTCTCTATAAAGATATCGTTTAACGATGGTTCTTCAAGGTCAAAGGTGCGGACAAACCCTCGATCTTGAAGGGCACGAAACACTCGTCCGGCAGCTTCTTCATCTTCAACTTGAAGTTCACATCCCTCTCCTACAGCTCTGTAGGACACTACGCCTGATAGGTCTCGAAGGTACGATACATCAAAGTCCGCATGTACCACAACGTTCTTCTTTCCAAATGACCGTTTTATCTCTTTTAATCCACCGTGAACAACGGGCTTCCCCTTATGTAGAATACATAAGTGCTCACAAAGTTCTTCCACATGCTCCATACGGTGCGAGGAAAATACAATCGAGGTCCCGCTTTCTTTCAAGTTCACTACCGCTTGTTTCAACTGTTCCACATTAACCGGGTCAAGCCCAGAAAATGGTTCATCCAATATGAGCAGTTTTGGCTTATGAATAACGGCTGAGATAAATTGAATCTTTTGCTGATTTCCTTTTGATAATTCCTCTATCTTTTTGTTCTTGTATTCTGGCACATGAAAACGTTCCAACCACTCATCTAACTCTCGTATGACTTCCTGCTTGGTCATACCTCTTAATTTCCCTAAGTAAATGAGTTGATCTTTAACGGTTAATTTTGGATATAACCCTCGTTCTTCGGGTAAATACCCTATGAGGTGGCTTTTGCTATAGTCAATCGCTTCCCCGTTCCATTCGATTGACCCTTGGCTTGCATCTAATAAACCCAGGATCATTCGGAATGTTGTCGTTTTGCCCGCTCCATTTGCACCTAAAAAACCAAAGATCTGACTTTCCGGTATGGTTAATGACAAATGATCGACCGCTGTGTGAGACCCAAAGCGCTTTGTTACTTCATTTAATGTTAACGTCATACAACTTCTCCCCCTTCTCATTTATAAATACGTGTCATCAGATCAGAAGTTTCATTTTTTATGAAGGAGGAGAAACAGCTACTACTTTCGAATATGTAAGAAGAAGAGAAAGAGGAGGAATTGATTATGGAAGCTTATATTTTAACAGTCTTTGCTCCAGACGGAACTCAATTATTAGAAGAGTCCTTTGAAGCTCAAGACGACCAAGATGCTAAGAAAATTGGCCAGAATCTACTCGCAGATAACGGGTACGACGAACACACTCACCGCTGCGTGTCCCCTGATGGCCGTATGGTGTTATTCCATCGCTAAACTAAAATGCGCCTGCCTGGATTTCAATCATTCCAGACAGGCGCTTTCTTTCCTTATTCTCCTTTAAACACAGGTGAACGCTTTTCCATAAAAGCGGCTACCGCTTCTTTATGGTCTTCTGTGTGACGAAGTTCAAATTGATGAAGGCGCTCCTGGTCCATTAAATGCTTCAATCGTTGGACAGACTGCCCGTGATACACGCGCTTCGAACGAATCATAGCTTGTAAAGGCCTGCGGCTCCAGTAAGCGGCCAGGTTCTCTGCACGTTCTTCTACTTCCGTTTCGCACACTTCATCGACAAGACCTTCTGTAAGAGCTTCTTCTCCGGACAAAGCTTTCCCGTCCCAGGCAAACAACTTAGCCCGCTGAGTGCCTAGTCGTTCCTGAAGCCAAAAATGACCGCCCCCATCAGGCAACAGGCCTACCCCAATAAAATTCATAGATAGGCTTGCTTCTTTATGAGCCACTACATAATCACAAGCTAGCGCAAGGCTAAGCCCTAAACCTACAGCAGGGCCATGAACAGCAGAGATCACTAATTTCTTCATAAGGAATAAGCGCATCATAATTTCTTCGATATCATCCATCACTTCTTCATAAGCCTGTTTATCCCGCGTTCCCTGCATCATCGCTAAATCTCCACCAGCACAAAACCCCTTCCCCGCTCCAGAAAGGATCACAATCAGGTCCTGATTGTCTTCAATGGTTTGCAAGTGATGCTTTAGTTCCCTAAGACTGTCCTGATTTAACGCATTCATTTTATCTGGTCGATTCAATTGCAGATGCGTAATGCCATTCGATCGGTCTATCGTATAATAACTCATAAAACTCCCCCATTCGTTTAATAAAGTCAAATTCCGCTACAATCGTACCAACAACATTCGAGGAACTTCCTAAAAAATCCTGCTTTTTTGGGGGAGATAATTAAGTTAAAAGGGTTCGTTGATATGTCTTTACACGCGCCTTGTAACAACTCGCTTGCATGTTTTACGTCACACTACAACTTTAAAACATAAAAAAACCCGCTAACCTAATAGGCTAGCGGGTTTTAAAGTCTTATTGTTGTTCGCCTTCTCCAGCACCGTAAAGGTCTTCAAGAGGCTTCGTGATGATGCGACTAACATCGTTAATCACTTGGTTTAAGCGTTGTTCTTGTTCCATAAGTTTAGAAATTTGAGGGTGCTGTTGAACTGTCTCAACTACTTTACGAGCTTGTTCAACTTCTTCCTCAGAGATTTCTTGACCTTGCATTTGTTTCTGCTGAAGTTCAATCTGAGTGTTACGGAAGTTATCGAACATTTGCTTCGCTGCTTCGTCAGACATTACTGCGTTGTATGCTTCTTGTAATTGTGTGAATTCTTCACTGTTGCGTAGAGCTGTTTCTAGCTCATAAGCGTGATCATAGATATTAGCCATGTATATGCCTCCTACAAGTGTTTTTCTTTTTCATTCCTTACCACTATAACAAACGAGACTAGCTGTGTATAGGAATTCCCATTAATCATCCTATTAAAAGAATAATTCCCGCCTGAATAAGGCCAATCAGCCCTCCAAGTAGCGCCCCTAAATAGGTAATCATTTTAAATTCTCGTTTTGATATGCCTAATACAATTTCCTCTAAACGCTCCACAGGGAAAGACTCTACTTCTTTACGAACCACTTCTGATAAGTGAAGGGTTTCCATAATAGAAGGAAGTCTCGTTGAAAGCGCATCTCCCACTTTGTGAACGAGTTGGGGCACGAGGGTTTGAATGATGTATGGTTGGACATTTTCTGTGTGCTCACGAATCGAACGCTCAAGCCATACGTTTGTAGGAATGGCTTT
This sequence comes from Pontibacillus sp. HN14, assembly GCF_021129245.1. Lineage (NCBI taxonomy): Bacteria > Bacillati > Bacillota > Bacilli > Caryophanales > Bacillaceae > Pontibacillus > Pontibacillus sp. HN14. Next base: position 218,401 of record NZ_JAJOLR010000004.1, on the reverse strand, counting down.
GACGATTTCTTCACTCACTTTTTCAGGAATGCCATCTAATCCAAGTTTCTCTTCATAGACAGAAAATGGCCTTTCCATCCACTTATCCCATTCCGTATGAAGCACTTCTTTCAACCAATAATGAGCATCCTCAGAGTTTAAGAAATCAGAAACAGCAGGCTGCACTTTATCGGCAAGCCCCTGGTTCCCCATAAAGGATGAAATCATATTGCCAAGGAAGCCTTGTCCTTCAAGATAATCTTCAATAATTACACCGATCTTTGCTTTTCCTTCTTCACTTGAAATGAAAGAATCGATTTGATTTAAGATGTATTCACTGGCCTTACCGACTTGGGCTTTCCCTTTATAAAAGGCTTGGTCCCCAATTAATTCTCGAACTGATTTCTCTCTTCGATCCTTCATATAAGCCGCTACCTTATCTTCAGTAAAACCTTTTAGCTTACTTTCAATGACTTGCTGACTGACCGGGATCTGAAAATCATCCATCACTTGTTGCAAGGAACGTTCACTAGAAAGAAAAGTCGACGCTTCTTTCTGGGCATAATCCACAACTTGTTGCTGAAAGGATTCATCAGCTAGCTTTCTTTGAATACCCTCAGGTGTTAACAAGTGATCAGTTACCATTTTTCCCAGTTGTTCAGCCAGTTCATCATGACGTTTAGGAATCAAACCAGGTGTAAACGGAATACGTTTGTTCAGGAAATATTTCGGTTTAAAAGGACGAAATAGCATACGGATCGCAAGGGAGTTCGTCATCCCACCAATTAAGGCTCCTATTGCGATCATCATTAGGATCATTATAAATGTATTCATGAGATCTACCTTTCTTCTTCCATCTATTCACTAAAAGTATAGTATACCCAAATCAAAAAGGTAAGAAAAGCCTTCGCATGAAATGTTTTCTTCGCTCATAAAATGAATTAGAAACGGGGAGCTAGGAGGCCAGAGAACATGGAATCATATCATTTTTATGTTAAAACGTACACAAGTCAAAAAATGAGGATTATTGTACCTAAAGAAGTGTACCCTGCCTTTCATCACGTCAAAACCATCTGGTGCGGAGTGGAATCAAAAGAGATTGAAGTCATGACCCACCAGAAAGATGAAGATACGCTTTATCTTTCATCTCAATTGCATACAGAACTGAAGTTACCAAACCTTACAACCGTGTCTTGTTCCGTAGATGAGGAGCGCCTACTACTTCAGCCTCTTCTTGGTATTTTTACAGCAGGCTTTACCGACAATGCGACGTCCCCCATCGGAGACCGGACATCCATCTTTGAAGCGATGGCTCTAACTGGACAATCCTATGGTTTTGAAACCATCGTATTTGGCTACCAACACGTTAACACAGAGAACGAAACCATTGATGGTTATGTCTTTCATAATGGTGCTTGGGAGCGCCAGACCTATCCTATTCCTTACGTCATCTATGACCGCATTCCGAATCGTAAAATTGAGCACCATCCTCTCGTTATTCAGACAAGAAAAAAACTACAGCAAAAGACCATCTGGTTTAATTCTGGATTTTTTAACAAATGGAGAATCTATGACAAACTAAAGCGGACGTACCAAGTTTCCCATTTCCTCCCATCCACAACTCTGCACCCATCGCCTGAGCGTGTTCTTGAAATGCTCCAACATGAGAAGAAGCTATATATTAAACCGATACATGGCAGTAAGGGTACAGGCATTAAGCGGTGTCGTTTACGCGAAGAAACCGGTGAAATCGAATGTCAGTACTACGAAGGGGAAAAGCTTGTCCACCAACGTTACCAGGACGGTCAAAACATGCTCAAGCAACAGTTTCCAAATGGGTTATATGGATATATTGTACAGCCAGAAATTGACCTTAAAACGAAACGCTCTACCCCTATGGATTACAGGGTCCACACGAACAAAAATGAAAAAAACGAATGGGTCGTAACAGCTATATGCACAAAGTTCGCTGGAAAAGGCAGCCTTACCACTCATGTAAGACGAGGCGGCTCCCTTCATACGTTAGATGAATTGTTTGACGACCGGGAGAGTCAACGGGTCTATACCCAACTCGAACGCTCCGCTTTAGAGATAAGCCAAGTACTCGATCGTACGCTAAAAGGCCCTCTTGGCGAAATCGGCTTTGACTTCGGCATCGATCAAGAAGGTCAGGTATGGATGTTTGAAGCCAACTCAAAGCCCGGATATGTCCTATACGACCACCCAACCTTTCAGCGAGAACAAAACGTCATCCTATCCTACCCATACCGATACGCCAAATACCTATACCACCAACGCCAACCATAACCCGTGCCAGACACCCTTTCACACACTAAAGCATCGATGCGTGCCAGACACGCGTCGATGCTTTAAATGAATGCAGTGTGTCAGACACCCGTTATCGCTTTAAAGGAGTAAAGTTATCGGAGTCGTCCATAAATGGTGGAAAATCGAGTAGCATGTTCCATTTCATCAGTCATAGCTATGAATAGAGGTTCATAGGCATATTGCACGGGTATACGAAGAATCATATCTCTATATAAATCACTTGCTTCTAGTTCATCCTTCAGTGCTTCTACTACTCCGTCTTCAAAGGATTCATAATCTCTTCGCTTCATCGGATGTTCATAATAGTGACCTGTTAGTTGATAATACAGCTTCTGAAAGCTGTGATAGTGTTTTTCTTCATCCTCTGCTGCATGCTCGATAAACTCCTTAAATAAGGGGTTAGGGGTATCTTCCATTAATCGTTTATAGAAATCATTAGCTGTCCACTCCGCTTCAATGGCAGCCTCTAAATTGTTCAAAAAAGCAGATTGTGTCACGGTATTCCACCTCTCCTTCTACTACTAAATGTATGACAGAAGAAAAGGGCTATGCATAGCGCATCTCTAACATCGGAAAACTAATTCTGAAAGGAGATGATCTTAAGTGGCAGACCCAAAAAACGAACGCGAACGAGACAGCCGTGAACATTATGAAGTTGATGTGGATCGGATGATTAATGAAGGTATGGCTGGTGGTACGGTTAATTCAAGATACAATCGCGCTCAGATCGAGGAAGCACGCGAATTACCAAAGCAACATGAAGCCTATCCTCATGAAACAGAACATCAAAAGCACAAATAAAAAAAAGGCGATCCTCTCTCGGATCGCCTTTCTCTCATCTTTTGTTTAACGACTTTTTACAATCATCTGCACGGCTTCTTGAATCAGTTCGTCAGCCGGCTCCCCATTTTCCTGAGACTCTCGCAGGCACGTCTCTAAGTTCTTTGCTACAATATAGCCAATCGAACGGTCGATTGCGGAACGTGCAGCAGATAATTGTGTGATTACGTCTTTACACTCTTTATCTTCTTCCATCATCTTAAGAACACCACGAACTTGTCCTTCAATACGTTTTAAGCGATTTTTCATATCTTGCGTATATTGGTTCATGTCTTGGACTTCTTGATTTGCCATCATTTCTTCCCCCTTCCGAATTTTTATCTATAAATAAGCCAATTTGTTTAGTACCCTTATAAGTATATTATACAATACCATCGCTTGGAAAAAAAGCGATAGCCTGTCTACTTATTAATCCTATTGGTATAATAGGGTTAATAACAGTAAAAGACCTTGTTAAAGTTGGTTGTTGATTTTTAACACGTGACATATAAGTCCCTAATATGGAGCACCTGAAAGTGAGAATGTTTCCGTTAGCGTTAGTCTGAGCGTAAGGTGGTTCCCTTAAAAGCCTCCTCGTTCGCTTGCGCTCTCTGGAGGGTCTCGCGCCGTCTCATCATAATTAGATAAGGGGTGTCTGGGGAACGGGGAGACTCCTGCGGGAGAAAGAGGTCGACGAGACCCCGGACTGAACGAAGTGAGGGAGGAGGCTCGACAGCTCGCCCGCGGAAAGCGAGCCGATCCCAAGACACCCCAAGCACCAGCGAACGAAGACGGCCAATCTATACCTGAATGTCACAGCTTCAGGTATTGAACAAGCCTATAAATAGCAACACTAAACTATAACAGAGCCAATGGTAAAAAACTATAATAGAAGAAAGAGGGATTCTAATGTTCGAACAGATCCAAGCCATCTTTCCACAAGCTATTACGTTAACGACACACATGAATGATGATTGGAATCGGTACCACTGGTTTAAGACTCCTGAAGATGAGATGATCGGTATCCCTAAGAACACGATCACTAAGAATGAACAGGAGTTATTAAATACGTTTCTTACCCCTTTTATTGAGCAACAGCCAACACGGACGACTAGAGAACAGCTCTGGCAAAGATGGATGCAAAATGAAGAAGTGCCAAATGAGCACACACCATTTCCCCATTCCTTTCGCTTGGTCTTCTTTTCATTAGCCAACCAAGACATTGAGCCCGAAGTATTTCACGAAGCCATTCAAGGTCTCTTCCCGTATCCAATGCCAATCATCTGGAATCATCAGCATGAGGGCATTATTGTGGAGGAGCAATTTGAACACGCAAGAGAACCAATCGAATATGAGCAAATGATTGATGTATTGATGAGCGACTTTTATACTAAACTCACGCTTTACATTACCCCTTACTACGAATCAAAGAACGATATTCAACATGCTCACACATGGGGAACGACTCTATTTCATAAGATGCTTCGCTACCATCCAAAGCCCGTTACAACCTATCAGGATGCGATTACCTATTTGTACTTAGATGGCCTGAGCCAGCAAGATGCCGAAAACATAACGTATACATTGCTTCACCCAGTCATCGACGAACCCGATCTATTACATACAATTCAAATCTTCCTTGAATCAAATTCAAACACCACTTTAGCCGCTAAAAAATTATATATGCACCGAAACAGCCTGCAATATCGGGTGGACAAGTTTATTGAGAAGACAGGGATAGATGTAAAGCAGTTTCAAGGCGCACTCATCACCTATTTGGCCATTATGAATCTTCATCATAAGGACTAGCTTTTAGGTAAAGTGCACAAACACCTATACGATCTTTGTGCACTTCTTCCATTTACCATTTTCTAAAAATTATCTACACTTAAGTCAGTTAATAAAACGCTTTCATAAATAGGGGGAAGAACAATGGCTGAGTTAAAATTAGATGGCATCCAAAAAGTTTATGATAATAAAGTAACAGCAGTAGACAATTTCAATCTCGATATTAAAGATAAAGAATTTATCGTATTTGTAGGTCCTTCCGGTTGTGGTAAATCAACAACACTTCGTATGATTGCAGGACTTGAAGAAATTTCTGGCGGAGACTTTATGATTGATGATAAGCGCATGAACGATGTAGCACCAAAAGATCGTGATATTGCAATGGTGTTCCAGAACTATGCTCTTTACCCACATATGAACGTATATGATAACATGGCTTTCGGCTTAAAACTTCGTAAGTTCAAGAAAGATGAAATCGATCGCCGTGTGCAGGATGCAGCTAAAATTCTAGGCCTTGAAGGATACTTAGATCGTAAACCAAAAGCCCTTTCAGGTGGACAACGTCAGCGTGTAGCCCTAGGCCGTGCGATCGTACGTGATGCTAAGGTATTCTTAATGGATGAACCTTTATCAAACCTTGATGCAAAACTACGTGTTCAAATGCGCGCAGAAATTCAAAAGCTTCACCAACGCCTTCAAACGACTACGATTTACGTTACACACGACCAAACAGAGGCGATGACAATGGCAACACGCCTTGTCGTTATGAAAGACGGATTCATCCAGCAAGTCGGCCGTCCAAAAGATGTTTACGATGAGCCAGAAAACGTATTCGTAGGAGGATTCATCGGTTCACCGGCCATGAACTTCTTACACGGCACGCTAAAAGATGGCGACTTCTACATTGATGACTACCGCATCAAAGTCCCTGAAGGAAAGATGAAAATTCTTCGCGAACGTGGTTATATCGACCAAGAACTGATCCTTGGAATCCGCCCTGAAGATATCCATGACGAGCCTGTATTCATCGAATCGAGCCAAGATACAAAGATCAATGCAACGATCGATGTAGCTGAGCTAATGGGTTCTGAATCCTACTTATATTCTTCCGTAAAAGGTCAGGAATTCATCGCCCGCGTCGACTCCCGTTCTGATATTAACGGAGGTCAAAAAATTGACCTTGCCCTAGACATGAACAAAGCTCACTTCTTTGACAAAGAGACTGAAAATCGCATTCGATAAACAATATAATACGAAAGGCTGCCCCATTTATTTGAGGCAGCCTTTTTAAGTTTTGTAGCGACTTTTACTCCTGTGTTCCTGGCACTTCAGCACGGCATCCGGACGCTTTCTCGCCATGTCCCGACTCTTTACACCGTGGTCCTGACTCTCCAGCACGGCATCCGGACGCTTTTTCCCCTCGTCCCGACTCTTTCCATCATGGTCCTGACTCTCCAGCACGGCATCCGGACACTTTTTCCCCTCGTCCCGACTCTTTCCATCATGGTCCTGGCACTTCAGCACAGCGTCCGGACACTTTCTCCCCTCGTCCCGACTCTTTACACCGTGGTCCTGACTCTCCAGCACGGCATCCGGACACTTTTTCGCCTCGTCCTGACTCTTTACACACAAAAAAAGTGAGCTTTTTCAAAAGCCCACCCCTTTAACCTCTATTTACCGCTCCTCTTCCTGCACCACAAACTCATTCGTCGTTTCGCACTGAGAGCAGTAAAGCACATGAAGGCAAGTATGCTCATCTGTTGAATGCTTTAATCCATCTACTAACTTTAGTCCCTCATCCTCTAAATAAGGACTATACTCATCCAAATAATCCACCAATCTCCCCCGGTCCCTCATCTCCCCTTCACACTCCGGACAAGAAGTAGCAAGTACCTCAAATCCATTACAAGCTGGACAAATGAACATCTTTTCACCTTCTTTATCTCAATAATAAAGCAATAGACATCCCTGATACATTCCATGGGACCGCCCCCCCCCTTTAATGATGGGGCTTGCTCGGGGACTGCGAAGACCCCCGCTGGGAAAGGAGCCTAGGGGAGACCCCACAGAGAGCGATAGCGAACGAGGAGGCTTCCCAGCTCCCAGCAGGAAAGCGAGCTGTCCCCGAGCAAGCCCAACCACTTATCAACGTTAACGGTCCCTTCTCAGCTACAGAGCTGTATTACCATAAAAAGAGGGATGGTTTCCCATCCCTCTTAAGCCATAGTATGAAGTTGTTATTGTTGTTGAGAACCACCATACTGCTGTTCAGCCATTTGAACTAAGCGCTTAGTGATCTCTCCTCCAACTGATCCATTCTGACGGGAAGTGGAGTCTGGACCAAGTTGAACGCCAAATTCTTGTGCAATTTCAGTTTTCATTTGGTCTAAAGCTTGTTGTACACCTGGTACTACTAATTCATTTGAGTTGTTGTAAGCCATGATGTTTTCACCTCCTGTGATAACTATTGTGACCCTTATAAGGAAAACTATGAACAGAATGCTTTGGTAATTTTCACTAAAAGTGTTGGAGATAATTACCTCTCATAAGTCCTATTATTTTTCACACAATAGGATTACACAGAAACACAAACCTCAACTTTTCAAGCAGGGGCTTTCGGCTCTGGTAAACAACCCAGAGGAGCCCACCAATACATGATAAAGAGGTGAATCCACATGGCTAACAACAACTCTAACGAACTTGTAGTACCTGGTGTACAACAAGCACTTGACCAAATGAAGTATGAGATTGCTCAAGAGTTCGGCGTAAACTTAGGCCCAGACTCTACAGCTCGTCAAAACGGTTCTGTAGGCGGAGAAATCACTAAACGTCTTGTACAAATGGCTGAGCAACAGTACGGTGGAAAATAATTTAATACGATTGGAAAAAGCCCTCGAGTAACTCGAGGGCTCCTTTGTGTGTGTTTATTGGGTAGGCTGTGTCATTGCTTTTGGATCAATGTATTCGTCTACTTGTTCTGCTGTAAGAATTCCAGTATCAACAGCCGCTTCTTTTAGCGTTTGATCATGCTCAAAAGCATGCTTTGCAATCTTAGCTGCTTTCTCATAGCCGATGTGTGGATTTAACGCTGTAACGAGCATAAGAGAATCTTTCAAATATTGATTGATCTTCTCTTGGTTTGGTTCTAAACCTTCTACACAACGCTCATTAAATGATTCCATACTGTCCGCTAGAAGCTGACATGATTGAAGGAAGTTGTATGCAATTACCGGTTTAAAGACATTCAGCTCGAAGTTTCCTTGGCTTGCAGCAATACCAATCGTTGCATCATTCCCCATAACTTGTGTTGCGACCATTGTAACGGCTTCACTTTGAGTCGGATTTACTTTCCCTGGCATAATTGAGCTTCCTGGCTCATTAGCAGGAATAGTAATCTCACCAATTCCGCAACGAGGACCACTTGCTAACCAACGAACATCATTCGCGATCTTCATCATATCTGCTGCTAACGCTTTCAAAGCTCCGTGGGTGTGGACGAGCTCATCATGACTCGTTAGCGCATGAAATTTATTTGGTGCAGAAACAAACGTCTCAGAAGTGAATTCACTAATGGCTTTACAAACTTTATCAGAGAAATCTACGTGAGCATTTAAACCTGTTCCAACTGCCGTTCCACCAATTGCTAGTTCGCGAACGTAAGTCAGGCTATCCTCAAGCATCTTTTCGGTCTTTTCAAGCATACGGTGCCATCCTGAAATCTCTTGGCCGAGCGTTAATGGTGTGGCATCCTGCAGATGCGTTCGACCAATCTTCACGATTTCGTTATAAGCTTCCATTTTCTCTTTTAACGTTTTCTTTAATGTTGCCAACGCAGGTAATACAGCTTCTTTTACTTTCAGTACAGAAGCAACGTGCATAGCTGTTGGGTATGTATCGTTTGAACTTTGCGATTTATTCACATCATCATTTGGGTGAAGACGTGCTTCATGGCCGTGTTCTTGTAGCCATTCGTTCCCTACGTATGCCATCACTTCATTTACATTCATATTAGATTGCGTTCCGCTTCCTGTCTGCCATACGACAAGAGGGAAATGCTCTTCTAGCTCTTCATTTGTTATGCGATCTGCTGCATGAGCAATCGCATCTGCTTTTTCTTTCTCAAGAAGCCCTAGTTCGTAGTTCGCCTGAGCCGCACTTTTCTTCAGAATCGCGAACGCATGAATAACCTCTTTTGGCATTCTTTCGTTTCCAATCGGAAAGTTTTCTTTGCTTCGCTGTGTTTGGGCACCCCAATATTTATCAGATGGTACTTTAATTTCGCCTAACGTATCCTTTTCAATACGATAATCCATCGTGATCCTCCCTTTCTCACACTCCATGTTTATACCACAGATCTTAATCAATAAAACCTGCTTATAGAGAAAAATACTCTATCCCTTATTCATTCTCCACCCGTATCAAAATTCCTTCCTTTGTTCACAGAAACCATAAGACACACCTCCACCTATGCCTTATAATGGAAACAAAGTATAAAGGAGGGAGTATTTTGCCGAATATATGGACACATATTTTGTTTGCTGAAGATATTATGGACGGAATAAAAGCTCAAGGTGAGTTTCAAACAACAGGCAATTACGTCAATTTAGGAGCACAGGGCCCAGACCCATTCTTTTATCATAATTTTTGGCCGTGGAAAAAAGACGAGTCCATCAATAAAATTGGAAATGTGCTTCATCATGAGGCATGCGGTCCGTTTCTTATCGACCTTATTGCAGGTGCGTCTGAGTTAAATCAATCGACCAAAGCCTATGTACTTGGATTTGTTACTCATCATATTTTAGACCGAAACACACACCCCTTCATCCATTATTTCGCAGGGTATGAAAAGAATAAACATCAGAAGCTCGAAGTGATCATAGATACCATTATGATGGAACGTTTTCGACATTTGAAGACATGGAAAACGCCTGTATACCGTGAGATTGATGTCGGTCCGGCTCTTGATGTGGAACTCACAGCTTTTCTGACCCAAAAGATCAGTTTTTTCTTCCCCCAGGTCGTCAGTTCCATTCCTGCTGACTTTGTCCATGCAGCGTATCAAGATATGAAACGCGCGTTCCGTGTTTTGTATGATCCCTACGGATGGAAAAATGCCCTTCTGGGTCAACTAGTGTCTTCGTTTTCACACCAGCCAATCGCTTCTAATAAGGACTTCTTGAACACAGAACACCGAACCTGGTATCATTCTGCGACAAATGAGCCGCGTAGTGAAAGTTTCTTGGATTTATACGAGGAAGCACGGCGTGAAGGGTTAGAAATTTGTTCTGAAATCCTCTTATACTGGGAGGAACCCACCGACGAAGGTCTAGAAAAGATTTCTTCCCTTATTCAGAACATTTCTTATGACACAGGTAAACCAGTAAGCGAAAATGCCGTCAATCAATACAGCAATCCTATCGTCTGAATCACGACGTAAAAACGGGACAACCCTTTAGAAGGTCGTCCCGTTTCTTCATTAAACATGTACATCTACCTTATCCTTCTGAATCGTATTCTGACGAGCTTCTTCCATCCCTTTTGAAATATCCACCTTCTGAAGTAAAATCAAACCGACTACAAAGAAAATAACCAAGCTAAAGATCCCAAGCTTACTTGATCCGGTGATTGCCCCGACAAATCCGAACAAGGCAGGGCCGATAATAGCTGAGAACTTAGCCGAAATTCCGTAAAAACCAAAGAATTCCGCGTGTCGGTCATCAGGAACTAAACGACCAAAAATCGATCGACTGAGTGATTGTGCTCCTCCTTGTACGACCCCAACACAAATCGCGAGCGCATAGAAATGGGCGGCAGAACTCATAAAATAACCAAGAATTACGATTCCTATATAGACAACGAGCGTGACAGTCAGAGCTCGCTTTGCAGTAATTTTTGTGGCTAACCATCCAAAGAAAAAGGTACAAGGAATGCCCACAAACTGTGTAATGAGAAGTGCGGCAATAAGGTGTGATGATCCGATTCCGATTTCACTACCGTAAATCGTAGCCATTTTAATTATCGTAGAAATGCCATCGTTATAGAGCCAAAAAGCAAGTAAGAAGATCAGTAGTTGTTTGTATTGATTGATTTCGCGAAATGTATGAGCAACGCGGGAAAAACCAATGCGGGCATAGGATTTGGTCCGTTCCACCTGCCCCTCTCTTTTCTCTTCCTTCACATTTTTGAATAGAGGAATGGAAAAGACAAACCACCAAATTCCAACCGTTACAAAAGAAATTTTTGTTCCCATCTCTGTAGAGGAGAAGCCAAACCATTCATACTTCTGAATCATCAGTAAGTTAATGGCTAACAACAGACCTCCACCAATATATCCAAAGGCAAATCCTCTAGAGGATACCCGGTCCATGTCTGTTCCTTTTGAAATTTCAGGCAAGAAAGCATCGTAAAAGACGTTCGCACCTGAAAAACCAATCGTTCCAATTATTAAAAGAAAAGAGGCAAACAGATATTCACCACTATCTACGAACGCGAGCAAAACACTCGCAATCATCCCCATATAAGCGAAAAAGCGTAAAAATTTCTTTTTGGCAGCAGAATAATCACTAATCGCTCCTAAAATGGGTGCCAGAATAGCTACGATTAGAACCGCAATCGATTGGGAATATCCCCAGTAGCTTGTTGCTTGCTGATCCGGTAAAGTTGAAGCAGCGACCTGCTGATAAAAAATTGGTAGAACCGCCGCCATGATCGTTGTAGCAAATGCAGAATTAGCCCAGTCATAGAGCGCCCAGCTTCGAACGAGTTTTCGATTCATCTTTGCCCCCACGCTTTCGTCATAGGATAGTTTAAGACAAGCTTAGCAGAAATCTTTTAAAGAAAACGCTTTATTTTCTAAATTTTAACACAAAATTAATACATCCTGAGGTGATTATTTTGAAAATCGCAGTATTCGGAGGGACCGGACGCGTAGGCTCCGCACTCATTCAAATGGCCATCGAACAAGGCCACACCGTACAAGCACTCGTACGTAACAAAGAAAAGGCTCAAGAACAGATCCCTGAAGCCACCCATATAAAAGGTGACGCAACCAATCTAAGTGACATATCCGCAACCATTGAAGGGTGCGATCTGGTCTTTTCAAGCCTTGGAACGGACAAAACCACTACCCTAACCGAAAGCACGCCTAAGATCATACAAGCAATGAAAGAAGCTGGCACGACCCGTATTGTAACAATCGGTACGGCAGGGATTCTCAACAGTCGTTATGAAGAGGGAAAGTATCGTTTTCAATCCTCTGAATCCAAAAGAACCAAGACATTCGCGGCAGAAGAACACCTTAAGAGCTACCTTGAATTAGCCTCATCCACGTTAAACTGGACAGTCATCTGCCCTACTTATTTACCTGATGGAGAAGAAGAAGGCAATATCCGATATGAGGTCAACTACCTGCCTGAAGATGGCAAGAAAATATCAACCCAAGACACCGCCCGCTTTGCCCTTGAGGTATTAGAAAACAACACCTTCCACCATTCCCGGTTAGGAATCTGCTACTAAACACAGCGGAGATGCTTTAGTGTGGATAGCGCCGCCTGCGTTTGATGAGTGCTTGGGCTTGCTCGGGGACAACTCGCTTTCCTGCGGGGAGCTGGGAAGCCTCCTCGTTCGCATTCGCTCTCTGTGGGTCTCCCCTACGCTCCTCACCCCGCGGGAGTCTCGCAGTCACCGAGCAAGCCCTGCCATAATGAAGTTTAACGGCTGCGGGATTAGTAGGGCCTGTCTTTACCGTGATTGCACGTTTCCGTTCCTCCTAATATGGCAAAGGTGGGCCTGGAAACTGCGAGACTCCCATGGGCAGAAGAGCCTAGGTGAGACCCCGGAGGCCGGCTTGCCGGGTGAGGAGACTCACCAGCTCCCCACAGGAAAGCGAGTGGTTTCCAGGCCCACCTTCCACTACATAAAAGCTAACGGAAACATCCTCTCTCAAAAAAGCAGGGAGCCCACTTTCGTGGGCTCCCTGCTTTTTGCGTTAAGGGACCAGGTTATAATATTCTTCAAGCGTAGCATTTTGGTTATAGACTTTTGTAGCGACGTCTTTCCCAACATATCGCAGGTGCCATGGTTCATACTCATAGCCTGTAATATCCGATTTCCCCTCCGGATACCGAATAACAAACCCGTAGTTATGTGCATTCTCAGCAAGCCATTCTCCTTCTTTCATATCTCCAAGATCCTGACTTAATTGGAAGGATAACTTGGCTACCGTTACATCCATGGCAAGTCCTGTTTGGTGCTCGCTATGGCCCGGAACGGCAGAGAATTGTCTGGCATGTTCTTCCCCGTGTTGCTGGACGTTACTTGCGAATATCGCGTCTTGCCTATCGTAAGAACGGTAACCTGAAGCAGCTACCAGGTCAATGCCTGCTTGGTCTGCTCCTTTAAACAATTCTTCGAGTGCACGGGCAGCGACTTCGCGCATTTGCTTTTTCTCATGGAACTCATCAAAGTAAAATGGCACTTCAGGAACGGTTAGATTAGGAGGGGTATAGCCATCCGGAAGCTTTCGTTGTTTATTGACAACGACCTCTGTACTCGTTGGCTCCTCCACCACCATTGCCGTCGAATCATCAGACGGTTGTTGGGACGGTTTTTCTTTTTCCCCATTTTTGTCATCAGATGGTGAAGAGTCTGATTTCTCTCCATCATTTTGTTCAGTTTGGTCTTCCTCAGGTTCTTGATCGGCTTTATCTTGCTCCTCTGCCGATTCATCTTTAGCGGGTTTTTCTTTTTCTGTGATTGTCGTATTTTTTGAAGCATTCTCTTTTGCTGGTTGGGATTCATTTGTTTCCGATTGACAAGCCGTCAACGCAAACACACCAATCATCCCGATTAGAAGCATTCTCCTCATGATGTATATCCTTTCTATTTCAAACTACTTTACAATATAACACGTTTTAGAAAAAGATGACAAAAGATATAAAGCGTCCTCATGCTTACCATTACACGTCCTATCATTTGTGAAAACGTTAACAAAAGCGACACAACTCCCACGTTGTTTCTTACAGAATGGTGATATAATAAAGGTGTAAAGAAAAACAAAAACACATAAACAACTTAGGTGGCTCAACCATAGCGAGTTCGTTTCCAAGCGAACAAGAAATAAGAATGGGAAAGGGAACACACCTCCTGTGAAAAAGGAATAACCAGTAGCCCTTTAAACCATGAAGCCCTCAGTGAAATTGGAGTGTGCGACTTACTTTTTAGACGATGACCCATAAGGAAATGTACCATCCACTCCTTATCCGGTAGCCTAAACCTCGTGTCACTCTCTAGAAAGTTGAGCGTTCCTCATCTGTAAAACGTGTGACGTCAGTTTTACACATGGAATGCAGGTTGTCGGAGGAAACGGATCTTGAAGAAGAATCCTTTCAAGTACGGCATCAGAAGCAACAAAGTAAGATCAAGGATGATTCTTACATGGTTGGGTCCCCTAAGTTGTTTAGCCCCTTCTAGCGAATACCAGACTTGTGGTATTCGTTTTTTCTTGTCCGCTCCGAACTATTTTTCCTCCTCATCTGTTTTGGGGTACGGTTTAGACAGGTGGTTCACCTCCTCTTCTAGGTGTTCTAATTTCTTCTCATGTCTTACTAACAAAAAGATGGTAACAGCTATGGGAAAACCAAAGTTCCCCATAGCCTGCATGAACGTATAATAATCCATAAATCGGTCTCCCTTCTTATCTTGAGTTTTATGCCCTCGCTAGCCGTTCTTTCTACTGATCCATCTACCACTGAGGTACAGGGGAAAGACGATCTTCCCTACCATCATTCACACTTCCCCTGGTTATTTAATTCTTCCAGTCCAGGGACATCCTCCAATGAAGAGTTCCTTATATAATGAAGAATGTGTAGTTTCAATTCTTGTTCTAAATCTTCTCGATTCTCTCTTGTGGTTCGACGCAAGGAAGATTTTAGTTTGGGATCAAATGTTTCAACGATCTTTCCCTCTGTGCCATAACCTTTTTGGGCTTCTCTTACCAAATCATATAAAACTGCCATAAGCTCACTCCTTCTGTTTCGTTAATGCATTTTTTAATTTCATAAGAGCCTTTTTCCGCAATTTAGATACAGCCTGTTGAGATGTATGTGTATGGTTAGCTATTTCGCTATCCTTCATCTGGTGTACATAAGTCATATCCAGCACCCCCCTTTGCTTGTCCGATAACCTCAGATAGGCTCGTAGCAAATCATCATCTTCTATACACTCCTCCAAGGTGCGCGGTGTTTCGGTATAAAGAGATCCCTGGTCATAAAGCTGATCCTTAAACGTTTCCCCTTCTTCATCCCCCACTGACTGATCTAGTGTTAACCTATTCCTTTCAGCGAACTGCCTCACCTTTTTATCAAAATTAACACTGTGAAAATAGAGCGATGTATTTAAGTAAGAGGTGAAACGTATCCCAAAGTAATAGGCTTTAAAAGCTTTATCTAAATGATCCATTCTCTCTTGAGTAGGCGAAGATAGATAGTCTTCTATCAATTCCTGATGCTCAGGTTTATGCAGAAACGTCTCAACAGCGGGATTACCCTTTAAATTTGGAAACTTCTCAAAAAACCTTTCTTCGAAACTCCTCATCATTGCCCCCTCCAAACAAGAACATATGTTCGGTTTTTATTTAAAAAAAGAAGCAAAATGAGAACAGCGTCTCTATTTTTGCTTAATCTATTACTTTATAAAGAAGCTTTTTAGAAGGGAATTACAACCGATCCTGCTTAAATCGTTCATTTGTACTATATATTACATCACAGGCACAACTGGAATAAAGAGGTGAAGGACCTAATTTTTTCTTATTTCAGAATATACAACTCAAAATGACGTTTACATTGACTCATAGTTTGAGATAATAGTAAAAACATAATTTACCAAAAGGAGGAAGGTTCATTTGAGCAAACTCTATTTAAAACAAAAGATACTAATCCTCGTTATGATCGGTGTATTTATGATAAGCGGGTTAGCTGGCGTGGGCGTCATTATACATGCTAAGGCTCAGCCTACTAAAGAAACCTCTCAGCACGAAACCCGTTCTGAATCTCTTCAATTAAATGATATTCTTATGGCCAAAAAGAGCGAAGTTGTTCAATTTTTGTTGGAACGAAAGGCTACGGAGCGTGAAGCTTCTTATTTTGAAAACGAAACGATTGCAAAAGAGACAATGAACAAAAAGTGGGCTTTAATCCCTAATGTGGCGTCTCGAGGAGATATGATTCTTGTAAGAAGTGAAAGCGAGGGGACCTTAGAGTGGCAAGGGCGCACCTATACACTAAAGCCCTTCGGGTCAGGGTTTTACACATATTTGCCGATCCCTATGAGTGTGAAACCAGGAAACTATCCGATTGGGAATCGTACCTTAACGATTCAAAAGAAAACATTTGAGACACAGCACATCACGGTTTCAGAAGAGAATGAGAACATTCGAAACAATACAGAGCAAATCATGAAGGATCAACAGAAGATTGACAAAGCTAGAAGTCAATCGGAAGAGGAGTTCTTGTTTCCTCCTAACTCTTCGTTCATCCAACCTGTTGAAGGGCAAGTAACAACACCGTTTGGTTACACCAGATACGTGAACGGCGAATTTTCAGGCAGCCATACAGCCATTGACTGGGGAGCACCAGCTGGTACCCCTGTAAAAGCTACAAACGATGGGATCGTCGCTCTTGCGGATTCCCTTCATTTAACGGGGAATTCCGTTTATATTGACCACGGCATGGATTTATTCTCCCAGTATATTCACATGTCTAAACTTAACGTGAAAGCCGGAGATCACGTTAAGAAAGGGGATATCATCGGCTATGTTGGAAGTACTGGTTTTTCGACAGGGCCTCATATGCACTTTACATTCTGGGTGCACAACGTTCCCTCAAATCCCAATCAATATCTCGGAACGAGCCCATTCCATCTCGATCAAGCTCAATGATGAAAGAAGGAGAGACAATGGATTTGTCTCTCCTTCTTTAGTGTTGCCGCTCCAGTTCTTCTACGGCTTTTTTTGTGAAGGCAATCGAATTCTTTAGCTTCTCTTGTTTATCAGCTTGTGTGCCAATTGTCGATTGTAACTGCTGCATCGTAGCAGCAGTTTGCTGAATGACTGAGGCCAGTTCATGTACAGATTGATCAATACCTTGTGAAGATTGCCGGATATCTTCAGCTTGCTCCCCAAAAGTTGTTAATTGCTCAATAAATAGAGAAATCTCCCTTGTGATCACGTGGAATGTGCTCGCCGTCTCTTCTGTAACACCTATACTCTCTTCCAGGTGATCCTGATTCTTTTTAACGAGAGACTCTGTCTCATACGCCTCCTTTTGAATGGAAAGAAGGTTTTCATTAATCTGTTGGGCGGTGGCATTTGATGTTTCTGCGAGTTTCCTAACTTCATTGGCCACAACCGCAAAACCCTTCCCTGCCTCACCAGCACGTGCCGCTTCGATACTAGCGTTTAAAGCTAATAAATTCGTTTGTTCAGCAATTCTTTGAATTTGTTGTGTAAAGCGTGTAGATTCTTCAATACCTTCTGTAAGCCCTTTCATCTTTGCGCTCATTTTTCGAAAAGAGGATTGAACCTCGGTCATTGTGTCGGTTAGTTGCTGGATAGATCCCATTCCGTCCGAAGCATTTGTATGCATCTTGTGACCAGCCTGGACAAGTTCTTCGAATGCTTGAATCATGGTTTCAAGAAGTCCGTTTGCCTGATCTGTAGCGTCCGTGATATCCGTCACAGATGAAGCTTGTGTATGAGAAGCTAAAGATATTTCATGAAAAGAAGCATTCATTTCATTCATGGTGTTGCTACTTTCGAAACTCGCCTCACCGATTTCCTTCATGTGTTGGTAAACGGTTTGAGCGGTCTGATGAATGAGGTCTACTTGTGTTGTCTGTTTCGCTACGAGCGTTTCACTATCCTCAAGAGATTGTTCTGTTTGGGTGAGAAGACGTTTCGTTAAGCGGACTTGTGTCATTAAAACAATAAAGATTAAACCATAAAACACAAAAGCAATTGTAATCGCACGGGAGTCAAAGCCAAGTGCTTTTCCTTTCTCTAGCGCAAAATAGACAAGCAATAGTGACCCAAGCGCTCCTCCGACTGAAAGAACTCGCACAGAAAGAGAAATGGCTGCTACGGCTAACACATAAAAAGCAAAGAGAAAATTGGTTACATAACCTGAAGAAATCATAACGATTAAGGCAATGAGTGAAAGGCTCCCTACTGCTATGTATGGAATGACAGAAATAAAACGTTTCTTCCAGTGCAACAAACCCATTATGAGTACACTTACTAATCCACCGCCACCAATCGTGATCATATTCATCTGCGGAGCTTGTACAATATACTCAGCCCCTACTCCAAGAATCACAGAAAGAAGCAAAACACTTATTAGAACGCTATTTTGCTTATTCTGAACCTTATCTTTCATATGAGATTGCTCCATTCTTAATCTTCCTCCTTTTCAAAAGTATAGCTCTATCTATCATTTTACATTTTTTCTCACTTTTTGGGTAGTTCGATTTACCTAAACCTATTTTTTAAATCTATTTAAACAACAAAAAAGCCGCTCCGAGTCAGAACTCGGGTAGCGGCTTCTTCATCCGTTCATCATGTACAATTCATCATTCGTATGTGTAAGGTTTATAAACTTCACTTAATTGAAGCAGGCGTTCTTGATCACCAAGGTCAATTGCCTCATTAATCTGGGCTTCCAGGTTTGATTTGTTCCACTTGTAGCAAAGCTCATCTAATGCTAAAGTGCTCGCTAATTTAATCTCGTAAGGGACGTCACGTTTGGCGTGAATCACATCTCGATCTTTCATAGGGAACCAAGTTAGGGCGTACGACATTTTTTCCTTTCTCATGGAACTCTCCCCCTTTTAAGTAGTATATGATAGATCTTTATAAATTGAAACAATTTTCTGATAAAATTGCTATTGATTCTATGTTCCCCACGTTTTTCTCTATCAAACCTAAGAGGCTGTAGGGAATTTGCTCAATCGTTCCTTATTTTCCTTACGCGCATAAAATATAAGAATAAAGATTAATCCTTTAATGAACAGGAGGATCATGGATGAGCTTCTCTCCATTTAAACTCTATACCCAATATAGGCCTGATATAGAACATTTCACTCCTTTCTCTGAAAGAACCTACACCCTTACCCATTCAGATCAGACAGGTGATTTGTTCTTAACCGTTTCAAAGGAATTTGCGACGGACCAGACAAATGAGATGCGGGATGAAGTATTCGGATGGTGGACGCAACCTAAGAACAATCAGGTGCAATTTCAAGGGAGTGTCCTAGTGGGAACAGAAGACATTCCTGAAACAGCACAACAGATCCGCTATCAAATTTTCATGAGAGAAATGAGCACAGCCCTCAAAGGAATCTTTTACGGAGAACGCTGGCTACTAGAAACATACCCTTTTTTGAAAGAATCCCCAATATGGATACAATTCAGAAGCAACCTCCCCCAATACAGCGGAAATATCTACTTTGGTACAGTAAAAGATTATATGTAATTTCTCTGCTATTTTAGTTGGAAAGGGCCGTCGTTTTATGAGTGCTTGGGGTGTCTTGGGAACGGTTCCGTTTCCGCGGGCGAGGTGGAAAAGCTGAACCACTCCCCCATAAGGGATGTTTCCTTTATCCATATATCGCAAGGTGAATCGGGAAATTGCGAGACTCCTGCGGCAATAGAAGCCAGTCTAGTTCCAGCGTGGAGGACCTAGCGAGACAAGTCATCTTTTTTCCAAAGGCTTATCGCCTTTTCCAAAAAGCTGTCTTGTCCGTACGGTCCTAGGCACCACGCTTGCACATTTCTATCTAGAGGAGACCCCGGAGGGAGCGTTAGCGAGTGAGGAGGCTCCCCAGCTCGCCGCGGAAAGCGAGTGATTTCCCGATTCACCTTACGCTGCTCATTCCAAAACCAACGGACACACTTTCAAGCTATAGAGCCTAAATAAAAAGGCTATCCAAATGGATAGCCTTTTTATCATTTATTTACTATGAATACGGCTCGCAATATCAACCGTACGTTTCGCCTGATGTCTTACTGCCGCTTCTACATCTTCTTGCATGTTACCGTCTTGGCCTACGGTTACAGATGTACCATATGGATTTCCTCCGCCAGCAAAGACTGCTTGATCAGAGTATCCTGGTGCAGCTACAATGGCTCCCCAGTGGAACATCGTTGTATAAAGGTTCGTGATTGTTTGTTCTTGACCACCATGAGGATTTTGAGCAGATGACATTGCACTGACGACTTTATTTACAAGTTTCCCGTTAAACCAAAGTCCACCTGTTGCGTCTAAGAAAGACTTCACTTGAGCAGGCACATTCCCAAATCGAGTGGGTACACTAAAGATAAAACCATCGGCCCATTCTAGGTCATCATTTGAAGCAACGGGAACATCTTTTGTCTCTTCTAAATGCTTCTTCCAAGCTGGATTCTGAGCGATTGCTTCTTCAGGTGCTGTTTCTGCTACGCGTACAAGTTTTACCTCAGCGCCCGCCTCTTTAGCTGCTTCTTCTGCCCATTTTGCTAATTTGTAATTTGTACCGGTAGAACTGTAATAAACCACTGCAATGTTTGTCAATCTAATCTCTCCTTTAATCCAATCAGTATAGTCGACCCATCTTTTCCACAAAATGAAAGAATGGGGATGCTTATAGTATATACCCAACCTGCACTTAGCTCAAAACAAAGAGTTTCAAATTCGAGATATTTTTTTTAAAATGGTCTTTTTTATCAGCCATTTCAAGGGAATCACGGCCTCTTATTAAACAAAACGAAAGACAACCCTATATGGATTGTCTTCCTTCATGATGTATTAAATTACGAGTTCATAATATTGAGGGAACGTCCAATATGAATCTCTCCAGCCGCGCTGAACGGCTAATTCTTCAAAAGACTGAGCATGGCTATTAAAAAACTTAATAATGGCCTCTTCTATGTTCTCTTCTGAAGGATTGAACTGTAACAAAATAGGCTTAGAAAACTTCATTCCACGCACAGAGCCTTCAATGATCACAGTTTCTTTAATCAATGGCTTCACCCCTTTTGTCATAGAAATTCCTAAAGCTAATCTGTCGTCTACCGTTCTGTTTGTGCAAATAATTAGATTAAAATAATTTCTTAATAAATGAATACCCTTTTAAGAATAGATTAATCCCCAATTCAACATTTAGATTACAAATATGACAATAAACAGGTCTTTTTACCCATTTTTGCTTCAGGATATAAAATTGGGTTAAGGAAACATTATTTTATAGTGACAATAGAAGTGAAGATAGCAACGTTTTTTTCTCTAGACTCATATGAATCCCTTTTGGTAAGCTATATAAGGCTTATAGAGAGGGAACGGAGGATCACGACATGAATGAATATGAGAACCTAAAAAAAGGTGAGCAAGGTGCATGGATTAGCATCTGTGCTTATCTCATATTGTCTGCCACAAAATTAATTATTGCTTCTATTGGTCAATCAGAGGCGTTACGCGCAGATGGCTTAAACAACGTAACGGACGTTATTGCATCCCTAGCCGTACTGATCGGGTTACGCATTTCACGTAAGCCACCTGATAAAGACCACCACTATGGACACTTCAGGGCTGAAACCATCGGCTCATTAATTGCTGCTTTCATTATGATGACTGTAGGACTACAGGTTATCTACGAAACCATTCAGCAAATCTTCGCTGGGCAAGAGGCACAACCAAGTCTGCTAACTGCATGGACAGCAGCTGGTGCAGCCGTAGTTATGTATGGAGTGTATCTCTATAACTTACGCTTATCCAAACGGATCAACAGTCACTCCTTATATGCAGCAGCTCAGGATAATCGCTCAGATGCCCTCGTCAGTATTGGCGCTTTCATCGGAATTATAGGTGCTCAATTTGGTGCTTTTTGGCTTGATCCCGTCGCTGGTTTTATAGTTGGACTTATTATTTGTAAAACAGCTTATGATATTTTCCGCGACGCTTCCCATACGTTAACAGATGGCGTTAATGAGGAGCTTCTCGATCAAGTTAAAGAAACACTCAATCAGGATAGTGATGTGAAAGTCGTGGAAGATGTAAAAGCCCGCTTACACGGCAACCAGGTACTCGTTGACGCAACCATCCTAGTGGATCCAGAACTTAGCGTGCAGCAAGGTCATGACATCACAGACCGCCTTGAGGATTCATTAGCTGATGAACACGGTATCTATCACACTCATATTCATATCGAACCGTATCATGACGAAGATCACACTCAGAATAGCTAGCATGACTCACACACCAGATATACAAAAAGAGCTTGGGATTCCAAGCTCTTTTTGTATATCTGGTGTAATTTTATAACTTATAAGAATGCTCCCTTAAGAAGCCGGCAGCGTTTCTAAAAGGTGGTCTAAATGCTTCCATCCATAAGCCGTCTCCTCATACGTCCCTTTTCCTATTGTTATATTTTCGGCTTCCACTGCAACTGCACCGTACCGTTCATAGAATCGTTTGTTGGGGTTACGAGTTAATACCCATACAAGAATAGAACCATATCCTTTTTGCGCCATATCGTTCGTAAACGCTTTCAATAATTCCGTGCCAAGGCCCTTCTTTCGCACCTCATCTAACAGGTAAATGGCATAGATTTCACCATCATAGCCGTACACCTTGGTCCGCTCTTTTCCTCCTGATATAAACCCAACCACCTTCTCCGATTCATCTGTAGCCACAAAGATCGTTTGATTATTAATCGGAGCTTTTAAAATCGTTTCCCATAACGTAATGCGGTTCTCTAATGTTAAGCTCTGGATGTCTTCTTCCTCCAGCAGCGGTTGATAGGTTGTTCTCCAACTTTCTACATGTACATAAGCAATCGCTTTAGCGTCTTCCTGGGTCGCTCTTCGAATTGTATACAACTGCATCTCCTCCCCCTGGTCAACATTTACGTATCCTTACTTTTATTGTATTCGGTATTCCTCCTTATGTATAGAAAAACGCCATCAGAAGATGACGTTTTTTTAATTTATGAACAAGAAAACGAAGAAATACGATCTGTATCAATTACGTAATACACCCAACGTTGCTGGGACTGTCTCCAACGATATCCGCCCACAGATGTTCTTCCGATAAAGGTTGGATAATACCAGAACCTTCTCCCGTTATTTAAACGAACGCGCGTATAGCGATATAAACATCTATAAAAAGCACCAGGGTCTACCGCAAACACACTCGGTTGGCCGCCGTACCCGTCAAACTGACCTTGCGCCGGTGGTGGACCAATTGGGGGCTGACCGCCTCCTCCTTGGCCAGGTGGTGGACCAAACGGGGGTTGCCCTCCTCCCTGACCAGGTGGTGGGCCAAATGGGGGTTGCCCTCCTCCTTGACCAGGGGTAGGACCAAATGGTTGTTGTTGAGGAAACCCGCCCCCAAAACCTCCACCATATCCACCCTGCCCAGGTAGCAATTGACCTACAAGCCAATTTAAACCGTTCTGTCTATAATCCATGCTGTCATGGCTCCTTCCGTAATAAGCTCCCTATACTATATGCTTATAGCCATACAGCGTGACAAACGCCTTTTATCCAATCGTCAGGACATATACCGTTCCAATCGCCACTACAACTGTAACAATCGTATGGACCCGGAAAAATGCTAATACAACACCCACTCCTCCAGCAATCAGTCCTACGTGAGGCTCCCCCTCGATTACAGTCGTAATACCAGGAAAGATCAATGCTCCAAGCGCCGCATAAGGGATCGCGTTCAGCCATCGAGAAACCCACGCAGGAAATGTCCAACGGTCGACCACAAATGCAGGGAGAAAGCGAGGAATCATTGTAACGAGTGCCATCCCCATAATGATGAATATCATGCTTCTTCCTCCTTTAATAACCCAATTCCACTTGCTCCGCCCACAAGTGTAGCTGTAACGATGGCCCAACCGTCGCTGACCCCTAATGAAGATAACGCATAATTAACTCCCATACTGATAACAGCAATAATTCCAATCCTCCACTCTTTCCTAACAGAAGGAACAAGTAACGCTATGAACATCGCATATAACGCCACCACCATACTTTGACTAAGAGCAGCTGGGATTACCTCTCCTAACACCCCACCAAGGAAAGATCCCCCAATCCAAGAAGCGTAGGAGACTAGAATCATAGCCGCATAAAACAAAGCTCCATGGGGTTCTCTCGCTTCCTTTTTGTGAAGGGATCCAACGGCAAACGTTTCATCTGTTAACCCAAGCGACATCGGAATCTTCCATTTCAAGGACAGAGAGCGAACCTGATTCATAAACGAAAAGCTCATAACAAAATGCCGGAAATTAAGGACAAAGGTCGCCAGTATAATTTCAATTGCTCCAACCCCTGTCAGGATCATATTGGTCGCCACAAACTGGCTTGCGCCTGCAAACACCAGCACGCTCATCATCGTAATCTCAAACAAGTTCAAACCCGCTTCACTTGCTAATACCCCATATGTAATTGCAATCGGCATGTACCCAAACATAATCGGCAAGCCTGCAATCGCTCCCTTTTTTAAAGCATACCGCGCCCCGTTATTCGACCTCTCAATCGTATGTGAATTCACCTGCACCCTACATCCCTCATCACCTTTTAAATTGAACCCATTATAATCCACTTTCAAGAATATGAGAAGGAATAAAAAAAGTTGTTTGTATTCTTAAGATCCCGGGAATCCTTTCCTCACAACTAAGAGGAGGGATCTTGATGGAACACCGTATATCTCACGACAATATGGATGATCTATTAAAACAGTTAGAAGACGATTATATTAATGCTTTAGAACAAAATGAATGTGAAAATGTTGAAGCCTTTATTGAGCAATTCTTGTACGATTCCTGGGATTACAATGATCGCAATATCGATATGATCAAATCCGTTATGAGTCGGTATACACAAGGCGAAGTCTATCAAACTACATTTGCAGGTGCCTTTAATGAAATGGTCGACCATCTTCAATCGAAACTGTCTAAGCTAGATGAGGATAATGAGTTCCCTATGATTCACCATAACCTTGGTGCTTCTATACTTGTAGCGTTTGTAGATGGGCTTGTGGTTCAATACTATACGGGGATTTATACAGTAGAAGACTTACGCAAGAACACGCCTCAATTTAAACAAACCATCCTCAAGGCGCTTTGCACGGATGCAGTATAGAAAAAGAACCTGCCGCTTGGCAGGTTCTTTTCAGTAATGATTAGTTTTTCGGGATTTTGATGTGCTGACCAATTTTTAAGAAATGAGGGTTTTTGAGTTTGTTATAAGTTGCTAACTCTTTCCAAGACTCTTCATATTGTGATGCGATTTTGCCTAGTGTTTCTCCCTGACTGACAATATGCACACGGTAATCATTCGTTTCTTCTGGTACAGGGATATAAAGACTTTGCCCGACCATTAATTGGCGCACATTGCTAATGTTGTTGTACTCAGCAAGTTCTTTCCAGTGGATTCCGTAGTTCGCTCCGATTTTGCCAAGGGTATCGTTCCACTTCACGGTATAGATCAGATCATTGGCCTTTTCATCTACTTCTGGTTCTTCTGTTTCATCTTCATTGTTCTCTTCTTGCTCATCAGTAAGGTCAAATGAATATTTCGCATAGCCATCGTCTCTTGTACTTACATAAGCAATGTCTTCATTCGCCTCTGCATATCCTTGTGCATCTGGAGAAGAATAGAATACTAGACTCGGATCGCCCTCTACCGGCGCAATGGACCAGTTTCCATCCGCTTTAGGGTCAATGGTTTCATTATCTCGGATATAATTCACAAGCACTTGGCGGTTTTCATCTGGAGATTCAATAACGATATTGTCCCCTCCAGGGTTCGCAATTGGTGTTGCTGTCGCACGATAGTTGTTTGTAGCGATTAGGAATTGCTGATCTTCATCAATCGGTTCCCCGTTATACTCCAAGTTCTGAATACGATGTGTGTCATGGATGACTTCTGTTCCGTCGTTGTTATAGCGTTGAGGGACAGTCACATCAATTTGATAACTCACTCCATCGATGACATCAAAGTTGTAGCTTGGGAAACCTTCATCAGAACGGTCATTTGGTTTCACAAGGAGTTGTTCCTCGTCACTTTCAGGATCAATCTGATTAAATTGGCCGGCACTCCACTCTAACCATTCACGTACTTCAGAACCGTTTAACTTTAATACATTTACCGTATTTGGATATTTATATAAAGAGGTTGTATCTTTAATAGCTAAGTCGCCCGCTTCAATATCCGTAAAGTCTGTAACCCCGTCGCGTCCAGCTTTGAAAGGTGCTCCGGCTGATAAGACTGGAAGGCCTTCATATTCGGTTCCCTGAATGTAGGTTTCAACATAACGCTTTTGCGCATCGGTTACGATTTGTACTGTAGGATCATCTTGAACCTGGGAGAAATAGCTGTAAAGATCGGATTCCGTTTGCCCAACTGGTGCATTTACGTACTCAATTGTTCCTTCATGGTCTTCCTTGACCGCTTTTACTATTTCTTTATCCGGATCTGCTAACGACTGATCATTTTCAGAATCATAGATGGCATCAAGACTGGATTGAGCATCTTTGATTTCCCATTTACCGTCTGTCTTCTCAAGAGTGAAATCAATCTTTCCTAAATGAGAGCCCCAGAATCCTGGCATCACTGCAGGCGTTCCATTTAACGTACCCTTCTCGATGTCCGCTCCTTCAAGATCTGCATAGTCTTCCCCTGGGAATTCAGAGTGAGCATGTCCAAACAGAACTGCGTCAATTCCTTCTACTTTAGAAAGGTCATAGGTCGCGTCTTCTTCCATTCCATCCTCTGTCACACTTCCTATGCCAGAGTGAGCAATCGCAACAACCATATCTGCCCCGTTTTCCTTCATTTCAGGAACAAACTTTTCGGCAGACTTCACAATATCTTTCGTGATGACTTTCCCTTCAAGGTTACTCTTATCCCACTGCATAATTTGAGGAGGAACAAAACCAATTACCCCAACTTTAACCGTGTGCGTTTCTCCATCTTCATCTGTTACTTCTTTATCAAGAATGATATAAGGATCAAAGTAGTTCTCATCGTTCGATGGGTCATCATCACCATCGTCTTTATACACATTTGCGTTTACATATGGGAATTCTGCTCCTGATGTTACTTCACTTAAGTAGTCTAAACCATAATTGAACTCATGGTTACCGAAGTTACCCGCATCATAATCAAGGATATTCAGTGCTTTATAAACAGGGTGCTGATCCCCTTCTTCCCATTCTTTATCCTTCGCCATATAATCAGCAAGAGGGCTACCCTGAATTAAATCCCCGTTATCAAATAAAAGAGAGTTCTTCGCCTCTTCTTTCGCTTCTCGGATTAAAGTAGCTGTTTTCACTAAGCCAAAATCGTTTACTTCTTTATCAGAGAAATAATCATAGTTCATCACATTGGAGTGAATATCCGTTGTCTCCATAATCCGTAGCTTTACAATATCTTCATCCTCAGCTGCTTGCACAACATTTGGAGCAACAAGTGATGTCGCCATCCCCAAGGCCACAACAGAACTCACCGCCACTTTCTTCTTACGATTCATTTGCCTCTTGATACTTCGTAACACGTTCATTCCCCCTATGTATAATTCCAAAATGAGTCATTATTCGACCCTATGATAACATATTCAGAGGAATAATATGACACAAAATTGTAAAATTCATCATATTAAGGGTGACATTTCTATCCTATAAAAAAGACAACACTAATCTTTCCTAAAGCTTAGTGTTTAAGGGTCCATCTATAAACGTTCAATAATCGCTGCCGTCGACATACCGTGTCCGATACATATCGTGAGAAGACCGTACCGGCCCTGTCTACGCTCTAATTCATGAAGGAGCGTAGTCATAAGCTTCGCTCCTGTGGCCCCTAGGGGATGGCCAAGAGCAATCGCGCCTCCATTTACATTTACTTTTTGCAAATCTGCCCCTAACTCTTGTTGCCAGGCAAGCACAACAGGAGCAAATGCCTCATTAATCTCCACCACGTCAATATCATCAATCGTCAAACCTGCTCTATTCAGAACTTTTTTGGTAGCCGGAATGACTCCATCTAACATCAATGTTGGATCTGAACCGACCACGACTCGCTTTACAATTCGAGCTCTGCTTTTAACCCCCAATTCTTTCGCTTTTTGATGATCCATTAAGAGCACAGCCGCGGCCCCATCGCTCATCTGACTCGCATTTCCTGCAGTGACAAGCCCATCTTCCTTGAAAACCGGACGAAGCTTAGCCAAGCGCTCAAGAGACGTGTCTCTTCTTGGTCCCTCATCCTCCTCCACAAGAACAGGGTCCCCTTCTTTCGTACTCCCTTTATAAGGAAGGATCTCTTCTTTGAAAGCTCCTGACTCCATCGCTTTAATGGCTCGCCGATGACTTTCATAAGCGTACTGGTCTAGTTGTTCACGTGTAAATCCATATTTCTCAGCAATCCGTTCAGCTGAAAGGCCCTGATGGATAAATTCATATCTATCATGAAGCGAATCAGGGATCGTTCTCTCGTCTCCATCACTTAATATAGGAACTTTGGACATATTCTCAACACCTGCTCCTATGGTGACTTCCATATCCCCTGCCAGAATTTCCTGAGCGGCAAAATGGATCGCTTGTTGTCCAGATCCACACATTCGGTTTAATTGAACTCCGGGTACTTCCACCGGAAAACCCGCTTCGAGTCCTGCAAGTCGTCCAATGTTGAACCCTTGTTCGCCTACAGGTGAGACGCATCCCATCACAATATCCTCAATTAGCCCCTTATCAACTTGAGCCTTTTGAACAAGCCTTCGCAAAACCGCACTTGCCATATGAACAGGGTGAACGTCCCGAAAGACTCCCCCTCTTTTTCCTACAGCAGTTCTGACAGCTTCCACAATGACTACTTCCCGATTCATTTCCCCACGCTCCTATTGTTTTAGTAACGATCTAGCCGTTCGCTATTTTTTTGTAGTAACGGATCGTTCTCATCTGGCTCTGGATAAATATCAGGATGAAGTAGGTAGGCTAATTTCTGTAGCCCCAATAATAACCGAGGAGAAGGTCGACAGTATAACGATTCTTCGAGCACAAAAATTCGGTCCTCCTGAATCGCCTTAACCCCTTCCCAGCCTGGCCTTTTCCGTACTGCTTCAGGCTTCATCTTCTCTTCCTTTACTCCAACCCACGCCATACACACAACATCTGGGTTTAACACACGCACATCTTCCCAAGTGCATTGGACACTTGCCTCTTCTGCATTTGAGAACACATTCTGGCCACCAGCTAGTTCACTCATTTTCGTTAACCAGTTCGGCCCACCCGGAGAGAAAACAGGCTTAGGCCACCATTCAAAGTACAGTCTTGGCTTCTCAGAAATGGTTTCACCCAGTTGTTGAAATTGAGAAAGGATGGATCGATAATGATGAACCACTTCCTTTGCCTCTTCTTCCTTATTGGTACAACCGCCTACTTTCAGTAAATCTTCAGCAATTTCCTCAAGAGAATTTGGGTTAAGAACGATATAGGGCACATTACGCTTCTTTAATTCTTCGATATTTCGCTCCATACCCGGTACACTTAAAGAAGCGAGGACAAGATCTGGTTTCAGACGTTCTACATGATCCATATCAATGGAAAGATCAGGGCCAAGCTGTGGTAAATCTTTTACTTCTTCCGGCCAATCGGAATACTGATCGACCCCAACCAGCTGGTCTATTAACCCAAGGTAAGCCAAGAGTTCTGTATTACTGGGACACAGGGATACAATCCTCAATATAAGGACTCCTTTCAAAGAGAAATAAATAATTTAGCTTGCACTAAGCCTATCATTTCATATAATATTTTTCTTAATATTATAACATTTTAAACAGGTAAGACGAACACAAGAAGAAGGAGGAATTTATCATGAATATTATTGCAATGGGTGGCGGCGGATTCTCCACAGAGATGGACAACCCGAGGCTGGACCGATATATCTTAAATCAATCTGAACAACTTCGTCCTAAGATATGTTTCTTAGCGACTGCAAGCGGCGATGATAAGGAATACATCAAGAAGTTCTACACATTCTTCAATGAAGAAGCATGCGAACCTACGCACTTATCGTTGATGGAACCAGTTGTAGAAGACTTTGAATCGTTTCTTCTATCCCAGGACATTATTTATGTAGGAGGCGGAAATACGCGCAATATGTTGGCGCTTTGGAAAGAATGGGAGCTCGACAAGATCTTAGAGAAAGCATGGAAAAAAGACATTATCCTTGCAGGGCTTAGCGCTGGGGCGATGTGCTGGTTCAAAGAAGGGATCTCAGACGATACTCCAGGCAACATGAGTAAAGTGCGTGGACTAGATTTCATACGCGGAAGCATTTGTCCCCATTATGATGGGGATCCAAAATGGAAAGAAGGCTATCATACGTTTATTCAACAAAATCAAATCGAACCCGGATTTGCGTTAGATGAAGGGGCTGCGATTCACTTTGTTGGGCGTGATGTTCACGTGGCAGTCTCCTCACGTCCAAATGCAGGGGCTTACCGTATAACAGCAGGGAAACAGGAAGTAAATGAAGAAATGTTAGACATGGTCCACCTCTCTCTTGATCAATAAAAGAACTCGTTTATCTGCGCTCTCCTTTCATATTTGCTATGATAGATAGAGAACGTAATTCATCCTCATTCGTTCGTATGAGGAACAGCTTATAAAGGTGGAAGTTTATGATTGAAGTGAATCAAGTGACAAAGCGATACAATGAAAATAAAGTGGCGGTAAGCCAACTCAATCTTTCCGTTCCAGACGGAAAGATTATTGGTTTTCTGGGTCCAAACGGAGCCGGAAAATCCACGACCATTAAAATGATTACAGGAATTCTTCCTATTGATGAAGGATCGATTACCATCAATGGCCACGATATATCTGACAATCCGATTGAAGCAAAACGTTCATTTGGCTATGTCCCGGATCACCCGGATCAATTCTTGCGTCTAAAAGGAATCGAGTACTTGCACTTTATTGGAGATATGTACGAAGTTCCTCAGTCTATTCGCAAGGAAAAAATTGAGCAACTCACCAAGACGTTCGACATTTATGATGTTTTAAATGACCGCATTCAGACGTATTCACACGGCATGCGCCAAAAAATAGTCATTACAGGTGTCTTGCTCCATGACCCTGATGTATGGATATTAGATGAACCATTAACAGGTCTAGACCCTAAATCATCTTATGCGGTGAAAGAAATGATGCGCGAGCATGCCGCAAAAGGGAAAACTGTATTCTTCTCGACCCACGTACTCGAAGTGGTTGAACAATTATGTGATGAAGTTGCGATTATTAAAGACGGGACGCTTCAGTTTTATGGAACGATGAATGAAATGCGGGAGAAATACCAATCTGATGACACCCTTGAACATATCTTCTTGGAGTTGACTGAACATGAATAAGACTCTCTTACTCAGCAAAGTCATGATGAAGATGCACTTTTCGTGGTCCACTAAAAGTGATGGGCAAAAAGCAGGCACCTTTTTGGTGGGTGCTTTATTTATCCCCTTACTCCTGATGTGGTTTTGGTTCCTCGATAGTATAATCGGAGGGTTGTATCAGGTTTTATCACCAGCTGGCTTATCACCAATGATTCTAGCCATTTCTTTAATCATGGTAAGCATTGTTCTTTTATTTACTAGCCTCCCCTCGATTTTAACATCTTTTTTTTTCTCAGAAGATATCGAAACCTACATCCCACTCCCAATGCATCCGTATCAGATTATTTTCGGTAAATCCATCGGGCCCCTAGTGACCGTGTATGGTTTCGCGTTATTTGGACTTGGCCCTGTTTTTCTCTTGTACGGAATGTACGCATCGGCCTCCATCGGTTATTTTTTTACGGCAATCGGAACACTTCTTTTATTCCCAATTGTCCCCTATGTTGTAGCTGGCCTTCTCATGATGGTAGTGATGCGTTATGCAAACATCTCAAAGAATAAAGATCGAACAAAGGTAATCGCTGGAATCTTTTCGCTAATATTTATTATTGGTATAAATATAGTGATTAGACTGAATCAAGACCCAGAGAATGTATCCAAGGATGTCGGTCAATGGCTAACGAATCAAGAACATACGATTTGGAATACAACGAAGTTTATACCGAATGCCTTCTTAGCTACAGAAGGACTTAATGGGCAACTCCCAGCATGGCAATCCCTTCTCGCTTTTATTGGGTTCGTAGCTTTCACAATCATAAGTGCAGGCGTCTTTTTATTTGCAGGGCAGAAACTCTATTACCATGGAGTCAGAGGAGTATCAGGCGGAGGAAAAGGAAAGAAAGCTGTAGACCTTCAGAGGAACAACAAAACCCGGAAACCTTTTTGGAGCTATACGTGGAAAGAAATCAAAATCGTTTTTCGAACGCCTTCCTTCTTTATTAATTGTGTGATTCAAAACTTATTTGCCCCTATCTTTCTGGCCATCATGTTATTCCTAGATAACGGGATCGGAGAATTAACGGGTGAAATCGGTTCTGTTGATGGCAAATATATCATACTTGGGATGGTCGGCTTTACACTATTTATACTCGGAACAAACCCGACTTCTACCACTGCCATCTCACGAGAAGGACGAAGTTGGTTCACGAACTTATATATGCCCATCAAACCAAGTACTATCCTATTCAGTAAAGCCTTAGCCGCCTTTTTCATCCAAGGAATTTCGCTCATTATTCTGTTCTTCCTTTTCGCCTTTGTTATCCACATTCCTTTGGTGCACATCATTCTTTGGGTGTTGTTAGCGCTTGGAATAAGTTGGTTCTCTAATTTGTTTGGTGTTTATTTAGATGCTAAGCAACCTAAGCTTGAGTGGAGCGATGAGCAACAGGTGTTTAAGGCCAGGTTTGTGCCCTTGCAAAGTATGCTAATCCAGGCCTTTTGCTTTGGTCTATTTATATTCGTACTTTGGGTAGCTCCTTTTAAAGGCACCCCCATAACAGCCACTCTTCTCTTCGCAGGGATTGGCGCTGCGATTTATATCACACAACGTCTGCTTTATCATGTTGCCATAAATGACTTTCATAAGATTCAATAAGCACCTGGTTTTCCAGGTGCTCTTTTAGTAAATATTCAGATTTTTATTTCGCCACACGAATATAAACAGTATAATAAGAAGAACTGTTACTGCAAAGGAGACTTGGAATGGAGATTAAACGACTCGGATCAATAGATGCAGAAGATTATTGGAACTTACGTCTGGAATCTCTACTGACAAACCCGGAAGCCTTTATAACGACATATGATGAAGCGAAACAACGAACAAACCCGATTGAACGTACGGCCGATCAGTTAAGCAATCAAAGTACCCATACATACGGTGCATTTATTGAAGGACACCTACGCGGCGTAGTTACCCTACATCCAGAAACCCATACAAAATTCAAACACAAAGGACATATCCTCGCTATGTATGTTTCCCCTCAAACAAGAGGGCTCGGTGTAGGCACCGCCCTTTTAGAAGCGTGCACGAATCATGCGCGCTCCCTTCAAATTGAACAACTTCACCTAAGCGTTGTAGCGACCAACCAACCAGCCCTCGACCTTTACCGGAAGTATGGCTTCACGAAATACGGCCACGAACCAAAGGCCATTAAAATAAACCATAATCACTATTTGGATGAGGAATTAATGTATATAGAAATTTAACAATTATTTTATAGGCTTGTTCAATACCCAAAGCGACATTGAAGTGTAGATAGGGCCGACTTTATTTACTAGTGCTTAGGGTGTCTCGGGAACGACTCGCTTTCCGCTCAGACGAACGCTAACGGAAACATTCTCACTTTCCGGTGCTGCTTATTAGGGACTTATATGTAACGCGTAAAAAATCAACAACCAACTCTAACAGAGCCATCTAAAAAAGAGCCAGAAACCCGGCTCTTTTTTTAGCGGTTTCTGGCTCAACAGATCAAGTTTCTTCCTTATATATTACTTTACAATCATTACCGGGCAAGATGCACCGAGTGTGACCTTATGAGATACACTCCCGAGTACCACTTCTTGAAGAGCGTTCAAGCCTCTGCTCCCCATAACGACAATGTCATACTCTTCCTCATTCGCGAAACGGGTTAGTTCTGTCCCGGGGTCGCCTTTTAACAGCTTAAAATCATAACTAACCTCTTTTCGATCAAATAAACCTTCAATCGGTTTAACACGTTCGTGCCTTTTTTGTTCCAGGAGACTCATGTTTCTTCCTTCCGTTAACACATCATGCTTGGAGGCAGCCAAGTCTACCACATAAGCAATAGTGATTGTTGCACAGGCTTCAATCTTAGCTAGATGTGCGGCTTTTTGAGCAGCCCGCATAGCTGATTCGGATCCGTCTGTAGCTAGAAGAATTCGTTGGTACATAAAACAATCCCCCCTAATAAATGGCTCTATACCCTATCATACCATGCTTTAGGGCTTATAAGGGGACTTAAATATTCAGACAAAAAAATGTCATTTTTATGGTTTAGGGGTCTATATAAGAGCATGTACGAGATATTTGGAGCATATGACGAATTTATGCGCTTACATGCGATTATTTGTTTTCCGACCTTCGTGTTATAATCACTCTCGTTGTAATCGGAATTGCTTTCGGCGCGGTCGAAAGACAACACAAAAAGAATAGAAAGAGGTGTCGATTTGAACCTAGAAACAATTAAACAACAATGGTTCGGTAACGTTAAAGGTGACGTTATGGCTGGTATTGTCGTTGCTCTTGCTTTGATTCCTGAAGCGATCGCATTCTCCATTATTGCCGGAGTCGATCCAAAGGTTGGATTATACGCGTCATTCTGTATCGCGGTCATAATCGCCTTTACAGGTGGTCGTCCAGGAATGATTTCAGCAGCTACAGGGGCCATGGCGCTCTTGATGGTTACACTCGTTAAAGATTACGGACTTGAGTATCTATTAGCTGCCACGGTTTTAACAGGGATCTTGCAATATCTATTTGGGGTATTAAAAGTCGCTAAATTTATGAAGTTCATCCCAAGATCCGTAATGATTGGCTTCGTGAACGCTCTTGGAATACTGATCTTCACGGCTCAACTTCCGCACTTTGAAGGAGAAGGCTTGGCGATGTACTTAATGGTTGCTGGTTCACTTGCCATTATTTATATCCTTCCTCGCTTCACAACTGCGATTCCTGCACCGCTCGTTGCCATTATTGTAATGACAGTCATTGCATTAACAACAAGCGTTGGCGTACGAACAGTTGGAGACATGGGTACGTTACCAAGTGAACTACCAATGTTCTTGATTCCTGATATTCCATTGAATTTTGAAACGCTTCAAATTATCTTCCCATATGCATTAGCCTTATCCATTGTGGGACTACTTGAATCGTTACTAACAGCTCAAATTGTAGACGATATGACGGATACAACGAGCGATAAGAACAAAGAAGCTCGTGGTCAAGGTATTTCAAACGTCTTTGCTGGATTTTTTGGCGGTATGGCCGGCTGTGCGATGATTGGTCAATCTGTCATTAACGTAAAATCTGGTGGACGCGGAAGACTTTCCACATTAGTAGCAGGTCTGTTCTTATTAACGCTCATTCTCGTCTTACAAGACGTTCTTGTTCAAATTCCAATGGCCGCTCTTGTAGGTGTTATGATTATGGTTTCGATTGGCACATTCGATTGGTCTTCTTTAACGAAGCTTCATCGTATGCCTATCACAGACGCAGCCGTTATGATTGTAACCGTAGGAACAGTTGTGTACACGCATAACTTATCCATTGGCGTATTTGCCGGTATTATCTTGAGCGCTATCTTCTTCGTAGCGAAGATCTCGAATATTCATGTAGAGAAAACGTTAGATAAAGAACACAGTAAGCGTCTGTACCGTGTTACAGGTCAAATGTTCTTTGCTTCTATTTCTGACATGGCAGACTATTTTGATTACAAAGAAGAGGTAGACACTGTCATGATTGACTTCAGTGCCACTCACGTTTGGGACGATTCAGCGGTTGGAGCGATTGATAAAGTCGTGATGAAATTCCAAGAACAAGGTACCAACGTTGAGATTATAGGCTTGAATGAGGCAAGTTCTACTCTTGTTAATAAATTAGCCGTTCATGATAAACCAAATGCAAAAGCATCTGGACATTAAAATCAATCACAAAGATCCCCTGACTCTTAGAGCCAGGGGATCTTTTTTATACTATCATTTTAGGGGTAACAAGTTCTGTGTAGATTTACATGAAAAAATGTTGTACAAAAAGTGCGAGTGATGTAAGGGCAAGTGTTCCATAGTTAAACAAGAAGTTATTTTCTTTCGAAAACTGTTGTTCTTTTCCCGTCAGCGATACCATGGCTTGTTTACGCAATTTGGACTCTTGGATCAAGTCTGATCACCACTTTTGTAAACGTTTTCATTTAGTTACACTTAGTGTACCATACTCACCAATTATCTGACAAGTCTGATAATTATTTTGTTTCAATTGAATTTGAGAGATTTTATTGTGAATGGGGGCGTTACATTTGATAAGTGCTTGGGCTTGCTCGGGGACAACTCGCTTTCCTGCGGGGAGCTGGGAAGCCTCCTCAGACGGCAAGCCGTCTTCCGGGGTCTCCCCTAGGCTCCTCATCCCGCGGGAGTCTCGCAGTCCCCGAGCAAGCCCTGACTATATTTGGATTAACGCCCCCGAGCTCACCAGCTCCCCACAGGAAAGCGAGTGGTTTCCAGGCCCGCCTCCCCCTCTTTCTAAAGCGAACGGAAAAATAACAGAAACAAGCATAAAAAAAGATATGGTTTCCCATATCTTTAACGGTTCGTATTTATTTATACAATAGCTGATACGGCTACGTAAGCAGTTACAGTCACAATGACGACGAGCCATGCTGGGCGTTTCCAGAAGTAAAGGAGGGTAAAGGATCCTATACTTACCGCAAGGTCTTTAGGTGCGTGGATGGCGCTTGTCCAGATTGGATCGTAAAATGCTGCAATTAATAACCCCACTACAGCAGCATTGACACCTAATAAAGCAGCGCGTACTCGGTGTATTTTTCGTAGGGTGTTCCAAAATGGTAGAACTCCAATTAAGAGGAGGAATGATGGCAGAAACATTGCAATCGATGCGACAATACCACCAGGAATACCTTTTATTACGGTTCCGATATAACTTGAGAACGTAAACATCGGGCCAGGGACGGCTTGAGTCGCTCCGTATCCTGCTAAGAATAAGTCTTTTGATAGGAGTGGCGCCACTTCTGCTTCTAGCATCGGCAATACAACGTGCCCTCCGCCAAATACAATAGAACCGACTCGATAGAAGATATCAAAAATCGTCACATAGATGGATGAGCTCATATTCGCAACGAAAGGAATGAATGCAAGTAACGTTGCAAAAAGGGTCAGTGAGACTACGCCTGTTCTCTTTTTGAAGTGAAGACCCACGTCTTGACCTTCAGGCAGTTCTGCATTTCTGTATAGATACATTCCAATTATAGCTCCAAGTAGGATGACACCGATCTGAAATAGTGCAGTTTGATAAAAGAGAAGTGCAATCGCTGCTACGACTGCAATGGTGATACGCGGGCGATCTGGAGTTAATTTCTTTCCCATATTCATAATTGCATGGGCCACGACAGCTACCGCTACAACTTTCAATCCTTTTACCCAAACAGCATCTTCGATTCCTAATGAGTGAACCGTAAGGGCGAATAGAATCAAAACAATAATGGAAGGTAATGTGAAACCGACCCAAGCACAGATTCCACCTACAATCCCTCCTCGGACCATACCGATGGAGATCCCAACCTGACTACTCGCAGGGCCAGGTAAGAACTGACACAAAGCTATAAGGTCCGCATAACTTTTATCATCAAGCCACTTTCGCCTTTTCACATACTCATCCTGAAAATAGGCTAAATGAGCAACAGGACCTCCAAACGAAGTGAGCCCTAACCGAAAGGCGACGAGCAAAATTTCTATGTATGTCTTCAATAAAATTGCCTCCTTCAACAAACATCCCCCTCATTTTATAGGGAAGCTTGCCAGGAGGCAATAGACAAAGTAACATTTACAAATTGTTCATATAACAGCCTACAAAGGTTTTGCAGAACCTTCAAATTCCTCATTTGCAGTGGTCAACGTTTCATCCAGGAGACGCTTTTCTAACGTCGATTCAATTCCAGCGTGTTTGTACTTCGGAGACACGCCCATTTCGACTCGCTCAAAACAATCATACACACTACTCTTCACCGCACTTTCTCCGATTACTTCAATAGTAGCTTTCTCAACTTCTGTATTCATACAACGGTAGCCGTATGCATAGCCAACTACTTCACCGTTGCAAAGAGCTACCCATCCTTTATGGTCTTCCTCTTTAGCATCATTTAAAATCTTCGCACGAACCCACTCATTTGATTGTTCTTCATCACACATTTCAAGGGAGAGGGATACGACGTTTTCTATATATTTACTTGTTCCATCAAACGGTACGTATGATATCAACATGTTTGTTCACTCCTTATTATTACCAGTCCATTCCCTTTTTGGAGTTATCTATAAACATGTTCTTCCCTCGAAGCTGAGGGATTTTAATTTAGTTAGGCGGGGCCGTTACGTTTGATGAGTGCTTGGGGTGTCTTGGGAACGACTCGCTTTCCGCGGGCGAGCTGTCGAGCCTCCTCCCTCACTTCGTTCAGTCCGGGGTCTCGTCTACCTCTCTCTCCCGCAGGAGTCTCCCCGTTCCCAAGACACCCCTAACCTTATTATTACGAACGGCACCACGTCTTATGGATTTAAAGAAAGCGAGTGATTTCCCGAACCACCTTTTGATCATATGAAAGCTAACAAACCCGATTAAATAAACGTCAACAGTGTAGAAATCGTTATAATACTGAGTAATGTTGTGACGAGGGTGATGCTTGAGACAAGTTCTGGTCTTGAGTTGAATTCTACTGCGTACATTGTTGTGGTGGCAGCTGATGGCATGGCGGCTGAGACGATTAGTACCTTGGCCAGTAATGGGTCAACGGGTAGGATCCATACCAGGACCAAAGCGATAAGGGGGGATATAATTAATCTAAGGCTTGAAGCATAGCTCACTTTCCCCCACTCAATGGATTTAACAGAAATATTGGCTAGCTGCATACCTAAAACGATCATCACTCCCGGAATAGCTGCGTCTGCAATAAGGGAAACGGCTGAGAAGATGTTCTCAGGCATAGGAATGTGTAGCAAGTTCAATGCTAAAGCGATAATGGCCGCGTAGGTAGCAGGCATTTTCATAACGGATTGAGCTGCGATTTTCATACCCGATTGCCCTCTTGCTGCGTAATACACCCCAAAGAAATTCATAATAATCGCCTGCAACACTAGGAAAGATACTGAATAGGTAAACCCTTCTTCCCCAAAAGCAAACAGGATGATTGGTGCTCCGTAGTTTCCTGAATTCATGAATGCTGTAGATAAGATCATACCGCTTTCCACTGATTGGCTGTATCCTTTTGCGAATGTCGTAATCTTGTTGATCAAAATCATGATCGCCAACAAGCAAGCCGCAAAGATCACAATCATAATATATTCACTATTCAGCTCCGCATCATAAAACGTCTCAA
This sequence comes from Pontibacillus sp. HN14, assembly GCF_021129245.1. Taxonomy (NCBI): domain Bacteria; kingdom Bacillati; phylum Bacillota; class Bacilli; order Caryophanales; family Bacillaceae; genus Pontibacillus; species Pontibacillus sp. HN14. Next base: position 178,893 of record NZ_JAJOLR010000004.1, on the reverse strand, counting down.
AAACGAGACATGGTGTCAGTATGTAGATCGCTACTGTAGAAACAGATTTGATATCGAGTTTCTTCCATTTTTGAACGCCAAATCCACATAAAAATACTAAAATGACAGGGAGAACAACTTCAATAAACACAGTCATTCTACATCGCTCCCCTTCTTATTTTGAGTCGCAATTGTACACAATTCTTCTGTTCCATTCTATGTAGGACCTCTCCTTCTCGGAATTCTCTCATAAACATAACGAGGATTCTTCACACTCGACTAGTGCAAAGAATCCTCCACGCTCATATATACCATTACTTTTTAACCAAGACAAGGGAATATACCCAACATTCATTATACTAAAACATGGAATAGTAATCTTCACTAGCCTCCCTGCAACACCAAAAAAATTCGCCCCTCTTAGTCAGAGGGGCGATCAAGTATTACTTCATAGAATTCAATAAATTTTCAATTACATAGGCACCTTGCATTGCTTTGGCTTCATCACGTGCTCCGAACTTTCCGTTGCTATAACCTTGATAAAGACCTGCTTGTTTGCCTTTAAGGATCGAATCTTTCTTCCAATTCATTTTCTTCTCATCCTTGAAAGAAGTACGATCATCTAGGGTAATTTCACCATACATGTTCTCAAAAGCATTGATGGCTAAAACAGCCATATGTCCTCGATCGAGTTCTTGATCTGGAGCAAATTTCCCTTCTGCAACTCCATTGGTAATACCTGCTTCATAAGCTGCTGCAATCATCATATCATCTGTATCTTCGAACGGATTTTCTAAATCATCACTCACTTCTAGCTTGAATGCATTAGCAAGCATTTTAACAAATTGACCTCGCGTGAGGGTATCGCCTGACTTAGTCTCTTCCCCGTATACGTTGTCAAAAACACCATTTTCGGCGAGTCGTTGAAGCGTTTCGTGCGCCTTGGTTCCTTCTGTGACATCGCTAAACGGTAGATTCATAGAATCCTTGTTTCCACCTGAGTTAGAATCTGTCGCTACCTCAGAGATTCGTCCTTCAGCCTCATAAGTGATTGGTTCATCAAATGATTTCACATAGTCGAGCGTTGCCTGTAGATCATTTGGGCCAACTTGCTTATTCTCGCCCAATTCCGCTATACGATAGTCCGCATTTCCGTACATATAGTTATTGACTACAACAGTATAGGTTTCATTCTTTTTCACCGGGGTACCATCTGGAAGCTTCATATTCACGACCTCATTTGTTGCACCATTCCACGTGTACTCGAAGCCGCCAACACTTACGTCCGGACCGTACTCCTCACTGAGCTGAGCATTCAATACTTTCTCAAGGTCTTCCCCTGTCAGCTCTACACTGTTTAATACGTTACCAAATGGTTGAACGTCGAAGAGGTCTCCCCACGTGATTTCACCAGCAGAAACATCGTCACGAATTCCTCCGCCATTCATTAAGGAGAAATCAGCATCCATCGCTTCAATCATGCCATCTGCGATTAAATTCCCAAGAGCATTATCGCCTACCTCGCCTCGTACTCCGTAACCGCCCTCTAAATCAACAGCAGCCTGACCAACCACTTCTTCTTTAATCGGCTTTACTAATTCTTCATACTTGTTCAGGATCTCACTAACCTCAGGGTCAGGCTCTACATTCATTTGGACGTTTGTGATGACTTCTGCGCTTTTATCGACAATGTCGCCAGTTTCAGGGTCAATTTCAATATCCACATCAGCGAAAGCTGTCCCGTAAGAATAAGCTTGAACAATCAGCTTGTCATCTACAATAGCGTTGTTTTCCGTATGGTTATGTGCAGCCATAATAATATCTACTTCATCATCAACTTTGTTCGCTATCTCTGCTGCATCACCAGTCAGAGTATCCCCTTCCTGGTAACCCGGATTGTGAGCCAATACAACAATCGCTTCCACGCCTTGTTCCTTCAATTCAGGAACATACTTATTAATCGCCTCTGATTCATCGGTAAATTCTACATTCTCATTTCCTTCACTAACAATCATGCTTGGTGTTTCTCTTGTCACCACACCAATAAAACCGATTTTTTGGCCTGCAACTTCTTCAATTGTGTAAGGATCAATGACAAGCTCTTTCGTATCTTTATATTGAACGTTTGCTGCTACCATAGGGAAGTCAATTCCATCATAATCCTCTGTACCATCAGGGTGCTCTCCACCATTAATCATACGGAGCATTTCTTTAACACCTTCGTCAAATTCGTGGTTTCCAAGCGTCCCTACATCAAAGCCCATTTCTTCCATAATCTCAACCGTCGGCTCATCTTGGAAATAGGAGGATACAATCGGACTTCCTCCCACCATGTCACCGCTATGTACAAGTAGTGAATTTGGATTTTCAGCTTCACGATCTTCAATATAGCTTGCTAAATATTGAATACCGCCAACAGCATCTTCTTCACCGTCCCCATCTACATCAAAAGCATCCTCGTGGTCAATCTTTCCATGTAGATCATTCACAAGTAATAGTTGCGCACTAATCGTATCAGGTGTTTCTGTTCCTTCATCTGCCATAACCACTTGCCCAGGTACAGCCGTAGCCGATAGTGCGATTAAACTCGTTAACGTTAACCCCGTTCCTTTTTTTAAACCTTTTCTCATATCCCCAAGATCCCCTTTCCAATAGTGGAAAATTTTATTCTAAGAATAAAATAACATAATAATGGTGGATTTTGTCTCAATTTGTCACATTTTTTGTTAAAAAACAGTGCATAACGTTATACTTTTGTAAATATAGGTTGAAGATTTCGTAAACCTTTGTCGATATTTTGAACATTCTGTTACGAATATTTTCTACCTTTACAACTATGATAAAGTTAGAAACAAGAAGATCGATTTTTTTGGAGGATACGTACATGAAATCTATAAGTCTATTGCTCTTACGTTTCGCTGGGTTGTTCGGTTTAATTGGAGCTTTTATCGGTTCCCATATGGCCGGCTCCCAAGGGGGCGCCTATGCCCTACGCCCTATTCACGCCCACATTTTAGTGGTTGGCTGGTTATCCCTTTTTGCTTGGTCTGCCTTTTACCAGCTGTTTGAAACACGTTTTATCAAGCTTGCCAAAACCCATGCATGGACAGGGATTATCGGTACGACAGGCCTAACGCTTGGAATGTGGCTTTACATGGTAAACCCTTTTAACCTTGCAGAAGGATTCACCACTGTCTTTTACATTGTTGGTGGAACGCTTCTATTAGTAAGTTTTGCTTTGTTCTTTGTCTTAACCTTTCTCGTACAACCTGCCAAAAGAAACTAATGGACAAGAAATCGGGCAGTAAAAAAGCATCCCATTGCTACATGCAATGGGATGCTTTTTCTTTAGAGTAACGGAGCAAAAAGACGTGCTACAGCTTCTTTCCACTTCTCTGAAGTTTTTCGCTTTGAGAATTCCTCATAGATAACCTCACTAGACTCCTCTAAGTCTTTATAGTAATTCTCAATCAACTTCTCAACAGGTTCCCCGCCATATAAGATGACATTAACCTCAAAATTGAGGTAGAAGCTTCGTAAGTCCATATTAGCTGTACCAATCGAAGCAGTCTCGTCATCAATAATCATAATTTTATGGTGCATAAAATCTTTCTCATATAGGTGAATTTGAATGCCGTCCTCAAGCAATTCAGGGAAATAGGAATGCCCTGCATAATACGTTAACCAATTGTCAGATGGTTTTGGTATGAGTAATTTCACATCAAGTCCTTGCTGCGCGGCAATCCGAAGGGCCGTGTGAATTTCTCTTGAAGGTACGAAATAAGGTGTCGCAATCTTAACGGACTTTTTAGCACTATGAATGAGTGTGGTATACACATCCCTCATAATTTGGTGCTCATTGTGCGGACCACTTGGAACCACTTGTGTATGAGTATTCGATTGCTCAGGTTCTGGTATGGCTTCCGTACTATATTGCTCGACCAGGTTCTCGTTTGTAATGTACCACCAATCCACAAGGAAGATCAGATGGAGATCCTTAATAGCAGCACCACGCAGTACCATGTGCGTATCCCGCCAGTCAGGAAATTCTTCGCTAATCCCGTGGTACTCATCGCCAACATTCATACCACCTACAAATCCAATTTCATTGTCGATTACAATAATCTTACGATGGTTCCTGAAGTTAAATGTTTGAGTTGCGAGTCCACTCGCAATAGGAAGGAAGACATGCACATCAATGCCCGCTTGCTGCATATCTTTTACATCCTTCTTCTTTAACTTCAAGCTCCCGGCTGAATCGTATAGAAGCCTGACGGTGACGCCTTCCTGAGCCTTTTGCTTAAGGATTTCTTTCATCTCACGTCCCGTTTCATCACTGTTAAATAAGTAATATTCCATGTGAATAAAGGACTTGGCTTCTTTTAGCTTTTCCATGATCTCAGGAAAGGCTTCCTGCCCATTCGTTAGAATCTTTACGTTGTTGTGATTCCGTAACGGGGTTTGAGCATAAGATTCAACAATTTTACGAATTCGTTCCTGAGGACCATTTAAAGGCTGTAGGTCACTCTTTCTAGTGTCCGGTTCTTCCTGATCAAAGACTACATGAGCTTTCTTTCTTTTATCCTGAAACAAGATGCCTTGCCTGGATAATTGTCCCGAGTAAATGTAAAAGAAATACCCAATAATGGGAAGCATGAGAATAAGAAGAATCCAAACAATCGTATTGGTAGATGACCTGCGTTCAAGAATAATGTAAAAGGAAATGACTAAAATAGCTCCGATATAAAATAAGATAAAGATCATTTGGAACATAAAACTAAGAGGAAGTAAGATGATACCAAAAAAAGCAATTCCAAGTAAAACAAGTAATATAAGTTGTATATGAGGTTTCATAATGGATCTCCTTTGCAAGAGATTTTCTTCTGACTGATAACGTTTTCCCTACCCATCTATCCCTCAAACAACGTTTTGGATAAAGGATAATAGTAACAAATCCGTTCCGATTCTCTAAACCATTCATTTAAGAACCGTTATGTACAGTTTAAATAGATAAAAAAAGCCGCTTGTTTAGCGACTTTTATTTTTGCTCTAACTTTAATTTATGCTTCGAATCATCGATGACATAATTTGTGTAGGTTAATAATCCCTCAATATCCTGAGGAGGTAAGGAAATAAACCCAATACTCTCTAAGGATCGTTTCAAGGATGCAGGCAATGTTCGGTAATATTCTTCAAACTCCTTATCTTGAGAAGTCTCAAGTAGTAAAGAGAAAGCTTTATTATAAGCATGCCACAACATGTTCGCGCCATCGCCTTCTTCCGATTTCCTTTTAGCCTTCCTTGCCCACAAGTCATCCTCTAGTTTCGATAACCCTGCCACATGTTCAAATCCTGTCTGACGAAGGTGTTGCCGAAGCTTCGTCATTACTTCTGCAACCTCATCAAATGTGACCGTAGAATTTGGGGCAAACGGCAACACTTCCATAATTTCTGCCGATCGATCTAACTTCCTCAGATGGGTCACAATATGAGCTAAGCTCACATTATTCTCATAGATAAATTGATGAAGCAACATAGCTTCTGTAAATGTCGCAAGAGCTGCATGCGTAGCGCCAAAAGCTCGGCCAGCACCGATTTGCTCTTCCGCATATCTAAAACGTCCTTCAATGAGACGCTCCACATCCTGGATCGCTCCTCTTTCTCCCTTTATAGAGGAAAAATAGGATTTTGCCCAATTTTGCAATTTACTCAACTCAGCGTTCGTGTCTTTAAGAATAATAGATTCACTTAAGAAACGATAATGCCATGGGTTATAAGCTAATAGTTCTTTATTTGGAAACTCTAATATAGACTTCGTTTGGAGTTGAATATATTCTCCTTTATAGAAAATAACCTGATCTCCTAAGTATCGTTCTCTTCCTGTAAAGCAGATGATATTAAGATCACTATATTCATCAGCATCACCTCTTGCAACAGAGCCGATCAAAATAGCATACGTACTAAATAAAAGCTCATTTTGAACAAATTCCTTTGCCAATTCCAATAAACGATAATTTCGAGGATACATCCTTTTCCCCCTCTTTAAAATAGTGTGATGCGCCAACCTCCGCCAACTGTAAGACAGGTGTGCAGGACTTTAGAGAACTGACCCCACATTGAAAAACCATTCTCTCTATCTAAACAAAAGACTCATTGGGTATAATAGGAATATTCTATACGTTTGAGTTCAATTTTTACTGGATTTGTTTTATCCTTAGTACAGTAAGCGTCATCAATTGCTCATACAAGTAGGTATACCCTTTTCATAGACGTTTCAAAAGGCGAATCTAAAAAAAGGAGATTCAGCATGTCTAAACTATCAGAAATGTATCATCATTATTTAGGATCGAAACAAAAGTGGTTACAATTCGCCCTTTACTTATTTGGGATCATTATCTCTAGTTTGGGATTGGCACTCCTTGTCATCTCAGCCGTAGGCGTAGCCCCCGGAGATAGTGTAGCGCTTGGACTATCTAAGCGTTTTGATATTAAAATTGGCTACTTACTCATTATTGGCTTTATTGCACTCGTACTTGTTAATGCCAAGATTGAAGGAAAGCGCCCTCGGTTCGAATCCCTCTTCCCTATTTTGTTACGAGGATGGACCTTAAATCTTTGGCTTTATAACGTATTAGGCAATACAAGACTAGACGTTTTGTGGGCCCAATGGGGTGTATTCGCGATTGGAGTTGTCTTCATGGGCCTTGGAATCGGTATGTATTTACGAGCTCCATTCCCCCATATTCCTGTCGATCACTTTATGATGATTGTGAACGAGAAAACCAACCAATCCAAACGTGTGGTGCGTATCCTATTCGAATTCGCCCTCGCTGGCCTTGGTCTTTACCTTGGAGGCTGGGACGTAGTTGGACTCGGCACAGTCATTACGGCTATCTTCTTAGGCCCGATCATCCAATACTTCTTCGAGATCACTGGCTTTGTGGAGCAACTAAGCCAATCCAAACGCTCGAAAGAAAAAGATTCCGTACTAGAGTGAACGCTTTCTGCGAGCGTTCACTCTTTTTATAATCAGAATATTGACCGTGATCCCGATCAATATTCCATTAATAAAAGAGAACACATCGCCATAGTAACGATCATCCCAATAAGACACCGGGCCTCGAACAATCAAGTTACTTACCGGATAAAAAATCGGCACAGCATCCTCGACATGTGTCAACAGGTCAATCACAACATGTCCAAGCCACCCGTACATAAAGCCCGTCCATCGATTAAGTCGCCACCCTTTAAAGAAGACTACTACAGCAAACACAACTCCCCACACAAAGATCGAGTGACCCGCTTGTCTCAACACTTCTACTACCGGATGTGCAAATAAAGCATGGGCGAGATTATGGATGACACCCGACCAACCAATCTCCTGAATCGCATCCGTCGTAAATATGTCGCCAAAAATAACGATGTAAAAAAACATAATATAGTAAATAAGATCAGGAAAAACACTACCAATCAAGGCATAGGGAACAGCCTCTTTCCTCTTTCTTAAAGCAACATACGTCCAAAATCCATGATGTATTGTATTCAAGTTGGTTTAACCCCTTTTTTAGAGAGACCTCGCTCCCAAAATATCCATCCCCCTCCCCTCCTTCTCTTCTCTATCCACCCCAATAATCCCTTCTAACCAGTCTCTGGCGAGGAGCAATGTAGAATCAACCTTTTTTATCCTTCAATTAAAGAATAGTGTTAACGCTAGCTTTTGCCTTAATATACGGGAAACAGTAACATCCCATATGGAAGAAATAAGTTTTTCTCAAATGAGCGTCAAGATCCGTTCATCCCCTTCTTGTAAGGGTTTGCTCGGGGACTGCGAGACTCCCACGGGGTAAAGAGACTAGGGAAGACCCCGGAAAGCGCGTAGCGATTGAGGAGGCTTCACAGCTCCCCGTAGGAAAGCGAGTTGTCCCCGAGCAAACCCAAGCACTCATCTAACGTAACGGACTCAACCACATTCAAAATTAAAAGCCAAGCTGGCGGGACACCAGCTTGGCTTACTCATTATTCCTCTTCAAATTGATCCAAAAATTCCCCATACCCTCTTTCCTTCATCTCATCTTTCGGGATAAATTCAAGGGCTGCCGAGTTCATACAATAGCGAAGACCCGTCGGCTCAGGACCATCTTCAAACACATGACCCAAATGAGAATCGGCTTGTTTGCTTCGCACTTCAGTCCGCGTCCCGAATAGTCCACGATCTGGTTTTGTCACAATATTGTCCTCAACTAGCGGTTTAGTAAAACTCGGCCACCCCGTGCCCGATTTATATTTATCTTTCGAGCTGAACAGAGGCTCACCGGATACAATATCCACGTAAATGCCTGCTTCTTTATTATCCCAATACGCATTCTCAAAGGCCGGTTCTGTGTCATCTTCCTGCGTCACTTTATACTGCATATCGGTTAGTTTCTCTTTTAATTCCGCTTTCGAATAGTTCCCTGGTATATCAACGTTTAAATCATCGCCCCATACCTTCTCTAAATATTGATCCCGACCAGAATTGCTTCGGTAGATCTTATAGCGAATGGAGTTTTCCTTATAATAATCCTGGTGATAATCTTCTGCTTTATAAAAGGTTTTCGCTTCACGAATCGGGGTGACAATCTCCTTATCGAATCGACCTGAATTCACTAGCTCTTCTTTAGATCGTTTAGCAGCTTCTTTTTGCTTTTCATTATGATAAAAGATAGCAGTCGTATATTGATACCCGCGATCCACAAACTGTCCTCCATCATCTGTTGGGTCTATCTGCCTCCAGAAAACCTTAAGGAGGGTTTCATAACTGATGACATCCGGATCATAGTGAACTTGAACGGATTCAATGTGCTCCGTAGACCCTGAAGAAACATCGTTATAAGAAGGGTTCTCCATATCCCCTCCTGTGTAGCCTGAGATCACTTCGCTCACTCCGTTTAACTTCTCAAAAGGGGGTTCCATACACCAGAAACAACCACCAGCGAACGTGGCGACAGCTTCGTACTCATCGGCATTGACCGCTTCGCTCCCTGTTGATCGTTCAAACATGTATTTGTAACCCATTGGAATAAAAATCACACCTAATACGACTACAACAACGGCAGAAAGGATCCATTTTAATTTCATTCTGTTGCTTCCTCCTTCATGTTGCGTGGTAGTGTAAACCAAAATACAGCACCCTTATCCAAACCACTAGTCACACCAATTTCTCCCCCATGGTGCTCCACAATTTCTTTACAAATCGCAAGTCCCAAACCTGAACCGCCGTAGCTTTTGTTCCTGGACTTTTCTACACGATAAAAACGCTCAAAAATCTTGTCTTGATCAGCTTCATGAATGCCTGGACCTGTATCTTCTAATCGAAAATACGTTTCCTTTTGATTTTGAGATACTTCTAACAGGATTCGATCTCCATCTTGCGTATACCTGATGGCATTTTCAACCAAATTGCTCAGTACTCGCTTTAGCTGATTGGGCATAGCAAGAATCGGTTGCAATTCGCCCTTCATATCCACTTCAAACTCTAGAGATTTCTCTCGTAAAAGCATGTCAAACTCTTGCAACGTTTCCACCACGATTCTATCAAGGTGAATCTGCTCTGGTTTAAACACACCTTCCTTCCTCTCTAGCTGCGAAAGTTCTAATAACTCTTGGATCAGTTGAGACACTCGCTGCGTTTCTGAGTGAATTGTAGCTAAATAGGCTTTCCTCGTATCCTTATCTTCAATAATGTCATCTTGCAAAGCTTCGACATAAGAATTAATAGAAGCAATCGGCGTTTTAAGATCATGAGACATATTATCAATTAAGTCCTGCTTAAATGCCTCTGACTCTTTCACTTGCCTAAACATCTGCTCGAGATCATCAGCCATTCGGTTGTAGCTTGCTGCTAATTCTTTGAACTCTTTTGGCCCCTTCTCCTCTATATGAGTACGAAACTCCCCTTCTGCGAGTCTTTGAGACGTTTCGGAAAGTTCTTTTACTCCTTTTAATAAAGGATGGGTCACAACAAAGTGAGAGAGAATAGACACCAATCCCGCTCCGAGAGTAATGAGCGATAGCAATAAAATGACATCTGTAGAAAGGAACATATGCACATAGCTAACGAGTAAGAAAATAATAATAATCGAAATCGATAACAAGTTCGAGATCATTAAGATCGTTCTAAGCTTCATGGTGCTACCCTCTCAAACTTATAGCCAATGCCCCATACCGTTTTAATATAAACAGGGTGGGCTGGATCTTCCTCTACTTTCTCCCTGAGCTTCCGAATGTGCACATTAATCGTATTTGTATCCCCTTCGTAATCAAACCCCCATAGCCTCTCAATAAGGTGGGATCTTGAGAAAACTTGAGATTCATGTTGAACAAGAAACCATAGCAAGTCGAATTCTTTTACTGTCGTTTCAATCAACTGATCTTCTTTCCAAACGGTTCTCTTTGAAGCATCAATGGTGACGGTGCCAAACTGCTGAACCTGGTTCTTTTCACCATGATTCAAGTGATACCGTCTCATGACATTGTTGAGCCGCAATACGAGTTCACGGGGACTAAAGGGTTTCGTGATATAGTCATCCACACCGATCGATAAGCCCACAAGCCGATCCTTCTCCTGACCAAGAGCGGTCAATAGAATCACTGGCGTTTCTTCCTCAAACCGGATTTCCTCCGCCAGATCTAATCCATTTTTAACCGGCATCATGATGTCTAAAATCACTGCATCAGGCTTCATTTCTCTCCACTTAGTCGTTGCTTCCTCACCATCTCTGGCAATGTAAACCGTGTAGGCTTCCCGCTCTAAATATCGCTTGCAAACATCAATGATATTCTCATCATCCTCTGCAATCAGAACTTTATAGCTCATCACATCACCCGCCTCTACCTTGGACATCTTCATTGTTTTACTGTGTTCCTACTGCTCTTAGTAGATTATTGAAAGCTTATTTTAAATGTATAAACAAAATATAAAATTTCTATAAACTCCCGCTTACATCTTTTCTCTAGTTTGATTTCTTTCATTATAACCCCTTGGCATTTTAGTCGTACAATTGTGCCTCTCTCTTTAAATGAATCGTTTCAGTTTTCCTTTTGTAGGGCGGTTTGATCCATTGACAGAAGGGTATAGATTACCAAAATTATTTTCATATTATGGAGGAGATACATATGACTGTTCAAGTACCTCGGGATAAAGGATTAGATCGAACTGTTTCTATACTGAAAGACGGGTATGAATTTATCCAAAAACGTGTCCAGTACCATCACCTTGATATTTATGAAACGAAAGTACTCTGCGAGAAAGTGGCCTTAATCAGCGGCGAGTCAGCGGCTGAGCTTTTTTATGACAGCGAGCTAATGAAACGAAATGGTGCCATGCCTTCCCGCGTCCTTAAAACGCTATTTGGTGAAGGGGGCGTACAGACCCTAGATGGTCAGGCTCATGCTCACCGCAAGCAACTGTTTATGTCTTTGATGACACCAGAAGGTCTAGAGCGTTTATATGGAATCACGCGTAAGCAGTGGTCTGAGGCAGCTACAAAATGGGAGAAGAAGGGCAAAATAACGCTCTTTGACGAAGTCCTTGAATTGTTAACACGAGTCGCATGCGAATGGGCAGACGTTCCCCTTCCTGAGAAGGAAGTATCAAAACGTGCTGATGATTTTAATAAAATGATTGAAGGGGCTACCAAACTAGGTCCTGAATATTTAGCAAGCCGTCGTGCCAGATCCAGAACAGAGAAATGGATCGTGAAACTAATTCAAGACGTTCGGAACGGGAAACGGGAGGCAACGCCTGATTCGGCCATTTACCGCATGGCGTTCCATGAGGATTTAGAAGGAAACAAATTGGATGAACAAATAGCAGCGGTTGAATTAATCAATATTTTGCGTCCCATTGTCGCCATTTCTCGCTATATTGTATTTGGTGCACACGCGTTTGAAGAGCATCCAGAATCAAGAACGCTCATTAAAGCAAACGAAGATCATTTGCGCTGTTTTATCCAGGAAGTAAGACGATACTACCCGTTCTTTCCTTACCTTGCTGCGATTGCTAAGAAAGATTTCACATGGCAGCAGTATGACGTGAAAGAAGGACAACTTGTCATGCTCGACCTTTATGGCACAAACCATGATCCGAAGGTATGGAGTGATCCAGATGAATTCAGACCAAGTCGTTTTAAAGACTACCAGGGAAGTATGTACGACCTCGTTCCACAAGGCGGCGGAGATCACTACTCTGGACACAGATGCCCTGGAGAATGGCCTACTATCGAAGTCTTAAAGGCAAGTTTCTCCTTTATGGCTGCTCACTTAGACTATAAAGTACCTCGTCAGGATTACAGTTATAGTCTGAAGAAGATTCCATCCATTCCAAAAAGCGGATTTGTTATGAAGAAGGTACGACAAGTCTAGTAAACTCTCTCAGCGAACTGGGTAGTGTTCCATATGAACTACCTTATATGGAACACATGAAGTTGAGATGTTTCAACCTAAATGGGGCCGCTACGTTTAATGAGTGCTTGGGCTTGCTCGGGGACAACTCGCTTTCCTGCGGGGAGCTGGGAAGCCTCCTCGTTCGCTGGCGCTCTCTGTGGGGTCTTCCCTAGGCTCCTTATCCCGCGGGAGTCTCGCAGTCCCCGAGCAAGCCTTGGCCGTAGAAGGTGAACGGCCCCCGTGATTTGCACCTTATACGTGGTTTCCAAGGCCCCCTTATGCTCATGTTAAAGCGAACGGGAACATTCTCTACAATTAGAGAGTTCAACACTCCTCTCCTATTATAGAAAAAGCCTATATACCACAAACACTCAACTTTAATAGAACCAAAAAGGCGCTTAACGTTGGATCGTTAAGCGCCTTTTTTATTCGTAATTTGAGCTTAGCAAATACCCTACTAATGCAATGCATCCAACAACAATACTCACAAGAAACAATATTCCATATCCACCACTATATACGTTTGGATTGTAATTGTGGTAAGGTGTTAGAAGCAGTGCGCTAAAGATACTGAGCACGATGACTGTAAAGAAACCTTTATTATAAATCGCCTTCGTTCTGGAATCTTTCCCTTTGATCAGGCTATACAGAATAGAAATAGTAACAACACTTGCGAATACGATAACTATGAATAAACTCAAAGAATACGCCCCCTTTCTGTTAACCTTATCACGAATGAAAAGAGGCTTGGAGGATTATTTCTTCCGATCTGCAAAGGAAGTCATCGCTTCTTTCATAAATGCAGCTAACCCCTCGCCGTATTGATCAATATTTTGAGTGAATCGCTCATCATCGACATATAACTGCCCAAGCCCTCTGAAAGCTTCTGGTGGATAATGGCCGATCCGGTTAAGGAAATGGTACCACTCTTCTATAGCTTCTTGCGCTTCCGGGGAACTTGGATCACCCTTTCTCAACTTAGCAAGTTTTGTATAGATGATCCCCGTCTGTTCTTTTATCTTCTCCGGGTCCATTTTCTTGATCGCTTGCCAAGATTCATCCACGGCCTGGTCTCCATATTTCTCTCTCGCCTCTTCTTCATAAGGGTTTTGGCTAAAATCAAACCCTTCAAATCTTTCTTCATTCGTCATGTTCCCCTCTCCTTTCGCGTTTTTAATCGTCTTCTCTACCGTTTCTAACATCCGATCTAGCCGACTTCTCTTTTCCAGCAATGCGCTCCGGTGCATCTCCATTGCTTCGATTCGATCAAAGTCAGCAGAATGGATAATCTCATGGATTTTCTTTAAGGGAAATCCCATCTCTTTAAAGAATAGAATTTGCTGCAACACCTGAAGATCTTCATCTGTATAGATCCGGTACCCTTTAGCCGTCGTTTCCCCCGGACACAGAATCCCGATCTCATCGTAGTAATGAAGCGTCCGCACACTCACACCACTTAGATCAGCAACTTCTTTTACTTTCATCAGCAATCCCCCCTTTCTACTTTAAACAATAAGCTATCACGCAACGTGAGAGTCAACGACAATCATCAAAAATAAATTTTTTCCCATCAAGGGATTTAAATTTGATACTATAGGTAAGCATGTGTGACAAGAATTACGAGCAAAGGTAGTGTGAAGTGAGCAACTATGAGCCAACCTATAAAACCATCAAAGAGAGACCCTTATATTGATAACGCTCGTTTTGTACTAGTTCTGCTAGTCGTATTCGGGCACTTAATTAGTCCCTTTAAATATGAAAATGACGTTGTGTACTTTATAAATAATTTCTTAACATCTTTCCGAATGCCAGCCTTAATCTTGTTAACCGGTTTTTTCTCTAAGAAATTTCTAGATACAGGTTATATTGAGAAAATAACGATTCGGCTTTTCGTTCCTTTTTTAATCTTTCAGTTTCTATACAATCTGGATCATTGGCAAAGCATTAACTGGTTGATGCCTAGTTTTGGTCTATGGTTCCTTTTAAGTTTATACTGGTGGAATTTGCTTTTATTTATATTTACGAAATTGAACAAGCCTGTAGTAACAGCGATCGCAGCCGGTATTGGAATTGGATTGGTTGAAGGGGCTGGTCATGAATTTAGCCTGTCCCGAACGTTTGTATTTTTCCCCTTCTTTATCCTTGGTTACTATTTAAATAAAGGAGCTTTCGACGTCTTCAAAAAAGAACAGGCAAAGAAGTGGGGCCTCTTAAGTGCGGGCTTATCCGTCATCATTTTAAGCCTACTCCCCCTCGACATTACCCGGGATTTCCTATTAGGAAGAAGCTCTTTTGAGACAATGAATATAGGAGTTCTTGAAGGGATAGGGTTAAGAGGTGTTTATTACGTGGTGATGGGTCTTGGAATCGTCGCCTTTCTCCCATGGATCCCTAAGACAACGAAACCCTTCACTATAGGCGGGAGAAGAACAGCTTTTATTTATATCTTACATCTACCGATTATGGAATGGATGAGGCATAACGGCTGGGGCAGTGAGTTTTCCTTGCTGCTTGTATGTATATCTCTTCCGCTAGCCTATACGATCGCCACTATCCTTTCTCAACGTATCATTACCGATACAGCCAAATACGTGGTATTAGGTGAGGCCATCATCGTTTTCAAGAAGCTTATGAAACAATTCCCTTTATCTTGGAAGAATTATAAAGAAAAGAGAAAAACAATTCAAACGAACTACAGCTAATCCCCTAGCACAAAGAAAGCCCTCTGATCTATTTAATCAGAGGGCTTTCGCGATTTTAATATTCACCAGCAGAGTACGTTAGCTCATAGCTGTGCGTATAAATTTCAAATACGTTACCAAATGGATCTTCAACATAAACCATTTTGTATGGCTTCTCGCCAGGATAGTATTCACGAATTGGCATGCGCTGTTTACCGCCATATGATTTAATGGTCTCAACCGTTTCTTCAATATTTGGATCTTGGATACAGAAATGGAAGATCCCCGTTTTCCAGAACTCAAAGTTGTCTTCAGGCGTTTCGTTATTTCCAAATGCGAATAGCTCAACGCCGATACGGTCGCCTGTAGATAAATGGGCAATTTCAATCTCTTCCCAATTATCTCCGAATACATCGCGGCACATTTGGCCTACTGGAGTATCGTCATTGTATACCTTAGATGGTTCCATAATGATGTACCATCCGAATACTTCTGTATAAAATTTAATGGCTTCTTGAATATTAGGAACAGATAGTCCAATGTGTGAGAAATTTCGTGGATATGGTTGCATATCGTTTTCCCTCCTGTTTTTCTTTTGACAATTGTTATTGTAAATAAGTATAGTTCAGTATGTAAGTATGCACTTTTACGTAAGAGACTAACCTAAAAGTAAGTAAAGGAGGGAACCAACGGTGGACGAACCTCTTCAAGTAGATGATCAAGGGAAATTAAAATGTTCCATTCAATATACATTAAAGAAAATGGGCGGAAAATGGAAGCCTGTTATTCTATGGCACCTAGGTACTGAGGGAACGTATCGATATAATGCCCTCAGGCGTTTGTTACCCGGAGTGTCACACAAAGTCTTAACCCAGCAATTAAAAGAATTAGAAACCGATGGCTTCATCGACCGCCGGCAGTATGATGAAATCCCACCAAAAGTCGAATATACACTAACAGATAAAGGAACGACTCTTATGCCGATCCTCCACGCGATGCACACATGGGGAACGGAGAATGGAGAAGATTTCTGCGAGTAATACGACTAAAAACACTCAAGTTTACAAGACTTGAGTGTTTTTTGAGGTTTCATTTTATTTCTCGGCATATACCATATGCAGGATATCGTTAAACGAGTGAGTATGAACCGTGTATCCTAATTGCTTAAACCACTCCACTAAATTGGACCGATCCGCATAAAACTCATCTTCAATCGCATAAAGAGCTTCCTGATTTCCCTCTTCTTCAAAGCCTTTGATCACCCGGGCACGATCATGTGCATTGGCAAACATCAAGTCCACAATCGCAATACGCCCCTTCGGCTTTAAGATCCGGTCCATCTCTCGTAAGGCTAACTCCTTCTCTTGTTCTGTCACATGGTGCAGAGCATAGCTCGTCGTAATAAAATCTGCCTCCCCATCCATGAC
This sequence comes from Pontibacillus sp. HN14, assembly GCF_021129245.1. NCBI lineage: Bacteria > Bacillati > Bacillota > Bacilli > Caryophanales > Bacillaceae > Pontibacillus > Pontibacillus sp. HN14. Next base: position 162,383 of record NZ_JAJOLR010000004.1, on the reverse strand, counting down.
AGGCAGCGCTAGAAAATGGCCGTTCCGAACATCGATGTCTGGATGTTTCTCCTTACACACCTTCAACATTTCCTCAGACTGGTCCACTCCTATGACGTGGGCCCCAAGAGGTAGACACTTAGAACCAAGATTCCCTGTACCCGTTCCAATATCCACGCCTTTTTCACCTTTTAACGGCCGGATAGATTCAATCGCTTTAGCCAGCGCATCCTCATAATTTTCATGAACGTTGAACCGATATCCATTCATCTTTAAACTCTCATCATATCCCCGTGCCTGGCTGTCAAAATTCCATTGATCTTGCCAACCTTTGCGCTTTTCTTTTAGCGTTTTTAACTGATCAGCTAGTGCAAAAATATCTTCTTTGACGAGCTCCTGGTCTTCATTCTTCTCAATCATTTGATCAATCGTTCCGATCATATCTTTAATCTCTAACCACTCTTCATAAAGCGCCGAACGCTGCATATTCAAATAGCGCCCCACTTCTTCCTCGCTCATAAGGGTCTTCTTGATTTGAGCTGTAGACATGCCCACTTCTCTTAGAGATAAGATTGTTTGGAGTTTCCATAGGTGTTGTTCCGTATAATAACGGTAATCATTATCACCCTTATCAGGCTGAATGAGACCCTTTTCCTCATAAAATCGTATTGTGCGCTGCGTGGTGTTTAACTTCGTGGCTACTTCTTTAATTTTCATCATTCTAGTCCCCCTTTTGGCTATAAACCTATCGTAAACGTTCACGTTACGTTAAGGTAAAGAGGTTTCTTTTAACTTTTCAACAAAATCTTCTAAGAGGTATGAATATGACGTACCGTAAAGCGGAATAGCTCATCTAACTCACGTGTGACTGAATGAGAAGGGGGTTGAATGTTACTCAATTCCTGTTCGATTTGGTGGAATTCCGTTTGGATGTACTGATCCAAATCTTTCATACGTTCCATGTAAGAAACGTCCGGAGCTTTCATCTTCTCGGAAAGCACATCATTCATCTGGCTTTTAATCTCTACTGGTACGCTTTCGTCTTGCAGAAGCTTGCTGAGTGGAAGAGGAGGAAATTCATGATAGGAAAGAACCCATCTACACATAAGTAAAGGGCGAAAAACATTGATATACCGTTTAACTTGAACCTGACTCCCTTTACCAAGCTCTTTATGATTCCGTTTCGCCATTTTGTGATAGTGATGAAGAACGGAAAGTGGATTAAAAGCTGATGGCATAATACGCCTTAATCGATCCATAAAACCTTCCTGTTCCATATAAACCTGTTCCGAATAGAGCCATTCAAGCATGGAAGGATTCGATTTCCGCAATAACTTGAGCGCTTTCTTTAGCTCCCAGCCACTCAAATCTAATTGTTCAGATAGTGGCTTCTCAATCACATCACGCTTCTCATCTATCGATAGATACCAATCTTCTTTATGTACATAAATAAACCGAACGTCATAATCGCTCATCTCACTTGAGATTCCATAGGCCCTGCTGCCTGCCTCGCACGCATACAGCACCTTCACCTCATACTCCTCCTCAATCGCCCTCAACTGTTCACCAATCATCCCACTCCACCCCTTTCACACTATAAAGCACTGCTACGTGCCAGACACCCTTTAGCACGCTAAAGGGTGTCTGGCACGAAAAGTTTTGGTGGTTCTAGTGTACCACGTTAGAGATCGTCAAATCCGTTGTCCTGATAATGAACTTTGGTGTATTGGCGCGATTTCTGTTCAAAGAAGTCTGATTTCCCGCTATTGACGTCCTGATAGGCTTTAATCCATTTAAGAGGGTTCTTAGTGTAACCTTCAAATGGTTTCAAAGCGCCAAGTTCTTTGCATCGTTTGTTCGCCATAAATTTAATATAATCTTCCACATCTTGGATCGATAACCCTTCGAAATGATTACCTATAATATAACGTCCCCATTTTATCTCAAGCTCGGCTGCTTCCTTAAACGTATCGGTAACAAACTGCATGAACTCATCGGTCTTATATTCAGGATTCTCAGCAAGTACTTCCTTAAAGATATGCTCAAACAAGTTCACATGGATCTGTTCATCCCGGTTAATGTAATTGATCATTGTACTCGTTGATACCATCTTTTGATTACGGGCCAGGTTATAAAAGAAAGCAAACCCTGCATAGAAGAACAACCCTTCTAACACCACATCATATACAATCGACTTCAGGAAGGATTCAACCGACTCAAGTTCTACAAAGTCCTTATATCCTTCTGCAATAAAGGCATTCCGCTCAAGCAAGACCTCATCATGCTTCCAGTATTCAAAGATTGCATCTTGCTCTTGTTTATCAACAAGAGAAGATAACACATAGGAATAGGACTGGTTGTGAACCACCTCCTGGAAGGAAAGCACCTGCATAAGAGCGGTTAAACTGGAATCCGTAAGATATTCCGCTACCTTCCCGCTATAATCCGTCTGAATCGAATCCAGAAAAGCTAAAAGTCCAATAATCTTCTTAAAGGTATCCTGCTCTTGATCACTCAGTTCGCTCCACTGCCGTAAATCATTTGCCATATTAATCTCATTTGGAATCCAGAAGTTCGCAAGCATATTTTTATACATCGGATAAGCCCAGCTAAACCGCACATCATCCCAGTTCAATACGTTTGAACTCTCTCCGTTTATAATCGCCGTAGATCGGTTCGGCGCATAGATATCATACAAGTTCCTTTTTTGTAATTCGCTTGTCATGTCTACTCCCCCTTATGAAGAACAACTTTCACAGTCATCTAGATTTTCCGTGCTGGTCGAACGCATATAATAAGTCGTCTTGCATTTCTCGCGCCAAGCAGTGAGGTGCAAGTCCAACAGCTCTTTCGCTTGAACCGTATTCTTTACATACAGATTAAATGAGATCGATTGATCAATATGACGCTGACGGGCCGCATTTTGACGAATGCTCCATTTCTGATCAATTTCATAAGCTGATTTGTAATACCAGTAAGTGGCCTGGGTTAAGTCCGGTGCTGTTACAGGAATCTTGTAATCTTTCTTTTCTTCCGAATAAAACTTCTGAAAGATCGGATCAATGCTCGCTGTACTACCTGCAATTAAGGAGGTGGATGAGTTCGGTGCAACCGCCATCAAATAGCCATTTCGTACGCCTTTCTTCTCCACTTCCTCTTTAAGAGCCGTCCACTCTTTACTGTTATATCCACGATCCGTAAAGTACTCTCCTGTCTCCCACTTCGATCCTTCAAAATAAGGATAAGCCCCCTTTTCACGCGCTAATTCACTGCTCGCCTGAATCGTGAGGAAAGCGATTTGTTCATACAGTGAATCTGCGTACTCGACAGCCTCATCAGATTCCCAACGAATGCCCTTAACAGCCAGAAGATGATGCCAACCGAATGTACCAAGCCCAATTCCACGATAGCGCTGATTGGTAAGCTGGGCCTGCAGAACAGGGATGTTATTGAGCCCGATCACGTTATCAAGCATCCGCACCTGAATCGGAATTAAACGCCCTAGCGCCTCATTTGGTACAGCTTTTCCAAGGTTGATACTAGAAAGATTACAAACCACAAAGTCCCCAGCATCTTTCACCGTTACAATCTGTCCCTCTTCTGTGTAATGTTCTTTCACTGTAGTTGCACTTTGATTTTGAGTTATTTCCGTACAAAGATTCGTGCAATATACCATTCCTTTATGGCTGTTCGGATTTTTACGATTCACTTCGTCACGGTAAAACATAAACGGTGTGCCGGTTTCAAGCTGAGAAACCATCATCCGCTTCATAATCTCAATGGCTGGAACCTGTTTTTTATCCAAACGGGGCTCATTCACACATGCTGCATACTTCTCTCGAAAGCTACCAGCGCCTACTTCCTCGTCATAGTAGTCTTCTAAACTAAAGCCCATGACCGTTCGCACCTGATGAGGATCAAACAAATACCAGTCTTCCCGCTTCTCTACTGCTTCCATGAACAAATCAGGCAGTGTAACGCCTGTAAACAAATCGTGCGTTCGCTGTCGATCATCTCCGTTATTCAACTTCGCATCAAGAAATGAGAAAATGTCCTGGTGCCAGATATCCAAATAGACAGCTATTGCCCCCTGCCGCTGTCCAAGCTGATCAACACTAACAGCTGTGTTATTCAGTTGCTTCATCCAAGGAATAACACCCGAACTTACCCCTTTAAAGCCTTTAATATCACTTCCTCGTGAGCGAATTTTCCCAAGGTAAACGCCAAGCCCACCTCCGCTTTTCGATAGATTGGCAATGTCTGTGTTGCTATCAAATATCCCCTGTAAGCTGTCATCCACCGTATCAATAAAGCAACTCGACAACTGCCCGTAACTCTTACCCGCATTCGCAAGCGTCGGTGTTGCAACAGTCATATACAAATGACTCAGCGCCCAATAAGCTTCTTTAACAAGTTCAAGACGATGATCCGTACTTTCATCTGCCATCAATGTCATCGCGATGATCATGAATCGCTCCTGAGGAAGTTCATATAAACGCCCTTGATGGTCTTTCGCCAGATACCTATCTGCCAATGTTTTCAATCCAATATAGGTGAAAAATGCATCGCGATCCGGAACAAGTTCCCGACCAAGCTTTTCAATCTCTTCTTGCGAATATTTGGTTACGAGATGATTGCTATAGATCCCCTTTGTATGTAACGTCTCAATAAGGGAATAAAAATCCGGATACGCCTCCTCTTTAGTAAAATGGCGATGAAGAGCTGCTTGTTCATACAAGTATTGAGCATAAATCCGGGCACACACAAATGTCCAATCCGGCTCTTCCTCATCCATTTGATCCAATCCTTTTAAGATCACTTCGTTATAGAGTTGGTGATAGGAATCATAACCTTTTGCTTGAATCAACTGACGCACCATCTGACTGAAATGATCTATATCTAGATGTGGATAATCCTCCTTAACTTGTTCTAATACAGCAAGAACCCCCGTACTTTCTTGAACATCATTCATTGAATAGCCTCCTCTTTAAATAAAAAATCCGCTCCCCTTCCATTCAGGAAGAGAAGCGGATCAAACGACAGGACAACAGGACGAACCAGAGAAAGACTCGTCCAGCTGAGGCTATCGTTTCATCTTCTCAATCCCCGAAGAAAAAGAAACTTTAGCGAGGGCAGGCAGGTCTCCTGACTCGTGTATCCTCCTACTCTGAGACCTTCCCATGCTCTTAGCACAGTGGAATCTCTCATTTCGTCCACACTTACAGTTGCGGGGACAGTTCTGGGTTCTCACCAGATTCCCTTTCAAGCCTTGAATAGGCACCTTGCAACTCGCTCATTTATCAATATGTAGTGTTTTTGACATTTAAATTCTATATATCTTGTGTATATCGTAAAATAATTCATAATGTAAATCAAGTCTTGATGTTTTCTGGAATTCGTAGTATTTACAGCCTTCATTCTTTTACAAACTACCGTCTTTCACATATAATGGGAAAAACTGATGGTAAGGGAGGTCGTTGAATGTGCTTTATAGGCCCAGAAAACCTATGATGGAAGAAGATCTTACTCCGGAGGAACAAGAATACTTAAATAGCATTCCAAAGCAAAATCACCTTGGCATTCTGGCAATGTTTTTCGGAGGCCTCGGATTTGCATTTGGCTCCTTTTATATCTCAATCCCTATTGCGGCATTTCTATATAGCATCATTACATTTCGAACATTTGACCGGAGAAAACATGATAACCCCTGGCCATTCTTTGTTGGCATTACGTTAAGCATGATCGGAATCATCCTTTATCTTGTTCAATATACCCCTACGCTTAGTTGACAAAGAAAAACGCTTAGAATGTTCTAAGCGTTTTTGTATGCTTTCGGCACTTTATAAATGGAATTGATCCACTTCTTCCTGGAGAGCTTGTGTCGCTTCGCTCAATTCTGTAGCAGAAGAAGCCACCATACCAATCGCCTTCTGTTGTTCATCCACAGAAGAGTTCACTTGCTCTGTTGAAGCAGCTGTCTCTTCAGTGATGGCTGTTACACTCTCAACTGCATTATAGAGCGTGTCTTTCGATTGAATAAGTTCATCCATATCTTTAGAAACACCATGAATCGACTTCGTTATGCTCTCGACAGATTCTTGAATGTAGTAAAACGCATCATTTGTATTCGTTACGGCCATATTCTGATCCTCCACTACTTGAGTAGCCTGATCCATTGATTCATTCGCCTGCTGTGTCTGCTGAACAATCATAGAAATCGTCGCACGTACTTCCTGAGTAGCCTCTGAGCTCTGCTCGGCAAGCTTCCTGACTTCTTCAGCTACGACAGCAAATCCTTTCCCGTGTTCTCCTGCACGAGCCGCTTCAATCGATGCATTTAATGCAAGAAGATTGGTTTGCTCAGATATAGCGCTAATACTACCCAGAACAGACTCAATCTCTTTAACATGATTCGTAAGATCTCCCATAACGACTTGAACGCCTGAAATGAGTTCATTCGTTTGTTTTGATTTCTCTTGAAGGACCTCTACACTTTTCACACCTTTTCCATTGGCTTCCTGGGCACCATTAGAACTTTCGAGTATGAAAGCACTTTGGTTGTAAACCGTCTGAATTTGCTCCATTAACTGATTCGTCATATGAAGCGTGCTCTCCAAATCAGAAGCCTGTTGCCCAGCACCACCGGAGATTTCAGAGACCGCTTTAGAGATTTCCTCTCCTGAGGCATTCGTCTCTTCTGACACAGCACTCAAGTTCTGGGAAGTCGCATTAATCGTAGCGGCTGACTGGTGAACAGCTCCAATTAAGGAGCGCAAGTTGTCGACCATTTGATTAATCCCATTTCCTAACTGACCAATTTCATCTTTGCGGTTAAAGACAATTGTTTCTCCAGCTAAATTTCCTTTTGCCACTTCTTCAACTTGACTTGTTAATTGTTTTAGCGGCTTCGCCAAGTGAGCAGAGAGAAGAACGATGATAACGCCTCCGATCAGTAAAGAAATCCCTAATGTAACGAGAAGAATATACAGCAATTGATCTGAAGCTTCATTAAAATCTTTCTCATAAGTAGAGGCGGCAACGACCCACCCCCAATCAGGTTCAAGCTGATTGTATGTAATCTTATCCCCAACCTTGTCGCTATTAGGGAATTCCCAACTATAAGTCGTGAACCCGCCCCCATTTTGAGCGACATCGATTTGCTCTTGGACGAGCAGATTCCCATCTTCATCCTCAGCATCCCACACATTCTCTCCTTCTAATGAGGGATGAGCAATCTCGTCTCCTTCAGGACTATAAACCATAAAGTAGCCGTTCTCCCCAAGATCAACCGGACTTTCAATGGCACGTGCCCCATCCTTTTGTTTCTCCCCAATCAGCAACTCTTTCATTTTCTCTTTGGCTGCTGATTCACTTAAATCTCCTGACTCCACGCCTTCCTGCAGGGCATTCATGGTCTGAATGGCCATTTCCACCCCATTTTTCAAGGTCGTCTTTCCTAACTCATTCATGCTTTCTTTGGAATCAACGTATCCTACTATGCCAATAATCAAACTCGGAATGCAAAGCAACAATAAGGTGACCCCTACCAACTTAGCTCGTATGGACTTTCTCATCTCAATTTCTCCCCTGTAATCTATTTTTACTATCTCTATTTGCAATAATAGTAATATCGGTATAGATCACCCTTAAGTGAAGTAAAGCACTAAATTTTATGATGTAAATATGTTAATGAAGCATAGAAAAACCCATTCTCATTGAGAACAGGTTTGATATTGTCTATTTCCTCTTCTTCTTTAACCAATCTAAACCCAACATAACGACAATTAAAAGCGCAAAACCACCCGTTATAAACTTAATCACCGCACTATCCTGATACAGATAAATCGCGATGTAGCCCCACACAAAAACGAGCGGGAATAGATAATCTTTCTGCAGAAAATGAAAAGCTAGAGCAATAAGCCCCCCGGCCGTCAGCATAATAACAGCCCAGCCTAGCTCCCCAATGGAAAGAATCTCTTCTATCCCATTCCCCTTAATAGCAACAAAGGCCGAAACGATTGTCGCAATGGACGTCCACCCTAAATAGATGGAAAAAGGGATCCGGTACAACGGAGATGATAAACCTAACCCCTGGATAATCGTATACACCACACAAAGTGTCAGAAGGGATAAAGCAATAAACAAAACCGATGGCGTGGTCCCTACCACAACTGATGTCCCCGATAAGATCATACTAATCGGAAACCATAAACCGATCCCCTTTACAACCCTGTCTAACTCCTCATCAGCAAAAAACGATTTAACGATAAACCATAAGAGCAATACGTAAATCAGAATCCAAATGGAAAACGCATACGGTGCCGGCATCACATAAACCTCTTCCGTCATCCCGCCCATGAAATCCGCAATGAAAACAGATGCCACAATCAAATACACAAAACTAGCCAGGTTAAACAACTTAAGCACAATTGCATTCATGATGACCCTCTCCCTCTTAGTAAGATGCACAAAATGGACAACTAGTACATTGTATGTATGGAAGGAGTGGAGCATCCATGTTTTCTCTCCATAAAGATAGAAAAAGGATGACTCCTATGGTTAGGAGTCATCCTTTTTGTTATCCTGACACAGGTCGCTCTTGCGCTGCCTCTGGAAAGATTGATTTAGATTGAGGAATATTTGCATCTTTTTCATACGCTTGTTGTAGTCTTTGAGTGACAGGGCCAGGGTTACCCGATCCTACTGTCACATCATCCACTTTCACAACGGGCATGATCTCAGCCGTACTGCTTGAAATAAACAACTCATCTGCCTCTGCAATATCTTCTAAGCTAAAGGCTGCCTGAATAAACGGAAAGCCAAGCTGTCTTGATAAGGCTTCTACTCTCATGCGTACACACCCGTGTAAAATATTCTCCGTAGCCGGGTGCGTATAGACAATCCCATCTTTTACGAGATACACGTTTGAAGAACTACCTTCTGTAACCTTTTTATTTCGATGCAGAATCGCTTCAAATGCACCTTTTTCAGTCGCTTCTTGCTTAGCCAAGACGTTAGGTAGTAGATTTAAACTTTTAATATAGCAATAATCCCAGCGCACGTCCGGCTGCGTAATGGTAGAAACCCCTTCTTGCAGCGCCTCCATTTTTCTTGGCAGATCCTGAACATACGCATATAAATTCGCTGGTACATCTTTTGGAAAAGCATGATCACGTGGAGCCGAGCCTCGTGTTAGTTGTAAATATACTTTCGCATCACCATCGACACTATTCTTCTCAAGCAATTCATTTAATTTCTCATATGTCTCTTCTTTCGAGAAAGGCATTTTAATCTTAATCGCCTCTGCTGAACGGAACAATCGCTCTACGTGCTCTTTAATTAAGTAATACTGACCACTGTATATCCGAATGACTTCATAAACTCCATCCCCAAACTGCAGACCTCTTTCTTCAAAGGGATAACGAAGCTCATCTTGATTCACAAATCCCTGATCCGTTAACATGTATGGCTTTATACTCATCTTGAACCACCTCATCTCGTTAAGTTGCGTATCTAACGGGACATGACGAAACCGACCTGTCCCTCTAATAAATTTCCGGTTCGATATAGTGTATCAAATTGTCGCAACATTGTGTATAGTTATGCTTTAATTGTTAGGCTTCTGTAATGTTTGAATGCTTATGAATTTTAGGGGCTAGAAAAGTGGCGAAGGGAGAGGGGGGGGGCGTTTGAGGAGGCGCTCTGATCTTGAGTTGCTTTCTCGCTAACTCGAGCCGTTATTTCACAACTTGAGCCGTTAAGCTTAAGCTTGAGCCGCTGCTCTGCATCTTGAGCCGGCGTCCTCAACCTGCGTCACTTTCTACCTCACTTAAGCCATTAAACCTCTACTTAAGTCACTCTCCCCCCACTTGGGCCATTTTCTCTTAACACGAGCCGTTATTTTAACCTACTGAGCCGTTATTTCATTTTTATGAGCCATTTCCTGTTGCTCTTGAGCCGTTAAGCATCAGCTTGAGCCACTGCCCTGCATCTTGAGCCGTCGTCCTCAACCTGAGTCACTTTCTACCTGACTTAAGCCATTAAACCTCTACTTAAGTCACTCTCCCCCCACTTAGGCCATTATCTCTTAACTCGAGCCGTTATTTTAACCTCTTGAGCCGTTATTTCATTTTTTTGAGCCATTCTCTGTTTCTCTTCAGCCGTTAAGCTTAAGCTTGAGCCGCTGCCCTGCATCTTGAGCCGTCCTCCCTCTTCTTGGGCCGTCGCCCCGCTCCACCGCCTCTTGATCCACACCACCCCCACCAAAAAAACCACGAAGCCGAAGCTTCGTGGTTCCTTCACTTATAAAATGTTAATTCACTTTCCCATATTGAAGCTCATTCACAATCCGGGTCTTATTCTTATGAATGGACAGTTTCAATGTAGGCGCGAGGGTTCCACCGAAATGGTCATATTGGAAGTCAACCGGTTGGGCTCCAACTTCTTTTAAGCTTACATCTCCTAGGTCTATATAGTTAACGAAGCTAATGACATTTCCATTCGGAAGAACGATCCAAGAATAAGCTTGGAACGGGTTGTCTTCTGGATTAGCGACCACAAGACCACTCCCGTTTAACGGTTGGTAGTCTCCATATAAGGAATCTGCTGTAAAGCCATATAATCCATCTGGTCCTTCAATACCGGGAGTGAAGGTAAACTTATGACTATCCACAAACAGATAATATTGATTTCCCTTCATCACAAAGTGAGGGCGCTCTAACTGTTGGTTCACACAGTCCGCTTCAAGGACAGGAGGCATGATCTCCCAACTTGTGTAGTCCTCGCTGTCTAATTTCGCCAAACCAACATTTCCATTATAATCGGATGCTACCTCAGAGACTTCAGTTGAGGACTGATACTCTTTATCTCCTATGTTACGGGGCTGACATGTTTGGTCGCTCGCATCTCCTGCAGAATTCCCTTCAAAGGTAATGTATTCTTCTCCTGTTTTAGGGTCCTCAAAGTACCATGGGTCACGGAACGAGTACAAGATACCTCCTTCAGACTGCTCTTCTGTCTGATAATACTCCCCTTGAGGTTCTAAAATAATATCATGGGACCAATCAGAGAACGAGATGCCCTTTTTCGATACGTTCATTTTACCGTTTGCAAGAGCTAAACGCTGTTCATACGTTAACCCTTCTTCACCTTTACGACCTGTGGCTGTGTAGAATAAGTGAATGTTTCCGTTCTCAACCATCGCTGAACCAGCCCATTGCCTGGATCCATATGCTTCTGCTGGGTCAAAGGCTTCACCACCCATTTCCCAGTCCTTGCCATTTTTTGAGTAGAAATAACGGATTGTAGCAATATCATGCCTCTTACCAGGAAGCACGTCATCAGGGGCCGTTAATGCAAAGATCACTTTGTACCCATTCACTTTAGCAACCGAACCATCTTTATTTCTCAGCGGCCATGTGTCCCATACCCAATGGTTCGGCGCCATTTGTTCAATTTCTTCCTTCTCAATCAGCGGCGCCGTATTGCTCGCGTCACGTTCAATCTGACTTGCCTCTTGATGAGACCAAGTTGCAGGACTTTCACTCTTTGGTTCTGCATGTAACATCGTTGCCGGAAGCACACTTGTTATAGCCAAAACCGAAGCCATCAACACCTTTTTCACATTTTTCAACTCCTCTTCTTTAATAAAAGGACAGGTACGCTTTTATGCATGAAAGCACTACCGTGTACCTGTCCCCCTTTACTGCTTCACATCACCAAAATCTGTGCGATAGAAGAAATTATTTAATTTTAGGGAATTTGGATTCGTTAACGATTTTGGTTTCGTCTTTATGAACAGAGAGTTTAAGTGTTGGAGCTAGTGTGCCGCCAAATTTCTGTTCTCCGTCTTCAGTTTTATACTTGTTCACAAAGCTTGATACTTCACCATGCGGAAGAACAACCCAAGAGTATGCTTGTAATGGATCATTCTCTGGGTTTGCAATTACAAGACCAGAGTCGTTTAATGGCTCATAATCTCCGTGGAGTGATTTGCTTGTGAAACCATACAAGCCATCTGGACCAGATACTTGTGGAGCAAAGGTAAACTTATGGGTAATTGTGAATAGGTAATATTGGTTCCCTTTCACCATAAAGTGCGGGCGCTCTAACTGTTGGTTCACACAATCCGCTTCTAAGATCGGCTCTTGTAAATTCCAATCAGAAAGGTCCTCGCCTTTCTTAGCAATACCTACTGCACCGTTATAAAGCGCTGCATCTTCTGGCGCATCATGTTTCTTTTGGAAGGATTTACTTCCGATGTTTTCTGGTTGACACGTCTGTTCTGAGGCCGTACCAGCGGAGTTTCCTTCAAATACTAAGTATTCTTCACCTGACTTTGGATCTTGGAAGAACCAAGGGTCACGGAAGGAATAAATAATCCCTTTTCCTTCAGACTGTTCCAAAGTTTGATAGTGTTCACCGTCTGCTTCAAGTAAGATTTCGTGGTCTCCATTACTTGTCAGTTCAACACCATCTTTATCTGCTTCAATATCAGCGGTTACTCGTGCTAATCGCTGCTCATATGTTTTCGTTTCGTTCGATTTACGACCTGTTGCTGTGTAGAATAAATTAACCTTACCATCATCCATCATAGCTGAACCGGCCCACTGACGAGATCCGAGCGCTTCTTCAGGGTCATAAGCAAGGCCGCCTAGCTCCCAGCTCTTACCGTCTTTGGAGTAGAAATAACGAATTTTCGCAATACCATGACGTTCGCTTGGTGTCACGCCTTCCTTCTCGGCTGTTAAGGAAAAGATCACCTTATACCCATTTACACGTGCCACACTTCCATCGCGATTACGCAGTGGCCATGTATCCCATACATAAAGATCTGGCGCAATATCCTGAATTTCCTCTTCAGAGATTTGAGGCGCCGTGTTGTCCTTTGTACGCTCAATTTTGTCTGCCTGTTCCCAGGACCACAAGGACGTATCTTCGTCCACCTCAGCCTGGACCGTAGTAGATAATGAGCCCGCTACCAATGTTGCAGTAAGGGCGGTGGTCACCACTGCTTTACGTTTCAAGATTGATAAAAAGTTCTTCATTTCTCTCCTCCTTAAAAATTTTGATATGAGGATTCCCTCACACTCTCTCACTTACCTTTTCTTCCACAGCCAGAAACTGATCGTATTACCTCATTTATGCAGTGGTAAATAGTTCATGATGATTATCCTTTTTCTCCCTCAAACTCGTTATTGAGAAGCGTTTTTTTATTAGTAAATTTTCAAACCTAAGTCTTTCTGTTCAATGAATACACAAGTTTATACACACAACAAAAAACACCCCATCGCTAAGGACAGAGTGTGTACCATCTATCGAACTCCAAAAGACGCTAACCAAAACTGCAACACTTCTGGATTCCCATCAATTACGGTTATGGCCTGGGCCCCCATTTGTTTCCACCCTTTCTCAAAAGAAGAGCGGAGCAAGCGCCGGTTCTGTTCGCCTGTTAAAGGGTCATTTACGTATATATATAACTCATCATAACCCGTAATAACGACGGAATGCTCACGGTATGTTACTCGAATAGACCCACTTGAGGTATGCCACGTCACCCACTGTTTAGGTGGAAGGGTATTAAAATGGGAATTCTGAATGACCCATACCGGGTTTCCTTCCGCTACTTCATGAAGGATTTGATCAAACGATTCTCCTGTTAAATCAATGGCTCGGTCCCCCACGTAAGAAACCGCCAGTTCATGGATCGGTTTATGATAAACTCCTAAGCCTGGGTTTTTGTACGAGTACATATCTCCCACGAATCCCTCATTTGGGTCACCAAAGTAGACCTTCCCGCCTTTTACTTCATAAGGGGTAGGGTTCTTTTTTACTTCTTTTGCAAGGTCCATTTTCGTTACACGTATCCCTTTAGCCTGAAGGAGCATCGCAAGACTCGTCACTTCGCATCCCCTAGGGAGTTCCGGCATCTGCCTGATAACTGGGATATTCATTCGATAGGCATCAGGAATCGCTTTGGTTGCATTAGATGGAGATGCCCCCTTCACATTCCCCATCTGAGACATGCAAGAGATGAACAGACCGATAAAAACCAATATGAACAATTTCTTCATTCTTTCACCTTCTTCAAGAATCAAAGGTTATTGTGACCGATTTTGAACCAAAATATGAAGAAGGAAATCACGCAAGAGGGAGATAAGGCGATGCGAAAAAAGAAACATTACCTGGACCAGTTCTACACCGTCGACAAAGAAACCGGCGATTTTCTTATTGAAATTAAGCTGAAAGAATACGATGATATCTTTAATAACTGGGATTCCTCTTTATACAACGTCAGAGACCTCGATAGCAGTCTGAAGTCCTTTATCTCAGACTGTTCACAGGACATCGATTTAAACCGAAACGTGGGGCTTCGTTTCCATTTATCTAAGGAAGAGCCTGATCACGAGAAAGAAGAAACGATTCTTGAGGGCATTCATAATTATTACGAATACTTACTCTTTGTCGAGCAAAAACAGCTCGCCTCTAAGCGGCGTCAGGCCTTTTTGTTTATCCTGATTTCAAGCTTATTTATACTCGGTTCCTTTTATTTAAGAAACGCAACAGGCCTTGCTTTGTTTCAGCATTTCCTTCTTGAAAGCATAACGGTTGGGAGCTGGATTTTTATGTGGGAGGCCTTCTATATGTTATTTATCAATAGTCGAGATGAACTGAGAAAACAGAAAGAATACAAGCGATTAGTGAGGGCCCCGGTTTTTTATTCATATAAGTAAAATGGAATTTTTTGTTATACTAAAAGCGTAGGATTGGAGGGAATAGGATGCGGTTTATTTTGTATTACGGGCCTTCGGTGATGATTTTTATTGGGTTACAAGTCTTTAGTAGCGTCCCTCTCACCTTTTGGCTTTTTTATAGTTGGTTATGTCTCGTTCCGTTGATTGATGGACTGATCATACAACGAAAGACATGGCGTGAAACGCTTAACTGGATTTGCTTCCATAAGCCGCACCACTCCATAAAGCTCGGCCTCATTAGTGGCGTAATCGCTTTTGTTTCCATCTTAGGCGGCGTGGCCGTTCTTCATGATTTGATTATTAATAAAGAGAAAGCGATACCGCTTCTAGAAGAGTGGGGAATTACAGGAAAGGGTATTATCATAATGGTCCTCGTCCTTGTTATCATCAACCCTATACTTGAGGAAACGTATTGGCGTGGGTATATGCATACGAAGATTGTGGAGCGAAAAGGGCTTCGACGAGCTATTTTCATTACGGCGTTTTTCTATTCTCTTTACCATCTCCTTTCTCTCGTACCGATCTTTGAATGGCCTGTAAACGTACTCTTTGTCATCCCTGTTTTCGTCGCAGGGTTATTCTGGGGTTGGATGAGGCACAAGTACAACACAATGATCGGAACCATGGTCAGCCACTCGCTGGCTGATATAGGAATTGTTTGCGTCTATTTCTTCTTCATTCGATAAAAAAGGAGTGAGCGTATGACTCAAATAAAGTCTGTGGAACTTCCAAGGAAAGATAGGAAAAATGAGTTTCCTTTTACCCTCCCTTTCATTCAGTCATTTGACCACCTCACGTTCAGCAAACCCATCACCATTCTTGTTGGGGAGAACGGAACAGGTAAATCCACCTTCTTAGAAGCGCTGGCGACAAATGCAGGAAGTATTCTAATTGGTGGGGAATCCATTGATTACGAACCTTCCCTTGATCCTGTCAGGCCATTAGGAGATGCGTTAAACGTTACGTGGAAAGTCCGAACGAAGAAAGGCCTCTTCTTCCGTGCAGAAGACTTCATTTCATTTACCACGCGAATAGCAGAAGCAAGAGAAGAGTCACAAGAAAAGCTTCGTGATATTAAAGAAAAAGACCCTCATTCTTTAGAAGCTCTTCCTTACGCCCGTACTGTCCATGAGCTTAAACAGTTGTACGGAGATGGCCTAGAGGTTCGGTCCCACGGAGAAAGCTTTCTCGACCTCTTTCAAGCCAGGTTCAAACCAGGTGGTGTCTACATATTAGATGAGCCAGAGGCCCCGCTGTCACCATTAAAACAACTATCCCTGATCTCAATGATTAAAGACATGGTGAAAAAAGATGCCCAATTTATCATCGCCACCCATTCACCGATCCTCATGGCCCTGCCTGACGCTGACATCTATCAAATTGAAGAAGGTAGTCTCAAAAAGATCGCATTTGAGGATAGTGAGCATGTTAAATTAACCAAAGACTTTCTCGAGCAACCAGAACGTTACCTGCGCCATTTGTAATTATATAAAAAAAGGCTACCACGCTCTTTAACGGGGTAGCCTTCTTTAGTTTCTAGTCTTATTTATTCGGTAAACCAAAACTGATCTTGGACTGGAGTGGCTCTCGTTCTTTCATCTTCGGAACAACAGCAGGATAACCGATGTGGAGGAGTCCTACTAATTCTTCGTTCTCCCCTACACCCAGAAGATCGATCATTTCTTGATCCTTCATGAATCCAGGTGTTTTCCAAACAACGCCAATTCCTTTCTCCCACAGAAGTAAGGAGAAGTTCTGAATTAAACTTGAGACAGCTCCGAAGTCATCCCGGTAAACTTTTTCTTTCTCGTCGACATTGATCACAACAGCCAGCATATGGGACGGTGCATCTTCTGCAATAGGCTCCTTTTCCGGAACGGGTTTTCCTTTCTTAAGAGCCTTTTTACTCTTAATCAGATGTTGCAACGGAACCTGATCCTGACGATCCAATAAGACGAAACGCCATGGCTGTGTCATTTTATGATTTGGTGCGTAAAGGGCTAATTGCAATAACTCTTCTATTGTAGAAACCTCTACTTCCTCTTTCGTAAAAGAGCGAACAGACCTTCTAGTTGTAATGGCTTCTCTTAGTTCCATAGTAACCTCTCCCTAGCTTAATTGAAAAACGTTCTCATCTATCCTTTATTATACACGCTTCTCGTTCCAGGTCAATGATAACCGTTATCAATTATAAACTAGTTCGATCCTTTCTCATCTATAGGCTGCAGTTTAAACCCATATGTAACAGTCCCATCTCCAAATTCAGCAATCACCTCATACGTTATAGCAGTTCCCTGTTCCGGAACGTTCAGTGGAAGCTCTACTGGGACAGATTCCCCGCTCGTTTTTCGTTCGTTCACTTCAAATGAGGTCGGCTCTTGGCTAAACTGAAACTCGACAGGGGCTTTCTCCTGTACCCTTTCGCCCGTCTGCTCTCTTAGCAATTCTTCAGGCGGCGCGCCAGAAGCATCCACGCCCTTTCCTTCCGCACTCCAGCTATAACTCCCTCTTACAGCACGGATCTCTTTCTCCTCAACCTCAACAGTTAAACGGGGCGGTTCGAGGTCAGGGGTAGATGTTCCACTTGATTGTCCTTCTTCATTTCGATCAGCACATCCAACGAGCCCGGCCATCAATAAACATGCTAGTAAAAAGATCAGTTCTTTCACCTTTCCTCCCCTCCTTTCTTTCCTCATCAGTCGTATTATTCAGTTAAAAGTTTCAAAGCATTAGGCGAATGCCGTAACAATCACAGCGATTCCATTAAAGGTTCCATGAATGATCATAGATGGAACAACCGATCCAGACTTCTCATACGCCCAAGCAAACAAGAGCCCACCAATAAAAGTGACAGGAAGAGTGTTATAAGTAGGAATATGGACAAGCATAAAGATAACTGAACTCAAGACAAGACCTGCTCCCACTCCCCATTTCAATCGAAACCACTTGTACAGAAACCCTCTGTAAAAGATTTCTTCATAAACGGGCGAAATGACAGCAGCAGATAAAAACCCCGTCAGAAAGGTAAGCCAGGTGACATTCTCTTTCAGTGATTCAGACTTCTTATTAGCTACTCCCACTTGAAAAAAGTCCATTAAAATAAGTAAAAGAATACTAGCTATGATATAAACAATGGTCCACATCACGATCCATTTCCAATAGTTCACCGAGAACCTTCGAACCCCTACGTCCCTCCACTGATATCCAAATGGACGTAAAGCTATATAATAAACGCCTCCCAAAAATACAATGGCCATAACCAAACCGGTCAGCGTACCAGCATAGAGCTCATTCCCAAACCATTGATAGAGCGCACTTTTCAATACCCCCTCAATGAATATAGGCACCATAACAAACGTAAGGACCAATGCTTGGATCAGTTCACGATACGTCCACTTTACAGGTTCACGAAAGAATTCGTTCAATTCATACCCCTCCATTTTATGTATATGTTACTTTTAATGGTAGAGGGTTACGTTACGTAACGTGCAAGCACTTTTTTTAGGAGGAATGAATTTATGGAGTATTTTTCAACGGGAGAGGTGAGCAAGAAACTGAACGTCTCTCTTCGCACCCTTCGCTATTACGATCAAATTGACCTGGTCCCACCGACACGTAAAGAAGATAACGGAAAACGTTATTACACAAAAGAGGATATCGTCGAGCTTGAGAAGGTTCTCCTTTTAAGAACAGCTTCGATATCGCTTAGTGATATTCAGAACATTCTTCAACACATGACGATCAAGAAAACCCTTGCCATACATCACAAGCAACTTCAATCAGAGATCGAGCACCTTCAGCAATCCCTTCAATTTACCAATGAGCTGTGGAACACTTTAGAATTAGAAGGAGAAGTCCAATGGAATCATCTGCTCCCCCTCTTCTCCAAAGAACATCAAGCCATGCAAGAAGAACAAAAAAAAGAATGGATGGACCAATTATTCACCGAGGAAGAACAAGACTCCCTCAATGACCAACTCCCTAAAATGAATAGCGACTCTCCTGACACAACAAAGTGGATCAATCTCATCAAACGAATCGAGATCTGCCTGGATGAGCAGAAATCCCCTCAATCCAAATCAGGCCAATTAATCGCACAGGATACCTTGCTCCTCTCAGAAGAAACATTTAATGGAGATGAGCAGTTAGCCCATAAATTCTTTGAAGCCCGTAAATCCCAAACCATCTCCTCTTCCCTAAACTTGTACCCTGTTCACCCGGACGTTCTATCCTTTCTTGAAGCCGCTATCACCTATTATGAAACGAATAGCCAGTGACTCTTCCTACCAAAAACCACGCAAAAGCACAGGCTTTTGCGTGGTTCCTTCTTACCTATTTTTCTTCCCAATTCTTTAGGAATTCATCTACTTCTTTCTCATCTTTCGTTCGTAAAACAACTTCCCCTTCATCATTAAGAAGAAGGACTTCCCCGTGAGTTTTCAAATCAAAACCAACTAACACTTCTAGGTGCTCATAATATTCGGCATCGCCAGGGCCTTTGTAAGTAGCGACTGTTGAGGTTTCAGATAAAGATAACCCACGATGATTTTTAAAGACCCGTTCAATATCTAACCCATTCTCCGGCCCTTTTACGTAAATCGCACTAAAGGTGTTCTCTTCAATAGGTTTATAGGAATCTAAAATCTCCTTTTTAAGCTTATCCGTACTTACTTCAATCACACTAATTTGGTTACTGTCTGATTGATATTTTATAAGCATCTGACCAAATTGATCTATTACGCATGTGTCTTGTTCACTGCAGGTGACTTGTTGCGTATGATCAGGCTCCCCATAAAGTTTATGAGCTTCTTCCATGGTTTCAGGCAGATCCGTTTCGCTCATGTATGAAACTTCGAATTCAAGCCCCCTGACCCTACTATCCTCGTCCAGCATCACACTTAGCACAAACTTCCCATTCTCCTTATAGTAGGCCGCCGGCATAGCTCGAGCTGACTTTGGACTATAAAAATGGGCCTCCCCTTTTTCTTCCAATACATGTTCAAAAGAATCCCCTAAGGAAAGACCACTTAGCTCATAGTCTCCCTTAGTCACTTCAACTTCAGGCGACTGATACAAACGAGGAAGAAAGTCTTTCAAGTCCTCTAATTGGTCCGTACGATAAATAAGCTGATTGTTTTCCGTATCAAATACATAAGCAACCGGGAAATACATTCCCTCTGGCAATGGATCGCTTGCAAGCAATCGCCTAGCCTCCATCGATTCATCCGCAAGTACGCGCGTTTCCTTCATATAGGTTTCCATCGGCTGCTTATTATAGAGGTGTTGCCACTCTTTGTTTTCTAACTCTCCTTTGTCATGGATGACGACCATTTCATAGCGGTGTTCTTCAATATCTTGTTCTTGGGTGCTCCCTGACTGATCGCCCCCTGTTAAATTGAAGTTCCCCGTACCCATATAAACCACAAACAACATGAGAGCTGCTAAGCCCACAAGACTCGCCCCAATTTGCCCGAAACGCTTTGTACCATTCATCAAGAAACTCTTCTTCTTACGGTTCATGACATACTGCTTTGTTTTGGTTTCATCTGCATCAATATCTTTTAAGGAAGTTTCCTTCATCGATTTCCTAAGGTTCTTTAGCTTATCATCAACGCTCATTCCGATCCCTCCTCGTACATGGATTTAAGCATAGCGCGACCACGCTTCAGACGTGTTTTTACCGTATTTACCTTCGCACCTAATACATCAGCAATCTCTTGTATCTTCATCTCTTCAAAGTAATGCATAAAGATCACTTCCTTAAACTTAGTAGGCAGCGACAGCACACGCTCTGATAAGAGTTGATCTTCCATTGTCTGAAAGGCGATCGACTCTGGGTGAGCCTCTTCAATGACAAGGTTCTCTTGCTTTTGATTCTCAAACGTTAAGAAAGCTCTGATTTTCTTCTTCCTCAAGCAATCTTTACATTTATTCACCGTAATCCGGTATAACCACGTCCGTATACTGGAATCATGCCGAAATGTATCAATTTTGTGGTAGCACGTAAGAAACACATCCTGGGTAATCTCTTCGGCTAATGAATAGTCTTTTACGTAAGAATAGGCAAGCCAGAGAATCTGTTGGTTGTATTGGTCGATCATTCTTTCAATAAATTCTTCTCTCATCGCTTCATCTCGGATCATTTCCTTGACCTCTCCATTCGTAAGTTCCAAGGTTACCATTCCCCTCCCTTTTCACTACCTTTGACGCAAAGATTGGAAAAAGGTTCCCGTATGTATAAAATAAATTTTAAATGGTTATTCAAGAAAATGGCAGGATTTTTGGGAATGTTTCTGTTTGCTTTAGGTAAGCGTAAGGTGGTCCTGGAAACCACTCACTTTCCTATGAGGAGCTGGTGAGTCTCGCAGTTTCCAGGCCCACCTTTTCCATATTGGAAGAAACGGAGACAATCCATTTTTTAATACACACAGAAGAATCCTAACTTCCACAACACTTAAGTACTGGATCGAGAGAAAGATTAGGGTTAGATTTAAAAATGATTACATAACAAAAAGAGACCGTGTGTGACGGTCTCTTAAGATATTAAGATATAAATTTCCGGCCAACCTTCTTCCCTTCATACGTAAACAACACGTTTCGTCCCTCTACAAGCGTCTCCATATGAACCGTTCGGCCCCATAATTGATATAAGTATGGAAGTACGCGCTCAAGGTAAGTCAGGTCGAGCTCTACATCTTCAAAGTGATGTTTCAAATACAATTCACCATTTCGTAAATAATCTCCGTCTTGTACGGTGATGTAAGGAAAACCTCCGTTTACACGCATGGTGACGAGCTGATCCCGTACCGCTTGATAATCTTTGTCCGTGATTTTATAATCCCGCCCCTGCTTTTGGAACAAATACAGGTCTTCTTTAAAGCAAAGATCTTTCGTTAAATAGTTTCGGATGAAAGAAATATCAGACTCAATCTCGCGCACTTCAAACATTTTCTCCCGACCAGACCCTGGCTTAACGCCATTTAGCTTCATCTCTTCTGTCGGATTATTGTAGCGCTCCTCTATATCTTCAAACACTTTAAGGCCCAAATAGTACGGATTAATTTGCGTTCTGGACGGCTGCACAACTCCAGCATTCAGCTTAGCAAATTCAATCGCCTCATCACTCGTTAAATCCATTTCCCGTAAAATCCGCGCATGCCAGAAGGAAGCCCAGCCTTCGTTCATGATCTTCGTCTCGAGTTGTGGCCAGAAATAAAGCATTTCCTCACGCATCATCGTTAAGATATCACGTTGCCATGGCTCAAGCTCCCGGCTATGTGCCTCAATAAACAGCAATATATCTTTCTCAGGGCGAGGCGGGAATTTCTTACGCTTCTTCTTCATCGGCTCTTCCTTCTTCTTCGCTTCATCAAGTGACCACAGATCATCATATGGCGTGGCACGAGGTGTCTCTTCCTCTTCTTCCTCCAGGTCTTCAAGGGACCAAGCTAACTTTGGTCTGAGAAGAGACGGATCGATGTGCTCCTGAATAGACAATACCGCATCAATGAATTCCTCGACGTTTTTACGCCCATGAACCTTCTCATAGTAAGCCACTCGTTCAGCCGTTGCCGACATCTTCTCGACCATGTCCCGATTCGTATTTTGGAAACGTACATTATTCTTAAAGAAATCACAATGCGCCAGTACATGAGCGACGATCAGCTTGTTCTGCACTAAGCTATTCGTATTCAATAAGAACGCATAGCACGGATCGGAGTTGATCACAAGTTCATAGATCTTACTTAATCCTAAGTCGTAATGGAGTTTCATTTTATGGTACTGTTTCCCAAAGCTCCAGTGAGAGAAACGTGTCGGCATCCCGTATGCCCCAAACGTATAAATAATATCAGCCGGACAGATTTCATAACGCATCGGATAAAAATCAAGCCCAAATCCTTCAGCGATCTCCGTAATTTCATCGATTGCGTATTCAAGCTGTTTATTATATTCACTACTCACATCGATCTCCCCTTCATACAAGTCTTATAACAATTGTATGAAGGAGGTTGTTTAGGAATGAACGTTTTCCTAGTGTTCCGGCTCGTAAAACGAGATTTCACTCACATTTTCGACCCATTTTTCTGCTTTTGAACCATATTCCTCCGCTATCCAAACATCTTTATGCTCATCAATCAAATCATTCCCTCTCAGCCAAGCCAGCTTCTTCTCTTTCTCTAAGAACATAGGATGGTAGTCTCCTTTCTGTTCAGAGGGCGAAGAGATTTGATCTTGCTTTTGGCTTTCTAGATTGATTTTGTAAAGGGCAGGCTTCGGACGATTGGCAGGATCATTGGACCAATCCGCTTCTTTCACCCTCGAGGTGACAAGCTGCTCATCTGTTAACCAAGTAAAATCCAGTTCTGCATAGGACTCAGGCGTTAAGGAATTTGATGCAGGAAACTCTTTTGTCTTCAGATCCTTGTTCTTAAAACCAAAAACAAGCCGTCCACTCCCCCCGATATAGGCAAGAATGTCCTCTGAAGGAGCCCACTTCGGGGTTCCGACTCCTGTAATGATTTCATCAACAACCGAAAAGTCTGTCCCATCTGTACGAATCACACTAAGCATGTTGCTATCCATCGACCAGGACGCTGTCGGATAAACAATAAAGGACATCCATTTTTTACTTGGAGAAAATCCAAAATCCTCCGCTCCTATAGCAGGAATCTCTGCATCGTCGGTTTTTAACTGTTTAGGAATTGTGAAAAACGCTTCCGCTTCCGTATCCATAGTATCTACTAGCTCTTCAGGTAACATCTTTTTATACAGTACCGCATTCGTCCACCCTTGCGGCGTAGGCATAGCGTTTGAAGATAACAAGAATCCATTCCCTTCAGGCAGCCATGTGTACCCTCCAACCCCTACAGAGACGTTAAAGAAGTTCTTTAGATCAGAGACACTTAATGCCCCTTCATGTTGAAAGGCTATTTTATTCTCTTTTGGCGACCATTTGGCATTGAATGCATCAGAATAGATTTTTTTCTTCTTTTGTCCTTTAATCTGGTAGGTCCATAACTCATCAGAAAGCTCACCCTGCTCGTTCAGAACCCCTTTTTGCAAAAAGGCAACATACTGACCGTCATGTGACCATATGGGTTTACTTGTAACCGTCTTCGTGTGCGTGACTTTTTTCTCCTTGCCATCGTGGATCACCCATAAGTCCCCGTTTCGCACAAAGGCCGCTGTCAGGTCTGTTTTTTGAGCGAGCCCTGTTGACGGGATCACCATAAGAAAAATTAGAAAACATATCACTATATATTTCATGAGCGAATCTCCTTCAAAAAGTTGATATTCTTACCTTTTCACGAGTTCTCACTATTCATACAACCAAAAAAGATTCACACTTTTTCTATTTCTATGTTTAACATGTTTATGGTGGGGTAAATAAACTTTGATACATTAGTGAGGTAACGTATGTACAAAATCCGTACGTACTCTTCAAGACATACATAATTGATTTCACAGTCCGATCGAGCGGCTGCTTTTTTTTGGTCTCTCCCTAGTCCTTTAGACTTACACTAAAGGAAAACAATACATTTATAGGAGGAATTTTGATGGAGTTAAAGAATTTATCGCTATTTAAAGAATGTTTCGGTGAAGTGGAAGGAACGACCGACGCCCTAAGTGATGCTTCCCTTTCTCAACTAAACGCCCGTTCCATGAAGTACGAAACGAAAGTCCCTCAGCTTGAGTACATGTGTCTTATGATGGAAAACATGGTTCTAACCAAGAAACTACAAGGAAATGTGTACGCTGGTTTCCAAAAGTTTTCCCGTGCCAAAAACGTCATTGATCGCTTCCAGGCGATGACAGAATACAGTAACGTGTACATCTTCGGTGAAAATGATGCACCTATGGACCAAAATGATGGCATTAATTATATTGAAATCCCACCAGAGAGCGAGCTTATGCGTGAATGGTTCCTAGTCATTGACTCACCTAAATTTAAATCGATGATGGTCGCTTACGACATGGAAGGTTTCGGCACTCATGAAATTGAAGAAGATCGTAAATTTAGAGGAATGAAATCGTCTAATCCACGCATTATCGACAAAGCAACAGCACTTCTGGCACCTCATACGAAAGCAACACCAATCGCATAGCGTCCAGTAAACGAAGGGCAATCACCTATTCGATTGCCTTTTCTTTTTTTCTATTTCATTCAAAAGGAGATTTCTATGACGAAACTACAAAAAATGACCGCCATTGGTATACTAGCGGCCATCAGTATGATTTTATATTTCTTTAAAGTACCTCTACCATTTTTCCCAGTTTTCCTAACCCTTGATGTGAGCGATGTTCCGGCATTGATTGGCGCGATCACGATGGGCCCTGTAGCGGGAGTGATGGTTCAATTCCTAAAGAATGGCATTGAATACCTATCTCACGGCAGCTATGTAGGCTTACCGATTAACCAAATCGCAAACTTCCTATCGGGCGCCTTAATCGTCGGATTAATAGGTTTCTTCTATCATTACCAGAAGAAACTTGATTGGAAAAGCTTCGCCCTGTCCATCACGGTCTTTCTAACAGCGATGTTCTTTTTAAATTACTACTTTATATTACCTACGATCATGAACCTCCTGGGACTTAACATGGATCAATACTTAACCTCATTCACAGAGGCGAACCCATTTGTTACGGACTTCCGCACCGCCGTCTTACTCGTTATCATTCCATTTAACCTGATTAAGATCTCATTTGTGTATGCGGTAGGACTTCCCTTTTCCTTTAAACTTCAACGCATCTTACAGAAGAGGAGACTCATCGCATGAAGACCATCCAAACTCTTTCTAAACAAACGATTCTTATCATAAGTGCGCTCTTCCTCTACGCTTTAGCTCTATCGTTTTACAATTTCTATAGCACCACCCTCTACTATGCGATAGGAGGATCTTTAATCGCAACGGTTGGAGTTGCATTTCTTTTTATAAGGAACAACCTGTCTTCTAAAGGGCCTGAACCTAAGCAACCTATAGAAGATACACCACCAACGAACTCAAACGCCATCCAGACTTCTCTAGAAGAACTCCGACATTTAGAAACTCATATCGGCCACATGAACGCAATGAATAGCCAGGTTAGTTCATCTTCAGAACAAGTCAATGATCAGCTCATGGATATGGTCCAAGACATTCACCAACAGCAAGATCATATTAAGTACTTCGGAGAACAGCTTGGAAAGATCAACGGCATGATCCAGAATCTCGACGCCATAATTGAAGTAACGAATTCAACGACAGAAGAAGTCACGGAGCTTTCAAATGAAGGAAAACAAAAAGCAGATGACTTCAACCTTGTCTTCTCAAAAATTATTGCCATCACTAAACAGTTCGGAGAGTATAATCAACAGCTCCTTGTCAAAATGAAAGAAGTGACTCAAGCGCTGAGCAGTATTGAATACATCTCCAATCAAACAAACCTTCTCGCCCTTAATGCCTCCATCGAGGCCGCGCGAGCAGGGAGCCACGGTGCGGGATTCGGCGTTGTCGCAGAAGAAATCCGCAAGCTCTCCACACAAGTTAAAGGAAGCGCCGAGACCATTGAGAAAATCGTAAAAGATGTAAACACCAGCATCTCAGATCAAGAAAAATCCTACGAACGAGACATTCACGTCTTAGAAGAAGGAAAACAAAAAGGAACACAAATGATTCATATCTTTGATGACGTCATCTCAAGCATCCGAACGCTCTCAAGCCAATCCCACGAAATTAAGCGGGACTCAACCGAGGTCGAAGCCGAGAACCAACGACTCATCGACATGATGCAAGAGGTTATGACGCTCACACAAGGCCTCACGTCTAAAACAGAAGGATCATCAGAACTCACAATGGAACAACAATCCCACTTAATGGAGCTCGAAATGACCGTATCCACAATGGTCGATCATATCCAGACGATCCAGCAACACCTCCAGGAGCACGCCGAAACCTCAGAAAAAGTGGCCTGGATCCGCCCTGCTGACATGACAGAGCGTGAAAATATGAAAGTCGCGAAATAGCTTGCATACATTTCACTTCCCAACACAGACTAACGGTTAATGTTGTTGGGAAGGCGGGATCGTATGCTTAACTTTCTTCCACCGTTGTTATTGATTTTTGTCCTCTATATTTTAGTGGTTCGTTTATTGGGAAAATCAGCTCTTGCCCAATTAACCCCCCACGATTTTGCAGCCTTGTTTTTCTTAGCTTATGTAGCCTTTCAACCGATTCAAATTGATACATACGTTCAATCTTTTATCGGCATTATCGGGATCGGGCTTACTCACTATGCCCTATCCCGAATGAGCCTTATGGATGGCATCAAGCATTTTATAATCGGCCAGCCCACCGTTTTGGTTCGCCACGGCGTCATTTTACCCGAAAACTTAAAAAAGTCACGATTCTCTTTAGTCGAACTCCTCTCAGTGCTCAGAACGTCGGGTCACCCACGTGTAAAAGACATTGAATATGCCTTTCTAGAGCCAAACGGCGATGTCAGTGTCATCCCAAAACGAGAGAGTGCCCCTCTCACCCCTGCAGATATGGGGATGGAGCTACCGTACCAAGGCATTCCCTTGTCCGTCATCGTAGAAGGGAAGGTCCAGCACCGCAATCTCTCGCTCGTAAAAAAGGATGAAGCCTGGCTACTTGAACAGCTTAAAAAACAAGACTTCACTTCGACGAAGTCCATCTTTTTCGCTTATATCTTAGATGGGGATCACACTATTCATATCAGTGAGTATCCCCCACCTAATTAAAACACTCAGGTTGCCTGGGTGTTTTTTTATTGTGGTATGAGTTCTTCGATGTTTGAGGGAGTCACATACGTTAAAGCATTCGTGGAGCCTGTATAGGAAAGAGGCATACGGCTTAGTAGTTTGGCAACAGCATGCCGTGATCGTATACCAAGAAACTCCTGACATCTTTTATTAGTCAGCGTTGATCCGTATAACAAAAAGTAATCAGCTAACGCAAGACGATGAGCCTGCCTAGAGCGGGTTGAACAGTCAGGGCACTCCCAAGACAACTTGATACGAGCCATACCATATTCTTTACAGACAGGACATTGAATACCAGTTTGAATAAGAGAGGAAGGAATCGAATACATTTTGAGGATATCAGAATAAAAGGGGCGATGATTTCGAAGTAAAGATCGCTCTATAGGATCCAAGGAGAAAGACTTTTTATTTTCATAAAAAGCATAGAGCTTCTTAATTCGCTCGATGGTTACATCTAATTGAGTGATTGGAACAGAAAGTGAATCTTTAAAATGTAGTTCGGTATTAGGATTACTAATTGATACAAGAGGCACTATTGGATAAGTGTAGACCTCATGTGCCTGGAACCATTGCTTTAATTGGATAAGTTGCCGGTTAACCTGGGCCAAAGGGTTTTGATATTTCTTTGTAATCCCTTGTTTTACAACTGTAAATTGCCCTAATTCCTCATCAACCGTTATCACCCCAGCCAAATTCTTTACTTCAATCAAGAAACCAACATTCGGAGTAAGTACAAGGGTATCAATTTGAAATGAATTCCCATATAAATTTAAACGAAGATCATGAAAAATTCGATAAGTGGAAAAAGGCAGAAACCTTAAAAAATAATCTAACGCCTGTTCGCCCCGGTAACCAGCCCACCTTCTATTAACATCCTTCTCAATCAATTCTCGCTTCGGATGCTGTTCAGGCAACCTTCTGAGCAAAGCCTCTGTTTGCCTAATGACAGGAGGTACTGTTCGCTTTTTCATGTTTACCAATTAATCACTTCCTTTCAAATTTAATATAGCAAGACTAGTTAGAAAATGGAAATAATTTGTCCTCTTTCCTAGAAGGCAGGGGTTGGCTTGAGCCGGTGTGAGAGAACTTGAGTCGCTGCGGCGGAGCTTGAGCCGGTTCTCGAGCCTCTCCTTCCCAACTTGAGCCCATTCTCATCCGCCTCTCATACTTGAGCCACTTTCCTCTTGTCTCGAGCCGGTTTTCTCCTACTTGAGCCACTACCTACCAGCTTGAGCTCATTCGTACTCACTCGAGTCGTTCTTTTCGACGCTCGAGTCAATTAGTCCTTTTCTTGTGTCACTTCTCCTTTGCTTGAGTCGCTCCCACGCTACTTGAGCCGCCACGCCGCTACTCGAGCCTCTCTTTCGCAACTTGAGCCCATTTCTCATCCGCCTCGCATACTTGAGCCACTTTCCTCTTGTCTCGAGCCGGTTTTCTCCTACTTGAGCCACTACCCGCCAGCTTGAGCCCATTCGTACTCACTCGAGTCGTTCTTTTCGACGCTCGAGTCAATTAGTCCTTTTCTTGTGTCACTTCTCCTCTGCTTGAGTCGCTTCTCCTCTGCTTGAGTCGCCACGCCGCTACTCGATCCTCTCTTTCGCAACTTGAGCTCATTCCTCATCCGCCTCTCATACTTGGGCCACTTTCCTCTTGTCTCGAGCCGGTTTTCCCCTACTTGAGCCACATCCCGCCAGCTTGAGCTCATTCGTACTCACTCGAGTCGTTCTTTTCGACGCTTGAGTCAATTAGTCCTTTTCTTGTGT
The DNA here is from genome assembly GCF_021129245.1 of Pontibacillus sp. HN14. Taxonomy (NCBI): domain Bacteria; kingdom Bacillati; phylum Bacillota; class Bacilli; order Caryophanales; family Bacillaceae; genus Pontibacillus; species Pontibacillus sp. HN14. Next base: position 133,125 of record NZ_JAJOLR010000004.1, on the reverse strand, counting down.
CGCTTCTCCTCTGCTTGAGCCACTCATCCGATACTTGAGCCGCCACGCCCGAACTTGAGCCTCTCCCCCGCTACTTGAGCCGCCACGCCCAAACTCGAGCCGCTCCCCCGCTACTTGAGCCGCCACGCCCAAACTCGAGCCGCTCCCCCGCTACTTGAGCCGCCACGCCCGAACTCGAGCCACTCCCCCGATACTTGAGCCACCTCACCCAACTCGAGCCTCTCCCCCACTCCAACCAAAAAACAAAAAAACCCCCGCACTCAACGGGGGTCTCATCTCACTCTATTTAGCTTCCGGGAAAATACGTTTAATCATCTGACCAAACTCATCAAAGAATCCACGAACCGGTTTGCCGTTTTGTACGTTTTGAACATAGTCGCCTGTCATGTCAAAGAAGTCAGGGTTTGCAGAAACGAATACATTGTTAATGTCTTTGTCTGCAGATTTTGCCGCTTTAGCAATTTTCTTCTTTAAATCGTCATTTAATTCTTTTGTCGTTTCGCCTTTTTTCACAACAGCCACATAAGCATTACGGTCTGTTTTTAGCACGTAAGCGCGTTTCACTTGATCGACATCTGCTGTGATTTTATCAGCTACTTTATTCGCTACACTGTAACGACGATCGTCGTCTTTGTATGTGTCTTCATTGCCCACATTTTCTTCGCCGTAATCTTGGCCATTATTCATTTGACCATCGTATGGACCGTTGTCATAATTCACTTGGTTGAAGCCATCTTTTTGAGCATTGTAATTCTGCTCGTTATGAGCGCTCTGTTCATAGTCATTACCTTTTGTGCCCATGCGGGATTCCTTGTCACCCTCTGCTGAACATCCAAATAATACCGCTGCAGAAAGAATGGATACACCTACTAACTTCATATTCATGTTAGTACCTCCTAGTTGTTTTTGTGCCCTTAGTATGGAATCGTTCATCCGCCTTTATACGAAAATAAGCACGCCCAAATTTTGGGCGTGCTTTCTTTTAATGATTTCCTGGATTCTTTAATTGGGACTTAGCCCCTTTTTTTGAACGGTATTCTGTTCCTTTGTTGTTATCTCCAGAAGCGATTTCTTTGCCAAATTCTTCGTTCATTTTACCGCCTTTTAATTTCCCTGTTCGTTTTGGTGAGCTTTGATTTTGACTGCCCTTACTGCCATTACGACTTGTCATATGGAGTCACTCCTTATTTTCTTAATAAGGATATTATCCGAATCACTCCGGTAAACTATTCAGGCATTGTTTGACAAGATCGCCAACAACGTCAAAGAGTGAAGAGCTTTATTCTGGTCAAACTACAAGTAACCCTTTCTGAAAGGGGCAATGCCTCAGTGACAGTATATATAGCTGATTATGATAAAGCTTTGTATTTTACACTTTGGGGGCAATGGGACGACTTACTTATCTTAATGGTACGCACGAAAGATGATTTTCTCGCTAAGAAAATCGAGTCCTTTCTCCATTCGTATCATTATTCTCCTGATGAGCAAGCCGTGATGACATCTCATGAAGATCTGATGCACTATATCGATCATGCGATGATCCATATGCCTGCCTTTTCCTATACAGAAGAAATTTAGCATACAAGGCGCTCCATAAAGGGGGCGTCTTTTTTATGCTTCAAACCATCCCAAAAACCCTCGCAGTCCTTAAACCGCGAGGGTCCCCCTCTCCATATGATTACTTTACATAGCGATCCAAATAGCTTTGAAATTCATCTAAAACAAATTGAACCTTCTCCGTAGCGTCTTCTGTTAAACAATCTTCGTCCCTTATGAAACAGTGCGGGTCCAGAACGAGTTGATTTGGGATGACATTCGCATAAAGGCCACGTCCAATCGTTCTCATTTGATTAAGGGAGTTAATACCACCCTTACCGCCACCAGCTACCGAAAACAGTAATGTAGGCTTATGACGGAAGTGGTCTCCTCCAAGAAAGTCGAGAGCGTTCTTTAAAGCTCCACTCATGCCACTATGATATTCCGGAGACAGCCAAACGAAAGCGTCGGCTTCCATCGCGGTTTTTTGCAACAACTGAACTTCAGCAAGATCTCCTTGGTCTTTCTCACCATTAAACATGGGTAAGTTCATCGTGCTTAAATCCACTAAATGAGCATCCATGCGTTCGGCTATGTGTTTAGCCGCAATGCGCGTACGCCCGTATTTTCTTGGTGTGCCGTTGATCACTACAATGTTCATTTTCTTCCTCCTTTGACGGTGCCTTGAGTCCTTATGTAAGCGTTTATGTCAGAGAAGGGGCGTATTAAAAGCATAACATTCTTTCAAAAGTTTAACAGTTCTCAATAATTAAAAGCGGCCAGCTTAAGAGCTTGGCCGCTTTAGAATTTACGTTCTTGGATACTGCTGAATAAGAGGGTGAAGATGCATCTCATCAATTTGCATATGCTTCGGGGCACTTGCCATATAGACCGTAGCCTCTGCAATATCTCCGACCTTTAGCCAATCTTGTTTCTCTGGATCTCCTTGCTTGGACTCAGCAAAGTAAGAGTCGACCATCCCAGGGTTAATTGTCCCTACGCGGATGCCATACTCTCGCACCTCTTGAGCAACGGAACCCATGAATCCTTGCACGGCATATTTGGTTGAGGTATACAAGGACCCATTCGGAATTGTATAACGCCCTACATCAGAGGAAATTGTAATGATTGTACCTGCTTTTTGCTTTTTAAAAGTTGGAATGAGGGCTTTTGTACAGAGAAACACGCCTTGTACGTTAATCTCAAACGCCTTTCTCCATTCTTCCACGGTTACGTCTTCCACAGGCTTAAACATGCCAATTCCGGCATTGTTAATCAATATATCCACTTGTCCGTATGCATTTTTCGTTGCCTCGACTACATGATCCACTTCATCTTCGTTACTCACATCAGCCTGGAAGGAGAGAATGTTTCTATACCCCTCTTCTTCTAACTCTTGTTTCGTTGTGTGAATGTGGTCGGAACTCCCAAGTATAGAGAGATTCGCGCCCTTTGCAGCAAACTGCCTGGCTATTTCTTTCCCGATCCCTCTAGAAGCTCCTGTAATGATGGCCGTTTGTCCTTCAAGCATTCTCGATCACCCCTGATCTATTAGTCGTTTTCTACAACTTCTGTTGTTAAGTTCTTATAATTCGTTTCAAATAAATCTCTTCGGCGGTCCCTCAGTTGGCGAACTGTTCCTGATTTTCTCTGACGCCTTAACACTTCAAGATCGACATCACCAACGACAACCGTTTCTGTGTTCGGATGACTTTCCCCTACGATCCCGTCTCTTGCAAATTCGAAATCAGACGGCGTGAAGATGCCAGACTGTGCATATTGAACGTCCATGTTCTCTACTTGAGTTAAGTTCCCAACCGTACCCGCAATAACTGTGTATACCTGGTTTTCTACAGCGCGAGCCTGTGCACAATAGCGGACGCGGAGATACCCTTGCCTATCATCGGTACAGAATGGGCAGAAGATAATATTCGCTCCCTGATCAACCGCATAGCGAGATAATTCAGGGAATTGAACGTCATAGCAAATTTGAATCGCAATCTTACCACAGTCTGTATCAAACACTTTAACTGTATCGCCTGCTTGAATGCCCCACCATTTCTTTTCATTTGGTGTGACATGAATTTTATATTGCTTCTCGATCGTCCCGTCTCTTCGGAACAAATAAGCAATGTTATAGATCTGGTCCTGTTCTTCGACAAAATGAGATCCACCGATAATATTTACGTTATATTTAACAGCTAAGTGTGTAAATAGTTCAATGTAATCCTCTGTGTATTCCGTTACTTTACGCACAGCTTTCGAAGGAATCTTTTCATTAAACAACGACATCAGCTGCGTTGTGAAGATCTCAGGGAACAGCGCGAAATCTGATCCGAAATCGCTCGCAACGTCGACGTAATATTCCACTTGTCGGGCAAATTCATCGAAGGTGCTGATATTCTTCATCATATACTGTACCGCTGTTATGCGTACAGGGTAAGAGGTCTTAAAATATCGTTTCGTCGTCGGACGATAGTCTACATTATTCCACTCCATTAACGTCGCATACTTGCTAGAAGCCTGATCATCAGGCAAATAGTTCGGATTGACCCTCATGACTGTAAACCCATTCATAATTTGGAAGGTTAAGACCGGATCATAAATATTTTTATTCATCACCTCTTTAACATACGTACGAGGGGACATTTGATCTTCGTATTGATGGTAGTTCGGAATGCGTCCACCAATAATGATACTTTTAAGATTCATTTGCTGCGCCAATTCTTTTCTTGCTTCATATAAACGACGGCCAATTTTTAACCCGCGATATTCAGGATGGACCATCACTTCGATCCCGTACAGGTTATACCCTTCAGGATCATGATTCGTAATGTACCCTTCATCTGTAATATCGTCCCATGTATGCTGATCGTCATATTCATCAAAGTTTACAAGGAGACTTGAACAGCTCCCAATAATTTCTCCATCGGCTTCTACACAAAACTGCCCTTCAGGGAAGTGCTCTAAATGACTTTCTAGATGAGCTTTTTCCCAAGGCTCCATATTTTGAAAACAAATAGCCTGAAGCTTCATGATGTCCTCAATATCTTCGTGCCTTATATTTCGAACAATTACTTTTTTCTCAAACTGGGATAAATCTAACTTTGACATGACTCACTTGTCCCTTCTGTCAAAAATTTCTCTCTATTCTATCGTAATCCTAAATCTCCTTTTCTGTCTAGGTTGATGATGTATAGCGTCCCCATATTTGCCCAAAAATAGATGTAAATACATAGATGAGGTGAACGTATGTTAGAGAACTGGGATTCATGGACTTTAGGAAAAGTACTCACCCTTTTCCTCACACTAGGTATACTCATGATTTGGGCTCAAATCACCGTATGGCATCACAGAGGAAAGTTTCATAAATGGCAAATGTGGATCCCTGTTTTTGCCTTACCGTTTTTTGCATTAACAAGCTTCCTCGTGGTTGTCTTCCCGTTTTCATGGGCAGGATGGTTACAAACGGTTATGTGTATAGTCGTGCTATTAGCAGGAATATACGGTGGCATCCTTCATATTGGAGCCATTGCCAAACGAACAGGAGGAATTCGTTATGAGAACCTTCAGTCAGGCCCCCCTTTTGTTCTTCCGTTTACAGTAGCAGCTTTTGCGATGATTCAATTACTTAATTTATGGTATTAAAGGAGAGACCGATATGGAGCAACAACATCCGAAACGAACGTATTATCCTACTTATGACGTGATGAGCGAGAAGAAGGAATGGGATCCTGTTACTCAGGAGGTACTGTTTTCGCGCATTCACCCATCAGATGGGGCCATCTTAACCCCGGATATGAAAAGGACTTTGCAGGCTTTAGCTAAAACATTATTTCCCTCCCACCTCGGGGAGCAAACCTTGAGTCTGACTATGGTATTAGACCAGCGTTTAACTCATAGGAAGCTAAAAGCTTTCCCTAAAGGAACCGATTTATCCAAAGAAGAAATCATCTTAAAGGGACTAACGTTTATGGAACAAGAGTCCATAACGGAGCATGGAAAAACCTTTTATATGCTTGATGAGAGCATAAGGAACAAGCTTGTAAGAAAGTGGAGGGAAAGCGACGGTGACCCAAGTATTTGGGCAGAAGTTCATAGCGACCTCTTCTTCTCAACGGTATCTGCTGAAATTGTGAAGATCATTTACTCTGACCCATCTATATGGTCAGATATCGGATATGGCGGTCCCGCTTTCCCACGAGGTTATTACGCATTTGGTCCTCACCAGTTTGATGAGTGGGAGGCTAAGCCTCATGGCGAAAACTTCATATGATATTTGTATCGTAGGGGCCGGAGCAGCTGGATCTGTGATTGCTGCCCATTTATCTAAGACGAATTTAAACGTTGTCATGCTCGACGCAGGTCCTCACCGGAACCCTGAGCAAGATTTCGCAAGCGATGAACTTGAAATGGAGAAACTGTTCTGGAACGAGCCGCGAGTCAGTGTAGGACAGGATCCTCTCGACTTGTACAGAAGCACTTCCGGTAAGGGAGTTGGGGGAAGTGCGGTTCATTACACCGCTCAACTTTTAAGATTTCATCCTAGTGATTTTCAAACACGTAATTCAGAAGGCATTGGAGAAGATTGGCCGATTTCCTACGAAGATGTAGTGCCTTACTATGAAGACATGACCAACCGCTTGTCTCTTTCTGGACCAAACCGATTTCCATGGCCCGAGTTTGGTGGAAAGTATCCTTATCCGGCACATCATGACCTTTCCAATAATACGTTAAAATTTCGTGAGGGGTGTGAGAGGCTCGGCATGAATCATGCAGTCTCCCCTCTAGCGATCCTCTCTGCTCCACTAGAAGATAGACATCCTTGTATTAATCGTGGATTCTGCGAAGAAGGGTGCATGCCGAACGCGAAAACAACACCTTTAAATACGTTTATACCAGAAGCTCTAAAGGGCGGTGTGACTCTTTTACCAGAAGCCACGGTCACTCATCTGACCACTGACAAGACCAAACGCGTTAAGACTGTCCATTACAAGATGGATGGAGATCCTCACGAAATTGACGCAAAAGTCGTCGTGCTCGCTTGTTATGCCATTGAAGCACCGAGACTTTTACTTCATTCAAAGAGCGAGGACTTCCCTCAAGGGTTGGCTAATTCTTCTGGTCTTGTAGGCAAGTACTTGATGACAAATCTTAACGACCGTTTGATCGCCAAATTCCCTGAAGAAATAAGAATGTACAGAGGAAATCCGGTCCAAGCGCTAACCATGGACCCATATTTAAGCGGGAAGGAAAAGGGGTTTAAACGTGGGTTCATTTTAAATTCGTATGGCATGCGTCCGATGCGATTGGCGACCCTATTTTTAGAAAACGATGAGACGTGCATTGGTGAGAATATGAGAATGAGAATGCTCGATTACAACCACTTTGCAAGCTTTGCGATGTTAGGTGAAGTTGTTCCTCAAGCCAGTAATCGAGTCACGTTAACAGACCAGCTTGATGAATACGGTGTCCCTATTCCGAAGGTCACGTTCTCTTATCACGAAAATGATCACCGCATACGGGAAGAAGCGAAGGAAACGCTGAAATTAATTGCTTCAGCAGCGGGTGGTGAACCGATGTATCACTTACGAGCTCATGCCCATCTTATGGGAGGTTGTCGGATGGGGAATGATCCTGAATCATCTGTGGTCAATAGTTATGGACAGAGTCATGACATCGACAATTTGTTTATTGCTGGAGCACCGACCTTTGTAACCGCCCCTTCTGCTAATCCCACCTTAACCATTTATAGCTTAGCCAAGCGCTCAGCAGAATACATTGAAAGATATGTCAAAGAGATGGGCTAAACGCTGTCATTTTGATTTGAAGGATATGAATTGATTTGCTTCAAAACCCACGGTATGATGGGAATGAAGAGGTGGAGCCTATGAATGGTTTTGAACGAAGAACCGAACTTAAGAAGAAAAAGATCTTACATACAGCTTTTGAGCTGTTTTCTAAATATGGTGTTCAGAAAGTAAGTATACAGGAGATTGCAAAAGCCGCCCAAGTCTCCCAAGTAACGATTTATAATTATTTTGGAAGCAAAGACCAACTTTTGCTCGAAGCCGTTAAACTGTATGGCTTTGAACGCCTTAAGACATTTCAGGATTTAATCGATGACTCCTCTCTTTCTTTTGAGGAAAAAATTCGTCATATTATCACATCGAAAACGACAGACATGCTAAACTTTGACCTCGATTTCATGCAAACGTTGATGTCAAACCAACCAGAAATTAAAGAATTCGCTAATGAATTTGCTCAAAACCACTCTATTCCTGTGTTCATGAAGCTAATTGACCAAGGTAAAGAAGAAGGCGTTGTGAATCATTCTTTATCTGCGAATATGATTATGTTTTACATCAACATGTATCACCAAACGATGCGCAATCAGCGTGAAATGTTTCACGATAAAGAAAGCACTCAACAATTCACTGAAGAATTGCTCCAATTATTCTTTTACGGCATCAGTGGACAGCAAAACCTAAATTAATTCCCTACATCCTCACTCGTACGAAAAAATTTCCACTTATAGAGCAGGCACCCGAGGCTCATATTAATAGTACGCTTCAAAAGACACAAGCGAAGCCATTCCATGAAGGCGTTCACTAGGAACATCCTTCATCCCATTTTCTGATTGCCACCCTCCTGCTGTAAGGGTTCTAGATGATAAGCGATTGCTCATTACACGGAATTGAAGTAACGGAGGAACGGCTCTAAAAAAGGCTCTCTTACCTAGGTAAGAGAGCCTTTCTGTATTTACACATACTGAAGAATGCGGGAAAGCTCTGCATCCTGGTTGTACGTTTGCATCAATTCGTTCTTCTCAACCAACAGACGATCCTTACTCCCCTGGAAGACCGGGGCCCCTGAAGCGAATAACAAATACTCATCACTCAGTTGGTTCAATTCGTACCAGTCATGACTAATGTATAGAAGGGTTTTCCCTTCAGAGTGGAGGGTTTGAAGCCAGCCTATAATATCTTCTTTAGCGGCCAGGTCTACCCCAGCCGTTGGTTCATCTAATAAGCAAATAGCCGGATTCTTTAGCAGCCCAATACACATGTTTACTTTTCGTTTCCATCCTCCGGAAAGTCGGTTTATCCGTTGATCAAAAACCTCGTTCAGGCGTAGTGTTTGGATCATTTCTTCTAAGAATCCCTCATCCACTCCTCTAGGCTCTAGTTTCTTCCAGAATGAGAGTTGCTCTTTGACGGTTAATTCTTCGTAAAGGGCAATGTCCTGTGGAACATACCCAATATCAGCCCGAACTTGTTTGATCACTTTCTCATAAGGTTCATTATAGAAAGATACAGTCCCCTTTGAGGGTCTCTCCAGTGAAGCGACCATTTTTAAGAACGTTGACTTCCCAGCCCCGTTAGGTCCAATAATGCCTACAGAACTCCCTTCTCTTACCGTGAGGGAGAATGGGTGCAGAACAGTCTTTCGCTTATACCACTTCGATACGTCTTCAAATCGGATCACATAATTCCCTCCTTTTCTTAAGGTTTATGAATGAGCCAATGATGAGGCCATATAAATGCCCAATCCAATTGGGCAGTCGTCCATACAAATGAGCCAGTAGCAAGGAGCACCAGGAAAAGAATACTTCCGTTCTTACGCCCGAGTCCCATAAATAAAAACCAGGTTATGCCCAGCGTGATCAGTAAGACGATGACTCCCCAACCGGACCATTCCAGAACCGGTAGGATAGGGGTTTGAGACAATGTCAATAGAGCATAGGTGGCAGGGAGAAACGTTGCAGCTCCTACGAGCAGAAGCACAAAGCAATGACCTGCAAAATAAGCCCTTGTAGTTTGTTGCGTCATTTTAATTCGTTGCAATCGTCCAGACCTCAGGTCCCAAACCATGTTCCTTAAGAATACAATCCCTGCGATCCAAGCATACAGAAAGAACAAGCTGATCATAACACCTTGCCAGGGGCTCAGCGTGAATGAAGGTTCTGTTACATTCTCAGGCGATCTTTTCTCAAAAGCCACTTGGAACAGTGGTTCAGGGTTCCAGAACTGATCCGCATACTGGACACCTTCTTCAAATGTAGCCGAGGAATCCCATTTCATAAGAGCATTCCCTGCCTTTGCATTTAAAGAAAGTCTCATTAACTCAGCCCCTATTGCTTCTTTCGCAAATACATCAAGGGTTGAATTCTCAGAACGGATCCATGTAATCGTATCATCGATTTCTCCGTTTTGGAGCGTTTCCTCAAATCCTTCCTTCAGGATAAAGGCCGCCTCAATTGTCCCCTTCTTAACAGCCCGTTCTGCCTCTTTAAAGCTCATAGATAAAACGCGTAGCCGATCTGCATCTTTGACTCTTTCTGTGAGAGTTGTCGAATACCTACTCTCATCTTCATCAACAAGAGCCACGGGAACGGCTGATTCCTCCATTGCTTTTTGGAAGAAAGGGAAAAGGGAAACCGTCACAATGAGTGGGAATAAAAGAACAAACAGACTAAGAAACGGACGCTTCTTCCACTTATTTAGATGTAAATATAGATACGTAAGCATCACGTTTCTCCTTCCTAAAACCAGCTAAGGTCGCTCCTATATAAAACAAGACTCCCCAAAGAAATAATCCTATATAAGGCAAGGGGTCACCCTGGTCCGCAAATGCTAAACGGAAAACCTCATACGTAAACGAAAAAGGTGTTCCATCCTGACTTAGCCACGTGGGTAAATAAATCTCAGGAATTAAAGCACCCGCACTGACCATTCCAATAAGGGAAACGATGAGAAGAGTTAAAGACCTGATGCTCGCATGAGTGGTCACTCCATATAGAAAAGCAGAAAAGGCAGAAAGCCAAAAAGCAATTAAAACCATCCCTGCATGCAGCCCTAAAGAGAACTGTACCGGAACCACCAGATTGGAAATTCCCATCAGGAGTTCAATTAATGCGAACAGAATGATCCACCACTTTATCTGTTTAACAATGACCTGGTGTAAAAACGTAAGGTTAAGCATTCTCCATCTCATATTGATTGAAGCGGTATGAGTTCGCCCATCCAACGCCTGAAAAAGTATGGTAAAGAATACGACAAACGTAAAGGTCATGGCAATGAAAGCATGGGCTTGCCATCCTACTGCCGCTCCACTCGCGACTTGCTGTTCTTCAAATGCTTCATTTCGTTCGAGGGCAAACAATGTAAAGGTGACGATGGCCTCCTCGAGTCTTGCACTTCGTTCGTCTTTGGGTAATTGCTTAATATGTAAATCATAGACTGCGTTCACTGCACTCTGAGAAGCCGAAATATACTTCGCACCTGATTCGAGTAAGACCGTAAGCATGGTTGAATCGATCGGCTTGTCCTGATTTGTCATGACAGCGATTGGTTCATTATCTCCAACCCGGAGACTATCCGTAAACCCCTCAGGAATTGTCATCACACCGGCTAGGTCCCCTTTTTCAAACGCTTCTTTCGCTTCCTTTTCACTCATAGGAGTCAGTTGCAGAGCTCGCTTCATTCGTTCTTCTTCGGAGAGCTGATTCACTAGAGACTTGGTCTCAAAGGTTTGGTCATGATCGACAATTGCAGCTTGTATTTGTTTCTCTTCTTCTTGGAATAAATTTTGCAAGCTTAATCCAGCGATGAGCATAATGAGCAGAGGGATAAAAAAGGATAAAAAAAGAGGGGCAGGCCGAAGAACGGTTGCCCTCATTTCATATCTCCATAACGAGAACCCATTCATACAGTCTGCTCCCTTCTTAAATAATTGGTTTTCACGATTTAGAATCCACCTAAACCGCCAAATCCACCTAATAGAGATCCAATGTGCTGCTGGAAGTTACGCTGAATATCTTGTGCGATTTGCTCTAATTCCTGATCAGATTGGTCCATCACACGTACAGTGTTGCCATCTTTTAATTCAGGGAAAGAAAGGTCATCAGAGAACGAAATATTCTGATCCACGTTCAGTTCCACATCCGCTGCCATTTCACCCATCATCGGATCATCCATACTAAAGTTCAACCCATAATCGACCTTACGATTGTAGCTATCATCGTCCTCTTCTGTTGTTTCCATGTTAACGAAACCAGAGATGTTTGGCATAGGCTGCTCACCTAAAGCGTCACCAGATAACTCCACATTAAAGTCGGTTTTCGACCCTTGCTCTGTAAAGTCAGAATTTAAGATAAGGTCCATCGTGAATGTTTCAGATGGGATCTCTGAATTCACACCAATAGTATGATCCACATGAAGACCATCTTTATTTGGTTTCCCGTCTTCTTTATAGCTTACAGAAACGGAACCTTCTTCATTTTCTGGTGTAAACGTCATATCTGCAGAGCTTGTATAACGATCTTCATCTTCTTTCACGTAATCTGTTGAGATTTCCATCGCTACTTTTTCAGCGTCCTCTGGTTGAAGACTCATGTTCCATGTTTGATGAGCTACTAAATCATCTTTCAGATAAGCTTCGATTGTAATCCCTCCAGGGATTTTAATCGAGTCAACGTTTTCAATTGCCTCATCAATGTCGGCTTTCATATCTTCATTTGAAACAGAATTCACACCCTGCTGAAGAGCAGATTGTTGATCAAGGATGTCCCAAATGCGTTCATCTTGTTTTAACTCTTCAAGAACAGCAACAAGCATTTCATGAGCTTCTTCTTCACTGATCTCTACGGTTACTTTATCGTATTTCTCTCCTTCGTAAGTAGCTCCTTCGTTAAGAGAGAATTGTTCTTCTTTTAGTTGCTTTCCTATGGTCACAACGTAATCTTGCATAATTTCTTCCACTTCTTCGAATGAAAGTTGCGTCTGGGAGTACTCTGCAAAGTTCGGAAGTTCGTTAATGCCTTCACTTGACTCTCCCATACGTTCTAGGAATGCACCTAGTTCGTCATTTCCAAGTGCGAAATATTTATCATAGACAAATGGTGCTTGTACAGCTGCTGTGTTTTCATTTTGATAGAAACTTCCGTTCGCAATGCTGTTTCCTTGCATCGTTAAATCTGCACTAGCAAACGTTTCTTTTGATTCTGGGTCAATTTTTGAATTATACTCGACTTTCAAAGTAGAAATAATTCCTTGAATCATACCCATTTGAGGGAAGGATTGTTGAATCTGATCTCCCTTTACATTAAGATCCATTGTGACAGATCCCTTTGTCTCATAAGCTTCTTCTAATTGACGGTCATAAATCTCTTTATAACTTCCTGTGTAGTCTTCCATACGCTCGAACTGATCTTCCATCGTGTTCTTTTGAGCTTTCATGTACATGGTCATCGGATTAGAATCCTTTAACATACCGTACGCCGTAGCCCCAAGGGCACCAATGACGACAATCGTTAAGAGCGTAACAAGCCATTTGTTCATGCCTTTTTTCGCTTGTTGGTGATTGCTCATGTATCTCTCCCTTTCTGTTTTCCTGATAAATGGTTAGTAGTTGTCTCTACGAATGTATGATGAAAAAGTTTCACAGATTCGTAGATAATGTAAAAGCCTTACTCATTATACTATTATGTAATTTACCAGGAAAACACCGTTCCAGAAAAAAGAGATAAAATAGGAGAAAAGTCTCTAAAATAGAGACTTTTCTGTCACTTGTTATATAACGTCCGAATTTCCTCCATGCGAGACCGATTTTTGCCTAAGTCGGAATACCCCACACGAGAAGCGGAACGAAAATGAACAACCTCAGCATTGTCATCAAGATAAAACTCGACATCATCTGTAAAGCGCATAATTTTCGTTTTAAATGTGGCATGAATATAATCCTCTGTTTCTTCTTCAATAGAAACACGGCCATACTCATTTAGAATGTTCTTTAATGTATCTTTCGTTTCTTCACGCGTTCCTTTAAAGGGCAGAGGCTCCATCTTTTTCGAAGCATCTTCGGCTTGAGTTGAAACACAGTTCGGGGAAGATGGGCACTCTGCTAATTTTCCGTCTTTTACTCCTAGGTTTGATTGAGACAAGATGCAACACTCCTTTTTTATTAGCATACCCAACTTCGATCCCATTGCCTACTTTTGAATGGGCTACCATCCAATATATTCCTATCCATAATATAAAAAAGACTTCTTCTAAGGCGTTCCCATCTTACCGCCTTAAAAGAAGTCTTTTTGCTTCATCAATCATCATGCTTGTGTTTCTTTTCTTTGTGTTTGTCATCACGATGTTTCTTATCTTTATGCTTATCATGTTTATGATCTTGATATTTCTTGTCATTCTTTTCTTTATTCCAATGTTTTTGCTTTTGGTGCTCTTTCTCTTTTCCGTTCCCCTGTGGTTTGTTCTTTTTAAGCTCTTGTTCGTAATCGTTCAATGACTGGTAGATAGACAGAATTTGTTTCTGTATACCAGGCGGCAGTTCATTCCAGTTGTCATAGGATTGAACTTTTTTCTGTAAGCCAGGTGGTAAGTGTTGAATAATTTCTTGTTGTTTTGAAGATAGACCAGAAGGAAGACCCCGGCTTTGCCCCGGTGGATCTTCCTTTTCTTTGCCTTGTTTCGCCCATCCTTTCTCCTTACCCGCGGGATTTACTGGGTTCGTGGATGGAGACGATGGTTGAATGTCTTTTTTTGTTTGTGGCTCTGATGACTCTTTTGGTTGTTCATTCTCTTGTTGCTTTTCATCTTTTGAGGAAGGTTCCGGTTTCTTTTCTTGAGGTGCCTCTTCATCAGATGATGAATCAGGGGCTTCTACTTGCGCTTTATTATAAAAGTTATTGAAAGCCTCTGCTTCATTCTCGGACATCTGATTCGTCTTACCGCTTACTACATTACCAGCCCGTGATAATTGATAGGACTCTGCCAGCGTTTCATTCATTGATTTTCCATCACTTTCCGCCTTTTCGCGGATAGATTTCGGAACAGCGAACGTCGCAATATTCATCCCACTCACCGAATGACTCTGTAAGTAGCGATCGATCGTTTGAAGAACGTCTTCCTCTTGTCGAACCGTACTTTCATGACTGACTCCAATCATGACACTCTTATTTTCATTTATAAGACCAATCTCTTTGCCTGTTTCTATGACGGTAATCGTTACCTTTTCAACAGCTTTGTTCTTCCAGTCCGTGATTTTCTCAACGATTATACTTGCATCATCGTTAAGCGGCATCATTTCAATCACTTTCATCTTGTCGTTAACCTTCATCTCAATGCTTGGATTCATCTCAATATTGACATAAGCATATGCTCGATTTGAATCAATCCAAGAATAAAGAGGAAGGATAGCAATCAAGAGAGCTGCAACCATGGCGACAAATCGGACATTTGGCTTTAAGGTATTCGGAAATAACGACCCGAATCCTTTCCGTTCTGGTAACGGTTCAAATGATACTTCATCTCCAGGCATTGAAGACTGAATCGCTTTGGCTTTGTAAAAGGTTCCTTCACTCGTCATTACGATGGTATATCGTCGGTGTTGTTCCATGACAACCCCTTTTTTCACAGGCCCACCCCCTTGATATAATCTTTTAAATATACGTAATCCTCATTCAAAATGATGAAAATGGCTAAAACAAACTTACGGTTCCGTTCTAGTGTCTTCTTACTGACTTCCACTTCATTGATCAGTTGTTTCATAGGGAGCTTTCGCTTCTCTAGCACAAAGGCTCTCATTTCTTCATGGTGGTAGACCGTACGTGCTACATGAATAGCAGATTCACGAGCATCCCGGTGTTTAGGGGCCACCTCTGTTAGTTCTTGAAATGACAATTTGTACTCTTTCAGTTTTTCACTGAAATCTTGAATCTCAATGCGACGGTACCAGCTTTCCGTTTCAGTTTGGTAACGTTCCTTTGCAGCTTTTACCTCCTGAGGGTTTTCCATCTGCTCATCATCTTCATATTCCTGATCTAAAGACGCCACAACAGGGTTATTTTGATCATAGCGAATATAATCGATGACCTTTCGTTTCACTACAAGTTTGGCAAAAGAAAGAAAGGAACTGCCTTTATCAGGAGAATACGAATGCATTGCCTCATTAAAGGCCATTAAACCAATACTGAATTCATCATCTTTCGTTGGATCTATATATCGTTTACAAACTTCAGATACACTTTTGGCGATAAAAGGTTGATATTTTTTAATAAGATGGTTTTGAACTTCCTCGTCACCTTCCTGAACAAGTGCTACTTGTTCTTCAAGTGAACCATCCTTTTCCTTTTTCCACAGACGTCTGATCAACCCTCTTCACCTCCAGCTATTATAGTTTTCGCTTTAGTTGATCATTTTTTGGGTGTTTTTTGTGATGTTTTTTGCAGTTTTGTTACAAAAAGATTTCACCACATGTCATATTCAAGCCATGAATTTCCTATCATGGCGCGGTTTGAGCCTTAATCAATATGGGTATCATACAACATATTTCGACCTATATCTACAGTAGATTATAACCATATTCTTTCAGCCCTAGTGAGAGAGGGAGGATGGCTTAATGGGGGATTTTGATAAGAGAAAGTTTCCGTTAGCACTCACATGAGCATAAGGTGATTCGGGAAATCACTCGCTTTCCCGAACCACCATTTCTATATTGGGAGAAACGGAAACACGCCATATCCCCCTGAAACATAGATTCTCTGCCATTCTAAAACTGGTGTACCGTTCGCGCCTAGAAAATTAACGAACTCCTTACCATCAAATTACTTTAAATCCGTTACATCCATAAAAGCCCCTTTAAAACTCAACAAATTAAAAAAGCCTTCCCGATCCTATTGGATCAAGAAGGCTTTTTGTTATTGCCAATATTTTGGTCTGTGAAAGGCTGTGTAGATTTTCTCTTCATCATCACGTGTAACCGGTTTGTCTGGGTCGTATTCTGGGGCGTCCTGAATCTGTTTATAGTCAAGATTTACAGGGATACTCTTTTTACCCCAATCGACTGTCTCCATCCAGTCCGGGGAAATGAGAATTCGTTTTCCTCCAAGTTTTTCTACCGTTTTGACAACAACGTAACGAATTTTCCAGCTCTCATCTTCAATGATAAAGTCATCGATAAAACCTGCATTTCCATCTGCGGTTTCTAATTGATAACCGGCTTCGTCTCCCTTAATCTCATTCATACTCCTTAAGTGATGGTCCGCTTCTTCATTAAATTCATTTTCTGTTACGGTCGGGGCTTGTGGAGCCATTTCAGTTCCTACCATTTCAGGAGCGCCTGTTGTGCCCCATAGCGAGTCACCTTTCCAGTAAGGAAGCCAACCATAATAGTTTGCCATTTCTTGTTCTTTCTGAACAGATACCGGTGCTTCCTCTTCAATGGTAGGAGAATTACGAATGGATTCTTTATCATTATTCATATGAACGAGTTGGTCTTCTACGTTGATTTCTTTAATACCTGAAGGAGATAAGACGACTTTTCTCCCAGGTAGCCATTTACGGGTATCGACAACCATATAACGAAGTGCCCATTTCTTATCGTCGAAGTATAGATCTTTAACCTTTCCTAGTTCCCCATCGTTTGCATCTAAGTGAAATTTCTCAAGTAAATTTCCTTTTAATAACAACGTTTGTCACCTCTCTAGTCGTATCGATAGTTTATATGTACCACTAGAGAACGTGACTCAAACGAATTAGTCTTCTTCAGAAGGTAGTTGAATCATAGGCTCGAGACCCTTCATCTTTTCATGAAAATACGTAATGGGAACAGATAACCCTACTTTTCCGTGTTCTTCATCTTTAATCGTTGCAAAGACGACCGCAATGACGCGTCCTTCTTCTGTTATAACAGGACTTCCACTATTGCCGTGATAGATTGGAGCATCAAGCATTAATACTTCCTTGTCCCAATCACTAAGCCCCCTGTAACCAATGACCTCTCCTTCATTTGCGATCCCATTAAAACGTAAGGGGTTGCCTATGAAATAGACGTGTTCCCGTTCAGTGAATGTAGTCTTTTCAGCAAGAGGGAGATAAGGTAAGGCCTCCTGATTTTTTAGCTCCACTTTCAATAAGGCTAGATCAATATCTTCGAATGTATGAACCACTTCTCCGCCATACAAGCCCCTCTCTTCAAATGCAACGGTAATTGGCATCTCATTATCAATGACGTGTTCATTCGTTATGACATATCCATCTTCTGAAATGGAGAAACCTGTCCCTTTAGAATTCCCGGATTCAATTACAACAACGGATTGTTGATACTCGTCAATGTCTTTGTTTGTCATCAGTTCAGCTGATTTAATAAGGAAATCAACAGCCGGGAGGGAAAACGTCTTAGGGAGGATGCCTACAATATTAATGGTCATCATAACAGCGATCAGCCAGAAGGCCCACTTTGGGAATGGACGCTTCGGCTTTTCCTCTTCTTCCTTCTTCTCCCTTAGCTTCGCTCGTTCCTCATCCAAGATCTCTCGCATTTCTTCATCATCAATCTCTTCATATAAATCACGATCTATTATATCTTTTGAATACTCTTTATCTTTATAATCCTCGCTCATCATTGTCCCCCTTTAGCAAACTAAAGGGTGCCAGACACCGTGCATTACTTTACAGCATTAAAGTGTGTCTGTCCCTTAAAAAAAGAAGCAGGCGCATCAGGGCGCCTACTTCTTATTATGCTATGAAATGATCGCTTGTTCCAGTCTGCCCTGTTGCATTTGATACATTTGTTGATAGATTCCGTTTTGTTGTAGCAGAGAGTCGTGATTCCCTCGTTCTACAATTCGTCCGTGATCTAAAACGAGAATCTGATCAGCTTGCTGAATGGTCGACAAACGATGAGCAATCACGAGTGTTGTTCGACCTTTCTTTAATACTTGAAGCGCACGTTGGATCATACTCTCCGTTTCCGTATCAATATTGGCTGTCGCCTCATCGAGAATAAGAATGGCCGGATCAAATGCGAGGGCTCTCGCAAACGAAATCAGCTGACGCTCTCCGGCAGAAAGTGTACTTCCCTTCTCTTTGACAGGCTCATCATATTGGTGGGGTAACTTCTCAATGAAGGCATCTGCCCCTACAGCTTTCAAAGCTTCAATAGCTTTCTCTCTTGTAATAGAAGGATCCCCCATCGTTACGTTGGACAGAAGGGTGCCTGTAAACAAGAAAGGATCCTGTAAGACAATCCCCATATGGCTGCGCACCTGTTGCCTTGAGAGTTCTCTTGTTTCCATTTCATCAATGGTAATCTTACCTTTTTGCGGATCATAGAAACGAAATAGTAGATTCATAATCGAGCTCTTCCCTGAACCTGTATGACCTACGAACGCAACCGTTTCACCTGAATTTGCATGGAATGAGATCTCTTTCAGCACGTAGTCATCCGCTTCATAGGCAAAGCAGACATCCTTAAACGCAATATTTCCTTTATAGCGTTCGATCGGGCTCGACTCTACGACCTCTCCCTCATGGTCCATTAATTCAAATACTCTCGTAGCAGCCACGCGGGCCTGTTCCAACTGCGCCAGTTGATTGACCACATCGATCACAGGCTGAAACAGACGATTCAGGTAGTCTACGAACGCATAGAGCACACCTGCTGTTACGATAGATCCAACCCCTAATGACGCTCCGCCAAAATACCAGATGAATCCTACAAATGCGAGATTCCGGAGGACGTTTACAAGATTAAAAGAGGTTAAAGAATTTAACTTCAACAACTTCTTCTGATACGTATAGTGTTTCTCATTCATTACTTCGAATTCTTCTGTCACTTGCTTCTGGCGTCGGAATGCCTGAATAATCGGCATACCTTGAATGGCTTCATTAATATTTCCGTTTAAATCACTAATCGTAGATCGGATTACTTGGTTGTATTTACCTGCATAAGCCTTATACAACTTCATCCAAATAAACATAATCGGAATCAACAGTAAACATAGGGAAGCAAGTTTTGGATCCAATAAGAATAAAGCAATGTAGATCCCAGTCATGTAAATGGCGCTCGTTACAAACGTAGCCAGAACCTTTACATAAAGCTCCCGAATAGCCTCCGTGTCATTTGTGACTCGAGCGACAATCTTCCCAGCAGGACGGTTGATAAAGTAATCAATTGGAACACGCTGAATATGAGCAAATATATCATTTCGCATCCGTTTAATAATTTGATTGGATGAAATTTGGAGTAAATACGTCTGCCCATATTGAAAGAACGCTGCAATGACTAGCAAACCGACATATAAAGCCAACAGCCATGTGATCGCTCTTGTTTCCGGTTTGAAAAAGGCATATAGTTCACTCCGGCTCATTTCTGTTACTGGTGCGGTGGCCGTTTCATCTCCGCTCGAGACCGTGATACGCCCGTTTTCAACAGACTTCTTTCCAGATGTCGGAATGTCTTCCTCAACAAAATAATAAGAGGTCCCCACTTGCAGGATCGTAGCTATACTCCCCGTCTGATCACTCGGCTCTAACCGATCTTCTCTCTTATAAAGTTCATCCTTATAAGCGACAACATGGTGATCGTTATTCTCTTCTACTTTAATCCAGTTTGCCTCAATGCCTAATATATGCTCATCAATAAGGCGCTTCGCAATAAACGGACCTGTTAATTCAAGAGCCACAGCAATCGTCAAACATAACAATCCAAATAAAATCGTCTTCTTACTTGTTAACGCGTATTGAAACAATCGTTTCTCCGTAGAAGGCTTCACTGGTCATCCACCTCCTCTTGATCCATTTGTTGTTTCGTAAACTGATCCTTATACCATCCATCTTGCTCCATCAAGTCTTCATGTGTGCCACGCTCTACGATCTTTCCATCTTCAAGGACGATAATCTCATCAGCGTGCTGAACACCTGAAAGGCGGTGAGCTGCTATAAAGGTCGTTTTGTCTTTTCGTTCTTCTTTTAGATGCCTGATAATATTCGCTTCTGTCTTCCCATCAACTGCTGACATCGAATCATCTAAGAGAAGAATCTCAGGATCCATAATAAGCGCTCTCGCTAAGGAAACACGCTGTTTTTGTCCACCGGATAACGTCACTCCGCTCTCTCCGACTTTTGTATCGAGCCCTTTAGGAAGGTTATCAATATCTTTCTTTAAATAGGCCAACTCGAGAATACGCTCAATCTCTTCATCACTCGCATCCTCACGACCAAATTGGATATTCTCGCGAACCGTTTTAGAGAAGAGAATTTGATCCTGAGGCACATATCCAATCCACCCTCTTGACGTATCAAGAGCGATTTCTTCGAGTGAGGTACCTGCTATCGTTAAACTCCCCTTCATACCAGAGTAGTCCCGTAACATCTGCCGGAAGAGCGTCGTCTTCCCAGCACCCGTTTTCCCAACGACACCAATGGTAGAACCCCGCTTCACGGTGAGGTTAATATCCTGTAACTGATCCCGGTTCGTATCTGGATAACGAAACGTTACATGATCGAAGCTGACCACACTTGGCAAAGGGACATGCTTCGGGTCCTCTGGGTCTTTTACGTCTACCTCATACCCTAACGTGTCGTTTACACGATCAAGGGAGGCATTGCCTCGTTGCATCACATTAATCAATTCTCCTACAGCAAACATCGGCCAGATTAACATACCAAGATAGACGTTAAAGGAAACAAGCTGCCCTAGTGTAATGGCATTGACGAATACAAGGTGAGCTCCATATCCGAGTCCAATCGTATAAGAAAGACCGACGAGAATTTTAATGGTAGGCTCAAACATGGCGTCAATCTTGGCGACCTCCACGTTTTTCTCATATACATCATTTGTCATGTTATGAAATCGGTCCTGGTCCTCTTTCTCTTGAACAAAAGCACGAATGACTCGCACCCCTCTTACAGACTCCAGAACGCTGTCATTCATGTCTCCAAACGCATCTTGCGCTTTTGTAAATCGTTCATGAATGGTCTTTCCATACCGTTTCATCATTAAAGCCATAATCGGCAGTGGAATTAAAGCCGCCAGTGTCAGCTTCCAGCTAATCGTAACGATCATGACTCCTACAATCATGACCATAAAAAAGGTCGAATCCACGAGTGTTAATATTCCAAACCCAGCTGTCATAGAAATGGCTTTTAAATCATTTGTAGAACGAGCCATCAAATCGCCCGTTCGATATTTCCCAAAAAACGTTGGAGTCATGGCAAGGAAGTGTTGCATTAGGTTAGAACGTTTCTTCCTCTCTAAAATCATTGCCCCTCCAAACAATAAATATCCCCAATAATACGAAACCACGTAACTGACGATAAGAATCATCAAATACCAGAACAGAAGCTCTGTTAGCCTCTCTCTCGTCAACGTTTCAAATTGAATCCCATCAATAGCAGCCCCAATTAACTTCGGTGGCAAAATATCAATAGCACTCACAAAGACTAATAAAATAATAGCGATTGAGTACCTGATCCAATACTCTTTAAAAAACCAATTTAATTTTCCTAGAACCGAAAACATCCTGTCACCAACTTTCCATTATTCGTTTGTTAGCCGCCTTCCATCTCTTGCTTTGATCCATACATACGAATACAACTCAACATAATTAACGCCTCCCAAAACTTGATTTATATAGATAAAGCAGACAATCTGCCAAACCTCAAAAAAGACAAAAAAAAGCACATACGTTAGACTCTTAACGTATGTGCTAAAGGCACAAAAAAGAGGCTACGATCTAGTCGTAACCTCCTCAACGTCTCAAAATGAACAAAAGGATACCAGACAACTGGAACCTTTTTACGAGAAGGATGAGGTCACGTAATTATTCATATTCATGGCAATCATAATTACAATTCTACGCTTGTTCATTTTGATGTGACCTCCCTTTCATAAATAGTGATTAAAGTATATAATTTTCAAAATCTTAAGTCAATAACTTTCCATCATTTTCTTTTTTACAATATGAAACGAAAGCTTGGGTTATGACACTTGTTATTGCATTGAAATTCCCTCACCCAGAAAGATAACCCCTACTAAAGAAGCTACAATGATTAATACAAATACAATAGACAAGGACCTCGACACATTGGCCCGTTGTACTTCCTTCCACCTGACAGGCCGAATACCTGCAAGGGAGAAAACAATGACCGCAGATAACAGAATGCACATAATATTGACCGTGACAAGGAGAAACGATCCGTACGCTTCATCCCATAACCCTTTCCCAATCGACATCCCAAGTGCAACGTTTGGTGGCAGCAAAGCTACAGCTACCATAACACCTACCAAGTTTCCGGCCTTTCGATTCAGCGTAGCAATCGCTCCTGCCCCCCCGGCGGCGAGAGCCAGGAAAAAGTCAGAACCCGTGACACCTGTCCTCGATGTATATTGAGAAGATTCCCCACTCATATGAAAGATAAAATTAAACAAAATAGCCATAACGACCACAATAGCCACACCGATAAAGGAAGTCAGAGCAGCCTTTCCAAGCAACCGATAATCTCCAAGAATCGCAGCAAAAGCCGTGGCAATAACCGGACCAATCAAAGGAGCAATCACCATCGAGCCAATCACAACTGCATCGCTATCTTTAATAAAGCCCATTGACCCCACGACAGCTGAAAAAAAGATCATAAGAGAGTAATTTAATGTCGTTACGCTGTTACTCTCCACAAATGAAATTAGTTCCTGACGACTTGCCCGAAGGAGAATTTGCTTTTCTTCCTCATCTGCATCTTCTTGGTTTGTTTCTTCTTCACTCTCACTATTTAACGTTTCCCGTGATAAATACGTACGCACCGGAATTAACATGGTTTCAAATCCGTCTACAACGTTTGAGACACTCTCTAAATAGTTCAGGATCTCTTCGACCTGGTCAGAGCCTACAAGGATCCTTACTAACATTCTTTCTTCGGATTCACTCGAAACCCAATAGGAGGTATGCGGCTGTTCCTGTAACTTCTCATTGACCGATTCAAAATGTTTATCAGGAATATATGCTTCTATTAATTGCAGGCTCATCTCAATCTCGCCCTTTTCTTCTGGATTCAAATTGTTCTAGTAGTATCTGAACAAATGAACGTGACTATGTATTTAAAGTATAAAAACCGTTCTTGACTCATTTCCTCCTAGAATCTTTTTTGGATGCTCCTTATAAAAAATGGAATTCTCACCATACTAACAAAAAACGACCAACGAAAAGGAGGATCGAAATGCGCCGTTCTGTACAAAAGAAGAAGAAGCCAAGTGATACGTTTCCTTGTTCAATTGAAGAATTTAAGAAGCAGCTTTCAACGATGCTTCAGGATAGTCCAGACCTTAACTTCACGACGTACACGCTCGGACAAAAGCGCGTCCTGATCTTCTACTTCACCTATCAAATTAATAAAGAACAGCTTCACAGAAGCCTATTAGATACACTCCTCACTTCTCAGAATAAAACATGGGATGCAAAAATGATCCAAAACGAAGTGCCTCTTGCTTCGAGTACGTTGCATGACACCCTTGTATCCGTGGCCAAAGAACTCATCCAAGGCGGAGCAGGGATCTATGTAGAAGAAGATGACCAACCGATTACGTACTACATTCCAGAACAAGCGCGTCGCGCTGTATCTCGAGCGGAAAATGAATCACTCGTTCTCGGTCCTCAAATTGCTTTCACAGAATCCATGGTCACAAACTTAAACATTATCAGATGGCGTTTAGACACACCTGAATTTACAACCGAAAAGTTAATTATCGGATCCGAAATTCCAACTGAAATTCGGATCGTCTACTTAAAGAATATAGCAAATAATGACTTAATTAACACAGTACGCCAAAGGCTTGAAGACCTTGATGTGAACGATGTGATGGATAGCAACGTGCTAGCACAGTACATCGAGGATCGCTCATCAAGTATTTTTCCACAGCTTTTGACCACAGAGCTACCAGACAGACTCTGTAACTCCTTAATTAACGGCAAAGTAGGGATTATGGTGGATAAAAGTCCGACGGTTCTGGTGACTCCGTCGACGTTATTTAGCTTTTTAGAATCTACAGAAGATATTTATTTCAGATGGAACATTGGGACGTTTCTTCGCTTAATGCGATTAGCAGCGATGTTCTTATCGATATTATTAACACCTGCTTACGTGGCTGGTCTATCCTTCCATGTAGAAGTAATCCCTTCTTCTCTCTTGGTCTCATTAGGACAATCAAGAGCCAATGTTCCATTCCCGCCTGTGTTTGAGGCCTTATTGCTAGAACTCTTAATTGAACTACTCAGGGAGGCCGGCGCCCGGCTACCGACCAAAGTGGGTCAGACAATGGGTATTGTAGGCGGTATCGTATTAGGTCAAGCTGCCGTTAAAGCCGGATTCACGAGTAATATCTTAATTATAGTCGTAGCCCTCAGTGCTTTAGCCTCCTTTACAGCGCCTAGCTATATGATGGGAGGAGCCATAAGGGTTATACGATTTCCAATGATTATTCTATCTGGCTTATGGGGGCTTATAGGAATCTTCCTTGGTTTATCGTTTCTAGTTATCCATTTACTGAAAGTAACGTCTCTTGGCACACCATACCTATCTCCATTGTATCCGTTCCACTTTGCTGATTTGGATAACTCGATCATAAGACTTCCATGGTCTCGTGCGAACAAACGCCCAACCGTAAATGAAACAAAGAAACCTATAAAATTCTCGGAAAAGGAAGCCAAAAAGAAAAGAGATATTGATGAGTAGGGATGCATTATGAAAATACAACTTCAAGTACCAGAAGGAATTCAAATTCAAGCTTTCTACCTCATTTTCTTGATTCATACAACGCAAGTAGGGACAGGAATAATGGGGATCTCCACCCACATCTATGCTGAAGCGAAGCAAGATGCATGGATATCGGTTATTATAGCGGGGGTTTGGGTGAGTATTAGCGTCTTTTGTATGTCTAAAATTCTTAATCAATACCAAAGCGCAGATTTACCTGGCATTCAAGTCGACATATTTGGTAAATGGATCGGAAAGATTTTGGGAACCCTTTTAGCCCTTTACTTCTTCAGTCTGCTTATTTCAGTACTTCTCAATTACATTGAAGTTGTGCAGGTGTTTCTGTTCCCAACCATCCCCACATGGCTCATGTGTTTGTTCTTGCTATCACTCGTTGTTTATGCAGTTCTTGGGGGAGTAAGGGTTATTGTAGGCGTTTCCTTTTTATTCTTTATCGGGACTTTTTGGTTAGTCATTGTTCTGTATAAACCCGTATCGCTTATGGAGTGGAATCACTTTTTTCCCATTATGACCACTCCCTACTCGGATATCTTGCAAGGAACATTTAAGGCAACCTATTCCCTCGTGGGCTTTGAAACGTTAATGTTCATTTACCCCTATATACAAAATAAGCAACAAGCACATCGATCAGTGCAAATAGGTGTTTGGAGCACGACTCTTCTTACATTAGCAGTCGTTGCGGTAACGGTCGGATATTTCAGCGGACCACAATTGGAGCGTTTAATTTGGCCGACCCTTTCTATGTTTAAAATCATTCAATTTTCCTTCTTAGAGCGATTCGATATTATCGCCGTTGGAATATGGATGATCGTCATCTTACCGAACATGATCACTGTGATGTGGCTATGTACGTATACATTTAAACGAATTTACGGACTGAAACAAAAGCATGTACTCTATGTTAGTGCCGTTCTTCTGTTCTTTGGAACGATTCTCTTTCAAGATCGTCTCCAAATCAATTATTTTACGGATAAGCTAGCAACGGTTGGCTTTTATATTGCGTTTGTTTATCCTCTCGTCCTATTACCGATTGTATTAGGGAAGAACTACATTCGTAGAAAGCGAGGAGGCTCACAATGAAGAAACTGATTTGTACGCTTTGTATCCTCGTTCTTCTCACCGGTTGCGTAGAGAAAAAATATATCGAACGCCTCGGGATCATTACTGTCATAGGATACGACTTGTTAGAAGAGGGTTTCTTAGAAGGGACGCTGATCTTCTTTCAGTTCGATCCAAATGCCAATAGTGTGTCTCAGATTATCACAAGCCGAGCAAATTCAGCAAAAGGGATACGACAGGATGCAAACTTAAAATCCAGTAAGCAACTTGTTTCCGGACAGCTACGACTTGCTGTGTTTGGCTCGCAGCTAGCTGAGAAAGGAATTATGAGGGTAACCGATACCCTCGCAAGGGATGCCGCTGTGTCGGACTTACTTTATATGACGATTGCCGAAGAAGACGCTAAATCTATCCTTTCCTCAAACAAAATGGAGGATGCGGCTGACATCGGAAATTACTTAAACAGTATGCTTCGAAAGAACATTCGAAACGAAGTTCTTCCTTACAGTACACTACATCAATTTCAACATGACTATTATGACATTGGACGCGACCCTATTCTTCCTATGCTAAACCTTGAAGACGGCAAACCTGTGCTAAGACACTTAGCCTTAATGCAAGACGATCGTTTAGTTGGGAAACTCCCTGTAAAAAAAGGATTTTACCTAAAGTTAATAGAAAGTCGCTTTGAAGCTGGGCACCTGGAGGTTGGTTTACCAAGGGAAATCTTTAAACCATACTTCAAGTCAGATCGAAATCACGAAGAAATAGATAAGATGTATGTCACATTTGATGAAATAAGGAGTAAAAGTAATTTAAAACTCACTTCGCCTGATTCTTTAGAATTCAAACTAGAGGTTATGCTTGAAGGAAGAATATTAGAGATATCAGATGATTTAAAAATTCAAGATCCTAAAGTTGTCAAACTCCTAGAGGAAGAATTGGCCGATTTAATTGAGGAAGAAATTAAGAATGTAGTAGAAGTGACGAAAGAGAAAAAAGTAGACCCTATTGGATTTGGTCAGATTTACAATACCCAGCGTCCATTAAAGAGTAAAGAGGAATGGAGAGAAATGATTCCTGATATTAACGTAGAGGTAAGCGCGAAGAGTCGAATCGTCCGTCATGGGATTATCAAATAAGAAAAGCCCTTTCTTTCTCAGAAGGGGCTTTTCTACATCCATTATCCGTTATAATCGAATTCATCCGGATGAGGTCCATTACGCTCTCCGGTATTTAAGTCATCGATTTGCTTCATCTCATCAGCTGTTAATTCAAAATCAAATAGGTCTGCGTTTTCTTTTTGACGGTGTGCCTTTGTAGATTTAGGGATTGTAATAATTCCGTGCTGAACATCCCAGCGTAAGATAATCTGAGCTGGTGTTTTCTCATACTTTTCAGCAAGCTCCTCTAAAATAGGTGCATCAAAATACTTTCCTCTAGCAAGCGGGGACCAAGCTTCCATCTGAATTCCACGCTCTTCACAAAATGATCTCAGCTCAGGCTGAGCCAAACGGGGATGAAGTTCAACCTGATTCACTACAGGTTTCACCTCAGCATCTTTCAGGAGATCTTCAAGGTGATGCTCCATAAAGTTACTCACGCCGATCGCTTTTACTTTACCTTCTTTATATAATTTCTCTAATGCTCTCCATGTATCTTTA
This sequence comes from Pontibacillus sp. HN14, assembly GCF_021129245.1. Taxonomy (NCBI): domain Bacteria; kingdom Bacillati; phylum Bacillota; class Bacilli; order Caryophanales; family Bacillaceae; genus Pontibacillus; species Pontibacillus sp. HN14. The sequence goes on along the minus strand of NZ_JAJOLR010000004.1, from coordinate 105,308 downwards.
TATTTTCCAGGGACCGGCCAATGAATTAAATAAAGATCCAGATACTCAAGACCAAGTTTCTCTAAACTTCTATCGAAAGCCGCTAATGTTTCTTCATACCCTTGCTCATCATTCCACACCTTCGTTGTTACGAACAGATCTTCACGAGAAACGGACGTTTCTTGAAGGGCCTGTCCGACCCCTTCTTCATTCTTATAGAATGAAGCCGTATCGATACTGCGATACCCAATATCAATTGCAGAAAGCACCGCATCTTTCACATCATTTCCTTCTTCCATTTTATAAACGCCAAGACCCACTCTAGGCATTTTAACGCCATTATGTAAAGTTGTTGTAGATTGCAAATTCATTATCACTTGCCCCTCTCTGTTTACCTCATTCTCCTTCGATCATACCGCTTTCATGTTTTCATGACAACGAATGCGCACTGCAGCTAATCTTATGAAGGTTGATGAATAGCCTTATACGACAAAAGAACCCACTCTTGTTAAAGAGCAGGTTCTAAAAGTTACAAGGCCTCTTTTACTTTCGACACGACTTCTTCCGGAACCCATTCTGTCCAGACATCTTCGTGTTCCTTCATCCACCACTGTGCTGTTTCTTCTGCATTCGTGCCATTCTTCTTCATGTATTCCAATGCACTCTGCGTCAACGCATTACTTGTTTCATATTGCTTAAGGAACGTAACCACTTCAGGTGCTTGGTCTGGGAGATCTTTGTGCACCGCTGTTGTTACGCGCATAGACGGGATCTCTGTCCCATAATTCTCTTGATACTGTTCTTTGTTGTATTCAGGTTCTTCTAGCAATGTAAGATCATAAATACTTGTCACCCACGTTGGAGACCAATAATACCCAACCCATGCTTCACCAGACTCATAAGCATCCGCTAAGGACGTCGCCAATGCAGCTCCAGAGCCTGGACGGAAGTAATTATACGTATCCAGTCCATATGTTTCGACTTTTTGTGCTAGTATTTCATCCACTGCCCACCCTGAAGGTGCACCATAGATACGTGCCTTCTCAGGATGTTCAGGGTCTTTAAATACCTCTGGATATTTCTTTAGATCTTCTACAGACTTAAGATCTGGTGCGATAGGATCAATTCCTCTTTCTTTATCACCTTTGATTACATAAGTCGGGACATAATAACCTTGTTCATTATCATCAAAGTTCACTGACGTTTCTACAATATCTCCTTGGTCGAGTGCTTCATTATATAGCTCTTCAATATTATCGACCCATAATTCCATATACGCATTAATATCCCCTTGACGTAACCCCTGTACAGTAGCAGGAGTAGAGCCAGCTGTAACTTCTGTATCATAGCCATACCCATTCTCTATAATGGTTGCAGCAATCTGATTATGTACACGAACACTGTCCCAACCTGGGTCAGCAAAAGTTATGGTTTCGATTTTCTTATCATTTTCTGATTGAGCCGTTCCGCTGCAGGCAGCTAAAACAATCACTAAAAGTGAAATAAATACGAGTGTAAGTTTCTTCATACCACTTCTCCTTATTATAAAATTGTCCATCCCTCTTCTTCTGGGAATAGGGATGGACCTCTTGAAAAATATTCCTAAAGCAACAAGCTAAGAAAGTTCCCTTAGATGGTTACCGACTGTTTAACCGCTTCATGCTCTTCAATGTCATCTCCTACAAGTCCTGCTAATACATGAACTCTTAGGATAAACCCTTCTAAGCGATCATCCTCCCCTAACACAGCCAGAGGATACTTGGAATCCAATGCTTTTGGAATTAGATCATTTACATATTCATCTTTCTTAACCATGTGAACATCTGTTGTTAACACATCCGACAATGACTTCTTAGCACGAATTCCATTCACCGCATCATCAATGGTTACAATCCCTTGCACGTGCCGTTGTCGGTCTACGACAAATACACTGGATATCCCGTTCTCTTCCATTTCCCTGACGGCGACATTCAGTCCATCTTTAAGGGAAACAAGGGCATTCGGCTTGATCATCACATGCTCTGCCTGCAAGATCTTAGAACGATCGATGTCTGCAATAAAGTTCTCAATATACTCATTTGCAGGTTTCTCTAAGATCGATTCAGGCGTACCGATTTGCTCAACTTTACCGTTTTTCATAACCGCTACGCGATCTCCAATTTTAAATGCCTCGTTCACATCATGAGTAATAAAGATGATCGTTTTCTGAAGACGTTCTTGAATGTCTAACAACTCTAGCTGCATTTCTCGGCGAATTAACGGATCCAGGGCACTGAAAGGTTCATCCATTAATAGAATATCTGGGTCATTAGCCAATGCGCGAGCAAGTCCAACACGCTGTTGCATTCCTCCTGAGAGCTCTCCTGGATATTTATCTTCATACCCCTTCAGGCCTACAATTTCGATATTCTTCATCGAAATTTCTCGGCGTTCTTCCTTTTCAACACCTCGAATTTCAAGTCCGTATTCTACATTACCTAATACGGTGCGGTGATCAAATAAACCAAAATGCTGAAAGACCATCGCAATCTTATCCTGGCGATATTTTTTTAACTGAGATGGATTGTACTCCACGATATTCTCATCATCTACATATATCTTTCCATCCGTTGGGTTGTTAAGCATATTCAGACAACGAATAAGGGTTGACTTCCCACTTCCGGAAAGCCCCATAATAACGAAGATCTCTCCTTGATTAATATCCATCGAGGCATCATACACACCAACGGTATGGCCTGTTTCCTTCAAAATTTGATCCTTCTCCATTCCATCACGAACCATCGGAATAATCGATTTAGGTTTCGAACCAAATATTTTTGATACATGCTCTACTCTCATTTTAACGGTCATTAATCAGCCCTCCTGTGTTTCTGGAATCGATCAGCCACGCCGCCTGTAACACGGTCAATAAGAATCGCTAAGAACACAATACTAATTCCAGCCTCAAAACCGAGTGCCAGATCAATACGGTTAATGGAAACAAGTACGAGTTCTCCTAAACCACCTGCTCCAACCATAGAAGCGATAACGACCATCGCTAGCGCCATCATCGTTGTCTGATTCACACCTGCCATAATCGTAGGTAAGGCTTGTGGTAACTGAACTTTCTTAAGCATTTGCCATTTCGAAGATCCAAAGGATTCAGCAGACTCGATGACTTCTGAATCTACATTACGAATAGCAAGATCTGTTAATCGAATAACAGGAGGCAATGCATAAATAAGGGTTGCAAATACTGCAGCTACGTTTCCTAATCCAAAGAAGAAAATGGCTGGTATTAAATAAACGAAGCTCGGCATCGTTTGCATCGCATCCAATAGAGGACGCATAATAAACGAGAATTTCTTACTGAATGCCATCCATATGCCAAGTGGAATTCCGAGCAATAGGGATGTAATCACTGAGGTTAAGACGATCGCAATCGTTGTCATTAATACATCCCATAACCCAAACGTCCCGACAAGGAACATGAAAGCAGCGTATAAAATTCCGGCAGTAATAGATTTAAAACGCCACCCTAGTACGAAGATAATGGCGATAAACACCCACCAAGGTAAAAACATTAACCCTGCTTCAATAGACAAAATAGCTCTTGAAGCAATTAAAAAGATAAAATCAAAAAATGGCTCAAGTACATCGTTAAGCCATAAAACAAAATTCTCTACATACTTTCCGATCTCAAGCTTAATATCCGGAAAATTTCCTTCCATTGAGGTCCCTCGCTTTATTCATATTTATAAAGATGGAAAAGGTAGATGGCAGAGCGATCTCTTCATCTACCTATCCTTTATTAAATCGCGTCTTTTACTTTTTTCACGACGTCTTCTGATACCCATTCCGTCCACAGGTCTTCATGCTCCTTCAACCACCAATGAGCAGCTTCCTCTGCTGTTGCTTCATTTTTCTTCATGTAACCTAAAGCACTTTGAGTTAGCTTATTACTCGTTTCATAGTTTTGAAGGAAATCGTAAACTTCTGGTGCTTGATCAGGTAGATCAGAATGAACTGCTACTGTTACTCTTGTTGGAGGAATCTCAGTTCCATAGTTTTCTTTAAACTGTTCTTCGTTATATTCAGGTTCTTCTAAAAGCGTAATATCGAACACACTCGTTACCCATGTTGGGGACCAGTAGTATCCAACCCATGCATCTCCAGCTTCGTACGCATCCGCCAATGATGTAGCTAGTCCCGCTGAAGACCCTGGTCGGAAATAGTTAAAGTTATCTAAGTTATAAGCATCTAATTTTGGTTCCAACATCTTGTCAGCAGCAAAACCAGACGGTGATCCGTAGACTCTTCCCTTATCAGGGTCTTCTGGGTCTTGGAATAATTCAGGGTATTTCTTTAAGTCTGCTACCGTTTTAAGATCCGGAGCCATTGGTTCAATCCCACGTTCTTCATCTCCTTCAATAACGTAGGTTGGCACCCAGTACCCTTGCTTATTATCATCAAAGTTCACAGAGGCTTCTTTAATCTCACCTTTTTCAATAGCCTCATCGTACTCTTCTTGCATATTATCTACCCAAAACTCCATCATTACCTGGATGTCACCTTGTCTTAACCCCTGTACAACAGCAGGTGAAGATCCTGTTGTAACATCTGTTTCGTAATCAAAGCCATTTTCGATAATCGTTCCTGCGATTTGATTGTGTATGCGCTGACTATCCCAACCAGCGTCTGAAAACGTGATCGTTTCGATAGAGTCACCTTCTGACTCAGTACTTCCACTACATGCTGCTAGAATCAGTACGAGTACAGTGCTCATTAGTAACGTAAATTTTTTCTGCATAATAGACCCCCAAAGATTATTTGTGAAGTATTTCACATGTTTCCACGAATGTTTTGCGTTCTATTAATCGACTCTTTTAAATTGATCGCTTGAATGATGTGGATCGTTCAAACAAGTTCTTAGCTTATTGATAGTAGCCTATAGTAAGGCGAAAGAGGGGATTCCGAAGAAGATAAAGAGGTTGAACCGTTTACTCTCTTACATTCAGTTGTCATTATTCCTTAATTTTCTATCGCCTCCAATAATTATGCCAACATTTACAATTGTACATAAAAGGAAGCACTTCCATCAAAACTGATATTTTATCGTATAATGTAAAGAACATGTAAAGAATAGCACTGAGGGAATTTATCCTTAGTTCTTACATAAATCATCTACTTTCCTCCTTATTCCACAAGAATAATCAATATTTGCAGAAAAATTAGACAGAAACCTACAAAGTTCTCTTTCCCATAATTTTTATTCCATAAACCAAGAATATGAGCACCACCCAAAAAGAAAAGACTGTCAAACTAGGGTTTGACAGTCTTTCACCTATTTATGATTTATAGTATTCCCCGTTCACTTCATCCAGAAGAAAGGCCTGAGGTTCCTTCCCCCAAAACTGCAGACGATGCAAAGGCCGCGTCATGGCCACATATAACAGTTTCCTATCCAACAGAGAAGGGGCATACGTCTCATTTAAATTGACCAGAAAGACACAATCAAACTCTAACCCCTTTGCTAGATATACAGGAAGAATAATAATGCGATCTTTCATCATCTCTTCCTCTCCTTGAACAAACTGAAGAGAGTCTTCCGGAACATAGGGTTCTAAGGATTGAACAATGAGCTGACACTCTTTCACTGTTTTTCCAATAAGAACGAAACTCTTAAAGCCCTCTTTTCTTAAACGGTTATATTCTTCGAATAAGTTGTCTTCCCACCCCTTTTGTCTTGTAGAATGAAAGGAAGGTTGATCCCCTCTCCTCAATACTGGTTCTGCAAGGGGCAGGTTCGCATTCATAGACGTCAGTATGCTGTTTGCTACTTCCATAATTTCAATCGTCGTTCGGTATGTTTTCTGTAGGGTTAAATAATTTGGAGCACGGAACACATCTTCTAAGATCGGCTTCCACTCTTTTAATCCACGATACTGATAAATTCCTTGAGCGAGATCCCCTACAATCGTAAACAAATCGGTATTCAATGCTCTCTTCAAGCTTACAAACTCCATATACGAATAATCCTGTGCTTCATCCATAACGACCTTTTTAGCCTTATAATCAGGGTCAAGTCCGTAAAGGATAGCATGAAGATATAAGAGGGTTGCCAAATCTTCTGCGTCCACTGTTTTCTTCTTAATCTGACGTAATGTATGGGACCTCATAAACTCACGGTCCGAATCGGTTCCAAAGTCTTTCATCAACATATGAAAACGATCAGCCTCTTCATAGAAACGCCTAAAATAAGTTGGTAAAGGATCATTGGGATACTGCTTCATGTATTCTCGTACCGCTTTTTTCGATTCTGATTCAATCTGTTTTAGTTTTGCATCCTTTTGATCCAACAAGAAACTAACACGTCGCTTTCGTTTGTCAGGATCTTTAATCCCATATAAAGCACGATCAAGCTCATCATCATACTTCTTTGTCATCTTCTGAAGCATGACTTTCTTCTTTCTTCTTACGTCACTCATTAGAACCTGGCGAATTTTCTCTTTACGTTTGTAAAAAGGTAAATAGGAGTAATCCTCTACAAAGAGCTTTCTGATCTTCTTCCCATTCACCACTCTAAATCCGGCAATTTTTAAATCGGTCTCGACTAAAAATTCCTTCTTCATATACTGCAGGAATTGATCAAGAACGGGCTGAAATTCTTTAGAACCTTTCCATTCTGCCATTCTTAAGATCGATTCCTCTTCATCAGAGTGTTCTAAGATGTTCATAAGCGTTTCGTGTTGAGTTTGAACAGTAAAGGAGTGATTCGTGACAAGCTTTACATAATCGACGTATGTAGTCGACCTCGACTTCTCAACACCTAGCTCAGGCAGAACTTCCTTCATATAGTCTATAAATAAGCGATTGGGAGCAAGTATAAGCATTTCCTCAGGACTAAAGATATCTTGTAAGGTATATAAGAAATAGGACACCCTGTGCAGGGCAATGGTTGTCTTTCCGCTCCCAGCAGCCCCCTGGACCACAATCGGTTTACGAAGGTCGGCGCGAATCACTCGGTTTTGTTCCTCCTGAATAGTAGACACGATTTCCGTTAAGCGGTGATCTGCGTTCTGAGATAAGGAGTCTTGTAGTAAGTCATCTTTTGTGGTGATATCGATATCCCTGAAGTCTTGCAGCTCTCCTTCTTCAATTGAATACTGCCTCTTTAAAGAAACATTCCCCTCATACGTCTCCCCATGTGCTTCATAACTCACATCCCCAACGCGTCCCTCGTAATAGACGTTCGCAAGAGGCGAGCGCCAATCAAGAATGATCGGTTGTTGGGTTTCACGGTCAAACAAGGAAACTTTCCCTATATAAAAGGTTTCGCGTTCAGGTTTTTCTTTTCGGTGATAGTCAATGCGGGCGAAATACGGTTTCTTTCGGAGTTTCTTGAGGTTTTCTAGTTGATCTTTGGACATCTTCATAAAATTCGCATGAGTCAGCATGTCTTGATATTTCAAACTACTGTCCTTGAAATCAAGGGCTGCTACCGTACTTTCTTGGCGTTTCCTTAACGTCTCCTGATCCGACTCTTGGGCAGCAATAACCGAATCCATGTACACTTTCGTAAAGGTGAGACGATCTAATTCCTCTTGATAATCAGGGTGTTCTTTCATAAGCCATTCTCCTTTCACAGGTGTGATGTGAATGACGAGTCAAACGTGGTAGAGCACGTACACATTTGAAGCAACGTACCCACTCTAGCACATCGACCTTCCAAAATAAAGAAATACTTATCTTGTTTCATAGACCACTAAAGAGATAAAGCGAATGATAACAGGATAGAGCGCAAAGACCCCTAACAAATCTCCGATGTTCCCTAACCACTCTGTCATCGCCATGGTGATCGCAAAAAGTAGCATAGCACCAGAGGTAATGGTCCATCCTGTTTGATTAACCGGCTTCCACATCTCATTCATTGATATCGTTTCTTCTTCTTGTAATTCAAAGCATTCTTTATGGAAAGGAACCATCTTCATACGCCGAATAGCTGTCCGAAGCTGATCCTTCTCAATTTTCTTTCCACAATAACGACAGATCAGATCTTTCATATCGTTCACCTTCCTCATCATTCTGTTTCTATTATAAAGAATACAAGGTGACTTATATAGAAGTTTCTTTCCAAATAAAACCGCCCCAAGAAATCCACGGGACGGAGTATCGATTGTTATTTAGATTTTGCATGAGATTTAATCATTTGAATGACCTGATCCTTAGCACGTTTGCTTTGATACTGACTCATCGCTTCAAGAATCGTCTCTTTTTCATCTCTTAGTTGCTTCACTTCTTGTAAAAATCGCTGCTCATCTAATTCTTCTTCTTCAACGACTCTCGCATATCCTTGCTTCTCAAAGGAGTTTGCATTTAATATCTGATCCCCACGACTGGCATGCCTGGACAACGGAATAAGAAGCATTGGTTTTTTCAGAGCTAGGAATTCAAAAATGGCGTTTGAACCGGCACGAGAGACCACAAAGTCGGTCATGGCGAATAGATCATTTAACTCTTTGTTCACATACTCAAACTGTACATACCCAGGCCTATTTATACTTTCATCCTGATTTCCTCTTCCACAAAGATGAACAACCTGAAATTCTTTTAACAGTTCATCTAATTGATCTCGAATGGCATCGTTAATTTTCTTAGAGCCCATACTTCCTCCCATAACGAGTAAAACAGGCTTATTACGAGTGAAGTCACATAAAGCACGACCTCTTGCAGCATCCCCTTGGAACAATTCTTCACGAACAACAGCTCCGACCCACTCTGCTTTCTTATCAGAGATGTGGTTCATGGTTTCAGGGAAAGTGGCTAATACTTTCTTCGCAAAAGGCATCGCTAATTTATTTGCAAGCCCTGGTGTATAATCGGATTCATGAATAACAGACGGTACCGCGGCCATACGTGCGGCTAATAGTACAGGAACGGATACGAATCCACCTTTCGAGAAAATGACTCTAGGCTTTCGTTTACGAATAATAGAATAAGCTTGACCGGTTCCCTTCAGAACTTTGAAAGGATCTTTAAAGTTTTCTTTCGAGAAATAACGGCGCAGCTTCCCTGTTGAAATAGGGTAATAGGTAACCCCTCCAAGAGACTCGATTAATTGGCGTTCGATCCCTTCATGAGAACCGATATAATCAACTTCCCATCCCTCTTTTTGAAATTCTGGTATAAGAGCAAGATTCACAATCACATGCCCTGCCGTTCCCCCTCCAGTAAAGAGTATACGCTTCGTGTTCATAACTTTGACGTCCTTTCTATATAGAAACATTCTCAAATTTTCACAGTTACGGTTGAATCTATGCTATAATCCCCCTTATCGTAAAAGAAATTTCGGATAAAAGGAAGAGTTTCATGTACAAAACTGATACATGGCAAGAAAAAACTAAATTATTTCTTATTATTTTAGGTCCTATTCTTGTAACACAGCTTGGTATGTATGCAATGAATTTCTTTGACACCGTGATGTCAGGAAATGCAGGGGCAGAAGATCTTGCCGGAGTTGCCATAGGATCTAGTCTATGGGTTCCGATCTTTACAGGAATCAACGGAATTATGTTAGCCCTTTCCCCTATCGTAGCACAATTAACCGGGGCAGATCAGAAACAAGACGTACCTAGTGCCGTAAGGCAAGGCGTCTATCTTTCAACCCTGCTGGCCCTGGTCGTTTTGATCATTGGTTCCTTTATCTTGAACCCAATTTTAAACATGATGGAGTTAGAACCAGAGGTGCGCACCATCGCTAAGCAATACCTGATTGCGCTAAGTACGGGCATTATTCCATTATTCATCTATAATGGTCTTCGCTCCTTTATAGATGCGCTTGGTCAAACGAGGGTAACAATGGTCATTACCCTTTTGTCTTTGCCATTCAACATTATTTTCAATTATGTCTTTATATTTGGGAAGTTCGGTCTCCCGGCTTATGGAGGAGTAGGTGCAGGCATTGCCACATCTCTAACCTACTGGGTAACGTTATTGTTCACCATTTTCCTCCTTGTCCGTGTCCGCCCATTTTCGACCTATTCGATTTTCAGTATTTTAGAGAAGCCCTCACTTCGGGCCTGGTGGAATCAGCTTAAGATTGGAGTGCCCATTGGATTTGCCATCTTTTTTGAAGTAAGTATCTTCTCGGCTGTAACAATCCTTATGAGCACTTATAATACGAATACGATCGCAGCTCACCAAGCAGCGATTAACTTCGCTTCGTTCTTATATATGATCCCACTTAGCATTGCCATGGCGCTTACAATTGCAGTGGGGTTTGAAGCCGGAGGTAATCGACGGGAACACGCTAAACAGTACAGCTATCTTGGGATAAGCATTGCAGTAGTGCTGTCGATTTTATGTGGTATTGCGATCTATGTCTTTGATGATCCGGTGGCACGACTATACAATGATCGCCCTGAAGTCATTGAAATGACGAAGCATTTTCTCTATTACGCTATATTCTTCCAGCTTTCTGATGCCTTTGGAGCACCGATTCAAGGTGCCCTAAGAGGCTATAAAGATGTCAACATCACGCTCATAATGGCTCTTGTTTCCTACTGGGTCATTGGCCTTCCAAGCGGCTATCTTATGGCAACGTATACCTTCTTTGGGCCTGCCGGCTATTGGATGGGGCTCATTATAGGTCTCGCAGCTGGAGCCATCGCTCTATTTGCACGTCTTTTATATGTACAGAGAAAAGCCCCTTCTCAAACTTCGAAAAGCCAATGACATTATCAGTCATTGGCTTTTCTACTGTTTATCACAGTATTGAACCACACCTTTGCCTCGTTACTATCAACCTTCCAGGATCGAGCCATTTACTCATTTGATAGGCCTCATGAATAAACTGAGAATAATTCTGGCTATTTCTAAGCTCTATAAACATTCGCTCACACTCTTTCTTCCATTCTTGTACACTCTCATGTTTGCCCATTAAACGAACCTCATTTCAATATATGGCTTCTTACAAGAGGATAATGACATTTAATTAAGCCAACGACCAAAACTTACACTATTTCCGAGGAAATAACGATTTCTAACACGTTTCGTCAAAAAAAGCTCTCGTTTAGATGAACTAAACGAGAGCTTTGCTTTCAACTATTGTTTAAGATTCATGACCACTAATCGTTCCTCTGTCATATCTTCAATCGTATATTTAGGACCTTCTTTGCCCCATCCGCTGTCTTTCACACCACCATATGGCATAAGATCTACCCGGTATTGTGAAGCATCGTTAATCATAAACCCGCCAACTTCTACTTTTCGAGCAGCTTTAAAAGCACGGTCCACGTCCTGGGTAAAGATCCCACCTTGTAATCCATAGTTGGATTTGTTTACTTCTTCAATGCACTCATCTAGATCACTAAAGGTCATCATAGTCACAACGGGGGCAAAGATCTCTTCACAAACCACTTTCATAGAATGATCAACGTTTGTAAGAAGTGTAGGCTCAAACATTGCCCCTTTTCGCTGACCGCCATGGATCACTTCAGCTCCTTGGCCTTTCGCTTCCTGAATCCACTCTTCCGCTCGCTCTGCTTCACTCTGACTAATCATCGGGCCAACGTCCGTTTGATCATCTGTTGGATCTCCTACGTTTAGTTCCTTTGTCGCTTTAATAAAGTGCTCTTTGAATTCACTCGCAACTTCTTCATGGACATACATTCTCTGAACCGAAATACAAACCTGACCCGCGAATGCGAAGCTTTTTTGAGCTAATGTTTCTGCAGCGGTTTTTACATCTGCAGCCCGATCGACAATAACCGGGGAGTTGTTCCCAAGCTCTAAGATCAGTTTATTCAATCCCGTGTTTTGCTTCAGCTTCAAGCCTACTTCTGCACTTCCGGTAAATGTATAAAGATTAATCCGCTTATCTTTCATCATATAGCTTCCAATGTCAGAACCGGATCCGACCACTACATTTAAGAATCCTGCAGGGAGACCTGCTTCTTGGAAGAGTTGGGCCAACTTAAGGGAAGAGATTGGTGTGTTCTTAGCCGGCTTAAGTACAACAGCATTTCCTGCCGCAATCGCTGGAGCTATCTTATGTGAAACCAGGTTTACAGGGAAGTTAAACGGGCTAATCGCTCCCACTACACCGACAGGCACTTTAATGGTAAATGCCATTCGGTTTTCAGAACCCGGTGCCGCCTCAACAGGAACCCCTTCCCCATGAATACGTTTCGCTTCCTCAGCTGATAATTCAATGGTTTGGGTAGCACGGTCAATTTCAGTTCGTGCTTGTTTAATGGGCTTCCCTGCCTCTGCTGTAATAATCTGCGCCATCTCTTCTTTATTCTCTTGTAGCAATTCACTTACCTTATGAAGCACTTCATACCGTTTGTAAGGAGGGAATTCGGTATTCCGATAAGCAGCCTCTGCACTTGAAATGGCCTGGTCCACCTCATCCTCTGAAGCTTTCGAAACCTCCGCATGTACTTGTTGGGTATACTTATTGTACACCTCTACCGTTTCTTTTGACTTTGTCCATTCGCCATTTATAAAAAGTCCGTATTGTTCCATGATACAAGCACTCCTTTTTTAATTTACCTCCTTTGAATATTACCTTTATTAGGAAAATGCAAACCTACTTTAATCAGTACTGAAGGTCCCTTGCCGAACAGTGCTTGGGTTAGCAGGTGGACTACTCGCTTTCCAGGCCCTCCTTCCTCTCAAAACGAAGCTAACGGAAACATTCCCACATTGTGGAGACACAAAAAAAAACGCTTAGAACATAGCGTTCTAAGCGTTTTTGGTGTAGAGAGACTTCTATGATTTTATAGGAACAAACCTGCAATGGTTGCGGATAGTACAGAACCTAACGTTGCTCCGACTAACAATTTAAGACCGAACTTCGATACGGCTGCACCTTTCTTACTGTCAATTCCTTGAACTGTACCAGCAATGATTCCGATTGAGGCAAAGTTCGCAAAGCTTGTTAAGAATACAGAAACGATACCAACCGTTTTGTCAGAAAGATCTTTAATCATATCTGTCAGCTGAAGCATAGCTACGAATTCGTTTGTGATAATCTTTGTACCCATTAAGCTACCTGCTGTAATAAGTTCATCTGATGGAATCCCCATTAAGAAGGCAATAGGTGCAAGGATATACCCAAGAATTTGTTCTAATGTTACGCCTGAGAAGACGCTTGAGATCAAGAAGTTTGCAAAGTCCAGGGATGCGGTAAAGGCTACTAACATCGCTGCTACGATTAGAGCAATCTTACCCCCATCTAAAGCTCCGTTCCCCATTGCCTCGAAGAAGCTATTTGCATTTGACACTTCTTTTATGTCAACATGGTCTTCTTCTTTCGATACTTTTACTGGTGCTATTAATGATCCAAGGATAAGAGCACTAAACATGTTTAACGGAATGGCTACAAGGACAAATTGTTCAGGTAGCATTTCAAGATAGGCACCTACAATGGATGCAGATACAGAGCCCATCGCGGAGGCACTTACGATGTATAGTCGGTTGTTTTCTAAGTGGTGAAACTGTGATTTAATCGCTAATAATGCTTCAGATTGTCCAAAGAACATACTGTTTACTGCATTAAATGATTCTACTTTTGGAAGTCCTGTGACTTTAGAAATCGCAGCACCCAAGTATTTAATAATCGTAGGCAAAATCTTAAGATACGTTAAAACAGATAGAAGAACAGCGAAGAAAATAATAATCATAAGAACGTCTAAGAAGAATACGTTTAACGGATTTCCATCTTCCCCAACATTTGCTACGTTCGGCAAGATAAACATAACCCCAGCTCGTCCAGATTGAATAAGCTGATCAAAAGCAGCGGAGATTCCTGTAATAATGATTTTACCAATCTTAGTGTTGAACACAAACCAAGTCGTAAACAATTGTAGAACAAGCATAATTCCGATACCTTTATAATTAATGTTACTTCGGTTATTCGACATTAAAAATCCGATACCGAGAACGACTACAATTGCAAGTAAGCCAAGTAGAATATCCATGGCACTAATGCCTCCCTTTCCCTTTTATATAAATTTAATAGTAATTGATATGACAGCAATGAAAATGCTTTCATTTATACCTTCCTACAGAATCATACCAAGTTGTCAGACGTCTTGCAAATGCAAACATTTCCATATTAACGCTTACAAAGGGAAAAACGTTAATTTCTCGCTATTTTCTCTGAAAAAATTTTTTTACTTCTTATCGTAGTATTGGCCTATTGCATTTGAATCATGTCTGAAAGATGGATTTCTCATAAAAAAAAAGCCAACCCAGAAGGCTGACTTTTTCCCTTTATTTCGTAATAAACTGCTGTGTCCAATAGTTACCATAACTACCGCCTTCAGCATATCCTACCCCAATATACGTAAGATCTTTATCTAAAATATTCTTTCTGTGCCCTGGACTATCCATCCATGCCTGCACAACCTCTTGCGGTGTACGTTGGCCTGCGGCGATATTCTCAGCCGCCTTACGATAAGAGATGTTGAATGACTTCATCATTTCAAAAGGAGAACCATAGGTTGGGGAGTTGTGAGCAAAGTAGCCTTGATCCCTCATATCTCTAGATTTATAACGAGCAACACGAGATAATTGCCAATCACTCTTTAGTGCTGGTAATCCCTGCTTCGCGCGTTCCTTGTTCGTTAAGCGAATAACTTCCTGCTCAACCGACTTAATATCTCCCTTAAGTGGGATCGTCACACGATCACCTGGGTAGATTAAATCCGGATTGCTAAACTGTGGATTGGCACTGATAATTTCCGATAAACCAATTTTATAACGCTGTGAAATTTTCCAAAGGGTATCGCCACTCTTTACGGTATATGTATCCGTACTTTGCGCATGGCCAGCACCTGGTACAATGAGGGCGACTAGCACGATGGCGAATAAAAACGAAAAGATCATTTTCTTCATTTCCTATCTCTCCTTCATGTTGTAATCAACAGTAGTTTGTCTAAAATAAGGAAATTTACTCATGATTTTTCCATAAAACTGTTTTCATATTTACAAGATATTTTGGTATGGTTCTTGACCGTTACGATTTATGGGAGGTTGGGGGAACAGTCACCTCTCATAAAGAATATGGCATATATGGCATGTTTCCGTTACTTCTATCATTGAAGAGGAGGGTTTGGAAACTGCGAGACTCCCGTGGGCTGAAGAGCCAGTCTAGTGCCAGCGTGGAGGACCTAGCGCGATAAGTCATCTTTTTTCCAAAGGCTAAACGCCTTCTCCAAAAAGCTGCCTTATCCGTACGGTCCTAGGCACCACGCTTGCACATTTCAATCTAGGTGAGACCCCGGAGGCCGGCAAAGCCGGTTGAGGAGGCTCACCAGCTCCCCACAGGAAAGCGAGTGGTTTCCAGACCCTCCTTACACTCAACTATAGCAAACGGAAACATTCTCTCACACTAGAGCGTTCAACCATCCCCCCTATCCTTAAATAAACTCATTTAAAGAATAAAAAAATCTACCAAAGAATCTTTGGTAGATTTTGATTAACGGAATGATTTAGGATTGAAGGCGTCTTTAACCCCTTCTCCAATAAAGTTGATCGCTAAGATTGTAAGCACCAAGATAATCGCTGGTGGTACCCAAATCCAAGGCATACTCTGCAGAACTTCCGGTTGTTGAGAGGCTGATAACATGTTCCCCCAACTTGGTACTTCCTGCGGTACACCAAAGCCTAAGTAACTAAGGGCGGATTCTGCTACAATCATCTGAGCAAATGTAATCGTCGCTTGAACGATCACCGTTGTCATAACGTTAGGAAGCAAGTGCTTCATAATAACTTTATTCGGTCTGCCACCAATAGATGTAGCAGCGAGGACATATTCATTCTCTTTTTCAGATAGAATTTTACTCCGAACTAGACGAGCTACCCCGCCCCAACCGAGTAAACTAATAACCCCGATAAGTACTCCGACACCGCCAACTTTTCCAAAAAGGATTGCGTTAAGAACGATAACGAATACTAAGAATGGGAAGTTTAGAACAAAGTCTGTGAAACGCATTAACATACTGTCCACAATACCACCAAAGAAACCAGCTATAGCTCCGACAAGGACACCTAAAGCTAAGATAATAATGGTACAACTAACCCCTACAAATAAGGATACTCTACCTCCGTAAAGCAAGCGGACAAAGACATCTCGTCCACTTGTATCCGTGCCGAACCAGTGGTCAGCCGATGGAGGAAGTTTCATTTCACCAATATTTACACGTGAAATATCAATCGTTGTAATGTAAGGCGCTAAAAGCGAAAGGACTGCTAGAATGAGTAAGTAAATCAAACTAATCATAGCTAGCTTATTCTTCATAAATTTTCGACGGGCCATTGCCCAAGGGGACATACTCTTGGGTGGCTTTGATGTCTGCAGCTGTGAATCTTTATTATGAACGACTTCCATAGCCACACCTCCTAATCAATTCTGATCCTTGGGTCAACGATTCCGTAGAGAATATCAGCAATCAAGTTACCAACTAAAACGATGAACGAGAACATAAGCGTTAACGTCATGAGTGTTGGGTAGTCAGAAGCTTGTACTGACGTCAGGAATAATTGTCCTAAACCTGGATACGTAAAGATTGTTTCTGTAATAAGGGCACCATTTACAAGAGAAACTAGATCAAACCCTAAGAACGTAATTAATGGAATGATGGAGTTTCTTAAGATATGGTGATTGTAAATTCTTGCTTCTGGCGTACCTTTCGCACGTGCCGTACGAACAAAGTCTTTATTACTGTTATCAATAATATCGTTACGCAAGAATTGTGTATAACTCGCCGTTCCCATAGCCCCTAATACTAGTGCCGGTAAGAACGTGTGATAGATCTTACTTAACCACCAGTCTAGTGTACCTTCATCAACGGCTATGTTAACGGAACCGTTAAACGGGAACCAATCTAATTGGAATGAGAAGAAGTAAATCGCAAATACACCTGCGATGTAACTTGGAATTGCCAACATCATATAGTTAAATCCACCGATAAAATGGTCTAACTTCGTGTAAGGCTTTCTTCCTGCAGTCATTCCCATTGCAAAAGCAAATAAGTATGTGATTACAAGTGACAAGATTCCTAAGAACAACGTATTAGGTAATCGCTGAGCGATTAAGTCACTTACTTGGATTTTGTACTTAACAGACTTACCAAAGTCACCTTGAACAAATCCTGTGATCCAATTCCAATATTGAACGTGAATCGGGTCATTGTATCCCAATTTCTCACGCATTTCTTCAATATATTCTGGATCAGTGTTATTCGGATCTATCTCTCCAGAGAAGGGATCTCCTGGCATAGCTAATGCCAGGAAGAACACTACAATGGAGATAAGGAGCAACATCGGTATCATGCCTAATAATCTGCGAAGCGTGTACTTTAACATGGACATTCCCCTTATCTGAAGTAAAACTTACATGCTGATTTTAGTTCTGGATGTACCATAGGTGTGGGCTGTTAGAACCTGAAACGTCAAATTCAACACCGCCAACACGCTTGTTAACACCGTAAATTTCTTCTAGCTCAGCAATATAAAGCATAGGTAGCTGCTCGTTAAGAAGTTTTTGCCATTCTACATATTTCTCTTTACGCTTCTCTTGGTCTGTACCAACTTTATCAATGTCTAGAGCGTCGTCTAGAAGTTGATCACTCTCTTCGTTTACCCAACGAGTGTAGTTCCAAAGTTGGTCAGATTTCCAAAGTGCAGATGGGTCTGGATCAGAACCAGTACTCCAGCCACCGAAGAATACTTCGATACCCTCAGCATCTTTTTCAACTTTGTCATAGTAAAGACTTGATTCGATCATTTGTAGTTCAGCTTTTAATCCTACTTCTTCCCAGTACTGAGTAAGTGCTTTTGCACGAGACTCAAATGTAGGGTTTGTAGAAGCATAGTGTGCTAGGTTAATAACAAACTCATCACCATTTGGATCTTCACGGAATCCATCATCATTTACATCTTTGTAGCCAGCTTCATCAAGAAGGCTCTTCGCTTTTTCAGTATCATAAGCATAATCATTTAATTCGCTTTGATCAGCAGCAATCCAGTGGTTTGTTGGTACTGGAGCATTTACTTTAGAACCATAACCACTAAAGAATGCTTCAATCCACTCGTCACGGTTAATTGCATGATACATAGCTTTACGTAGTTTTAAGTCTGCATACTTATCGTTCTTCTCAACAACTTCTTTCTTTTCGTTGTCGAATTTACCGAATTTGAATCCAAGGTAGTAATAAGAAAGACCTGGATATGTTCTAAGATCAACGTTTTCCATTTCTTCTACTTGTTTACCAAGAGTTGGGTGTACAGGAACCATGTCCACGTCACCATTTTCTAGTGCACCAATTACAGATTTACTATCGATAACTTTAACGATAACTTTGTCTAGTTTAGGAGCACCTTTCCAATAATCTTCATTTGCTTCATATTGATAAGATTCACCAGGAACAACTTTTGTAAGTTTAAATGGTCCAGTACCCATCATGCCTTGACGCATTTTATCGCTATCTTGCATGTCAGCTACTTCTACGCCTTCCCAGTAGCTGCGGTTCATTGGGTAAGACCAAACGTTAAGTAAGTTGTTTACACGAGCTTTGTCGAATGTAACTTTAACTTCATAATCACTAACCACTTCGATACCAGAAATGCTATCAGCGTCACCACTGTGGTAAGCTTCAGCACCTTCGATCGTTTGAACGTTTGCATAACGAGGACCTGTGTAATCAGGATCAGCAAGTGTTTCAAGAGCGAATACCCAGTCTTCAACTGTTAGTTCATCGCCATTGTGCCATTTAACGCCTTCTTCAAACGTAAATGTGAACACTTTGTTATCTTCTGTACTCCAGTCAGCCAAGTTAGGCTCGATCTGTAAGTTTTCATCGTATTCAAATAGTGGATCAATACCAAATTGAATAACTTCAAAGTCGGTAGCACTTCCGTAGAAGTTCGGGCTTAAGATCCCTTCTGGTTCACTATCGATTGCATAATTAAGTGTTCCACCTTCTTGTGGTTCACCGCTTGCATCTTCTCCGCTATCCCCTTCAGAATCTGTGTTTTCTGAAGTATCTTCTGTGTCATCTCCACTGTCATCTGAGTCACCGTTAGCGTCACTGTTACATGCTGCTAAGAATAATGTCAGCATTAACATTAGTGACATTAGCCAATAAAAATTTCTTCTATTCTTCATAAGAAAAATGAACCCCCCTGATATTTTTTGAATGATTATTCATAAAGAAGACATGCGACGTGCTGGCCTGGTTTCACCTCCTTTAATTGAGGTTTAACCTTAGAACATTCATCCATCGCTTTTGGACATCTCGTATGGAATGGACATCCAGATGGTGGATTTTCCGGACTAGGCACGTCCCCTTCAAGGACAATGCGTTCACGCTTCTCCCCTACTTTAGATGCATCTGGCACCGCTGAGATCAGAGCTTGCGTGTAAGGATGTAAAGGATCTGCATAAATAGAACTCTTATTCGCTACTTCCATGATATTACCTAGATACATAACACCAATGCGATCACTCATATGTTTTACAACACTTAAGTCGTGTGCAATGAACAGATAGGTTAAATCAAATTCGTCTTGCAGCTCATTTAATAGATTTAACACCTGTGACTGTACGGACACATCAAGGGCCGATACAGGTTCATCCGCTATAATAAGCTTCGGCTTAAGGGCAAGCGCCCTTGCAATACCAATACGCTGACGCTGTCCTCCTGAGAACTCGTGCGCGTATTTGTAATAAGCCTCCTCTGGTAAACCTACCCGTGTTAAGAGATCCATTACTTCAGCTTTAAGTTCTGAACCTTTACGTTTATTGTAGTAGTTCTTAATCGGTTCGCTTATGATATCTCCGACCATTTGCATAGGGTTTAGAGAGGCGTATGGGTCCTGGAACACCATTTGAATATCCTGACGAATATCACGCAGACGCTTTCCAGTTAGCTTTGTAATATCTTCGCCATTAAATAGAACTTCTCCACTTGTTGGATCTAGTAATCTCAAGATGGAGCGACCCGTAGTTGATTTCCCACAACCGGATTCTCCTACAAGTCCTAGCGTTTCTCCCTTTTTGATATCAAAAGTAACGCCATCTACCGCTTTAACAGCTCCGATTGTTCGTTTGAAGAAGCCCCCCTTTACCGGGAAATGCATCTTCAAATCATTTACCTCTAGCAATTTTTCGGTTTGAGATTTGTTTAATTCGGTTATACTCATCGTAACACCTCTTCTTCAGGTCTACTTGTTTCATAGAGTAGGCATGCTACTTCATGACCCTCTTCGTTTTTCGCTAATTTAGGTGTAACGGTTGAACATTCTTTCATCGCTTTTGGACACCGGTTCGCAAATCGACACCCTACTTCTGGCATCTTTGTTAATGAAGGTACAATTCCATCAATCGTAGCTAGCATATCTTGTTCTTCCTCTAACCGAGGGATCGCACCCATTAGCAATTCCGTATACGGATGCTTCGGAGAATTAAATAGGCGCTGCACATCTGTACGCTCTACGATTCTACCTGCATACATAACAATAACCTCATCACAAGTCTCGGATACAACGCCAAGATCATGCGTGATAAATATAATCGCCATATCGTTTTTCTTCTGAATGTCTTGCAGAAGTTCAAGAATTTGAGCTTGTACCGTTACGTCAAGTGCAGTGGTTGGCTCGTCCGCAATAAGTAACTTTGGCTGACAAGCAATAGCCATTGCGATCATGACACGTTGTCTCATCCCGCCTGATAGCTGGTGAGGATATTCATCAACGATTCGGTCCGCTCTTGAGATCCCTACAGCTGATAAGAGCTGCACAACTTTTTCTCTTGCTTCTTTTTTAGACAATTTAAAATGGTTATGCAGTACTTCCTCTAACTGATAACCAATCGTAAACACCGGGTTTAGGGAAGTCATTGGCTCTTGGAAGATCATCGAAATATCTTTACCCCGAATTTTATTCATTTCTTTATCATCTAAACCTTCTAAATGTCTACCTTCAAAAAGAATCTCTCCATTTCGGATTTTTCCGATCCCTTTTGGTAACAAATTCATTACGGATAATGACATGACACTTTTTCCACAACCGGACTCTCCTACAACACCGACGATTTTACCTTTTTCGACATTAAAAGAAACACCGTCCACCGCATTGTGGTCTTTACCCTCAATACTAAAGGCCGTCTCTAAGCCCTTTACTTGTAGTAAAGGTTCGTGGTTTACATTTGATTGTGAGTTATTCATTAGGACACCTCAGATTTAAGATTTACAAATGTATTAGAATTAATAATTTTCTGATTTTTTACTATAGTAAACTATTTATTGGCAGATCGTCAATGGTTTATTAACAATTTATTGTAATAAGTACGAAATTTTTTAAAGATTTGTAATGATTTTGAAATAATTGACGCTAAATTATCACAATAAATAATCTTTTCGAACTATTAAACTAAAAGGAACATATGATTTTATGTCGAAACTTAAGAAATAGCACTCAAACATAAGGAGGATAATGATGAAACAAGAACCCACACAATTACATAATTCAGAAGACTTTCATAAGAAAATGGCCGTAGATCTATTTAATTACGTCTGGACCTTTCTAGATCTCGAAAGTAGAACTTCCGAACAAGAACAAACCATGATTCATGCTGCTCATGCTTCAAGGTATCATTGGGAACAAATTGGAAAGCCTGTTAATAGAGTACGTGGGGACTGGCAGATTTCGAGAGTGTACGCCGTTTGCGAGCGTAGTGAGCCTTCCCTATACCATGCTAAGAAATGCTTAGAAGTATGTTTAGAAGAACAGATTGGAGATTTCGATTTAGCTTTTGCCTATGAAGCGATGGCAAGAGCGTATAAAATAACAGGTTCTAAAACTCAGTATGAAGAGTATAAAAAACTGGCTCTTCAGGCTTGTGAAGATATTCAAAATGAAAAAGACCGTGACCTCGTTCTAGGTGATCTTTCCTCCATATGACAAAAAGGCATAAACGTTGTTTATGCCTTTTTTAGTTAATGACACCGTGACCAGAAAGATCTACTTTTGTGTTCACATTAAAAACAATTTCCGGATATACTTCACTCCATTTTAGGTCTTCCCATGTATCATGGTGAAAGGCATGAACACGCCTTCCTATTCCTAAGTAGTCACTATTCGCCTCTTGAGTTTTCTTAAGAACCTCTTGCATCTCCTTCGTGAGAATTTCACTAAACTTTCCCTCTAGCTTTTTTACTTCCTGGTCATTTAAAATAATCGGCAATGTTTTCTCTACAATAGTTGCCTTAAGCTTTAAAGAAAGATCTACTTTTATTTGTTCAGGATGATCTGCTGTAATCTGAACCTTCCTCTTAACTCCTCCTACTTCTATAGACATATAGTTTTTCAAAGGCTCATTCTTATAGTCAGCTACCTTTCGGTTAATTGTAGCTGATCGCCTTAACTGATCATCTAATAGAAGAAGAAGAAGGGATTCATCTGTATTAAGCGTAACTCCGGAATATTTCTGGCCACTAAATAAGGCCATACCAACGTAATTGATGAGCGCTGCATCCTGGTCCACTTCTAACGCTGAGAGCGCGAAATCTTCACCATCTTCTAAGAGTTCTGCGCAAATAAGCTGCAAATTTTCACTAGGGGCTTCTGTATTCATCATTTGACTATCCAAAATTCCATTTATATAGCCACTAATGCGGGGCTCCTGATTCACCCTTAAGCGAAGTGCATCTTCAGCTGTTCCCTTTACCATCGCCAGTTTCGCATTCAAATTATTCTTGGGATCTCGATACAATACATCCAGAATGGGAAAGATGTCTTGTTTGGCCAGCTCCTCCCCTAACAGGAAAACCCTTGCCTTTGAAGCATCAAAAGACCTTGAAATGCGATGGTCTACATTTTTTTTACCATCCCTTGTCGAATAGGCTTCACTTGTAATCACCTGGATGAATTCTTGTCCTGGACCTTCTAACCCTTTCTCAACAGTAGGGATAACAACTGTATTACGAATCAACCTCTCTTGCCCGGCGTCAAACCCTGCCGCAAGCACAAGCTTTACATTTTTAAATTGCCTTTGGTCCCAGCATCCTGTTAACAGAAAGAGAGTAATAAGGATTATAAGTCCTTTATGGCTTCTGTTCATAACCCTGCCCCCCTGCATTACTTTTCTTTTTAAAAAGGAGACTTATAATCAATAAAAATATCGGAAGCCCCACCCCAAACCACATACCGACGAATGAAACATAGTCATCTAGCGAGTTCAACCATGATTCGTCTTTAGGAGTAAAGTAGGTTATACAAAATAAAACTCCTCCGATACCTAAGACTGCACGCTCGTAGGAGATTTTCGAAAAAACTTGCGTGACTCCTTTACTTGCTAATAGCAAATAACTACATAAGGTGGTGGCCACTGACACAATCCAAATGGATATAAAGAACATATCAATTCTAGATATGATCGGTAACTCCACAGCTTTCAGCATATAAAGAACCGGTTCACTCACATACTTCATTTCCTCCGTGCCAAAGTAGATAAAAGAAAGAAAAACGGTAAGGAAATAAAAAAATACGACAAATCCATTCGCTAAGGAAATGGTACCCAGTTTCTGTTTCGGTGTCCCCTTCGTATACGGAAACAAAAGAAGCACAATTAAGTATCCAAGCATCGATAACGAGGATTGATACACTCCCTTCAAAATAGAAGGAAGCCCAGATTCACCTATTGGTAACATATAGACCCACTGGCCATCTTTCGCCGCATACAAAAGGAGTACAACCAATATGGGTAATAGCAATGACACAAATACATACAATCGTGCCATCACCTTTATCTTTCCGGAAACAAGATAAATTCCTAATGCGATAAACATAAGACTAATAATCCAATAAGGGGTTTTGGGTAAGAGCCACGTCCGAATCATTTCGTCAAATAACAAAAGAATGACCCCTGCTACTGCTAGAGAATAAAGAATCAGGAGAAAATTTAGAAACCCGCCAAAGAATTTCCCAACAATAGACGGGATATATTCAAATAGATGTTGTTGTGGAAACCTTCTAGCCAGCGCCCACATTAAAATAAGTACAAGCTGTATAATGACACCACTGATTAAGAGAGAGATCCAACCGTCTTGTTTTGCAACCTGATGAAGGTTATAAGGAAGGGTTAAGACTCCGACTCCGATTAAGGTTTGTATAATGAAGAAGAAGTACTGTCTTCTTGTAATCATTTCATTTTCTACTGCGGCCATTCTTCTTCCACTCCCTCGATGCTTCTCCTGTGTCACTCTTAACAGGCTGCGCATCCTTCGGTCTGTTGCTCATCATAAATAACGGAAGCCGTATGAATGTATCTTTTAAATCTTTTACTCTCAACGGAGCTAGAGGTGCAAAATATGCGCTACCGAAGGATTCAAGACGGCATAAATGAATTAATAAACCAAAGAACCCAAAGACAATACCTAAGAACCCAAAGGTTGAGGCTAATAAAATCAATGGAAACGTTAAAAGGCGTAAAGCTGTACTTAGTTCGTTCGAAGGCACTACGAAAGAAGCAATAGCTGTAAGAGCTACGACAATTACCATCAAATTTGAGACGAGCCCAGCCTTTACAACGGCATCCCCAATGACCAAACCACCTACAATACCAATCGTTTGGCCCACGGGACTTGGTAATCTGATCCCAGCTTCACGTATAAGCTCGATAATGACGACCATAACTAACGCTTCAATAATAGGGGGATAAGCTATATTGTTAATTGCACTTTTTATTGGGATGACGAGCGTATCTGGGATAACCTCAAAGTGAAAACCTACCACGGCAATGTAGAATGCCGGTAAACCAATCGCAATTAAAAAACTCATTAATCTTATGAGTCTTAAAAATGTCCCTGAAATCCAACGACTGTTATAATCATCCGGGGTTTGATAAAACGTAAAGAACGTAACAGGGAACACAAGACAAGTAGAGCTACCTTCCGAGAGTAAAATAACTCGTCCTTCTAAGACATTCGCCGCTCCCCTGTCAGGACGTTCCGTATTGAGCATTTGAGGGAATGGTGATAGCGAATTATCTTCTACCATTTCTTCAATGTAACCTGGACTGATAATCGTATCTGCAGATATGTGTTTGATTCGATCCTCAATTTTCTTTACAACATCAGGGTTTACTAATCCATCCATGTACATAATAGCTAAGTTTGTATTGGTCTTTTTTCCAACACGAAAATACTTAACGGTTAAATCCCGATGCTGAATTCTTTTTCGAATCAAATTAATATTGATCATCACACTCTCCACTAAGCCCTCATGGGAGCCGCGGAGAACTTTTTCTGTATCAGGCTCAGACATATCTCTATTATTCGACATCGTTACAACAAACACGGAAACTTCTTGATTACCCTCTTGAATATAGACCGCACATCCACTAAGAAGCGCAAAAATGGCATCGTTTAAATCTGTCGTTTTTCTTTGGTTTTGCAGCTGGCCTATTGTTCGATCTGGATAATTAGATAATGGAATGAATATTTTATTTTGAATTTGTTCCTGATCGACCAACGATTCAAAGTAGAGGAGGGCTTGGCGGTTGTCATCCATGTGTGTGACTTTTAAATCATGAGAGTGATGCAGTTCTGCACTAATATAATCAATATTATCTTTAAGCGAACGACTGCTCTCTTTTGTCGGACTATCCTGTTCTTTCACCACTCCGCTTTGATTCTGATCAGAAGCTCGTTTAGGCCTCAGCCAGTTTCTGACTCGCATGCCATCCCTCCTCTAAAACGAGTTGTTTATTTATGTAGTGTCTTCTACCATCACCTTCCTATACATTCCTTGTATAGATTTTTAGATCATAGGCTCACAAGTTCAAGTAATCATCAGACATACCCTCCCCATCCAGTTCCTATAATTAAAAAGAAAACACCCGAGCTCCTTTATAAGGAACTCGGGTGTTTCTTTAGACCAATACTTCTTCGTCTTCTTCTTTGAAGAAATGCTTCATCGCATAAAACACGTCAGCTTTTCTTCTTAGAACAAAGTGCCTGAAACGTTCATCTTCAATTTTCTTATAGGCGGACATAAGGGTTGAGTGCCTGTTGTACTGGTTTACTTCCCCGTATCCAAACATACTCGATACATCCATCAATTGTTCAACGAGCTGTAGGCAACGCTTGTTATCAGAGGTTAAGTTATCCCCATCTGAGAAGTGGAACGGATAGATATTGTAACGCTCTGGGCTATATTTAGAATCGATTAATTCAAGTGCCTTTTTATAAGCTGATGAACAGATGGTTCCTCCACTTTCACCTTTTGAAAAAAAGTCATCTTCTGAGACGACTTTGGCTTCTGTGTGGTGAGCAATAAATTCAATTTCCACTGTTTCGTATTTTGTTTTCAAGAAGCGCGACATCCAGAAGAAGAAACTTCGGGCCATATACTTCTCCCACATTCCCATTGATCCTGAGGTGTCCATCATAGCTAACACAACAGCTTTTGATTCAGGTTTCACTACCTCATTCCATGTTTTGTATCGAATATCTTCTGGATAGATCGGATTGAACGTTGCGTCTCCTCCCATCGCATTTCTCTTAAAGGCTTCTAGCATCGTACGCTTCTTGTCGATATTTCCTTGAAGTCCTGTTTTCCTAATGTCATTAAAATTAATATCTGTCGTAATGATATTATCTTTCTCTTTTTCCTGTAAGTTCGGTAAGGCCAACTGATTGAATAAAGCTTCTTCTAACTCGGCAATTGAAATTTCAGCTTCATAGAAATCCTCTCCAGGTTGATCTCCTGGCTTCTCCCCTTTTCCTTGCGCTTGTTGCGGGGAGCCATCTCTCGCAATCACATCTCCGACTTGGCTGTCGCCTTCTCCTTGGCCTACATGTTTGTTCTTATCGTGGTTATAGCGAATCTTATATTCATCCAACGACCGAATCGGAATCTTCACAACATCTTTCCCATTTGACATCACAATATTTTCTTCAGAAATCAGGTCCGGGAGTTGATTCTTGAGCGCATCCTGAACTTTTTCCTGGTGGCGCTGCTGATCATCATACCCTTTTCTATGGAGGGACCAGTTCTCTTCAGAAATTACAAAATTTTTCGAACGACTCATCCTTACCCCTCCTCCATTTTGTTTACTCTATCATATGCAGAAGTTGTCATTTTGATTAAAAATTCTGAAAACTTATTTTAAAAACTTGTCACTTTCCGCATATGACGGTTTAAGCTCTACCGTTCTGTCCATGACAAAAATTTTAATACCAGAAAGCTGACCGTCCCTCACCTAACGTTTTATGTCTTTCATCTTATGAACTAGGGTCAACTATTATGAGTCACTCGCAAACCCCAATAATAAAAGTCCAGGATCCTATTTAGGAGCCTGGACTTTCTTTATATCATTCATTAATTTGAGGTTTGCGGGACTGGTTCTGACTCTGTCTGGTACAACTTGCGTCCTATAATCGTTTGGAAAACTAGGAACAAGCCGCCGATTGCCCAGTAAACAGGTAATGCAGCTGGTGCGTTCAGCGAAATAATTAAAATCATTATCGGTGACAATAGACCAATTAGCTTCATTTGCTTTTGTTGTGATTCCGGTACGCCTATTAAAGACACTCTATATTGAACAAAGTACAAGGCACCTGCAATCAGCGCCATAGCGATATCAGGCTCACCCAGGTTAAACCATAGAAAAGTGTGAGTGGCTATCGTCTCTGAACTTCTGATCGCGAAATAAAAGCCCATTAGAATTGGCATTTGCAGAAGCATTGGAAGACACCCCATATTAAGTGGGTTCACTCCATGCTTTTGGTACAGAGCCATCATTTCCTGTTGCATCTTTTGGCGATCTTCAGGAGAAGCTTCTTTCATTCGGGCTTGAATATCATCCATTTCAGGCTTCATTCCAGCCATTTTTACTTTCATTTGCTGTTGGTTCTTATACATATTCAGCATAAGAGGCATCAGTACAAGTCGAATGATTACGGTGAGGATAATAATAGCTATACCATAGCTACCTCCAGTAATCGAAGCCGCTAACTCAATAGCTTTGGTGAAAGGTTCGACAAATAGATTGTGTAGGAACCCATCTCCTCCATCACCTTGACTTGAACATGCTGATAAGACAAATGCTGTCACAATTAAAAGTAAACTTGATTTCCATAAAGCTTTCATTCTAATTTCATCCTCCTCAATAGTCGATTATTACGGTAGCAATCGAGTATTGAGGTAATCTTCATCATCGGGCGAACTTTCTTGTCTCCCTACTGTTTTGCAAAACCAGCGGATAAAATGATCACTAGGCTTCACGCCACTATTGGTATGAGACGGTAAGTGAATATTCGTTTGTTTAATAGACCAATCTTTTGAGAAGAGGTTGGCAGTATCACTAACAATTGAACCCCACACTCTGTTGAACGCAAGGGATAAGAACAAGCTTACGTAAAACGAATAAAGAAAAGGGTCATTCACTAAATCTATATCCATAAGATATTCGATGACCATATTCATGTAGCTGCCTCATTTCTAAAATTGAATCTCTCCTAGATACGGACCAAACATCATTTCGTTTCATCTTTCTTACTATTAAGTCTACTACTTTTTTTATTTGTAAACAACCAGCCTCAAAAAAAGCCCGTCCTGCTCGGGGGCAGAACGGGCTTTATATCTAAAGTCTATTAACCTTCTAGCAGAAGGTTATAAGGGTCTTCTAGCATTTCTTTAATTCGGACAAGGAACTGAACAGCTTCTTTACCATCGACAATACGGTGGTCGTAGGAAAGAGCAATGTACATCATCGGACGAACTTCAATAGAATCATCCGGCATAACCATTGCACGTTTTTGGATGTTATGCATTCCTAAAATACCCACTTGAGGAGCATTTATAATAGGTGTGGATAGCATAGATCCAAAGATTCCGCCGTTTGTAATCGTGAAGGAACCACCTTGAAGCTCATCTAAAGATAGCTGCTTATCACGCGCACGTTTGCCGAGTCGACCAATTTCTTTCTCGATTCCGGCAAACCCAATACGGTCAGCATCACGAACAACAGGTACAACAAGACCTTCATCCGTCGAAACCGCCATACCAATGTCATAGAATTTCTTCATAACAATTTCATCGCCTTGGATCTCAGCGTTAAGAAGAGGGAATTCTTTAAGAGCACCAACAACTGCTTTTGTGAAGAAGGACATAAACCCAAGCTTTACATCATGTTTCTGTTGGAATTGGTCCTTACGCTCTTTACGAAGGTTCATAACAGCTGTCATGTCTACCTCGTTGAACGTTGTAAGCATAGCTGCTGTTTGCTGTGCTTCAACAAGACGCTTAGAAATCGTTTGACGACGACGTGACATCTTCACGCGTTCAACCGGCTTATCGAATTCTGTTTTCTCAGAAGACTTCTGCTCTGATTTCTTCTCTTTCTTGCTGTCTTTTTTAGAACCTTTATCTTCTTTAGATTGATTGGCTGCTGCTTCTACATCTTCTGGACGAATGCGACCAAGAGGATCATTCGGTTTAATATCGCGAAGGTCAATACCTAGTTCGCGTGCTTTTTTACGGGCAGCCGGAGAAGCTACAATCTCT
Organism: Pontibacillus sp. HN14; assembly: GCF_021129245.1. NCBI lineage: Bacteria > Bacillati > Bacillota > Bacilli > Caryophanales > Bacillaceae > Pontibacillus > Pontibacillus sp. HN14. The sequence continues at coordinate 75,770 of NZ_JAJOLR010000004.1, read as the reverse complement.
TTATTTGGATCTTGCTTTTCTTCATCCTTCTTATCTTCTTTCTCTGAAGCTTTTTCTTTGCTGTCTTCGGAAGATTCCTGTTTACCATTATCAGACGACTTTTCTTCTTGCTTAGACTCTTCTTGACTCTCTTCGTCAGAGTCCGAAGATTCAGATTCTGACGAACCGCCGCCTTCGCCGTTCTCATCTACTTTTGCAACGGTATCGCCTACTTCAACGTCGTCTCCTTCCTCTACTAGAAGTTCGGAGATGACACCTGTGAAATCAGAGTTTACTTCAACATTTACTTTATCAGTTTCAAGTTCAAGGATCGCATCGCCTTTTTCAACGGAGTCGCCTTCTTTAACAAGCCACTCTGCGACCGTGCCTTCTGTAATGGATTCTGCAAGTTCTGGTACCTTAATTTCCTTCATTGGAATCTCCTCCTTTAGATAGCTTCAGTGCTTCTTGGATGATTCTATTCTGCTCTGTTTTGTGAATGTTTGGTTCACCTACAGCTGGTGAAGAACGTTTCGGACGACCAATATATTTAATTTCATGGGTGTCATTTACAAGCTGGTAGAGGGTTTCTTTAACAAAGTCCCATCCACCCATATTACGAGGTTCTTCTTGAACCCACACGACTTCTTCAATGTTTGGATACTGCTCTAAGATCTCCTGAAGTTGCTTTTCTGGGAACGGATAGATCTGTTCTACACGAGCAATGTGCAGCCAATCCCAGTTTTGATCTTCATTTTCAATTCGGTCTTCTAAGTCAATCATGACCTTCCCGCTTCCAATAACAAGGCGCGTCACTTTATCTTCGTTTTCCCCTAAACCACGCTGAGGTTTAAGTGGCTGGAATTGACCTTCACTAAACTCCTTGCCTTCTGAGGCAACGCGTTGGTTACGGATCAAGCTTTTCGGTGTCATAAGGACGAGCGGACGTGCTGCGTCTTTCCCACCAATTGCAGCTTGGCGACGAAGCAAGTGGAAGTACTGAGCTGAAGAGGTTACATTAGCAACCGTCCAGTTGTACTCTGCGCTCATGGTTAAATAACGCTCTAAACGGGCGCTTGAGTGTTCAGGGCCTTGCCCTTCATAGCCATGAGGTAACAACATGACAAGACTTGATTTCTCTCCCCATTTTGCACGGCCTGCTGAAATAAACTGATCAATAATGACTTGCCCTGCGTTAGCGAAGTCCCCGTACTGGGCTTCCCAAAGCACAAGAGCTTCTGGAGCTTGCACACTATACCCATACTCAAATCCAAGCACACCCGCTTCATTTAACGGACTGTTATAGATATCAAAGGAAGCATTGGCTTCTTCTAACCCGTGCATCGGGCAGTACGTAGACCCGTCTTCCACATCATGTAGAACTAGATGACGGTGAGCAAACGTTCCTCGCTGGCTATCTTGTCCAGTTAAACGGATAGGTTTGCCATCTTTTAATATAGAAGCAAATGCAAGAGATTCTCCTGTTGCCCAATCTACTTTATTTCCTTCTTCTAGTACATTCTCACGACGTTGCAGGATCTTCTCAAGCTTCTTAAAGCCGTTGAAACCTTCAGGACGTTCTAGTAAATCTTTATTCAATTTCTTTAAAACGTCTAATGATACGGCTGTATCAATCGCGTTTAATCCAGTAACCATTTCTTCTGGAACATCTTTTGCGTCTTGGTCACCAGTTTCATTCTCTTTCATATTTTCATACGTTTGTCGAAGATTCTGGTCGACCTCTTCTTTCACCTGATCGAAGTAACCATCTTCAATGACACCATCATTTTGTAATTGCTCAGCATACACTGCAGCTACAGTTGAATGGTCATCAATTTCAGAATACAGTTCAGGCTGAGTAGCGCGAGGCTCATCCATTTCGTTATGGCCATAACGGCGATAACCAACTAGATCAATTAAGAAGTCTTTATGGAACTTCTTACGGTATTCATAGGCTAATTGCATCGCAGATAAACATTGAATCGGATCATCTGCATTTACATGGATAATCGGAATCTCATACCCTTTTGCAAGATCACTTGCATAACGAGTAGAGCGCCCGTCTTTTTGAATCGTTGTAAATCCAACCAGGTTGTTCGCAATAATATGAACTGCTCCACCTGTCCGATACCCTGGCAGGTCACTCATATTAAGCGTTTCAGCTACTACCCCTTCACCAGGGAATGCTGCATCACCATGGATAAGAATAGAGAAAGCTTTCTCCGTATCCTGTTCAGACCAGCCACGTTCTTCACGATCATCTTGTGCAGCACGTGAGAACCCTTGCACGACCGGATCAACGAACTCAAGGTGAGACGGATTGTGGGAGAGCGTTACACGCGTTGTGCGCTCTTCTTTCTCAACATCACGACTTGCACCAAAGTGGTACTTCACGTCCCCTGTCCAACCATAGTTAATGCCCATTGATCCTTCAGAAGGGACAAGCTCTTTATTAGGAGCATGGTGGAATTCAGAGAAAATGCGATCATACGGCTTACCTAAAACGTGAGCTAAGACATTTAAACGGCCACGGTGAGCCATTCCCATCATAACGTGCTCCATTTTTTCTTCCGTTGCTGCCTGCACGATATGATCAAGCATCGGTACCATGACATCGAGCCCCTCAATAGAGAAACGCTTTTGAGCCACGAACGTCTTCCCTAAGAACTGCTCAAATCCTTCTACCTGAGCAAGGAGCTTAAGCACTTGCTTTTTACGATCTTCATCAAAATCGACTTGATACGTTCCGTTTTCAATCTTGCCTTGTAACCACTTGCGCTCTTCTTCATTGTGAACATGGTCAACTTCAAATGAAATACGACCAGCGTATTGATGCTTCAATGTTTGAATAGCTTCCAATCCGTTTGATACTTGACTAGGCGCTTCAGGCCAAATCCAGTTCGCTGGAATGGATTTCAAGTCATTTTCCGACAAATTATATGTTTTCGGATCGAGAAGCGGTGAATAGCGCTCGCGTCCTCGACCAACGGCATAAACTTCAGCCTCTAAATGACCGGAACGACGAATAGCCTCAACTAATTTCAATGCTGAGGTCACCTTCTGGATATCTCCAGCAGATGGCCCTTCAGAACCTTGTTGGCCCTGTCCGCCTTGTATCCACTCTGGAGCACCATATTGTTCAAACACCTCGCGAAGAGATGAATCGACCCGCTCTGGATCTTCTAAGTATAAATCGTACTGCTCTTCGATGTACCCCATATTGGGGCCATGAAACTGTTCCCAAATGTTTTCGTTAGACCCTTTGTTCGACACTGTTTACTACCCCCATTAGAAGTTCGCGTTCTGTGACGTAAACGTTTGCAAACTCACCTTCTATTATAATTTTTTTCCGTTTTCTTCTTCAACTACTTTACCCTAGTTTTTTTTAAGAAAACAAAAAAATTTGAAAAAGATTCTAAAAAAAGTACAAATGTACGGAATATTGTACACTTGTACCTCTTGATTTTTCAAGTTTTATTCTTCATCTTCTCCAACCATGTAAGCTCGATTAAAAAGTTCAAGCTGACTATCAAGCTCTTCTTCACTTGGAGCACGCTTTACGTAATGGTAATTTCCATGCTCATCCTGGACCCTTGCTTTCAGATTATCTTTTAGATGAAGATCTAAAATTTGATGCAATCTGGATTCGATATGGGCATCATAAATCGGGAACATCAGCTCGACCCGCTTCTCCATATTCCGTGTCATTAAATCGGCTGAGGATAAATATATATTCCCTTCCCCATTTTTGTGAAAGTAATAAATCCTGCTATGCTCTAAAAAACGACCTACAATGCTTCTGACACGAATGTTTTCACTAATACCTTTAATTCCTGGGCGAAGACAACAAATTCCTCGTACAATTAAATCAATTTGCACTCCTCTATTCGAAGCTTCATACAACTTTTTGATAATGACTTTATCTGTCAGGGAATTCATTTTAGCAATAATACGACCATTCCCATATTTCTGATGGGCCTCAATTTCCTCATCAATGTGGTGAACAAGGTCGCGACGAATATCAAAGGGTGCCATCGAAATATGATGATAAGCTGGCTTCTCCGTATATCCACTTAAGTAATTAAAGAAGTTCGTAGCATCTATACCAAACTTACGGTTGGATGTAATCAACCCCATATCGGTATAAAGCTTGGCGGTTTGGTCGTTGTAATTCCCCGTACCAAGATGAACGAATCGTTCAATCTGGTGCTTTTTCCTACGTACAACAAGGGTAATTTTACTATGAGTTTTCAAGTAGTTCATACCGTATATGACGTGACAACCTGCTTTTTCAAGTTCTTTGGCCCATTGTACGTTATTCTCTTCATCAAATCGAGCCTTTAGCTCCACAAGCACCGTTACTTGCTTCCCATTCTCAGCCGCCCGCTTTAATCCTTCAATAATCGGGGAACCGCCACTGACCCGGTAGAGAGTTTGTTTAATCGCCAGGACATCCGGATCATCCGCTGCATCCTCCACGAAGTCCACAACAGGTTGAAACGATTCGTAAGGGTGATGCAGGAACACATCTCGTTCCGAAGCGAGTTCAAATAAGTCCTCATCAGACCCTACATCTTTCGGTGGTTGGGGAATTAACGCTTCGTACACAAGGGAGTCATTGTATTCTTCCATATCTTTATAAAATTTAAATAAGAACGTAAGGTCAAGTGGGCCGTCGATTTCATATACATCCTTGCGATGAATTTCTAATACATTTAATAGAAATTCAAGAAGCTTCGGATCATACGCATCACGTTTGATCTCTAAACGCACTGCAGCTCCCCATTTTCTCTTCTTAAGTTCTTTCTCAATTTCTTTTAATAGGTCTCTGGCACCTTCTTCATGAATCGTCATATCTGCATTACGGGTAATGCGAAATTCTGTAACAGACTTCACCTTGTACCCTTGAAACATCTTATATATAAAATGACTAATGATGTCTTCAAGCATCATGAACTTGCGCGTGCCCTCTTCATCTACTTCTAGCTCAATATACCGGTCTAGTACAGCGGGTACCTGCACAATTGCCGTCTTCTCTGCCGGCTCCTCTTCATCAAACGTATCTTCAAGAACCACTGCGATGTTAATACTTTTATTTAACAGCATGGGAAATGGTCGATAAGCATCAACCGCCATTGGGGTTAAAACAGGAAAGACTTGTTCATCAAAATATTGTTCCATGGCATCAAGTTGCATAGTAGACAGCTCGTCCATGGCTACAAAGGTAATTTGATGTTCTTTTAACATCGGTAATAATACATGTTGATACGTCGAATACTGCATATCAACAAGCTTATGATTCTTCTCAGAAATTTTGGATAGCTGCTCTTTAGGGGTAAGGCCTGCTTTATTCTCCGGCTTATTAAAACCCGCTTTCACCTGGTCTTTTAAACCGGCTACACGAACCATAAAGAACTCATCCAAATTCGAGCTAAAAATCGCTAAAAATTTAAATCGCTCCATTAACGGATTCCGTTTATCTAATGATTCCTGCAGCACCCGTTCATTAAAGGCTAACCAACTTAATTCACGATTATTATAATAACGCGGATGATCTAATTCCATTTGTTCCATGTTCTCCTCACCCTTTCATCCAAAGTCGACATATGTATTCACTCATAGTTTATCAAAGGTTTATAATCGTAGTATTAACTAAATATGAACCTCATGTTAACTTTTCACTTCTCTTTACCACACACTAGTCTATGTCAATCCACCAAAACCTAATACACTTCATCGAGGTAAAGTACTACATCGTGTCAGACACCCTTCATCACGGTGAACAACCACAGCATCATTGGGGTTGTGAGGGTATGAAAAAGGGGTAGCGTTGGCGGCTACCCTTTTTGTGTGAATGTAATGTTAACACGCATTTTAATTGCTTTCTCGAGGTGTTTCTTCTGCTTTTCGACCTGGTATTCTTCAGCCATTGGGTCTTGATTACAGAAGGCGACGATATTGAGATCTTCTCCTTTTACTTCTACATGTAGATCTTCTACAACACTTCTCCTTGTGGAGTCGAAGCTATAGGCAAACTTCGTCAATGCGCCGAGCGTTTTAATTTTTTTCTTCTCTTCTTTTAAGAACCAATGTTTATAAGGATGAAGGTACTGCTTAAAAATAGGTTTACTCTTATAGGAACCTACAAGAGCTAACATCAATCGTTCTTTATGCATAAGTCCATCTATGGTTCGATTAGCAAGTAGATAGAAAGTATGCTGGGAACTTGATTCGGAATCAATGTACTCCCCTAAGTTAAATACAAATGCGCCGCGTTTCAACAACGTGACATCTTCTCTTGTTAAATGACTCACTTCCGCTTCTTGCAATTCATCAAACAGAATCTGTGCTAAATGAGTTACCTGATGAACGTGCTTGTAATCAATGTTATAGTCGATCGCCAATTCATTGAAGCTCTCTTCTAACACATCAGGGAACACGGAAATATTAAAGTCTTCCATAAGCTGTTCATAAAAGACTCCATCTCTCAGTCCTTTGCGACTTAATATAAACGAAGTGGCATCGGTGACTTCATATAAGGAATGAAAGACTTCAATAGTTGGAAGGATAATGTCTGCCCGGTCCTTTGATAACCCTTCAACCTTCTGTAACTTCTTAAATGACAACGTAAGTAAATAACTCTTAATAAAGCTCATGTCATGTTCAAACATTCTATACTGGTGAAGGCCTGCTAAGGGGTAGCTCTTAAGCGACTGGTCAATCTGCACCATGTTACGAGCACTTCCGCCAATCCCGATAACAGGTACACGTTTACCCTCGAGCCACGACAAGGATTTGAACTGATCCATTAAGTATTCTTTAACATCTTCCATTTCTTTCGGCGTTGGTACATCATCTTTCACAAACATTTGTTTCAACGTCAATGCACCGAAGGCAAAGCTGTGAGAATGCTGGATCTCCTTATTCTTATAATACGTAACCTCCGTACTTCCTCCACCGATATCGACCGTAATGCCCTCCGAAAGAGCGGTGGAATTCACTACAGCGAGATAACCATAATACGCTTCCTCTTCTTCAGAAAGGATTCGTATTTCGTGACCAATCTCATCTTTCACTCTCTTAATAATCGTATCCTGGTTTAGAGACTGGCGGATTGTTGCTGTAGCCACAGCCAGCAGCTGTTCTAAGTCATACGTGTCCGTCACTTTCTTAAAACTTCTTAAGATCGATAGTAGATGATCAATCCCTTCTTCTCTTAAGTTTAAGTCCTCACCAAGATAATTCCGAAGACGTGCCACTGCTTTAATATTTTCGATTTCTTTAAAGCGACCGCTCTCACTCCGCTCATAGATGACTAATCTTACTGTGTTCGAACCTATATCTATAATCCCATAATGCTGCTCACTCACCGGAAGACACCCTTTTCTAACAATGAAATTTCCACCATTATAGCATAAGAACTATCTTTATCCTTTACTGAATGTCCAATCTTTGATGTTTACTCTATAACTCTTCCCCTCTCCTATGTCTCCCTTTTCCCTAGTGAAGCCAAAACAAAAACCGGAGCATCTAGATGCCCCGGCTTCCCTATTCATTACCTGTTTAGCAAACTACCTACATAGCGCAGCAGTTCATTTGCAGAACTTGAGTTGTACCCATATCCTTCTACAAGTGTGGCTACTACTTCATTCACTTTCTTCAATTGTTGCTCATCTGGTGTTTTCGTCGATGTCGTAATCTTGACGACATCTTTCAGGTCAGCAAACAACTTCTTCTGAATCGCTTCTCGTAAACGTTCGTGAGACGAGTAATCGAACTTCTTCCCTTTTCTAGCATAGGCTGAGATCCGAATCAAAATCTCCTCACGGAATGCTTTCTTCGCGTTCTCTGATATGCCGATTTGTTCTTCAATCGAGCGCATTAGCTTCTCGTCTGGATTCAGCTCTTCCCCTGTTAACGGATCACGAAGCTTCGACTTGTTGCAATACGCTTCAACGTTATCCAGATAATTGTCCATAAGTGTTTTCGCAGATTCTTCATACGAGTACACAAAGGCTTTCTGCACTTCTTTCTTTGCAATTTCGTCGTACTCTTTACGAGCCACCGAAATAAAGTTCAAGTAACGCTCACGGTCGTCTTTAGAGATCGACGCATGACTTGATAGACCTTCTTTTAGCGAGCGCAACACATCGAGTGCGTTAATAGACGTCATTTCCTTCTTAATAATTGTTGAAGAGATTCGGTTAATCACATAACGAGGGTCAATACCACTCATTCCCTCATCATGATGTTCATGGCGCAGTTCCTCTACGTCTACATCACTAAAGCCCTCTACGGTCTCACCATCATATAAACGCATTTTCTTCAATAAATCTACGTTATTCTTATTAGAATCTTTGAGACGCGTCATAATGGTAAACATCGCAGCCACTTTTAATGTGTGAGGAGCAATATGAACATCTCGAATGTCACTCTGGTTAATCATCTTTTCATAGATGCGTTCTTCCTGCGTGACTTTTAAATTATATGGGACTGGCATAACAATCATACGAGAATGAAGGGCCTCGTTCTTCTTGTTCGAAATAAACGAGCGGTACTCCGATTCATTCGTATGGGCAATGATCATTTCATCAGCTGAGATCAGCGCAAACCTTCCTGCCTTAAAGTTTCCTTCCTGCGTCAAAGAAAGCAAGTGCCATAAGAACTTCTCATCACACTTCAGCATTTCCTGGAACTCCATAATCCCCCGGTTTGCTTTATTCAGTTCCCCGTCAAAACGATACGCTCGCGGATCAGACTCAGAACCATACTCCGCAATCGTGGAGAAGTCAATGGAGCCCGTTAAATCGGCGATATCCTGAGACTTCGGATCTGATGGACTAAAGGTTCCAATACCTGTACGCTTATCCTCTGAGAAGAATATACGCTCAACAGGCATATCCTCAATTCGACCTCCATATTCCTGCTCAAGGCGCATTAAATTAAGAGGCGATAAATTCCCTTCAATACGAACCCCAAATTCCTCAGAGAAATCTTCCCTTAGGTGTTGCGGAATCAAGTGCAGCGGGTCCCCGTGCATCCCTTTAGACACCCACTATAATCGTTGATATGACGGGCTTTCTTGTTTAAGAGTAACACAAGTCTTTAAGAGATAACACCTTCGAGTTTATCTTTAATTGGTTACAATAATCCTCCAATGCATTTTGCCTTCTGGAAGAAACGGTATACCAAATCAGTACAGGAATGGAATCATAATTTTCCTTAATGAGATTGAAAAGTACACGATAACGATCTATTTTTTCTCGGTTGGTTTTCATGGTCTGTGTATTATCAATTTCTATAAAGTGATGATTATGGTTTTTGATGAAAGAGGCATCTGATACTAGCGTGGTTTCTTCTCCGTTATATGGAAAGTCCACAGATGCTTCGTTTTTCCATCCCTTTGGTGTACCTAAGTAAATATACAGGTCATTTCTCATTAATGTATGCGCTAAATGTGCTTTGTCTTTTAGAGCTTTCCCACTGCCTATTTTCTCTTTCCCTTTATGGGCGACATAATAAATCTTCTGATCCATTCGAAGGGATTTGATGGATCCGTCATCCTCCATATTCGCCAGTATGCGATTCGCATTACGATCCCCCCCTAAGTTATTTATAACTTGCAGCTGTTTCCGTGTGGCGATCCCAAGCTTATCTAAATTTGATAGGATTTTCTCTTCCCTTTCCATTCTCTGCAGGTGCTTTAACATCTACGTGTTCCTCCAATCTGCTCCACATCTCTTCTCTGGAGATATAAGGCACTTGAACAAGGTGCCGATCTACAGTGCGATATATAGCTCTTCCTTTTGTATCAATTTCTTCTGCACCTAATTCATCTAAAGCAACCTTAGACATGGTTCCATTTTCCAATCTGAATGAAATTTTAGCTGATGAATTGGCCTTTATCTGCCTATCCAAAACGTCTCCTGTTGGATACTGGGTGCAGAATATCTGTCTCAAACCAATACCCCCTGAGACACGAGCGATATAACTCATTGTTCGTTGACAGTTTTCCACCCATTTCTTCTCTTGGTCTGTCATGCTCTTGTTTTTCATAAGCTCCCCAGCTTCATCAATAATGACAAACTTACGCTTTGGTAAATCTGTATCAGTTATATTTTCAATATCATTTAGCTTGAAATCTGACATATCACGTTTGATATCAGAGGTGATTAGGTCCATTAAATCGCTGGATTCTTTATAGTCCCCAGCAACCCCCCTCACTTGTTTCAATGATTTAAACTTATTGAATGCTAACCCACCCTTAAGATCAAAAATATAAAATTCAACATCATCGCCATGTTGTTCGATTAGATACGTTAGTAGTACTTTAAGGAAGATCGTTTTCCCCCACCTAGTAGCTCCGGCGACCGTCATATGAGGTATCTCATCAAAGTCATGCCATATCATTCCTTTGTAGGACAAGCCTATTGGTATTTTCCATCCCTCAGAAGGTAACAAGTCTTTATAGTTCCATTGTTTCGGCAGACGTTTTTTGAATATCCATATAGACATCACTTTCTCGCCAGACACCTCCACTGGATATCCTAAAGCTTTAGAAAGGGCATCCGCCATGCCCTCTTCCACTTCTAAGCCAACAGGCAAATTGTAGTCATACCGTGTGAACATAGGGGACATGTGTTTCTTCCAAAATTCCGGCCACAACACTTCTTTATTTCGCTTCAGATTAAAACCCGTGTTTTTAAAATAAAGCTCAATGATCTTTCGTTCGCTCATTTTCCCTTGTACTTTAGGTAGAAAAGCTAATCCCGCCAACGCTAAAGGTCCAATGTATTCAATCACATTAAAAACCTCCAGGAACCTTTGATCACCCATTTTCCGATTAGGTAAGCATATATCCCAATCATTCCAAGCTTCACTGCTTTGTTATTTACTTTAATCCAACCTTGCCCCTCCATCCAGTACACTCCGATTAGAACAACGCCTAAACCACCCATCAAAATATACGCTTCATCAAGGTTGATAATGTTGTTATCCAAGTTAAAATTAAAGCTTCCACCGAGTGTTGGTTTATTCAAGAAATCGTTAAATTTTATAGTTTCCATAGGACCCGAAACCTCCATTTTTAATTCAGCAAACAAGCTATTCCTTTTTCACGATCTCGCTCGTCTTCGCGGTCTTCCCTTTGCCCTCTCCTTCCCTTTTCGCTTTTTTAGCGCTTGTAGCAAATAAGAAAAATAACCTTTAGGACGCTCTTCTTTTGTTGATTTAACAGGATTGGATTGTTCTTTGGAAACGTCTTGGCTATACCATTCCAAGTTCCATTCTTCGGCAATGTTCTTAAGTTCATAGTAGGCTGTATTCCGATAGAATGCTTTCGCCTCTTCCGTTAGTTCAATTAAACCATTCTTTTCTTCCTTCAATTTGTCTAGTGCAAAGGCAACCTTATGCATATTCATATCCATCTTCATCTCTCCCTTCCTGGTGTCTGATATATCTATATGGGCTTATAGCTTGCTTCTTTACTAATTTGATGAAAAAAATTGAACTAATTTAGTGAAGGACATAAAAGTAATGTGTGGAATACCCTATGTAGGTGATGATATGAAAAGTAATATTAATTATTGGATCGAGAAGAGAGGGTATAAAAAGAAGTGGGTCGCTGCTCAATTAGGGGTAAGCCAAAACGTTTTTTCCAGGTGGGTAAATGATGGTGGGAAACCTTCGCTTGAGAAGGCTTTTGAACTGGCAGACCTTCTAGAATGTAATGTTGATGATCTGTATGTTCGCACAAAAAAAGCCCCTCCGAAATAATGGAGGGGCGACCTTTATATGATATCCACTTCTGTAATCCCATTCAGATGTATATGACAACGTTCTTTAGACCTCTGATCAATTCCGGTAAGTTTCTTATCCATACGATTGATCACCGAGATCTTCACATCAGAAAAACTATAATCAAAGCCATTATGGTGCTTGATCCGTACCGTGAGATGATCTGTTAATGCTCTCTGAAGCTTAAAATCAATCTCCACAGCCTGATCATCTGCAAGCATCCCCTTTTCTACACGCTCATCTTCTTTCCAAACTTCCTTCACCATCTCTACATGTTCTGGTAGCATCAACGATGTCCACTTTATTTTTCCTCTGTCCCTTAATCGATCATCATTCATCCTTATCCCACCTTCTTTCGGAGGGGGCCAATGGAAAGTATATTGCCTCTTTTAAACTTCCTTAGCTTATTTCGGTTTAAACAATACCCAAGAATAAAAGAATCATCTATATCTAAGACTTTAATATTCCTTTGAGAGAGTTGGCCATCTTTCGATAAATAAATCATCTCGAGTACTTCTTGGTTTTTCTTTGCATTAGCCAGCATACCTTTCATTCGACTTCCCTCCTCGTTTCATTAAACGAACATTTGTTCTTATTATACCCAATTCATTTTACCAAGTAAACAAAATCTCGCTTACAATTTTTATCATAATTTGAAAGGAAGATGCTGTATAATTATTGAATAGTTACATTAGACTGATACTAAGGAGTGGTAAATTTGGAAAATGCACACCATGTAGTTGAGCATGAATCACCAAAAGAAAGCCGTTTTGACGGTCTTACTGTAGAAGGAGCAATTATTAAGTTCTTTGCATCCCTTCTTACTTCTCTCTCATTAGGGCTTTTATATCCAGTAGCTGTAGTCTGGAAAGAAAACTGGGAAACTAAGCATACTGTAATCGATGGGAAACGATTACGTTTTACAGGAACCGTAGCAGGCATGTATGGACTTTGGTTTAAAATTTGGTTTTTAGGCATTATTACATTAACTATTTATTTTTGGTTCGCGGCTTCTAAGGTACGAAAATGGAAAGTGAACCATACTCACTTTGATTGATTTACATAAACAGCTCTCTCCTGAAGGAGGGGCTGTTTTTTAAATAATACTTACTAAAATTGAATTTCTGCACGATTTCAAAATATTGGAGGGATACTTTACTTTTGAGAAGAATGTAAGTAATTATAAAAGGAGGTGGAACTTCATATGTACCTAACTCAAGTTTCTGTAAAAGAATACATCGAATTTGTGAGAGCTAACGAAAAGTTTTTTGACAAGTCAGATGGTAACCCAACGTTAAGAGCTGGTATGAAAGAAATAGCAAAAAGACTATCTTACGACCCTGATTATACCGAAGAACATAAGCATACAGATCTCGAATACTTAATGGAAAGGGCTTTCTTTACTCGATAGTTTTATCCCCCCTCAGCCAAAAAGCTGAGGGGATTTTATTTACTTCTTGTCCAATGCTCTCACAATCATTGCTGCCACTTGGGCGCGTGTTGGTGACTCATTTGGTTCTGCTCCGTCCGTCAAACCAAGTTCATAGGCTCTCTTCCATTCTTCCGCAATTGACTTAGGGGCTTCTTCGAATTCACGCATGTTCTCCACCTCCACTAATTTGGATTCAGTTCGATCACCATAAATACCATCCACCGCTAAACCATAATCTTTTTGAAAAGCCATCACTGCTCGTTTAGTAGTAGGACCATAATCACCGTCTGCACCATATTTACCTAGATCATATCCAATATCGATTAATCTATTTTGCAGCTGTTTTACCTTCGAACCACTCATTCCTTCTTCGAGATAATCAGCTAACAAGTGAGTAGGCCTTTCCCCCTGGGATAGGTCATACCAGGTAAGCCCGCCTGTTAATTCGAGATGAGGATAATCTTTAAAAGATGACCAGTCCCCGCCCCAGGAGAATCCCATTGACTTACCAATTTCTGCTACCCTGCACCAGTTATCATTGACTGACCAAGTTGCTTCAGATCCATCCCAAGTAGTTAAGAAGTAGTCAATAGCCAAACCATAGTTGTGAACAGATTGACCAGGTTTTGCGTGACTAACAATAGACATCCCGGGCTTGCTATAATCAACACCATTATATCTATAGTTAGATCTTCCTTTACCGTACTGATAAGCCTGATCTTCAAAACTTCGGAAACCAGAACTGATCTGAACGTTAATCCCTTCGGCATACGCTTGACGCACTAATTCTAATGCTTTGTTTAATACAACGGAATGTACAGCTCCCATGTTCTTGATAGAACGATCGATTAAAGTTTTTAAAGACACCCTCATCTATTTCAACCCCTTTTCTTTAAGGGCATTTTTCTGTTCTAACCCCTTTTTACTTACAAAAGTATTTTTCCAAACTGCGTATGCACCACTAATAAGCATGACTGCAGCCACTATTACAGCGCCAAATGCATCAATGCTCGCTTCTGTTAGCCATTGGAATTTGATATTCAGGGTAGCCAAGAAACCCATAATTGCACTTAAAAAACCGACAACCAGTATACTGAACTCTTTTGCTTTTTCCTTCATGAACATTTCCTCCTTACAGATTAGTTAAATATGGCCACAAAAAAGCGATAGCTGATATAGCTACCGCGACCCAGGCTGGCATATTTCGTTTCCAATTATCTTTCTCTTGTACAATGCGTTCCACTTCACTTTTATCCGCTTTCCCCTGTAATAATTCTTTGCTTGCCTTGTTTTTAAGTTCTTTCTCTACTTCTTCAATATCTTCTTCATTTCGCTTAGATCTTCGATTTGCTTCGTTAGCCGTTTCTTGTGTCTTTTCAACTTTTTCTTTCACATCCAGTACATTATCTAATTTCTGACTTTGCTCCGCCACTGACACTTTTACATCCATGAGTAACGTCATGAACTTCTCCATGTCCTCCACTTCCTTCTGCTCCGGCATGACTGACCCCCTAACACCTAATTAAATCTTACAATTATAAAACCACCATTATTTGCAGGACAAGTACTAAAAGTTTAAAAAACTAAGGAAATCACCTCCTAAAAAAAGCACCCCTGAAACGGGATGCTTTAATACTCGGCTATACATCGATGCCTTTTTCTTTTAATCGTTTTCTTGCGTATAAATTAGCAGCTGACGTTGAAAATTCCTCCCAATCCTGGAACTGAGTGGTTTTCTTAACGTGTTCATCTAATTCTGAGCTGTCTGTTGAGTCTAAATCTTCTTGTGTATGAATACTCACAGGGCTAGAATCAAAAAACTCCTCTATTGTATTGTACTGAGTGTAGCTCTGCATAAAGTCATTTGTAAATATCTCTCTGAATTTATGCTCGCCTTTTAACACTTCTTGAATTTCTTTCTGTATGCTTGCTAACTGTTTCTGAATATCATTAATCGGAAACACCTCCCTTCTTTCGTATTATTTCGACACAAGGGAGATATTTCCTATTAAAAATATTTTCAAGCAATTGCCTCCCCATTCCCCTGAAAGCTCTGCATATAGTTTTGTTGCTACTATCTGCTAATTACTTAAGATAGCAAACTCCTCTTTTTCCATACCATAAATCTCCGCAATATCATCCTCTTGACGATCTGCGAGATAATTGGCTGTAGTTGAAACATCCTCATGGTGAGCCAATGATTTGAGTTTCTCTAGTGGAACACCACTTCTAGATAAATTCTCTAACCTACTATGGCGTAGACAATGGGGGTTAATGGGAATTCTTCTTTTTTCTTTTTTTATTAGAAGTTCCTCAAAATAGGTACACCAACCATTAAACGCACCCTTAGTTACCACTTGACGTTTTCCGTTCTTATGAACTTTCACAAATAGTTCTGATATATCATCTTCGCCTCGATCTTGAAGGTAATTTGTTATTAATTCTTGTACTTCTGGAGTATAATAAAGACGGAATTTCTTTTTACGTTTCCCTGTAACTGAATTCGTATAAAAATTTGTTGTAAGACCTTCTTTTCTGACTTGATGCACTTCAGCTTTTCTTGCAGCGCTAATGTAACTAAGCATCAAGTATGTAGCACGCATCCAGTCATTTTTTCGAATAAGTTCAGCTTTTAGCCATTGAATCTGATTATCGCTTAAAAAAACTATTTCTCGTGTTGGATTTTTTGGCAATCCTTTAACTCTGGAGCCGACATTATATTCATAATTATAGTCATCATCAAATGAACAAAACTCAAGCAATGATCTTAGGCTACTCATGATACGGTTCACCCTAGAGTGAGACATACCTCTTTCTTGAAAATACATAGACAAATTACGAATTTCTTTTCTTGTTAGTTCTATAAAAGACTTGTTATCATGCTCTTTCATCAGTATATAAGCGTGTATTCTTAGGTCATACCAATATTGTTCAATTGTATTTTTAGATTTTCCTTCAGACTTTTTCTCAACTAAAAAATCGTCAATTGTATGCTTGTTTTCCTCTGAAACTAAATTTCTATATTATTGAGGATCTACGATGCTACGCATAATTTCTCTCCTTTTACCTTTTAATAAAGCATCCACTAACTAGTTAGTGGATGCTTCGTATATATTACCTGTAATTATCTTGTATTCCTCTGAAGAAATCTTGCCATTGATTACAAATTGTTTAATACGATCCTCATTATTGTATACTTCATAATCTTGCGTCGCAAAAGCAAACCAATCCACCTATAAAACCCCCTTGTTCATTAAATCGAATACCAAGTCCGATTGTTGTTTTTGAAGTTTTGATTGTTTAGAGGTTTCTTGTAGATGAGTTAATAATGCTTGTTGCTCCTCTTCTGATATATTCAACTCTTTACGGTACCACTCTATAATCGTGTCTAAGTTAGGATTGTTCATGTCTATACCTCCCACCCATTAACTTTGGCTGCTAGAAGTAATTTATAAACCTGGGGCTTTAAAATCGAAATCTCTGTACCGTGGTCAGATAATTTGCTATAAGCACTTTGAATTGACGATTTTAACGACTGATTATACCAAACGGGCACCTCTAACACATTTGCGGTAAAGTCGTGTTTGTCTAGGACTTCGTAGGTGACGGTGTAGGTTGCGTTAGGGTCGTAATCTGATGCAGGAATTTCTGCATAAGCGCCATATGAATTAGAAACGCCGTCATTAGTGTACGCCTTCCACTTAGTATCCCCATCGACGTTTTTATAAATGGCGATTATCCTATTAGCTTTTCTCTCTAGCTTGGAAGGGGCTAAATTGGAAAAGTTTCTATTTATAAACCATCGCCCATCTGAATATTGAATAGGATTAGCTTCCTCCCGCACAATCAAACCTTCACCAATCTCAACTTGTGCGCTATCTTGAATACTCAAATCACCTTCCACATAAGGGAAATCAATGCCCTCTACAAGCGTTTCAGGCTCGGCTAATTCGTAGGATAATTTATACGGGGTATACCCGCTTGCCATATTAGCCGGATTAGCTACGAAAGCAGCCGTTTGCGTTGCAGGTATTGTTGTACCGTCTACAATAGATACCCATGAGTGAGTCGTGCCATCGCCCGTGTATTTCCATCCGTTGAAGTAGCCTTTAATCATGTCGGATGTTGGTGTCATTGCTTCTGTCCAACCGCTATCATTGTCTGAAACGGTAATCCAAAGATAGTTGTCGGTTGAGTGGAGGTCAAACAAATCTCCTTTATCTAATGATGAAGTGAATTGATTTAATATTTCACCGTCATATTTCTCTAATTTTTGTGATTGGCGACTATAACCAATCATGTTAATTTTTACTCGTTTAAACCCACTATATTCGGATTGAAAGCTCCACGAAAACGAACCATCCAACGTTACACGCTCAACCCACTTCCGAATCTCCCACCGATTCTTCGCTTCATTGCGGAATAAATTATCTCTTTTATCGCTTAACGGTAAGCCTGCAAGCGTGCATTGTGCGTAGAGGTAGCTGTCGTTTTTCGGTACGAATGGTTTTGGTTCTGTGCCTAGTGTGAGCATGGGTTTAATTTCTTCTAAGTCTTCTGGCGTTATTGCATTGTCGTTGCTGTCTTCAATGGATATTTTATAAAATACAGCGTTAGTCGGTGTCGTAAAAGTAGCACCTCCTGAGCGATAGAGGTCTGAGCTGATAAAACTTTTATTTTCGTTGTAATAATAGATCAAATAAACCCTATAACCACTATTGACTGATACAGTATAAGTTTGATTAGGTGCTATACTGTGGTAATCGGTTGTTAAAATACGACTTGGATCAGATCCTTTAGCACCGACAGCATTTAAATGCCCTTGTTCCCATTCACTTACATTTGTAGGAATTAACTGACTTCCGCTCACACGCACATAAGGATTCTCAACACTCTGCATCCCATCCACATCAGGAAACATGCGCTCAACGTCTGCATCACTCAAAGAAACGCCTATTTTATCTGAAACTTCTTGGGTGATAGTGTAAGCTCTTAATTCCTCGAAAGTGTGTGTGCCAGTTGTGGTACAAGACAATAAAATTTGCATACTAACTGCACCAGACGGTGTGGTAAATTTAGATTGTTCTGCTGTACTGTAACTTTCAGGTCTAGTTCCAACTTCTGCCCCACCACTATCTCTAAATATAATAGATAATTTTCCGTTATGAACAAGTCGCAAGAGGTAATTTTGGTTTTCTTTAACATTAATAAATATACTGTTAATTTCTTTTGAGCCACTTGTATTTTCGTGAATTATCTTTTTGTCATTACTAATCGTTACATTTGAATGTAAACTCCAATCGCTATGGTTAAAATTGACTACATTATTAACCAACGTATTCCCATAAAATTCAACTTTCAATGAGGAGGGCTGATCACTCTTGATTACATTTGTGCCGTGGGTGAGGACGGATTTCTTTCGTGCTTGTTGAGAGAATTCCGCTGCGACGTTCTGCAGCTTGCCGGATAATACGTTTTGACTACTCTCTAGCGTGGAATGTTCTGCATCCAAACGAGCTTTAAGGGTGTCGTACGTAGTTCCATCCTCTCCAACACGCGCTTGTTGTGTTTCCGCTAACTGGTCCCCACCTGCAACTGCTTGATCTAACTGATCTTGCACGACTTGCGCATATTTTTTAGAACGTTTATCCATTATAGGATCAAATGGCATTTACCACACCCCCCAAGAGCTTCCGTGATTCATAAATACCTCGCCAGTATCCATAATTACCAATGTCGCTCCTTTTTCTTCCGGCACAGCGCTTGGGTATGGTTCAGTCGATAGGATACGGTACTCAACAAAACTCCCCGTTAGTTGAGTATTAGCCGGGCTACTTCCATCTAAAATACCATCTACTTTTTGGTTCAATGCATCTAGCTTCGCTTCTAATTTCTCTACATTAACTTCCCTTGGATCAATAGGGGCCCCGAATTTATCCGTGATTTTTGCATGCCTGGCTCCGTCACTACCGCTAGACGGTTCAAATTTCTTCGAATAATTATTCCACTGTTGAGGACCGGGTCGATTGCGAACATCTTCAATCAATTCACTGTTTTGATATTTTGTTAAATCAATCGCCATATTTTAACCCTCCTTATAAAAGACTTAAGCAACATACTCCTGGTCCGTAATTTCCGCAAACTGCGACTCAGTAATGACGTTTAACTTAACTGCTTGCTTGACTTGATCTAACGACCATAATCTTTCTCCCTGTACAAATGTATTGTAAAAGCGATTAATGCTAGCAAACCAATCCATCAGGAAGCACCCCCCTTTAAGTTCATTACTTCAAATGCAAGTGAAGATAACTCTTTGCTCTGATCTTCTACCTGATTTTTTAATAACATGTTTTCATACGCTTTCTGAGCATCGCTTTTCAAGAGCTCATCTACAATTTGCTCGTTAGACTTGCCCGATACTACCTTAGCACCTCCAAAAGTGCCATCAGGCAATCTAGGCTTTACAACAATCCCATTTCCCATTAATCAAGCACCCCCGAAATTAGTTTAATAGCTTTATCAGCTGCTGGATCGTCACGCCTAAACTCGACTTTTAACATAATTGAGCTCTTCACGGATCCTGCATCATAAACAAATTCATCTTCTGTTAAGACCTCATTGATATTAGCCGAATTCGATAAGTTCATAGGTTGGTAATTCTCGACCTCTCCGTCATTCACCATGGAGATATGAGCATTCACATTAAGGTCACCTAGCTCTTTTTGGAGCCATAAAACCAGACTCTGAGCTTGTCCTTCAGGAGGGAGAACCTCATACCTTATTACTCCTGAATTAACTGGTGTTTCATTTAAGTTTTTATTTACATTTACTGTCTTAGAAGATGTGAAACCGTAAGAATCGGTCACTTTAACGGTAAGCGTATTAGTTCCCTCTTCTAAGTTAACGAGTGGAATATCAAATTCAAATGCTCCTGCAGCACCTTCATGCACTCCGACTGCACTATCATCATTTAACACGTATTCAACAGAGACATTATTACCTTCAGCATCTGATGTTGTTCCACTAATAGTAATCTTTTCATGATTTAACAATTCAGATTTCTCGCTAAATTGGTTTAGAGAAACTGAAGGCGCTCTATTAGGAACCACATAAAATGTCCGTGTTTCAACAGTAGATTTTCCGCCTTGGTCATCCTCCGACCACACTTTAAGCGTGTGCGCTGTCCCTTCGGCCAATTCGCCACTTACCGCCGTTTGTCCGTCGTACAATTTTGCTAGGCTCATCGAAAGCTGCTTGTTGTACGAGATCGGCGTGCTGCCGTCGGAAATGCCGGATGTAATGGCGCGCGCTGTTCCGTTATTAATCTGATATTTTACGCTTACCACGTTGCCATTGTCATTGTCCGTAGCTTGACCGCTTAGGGTGAGCACGTCACCTTCGTACAAGGTCGTGCCATTTGACGTTGAGAGCGTGATTTGTGGATCAGCGTTTTGTATTACGTCATACACCGGCGAATAACGGTAACTCGATTTCGCGCCCGAATTATCGTAAGCTGCCGCGCGGAATTGTACTTGTGTGTAATCAGGTTCTTGCTGTATCGATACTGTTCGCCGCGTTTGATTGCTATCATCGTTCGCTCCTTTTAACCATGGTCCATCGTTGTAAGACCACTGAACCTCATATGTTACGGTATCGCCATCAGGATCGCTAGAAGGTCCGAACTCAAGAACCGCATAATCTCCACCTCTGAGTTTTGTTGATGAAGATGGTTTTGTGAAAGCCCCCGGCGTGCTTGGCGCGGAATTTGTTTGCACGTACTCTTGGCGGTCATACCGATACCAATAACCGTTATATTTTCCGTCATCGGGGTACGCATTTCGGTTCGTAGATGAATTTTCCGTAACATAGCTACCTTTTCGCTCTTCGAGAACCGAAGCCTCTGCATCCGAACCGTATTGTTCAACGTAAACCGGTGACCCCGCCTTACCGCTTTCCAAAGCAATATACTTATTTCCATCTCCGTTACCTATATATGCTGCATCACCTGCACTTATCGACTCATTGTAAGACCAGGTTCCGCCGGTTGTGAAATACCTACCGTTAGTTTCATCCCAGTACAATCCTTTCGACAGCCCCTCAAAATCATAATCTCTATTAGTGTATTGATACCAAGAAGGTTGAGGGTAGTAGTTTTCAACTTCATACCGTTTCCAATAATACTTGTAATAGCCTGCCATACTACACCACCTCGCTAACTGTTACGGAATACGTACCCCACGCAGAATATGTCATTTCTTTTTCTTCGCCTTTAATCAAAGCATTGGTACGCGCTACTTTCGAGCCTTTTTTATAATTATTCGTAAGAGTGGAAACCGTCAATTCTCCTGGTGCTACTGACGTAATCATTACGTTTTCACTCGCTGTATCGTCGTAAATCGTTATCTCTGTGTCTACCGTAAACCCGCTCTCATCATATACAGAAATAGTCGTAGCTCCTGCTGTAACTGCAGCAGTTGCATAGCTTTCTGTAGATTGGCGAACCATTTTATTTGGCGCCGATCCATCCAAAGCATCAAAGAAAGTACCGCTATTTTGAGGAGATCGACCATCAATTTCCGCCTGGACTCGTAATCGTTGCATTTCTTGCTCGGCTTCCAATATTCGAACGTAGGCATTGTAGATGCCGTTTTCTATATTCATAGCTCGCTGGGCGTTAAACCTGGTACCTTCTTGAATGACCTTTAACTTTGGTTGATTTGTAACAGGATCAGTTATTACATCTCCATTAGAGTCGCGCTCGAATTCAGTGGGATCCACTATGTGATCCACCCATATCGATTTCACATACGGAATTATTGTAGTGGTTGGCATTTACTCTACCTCCTTCACATTTAACTCAATTAGGAAGACCATCATAAATCCGTCTTGTCCTTTAGATATTTTTAATGGTTTCACGCTTAAATCACGTCCTAAAGAGTCTACAAGTTTAGCTTCCGATATATATCCAGTCGCGTTATCTAAGTAGACGTACTTCTTAATTGAATTTCCTTCAACCAAGGAATTGTAAATTGGATAATCTTCAGTAACATCGTCTATAGTAATCTTAGCTTTATCTATAAGATTGTTAATGTAAGTTACAGTCTGATTAATTAATAAGGGTTGTAGGGCCATTGGTTTACCTCCTCATAAACACTTAGTACTTGACCTGTACTCAAGAACGAAGTGCTCTTTTCTTTAACAGATGCTGTTTTGAAGGTTCCGCAAACAGGATAATTAACTGGAAAATAGTACGGTTTATTCTCAAAATTAAGAGGACTACTTATCCCGGTTCCTTGGCGGTCATCTGTGTGGAAACGGTTTGTTATTTTATAAGGAACTTTAAAGAAGTGCGAGGCTTCTTTCAAAGTAATGATTGATTTAGGCATATTAATAGAAAAGCCTTCAAATTTAGATCTAATATTCTTAGCTTTTTGTATCAGCTTTCCTAAGCGATCTATATCTTTTTCAGCTGAAAAGGCTCCCTCAATTTCCACTTTAAAATGATATGGATCTCCCCCGTATTCAAACCACTCTTTTACTGCCCCCTTTTCAAATACTGTAGACACCAGTCTCTCTACAGCCCAAGGAGTTCCTTTATATTTGTGAAGCATCTCAGAGTCTTTAATTAACTGTCTTTTTGTTTCAATGGACAGCTCTGGTTCATAAAAGTCCACATGCTTCTCCCAGGCTAGTACATCTAGCAAAGGTTCTTCTAAGTCCATTAAATTGTTCTCTATAATTGTTTTCGGAATTCGAGTGATTACTCGTCTTAGTTCTTTATCGAATGCGCTAGCTAAACTAGCTGTATCTTCATCTTTAAGGCTTGAAGGTAATAATCCTGCTAACGTAAAAGTTTGTAAATCAATCATCTTCAAAACCTCCGAACACAACATTCACATTAGATTCACTAGCAACTTCTCCCCTATTTAAGGATTGGTAAATGGGAGAAGCTACTATCACTCTTTTAGCTCCGCTTTTTTTCATGTTTGCTATAAGTTCTGTTGGGTCAATATCTCTTCCAAGCTTCTCTTTTTGCCAAAGTTGATACTCCTGAACGGACTGATCAACTTCCTCCTGGATGAAACTTGCCTTACCTGACTCATTACTGTGTATCCAATAAGTTACATCGATGTCGTAAGAGACAACAGCAGGAGCTAATACGCTAACACGGTCAGTCAATGGCCGTATTTTCCTATCATTTAGCTTGTCTGCAACAGCGTCCAATATTTCTTGTCCTGGTACCTGTCCATTTTTTAAAAGAGGTCTAACTTCCACAGTGGCATCACTTGGTGAATCCACAGACACATCCCCTATTAGTGAACTCGCTGTTTTAGCCCAATATTTATAGGCCTCTTCAGGACCCGCAGTTGAGAATTTTTCGGGAGATTGTCTAATGCGCTCTGCGTAACGATCATCATCTTCTCTCTGACTACCGCCTTCACTTTGTGTGACGTTCTCTACTCTCGCAACCCAATACAAAGGCTGAACGAGTTGATTAATTTCTCCTGGCAAGTAACCATTTCCGATATCCCCTACGTTTGTGCATCGCACTTTTCCATCAGTATAAGGATTCTCTGGGTTAGCAATAAGAGTCTCTTCTAATTCAAAAAACACCCCATCACCTGCCGTAACTGCAGCACCTTTTGGGATGTTTTGTATTTGACTGATATTATGTGTAAATCTCATCATTGTTGTAGCAGCTGTTGCCTCCAACCGAGGTGTATTACTATCTACACCTTTGTGATCTAGTACGTCACCTAAAGCGTAAGCAAGTAAGTTTTGTTTTGCTGAATGATCAATATTATTATTAACAGCAACTAAGGCATATACAATTGTCTTCACGAACAACCTGCGAGGATCTGCAGGTCCAATTTTCTGCCCTGATATCCTGTTATATTCCGCGAGGATATTAGCTTCTATTTCATCCGGATCAACTGAAACAAAATCAATATTTGGTAAATTGAATCTAGGCATTAAATCACCTCCGTTCTCTTATATACTCCTCTTCAATGTTTATAACTACAATGGGCTGAAGTACACCATCTGCTTGATTCTGACTGAATTTAACCTCCACAATAACGGCACGTTCTTCATACACCTGCAGCTTCTCCACTATTTCTGCGGAAAGTTTCGCTTGGGCTATTAGTAATGGGTCATCTACATAGTCGTTTGAAAGTCCAAGCTCTCGTGCCATTGGAACAGTGCCCATAACAGTGGTTAAAATTGTATAAACATTTTGGATAATTTCTTCAACCGGGGTGGGATTATAATTAATTTTCTTGGATTCCGCAGTTATGGTATACCTCATACATATTCCTCCAAGCTAACAGAGAGATTACTCACCAACAGGTTCCCCCTATTATCTACATGCTCCCATTTCTGGACCACTTTCTGTAAGCTCCAACGCTTCATCCCAAGTCCCTTACCGCCTATAACTAGGACATACGTTTCTCCGTTCCGAACCATGCTTAGTAGCTTATCCATCTCTTTGCGGGGGTTCATTCCGTATTGAACATCAAAACGAATGTTAAAAGATATAGTTCCAAGCTCAGGGCCCAAAAACTCTGAAGCTGGTTTCTGTAACATTCGATCATGTGTAGCCCAACGCCCGCCTTCTGACCTTTGAAAGTCCGTAAAAGTTCTCATTGATTGTTCGCTTGTGTAAAAAATAACAGGTCCCAATGTTCCGATCATTTATATCACCTACTTATTGATAACATCTCCACCTATTAGAAGATCCTTAGCCAGATCAATATTTCCATTTACCTTTATATTCCCAGTGACTTCAATATCGCCATCAAGTCGTACAGCCCCATTTAAATTAATAGGATTAGAGGCTTGGATGGTTAATGTACTTGATTCAGCATTATATTCTATATAGGTCCCATCTTCGTACCAAACACCTTTGAGATCTGCGTCACTCACTGGCGGAGAGTCCACTTCCGAATAAGGAGAGCCAATGACATACCCCGTTTCAATGCCATTTTGAAGAAAACAACATAAAACTGTTTCGTCAATATCAGGCATTCGGTAATACTTGGTCTTCATAGTTTGAGGAACAATTACTTTTAAGTTGTGGGACGTTACATCCTCACGATCTTCAAAACGTACCCTGACTGTACCTTTTGTAGCATCTACGGAGGCAACTACGCCTACACGAAGTATTTCTGCTGTTTGGGCGCTTGCTGACTGAAATTGATACATCAATAATTCAACGCCTTTCGTATATTTAAATCTGTAGTATATCCGTTGTTAACGCGGTGTACGGAAGACTCAATAAAGTACTTATCATCGTATTTCCCCCACCCGTTTGTGATAATGGTTAACCCCTGAACAAACTCAGGACTCCCCATCATTTTTAATTTTCCAGTTCTCTCGTACTTATTCTTGTTACGAACTGATTTGCGAGCTAGCCTTTTTGCTTCAGCTAGAGATTTCACTCGCTGATTCACGGTAAGAGTTGGACCTTCATCTACGCCAGGTACGACATACGTATAAATTAGTGTCTTCTTCTGATCTTCATCAAAGTACGAAACCGTACATTCTTTATATTCATTTTCCGCTGTAGAAATAGAAAAGGAGTAGCCCAATACCTTGGACTCCCCTTTAACAATTTCCCTTATGGGTGCTTTACTTTCGTATTTTTGTTCATCGTACACGATTAGTTGTTCACTATTTACCTTTGTGGCAGCTCCCTCTTTTCGAGCTAAGTTCGATAAAAATGAAAGTCCTGTTCGTTCAACTTGATCCACACGGTCGTAGGTTACATCCTTTGCATCAAAAAGAAGGGTTAACTCAGCTTGATCTGCTATATCGCTTGCAATTTTAGAGAGCGTTGCTCCTTCCCATGTTCGTGACCGTTTAGAATTTTTACCACCTGGAGCAATAGGTACAGATAAAGCTTTAATTTTCACGGTGTCGGGTGGCCCGGAAAAATCAACAGCATCAACATAAAATACTCCACAGTTAAGCTTGCGATTATCATTTTCTTTATCCCAAGCTTCAACTTCTATAGAGGCCTTAATAATATCACCTTTGCCTGGCAACCAAGGACCATGCCATTTTGCTTCTCGATCTTGCAACGTGATTTGAATATCATCTGCTCTACCTTCGTTATCTGAGTAAACGAAACTCAGCAAGTAAGGAGCCAAATCCGTTGTAATATCGACTCCTTGATATTCAATTATGACTTTGGCTCTTCTTGCTTTCATCTCATCACCTCAACCATGGGGGTTTTTCTTCTTTCGGTTTAACTTCAACAGCTGGTATATCAAGCGAGATCCCAGCACTAAAAATGACCGTGTTAATGTGCACTGGATTAGCCCTCAATAACTCGATCATTTTCGTTTCATCTTTATAGAATTTATAGGCAATGCCGTCCCAAGTATCTCCTTGTAAAGTCTCATATACCATTAAAATTTCGTCCTCTCATGGTCCTTTATCATTTCTTCCCACTCTTCCCTGGCAGATCGTTCTCCCTCTTCAATACCTCTTGCTACCTCATCTTTATCCGCATCTCCCTGGATATAGACATTGGTTGGTCCTGCATGATAGACAAAATTACTAGAGTTATCATTAGAAGAATAACTCGCTGGTTTTACATCGAATGGACTTTCTGAAGGCCCTTGATCAGTTCCCCCGAGAGCTCCAATCTTTTGACCCGTCAACGTCCACAAGTCGAGAGCTCTCTTCGTGTTATTCCAAGGGATAACAGCTTCTGTATCGCCACCTTCACCAATCATGGCAAGCTGCGCATTCGATACTATGCCGCCTGTTGCATACTGAGGAACTTGTCCCTTGCTGCTTCCGCCACCGATAAAGTTTTTCACTTTATTTCTCAAGAAGCCTGGTACTACTGATAGCACTGCATTTAGCACAGCGTCTTTCATAGAACCAATACCTTTGACCAATCCACCAATCATGTTCTTACCGATGCTTAATAAATCAATCCCTTTAAAGAAACCAATTATATTATTCATGATTTCCACGGCAGTAGATTTTATCGCCTTCCAAGCCCCGCTCCAGTCTCCTTGCAGCACTTTAGTAAATGTCTTTAGTACTCCACCTATTAATGTGAGTGAATTTTGTACTAAAGTTAGGACTAATGGAAACACAAATCGGACAATTGCTAATATGCCTCGAATAGCCGGAAGAACTACTCCAGTAATTATTGAGGCTACCCCGCTTAAGATCGAGATGACAATCGGGATGACTGATTGAATGATCTGGAGTAAAATTGGAAAAATGGTTTGCACTACTTGTAATAGAATCGGGAGTACAGTGGAAGCTATTTGTATAATAACCGGAATAATTGACCGTATTAAATTAACTACTATAGGTAGAACAGCCTGTATGACAGATAAGAAAACCGGGAAAACAGCTTGAGCATATTGCAAAAGCATAGGAAGAACAGTAGACGCTAAGCTGGATATTACAGGTATCAAAGAACTTAACAATACTTCGGCAAACGGGACAGCTTGTTGGACCACTTGAAGAATAAATGGAAAGATCGTTGCTACAGCATTCGCTAGTAAAGGCAAAATATTACTCGCTAAATTACCAACCTGCTCTTGCCATACCATAGCATAGCTTTGCAATAATGGAATTAGAGAAGAGAAAGCTTGGCCAAGGGCTGGAAGTATAGCTTGAAAGTTCCCCCACAATTGTTGAATAACCGGGCCGATCGTTTGCATTACATTCTTAAGATAATCTACCGCAATAGGTAGAACGTCTTTTAAATGATTAGCAAAGTTATTAACCGCAGGAAGCAGGTAATCGCTGATAGGATAAGCAAGCTCGACTAGGAGAGTTCTCCCCATCCCTTTAAAAGCGTTGCCCATCGAATCATACCTTACCTCATTCATTTGGTTAAGAGTATCGGTGGAGCCTTTGATGGCGTCATTTGTTTTAGCCATTTCAAGAACAGCCTTAGCTCCCATGTCTTCAAACTTCGAACCAAAGAGCTCTACCCCTATTGCATTTTGATCAAGAGGGTCTTTTACTTTAGATAGCTCTTTGGCAATCGTCTGGAAGGCTTGTTTAGCCCCTTCTCCGCCTTGTGCGAATTGACTTCTCAGCTTTGTTGAATTTAAACCTAGTTGAGATAATGCATTGGAAGCCCTATCGCTATCCTCTCGCATGATAATTCCGAACTCTTTAAATGCATCCGCTGCATAATCAAGATTAAAAACCCCTGCATTCTTTGCATTCTGCATCATTCCCATGAAGTCCTGGGCACTCAATCCAGCAGCATCAAAATGTACCGAATATTCCCGGATGGTGTCCATAAAATCATCAGCATAGTTCAACCCTTTTTGGGACCCCTCAGCAATGTAAGCCATAGCTTGCTCGCCCGATAATCCGAAGTTCTTCATTAAAACATCTGAAGCCTTTACACTTTCATTTACCTCGTAATCGAAAGTATCTGAAAGCAAAAATGCATGTTCAGTTAATTTCTGCAGATCTTTACCTGTTTCTCCAGTTATGTTCTTAGCGCTGATCAGAGCATCATTAATTTGACCAAAGTTTTCCCCGTAGTTGTTTGCAAAAATATCACGGGAAAGGCTTTTAAGTTCTTCAAAATCCTTTCCCGTTTCACCTGTTGCAGCCTGGAGTTTATTCATACTGTCAGCCATCTGGTCAAAATTATGCAAAAGAGCACCGGCCCCCACTGCTCCTGCTACAGAGGTAACCGCTGCTCCCACACCAGTAATTGCTTTTCCTGCTTGTTTAAACGTACTTTTAAAATTATTGGTAAGCTCTGCCCCTAGCTTAAAGGCGAGCTCATAAGTTTTGGCCATTTATTTCCCCCCTTCATCAGGGAAGGCATTCTCTATGGTCTTCTTCCAGCGAAGTAACCCATCAACGGTTTGATTCATGAAATAATCAAGGGGAGTTTCGGATTTACGGGCACAATAAAGAGCTGATCGTTTGATCAGCTCTCCAGGTTGCTTATTCAGTCCCCTTTTAGTAAAAAAACTTGAACCATCCGAGTTACTTTTCCATAATCAGAAGCAGACATAGACTTGATTACATCTACAGGAAGTCCAGCAGCTTTTGCCGCTACGATAGCTTGAAACCCTTTGCTAAGATCTTTCATTGGAGTTTGAGCCGATAGATCCGGGTTCCGAACAGTGTATTGCAGCTCTGCATCCTCAATATCCTGACCTGTTAATTTATCTAGGTCTAGTTTCAGAGTGCGGTATTCTTGATTATTAAAAGTGATAGGTTTCTTTAAGGTTACCTCGTTTTCCAATTCAATTACTTCTACATTATTATCATTTGTCATCTTTGTTCACCTACTGTCCTAGTATTTGTCTTACTTTTTCCAAAACATCTTCACCATCAATAAAAGCAATATAGTTAAATTGATCAATCTCGACGATTCTCTCGCCGTCAACTTCGATTTTTAAGTAAGATACAGATAATTCATTAGAACTATCTGTAGTAGCTCCTACTTCAAATTTCCCAATCCCCGTTGTCTTCGGCACCCCTCGGATAGATACGCGTACCCCTGTCGGTTCATAAGTGCCCGAGCCTGCATCAAACACTTGCATCGCCCCCCGGAAATCAAGAGCATGTGATTTTTGAGCTGCTAATTTAAATTGGGATTTGTTCATCGTCCTCCAGTTCAATGTAGCTGTCATCGCTGCATAGTGACCCAATACTGGACTATCTACTTCGCCAGCAATACCAGCGCCTTTCAACGTTTCAGACAATGCCTCCAATGAAGGCAATTCTACGTCAGCTGTCCCAAGCCACTCTGCACCTTCACGATAGACAGAGTAGTTAATCAGCTTTTCAGGAATTTTATTCATCACTTACAACCTCCTTTTATGATGGAAATAATGTATCAAAATAATTCGGATCAAACTCTACCAGGAAATTCAATTCCTTACCTGGCGTAGGGGGAGTCACGAAAATATGAAATGTGACTTTTCCATCAATCAAGCTGGTCAATGGATTTTCAGGTTTTACAAATTCAATTCGTCCACCCAAAATAAAGCCCCGGGCTGATAGGCCGTTAAGCCAAACGTTCATACTATCTACTACTGTTTCTATAAGCCTTTTATTAGTCGGATCATCAACCTTTTGCCAACAAGTCAAAATTGTCTGATTTTGTATCCAATTCATCATTTTACGAACAGAAATAAAGGTATTTTTTGGATCCGTCTCACCTGGATATGCCCCTGTACGGTTCCCCCAGACTTTCCATCCACCAATGAAGTTGAGCGCTGTTGTAATCCCTTCACCATTTAAGTAGTTTGCTTGCTCTACCCCAAGGTAAACTTCAGAACCATCTTCTAAAACAGCGCTATCAGCTTGCAAATTTTTATTAGAGGGTGAAACATATGGAATATCTTCGTTTTCAACATCTGTACGGCAGATAACGCTCGCCAACTGAGTGCTGAAATGATATTGGGTCCCCCCTAATGAAACTTTTGGCCAACACGGGAATTGATATGGAGACGTCAGGTTATTATCGTTTTTGTGTGCCGGAACCTCTGTATAGCTCGAAACTGCACTTGTTGAAATATCAATAAGTGCTACCGCTTTGAAAAGGCCATTGATGTTAGATGCTTTTGCAGCCATGACAGCTGCTACAGCTGAATCCGTAGAATATTTAGGTGCAAGAATTTGCCCTGGCACCAAACGGAACCTTGAGAAGATTTGATTTACAAGTTCCAGACCTTCGATACGACCATCAGGACTTACTCCGCCAATAATGTCTTGGCCACTCACCATTGTTGGATCTAGTTGCTCGAATTCTGCTTGGACAGAAGAAATGTCGGGGCTCACACTAAAGAACAAATTAATATGACCATTGTCATCAAATTCTATGACATAATCTTGATCTTTCGCATAAGTCGTTGAGCCGTCATCAGATTTTATAACAAGTGAATCCAGCAGAACGCCGTTTTCTGCTAACGTTGCTTTTCCTTTTGTTACAGTTAAGGTTGCTGGGGTACCTGACTTTTTATGTGCTTCAGGACTTAAGACGTTAACAAAAACAACTGGAGCTTGAGCATACAACGAAAAGTGCGAACTCATAAACTCGCATAGCGTGTAGTCATTAAAGTTACTAGAATAACCTAAGGCTTCAATAGCCTCTTTATAGGTATAACAAAGCACCGGCTCGTTAACCGGTGCTGTTTCTCGTTTAGATTGATTTATAGGGGCCGTACCGAAAACGACCGGTAAACTTGCAGTACTATTAGCTGGAGGTACCAGAGAAGTCGGGACCTCCGAGGTATAGGATCCGTGACGATACATTATTTATCACCCTTTCTTAGCCATTCTTCTATCTCAGTCCGATAACGGTGTTCTAGCGTCCCCTTTGTTTTAGAAGCTTGCTCTGCTTCTCGAAGTTGTTCTACAGGTACAATTAGCTTTTCAACAGCTGGTTGTTTTTGAATCAAGGACTCCACATGCTTCGGGACTGGGCCTTTAAATACGGTATAGGTGTTAAGTTGCAATAAGTTTGGTCCGACATAGACCATCTGCTTATCTTTAATTTTTCTAGTCCGATTTGTTGAAGTTTTAACTTCATTTTTCTCAGCTTTTGTCATAATAGGTGATTCACATCCTCTCTTATAGTTTTCGGCACTGTAAAGCTTGCTTCAATTCCACCGTAATAGTAAGGGTGAAAATCTTCATCTGTTAGGGCCCACTTGATAGGGTAAGTGCACTCAAACTTTC
The DNA here is from genome assembly GCF_021129245.1 of Pontibacillus sp. HN14. Taxonomy (NCBI): domain Bacteria; kingdom Bacillati; phylum Bacillota; class Bacilli; order Caryophanales; family Bacillaceae; genus Pontibacillus; species Pontibacillus sp. HN14. The sequence continues at coordinate 43,864 of NZ_JAJOLR010000004.1, read as the reverse complement.
CACCTATAACTGGCTTCTTTTTAAGAAAATCGTAGACTTTCCTGAGGATTAGCTTAACGCTCTCATGACCTATCCTTTCCTCAGAACCGTCATAAACCCCAGCCATCAAAGTTACCTGTATGGTATAAGGGGCTTCTTCTTCTTGCTCTTCTCCTTCTAACAGCTTGACTAAAAGACAAGGGTACTGATTGGAATCTCTTCTTCCGCTTTTAGTAGGGAGATATTGTTCGTAGATATTTAAAGGACCCTCTTCTCCATCAGCCAAAGGGAACGGGATGCCCACAAATAACTTTTCTAATTCCTTTTTCAAATCATCCTGCAATTCAAGTGGTATCATGGATTACCTCCTCAACATGCGCTCAATCTCGTGATCGATAGTGCGGTCATACATTTCTTGTGCATTTCGTCGCACTACATCCATCGTTTCTTCATTACCAACCATTTGAGGGACTGAAGGACCAAATAAGCGCCTTATAGGTAATTGCGACTGAATAACCCTTCCACCACTACGTACCGATTTGTGTTGAGCATTACCTTGACGTTGGAACACAAAATTGCCATTTCCAGCATTAGCTACAAACGCTCCAGGAATCTTTTTAAGTGACCCTTTTTCAACTCCGGCCTTAAGTGATCGAGGAGGTGTGTGATGTCTAGGTTCGCTTGGGGAAACCTTGAAATGATCTAATCCAATCAAATTACCTCGAGTGATAATACTTGCGCTAAGAGAATTGTAATTGGCACGCTTCACATTCATAGTTTCTTTGATTTTTGCAGCAGAAAGTCTATATTTCTTTCTAGTTTCTACAGACACATTTTTTTTGGCATTTGTGGCAGCACGATTTAAAGACTTAGATAAAACGTTAGGGGCTTTCTTCTCCAAAGCCCCTAATCGCCTTTCTATATTCCTTAAAGCCCTTCTGTCTGTCGCTATATCTACCCTCATGAGTCCAGCACCTCTAGTACTACTCGATAAAGGCCGTCATGCTCAACTACTGAATCAACATAATAGTCCTCTTCATCGAAAATCATTCGTTCTCCTCGATAAGGTTTAGGAATATCATTCGTTCTAATATAGAATGCCACTTTGTTCATGTAGATGCCTGGACGCTCAATCCCCTCGACCATCTCTTCTTCATCCATTACCACGGTAAAAAACTCTCCGTTAATATTAGTCTCAATTCCAAATTCATCTATATCCATGAAAATACTAATATCACTCTCTAACATTTCACGAAAGGCTGACATTGTTACTCATCCTCATCTTCGAAAGTGGCAAGGACTTCTTCAGCTTTTCCTTCTTCTTGAATACGATCTACTAGCTTATCAAAACCGATATTCCCATTGAACGTGATACCAGCTTCGGTTGCAGCATCCTTTAAATCTGAGAGTTCTATGCCCTCAAACGATAGCTCTTTAGGATGATTTTCAGTTTTGTCATCTTCGGGAATAGAGGGTGCATAAGTAAAAACAGCGTCCCCTTCTTTGACGAGACGCTGTTCTTCTGCTTTATTTAATCCATTTATTACATCGCCTGATTCATAAGTTTCAAGCCTGCCTTCTCTACGAGTGGAGATGCGAGTCTTTGCAGTAATAGCCATATTAAACCCTCCTTACTTAACTTTAGCCACATACCAGCTGTCTACATCCACCGGTACAGGTAACGGGCGAGCAGATAAACGCATCATGCGAACTTCGTTTTTGTTATCAATCCACGATTTAGGAACTCGAGTCCCTTCGATCGTCACAAAACTATTATCTTCAATTTGAGTTACAGCACCATAAAGACGTTTATTCATCCCTCGTGAACCAAGCAACACATGCCCCACTGGCACCATTGGTTGTTCTTCATCATTTTCATCCAGATACCATTCATCATAACTGTAAATTTCAATCCCCAATGAAGAAAGGCGCCCGATAAAGGTAACGGCTTCATTTTGAATAGAAGGTTCAATAGCTCCTACGTTTAAACGCTGTAAATCCATTAACTCTCTAACATCTTTATCAGCTAAGAAGTCATCCACAACGCTTGATTCCATAATGCAAACGTTTGGAGCTTTCCCGGTCTTTTGGATGACTTGAAGACGCCAGCGTTTTAAATCGGCTAACTTCTCGGATGTACCTTCATTCCACTTAGAACCTGTCGATAGCGTTTCTTTATTTGTGAAATTATAATCGACCTCTTGTTCGATACCATCCCCAACCATAAGGACTTTCCCACCGAAGAGAACTTCTCGACACATCCACTCTTCACGTCGCGTAATCAAATCATCTAGATCCATAATGTCTGTAGCCATTAATTCTACAGCTCTTTGGGCTGGCGTCTTTGCACTATACAGACCTTCCCCCATACTGCGACGTGTAATGTCGTCACTTGTCATTACACGTTCAGGGGCAATCTTTGGCACCGCATAGGTATAAGTTTGGAATCCTTGGCGTTCTACTACTTTACCGCCTACACGCGGTGATACGAAAGGTGCCATTTTACGTTTACCCTTCTTAAAATCTACATCCACTTTTTCCGTTACCTTTGTCTCAAAGTTTGGAAAGAACGTGTCCATTAAGAATGTTCGAGCCGGCTTCATCTGAGAGATGGCGCTCAACATTGTACGAGTGCTATAAATATCTACTGGTGGCATTTTGTTTCCCCCTCAAATTTAATAAGAAATAACATCTTTTACATACAAACCGCGTTCACGCATTGTAATTTTGTGGTCATCAATGGCATCCTCATCTGCAAATGCTAGTTCATTAACATTGAACAACCCTGTAATATATCCTGGTGTTACTTTTACTTCGCCAGTGGTATCCACGGTTTCTGCCAATACAGCATAGGCTTTCTCAGAACCATCAGTCTTACTTTTATCTACAAGTACTCCTTCTCCGCTGGCTGTCACAACTCCAATGACTGTACCACGTTTTAAAACCCCTTGATCCGCAGATAGCGTAATACCTTCTGCAATCAAAGGGATTTGATTACCCGCAATAAGACGGTCTGGTGAATATTCATCTGTTTTCGTGTATAGTTGTTCTGGCATTATTCTCTACCTCCTCGAATTGAATTGACTACATCAGCAATAGAAGTTGCAGCAGTTTCTTGGTCCTGTTGTTGATCTCCGCTACCTTCTGGAGCAGCAGAACCTTGTACAGAATCTAATTCTTGTGCATCATCGCGACTATTATTTAAAAACGTCGTCCCTTGTTCCTTCTGGGCTCTTACGATTTGAATAGCCAGGTCAGCAGCTGTTGTTTCCTTATTTTCAAATTTAGCTGTATGGATGAGGTTTTGACTTCCTGGTATATCTAAGTCCTCAATATCCTTAATGCGCGTATTTTCTGCTTTGACCCCCTCGTCATAACCTTCTGCTTTCACTTTTTTAAAGAGTTCAGGGTGATCATTCTTTAGTTTTTCTAAATCCATATCTTCTTCCGCTCCTTTCACACTCGTTTGGTTACTTGCCATGGGAGTATTTTGTGGCAGAACAACTCCACCTTCGTTTCCACCACTTGCACCAGTTTTCGGTGTGCTGTTTGCCTGCTCCATAGTCTCGTTAGCAAACTCATTCCGAATTTTCTCGATTACTTGCTCGGGCAACGTATCTGCATAGGAAGCACTTGCTGAAGCCCCTACTTGCTTTTCGAACATTACTTCGTCAATCAATTTATGCTCAAGTGCTTGTTGAGCTGTCATCCAAGTTTCATCATCCATCATAGATAGTAACTCTTTATCCGACTTTCCACTCTTTAGCTTATAAGCATTTGCGATGGTCTTATTGACATTTTGAAGAAAATTCGAAGATCGATCCATATCCCTATAATCTCCTCGACTGACAGAAGATGCATTGTGAATCATCATCTGTGCTGTAGGTGACATTGATATTTTATTCCCAGCCATTGCAATAACTGACGCAGCACTAGCTGCTATCCCCACAATATTTACTTGTACATTACCTTTGTGATTTTTCAATGCGGTGTAGATTTCAGAAGCATCAAATACTGAACCGCCACCACTATTAATCTCTACCTCTAAGTCTCGATTTTGGGATTTAGAAAGCTCATCTGACACTTTCTTAGGACTTGTAGCCTCCATGTCAAATAAGTCATAAATCCACTGGTGACTGTTTGGGATGATTGGTCCCTTAATTAGAACTTTAGGCATTGTCTAGCCCCCCTTCTTTCCTAGCTTTTTCTTCAACTTCTCTTAATGAATTATTTCTGAAGAAATCTCCATTCCCGAGTTCTACCGTTTCTCTCGTCCGAGTGCTGAACCCTTGATTGACTCGTTCGGTAGCTGCTTTCACCTCCTTCAAAGGATCTAACTGCCCTTGAGAAGGTCCATTCCATTCAGCGTTTGCGTAAGCTTTTCTTGCAACTGGATCACTAAAGAAGCCTGGTGCATCAATTCTTCCTTTAGCTACACCCTCAGCTAAAAACTCCTCATAGATCGGCTGACAAAAATCACTCGCCATCCATGCTCTACGCATTTTAAACATCTTCCATGCCTCTAATAGCGCTCCTCTACTGGCTGAGTATGAGGCTGTAAAGTGTTTCAATAACAATTCATAAGGGATTTCAAGCGCAGCTCCTACTTGTCTACAGATAGAGGTAACAAAGCCATCAAACGCAGGGTTAGGTCTCCCGGGATTCGCAACTTCCACTGATTGATTTTCATCAAGTTCAACGACCGAACCGTTCCCTAATTCATATGAACCTTCATCTTGTTCATCAATTTCTTCGTCGTCGTAATCGTACATCTGTCCTAAGTTCCCCTCTTCACCGCCTTCTGTTTTGACGAATACGGTGTACATCCCACTAACAACTGCTGCCATCAACTCTGCTTCAGAATAACGACTTAATTGTTTAAGTGATTCTATGACGGGAGCGAGAACTGGAACGCCTCTTCTTTGCTCCGGTCGTTCAGTTTCCATCAAATGAATGATATTTGGGCGCCCTGTTTTCGAACCATACTTCCTAATTCGTCTCCAATCATTTTTTGAGAGCGAAGTAGAGTTAGGATGTTGCTGCGCAATATGATAAGCTACCACTTCTCCTCTGCTGTTCACTTCAACTCCGTTGACGATCTTATTGTCCATGTCCATTTTCTTATCTTCTGGCGTACAAATCCGATCAGATTCTAATACTTGCACGCGCAAATCATATGGCATATTGGGTCGTTCGATATATGGTAGTAAAGCAAAGCTATCGCCTGACATTAACTGCGATAGAAAAGCTAATTGTTGGAGTTCATAAAAGTTATTCATACGTTGAGCATCGCAATGAACCGACTCAGCCCATAGTTCAAATTCTCGTTCTACTTGCGTTTGCCAACGGTCCGCTTCTTCTAAAGTCATGCCTAAATATTCATAATCTATTTGAGAGTTTAGTTTTAATCCACTCCCAATAACGTTAGTCCGCATTGTCTTTAATGCGCCCGTAGCCAAAGGAGAACCCATATATAAATCACGCGATCGCTCTCTTAAAGTAGGTATGTGCTTTTCAATATCTTCAAGAACTGAGCCTGAGCGAGTCAGCCATCCGACTAAACTTTTCTTTTTAGTACTAGCTCCATGGTGACTATAACCTTGATTCAGTACTTCCATTCGTTTTCTAGCCCCTGCTCTTTCCAAGGCTTTTTGGGGAGCTACAAAAGCAATTGCTCGATCAAAGAAGTTCAACAGTGTTCACCTCCCTACCAATCTCTCGGAACAGCTCGTCGTACACGTCGCCGTCCACCTTCTAATCTCCCAATTTCTTTTCTCCAATAATTAATTTGTTTACGGATCTCTGGGAGATCTGCTCTTTGAATCTGTCTGTTACCGATCCGATAGGACTGGCCAGTGGCTACTTTATCTTCTGCATCAAGCCATATCTTCAATTTTCTCTTGGCCTCTTCTAATGTGATGCCAGGCATAGAAACACCTCATTCCATAAAAAATAGCCCGTTGCATCGCAACTAGGCTTCTTACATCCCACGAGACGATCTGCGTCGCCTCTTTCTTTTTCGTTTCTTAGGTTGACTCATTAGCGTTTGATTATCTAGGTCCGGGTTAAGAATTTCGAGAGCTGCTGTGTTATAAACTCGCAAGTCTATCGGTTCATTCCTCTCTCGTACCTTTTGCCATACTTGATAGGGTACACCTTGCTTATATCTAGTTACTAACTTTTCAGCAGTTAACCCCTTAAAATAGTTAGCGCCGTAACCATTACCTATGGGAAAGTGACAGTATCCAGGTCCTTGGTTTTCCACCTGCAGACGGGACATTACTTTTGCTTTTCCTTCGTCAACACCTATTCTAAACAAGTTAACCTTTTCTCTCTGGCGTTTTGAAACACCAATAAGTAATGGTTTATGCTCGCCTCCATTACCACCTTCACCTTTAATAGGGAAGATTCTTCTTACCTTCCTCGGTGCACAGAAACGATATACTTCAGATGTGAAGTGACCTCCACTATCAACGCAGGTGCAGGCAATGCTATATCGATTTCCTTCGACATTCTCCCAAGTTCGACTAAGGTATTCATCAAGGTCATCCCAGATGACCTGTTGTTTCAAGTCTCCATATATAGTGTGATAGTGAATGCCCCATGATTCTTTACCGGATCCCCACCCCACAACTTCTATTTCAAATCGATCATCTTGAACATCGACCGCAGCTGTTAGAAGCTTAACTCCATACGGAATACTTGCTTCGTAATGTTCGCTTCGAGCCAGCAATTCATCTTCTTCAACTTGCTCCCCATCTTCTTCCCATGTCTCACCAAGCGAGGTATTCACCCAAACCTTCATAGCTTCAGGACCATTCTTCTTAGCAGTCTTAAAATCATCGATAATCTTCTGCCATGGGCTCCACGGCGATACCAATTCATTCAAATGGAAACCTCTTGTGGGCGAATCAGGATTTTCTGCTATCCATTTCCCGTGCTGATTTTTCCACTCATATTCATTATGAAGTGATCCGCAATATTTACATGCGTGGGAAACAGATTCAAAACTTATTTGAGCCCACCTTAAAGGCTGATACTCGTCACATGAAGGGCATGGTAAATTCCAATGCTCCTGGGTGCTCAGTTCAAATTCCTTTTCTATTCTCGATACACCTTTATTCGTTGGTGTGGAAACAAAGATCTTCTTAGCATTATAGAAGTTGTTAGTACGCTTTTCGGCAAGTGATAAAGGGTCCCCTTCAGAACCAGCACTGACCGGAAAACGGTCCACTTCGTCAGCCAGAAGGATACGAATGGGGCGAGAGGCAAGACCACTTGGTGCATTAGCTCCACCTAAAGCTATATATCCACCGGGAAAAGCTTTCTGCAAAGTGGTATTACCGCCGTCCCTCGTCTTAGAATCTGCTACCTTCTTCCGTAATACAGGTGTATCACGAATCATAGGAGCTAGACGTTCTTTAGAAAAAGCCTTCGCCTTATCTTCAGTCGGTTGAATTAGGAGAATTGGTGCTGGGTCGAAATCTACATGATATCCAACCGTATTTAATAACAATTCACTTTTCCCAACTTGAGCACTGGACATAACTACAATCTTTTTTAGTTCTGGGTCATTAACTGAATCCATAATTTCTCGTTGATATGGAGCTCGATCAGTACGCCACTGTCCCGGCTCAGCTGAAGCTTCACTAGAAAGTTTTCTAAACTGATCGGCCCATTCTGAAACCGTTAAATCAGGAGGTGGAGGGAGAATGTCTTTAATTAAAGAGGAAATAAGTTTTTCAGTGCTATTCTTCCGTCTGGCCATCGTTCTTTAGCTCTTCTCCTTCATCAACTTCTTCCTCTTGATCTTCCTCATCCTCTATATATAGCTTGTCCCTGCTCTCATCGTAAAAGACATGAGGATCATATTCAGCTAACTCCTCCAACGCTTCAAATATCCCCTGTTTCAATTTTTCTTTGATAGGAGGAATTTCGGTTAATCCAATCACTTGAGGAGCATACTTGGATGGGAATGATAGCAAACGACCTCTAAAGGAAGCCAACATATCACTTATTACTCTCCTTACATCATCTCCCCTGTGAACTTCCCCCTTCATGATCTTTAGCTCTAGTTCAGTTTTTTCTCGTTTAGCTCTGGTCCACATAGCTTCTTCTACGTATTTATCTATTTCTTCATCCGATCGCTCTCTCTCCATTTGAAATTCCAAGTAAGCATTAATGGACGAAGGAAGGTCAAACTTGCCATGCGAAACGCGAACTAGCGCATTTTCCTTGGCTAACTGCTGAATTCTACGTGTTGAAACACCTAGGATTTCGCTAATTTCTTTAGTAGTTACTTCATATTTACTTTCGCTTGAATCCTTACCAGCCATGGCTTCGACCCACCTCCTACGATTATTTCCCAGAATCACCGGGAGCGAAAACGAAACGACCTTTGAGTCCCTGAAACTGGGCCATTTTCGCGCTCGAACGCACCCGCATACGTTCGGTTTCTCCAGAAGGACCCAAAACTTCTATGTGCATTAAAAAACCCGCTCAACATCAGTGTTGACGCGGGTTCCCAAGTTATCGGTCTGTTTGATTTAATTTTCTATACTATTAATATAACGCATTAAAACACGAACAACCTGCCCTTATTCTGCCAACAGTCTGCCAATATTATCTAATTACCCATATCTTATATACTGAATCATTCACCCAAAGGCTGAAAGCCTTGATAAATATGTTTTATTTGCACATTTATTATTGAATTACACAACTCTATATTTAAGTATCATTCAAAGGCAGACATTTATTGTCCAATAAAAAATACGCTTCTGATAAGCGTATTTATATCTACCTATATTCTTCATTTTCTCTTTTAGTTAGTATGAAGGTGTAGTAAGCCAAATAGACAAATAGAAATATAAGCTCGCTAAAGAAAAGAGATAATAATAAGGACTTAGTATTTTGATCATCATAAATTCCTACTGGATAAGGCAACAATGTAATAGGGTAGGCCACCCCCACTGCGCATGCATAAACCAAAACAAGCAATCCCATCCAAAGGCCCTTGGGTTTACCAAACTCGCCAAGCAGCTTCTTCTGTTCATCTCTTCTTAATCTTAGAACTTTCAATTCATATTCCATATTTGCTTTGTTGTTAGCTTTTTGTTTATAGTCCTCTGTGGCAGAGTTAGGCATTATTACATCATGGGCTTCCAATAGACGCTTCATAGGATCATGACTCTCTACTTGGGCTCTCCATACAAAAAGCATTTCATACCAATTTCTTCGGTTTGGGAATTCAAACTTGTACTTCTTAAAAAAATGATTAAATTCTACTTCCGGATGCTCGCTTTCTATATTCTGTTGGGATCTCTTGTAAAAATCATTCCATACACTATACAATTCATTTACATATGGCTTCAATTCTTCGTATCCCCTGTATTGATAGTGCTCTTCTAAAATCGCTTCAAAGTCCTGTTCGGAAATTAATCTTTTGTAATGTTCTTGAATAAAATCTTCAGCATCTAAATCAAGAAGTTGCTTATCAATAGTTGTTAACAACTGCTTTTTAGCTTGAATATCTTTACTTATCTCACGTACCTTCCTCAAAATACCCGACTGCTCACTGGATAAAGTTAAAACTCTACTTACTAGAAATCCACCTATAATTGCGACTAAAGCTGCAGTGGAGGTCGCAATAGTAGTTATTAATACTTCCATTTTCATATAACCACCCAAACTTTTTTATTCTTTATCTAATTCCTGAATACTACCCACTTAACCTCTTTTTTAAATTTTGAATTTAGACATGGCTTTATCTAGTGTGTCTTGATTTATTCCTATATAGATTAAAGTAATTTTTTCAGAGCTATGATTAAACAGCTCTTGAAGCATTGCTGTGTTCTTAGTTTGTAAATAAAAATGATATCCAAATGTTTTGCGCAAGGTATGTGTCCCGATCTCTTTTAAACCAAATTGATCAGCAGCATCTCTCAGTATCTTATAAGCCATACTACGCCCTATAGCTTTGTTGCCTCCTTTCCTGCTCTTAAACAAATATTCATTAGGGGCTTTGTCTGCTATATACCATTTTAATTCACGTCTTAGCTGGGGAGTAATCCTTATTTTTTTTCGTTTCTTTGTCTTTTTTTCACGTAAATTGATATGCATCCCCTCAACATCTTTTACCTTTAGCTGGAGAATGTCTGAAATCCTTAGACCCGTGTTAATCCCAATTACAAAGAGCATGTAGTTACGTTCGCTTTTCTCGAGCAAGTAGTCTTTGACCTGATTAATCATTATAGGATCCCTTATAGGTTGAACAAAATTCATTGCTTCTCCACCTCCTCATAAACCGCAACTTTTAAAATGAAGGCTAATTTGTAAAAAGCATCACCCTTTATCCTGTAATAGGTGCGTTCGCTAAAGCCCAGATCGTTATAGGTTTCATAATCAAACACATCATCTTCTTGCATGTATCTCTTAGTGATTACTGCGCTTTCTTTTCTGTTAAGACGTTTCAAGGCTCTTTCAATCCGCCTCATATAGACATCTCTTTCAGCTTCTTTATCAATCTTTTCAACTGCAGCTTCTTCCGTTTTGGAGTGACTGCCAAAACCGGAGCTCGATGGAACCTCTTTAAAAGAAGATGTAATTTTCGTGGATGCGTCCAATGGCTCCATGAGCTTATACATTCGGTACTTTTCTAGAGCAGCTTCCACTCTTTCTTTAGTTTTGGGACGATTAATCTTTGGTAATTCAAAACTAATTTGCTTGGCCATTACAACCACACTCCTTTATTTTTGCTTATAAGCTCCACCAGGTCCACGTTTATAAGTAGGACGATTCATACCCATGAGACTTTCAATCTCACTCCTAGAATAGGATTCACTGTTGTCCTTTTTTGATTTTTTCTTAGGTGAAGGAGATTTAATGCCATGTTTCTTTTTATACTTTTTTAACTGGTCCCTTAATTGATCAGACATAGAGTTACTCCCTTCCAAATATTTAAAAAAGGACACAGATCAAGAGCCTAGTGCTCTTGATCTGTGTCCTGCGTTCTTCGCTCAGACATATTTATTCAACCAAAGGTCTTGCTTTAATAATTTCCATAGCCTGTACTTCTGTAAATCCTGCTAACACCAAATCTTAATATTTCTTTTTTTTATAGCTTTGCATCGTGCTCAGATTTTGCAATTAATATATCCAAAGAATTAATGAATTGATCTAAGGCCATTTCCATTTCAATTTTTGAATATTTTCCATTTGGCTGGTCCATTATATAACCTCCTGCCCATTCAAACGCTGTCGTTGAGTTCTAACCACATCAACCACTTTTCCGTCCTTCCAAACAACTTCATCTGAGCCAAACGGCTTCGCGCTTACTTTTGTAATCTGACCATCTCTTACCACATACATTGCGTTTTCAGAAAGATCTATTGTTGTTTCCATTTTAATTTGTCCCACAAAGCAGACCCCCGATATGATAGAATAGTAGTTGGCAAGCACTATGCTAAGAGTCAGGGTCCGCCCTGGCTTTTTTTATTTACTCAAATTCTTCATGTACGACATAAAAACCACAACACTGGATGACCTCAATCTTCAGTGACCACCATTCTTTCCCGCAGCAACTACAAAAATATTTGATCATCTTGAACGCTTCCTTCCATTACTGACGGGTCTTCCCTCTGCTCGTTAGTCTAGTTGGCTTATACTTATAGTCATATTGTTTCAGCTGTACAAGGGCCAATTGATTGTGCAGTGTAATATTCCGTTTCCAAACTCTCAATTCCTCAATCTGTTCGTGACTTTTTTCCTTAGTTTTCGTGTGTAACTTAGCAATATATTTAACTTTTGACCTGAGGTGTTCTGAAAACTTTAAGCAGACGGCTTTAAATACATTAGCAATTTTCTTCCCAAATTCTTTTATTGCATTAAATAGCTCTTCATTAACCAAAATTATGCCCCCTTAACTGTTTTTTACTTTATCAGCGAGGATTTCTTCAAAGCATTTCTCGCAAAGATGACAAGACCAATGAGTTGCATCTTTTTTCTTACACTCAACGCATTTATTCATGTTCTCTCCCCTCCGATCTGCTTAAAATGCTCAATGTACTTCCAAAGCGACCTCTTGACCTCTTATGTCTGTTTCACTTAGGAGCTGCTTTGCCTTGGCAAGATTTCCTTGAGCCACCTCATTAACTTCCTTATAATACTTCACGTATTTCTTTTTCACCCTATTGATTACTATCTCCGGCCATCCTCGTGACTTATTATATTTATCGCCAATTTCATAGACTGTTCGTGACTCCATCTTCATGAGCAAAACGTCTTTTTCTAAATCAGTTAGTGTTTCAAGGAAGTCATTTACGACTACCACAGATTCGTCGAAACTATCGCCTACAAGGAAATCCCCTAACGTAGTGTCCCCTTCTTCATTGATAGGCGTTTCAGTCGAAATTCTTGGCATCAAATACTGTTTGGCCAATTCAGCGTGTTCCAATTTCACTTCGAAATGTTTTGCGGTTTCCTCAGCATTTTTTTCTACCATATCCTCGGCTTTAATTTTACGAACAAGCTGATCTTGTAGAGCCGGCAAATGGATGAGCCCGGAATTTTTTCTGATCTCCGCGTCTATTTGCCCCATCATCTTTGTGCCAGCATAAGTGAGAAACTTGTACCCTTTTTCTGCATCGAAACTATCAAATGCTTTCATAACTCCAATACATGCGCAGCTATATAAATCATCTGGTGTAAAGCCTGCTCCTTTTCCTCTAGCAATGTACTTTTTTACCTGTTTCCAAATAAACTTACGATGCTTCCGAATTAAGTCTTCTGCCGTTACCCACTCGCCATCAACGTAACGTTCATTCATGAGTTCCACCTCTCGATCAGTAGCCGTTAAGCTGTCGCTGGTGATTGATGTTGTTCTTCTTATAGTACGCTTCCTCTACTTCTTCCCAGGAGAATCCTAAAAACTTACTAGCGATACCTACATAAACCTGAAAGGCCTCCCGGAGGATTTCTTGTAGGTCTTCTAAGAAAATAGAAGCTGGCAAATTAACGTCTTTTAAAACATACAGGCTTGAAATTTCACTTAGTACGCTTAACAACGTTTCCGTTAAGTTTGCTTCCGTAAAATCATCCCAAACCATTAAGCTACTTGGCTCCATTTTCAAATCAATTGCTAAGCTTAAAAAGAAATGAATCCCATCCACGTATTCTTCTAGTTGTATTTCAGGTTCGCTCGGTTCTTTGCTCGACCAAAATTTAAAGCAGCGAGTCTCATTAGCTAATTCTGCAATTTCTACTTGAAGAGCGAGGACTTTTTGGTTAAACAAGTCCTGCTCTTCCAATCCTTTTTCAAGAACAACATGAGAATCTAAACCGCCCTGGACCTCCATTAACTTATCTAAATTCATTCGTTTACCCCTCTCCCAATTCAACTGAACTATCATTTTGTTTCGTTCAACTTACCCACAAACTCCAGAAGAGCCTTTTTGGACAACATTTCAACATGAGAATTTCCCTCTTCATCTTTTCTTTCGGGTATTGCATATAAAATGTCCTCACCTTTACCTTCCAACAGTACGTGTTCCTCACCCCAACGATCTTGCCACTTAGCTATAATTGGCTCACTCATGCTGACCCTCCTTGTTTCGCATAATCTTCGTGATCCGTCTTAATATCCCCCAGTAGAAAGTGCAATGAATGGCTTACCTTCCCAATACATTTCAATCACTTCACGAACCGTTATAAGCTCCTCGCTGCCCTCACTTTCACGTACCTTGTAATCAAGAGGAACAACTTCCATATCCTCATATCCATGTAATTCATCATCTTCAAGTCCAGTTTGTTTTTGGTAAAATTCAATAGCTTCATCAAGAGAATAAGCAGCTACAGCATCACTTTCACAAACTTGGAATACCTTAACGTCCTACAATCCTTTTTCATCAGATACTTTAAGCTCTTTCATCAATATCTCTCCTTTTAATTTGTAGTACTTCATGTGTCTGGTCCGTCCTTCCTTTTAGCTTTGCTATGAATAATTCCAATCGCCTAAAATCAAATTTACTTTTAAAAGTGTGTTACGACTCTCTCTGAAAATCGACAAGTTAGACTTTAAGGGGAGATGTTTACATGAAATTTTCACTATCTTTTAATGCCGATTTGGAAATCAAGGTGGTTAAACACGAATGGTTGATCTTAGTTATCGAGTTTATTGTCCAGATGCTGAGCCTCTTATAACGCTCAGCTTCTTATCTATTACACACAATCGCTACTTTGTTTCTTTCTGGAGCTTCTTTGCTCCCTCTTCCCATCCGGTCATTTTCATTTGACCAAACCACTTTCTGTACTCAGCTAACTCTTCCTTAAGCCTTTCATTCTCTTGCTTTAGTTGTGGCTTAGATTTGCATGTAGAGTGTTTAAGACTATCGTTGTACCAAGTCTGTTCATCCTCATATACAAGCCAACCACACACGTAGCAATCACCAACTATGCACCCACTCGCCATAATCTATTAGAATGACGCCTCTGGCTCTTCTTCTGGGTAAACATCGTCATGTATCATTTCTTCATCGACAATGATCTTGGTGTTATTCTGATTCATTTTCATTAGTAGAACTTCAAACTCATCAAGGCGTTTTAGAGAACTCAGATCATGAGGTGTTTTATAGTCAATCGTCCATTCCTCTTTATCGAATTTCTCCCAACGATGTACAGGGAATTGAATATTCAATGTTTCATCATGCTCACACTCAAAAGTAATCATCCCGTTTTGAAAAGAACTCCAAGAGCGATCTTCCATAAATTCGACTTGTACTGAAACAGCTACAGGTTCATAACTAGGCTCATCATCGAGATCAACTTCCAAATCATCTGTATCAACGTTATGTGCTACGTACTCTTTCCATTGCTCAAAGAGTTCCGTGATCTTTGTGACTTTTTCGGTCTCTGGACTCATAAGGTTTTTAAAGTTATCAAGCAATTGCTTATTATCCAGTGAAGAGCTTTTCAGTACATCCACTAAAACTGCATCAAGTTTTGTTACATACTGGCTGTAATCGTATTTTTCAAGATAAGGAACCATAACTGATTTAAGTTGCTGTTCAATTACTTTGTTCGCATCACCGAAGAGTCCGAATAAATCTTTTAGTGCCTTCTTAATTCCTTCTTCCACTTGCTCCTCGATTAGCTTTTCAACCGTACCGTCAGATAATTTCTTAGCAATAGCATCTTTAACGCTGCTTTCTAAATTCATTAATAATTCCTCCTTTTTTGAATTACACACAATGCTTACTCTGTTGCTTACAAATACTCAGTTACACTTTCTGGACGAAAATCTGAATGTAACCAAATCTTCAAACCAACAGGCTGATCAGAGTCCCTAAACTTCTTTAACTGATCGGTAGCTTCCAGCCAAGTAAGATCATTAAAGTCCCAAATAGCTACAGCATACTTACACCATAAATCTAGTTTTCTTTGAAACTCTTCCCCTTCAGGACGCATGCCTAGCTCCAAGGGTCCTTTAACATCTTCGGGAATATAGGCCTTAACCTCAAAGTATTTCAACTGATCAAAGTAGCTTCGTTGTACATTTATTTTAGATTCATCGAATTGGTAGATTAGATCTTCTAATGTGATCTGACTCATTCTATTACCCTCCATCCGTTCTTCCTGCGACTTAGGAGTTCGTACTTGTGCAATGGTTCGTACCTATGCACCATCTGGTAGTTTTCACGCCTGGACAACAAGTACCACTTACGTTTCCGTTTACCCATCTTTTCTTCCAGTCCTTTTGTTCCTGACTAATGAATAATTTGCGCTCTTTGCTTGCTTTCGATCTTCTAGATCACATTTTGCTCCGATTCGCTTTTTCTCTAACTCCTGGTGACTGAGCATATAAGTGGTAACTTCTCCCCTATGCATCTTCACGAATTCACCCCGCTATTAGCAAAGCGATATTTCTTACTAGCGTGCAGATCTTCTAATTCGTAGAGCGATAAATCTTTAATAGACTTACCTGCCGCTGAGGTTTCTACATCCATATCAAGTAGCACACCAATTAAAAATTGTCTCCGTCTTGAAGCATTAACTGCTTTTCTTAACTGGTTTTCTTCCCCATTCGTCACCTATAGCACCTCCGTGTCTCCAAGAAACGAGACCTTCTGTTGTTTGATCCAGTGTCAATGCCAGCACATCTTTTTGTGATCGCTTCAACATCTTGGCTATCGCCATAAAACTGTAGCCCTGATCCCAATACTCTCGAAATCTCTTAACCTCAGATTCTTTCCAATCCAAATTACATTTAGTAAGAGCGATGTAAAGCCGATCCTTGCTCATGCCGAATGCTTCTCCTTATTCCTGGCCTCTGCCTCGTCCAGTTGCTTGTAAAGTTCAGCAAACTCCTTTTCATGCTCCTCCTGAGGTTGCTCCCCGCATTGTGGACATGGTTCAAAAAAGTAGCCGTGTTCTACTGGTGTATGAACCACGTAATCTCCTCCGCAAATTGTGCACATAACCTTACCTCCCTAAAATAATTCTTCGCGACGATCTCGCCCTTCTACCATTATCCGTTTAGCTCCAGCTACCATTCTTGATGTAATACGACCGCCCTGTATTGATCCGTACTTTTTCACCATTTCCGGTGCAGAGTAGTTAGTCGTATAGATGGTGGGCTTGTCTTCCCTTAGGTCCGTAACTTTAAGGATTTTCTCAGAAGCCCAGGACTCAAACTCATCTTTTTTGTTCAAGTACTCAGCCCCTATTTCATCGAAAACAAGAAGGTCCAGTTGCTCAATCATTTCGAAAATCTTACTCTCCGTGAGGTCAGATTTTTTATCGAAAGTGGACTTTATGAGTGATAAAAAGTCATCTGCCGCAATATACATAACACTATAACCGCGTCTTCTGATTTCGGAGGAAGCAGCGTAAGCTAAATGGCTTTTACCTAGACCCATTGGCCCTTTCAGGACAAGCGAATGATGATCTGTCTTTCCAAAATTACGAACATAATCAACAATTGCTTCCTTCATCGCTTTTTCCGAATCATTTTCTGGTACATATTTGGCAACTGTCTTCCCGATCAATTTCCTTGGCACCTTTTGATACTTTTCGCCAAAGCGCTTTATTTTTTCAATTTTGATATCCTCAGCCTTAGGAGCTTTAGATTTAAGCTTTTGAGTATCGCAAGCCAAGCAGAGCGATTCTTCATGAACAACTCCATCTCGATCTGTTCGTTCCATAACGGGTACTTGAGCCTGGCATGACTCACATGTTCTTGTTCCGATCTGCTGAATCCGTCCGATATTTAAGCGCTCCATGTTTCGTTTTAATCCGGCTGCAGTTCCGTTCATCATTCACCCTCCTAGAATGCATTTTGGTAACGACTCGGCATAGGCGTTACATTGGAGGATGGACCTTCTCTCTTTCTAGCAAATTGCTTCTCCTCAGCTTCAACATCTGCCAATGTCCTCACATTGCCGTGGTACCAGCTATTTAAAATAGAGTTGGCATATGGGAAGGTTTTGTTTGCTAATGCAGCCTTATCCATTGCCTTTATAACTAGCTCTTCTCCAAGATCGTCAATCCATTGATCTATCTTTTCAGTCGTTACATGGTTCAGAGGACCGAAGCAATTCTCGAAGAATGTGAACGGATTCTGAGAGTTTCGGCCGTTATCTTCTTCTTCTTCTTCTGCTTTACTCTCCTCTTCTTTACTTTCCTTTACTCTACTTTCCTTTACTTTACTTTGTGGATTACTGTTATCATTTTTTGAGTTATTGTTAACATTAACTTCCTTTCCGTTGGGTTTAGTTAGTATTATTGCTGTCTTAGAGTTGCCAATAATATGTTCAAAGTCCTGTAAAAGGAAGTATTCCTCTTTAAAACGAACCTCTTTTCTACGTTTTACAGCCTCTAAGTATCGGCTCTGAACCCCTTTACTGGTAAGGACTGCATATTGTGCGTACACGTCTTTATTGAACAAATTTTCCTCGATGCAATCAGCGACAATCTCTTTTACTGAGTTAATGTTGACATTAACTCTTCTAGAGAATAGTAATTGCTCGCGTTCATTCCATTCGTAGTAGTAACCTTCCTTGTACACTTTCATTAAGAGCTTCATTAAAACCGCAAAACCTTCTATCCCATGTTTAGCTTCGATAATGGCTACCTTGTCGTCCTGGTCCATATCTACATCGAGTGGGAAGTAGTCAATACCTTCTTTGTATGGTCTAGCCATTTAATCTCCACCCTCCTTTATTCTTTTTACACAAACAGCTTTCATGCCCTTGATCTCAGCTAGCCGCCATTCAGGTTCTACGCTTCTCAAGTAACCTATAACGTAGCTAACGAACAGATCGCGTCTGTTAGGGGCATCTTTGGTCATCCACAAATAACAGTGCGGAATAGGGAATTCACGCTTGTCCAGAAGTAATCTCACCCCTTTTGTGGTATAATATGATTAATAAAAGTTTTTTCGAGGGACCGCATACCAGTGCGGTCTTTTCTTATGCTCGAAGGTGCTTAGTCACACCCTCATGAACAGGAGCAATTCGGCATTTCAACCTTCCGTATCTGGGAGGAAAGGAAGGGCCCCTATTCATGAGGGCAAGACTACTTGCCCTTTAATACATTTAGTGATATTATGAATCTAGACGTTGTTGGTAGTCAGCAGGCTTTGCTGGCTGCCTTTTTTTGTGTTTTATTTAGTGATTTAACAAAGTGGTCGGCTTGATCAACTAGGTTTCGATTGGCTAAAGCTTGTTTAATTAATGCATTAGCCTCTCCCGCCTTCATCAACCGGCTTGCGTATTGGACGTATTGCAAGATTCTTTCCTCGCTTTCTCCTTTAACCCAAATTCAACCGCATGCTCCATAGCATCTATAATCGTCTTTGGGTCAATTTTTTCTCCTGTATTTAACGCTCTCTCTACAATCCAATCAAGACTTCCAAAGAGAATTGAATCCCTCACATCTCGGGCAATTTCATCTGAAGCTTCGATTTGATTTGCGATAGCAGAAATGATTTTGTGATTTTCTTCCTCTGTCATAACAATGCTCCTTTTCTGAATTTTATTGAGCTACCTCACCACATAACCTTTTGCGATCATCTCTCGGTTATGATTTTCTAACAGTTTGGTATAATGTAATCCGTATGGTTCCAGAGCTCGTAAGAACACCCAACCGCAAGTCATAGATTCAATATACTCCTGAGCGATTTCTTCAAGCTCCCGGCGTTCTACGTCTGATATGGATGAACCTGGCTTGAGCATGATTTTCTTTGCTTTCTTCACTGCAACTAACGCTTCTTCTAATTCTTCCTCTGACTTCATTAATACAGAAGAAGGATGATGATCGACGTTATCTCCATTTAATTGAGGAAAGAAATAAGGACCGAAGTAATCGGCGGCAGCTTCCATCACCATATCTAAATCTTGATACTTCTCTAAAGCATGTTGGAAGATATCAGATGGAACTTTTGCTCTTCCGTTCTCGTAAGCAGAAATCGTCTCTCTTGAACAATTCGCTTCCATACTCAAATTCGTTTGACTATCCCCACATTGTTTCCTAGCATTCTGAAGTGCTTTACCAATTGGCACCAGAATTACCTCCTTTTTTTACCCTCACAAATCTTGTGATTCGATATAATGGCATTAAACAGATTCATGATGCTGATTTCTCAGAGGTATTTGAAGTGGATTCCTGTTCTTCTTGCTCACGTTCTCGTTTGCGCTTTTCGGCCGCTATCCGAACAGCTGAAGGGTAAAGCGCTTGGAAAAACTTTTGCGTTTGCTCTTCGTTTAAAACGATTTTCATGAAATCACTCCTTTACACATGTTTATGAGCAAGCCCCCTCAGACTATCCATAAAAAGTTACTTCTGTTCGAGTTAGTTAAATGGCTTGTCCCGGCCCTTTTTGTTCCAAATCGCTACATTGTTCTTCAAAAAAAATCGACCATTCAAAGTCTAGAGTTGAGGCAATTTTTTTTGCTACAGAAACGCTAGGGTTTCTGATTCCATTCTCAATTTGAGTATAATATGCTCTCCCAATATTGGATTGTTTTGCTACCTCTAATTGCGTTAATTCTTTCTTTTTTCTTATTTTACTTAGCCACATTCGTTGGTTCATTTACTCACCACCTTTTGTAGCGATTTGCGACTGTATAACCAAAGTATAATGTAGCAATACGCAACTGTCAACACAAACATGTACTTTTTTGCTACATTTATTTCATGTAGCAAATTGCTACTTTATAATATAAATAGTTTATAAAATATATAAAAATACATTTTTAACAAAACATGATCAATATATTAACTAAAGGAAGTGCTTTGATGATTGGTCAAAAGCTTAAATATTTGAGACAGAGGGAAAAACTTACGCAAGGAGAGCTTGCTGAAAAACTGAATATTAGTCGAGGAACTTACGCTCATTACGAGTTAGGAAAAAGAAATCCAGATTATGAAACACTAAATAAGATAGCTAACTTCTATAATGTTAGTACTGACTTTATCCTGGGGAGATCCTACGCAGAATCTAGTGAGGTGAAAGATGCCTTTGATCCCCTTGAGGAACTCAAACAATACCTTATAGATAATAACATGCAAGATATGGATCTTAGCTTTTATGATCTTAACTCATGGAAAGACCTCACGCGTGAAGATATAGAAGAAATTAAAAATCACTTCGAATGGGTTCGAGAAAAAGCTAAGAAAAGAAAAGATGACTAATAAGGGTTATAAATAAACTTATAATCCTATTGGTCTTATTTTTCACCCAAAAAAGAACATTTGTTCTATTTTTTCTCCTAATTGGAAGTGGATAGCAATTCAATTATTTAGTAGAATTATCTAAAGCCTGATAAAATAACAAGGCTTTTCCAGTTCATAAATAGTTTTGTTACAAGTGGGAGGATTCTTTATTGAAGTACGAATACACAAGGTTAGAAGATCAAATCAAAGAACTATACACAGCTATGGGGATCCATTGCCCGTTTGATATGGAGCTAGGTTATATATCATCCTCTTTAAAAGTAGATCTGAATATTGGAGAGCATGGACCCTTTCGATCTGGAAACTCCATTCATTTGCAAATTCATGATACACCTGAAGAACAATGGGAAAGCTTCGGTCATGAAATCTGCCATGTTCTTTGGCATGCGGGAAATCAGCTTTTTATGGCTAACACATACCGTCTGAAACAAGAATGGCAAGCTAGGAATTTTGCTCTTCACTTTTGTGTACCTACTTTCATGTTACTTAAATTAGATCTTCCAGAGCGTCGTTGTGAAGCCGTTGAACTTATAGCTGAAACATTTGGTGTCACACATACTTTTGCCAACCAAAGACTTCAACATTTAGAAAAACAATACCTGGGTAAGATGGTATGGGAGGAAATTGTGAGAAATGGTTTTTGTTCCCTGGGATAAGTCGTTGAACTAACAGGCTCACGCTCTATATAATATAGGTAACATTATTTAACGGAGGTGATGAACATGAGAGCAGCTAAATACAGACGTGTTTCAACAATTATGCAAGTTGAAAAAGGTGTCAGTTTGGAAACTCAGAACGAGCGCCTTAATGCTTACATCACCTCTCAAGGGTGGACGTGTGTTGAGGACTACGTAGATGATGGTTTCTCGGCTAAAGACCTTAAACGTCCAGGAATGCAACAGTTGATTGAGGACATCGAGTCTGAGAAATTTGATGTTCTGCTTGTTTATCGTTTGGACAGATTCATCCGATCAGTGTCTGACCTTCATAAGCTGTTAAAACTTATGGAGAAACATGATGTAAAGTTTAAGTCAGCGACGGAGGTTTATGACACCACTACTGCTGCTGGTCGTTTATTTATTACACTGGTTGCAGCTATGGCTCAATGGGAACGTGAGCAGACAGCTGAACGTGTTTTCGAAAACATGATGAGCCGTAGTGAAAATGGCTATCGAAATGGAGCTCCTGCCCCCTATGGTTATGACATTATAGAAGGTAAACTTGTAATAAATCATGATGAAGCTCAATGGGTTAAATATATCTTTAAGAAAGCACTCACACATGGTTCTCAATACATTGCTAAGCAACTTAACAAGCGTGGAGTCAAGACGAAAAAGGGAGAGATTTGGAGTGACTTCTCTGTTCGTTATTTGCTTCGCAATCCTATTTACATTGGACAAGTTCGTTGGAATCATCGAAGTCTAGCTAAAGGGAAATTGACTGGAGAAGATATTATTACCCCTATCCAGCAAGAGGACTTTGAACCTCTTATTGAAGAGGAAGATTTTAAAGAGGTAGCTTTAATTATGAAGAACAGAAGTAAAATGGCCTTTAAAGCAAACACCCCCTATCCATTCTCAGGTATCGGAAAGTGTGGAAAATGCGGTAAAAGCTTAACGGGTAGTAGTAAGAAAAGAAAAAACAACACGGTCCATAGATTCTACAAATGCCAGGGACGGTTTAAGTTTGGTATTTGTGATCAACCTGTTATTGCTGAAAACACGCTAGAAGAAACCTTCTTCAATGCACTAACAGTATCCATTGATAACTTCCAACCATCGAAAGAGACTTCTAATGCTGATCCAGAAGTGGATAAAGAACATATTGAGAATGAACTTGAGAAGGTTAAGTTGAAACGTGAGCGCGCTGAAGAAATGTATCTAGAGGGCGATATTGATAAGAAACGTTATAAAGATATACTAGAGAATGCTCGATCCACTGAGGAGGATCTAATGAAAATGCTAAAGGAAGAAGTATCGGAAGTAGCAAGCGAAGAAGATGTAATGCTTGTTCTACAGAATATCAAGGAAACCTACCCTCAAATGTCATTTGAAGACAAGAAAATTGCCATCCAAACCATTTTCGAGTCCGTCACCATAGATATCATAAAAAAAGCACGAACCGGCAAGAATGCTGAGCCAGCTGTGCTTGAGATTACGGATTACCAATTCAGGTAATCCGTTTTCTATTTTAATGGGTGTTTAAGGAAATGCATGCATCCTCATGCATCGGACAACCTTTAATGGCGTAAACTGCCCCTTCATCTGTATGAGAGAATCGCTCTAAACCACGTTTTAACAACGTAACAAGTGTCGATTTACCACCGCTGACTGGTCCCATCAATAACAAAATCCGTTTCTTAACATCCAGTCGCTTGGCTGCCGGGTGGAAATATTCCTCCACCAGTTTCTCCATTGCTTCTTCTAATCCAAAGATCTGATCGTCAAAAAACTTATAATGAACCCTTCCATTTTGCTCTTCGATCCCCGCATGTTTAATCATATTATAAACACGGGAGTGAGCTGACTGAGCCAGGTACGGACGTTCACGAAGCATGTCTAAATACTCACCAAATGTCCCTTCCCACTTCAAGTTCTCCTCTTCTTCCCTGTAACTTTGCACCTTTTTTAAGAAATCCACTCAAAAGACCTCCCCTGTTGAAGTTAGGCAAGCACTGAATAATACAGTCTATGTACGAGGTTTCGGAAAAATGAGTCGAAAGAAAAGATTCGCCCATAATGCAGGACGCTGTGAGTTTGATAAATGCTAAGGCTGTATTAGGAACACCTTCCTTTCCACTGCGCCCTATCATAGTGGCGGCAGAAGAGCGGAACAATTGGATATAAAAAAACTGATTCCATTCAGGAATCAGTTTTTGACGTTCATAGCTTGTAAGATCTTCTCGAAAGAATTCACCGTTTGGCTTAATTCTTCTTCATTTAAACTCTCAGATAGGAGACGGAAGAAATAGTCGTCATACCGCTCAAGATCCTTCGCATAGGCTTTCCCTTTCTCTCCAAGGGTAATGCGGTGGACGCGTTTATCGCTCTTGTCTGCATATTTCTTTAAGAAAGAATCCTCCTCAAGTTTAGAGACCATTTGGCTTACGGCGCTTTTCGATATATCTAGTTTTTCAGCAACTTCTGTACTCGTTGGATGTTCCAATCGAATGACCGTGGTCAGAAGAACTTCTACGGTAGAAGATAAACCGTATTTCTTAAAACGGTCTTCCTCTTCCGCTAAGTTCTTCCAAAATTCCTCAAATAAATGCTGCAAATAAGCAGCTTTCTCGTTATCTTTCATAAAGACCCCTCTATCTATTAGTGGGCAGCCTTAGCCATATTCAGGATGAAGACCCCACCTATAATCAAAAGTATCCCTGCAATCATCATACCATTGATTTGTTCTTTGAAAAGCAGAGCGCCAATAGCTACTGTGAGCGCGGTTCCCCCACCAGCCCATACGGCATAAGCTGTATTTAATGGGAGGTACTGAAGAGTGAGCTGCAGGAAGAATAGAGCCATCATAAACCCTGATATTACTCCAATCGTTCCCCATAGTTTTGAAATGCCCTCAACTGTGGACCATTTCAACATGGAACTCCCGAACACTTCGGTCACTATGGCAGCTAGTAGATAAATGTAACCCATGTACACCCACCCCTTTACCATTTAATTTAGTTAACTTAACTAAATTAAATTATACACGGTTCTCTATACCGTTGTCAATTTACTTATTTAGAACATGCCTTCAACTTCAGGTGCATATAGATCATTAAGGAGCTGAGGCCGGATGAACAACCGATTAGGTATAGGGCTCGTGATTGTTTTTATGATGGTGTTAGCAGGTTGCCAAGAAAAGCCGCCTTCGTTAAAAGGAACATGGGTCATCTTAGAAGAAGGTGGCTCCTTCCACTCCGGAGATCGCCTTGTTTTAAAAGAAGATGGAGTTGTCACCCTTAACGGCTGGACTTCGGAATATGAACTCATCGAAGATCAGTATATGAGAATTGCAGCAGATAGTGGGAAATTAATGTGGGCCTATTCTGTAACAACGGAGACGTTAACGCTACAATCTAAGAACAGTAAACACGATATGAAAGTCACAGCCCAAAGAATCAATACGGATTAAGGAAAATAAAACGTTCACATTTCTCCCTAGAAAAAACCTATTCTATGTTCACACTTTTGTCCAAATTGGGTATAATAAACATTAGCGAACATTATGACGTTCTAGACTAAGGGGGCATAAGACATGAAATTAATGCTAGTTCTTGGGGTTATTGTGACTTTTGTTATTTCGATCTTCTCAGCAGGTTACGATACAAAATAAGCCACTACATAAAACCAGCATCTCTAGAGATGCTGGTTTTTTTACAATGAAGGAGGCGTTGTACGGTGAAAAATATTCATGTATTCTATATCAAACTTCTCTTTACAGCAGCGCTGATCTACTACTTCGTCCATTACTTAATTACAGGTGAAGGTGGCCTTTTAAATCTATTATTACCATTCGTGTATATCACCTGGGTGGGATCAGATTATCTAAAGCACCGCAAGCACAACACATGGCAGGAGCGTTACACGTTTAAGAGCTAGACATTTCTTTGCATCCATAAAAAAGCCGATCGCCTCGTTACGGGGCGATCGGCTTCTTTTTTTAGTTTAAACCAGGAAATCCTTGCTGGCGTAACACTTCGTACACAAGAATGGCAGCCGTATTGGATAAGTTTAAAGACCGAACTTTATCCGACATATGAATACGTAAACAGCGGTCTTCTTTCCCTTCAAGCAAAGATTTCGGAATCCCATCTGTTTCCCGTCCGAAGACAAAGAACAATTCTTCTTCAGGGTTACTGTAATCATAATCCGTCCAATACTTTGTACCAAAGTTCTCTATATAATAGAAACTGCCGTCCGGATGCGCTTCATACAATTCCTCAATCGAATCATGATAACGAACATCGACATCGTGCCAATAATCAAGGCCAGACCGACGAAGCATTTTATCATCTGTTGAGAAACCAAGCGGACGAACTAAGTGCAATACCGTATCCGTAGCCAGGCATGTTCTTGCGATATTACCCGTATTGGCTGGGATTTCTGGTTGATATAATACGATATGAAGAGCCATTTTCAGTCACCTCTAACATGTAATAACTACCGTATTATATCATATTTTCTACTCTCCTATCCTGAAAAACTTATACTGAATATTAGGAGTATAAGCCGTTGAATCTTCATAATCCCAATACCGGTGATAACTATTAGACGTATGAGCGTTCACAAGAGGCTCCCCAAAGGCATCTTTCCCTACAACAATCGTGGTATGATTCCACCTTCCGTCTCCTTCAAAATCATAGCAAATAATATCTCCTAAGATCAGGTCACTCGCTCTTTCTACCTCTCTCCCCTTTACTCCTTGTTTAGCCCCGCTCAAGTACCACCGCATCGCATTCGCTACTGTCCAGCTATAGCTCCATACTTTATAGTTGTACCACCATCCCTTTCCCCTGTGCGGCGATCCCCACATTGGGGCTCCTCCGGCTTTCAGACATTGTGAGATAAAATTCGTGCAATCATCTGTGAAGTGTCGATAAGCAGGATTATGCGTATTCCACCAAAGGTTTGCATACTGAACCGCTTTTTGCCGGTCGTATGTGCTTCTCGTATCTTCTCGCCACAGCGTGCCTTCTTCATTAATTAAAGTAAGAGCTTCACGGGGCGGGGCTTCCTCCTTTGGAACAGGTAAGGCTTCATCTTTAAGAAGTTCATTCCCTTTAAATATAGCACGATGATCCCGCTGCTCTTCTTCTATATAATAGTGATCCCCTTGTTGAATAAAAAAAGTTACATAGAGCGCGTAATCGATCTGTTGTTCACCATTATTCAGCCTTAATGACCGATAAGGCGCCCCCTCCGCTGTAACACGTACAACTCTGGCTCCCCGCTTCTCATGACATTGCATCTTCAGTAAAACCCACGAAGGCGTCCGCCTCTCCAGCCCTTCACCTTTCAAACACCGCTCCCAGTAATCCTTTAATCTCTCCTGAATCCCCATGGCTCCCCTCCTTTCTACCACTTTATGAAACACCACCCCAAATCATCCCTAAACCACACAGACGCCCCCTTCACCGCATTACCATACTGACGCGTGCCAGACACCCTGCCATGCGTTAAAGCACGAACGCGTGTCAGACACGTATTCGTGCTTTAACGCAAAAAAGCAGAGACGTTTTACGTTAAGTAAAGGTCCCTGCTTTTTTTATTTAGGCTGTTTCTTGTTTTATGATTCGGTTAATTTCGTTTTTGTATAAATCTGAACGTCCGCCAAATATAGCTTGAATGTTGTGGTCTACCTTTACAACCCCGGCTGCTCCTAAAGCTTTCAAATGATCTTCGTCAATTTTCTCACGATCACTGACTTCCACACGCAGGCGAGTAAAGCACGCATCGATGTGTTTTAAATTCTCCTGACCTCCAAGAGCTTGCATGATAGCTAAAGCGGTTTCTTTATTGGCGCTTCCTTTTTCTTTCTTACCGCCTTTGTCATCGCCTTTCTTCTCATTATAATCTGCCCTAGTATAAAGCTTATTCTCTTGTCCACCACGCCCTGGTGTGGCAAGGTTCCATTTCTTAATGGCGAAAGAGAATGAGAAGAAGTAAATCACGAAGAATACAGCACCAAGAACCATGTTCATCCACCAATTTTCTGTCCCTGGTATCGCGTTCACAAGAACATAATCAATGAATCCAGAGCCCCCGGCCCATCCTAAGTGAACGTCGAGCATGTACGTAACAGCGTATGATACACCTGCTAGAAAAGCATGGAATAAAAATAGAAGTGGAGCTACGAATAAGAAGGTAAATTCAATAGGCTCCGTAATTCCTGTTAAGAACGCTGTACCGGCAGCCGCAATCAGCATCCCTTTCACAACCGGACGATTGTCTTTGTCTGCCTGACGATACATCGCAAGTGCCGCACCTAATAATCCGAACATAATAACTGGAAACTTACCGGCCATAAAGCGACCAGCTGTAACCTCTACACCTTCAGCAATTTGAGCTAAGAAGATATATTGGTCACCAGAAACCATTTGTCCGGCAACCTCTGTCGTTCCACCAAGGGATGTCCATAAAAACGGCGCATACCAAATATGGTGAAGACCAGTAGGAATTAAAGCACGTTCAAGAAATCCGTATAAACCAATATACAAAGGATTCGTTGCTCCGTTAGCGATCACATTGGCAACGGCATTAATACCACCTTGAATGGGTGGCCATACAACCATCATTGCCATTGCCAAGAAGATTGATGTAAATACCATAGCAATCCCAACCGATCGATCCCCTGCAAAGAATCCGAGTACTTCAGGTGGATCAAATTCGTGGAACTTGTTGTATACCCAAACGGCTAGAAGGCCTACAACAATTCCCCCGAGCACCCCTGTCTCGAGCGTCGGGATCCCAAGCGCCATTCCATACTCCCCGTTTTCAGCGACCTGTTCAGCTGTAATACCAAGGGCGAAGGAAATGGTTTTATTCATAATTACATAACCAAGAAGCGCTGCTAGTGCCGCAATGCCTGACCCTCCCGTCAGCCCTATCGCGACTCCAATGGCAAAGATCACAGCCAGATTATTAAAGATACTAATCCCAATATCAGACATCCCTTCGCCGATGAATTGCACAACATCATTTTGTAAAAACGTCACCGTATCTGCTAAAGGACCTGTAAGTGCCGCCCCAAACCCTAACAAGATACCTGCTGCCGGTAGAAGCGCAACAGGAACCATCAATGATTTCCCGAATTTCTGTAACGATCCAAAATATTTTTTCACGATTCCGATCCCCCTTTTTTAACGAAAACGCTTTCCTTGTTGGAATAAGAGAAGACCCGGGGTGTGGTCCGGGTCCGTTCCTTACTGCACGACCGCTTCTTGCTTACGTTTATGAAGTTCTGGCCAATACGCTTTATTCGCATCAATCAGATCATCTAAAATCTGTCTTGCTACCGGTGCATCTACTACTGTCCGGTTTAATGTCAGCGCCTGTAACGCTTTTTCATAACTATTCTCAAAGTACGCATCCACAACGAGCTGTTCATAAGCAAGCTGACCTTCGATTAGACCTTTGTAGAACGTCGGGATGTGTCCAACAGCAAACGGTTTCGGGCCACGGTTCGTCATCATAGCCGGCACCTCTACCATAGCGTCATCCGGAAGATTCGCAATGGTTCCGTTGTTCTCAACCATGACGATGAAAATATCTCCGTTATTATATGCCATTGAAGCCGCTACACGGATCATGTATCGACCGTGGATATCAACTTCTAATTCCACATTCGCAGTCGTTCCATCTGCCACAATCTGATCCGCTAAAGCGTGTACGCGTTCTTGGCGTCCGTTAATAACCTGACGAGCTCTCGTATTCTCCGGATCTTCTTTCTCTACCATTTCAGTTGGGTATAAGTAGTACTGAAGATACGTATTTGGAAGATAATCAGGGAAATCGTTAACCATACGCTCTACCTGTTTAAATGTCTTAATCCAAGAAGGGTCATTGGCAATCTCAGCGTCTTCTGGGATAAATCCATCTTCAGTAATCGCACGCTTGATGGTTTGAGTATGATCATTACCGTCTTTATCATAGATTCCTGTAAACCAGCCAAAGTGGTTTAACCCGAAGTATTCTGGCACAAGATCAAATACATCTTTTCCTAGAATCCCAGCGTAACTCACCATAATGGCTGCCGGCATATCACAAATATTTAATAACTTCTTATCGTTTGGAAATTCTCGTTTAAGGGCTTCTGCGACAATGGCAGCAGGGTTTGTATAGTTCAGAATCCAAGCATCCGGAGCATAGTGACGGATATCTTTCACGAGATCAATCATATCCCCAATGGAACGCAATCCATAAGCCATGCCCCCTGGCCCGCATGTTTCTTGTCCAACGGCATTGTACCGAAGAGGAATCTGTTCATCTTTCTCTCTCATTTGCAGTCCACCAGTACGAATTTGAACAAAGACAAAGTCAGCGCCCTTTAAGGCTTCTTCTTTATCCGTTGTATAGGAGAACGACTCTAGTTCTGGATATTTTTCGCGTAATATAATTTCAGTCGCTTTTGCAATCTGTTCTTGCCTTGCTCCATCTGTATCGTAAAACGTAATCGTTTTCAAAGGAAACTGTTCTTTTTCAGCGATTAAACTCATAATCATTCCGATTGTATACGTGCTTCCGCCACCTACGACGACTAGATTTTGTTTTTTCATCGTTATAACCTCCAAGAAAGGTATTATATTTGTATTAAAAATAACTTAATATGAATATAATACACATTTTTGAAAGCGTCAACATCTTTTGTCGAAATTTTTATCTTTTTCCGTTATAATGGTTTTATAGAAGAACTGGAGGAATCACGATGGCAGCCCCTTTATATAGACAAATTGCACACAAAATCAGAGAAGAAATAGAATCAGGAAACTGGAGGGAAGGCGAAGCGATTCCTACGGAGAAGCACCTTTCTGAACAATTTTCTGCTTCACGCGTTACCATCAGGCAGGCGATTAAATGTCTGGTGGAAGAAGATTTATTAAAACGCGTGCAAGGCAGCGGCACTTATGTAAATGAGAAGAAAATTGAACATAATATTTTTGAATTACAAAGCTTTACGGAAGAAATGAGACGTTTAAATAAAGAACCTATTAATCACGTTTTAAACTTTCAAATGATCGAACCTAGCGAGAAGGTAAGGGAGGTTCTACAATTATCAGAAGGGGAAAAGGTCTTTTATATCAGGCGACAGCGTCTGGTAGATGATACACCTTATGTATTAGAAGACACCTACCTTCCAGTCAACATGTTCCCTGACCTTTCCTATCAAATTATGAGCGGGTCTAAATACGACTATATTGAGCAGATTCGAGGGATGAAAATAAAAGAAAGCTTCCAAGAGGTCATCCCGATTCTGCCAGATCAGGAAGTTGCCACTTCTTTACGCCTTGATGCGACCACCCCTATCTTGAAAATTCAACTTCACAGTGTTTTCTACGATGGAACGGTATTTGAATACAGCGACATCTACTTCAAAAGCGACGAGTACAAGTTCACTCTACGCGCATCCAGACCCTAACAGCAGCAAACAAAGAACCTGATTCACTTCCCTTTGCGTGCCAGACACCCTTCACTCCGATAAAGGGTGTCTGGCACGCGATATAAAAAAAGCCGTTTCCCCCCATTAGGAGGAAACGGCTTTTTGATGTTCTAGATCTAATAAATGTTCTTTACGCTCAAGACCACCTGCATACCCGACAAGTGCTCCATTGCTTCCAATGACACGATGACATGGAAGAATAATCGAAAGAGGGTTTTTATTAACCGCTCCACCTATGGCGCGCACTGCCTTTGGTGCTTGAATCGCTAAAGCAATATCTTTATAGGAACGAGTTTCGCCGAAAGGAATATCGGCTAAGGCTTTCCATACTTTTTGCTGAAATGGAGTTCCATACAAATCAAGCTGGACCTCAAAGTGATCTCGTTTGTTTGAAAAGTATTCATCTAATTGCTTCTTTAACTGCTTAAATTGGGCTGGGTCGTGTACATATTCAATGTGTAAGAAGTATTTTCTGGCCCACGTGGTTTGCTTGGATTCCACATCTCGCAACGAACCATGGTCAATTCGGCAAAGACCTTTTTCCGTTGCCAGGAGTGTTAAAGGTCCAATAGGACTTTCCATTTCATCGTAATAAAGGAAGGAACCTTTCGTCATGTTTATCCCTTCTTTTACAACAGATTTTCTATTATTGTACATGGTATTCATGGATTGTAAAAGTGTTTTTCCACCATTTTTACATAAATAGATAGACTAATTTTAGGAGAAATTGTCGAAGACTAGAGCAAGGCTAAACCTTTATCCATTTCTTCAATCACTTCCTCATCTGTTTCCTTACCTTTTGCTTCGGTTATAGCAGTATATGCAGAAGGGTTCCCGATTTTTCCTAAAGCCCAAGCCGCTGTTCCTCGAATTACGGGACGAGGATCCTGGTTCATTAAACGCGTCAATTCCTCTATAGCCGTTTCATCCTTATAATGGGCAAGGGCAAGGATCGCATTCCGTTGAATGGGCTTCTTGCCTCGCCACGACCCAGACATCTGCCCGTAGGTTTCTTTAAACTCACGGTTAGAAATGGACAACAGCGGCTTCAAACTCGGCTTCACTCGCTCAGGATCTGGCTGAAACTCTGCGTGAATTAAATTGTGTTTCTTCTTGTTCTTTGGACAAACCGTCTGACACGTGTCACACCCGTATAAACGGTTACCAATGACACTGCGGTATTCATCCGGCAGAAAACCTTTTGTTTGAGTTAAGAAAGCAATGCATTTCTGTGCATTTAACTGCCCTCCCTCAATCAAGGCCCCTGTAGGACAAGCGTCCACACAAATATTGCAGTCTCCGCAAGAATCATCGACAGGTTCATCAGGAGGGAATGCAACGTTGGTCAACAGTTCGCCGAGGTACACATAGGAACCATACTCTTCTGTAATTAAGTTTGTGTTCTTACCGGTGAATCCAATACCCGCTCGCTCCGCAACAGCACGGTCAGATAGCTCTCCTGTATCCACCATGGACCGTCCATAAAAATCTGTTACGCGGCTTTCTAGATACTCTCCAAGTTTGGTTAAACGGTCACGAAGGACATCATGATAATCCTGTCCCCAAGATGCGCGACAGAATAACCCTCGTCGATCTTCTCTTGTACTTCTTGGTGCATCTTTCAATTTGGACGGATAGGCAAGCGCAATTGAAATAATCGATTTGGCTTCAGGCACGATCCGATTCGGTTCTGTTCGCTCTTCTATAGTCCCTTTTTCAAATCCAGACTGGTATCCAAGGTTCTGCTGCGTACGAAGGCGTTCCTTCAATTCAGTAAAGACATCTGGCGTTGTAAATCTAATCTTATCTATGCCAATTTCTTTCGCATAGGCTTTAACATCTTCTTTCAACTCGTGAAGGTCCATCTTCATTCCCTCCTTTCTTCCCAGTTATGATAATTGTTTTAGGAGAACTGATCGACTTTACTTGTTCGTAAACGATTTAAAGTAGCCGCGATCTCGTGGCGACGTGGCCTGGCTAGATCACCAGGATGCTGGTCTTTAAAGTCAGTAAACGATGCCAGACCTTTTTGATCAAGCTGAGCTTCAATTGCATCTAATAATTCCGGGAAACTCCGCTGGTCTTTCAACCAATTCTTCTGCTCTAGATGATGAAGAATTTCTGCAATCATTCTTGTTTGCGATCCGCTTACCAGCTGTTCCACATAATGGAGTGAAATCTCAGAACGTCCTAGGAGAATAAGCGTACGACCTTTCGCTTGCACTTTTGATTTCTTTCCTCTCCGGCTATCTAAGCTTCCAGGTAGAAAATGACGCTTTGGCATCGTCTTGAAGTGGTCTGCTTTTTCTTCATCCCGGTGGAACGGGTATTTCTGGGCAATTTCTTTCGCTTGCTCCGTGACGTTATAAGGGAGATATTGATCAAGCATGATCACATCATCCGCTGCATCAAAATAGTCACCAGAACCACCCATTACGAGGATGGTCGACACATTTACTTCATCCCGTAGACGTTTAATCTGATCAATAAATGGAGTAATAGGTTCTTTATCTTTCGCCACTAATTCTTGCATTCTTGCATCCCTAATCATAAAGTTCGTAGCACTTGTATCTTCATCAATCAACAAAGTAGAGGCCTCGGCTTCAATCGCTTCCATTACATTCGCAGCCTGAGACGTGCTTCCACTGGCGTTTTCTGTCGAGAAGCGCACTGTATCTTCTCCATGCGGTAAATGATTAATAAACGGTGATATGTTAACACCAGATACCTGACGTCCATCTTCAGCCCGAACTTTCACAGCATCCGGATCCGTCAGTACATATTCACGGCCATCTCCCTTAATATGAGGATACACCCCTCGTTCAATAGCTTTCAATAGGGTACTTTTTCCGTGGTAGCCCCCACCAACAATAAGAACGATTCCTTTTTTCAGCGCCATTCCCGTAATCGGTTCGTTTCGATGCGGAATGGTGAAAGAAACGCGGTTCTCCTCAGGACTTGTGAACGGAACTGCCTTTTTCATCGGTCTGTTACTAATTCCACTTTCGCGAGGAAGAATGGATTCATCTGCAACAAATGATATCCAATCCTCTTCTTTCATCTTAGCTCTGATGGCATCATGCTGATCTGCTAACTGAGCTGCTGCTTCAAAATCCTGATCTTTCATCATCAGTAAGGACTGTTTAAGAACGGAAGGAAGCACTTGTAAGAATAATTTTTCCGCTTCTTTACCATTTATGCGACGCCCGTTCGCTGGCAGTCCAATCGATAAGCAAATCTCTGTTTGCTTTTCTGTTATGGAAACCGCTGTTCGCTCAAGGATTTCCTGTCCGGGAGCATCGATCGAAATTGCCCCACTCTTACCGGATCCTCTAATTGCTGTTTTATCCTTTGCGATCGCCCGTGCGACGTGGCGAGCCACAAGGTCTTCTATATACGTCAATCGAGTCGACGTCTCCATCCACTCGCTTGCAATTTTATATTCATTTGATGGGACAATTAGTCTGATTTTAGACGGAGCCGCAAACGGGTCACCCTGCACGTAGTCAATAGCTACCGCATGCGTCTGAAACGTATATCTTCCTTGAATGTCTTTATACGCTTTATAACTCTTCCCATCAATTTGCTTTAGTTTCTGCTGTAAATCTTTCATCCAAATGGCACCCTTTCTTGTTTGGTCATGATTATTACAAAAGGGCAGAATTCCCCTTATAACCAATGTAACCTTTTTGGACAATATAAAAACGCAATGCTTCGTTTCCACACCTTTAAACGAAACACTGCGTTGGCAACATAAATTATGGAGCGGGTGATGGGAATCGAACCCACGACATCAGCTTGGAAGGCTGAGGTTTTACCACTAAACTACACCCGCATTGGCACCAATGCTTAAGTTATTTATACTAAGCTTGTAGTATTAATTATGTGCTGAAATCAGCTACAAAAATTATATTAACAAATCCTTAACAATTCAGCAATAGAAATTTAAAAAAATTGTCGAAAACCCGTAATTTTTCTGTTTAGTTATGATTCTTTGAATCTTTCTTATAGTGTATACAAAAAGAGCAACTATTAAACCTAATAGTTGCTCTTTAGTAAAGATTTCGCATGGTTTAGTTGTTTTTTTACTTGATTGGGTGCCGTTCCACCTATACTCCCTCGTGCAGACACGACTTGTTCCGGACGCAAAGCCTCATAGAGATCTGAATCAATAAAAGTAGAAAAAGATTGATATTCTTCTAGACTCAGATCTAGTAAGTTTTTCTTCTGCTGAATAGCTGACAGGACGATTTTCCCTGTTACTTCATGAGCTTGCCTAAAGGCCATCCCCTTTGTCACCAAATAATCAGCCAAATCCGTTGCATTGGAATAGTCTTGTTTTACCGATTCATACATCTGCTCTTTCTTAACAACCATAGTCTCAAGCATTGGTGCCAATATAGCCAAACTCTTCTCCAGGGTTTCCACTGTATCAAACATACCTTCCTTGTCTTCTTGCATATCTTTATTATACGTAAGTGGTAACCCTTTTAGCGTTGTTAACAGCCCCATCAGATGGCCATACACTCGCCCTGTCTTCCCTCTTAAAAGTTCAGGCATATCCGGATTTTTCTTCTGAGGCATCATACTAGATCCTGTACAGAAAGCATCATCGAATTCCACAAAATTAAACTCTTGGCTTGACCAGATAATCATCTCTTCGCTCAGACGGGAAATATGCATCATAAGGATAGACGCATTGCTCAGAAATTCTACTATAAAGTCCCGGTCGCTTACAGCATCCATACTGTTCGGATAAACTTCTTTGAACCCTAATAGATCAGCTGTGAACGCCCGATCAATTGGAAATGTCGTTCCTGCAATAGCCCCGGCCCCAAGGGGGGATACGTCAATTCGTTTCAGACTATCCTCTAATCGACCTGCGTCCCGCTGAAACATCCAGAAATAAGCGAGTAAATGATGGGCAAATGAAATGGGCTGCGCGCGCTGAAGGTGCGTATATCCAGGTACAATCGTATCAATATGAGATTCCGCTTTCTCGCATAAAACAGTCTGGACATCGTTCAGAAGACTGCTTATATTCTGTACCTTCTTCTTCAAATATAAGTGCATGTCTGTAGCAACCTGATCATTCCGACTTCGCGCAGTATGAAGTTTACCAGCGAGTTTGCCTATTTCTTCATGAAGCAACATTTCCACATTCATATGAATGTCCTCATACTGGGCTCTGAGCGTCGCTTCTCCTGATGCCACCTTCTCATGAACCGTCTTTAACCCTTCAGTAAGGGTTTGCGCTTCTCCCTCTTCTATAATTTCACACCGAGCAAGCATAGCTACATGAGCAAGGCTTCCTTCAATGTCCTCGTCGAGCAATGCCTGATCAAAGCAAATCGAAGCATTCATTTCCTCTACGAGCTGATTTGGACTTGTGGTAAAGCGTCCTCCCCATACTTTTGATGACATGTTATTTCCCCCTCAGACGTTCACTTTTGTTTTCTGTTTCTTAGCATATACTTTAGATGGCAATCCCCACAATTTAATAAAGCCGACAGCTGCATCGTGGTCAAAGGCATCCCCTTTAGAGTAAGTAGCTAATTCTTCGTCGTATAAACTCATTTCCGCTCTCGTACCGACAACGACCGCCTGACCTTTAAAGCACTTCACTTTCACATCTCCCGTTACGTTCACTTGAGTCTCTTCATGGAAAGCTAGAAGCGCTTCACGCAAAGGTGAATACCACAATCCTTCATAAATCATCTCTGCTAGTTGTTGCTCAGCTTGTGGTTTAAACTTAGCTACATCTCTTGTATGAGTAAGGTGTTCTAATTCCTTGTGAGCTTGAATCAGAATCATGGCTGCAGGACATTCATAAACCTCACGTGATTTAATGCCCACAAGACGATTCTCTACGTGGTCAATACGCCCAATACCATGCTCTCCGCCGAGGATATTTAGCTTTTCAATAATGTCGACAAAAGACATTGCTTTCCCGTTTATACCAACCGGTTTACCCTTTTCAAATGAAACGACAATCGTTTCTGGCTCATCAGGCGTAAGGTGAATAGGAGCCGTCCATTCATATGCTGCTTCCGGCGCCTCTGTCCAAGGGTCTTCAAGCACCCCCGCTTCACAAGCCCGTCCCCAGATGTTCGCATCAATCGAGAAAGGATTCTCATCTGTTATCGGTATATTTATGCCCTTTTCCTTGGCATAAGCAATTTCTTCATCCCGTGTCATCTTCCACTCTCGAACGGGTGCAATCACTTCAAGATCTGGGTCTAATCCCTGAATAGCAACTTCAAACCGAACCTGATCATTTCCTTTCCCTGTACACCCATGAGCGACCGCCTCTGCGCCCTCTTGATGAGCAATCTCAACAAGTTTTTTGGCAATCAATGGACGAGACAGTGCTGATGACAATGGATACTTCCCTTCATACATTGCATTTGCTTTTAACGCAGGCAAAAGAAAATCTTCCGCTAACTCTTCTTTTGCATCAATCATAATCGCCTTTACAGCTCCCACATCTAACGCTTTCTGACGGACCGCTTCCATGTCTTTCCCTTCCCCCACACTAAGACCAAGCGCAATCACATCGTATCCGTACTTCTCTTGAAGCCATTTAATTGAAACGGAAGTATCTAACCCTCCGGAATAAGCTAACACACATGTTTTGTTCATCATAAGTCCCCTTTCCTTCTCCCTTGGTTATTATATTATGTATGATTATAACGCCAAAAGTATAAGTATTCAATAATTATGAATAAAAACTTTAAAAACAGACTTTTTATTCATTTTAACGTATAAAAAACCATCCATAAGATTTAGTTTATGCCAGACTGTTGACAACGTTTTGATTTATCTATATATTTTGCACTAAGGAAACTTTTATAGCTCGAGTTAATTTTTTAAAAAACACGCACACTTTTCTACTTCGCTCATATCTTTATAGAGCTAACGAAAAGTCATTTTTTTAATTATTTTTTTGCATAAAGGAAACTTTTATTAACATGTACAAAAAGGGAGGACATAGGAAACATGAAGAAATTAATAACCATAGCATTCCTAACAATGATTGCTTTAGTTGGGTGTAATGCTTCAGACGACACATCAGGAGATGAAAAAGTAAAGGTTGTTACTACCATAGCTCAAATCGGTGATATTGCTGAAAACATAGGCGGTGAACATGTCAATGTTAAGAGCTTAATGGGGCCTGGAACGGACCCGCATACGTATAAAGCCACTACGAGTGATATTGAAAACTTACAAAAAGCGGATGTGATCTTCTATAACGGACATCACTTAGAAGGCCAAATGAACGATGTATTCGCAAAAATGCGCTCCGAAAAACCTACGCACGCTGTAGCAGAAGCCATTCCAGAGGATATGCTTGATGCTGACCCGGCCAACCCGGACATTCCAGATCCTCACGTCTGGTTTGATATTAACTTATGGAAGTATGCTGTTGACGAAGTGACCAAAGGTCTTAGCGATTTAGACCCTGAAAACCAAGCGTATTATGAAAAACAAGCAGAAAAATATAAACAAAAATTAGACGAAACGCATACTTATGCTAAAGAGCAAATTTCTCAAATTCCAGAAGAGAGCCGCGTACTCGTCACCGCCCATGACGCGTTTCATTACTTTGGTAAAGCATATGGACTAGAAGTGATGGGACTGCAGGGATTAAGCACAGAATCAGAATATGGATTAAAAGATGTGCAGCGTATTATCGATACCGTTTCTGAGAGAAATATTAAAGCAGTCTTTGTAGAAAGTAGTGTAAACAAAAGGTCAATTAATGCTGTAGTAGAGGGTGCTAAAGCAGAGGGTCATAACCTAAAAATCGGCGGAGAACTTTATTCCGATGCGATGGGCCCAGCTGATACTGAAGAAGGAACCTATATTGGCATGTTCAGACACAATATCGAGACGATTGTAAGTGCATTGAAGTAATAAATTTGTTTCTGTACCTTCAGCCTTACCAAGAAAGGAGATGCTTATATGAAAGCTATCGAAATTCAAAACCTGGCTGTAACCTATGAACGACAGCCCGTCCTAGAAAATGTGAATTTCACCATTCCAGAAGGAACGTTAACTGGAATTATCGGACCAAACGGGGCAGGAAAATCCACCTTAATTAAGTCGATTCTGCATCTGATTCCTCGTCTATCAGGGGATGTAACGGTGTACGGGAAACCATATAAAAAACAGCGTAATTTAATTGGCTACGTTCCACAGAGAAGTGAAGTAGATTGGGATTTCCCCACAAATGCATTAGATGTAGTTCTCATGGGCCGCTATGGCCATATTGGTTGGATCCGTCGCCCAAATAAAAAAGAAGTACAATTCGCCTATGAGTGTCTTGAAAAAGTCGGTATGAAAGAATTTGCTAACCGACAAATTAGTCAACTATCTGGAGGACAACAGCAGCGTGTTTTCTTAGCCCGTGCACTAGCACAAGATGCTCAAATTTATTTCATGGATGAACCATTCGCAGGCGTAGACGCCGCAACGGAGAAAGCCATTATGAAGCTGCTACAAGAATGGCGTGAACAAGGCAAAACAGTCCTGGTCGTCCATCATGACCTGCAGACTGTAAAAGACTATTTTGACCATTGTCTGCTGCTTAACAAAACCCCAGTGGACTATGGACCAACAGAGAGTGTTTTCACGCTTGATAACCTGGAACGAACTTATGGAGGAGCCATATCCTTTTTAGGAAATGGTCCTATTCTTACCCAAGGAGGATAATATTCATGAGTGAATTTTTAAGCCTATTAACCAACCCAAACACGCAATGGGTATTAGCTGGCTCCTCCTTGCTTGGCTTTGCTAGTGGTTTAATTGGTAGTTTCGTTCTACTCAAAAAACAAAGTCTGATAGGAGACGCCATGGCTCATGCGACACTTCCTGGCGTCTGCTTAGCTTTTCTATTATTTGGCGTTAAATCGATTCCCCTCTTTCTACTAGGGGCTGCTACAACAGGATTACTTGCCACATACTTTATTCAAGCCATCGTGAAACATTCAAGGATCAAGACGGATGCCTCTATTGGCGTCGTGTTATCCGTTTTCTTTGGACTTGGAATTATGTTGCTAACCTATATAACAAAGCACGCAAAAGGCAATCAAAGCGGCCTTGAGGATTTCATATTCGGGCAGGCAGCTGCTATGGTTAAGAGCGATATTCAAGTAATTGCGGTGGGATCTCTCTTAATCATTGTACTCTCCTCCCTATTCTTCAAAGAATTTAAGATTTCTATTTTCGACCCAAACTACGCCAGGGGGATCGGCTTACCGGTTAGCGTGTTTAATTTCGTTCTAATGGCCCTAGTAGTAGGTGTAGTGGTTGTCGGAATTCAAATGGTTGGAGTGGTACTGATAGCGGCACTGCTAATTACTCCCCCACTCGCTGCCCGTTACTGGACAGATCGTTTAGGAAAGATGGGCGTCATTGCAGGTCTATTCGGTGCCGTATCAGGAGTAACCGGAACGTTAATCAGCACAGCAGGTGAAGGGCTTCCTACAGGTCCCCTCATTGTCCTATGTGCCTCTTTCATCTTTGTCCTATCCTTATTATTTGGCGCCAGTAAAGGAGTTATAATAAAGGCGGTGAGACAAACATGACGTATAGTTTATGGATTATTACAACAGGAGTCTTGGTAGGTATCACTTGTGGTATGACAGGAGCTTTACTCGTTCTTAGAAAAATGTCGATGCTTGCAGACGCCATCAGTCATACCGTTCTCCTCGGGATTGTAGGAGCATTTCTCGTGACCCATTCTCTAAATGGAGTTCCCATGCTAATCGGAGCAGCCATAGTAGGCATACTAACCGCTTTAATGGTGCAACTCCTCGATTCAAGCGGAGTTCAATCCGATGCTGCAATCGGGGTCGTGTTCACTTCTCTCTTCGCACTCGGCGTCGTCTTGATCTCCTTTATAGGAGATAGTGTACACCTAGACGTTGAACACGCCTTAATGGGAGAAATTGCATTTGTCCCATGGGATACATGGACATGGAACGGGATAAACTTAGGCCCCACTGCAGTATGGCTATTAGGCTTCGTGTTTATCTTAAACCTATCCATCATCTTACTATTTTATAAGGAATTTAAAATTAGCACCTTTGATCCTCAGTTAGCTATATCAATAGGAGTGCCAGTGGTCGCTATTCATTATGTATTAATGTCGATGGTATCCTTCTCTACCGTGGCCTCATTCGATAGCGTGGGAGCTATCCTTGTTGTAGCTATGTTAATCGTACCAGGAGCAACTTCATACCTTCTCACTGATTCCTTCGGTGGTATGATCGCCTTAAGTGCTCTTATCGGCGCACTCTCCTCCTTACTAGGATACACCTTCGCTCTTTTTGTAGATGTATCGATATCAGGAGCCATGGCCACTGCAACAGGAGTGCTCTTTACTCTCGCTTTCTTCCTAAGTCCAAAACACGGAATGCTAGCGAAATGGTACAGACGGAAACAACAGCAAAAGAAACAACTGAGAGCATCGTGAAGATACCAAGATAAAATGAGCGTTGAATTGCATAGCAATTTGATGCTCATTTTTTTTGTGGTTATACCTTTGTTTATCAGTGCTATTTGTAGAATAGAATGCAAATCATATTCCCCGTCGAAAACATACAATTTCAAGTGCAAAAACGCATCCAATTTCGACTACAAAAAAAGAGCAAGTTCCCTGTCGGAAAATGCTCCTTCTTCTTCAACTAAAGACCCTCATATGGAATACTCGAGGTTTGAGATATTCGAATTGGAAGAGGCCGCTCCATTTCATCAGTGAAAGGAGTGTTTTTGTTCTACAAACAGTCCAACACCATAGGGCGGCGACTGTTACAGGATTAATGAATATGGCATGTTTCCGTTACTCCCAATGAGCATAAGGGAGACCCAGGAAAGCGCGTACCGATTGAGGAGACCTCCCAGCTCGCCGTGGAAAGCGAATAATTTCCCCAACCACCTTACACCCATCTATCGCTAGCGGAAACACCCTCTCAACTTCAAATTTCTACATAAGAAGATACTAAAAAAAGACATAAAAAAAATCGCTCTTCTCAGCGATTCAAAATATGTTCAATATTCTATTTCAGACTTTCCAGTACCGGTGGTCGGGTTCGAACCGACACTCCGTGAGGAACACGATTTTGAGTCGTGCGCGTCTGCCAATTCCGCCACACCGGCATATAAATGGAGGCGGCAACCGGATTCGAACCGGTGGTAAAGGAGTTGCAGTCCTCTGCCTTACCACTTGGCTATGCCGCCAAATAAAAATGGAGCGGAAGACGGGATTCGAACCCGCGACCCCCACCTTGGCAAGGTGGTGTTCTACCACTGAACTACTTCCGCGAAACTTCTTGGCTGGCCCAGCTGGATTCGAACCAGCGCATGACGGTACCAAAAACCGTTGCCTTACCGCTTGGCTATGGGCCAATGTTTTATGGGGCGAATGATGGGGATCGAACCCACGAATGCCGGAGCCACAATCCGGTGCGTTAACCACTTCGCCACATCCGCCATAAAATGAAATTGGCAGGGGTAGTAGGAATCGAACCCACATCGGCGGTTTTGGAGACCGCTGTTCTACCTTTGAACTATACCCCTACTTACTGTAGTAATTTAAATGGTGGAGGGGGCAGGACTCGAACCTGCGAACCCAGAGGGAGCGGATTTACAGTCCGCCGCGTTTGGCCAACTTCGCTACCCCTCCACGTTTTGAGAAAGTATGCAGGCCAGAGGACTTGAACCCCCAACCTACTGATTACAAGTCAGTTGCTCTACCAATTGAGCTAGGCCTGCACAAAACATGGTGGCTCGGGACGGAATCGAACCGCCGACACACGGATTTTCAGTCCGTTGCTCTACCGACTGAGCTACCGAGCCAGTCTTATGTACTTTACAGTAACAAAACTATTTAATTGAAAAATGGCGGTCCGGACGGGACTCGAACCCGCGACCTCCTGCGTGACAGGCAGGCATTCTAACCAACTGAACTACCGGACCTTGGTTGCGGGGACAGGATTTGAACCTGCGACCTTCGGGTTATGAGCCCGACGAGCTACCAGACTGCTCCACCCCGCGACAATGTTGAATATCAACTATATATCCAATTATATGATACTTACAATGATCTTGTGCATTGTATTTTAAAATGGTGGAGGATGGCGGGCTCGAACCACCGACCCCCTGCTTGTAAGGCAGGTGCTCTCCCAGCTGAGCTAATCCTCCATATATTAAGTGGTGACCCGTACG
Organism: Pontibacillus sp. HN14; assembly: GCF_021129245.1. Lineage (NCBI taxonomy): Bacteria > Bacillati > Bacillota > Bacilli > Caryophanales > Bacillaceae > Pontibacillus > Pontibacillus sp. HN14. Next base: position 769 of record NZ_JAJOLR010000004.1, on the reverse strand, counting down.
GGATTCGAACCCGTGTTACCGCCGTGAAAGGGCGGTGTCTTAACCACTTGACCAACGGGCCAATAAAAGGTTGGTGGCGGAGAGCGAGGGATTCGAACCCTCGAGACCCGTGTTTGGGCCTACACGATTTCCAATCGTGCTCCTTCGGCCACTCGGACAGCTCTCCATGGCTCCAACGGCAGGATTCGAACCTGCGACCGATCGGTTAACAGCCGATAGCTCTACCACTGAGCTACGTTGGAATATTGTCAAATCCATCTGTCCTAGAAGAAGTCTCTTGGATAGCTTTATAAGATAACAAAGCATGGCGGCGTCCTACTCTTGCGGGGGTGAAACCCCGACTACCATCGGCGCTGAAGAGCTTAACTTCTGTGTTCGGCATGGGAACAGGTGTGACCTCTTCGCCAAAACCGCCAGACTCTTTGTTGTTCGTTTTCTTCGTTTCTTTTAACGACAAGTTATATTTTATCTTGTTGAGAGAAGAAAGTCAATAGATATTTTAGATTTTTTTCTAAATACCTTCAAAACTAGATAAGAATTATGACATCGTGCCTTTTACGTTTTTACGCTTAAGCTGGCTTCCAGCTCCAACTCCCAGACCCTAGCGTATAAGTCATCTTCTTTCCAAAGGCTAACGCCTTTTCCAAGAATCTGTCTTATCCGTACGGGTCTAAGCGGTCGTCTGCGCTTTAGATAGATAAGTCCTCGATTTATTAGTATCGGTCAGCTGCACGTGTCACCACGCTTCCACCTCCGACCTATCAACCTT
>NZ_JAJOLR010000016.1:0-1451 GCF_021129245.1 Pontibacillus sp. HN14 | reverse complement strand
TGAAGTGAACCCCAAATTTAGGACTTCTATTTGTTAGAAATTGTTAGTTATGCAGCTAGTTGATGCTTTTCTCTATAAGAGATTGGACTTGTTTTCAATTTGGATTTAATTCGATCATGGTTATAGTAATGCATATATTCATCAAGCTCTTGTTTGAAGTGATCTACACTATTAAATTCGCTTATGTAAAGGAATTCTGACTTCATAATTCCAAAAAAGTTTTCCATGACGGCATTGTCGAGACAGTTTCCTTTGCGAGACATACTTTGTGTAACGCCATATTCTTTAAGAGCTGTGCGGTATTGAGGCATTTGGTAATGCCAGCCTTGGTCTGAGTGTAAGAGAAGGTCATCGCCTTCTTTAAGGCGTCCTAGAGCCTTGTATAACATCTTTTCTACTAAAGAATAGGTAGGGCGATGGCCAATCGTGTATCCGATCACTTCTCCGTTATAAAGATCTAAAACAGTAGATAGGTACAGCTTTTCACCAAATACTTTGAACTCCGTGATATCTGTAACCCATTTCTGATTAGGAAATTCGGCTTCAAAGGCGCGTTCTAACAGGTTTTGAGCGATTTGGCCAACTTTCCCTTTATAAGATTTATATTTTTTCACACGAACCACACTTGAAAGACTCAATTCTTTCATTAGACGATAAACTTTCTTGTGGTTTACATGATGCCCTGTGTTCTCTAATTCTTGTTGAACACGTCGGTATCCATAACGACCTTTATGTTTATGGTAGATGGACATGATGCGCTCTTTTAAGCCTTGATCTGGATCAGGTTTATTGATTTTGGAAAGATGGTAGTAAAAATTACTTCTAGATAAACCAGCCATCTTAATTAATTCGTGAAACGGATAGGTGGACCTTAATTCATTCACTACTTGCGTTTTTTCGCTTTTGGTGATTTTTCCTTTTCGTGAATTAAGGTTCTTAACTTTTTTAGATAAGCGTTCTCCATACGTAGGTACTCGACTTCTTTTTGAATAGCTTCAGTATCTATTGCCTGGTCTTTTTTATCATTTTTCTGGTTGTTGGTTTCTTCTGATGACATTCTGGCAGCCCTCTCTTTAGGTGATTCGAGGGCTGCCATACCGCCTTTTTTCCATTTCTTCTTCCACCTACGGACCATAGAGGGATCCGGGATCTGAAAAATGGCTGAGGCAGCCCGAATCGAATAACTCGATTTTTCGATAAATTGAACAATCTTCAGTTTAAAGGCAGCCGTGTAATTTGTATAGAGGAAATGGAAAGCTTGTTCCCCATGATAAGTATATAATTGAACCCAATATCGGATAACCGAGTTGTCAATGTTTAACCGCTTTTCTAGATCGCGATAACTTACGCCACCATTTATATACTCTTGGGCAGCTTGAAGCTTTTCGGTGGGAGTAAATCTTCCCATAAATGATCCCCCTATTTTTGTCCTAAGATAGGGGGGCACTTCA